>JAIELP010000006.1 GCA_019752925.1 bacterium
GCGAACCACCACAAAAACTATCAAAAGCAATTCAACAACTTAAATTAAAAATGAGGGTTCTATTCGCAGATTCAGGGGATTTCTTCTTTATAAAAATACTTAACTTCTGTTTCTGGTTCTTTCAAAAGTGAAACTTCACGAAGAACATTTTTATAAATCAATCCTTGTTCGTGTGCATATTTAAAAATCTGCTTTAATAAAATCAAAACATTATTAATAGATTTAGGTCTCATTTTGTTTTCAATCATATCGCTAATCAGTTTTTCAACTTCGTACGACGATATTGTTTGTAATTTTCGATTATGAAACCTTGAAAAGTGTTTGTTATTATGGCCTAAATACTGCGAAATAGTTTTTTCTTCACGTTTGTTTTTTATTTTTGTTTCAAACCAACGATTAAATAAATCTATAAATGTCATTTTTTGGTTCATAGCCATTATAGACTGAGGGTCACGTCTTTTAAGTGATTCCATGTCCTCTTTCCATTTTTTGGCACATTTTTCTTTTTTGAATGTTTTGTAAATTGGCTTATTATTTAAATCTAAGTACTTTTCTCGGAATCTTATTCCAGATTTTCTATGTATTTCTTCCATTTGATGTCCTTTCTTGTAAAAGACACCCCTGCTCCTATTCTTATTTCAAAGAACAAAGCTCCGCCATTCTGAACAGAAACTCTATTCAGGGGTGTTTAGTATAGATTGTGTTTTTTTTCAATAAATCAGTTAGATATTACGAAATAAACGAATTAAGGGGGGCTTAGTTCGTTTATTTCGTCTAACCTGAGATTTATTTTGTAAATTGTTTGAGGTCGCCCAGCCGTTGGAGCTGAATTTGACACCACAAGCCCTTGATTTGTTAAAAGCCTTAAAGCAGTATCAAGATCACATTTCTGATAATTTCGAGACAGGATATTCGTTAAATCGGTTCTACTTAAACCATCGGGATATGTTTTAAGTATTTCAATAATCTTGTCTTGAAAATTATCTCCTGTTTTGTTGCCATAAATTTCTAATAGCGTTTGTTTTGAGTATTTATAAATTTCTATGGCCATTTTTAAAGAGTCTAAATCAATTTCGCTTTTACCATCATATAAGGCTATTATCAGGGCTAGTCTCCGAACTTGAGGTTCTTCACGAGCTGTCAAAATGCCAACCAACGTGCAATCTTCTTGATTAATCGACATATAATACTTTTCCCAATAAATTTTGGCAGGCGTATCAAATTTAACTAGGCCTATTTTTTTTCCGTGTGTAACGGATAGCTTTATTCTATCGACCAAGTATTTTTTTATTTCAGGGTCGATTGTTTTGGGGTCAGGCATTCGCTTGTCTGACTTAGACTTAATAAAAATGATTCTGTTGCCAAAGCCATTCTTTGAATCATTCTGGTTCATAGTTTTGACCAACTCGGTTTGGGTAATATGACCAATTATTGAAATCATCGGTTGGGTTACTTTTATTGGATCAACTTTGGTCATTGAATCTAAATTGTTTGAATCCCACGCCTCTCGAAGTGTTGGGGATAAAGTATTACCTTCTCTTTGTGATTGCTTTAATACCGATGCAAACTCAGACTCGATACACAGTAATCGTTTGTCCATATTGTCGGTTCGGATTTCGACAAAGGTGTTTTCATCAATAGTGGCTTGATCTCGAATACGATACTTTAAACCCTCGCTGCTAGATAGCCCTTTTGCAATGTGATTTTTTGCCCAATCTGAATCAATTTCAGTCAATAAAGATTTAACTAAATTTAGTGACTGACCTTTTCTGCCTCTTGAGCTGTTTCCAACTAATAAGACAAATAGGTTTGGATAGTGATAATCCTCAGCGGCTTTAAAATAGGCTCCTCTACCAATACAATTACCAAATCCTGCTAAGAGCTGAATTAGTAAAGACTCACTGTTTGACTCGACATATTCACTGAGTACGCTGACAGTCTCAGTTACAAATGAGTTAGGGTACTTTGAAAGGTCAATTTTCATCTGAACCGCCTTTCTGAGCTACTAATCTAAAAAATGGCTTTTTAATTTCAAAGTCATAGTCGGTAGAACCTTCTAAAAGTGCAGATAGTTTTCTTAAAATAAAAGCTAATACATGTTTCCAGTTTCTAATTTGTAATACAGTCATAGATGGAAAATATGTTGTTTCACTTTGCCTGATTAAATCCTCAGTTTTTTGCAGGAGAATCAAAAAGACTCTTCCTGCTTTCAATACGTCATTATTCATAAATTAGCTCCTTGTTTGGATTTTTAATCCACTCAATAAGATCGGATTTGAAAAAGTAAATCGTCCGCCCCATTCGCTTAACAGGTATTTTTTTTGTGAAAATCAAATGTCGCATCCTACTTGGTTTAATGTTTATAAATAGACAGGCTTCTTTGAAATAAAGGATGCCTAATTCGGTCACACTTGAAGGAGCAGAGATCATACACCCTCCGTTTCTTGGCTGTCTTGAAGTTTCTGTTTCCAAGCTAAGACATCTTCAACTTTATACCGAATACCTTTGTAGCCATGACGATAATGCTTAGGAGCTTTGTTTTGCGCTCTCCATATTTGGAGAGTTCTGACTGACACACTTAAATGCTCAGCCAGTTCTTTTTCTGTAAGATCAGAGTTCTTTGTATCTAGATTCGACATTTTTGTCGTCCTTTCGTTAAATCAAGAGATATTTCTTGATTTTCCTCAAGGCTAATACATGTTAAGTAGGATTTAAATTTAACTGTGGTTTAATCTACTAGCAGATTAAAGTTAAAAATAATTGAAAATTTTTTTAATTTGAGTGTGTGAGTTTGAGTTTATAACAGGGTGTTCAATCGTAATTTCATTTTTTCCGAATTTTAGAATTAAGTATTCTTTATTTTCATCACACTCGGCACTATAACTTAAACTCTTAGTTTTCAGAAATTTGTTAAACTGAATCATATTATCAGTTAAGTAATTAAATAGTTCTGTGTTGGTTGTAAATTTTTGGTTTACGAGTGATAAAAAGTGTCTTAATAAGCTATAAAATTCTAATTTCTGCTTTTCTTTGGTCTGCTGAGCTAATAAGGCTTTTTCTTTAGAATTTACTGCCTGTCCAGTTACGAAATCCAACTCAGATATAAGTTTTCCAAATTTGAAAAACAAGAGATAAGCTTCATTTTCAATACACGAGTCTAGCTTAGAAAGTATATACTGAATCTCATAAGAATTTGAAAAAATAGTATTTAAATTTAAAAAAGCATTTCGGACGTGAACTTTATTTTTTAGTTTTGCATATTTAACTATTTTTTCTTTGAAAAAAATTGTTACCAATTCAATTTCTTGAGTTAGGTCGTAAAATTTTTTATTTTCTATGTAGTTCTGATATCTCAATTTTAATTCAGTAGCTAGACTAATAATTTCATTTATTTCTTTATTAGTGAAAGACTTAGATTTTTTGTCTTTTGGTTGTCGAATCCAAAAATCAATTTGTGAATCTATCATTTCTGTTGGGTTACTAAGGAAATAATCAATATCAAATTTTAAAGACTCATCTAGTTTTTCAATGTTCATACTTCATGAATCTTCATAAATCTGCTTATTGTGTCAACAAAGACCATACGATAGCTTAAAATATATGAAGAAAATTGAAGGCTCAGGCAGACAAAAAGGTACACCAAACAAGAAAACCCTAATTTTAACAGAAATTCTGGATTCCTTAGACTGTGACGTAACTCAAAAACTAACTGAGCTTTTGCCACAATTACAGCCCGAAAAACAGGCAGATGTTCTGCTTGAACTGATGTCTTACATATTTCCCAAACGCAAAGCACTCGAGCTAACAGGCGCAGATGGGGGTGCAATTCAAATAAATGCTCTGACGCAATTAACGCCAGAGGAACGAAATAAACGAATTAACCAACTACTTGAGAAACAAAATGCTGACAACTGATGAAGAAATAGAACTTTTACAGCTTCTACAAGCTCAAGATTATGAATTATGTGAAAAAAGCCTTTCAAAATTCGTTAAAAGCTCATGGCCGATACTTGAACCCAAAAACAGGTACATAGCCAACTGGCACATTGATTTAATTACTGAGCATTTAGAGGCCGTATCAATAGGTCAGCTAAAGCGCCTTATTATTAACATTCCGCCGAGATATGCTAAAAGTCTTTGTGTATCAGTTATGTGGCCAGCATGGTCTTGGATTTTAAAGCCTGAGTTACGTTGGATTTTTGCAAGTTATTCGCAAAGTTTGTCAACTAAACATTCTGTTGATAGGCGGCAGCTAATTCAATCTGATTGGTTTGAGACTGGTTGGAAAAATAGATTTTCATTAGCCGATGACCAAAATCAGAAAACTGAGTTTTTAAATTCTAAACGTGGCCACATGGTTTCAACCTCAGTCGGTGGAACAGTAACGGGCAAGGGCGCAGATATTATTGTTATTGATGATCCACACAACCCCTTGGAAGCCAATTCTGATACTTTAAGACATAAAGCCATTGAGTTTTTTGACCAAACACTTACAACTCGACTTGATAATAAAAAAGAGGGCGCAATAGTTGTTGTTATGCAACGACTACACGAGGAAGATTTAACTGGCCACTTACTTGAACAAAACGACTGGACTCATTTATGTATTCCAGCTCTGCCGTTAGCTAAAACTATTTATAATTTTCCAATTTCAAAAAAAATTAAGATTCAAAATGAAAATGAACCACTTTTTATCGAACGTGAAAATTTTGAAGATTTGCAAAAGCAAAAACGTGCATTAGGAAGTATTGCTTTTGCAGCTCAATACCAACAACAGCCAAGCCCAGCCGAGGGCGCAATAGTTAAAAAAGAATGGTTTAAGTTTTATAGCGAAATGCCGCCTAAATTTGATGAAGTGATTCAAAGCTGGGATATGAGCTTTAAAGACTCTGAAAATTCAGACTATGTTGTAGGTCAAGTGTGGGGACGCATAGGTGCTAATAAATATCTTTTAGATCAAGTTAGAAAAAAAATGAGTTTCACTGAAACATTGAAGTCTGTAAAAGAGCTTACAAATAAATGGCCAAAGGCCTATCGTAAACTTGTTGAAGATAAGGCCAATGGTTCTGCAATTATTTCTGCTCTTAAAAATGATATTTCGGGAATAGTGCCTATCACGCCAACCGAGTCTAAACTTGCAAGATTGTCTGCCATCTGCCCACAAATAGAGGCTGGCAATGTATTTCTACCTGACCCCAAACTAAAACCATATATAAACGACTTTTTGGACGAAGTCTTACGTTTTCCCAAAGGTAAAAACGACGATATGGTCGATTGTCTTTCTCAGAGTCTCAATGATTTAGAAGTTCGACGATCAGGCTGGCAATACATTGAGGCTTTGATTAAACTTTAATCAAATAAATAAATGAGTTTCTGATTGTTTTCTGGTCATTATAAAGCGATAAATAGGCCTTTATTGAGGGGCAAAATGACAGATACTAAAGAAGACTTTAAAAAAGAGTTAAGTGAAACACCAACTATCGATTTCGGTAACCTTTCACTTGGTTTTTTTTCAGAAGAACAAAATACAATTATAAATGACTTTAACGAGCACGCACTTAAAGAGTTTGAAATTGGTAGCGAGACAATACACTATGTTTTTCCAAAAACTACGTTTGTATCAAGTATCGAAGTTAAAGCGCTGAAATCCACCACTAAACTCTTTGTTCATTTTAATGAAATTAGCAAAAGTACCACTACTGTAATTGAATGTGAGCCAGTAAATGACTTATATAAAGTATCAATACACAATTTTATTTCAAAATTTAGTATTAGCTCAGAAAAACCAAAATTTTGGCAAGATAACACTTCACTAATTAGTATCAAAATAGGTTTTTTAAAGAACGAAACAATTAAAGATATTCCGAAAATTATACACGCCAACAATAAGCTTTTAGACAAAATAAGCAATGCGCTTAATGTTGAATTTGATCAAATTAAAAAAGAAAAAGAGAGTATTGCAGCAGAAAAAATTGAAATTACAAAAGCAATTACTGAAAAAGATAACATTTTGATTCAGAAGGAAGCTGAACTTGAGGAAATCAGGGCAGAACACAATAAAGCTGACGAATCGTTTACCGAAATCACACTGAAATTGAATAAATCAAAAGAAGAGTTAGATAAATTACTAATTGAAATTAAAAATTTAGAAAGTTCACAAAAAGAAATTAACTCAAAAATTGAATCAGCAACTAGCCAAAAACAACAATTAGAGCGTGAAATTGAAACTAAAAACAAGACGATATCTGATTATAACCAGCAAATTCAATCTCTACATAAAGACAAGTCATACATAGCGCATAACCTGATAGGTTTTGCCAAAAAATGCCAAGAGCAGTTCATTGGCTACTCTATTTTGATTGGAATTTTAATTCTTTTTGCTGCGTGGCTGAGCAATGTTTCAATTGAAAGCACTAGAATAATTTATGATACTTTCGTTCTAACTCCATCTCTAGGTGTCCAAAATTTAATTGCGATAAAAATCTTCTTAATAGTTTTCATGGCATTTGCTTTTACATTTATTTACAAACTCACTTATGCATTATTGAATGAAGTATTTTCGTTAAATAAAACAAGAATACGCCTTTCTGAAATTACAATTTTAGCTCAGGATATTTCAAATTCTTCTTTCGACGATTCAGAAATCGATTATCAAGACAAAATTAAAGCATCGATAGCTGTAAGAATGAAGCTCGTGAGAGAGTACTTCTCTGGCCAGCTTGAACGAGATAAATTTAGCAAAATTGAAGAACATGAACTTATGCAATCAGACAATTCTTTTTTAAGCAGAATTATTTTTATTTTATTTGGAAAGAAATTAGCTTTAATTGCTGAGCAAGAAAAAAATAAAACAGAAAATTTACAGAATAAATAAATGGAAATTTCTAAAATTAAAGCACATTGCAACTCGTGCAAACAAGAAACAAACCATGATGTTAAGGCCGAATATACAAATAACTGGCAGCATGAGGATGAATACAACTCCGAGCAAGGTTGGATTACATATCAAGTCATTAGCTGTTGCGGCTGTGATCAAACTAAATTTTTAATGTCAGAACAAAGCAGTTATGATGTAGAACATTATACTAATCATAACGGTGAGCATGAAACACATTTTCCAACAAAAAAAACATATTTTCCCGAAAACGAATGGCGAGAAATGCCAAAATGGGTTCACCATTTATATTCTGACGAAGGATCTTTATATGAAATATATTCAGAACTCTATTTAGCTTTGCGATCAAACTTAATTCGTCTGGCTGGTATGGCCTCAAGATCTGCAATTGAACAAATTCTTAATAAAACTGTCGGTGAAGAGAAAAGTCCATTCGACAGAAGATTGCAACTATTGGTTGATAATAATTTTATAGCTACGAGCGAGCTAGAAACATTAAAAACTGCGTTGGATTTTGGAAACGCAACTACTCACAGAAGTTGGAAACCTAAAAAAGAAGACCTCAGCATAGCCTTGGATATAATTGAAAATCTTATGCATAGAATTTATGTCTTAGCTGAAAATGCCAAAACATTACAGCCTAAAATACCGCCTAAAAATAAATAGGAACGAAGATGTACAGAATTCGATTTAGATTTAAAATTGGTATTCCTTTAACAATTAACGAACCCAGCACTGAGTTTGTTTTTTTTAATTACACAGTAAAAGTCTCAGGCGAGACAGATAAAAATATATCTCAAAGTACGTGGTTGATTTTTAATATACATGGCCTACCTTCATACGATGAAGCAGTAATAATTTCTAAAAAACTAAAAAAAGCAGTTGAGTACTCAAGCGTGTTTAATAGAATCGGCGTGGTAAGCGGATTAGATTTACCTACGTCTGGCTTAGCCCCAGCAATCAAAGAACAAATTAAGACTGACCATGGGTTTGAAACAAGAGACAACATTCATGGAATTGATATTTTTGAGGATAAAAAAGAAGTTCGTATCATCCAATTTAATGGTACTGGTACTGTGACTATCAACCCTGTAAGTTTTTTTGAAGACATTCAAAATTTGCCCTCTAATACAGATTTCAAATCTAATTCTGCTGACGAAATTGCAATTTTGATGAACTATGCATTATTCAACAGTGACCCTGTTGCGAAAATTGTGTTTTCAATTTCTGCGGTTGAGCAAATTGGTCAAAAAGAAGATTGGACTGAAATCCAAAAATGTAAAATTACCGAGTTGATTAAGTTTGTAAATGACGACGCAACAATTAGTCAGCCAGAGCGCGATGAATTGATAGAGTCCCTAAATCGCACTTTTAAAATTAGCCTAAGAGGTGGTGTTAAAAAACTATTAGCCCAACTAAACATTCCTCACCTCATAAAGAACTGGGACGCTTTGTATTCCAAAAGAAGCGAATTGGTTCATGGCCTTGCACCTAAGGCTGGCGTTGACTATTCCGAATTATCCCATATGGCTGTTTCACTTTGTGGCTTTATTCTATTAAAAAAACTAGAGGCTGAATTAAAAATACAGCCTAGAGCAAAATACGACCGATATATAGTCTAATTGCATTTTTCAATCATAGCTTTTTTAGTCTTTTCTCTATATCGGGCTTTTAAATTCTTAATTTCAGTTTTCAGGTCAACGATTATAGCACCCTTAACATGTAGGACTTCCTTATCAACAAAACCTGATGTCTTACCAATTTCTTTTTGCCTATCAATTGCAGCCTGAGCCGTTTTTATTTGTTCATTTAAATCACATACCGTTTCAGTAAGCCCTGTCGGCGAATCCTCATACTCAGCTGTTTTTTCTTCTAATTCAATTTTTTTAGCTTTTTCTAAAGCCATATTTTTTATATCAGCTACCTGATCTTTTAATTTACACCAACCATTTTTAACATCATAAGTTGAACACTCTGTTTTTATTTTATCTGAGAAAAGATTCATAGATGCTACTGCGTTTTGTAGGTCGTTTTCAGAAACAACTTGATTACCATAAGCTCTAGTTGCAAGTTCCGATGTGGCTTGAATAACTATCGAACCAATTTTAGCCTTATCTTCATCAGTAAAAAATGGTAACAGTACTTCAATAGTTTTCGGACAAAGTTGCTGCCAAATTGACAAATCTTTTCCGCCCGAGCGAATACTACTTGTATCAATGCGCGGTTGAAAGCCATAGCTTATCAATTCTTTTATAAACTCATCTTTGCACCCAGAACTATTTGCAATAGCATATTGAAGCTCAATCGTACTGTGTTCAACGGCCTCAGCCTTTGCCGACAGAAACCCAACCTTAAATGGCTCTTTTGCTTGTTTTAATATGGCTTTAAACTTTGCGATATCGTTTTCAGTAATTGCTTTTTTTAAGCCATCGTTTTCTGCACCTTCAAGTGCCGCTTGTGCAAGATCGCTTAAAAATATAAATAATAAAATAGCTAATAATTTTTTGAACATAATTAAGGTTTCCTTTTTTCAATACGGTGTAACGTTACACGAACATCCCCAGTAAATATCTCTTTTAAAATTTCTTCGCTTGTGGCCTCAAAGGGATCTGATTCACCAAAGGCCATTTCATGCAAAGGCACCTCTAAGACCGCACAGACACGCTTTAATTGATCTAGCTGGGGGTTTGCGCCAGTCGTCCAAGAGTGAAGATTGGTTTTAGGAACCTTCGATTTGCGTGATAGCTCAGTTAAGGTCATATTGTTTTGTTTTAATAGTTTGTTTAAATTATCTTTTAAAGTTTTCATCGCTCTAGTATTTTTGACCTGAATGATAAAAATGCGTATGCGTATTCTGATAGCAGAACAACATATTCCTGATCACGAACGCTAATTTGAATTAAAAATCGAAAAAACACGAAAAGCCTCTTTCTGTAAAGTAGAAAAAAATAGAGGGCTCTGTTTGATATTCCGAACGCTTTGATTTTTGAAATTAAGGTGTGTTCAATTATTTTTGGTAGCTGTTTGGTAGCTTTTTTTCTTCAAAAACTATCAAAATGCTTAATAATTGGTAACAACGGCAGGGGAGGCATTTACTGTTTTAAGTGTTTGAAATTGTTTTGTTTTTTGTTATTCTTTGTTAAGAAGTTTGAAGGATATTTAGATGGGCTAAACTCTCCCTCACTTTCCGCCATTTAGTACTTAGCTCGCTCCTAACATCTCAGTCTTCAAAAGACGCAATCTTAACATCTAAACTACGACCGTGTTTGATAACCACAGAAGTTGTAATAACTGATAAATCTTTTAATTGAAAAGCCGCACCCTCTTTAGCGTCCGGCAAATTTTTAACAATCATTGATGATTTTAATTTATCGCCCACCTTAGATTCAGCCTCTAGTAACCTTGCCACATCCACAAAAATATTACTGTCAGAAGTTTGCTCCCAGCTCGGAACATCGCGGCCTTCAAAATGTTGCCATGAAGGCTTAATGGCTCCCGCATCGATGGCGGCGCGAATTCGTAAATTATTTGGAAAGGTGTCGCCTAGTTTTGTGCGGTTTTCTATTAAGTGGGTTTTGAGTTTGGCGTCTAAATCGCGTATCGATTTAATAATTAGATCAAAACTGTTTTTAAATTCTTCCAAATCAAAGAAAAAAGTAATTGAATCGCCTTCGGTTTGAATAACTTCGCCGCCGCGCTCGGTAATTAAAGTGTAAAACTTAGAAATAATTTCAACTACGTAAGCGCCGCCAGCACCATTGGCTGAGCCAAAAGCATAAAGAGATTCGCTGCTTTTAAGATCGATAGTGGCCATAACACAGGAAACTTTTTCGGGTAATTTGGCGCGTTGGTGGTATTTAGAAAGTGGGGCTTTACGAATGAATAATTCTTGCTTGCGGTAGTCGTGCACGACCACTGCGGCTAGGGCTAATAATAAAAATGAAGCCACTATTCTGTGGTCTTGATAATTGGCGTTAGCGTGCCAGATGACTGCACCGATTATAAATAATGAAATCCAAGAAAGATGTAATTTTAAAACACGCTCTGAATCCACAAGTTCGCGTCGGTGATGTGAGCTCACTAATCGGGCCTGACTGAAACAGATGAAGGCAGCAATTAAATAGGTGTAAGGTGTATATCTTGAAATTTTCCAGATGTAGCTGAACACTTGATTTGAAGAAAAATCAGTTAGGAAAATAGCCCAAGGTAAAGCAAAAGCAATTATAAAAAACCAGAGTGCTGCTTTTGATCTGATACGCGAAATCGAAACACCCAGCCACAAAATAACGAGGACTTCATAACAGGTGCACACAAAGCTCAGCTTGTACCATTTTAAAAAACCTAAGTAATCCGGCACGAAGGCAAGGCTGGAGCCTTGCAAGTAGGCCTGTAACAGACCAAAAGCCGCAAAGGCCGCTAATTCCTGCTTGCGTACACCGCAGAGCCAAAGCGCTAAAAAGAAAATACCCAGAGCAAAGTTAAAACCAAGAGCCGCGCTGATAGAAATATAATACTCAAACTCAATGTTATTCTGATAATCAGCATATTCTTTGTCGGTTCCAAAACCGCCTAAGTGAAGAGTGTCGGGGTAAAACTCCTGCATGTCGTTTTTAATTCTAACGGCCAGCTTAAAACCCTTGGTTTTTTGTTCTAAGATTTTTTCTAAATTTAAAAAAACCATCCGGCGCATATGTTCGCGTCCACCTTGTAATATAAGGGTGGAGTCTATATACACTTCCCACTGGGTGCTGTAAAAATTGCCGATTAAAAAATGATAGGCTTTTTTATTGAGAGCTTTCTGAACATCTTCTCCGGGAACTTCCACGCCTATCCAGTAGGTTTTATCTTGTAGGCTTTCTAGATTGTTGGAGTGTATGAGCATTTGGCGCAATTGCTTTTTAGACCAAAGAATTTGTTCAGACTCTTGAAGTTTATCGTCGCCCAAGTCTTCATAAGAAACATAATACGAAGCTTGATTGACCGGAATTTCCCATTGCGGATATTTGGCATTGAATTCAGCTAAAAAAGCGGGGAAAAGCCCTTGAATTAACAAAATCACAACCGCCAATATGGGGGTTCCGACTGCTAGGGCGCCAAACCAAAATCCACGGCGGGTCGAAATATCGATATTTTTTTTAGAAAGCCGGGACATCAGTTTGCAGATAAAAAAATCTAATTTTGAAAGCATGATTTAGTCTGTTCAATTAAGGGACGAGAGTCAAAAAATACTTACATTATAACAAGATTAACTCTTTTATTTTTTCTGCGTCTAGCTCCGGTTGATTGATGCTGTGTGGACTCAACCAACGAACCTCAGCTTTTTTATTTTTAATGGCAAACATACCGCACATAGATGATAATAATGTATCTTCATTTATGTAAGCAGATTCCCTTAGTGGAGTGTAGTTTATTTTAAATGCGTAAACAGGAATAGAATATTCTTGTGCAATTTCAAATGCGCCTTTTTTCCAAAGAATGTTTTCATCTAAACTGGTTGTGCCGGAAGGAAAAATGGCAAGATGTCGATTTGACTTTTGTAAAACACGTCCTATTTGTTTGCGTAAAGCAGAACGATCACTTTTGTCGTCGCGGTTTACGAAGAGCGTTCCCACTCGCCGCGCAGCAGGCCCGATAATAGGCCAGTGCTTTACTTCAGATTTAGATAAAAAAATTATTTCGGGATGAACGGCCATTAATAAAACAATATCTAAAAAACTAATGTGATTTCCTACACAGATATATGATTTATTTTGTGTTGGGGGTATTCCATATGAAGTTACGTGATAGCCAAGATAATTTAAAAGCCGTAAGCCCCACTGTTTTTTGAGCTCTGTTATTTGACGTGGATAAAGATAACTTTTTACTAAATATTTTAAAGTAATTGCAAAAAGATAGAGAGATTTCAAAAAATAATAAATCTGCTTCACATCCATAGTATTAAGTAATGCTAAAACTTTATCAACAACGGCCTGAGCACTAATTTTTAGCAATCAAGCTATAGATATTGGTTTTAAACTATTGTAGTGGCTTTAATTGTTAAGCTTTGGTTTTGACGCCACAGAGTTAAATCATTTAAGTTGCATTCCCCGCAATTTATTATTCTCATTAGGTATATCAAGAGGGGGTATGCATGAAGCATTTCTTGATGATCTGTGTTTTGACGTTAACGTCTTTACAGGCTTGGAGCTGGGGTTCGTTGGCCCACAAAGCGTCGGCCAAAATTGCGTGGAATTATTTAGATAAAAATACGCAAGCTAAGGTAACAGAAATTCTTCAGGGTGGAAGTATTTCCGAGGCATCTGTTTGGGCCGACTCTGCCAGAGCCAATGCTGAGTGGAAGTTTACTATCTGGTATCATTTCGAAAAAGCTCCCGACAACTACACGTACTTAGATAATTTAAAACGACAAGATGACCGCACTCGTAAATTGGGCGGATTGCTAGAAGCACTATATGTAGCCGAAGACATCTTGAAAAATCCAAACTCTACAAAAATTGAACGTGAAAATGCTCTTAAGTTTGTAGTTCACTTTGTTGGCGACATTCACCAACCTCTTCATACGGGCCGCGTAGAAGATAATAGTGGAAATAAAATTCCGGTTAAGTGGTTGGGCTTAGATACCAATCTCCATAGTATATGGGATTCGCAGATGATTTACTTGGCTTACAAAGATCAGTTTACAGATTTAACAGCGGATCAATCACAAGTTTACGCCAATGCATTAATGGCTAAGTATAAAGATTTGCAGCCAACACCTGATATGTTTGTACGCTATGATGATTGGATGCATGAATCTATGGTTCCACGTACAGATGCTTACACATTTAAAGACGAATCTGAGCAGGCGTATACGAGTCGCTTTATAGATGTTGTCGATAAACGCGTTTATTTAGCCGGACTAAGAATAGCTTTTATGATGAATCGTCTGGTTCACGCTGAAAAACCAACCACACCAATTGAACAGTTACGCCGTTCAATTGTGGAAATCGTTGGGGATTTCACAGCATTTGTTTCTTTAAAACCTAAATTCGTACAACAAAACTAAAATTTCTTTGCTTAGTTTGATCGCGTCGGTGGGAATGATATTCCCTGTCGGTTTTGGTATCGATACTTAATATTTCGATCTCGGGAAGTTTTTGGATAACGTGTTCTATTTGTGAAATAACAATTTTATCAAGGTTAATGTAAAATTTGTTATTACGGCTGTACATAAAGTGCGAAGGTTTAAGTCCATAATGGGCTTTGGCCAGTAAGTCATAGGTGTCTGCCTCAACCTCAAAACTACTTTGTAAGATATGCGGTCCGATAAATATTTTAAAGTTTTTATCTGTACTACCGGTTGCGATTAATTGATTAAGCGATTTTTCAGTTATTTTATTTTCTACTCCGCGCCAACCGGCGTGTATCGCCATAACGCGTGACGTTTGCAAACAGTATATCATTATAGGCATACAGTCGGCAGTTGCAATAACCAAGGCGTGATCCAGCTCAGCAGTATAGTGGGCGTCTGCTTCAGGTATTGCATCTGAGCTTTCAACAATAAAGTCAGAATGAGTTTGTTTTACGCGTTTAAAAGCATATTGAGAAAATTTATTTTGTAAGTCTTCAAGCGAAGCGCGCGCATTTCCAAAAAAAATTAAATACTCATCGGATTTAAAGCCGAAACCTAAATTATTTTGAAAGCTTGTCATGATCAAATCCGAATTTAAGAAGAACTTCGTTATCTTCTTTGGGCCAAGGAACTTTAAACATTACGTTTTCATTGGTTCGCGGGTGAACAAATCCAAGCTCAGCTGCGTGAAGATAAAAACGTTTTAAGCCGAGGTCTCTCATTTTTTTGATCGAGTATCCGTAGGTGAGATCGCCAACCAAAGGATGTGTAAGCTCATTCATATGAACACGTATTTGGTGTGTTCTTCCGGTTTCGAGCTGTAATTTTACATAGGTCATTTTGGAATGGATTGCGAGTTTAGTAAAATGTGTAATAGCCCATTTTCCATATTCAAGATCTGCATTGGGGTCGGTGATGATTTTATGATTTTCGCGTATGGAGGCAAATCTTTTGCGGTCAACCGGGTGACGGGCTAAATAAGACTTGCAAATGCCATTTGGTTTAGGAAGCTGACCATCTAGAAGCGCGTAATAAATACGATGCATACTTTTATCTTTAAATTGAACTGAAAGTTTTTCGTGGGCAGAATCGTTTTTAGCAATAACCAATAGCCCGCTGGTTTCTTTATCTATTCGGTGAACAATTCCCGGGCGCATTTCGTTTTTCATTGAAAGATCTTTTGTGTGAAATAACAGAGCATTCACCAAGGTGTCCTGTTGATGTCCGGCTGCGGGATGAACCACTAATCCGCTGGGCTTGTTAACAACGATAATATCTTGATCTTCAAAAACGATATCCAGCTTATAATTGTAGGGAACTAAATCTGTTGGCGCTACTTCCGGAAGCTTAATTTCAATTTTGTCGTTTGCACAAACGGAATAAGAAGCTTTAACGATTTTAGAATTTACCGTTACCAGATTTTTATCTATAAGATTTTTAGCGTAGTTGCGTGAAGACATCTCTTCAAGCCCTGATAAGTATTTATCAAGGCGCGTACCTTCATCATCGGAGGTAACAGTGAGCAATAAAAGGGTGGAACTAGTTTTCAATCTTTTTTCTGAATAGGCGCATATAAGAATCGGCTACAATTTTATCTTTAAGTCCAAGAGCCTTAGCAATTTGAACTACATAGCCCCGCACAAAAACTTCCACTGGTAAATTAGCAGGATCCATTTCTTCAAGGGCAGCTATATACCAAGGATTGATTTTAGTAATATCAGTTAACTCATCAAAAGAAAGATCACGGTATTCGCGTACTTTTTTAAGATCAGCGCCGTTCCATTCTTTTTTATTAGCGATTTCATTTTCGAATTCTAAATCTTTAGCTGGGGCGTGAGATGACTGAGGAGCTTGTGTAGTAATTGTCGGAGGGTTAGCTCTTTCAAAAAGATTAGCACTTGCAGTTTTAATAGCTTCGACGCTCAAGTCGTCTTCAGCAAAAGTGTTAGCTAACATTCTTTTTTCGTAAATATTACGATAAGTATTATTGCTCAGCACTTCATAGGCCTCTTCTACCAAAGTTCTTAATGCGCTGGCTTCATCTGAACTGAAAACTGAATGCAAAGCCTTGTTTTCGGCCGAGTAAGTCATTTTAGCTTTTTCGTAAGCAGCATAAATTTCTTGCTGTGTTGCGTTTTCGGTAAGATCTAAGATTTCGTAGTAGTTGTGTCTATTTTCTGTGTTCATCTTAATTCAATGTTAAGATGCATTTTGCAACAGAAGCAACTTAATAGTGAAAATTTGCTTAATTTAATGGCTGATACTTTATTCCCTGCAAATTCTCTTCGGCCTCTGAGGCCCGTAGATAAAGGGGAACAAGCTCGTTCCACTTTTGGCTTTGGTTTGATTTTAAAGCCAATTGTGCAAGGTTTTGAGCGTGTGATTCATCAGGAATTTCCGGTAAACGAATAATGTTTGTAATAAGCTTTTCGTTTAAATATTTTTCGTAAGCTAAGTAACCGTCACCACATAAAATAGAAGGTTCCGTAATATACTGTGATAAATTTTGAACGCGGATGACTTCAGGTTTTTTAACCTCTAAAAGCTCGCTATTTTTGAGTGAGTACGTAGCAACATAAACCATATTCTTATAGGCATTAATTATTGAAATTACTTGCTTTTTTTCAAACTCAGATTGTTTTTTTGTTTGAAAAGCCTGGTGAGCTAAAGAGTGTAGGGAGCTCACTCCGGCAACGGGCTTATTAAAACAATAACCGAGAGTTTTAATGGTGTTAACACTCACCCGAATTCCAGTAAAGCTGCCTGGGCCGATGCCGCTTACAAATAAATCTATGTCAGAAAGTTTTTTGTTGGCTTTAGTAAGGGCTCTTTCGATAAAGACATTTAAAACATCGGAATGTGAACCTTGGCGCATCGACTCTTCTGTGGCCAGTACGTTGCCGTTTTCAACAACGGCAACGCTACCTAAGAGTGTACTGGTTTCACAGGCTAATACGATCATGATTTAAATAGAAATCTTACAATATCGTTAAATTGCGCAAGGATCATTAATCCAAGTAATAAAACAAAACCAACTTGTTGTGCAATTTCCATTTTTCTGAGGCTCAACGGAGAGCCTTTGACGAGTTCGATGGTGTAAAACACTAAGTGTCCGCCATCTAATACCGGAATCGGCAATAAATTTAAAATAAACAAGCTCACCGATAAAATACCCATGGTCATAAAAAAGGCTTGCGCGCCCATTTCGAAAGAATCTTTTGCGGCTTTACCGATAGACACCATCCCGCCGACATTTTTAACGGATACATGGCCTTGGAATAATTTTACGAAAGACATTAAGGTCATAATCGAAATATCCACTGTACGAGTGTAACCTTTGCCGACAGAAGCAAAGATATTATCAGATTTAACAACGATTATTTCAGGTTCAGCAAAATTTAGTAGCGGCGTAATGCCCACTGTAAAACGTTTATCAATTCCACCGAAAGCATTTGTTAACTCTGTAACTTTAGGTGTGATCTTTTTCATGATCTCAGCGCCGTCGCGTGAAATTACAAAAGTCATAGCCTCTTTACCGTCGAAAGATTTAATAGTATCTGAAATATCTTCCCATTTTTTAATTGGTATTTGGTTTATTGAAACCATTTTATCAAACTTATTTAAATCGGCCATTGCTGCCGGAGAATCTTTCATGACCTGATCAAGATAAAGTTCTGTATTATCAAAACCGAACTTTTCTAGGCTTTTAATATTTTTTAAAGATGAAGCCGGTACATTTAAAGTTAATTCAGTTTTTACCAGCTTTTCTGAGCCAGTTTCATTTGCTGGTCTTTGCACCTTGACTGCTATGTCAGTTGTTGTGCCCAAAAAAGCCTGTTCAAGCTGAGTTTCGCGCACAATTTTTAGAGATCCAATTTCAGTAATTTCATCACCTGTGCGGAAACCTATTTTGTAAGCCGGCGAGTCTGCCATAACTGCAACAGTTGCATTTTTAGCGTAAGGCAAAATGCCTTCAATTTGTCCGAGCTTAGTATCTAATGAAAAAATATTTGGATTGTCGCCAATAGAAACATTTAACGTAATATTTTTTTGATTACCCAAAGCATCTTGTGCAACTACGTTTAAAGTTGAACCTTTTGCAGCATTTAGATTTTTTTGAAAATCTTCATAACTTTTGATGGGCTGTGAGTTGGCTTCTAAAATTTTGTCGCCAGAAGCGAGCCCCATTTTTTCAGCCGGTGAGCCAGCGACCACTTCGGCAATAACGGCAGAGCGAGTTTGTTCGCCGAAGTGAGCTATTCCAGCAAACACTAAGACGGCAAAAAAGAAGTTCATCATCGGGCCGGCAAGAACAATAGCAATACGTTGCCAAGGCGTTTTATGTGAATAGGAAACGAGTTTATCTTCTTCGGTTTTAATAGCATCACTGCCTTGCTCCCCGAACATTTTTACGTAACCACCAAGTGGAATTAAAGAAATGCAATAAACTGTATCGCCTTTTTTATAGCTCAGAAGTTTTTTTCCGAAGCCTAAAGAAAAAACTTCTACGCGAACTCCGCACATGCGAGCCACTAGAAAGTGTCCGAGTTCGTGGACAAATATTAAAATGCCCAGCAATACTACGAAAGGAACAATGTTAGAATAAAGAGCGCCTAGAATAGAAAATAGTGTTGTCATAGATTTCTATTTTAAACTCTTTGCAGAAATCGTCCAGACAAGGTGTGTTTAACTTAGCGAATCACGACGAGGCTTAAGTCTGGAGAGCGTATATGTATTATAACGAGAAATAAGTGGCCACAAAATAGAATAAAGGCGCCGCAAACAAAACACCATCGAGTCGGTCTAACACTCCGCCATGGCCCGGCATAATAGAGCCCGAATCTTTAACTCCGGAAACCCTTTTAATAAGAGATTCAAAGAAATCGCCAACTTGGCCAAGCATTCCGCCGAGTAATCCACATATAGCTAATATGTAAAACGGAGTGGAGGGGATAAAATATTTAAAACATAAAGCAACTAGTAAAGAAAACCACAAACCGCCGATGGCACCCTGAACACTTTTTTTAGGCGAAAGCTCTGGAGCAATTTTTGTTTTTCCCATAGTCACACCAAATAAATAGGCTCCTATATCGCCGGCAAATACAACTGCCAATAAACATAAAAACCACTCCATACCGTTATTGGTTTGGCTTATCCAGACAACCGTGGCTGGAAGATAGCAAATGTAAACAATGCCCATGCAATTTTTAGCAATGAACGTTTGGATTTGATCTAAATCGCGGAAAGATTTGTGCAAAAGCACTCCGAATACGGCCACCACTACAAAGCTAAATATAAGCGCAAAATTAGCTATGTATTTTGTTTGTTCCTGAGTAATTAATAAAAACAAAGCTGTGGTAATAAAAACAAAAAGTCTTTTAACAAATTTAGGGTAGTGGTCGGCAAACAACATGCGCGCAGCCTCAAAGGCGCCGCGTACTACTGTAAATAAACAAAGAATATAAATTCCAGTTTCGTGGCCATAATAAAGAACAAAAAATAAAATAACTAGGGCAACAATGGCCGACAACGCTCTAGATAAAAGATTCTTCATTTTTTGATAGGACCTTTCCAAATCTGCGTTCGCGTCCCATGTAGTGCTGGATGGCATTATTAAAGTCTTTAGCGCTGTAATCAGGCCACAAAATAGGACTGAAATAAAGTTCGCTGTAAGAAGCTTGCCACATTAAAAAATTTGAAAGGCGTGATTCTCCGCTGGTACGAATAATTAAATCAGGATCTGGAGTTCCTGAAGTCATTAAACAGTCAGATAAACTTTTTTCGGTAATCTGTTCAATTTCGAGTTCGCCGTTTTTAACTTTTTTAGCTAAATTTTGCGCTGCTAAAATAATTTCCTGGCGCGAACCGTAACTCAAAGCAAACGAAAGATTTAAGCCAGTATTTTTTTTGGTAAGCTCTTTGGTTTCTGCGATAGCTTTTTGAATTTCAGGAGGCAACTTGCTAACTTCACCGATAACATTAAAGCGAATATTTTTTTTATGTAAATTCTGAGATTCTTTTTTTAAGTAACGGCTTAAAAGAGTCATTAAAAATTTAACTTCAGTTTGAGGACGCAACCAGTTTTCAGAGCTGAAGGCGTACATTGTTAAATTTTTTAAACCCAGATCAGAAGCTTGAGTAATAATTTTTTTAGCAACACGCGCGCCTTTAATATGACCGAAAGTGCGAGGTTTATCGCGGAGCTGAGCCCAGCGTCCATTTCCGTCCATAATAATTGCTACGTGTTGCAATTTTTTTAACATCGCGAAAGTTCCCTACTAGATAGTAAGGATTGATTTCTCTTTTTCTTCAGCGATTTGGTCGATTTTTTTGATAAAATCGTCAGTTAATTTTTGCACATCAGCTTCGCCTTTTTTAGATTCGTCTTCGCTGATTAGTTTATCTTTGAAAGCTTTTTTAACTTCTTCATTGGCATCACGGCGAACTAAACGCACAGCTACGCGCGAGTCTTCAACGATTTTTTTAACTTGTTTAGCTAAGTCTTTACGGCGCTCTTCAGTTAAATCAGGAACTTTTAAACGAATAACTTTACCATCATTGATCGGCGCCATGCCGATATCAGATTTTACGATGGCTTGTTCAATTTCTTTTAAAATTGAATTTTCCCATGGGGCAATTAAAAAGGTTTTAGCATCTGGAGTAGAAACTGAAGCAACTTGATTAAGTGGCGACATATTTCCGTAGTAGTTTACACGAATTGAATCCAGCATAGAAACTTGTGCTTTACCTGTGCGAACTTTTTTTAACTCTTCGCCTAAGCCCACAACCACTTTTTCCATTTTGGCTTTAGCATTGTTTTTTGTTTGATCTAACATGGTATTTCTCCTGTTATATAAATTAATTAGTGAACTATTGTACCGATGCTCTCACCTTGTACAGCTTTTAATATGTTGCCTGGCTTGGCAAGATCAAAAGTCATAATAGGTAGTTTGTTGTCCATACAAAGACTGATAGCCGTTGAGTCCATCACTTGTAGGCCCTGTTGTAATACTTCGATATAGCTGATTTTATCATACCTTTTTGCGTCTTTGTGTTTGGTAGGATCTTTATCGTAAATACCATCAACTTTTGTAGCTTTCATTAATACTTCAGCGTTGATTTCCATAGCTCTTAAAGAAGCCGCAGTATCAGTAGTAAAATATGGGTTACCAGTGCCGGCGCCGAAAATAACGATGCGGCCTTTTTCTAAGTGGCGAACTGCGCGTCTGCGAATGTAAGGTTCAGCAATTTCAGCCATTTCGATTGCGGATTGAACGCGTGTTGGAACATTTTCTTTTTCAAGAGCGTCTTGTAAAGCTAAAGAGTTAATACAAGTGGCTAACATTCCCATATAATCAGAGCTAGCGCGATCCATACCCTGTGCCGAAGCCGCTATACCACGGAAGATATTTCCGCCGCCGATGACGATTCCGATTTCAACACCGGTTTCGTGGGCCACTTTAATGTCTTTTGCGATTTGCTTGATAACCTCAGTGTTAATTCCTGTTCCTTGTGCACCCGCTAAAGCTTCACCGCTTAACTTAAGAAGAATTCTTTTATAAACTGATTTTTTCAAATGAGCTCCCGCGTTTAGAGGTTTGGGTTCGGAATACAAAAGAGCCGGTTTTTAAACCGGCCCTTAAAAGAACTAGTGAGTTTTTGTCTGAGCTGCAACTTCAGCTGCGAAATCGACAACTTTTTTCTCGATTCCGGCACCAAGTTCGAAACGAACAAAACGTTTAACTGTTAAGTCGCCACCAGCTTTTTTAGAACATTCTTTCGCCCAACCTGTGATAGTTAAATCCGGATTTTTAACGAAACTTTGATCTACTAAGCAGTTTTCAGCTAAGAATTTACGGATTTGACCTTCAACGATTTTATCGATCATTTCAGGTTTTTTACCTTGTTCTAAGTTTTTAGCTTTTAAAATTTCTTTTTCTTTAGCAACAACATCAGCATTCATTTGATCTTGTGATAAAGCCATTGGGTTTGTAGCCGCAATATGCATACAAACGTCAGCCGCAAAAGTTTTAGCTTCAGGAGAAGCTGCAGCTGCAGCAGTTGATGCACCAACTTCAACCATTACGCCGATTTTACCTTCGCCGTGAACGTACGTGTGAACTAAGCCTTCACCTTGAACTGTATATTTTTCAGAACGGCGGAAAACCATGTTTTCACCAATAGTAGCAACAGCCAGCTTAACCATTTCGTCAACTTTTGTTTGGTCAACCGATGGAGAAGTTAAAACAAGCTGAGTGATGTTGTTAACTAATTCTTTGAATTTATCGTTACGAGAAGCAAAGTCAGTTTCAGAATTAACTTCAACTACCGCACCTGTTTTGCCGTTGCTTGTTGCGTTTACTAAACCTTCAGCTGCAACACGATCAGCTTTTTTAGCTGCTGCCGATAAACCTTTTACACGTAACCATTCAACGGCTGCTTCAAAATCACCTTTAGATTCTTCTAAAGCCTTTTTGCAATCCATCATTCCGGCACTTGTTTTTTCGCGTAACTCTTTAACCATTGAGGCAGAGATAGACATATAAATCTCCTGTAAGTAGAGCCCCGTCGATGAAGACAGGGCGTTTTTAATTAATCTTTTATAATTAGGATAAGTAACTAAACGTAAAAACTATTCAGCTGAATCGTCTTTAGTTTCTTTGTTTTCGTTTAATTCAGCTTCGATCTCAACTAAGTCAGCCGTACCCGCAGCAACTAGCTTACGAGTTTTGTTAGCTTTAACTACTGAAGGACCTGCAGATTTAGCGGCTTCAGGTTTAGCACCACGAGGGCCACGAGATGGTCTTGCATCTTTAGCTGGAGCTGCATCTGCTGCTTTTTCTTTAGCTAAGTCAGAACCCTTATCAGATTGAGTTCTTAATTTTTGTTCCCAAACTTTTGCACCTTCAATGAAAGAATCTGCAACTAGGTTAGAGAATAATTTAATAGCGCGGATAGCATCGTCGTTACCTGGAATTGGGTAATCAACAGTTTCAGGATCAGAGTTTGTATCTGCAATAGCTACAACTTTGATACCTAATTTTTTAGCTTCAGCGATAGCAATGTGCTCTTTAGGCATGTCGACTACGAACATAACCTTAGGAAGAGTTTTCATGTCTTTGATACCTTCTAAGTATTCAGTTAAACGAATTGCTTCGTTATCAAGACCAGCGCGCTCTTTTTTAGTTAATAAATTGTATTCGCCTTTTTCTTTCATAGCGTCGATTTTACGTAAACGATCGATTGAAGCTTTGATAGTTTCGAAGTTTGTTAACATTCCACCTAACCAACGTTTAGTAACAAAGTACTGACCGCATTTTTTTGCAGCTTCTTGAACAGGCTCGATAGCTTGTTTTTTTGTACCAACGAAAATAGCAGCGCCACCTTGAGAAGCGATTTCTTTTACGAACTCAGCTGCTTGGTTAGCACGAACTACTGTTTTTTGTAGGTCGATGATATGAATTCCGCCGCGAGCAGCGAAAACATAAGGTTTCATTTTCGGATTCCATCTTTGTGTTTGGTGACCAAAGTGAACTCCAGCGTCTAACATTTCTTTCATGGTAACTTGTGCCATGTATATCCTCTTTCTTACTAGTTTTTCCTCCGAAAGGCAGAGCTCGGTCGGGTGTAAAGCTAATGAAATAAATCATTGAGGACTTTAGATCACCCTGTAGGCCGAGAAACCTCATCACTTAATATGCTTAAAGCATCAGCAATGAGACCAGTTAAATACCCATTCGTGTGTTATAGTGGAGAACTGAATAACATAGTGACCTATGTGAGGCAAGGCTTTCTAGACTGAAAAAATACGGAGATTTTAGCTCTGAAAAAGAGGGGCTTTTTGAGTGGAAAAAACAGTGGAAAAACTAACTCAGAAAAGGCTTAAAACTACTTATATTCGTTTTAAGCCAAAAATGACTTTAGTTTAAGCTTCTGCCTCTAGGTTTGCTTTTGGAGCTTCAACAGTGATGTCAGCTTCCAGAGTCGGGGCAAAGCCTAAAGAACTCAGTACAAATTGAGCCTGCATTAATGATCCAAGCAAGTTTTGGTATGAGTTCGCTTGGCTCGAAGCAATCCATAAATTAGGTACTTTTGGTAAAGTTCCGTTAGCGCTTAACTTAAGGTCCGCCCCAGACAATACTGGCGATACAGAAATTCTTTCTTTTTTGATCGAATCTCCAACTTCAGGGAAGGCACGCTTAATTTGACGTTTAATTTTTTTCAAAACTAAACCGATATTTTCTGTATCTTCTGCAGATTCAGAATCAATGAAGCTCATCCACTGAGAAATTTGTCCGGTAACAACGCCATCGTTTGTTTCGATAGGTTTTAAGAAACGACCGATACATGGACCGATGTCGTCGTCTGTTGTTCCGTTAAGTAAAAACTGATTTGTTTTTTCAATTGTGGCCGTGTGGAATAAATCTACTCCAACGCCCTGCCAAGCAGTGGCTTTTTTAAGTTTTGCTTTGGCGCGGATATTTAAAACGTCATCTGGTATTAAAAGACCTAAATCTTTAATAGGGCCGGCAAAAATAAAGTTATGTGCATACACTGGTTTTGTGCCATTCACAGTTACGTGAGTGAGTCTCGGTGTTTCAGAGTCAAGAGCTTCAAAACCAAAACGAGTTACTATAGATTTCATTTGAATTTTAGATTGTAAAGAATCTGCTAATTGCTGAGTCCATTGGTATGGTGTTTGTTCTAAAACAGATTCTTCATTACCTAAGAAATAAGACAATTGTTCGTAAAACTCCGGGGATTTTTCGCCGAAACCCACAAATTTTTTAAAACCACTGGCTTCGTAGGTTTCAATATTGTTTTCGGCGGTGCCAGCAAAAACTGTTGAACCCAAAAGTTCTTCTAAGAACGCTATCGATTTTTTTGCCGCATCTGTTGCCGGAAAAAATCTTAAGCCGCTATTAATTGTTTGATTGTTAAACTGAACAGGTCTGTTGTTGCCGCCAGAAAAATCCTGAGCTTCAAGAACCAGAATATTTTCGGTGAATTGATTGATTTTTTTGGCAATTGTTAAACCTGTGAGACCGCTTCCAATGATGATATAATCGTAGATGTGCATATACTTACGATCTCCAAGCCCAGCGCCAGTTGCAAGAGATTTGCGTTAAAAAAATTAACTAACGCGTTTAATCACGAAACGTAAAATGGCTCTGACAAAGGGTTTGAGCCAAGTTTGCTGATCTAAAAAATCAGCAACATAAGGAGAAGTTTTGTAATAGAACAAAATAAATTTTCTGCCCAAAAAAGAATTTTTTAAAGTTTGATCACGGTAAATACGTAAATACTGCACTTCAAATGCGCTAGGAGATTCAAAAGCCGAGGTGGCAACGAAACAGCGGGTGCGTTTCTTTTTTGCACCACTCATAAATGATTTTACTATATCTGGATGGTTGGCAGACTTAAGAAATGTTTCAGCTTTTTTCATGATATCTGGAAACACAGGTGTGTAATTTATAAACTTAGCTAATTGAGCTGCTGCATGTTTCTGACGATCAGAATATTGGTCGCTGGAATCATAAACCCGCAGCAAATCCCAGTAAACACCAACGATGATCGTGAGTTCTGCGGTTTTTGCAGACTCCTTTAGTGATTCAGGATTAAGTTGTCCTGGCTTACAATCAAAAACCAATTCTAATACCCGCAAATACTTTTCATAGGAAACTGCAGCTTCCGAGTAAAGTTTGTTGGCCATGAGTGCATGACCCTTTTTTACAAGAGGAATGCGAGATTGCCACAAAAGCTTTTTGCGATCTTCTTTAGCTCTTTCTTGTGCTAGCAGCATTCCACCTGAGCCAAAAGCTTTTTTTCGCAGATCGCCCAGGCAGGACTTACACATTTCATCTTTAAGATCATAGCCCGGATCTAATTTACGAATACGATCACGCAGTTGAGGTTCAACTGGATATATTTCTGGTACATTCAATGCGCAATTAGGACAACTAGCCATGTAGGCCTATTATTTTACAACAAATTGAGCGGGTCAATATCAACGACAACTTTTACTTGTTTAGGAATCCATTTAGAATCGCCCAAAAGCTTTTGTATAAAGTGATTCAGAGCTTTTGGCTGTGCAGATTTAAGCAAAAGATGATAGCGGAATTGATTTCTGAGCTTAGCAATCGGAGCCGCTGCGGGCCCTAGAATTTCTACAGATTCAAAAATGGGGAACTTTTCTTTGATGCCATAAGCTCTCTGAGAAAGTTGATCGGCCGCAAGTTTTACTTTGTCTAAATCTGGCGCCTGAATCCTGATTGAGCTGAGCTTGTGAAATGGCGGATAATTAAGCTGTTTGCGGTTTACTAATTCAGTTTCAACAAAACCTTCGTAATCGTGATTTCTGGAATACTGAATGCTTTCGTGCTCAGTATTGTAGGTTTGAATAACAACTCGGCCGGCGGATTCGTTATCTTTTACGTGGCGTCCGGAGCGTCCACTCATTTGAGTGATGAGCTGAAAGCTTTTTTCTGTGGCGCGGAAATCGGGAAGATTAAAACTAATGTCGGCCAGCAAAAGCCCTACAAGCTTTAGATTAGAAAAGTCTAAACCTTTAGCAATCATCTGAGTGCCGATCAAAATGTCGATTTCCGATTTTTCCATTTTGTGGACTAACTCTTCCATGTCTACACGCGAAGTCACTTCATCGCGGTCGGCACGAGCAATAACTTTTTCGGGAAAAAGTCTTTTTAAATCTTCTTCTACTTTTTCGGTGCCTAGGCCGAGGTTGACGAGTTCGCCCTCGCGGCAATCGGGACATTTGACTTTAAAATTTTGGTGGTAATCGCAATAATGGCAAACCAAATGTGTGTTCGCATGCAGTGTAAGGCTGATATCGCAGTTTGGGCATTCTGCCGTATGGCCACAACTCGGGCAAAATACTGTTTGCGCCATTCCGCGACGATTAAGAAGAAGAGCAACTTGTTCCTGATTAGCAAGGCTGATTTTAATTTCTGTATATAATTTTTCAGAGAGCCAATTTGGTTTTTCGAGACTTTGTTTTTCAGCATCTTTTTCAAGACGCATATCGACGACCTGAATTTCAGGAAGTGGTCTGTTGTGAACGCGATTTTTAATTTGATGAAGAACAAATTTTTTATCTTGAGCATTTTTCCACGACTCCAAGGAAGGAGTGGCAGAGCCCAGAACAATCGGGCACTGATTAAAGTGCCCGAGCATAATGGCGCTATCACGTCCGTTGTATTTTAAAGTTTCATCCTGTTTAAAACTCGATTCATGTTCTTCATCTACAACAATTAATCCGATATTGTCTATTGGGCAGAATAAAGCGGAACGAGCGCCAATCAAAATTTTCTTGCGGCCTTCAACCATATCCCACCACTGATTCGTGCGTTCTCTATCGGTTAGCTGCGAGTGCAGCACGGCAATTTGGTCACCGAAGCGGCCAGAAAATCGATGAATAAGTTGGGGAGTAAGTGAAATTTCCGGCAGCAAAAAAATGCCGCGCTTACCTTCGCCTAAAACTTTTTCAAATAATTCGAGGTAAATTTCTGTTTTTCCGGAGCCGGTTACACCGTGAAGTAGGTGGGTAGAAAAACCTTTTTGTGAGTAAATACTATCAACAGCTGCTTGTTGTTCGCTGTTGAGTTGATGTTGAATTTTTTTTTCTACAAATGGCGTTACCGAAGGGCGGCTGCTTTTGCGTTCTTTTTTAGTTTTATCAAGGGGAGGAAAGCAAAGCTGCACAACTTGTCCGAGTGGATGCATGTAGTAATCGGCCATCCACTCGAGCCATTTAAGATGCTGCTCAGGAAGGCTCATGAGCTCTTCATGCAAACTTTTTACAGGCTTAAGGTCAAATTTCGGATTTTGTTCGGCAGGTTCGGTATTTTGTTTTACAACAACCCCGAGTACGGATCTGTTGCCGAGCGAAACATGAACTATGTCGCCGCGTTTAACTGAGAAGTTTTCGTTTTGTTTGTAGGTTAAGTTGTCGAAAAGAGGTGCGTCAACTGCAACTGATACAGTTTCAGTAACACTCATCTAAACCTCTTATAGAATTCTTCGATTTTCATGCCCACAGCACCTTTGCTGGACAACATAATTTCTGAAGGTTCAGTTAAAGTTTCTGGATAAAATGCTGTAATTTTTTCGCCGGTCTTAGTTGATACTTTTGTAACGCGTATAGTGGCGCTTTTGTCGGCCCAATCGATATGTTTAACGTCGGGGTAATTTAAATTTCCATATTCTTTATAATCTGAAAATTCAATTTCAGCTTCGCTCGGCAAACGAATTTTTTTAAGTCTGAAAAAATCTTGGTCAATCCACACTTGAGGTGAAAGGGCCTTATCAGTTGAGGCCTCACCAATAGCAAAACAGATGCTGCCATCTGCGCGCGATAAACGTACTTTCTGAGCTATTCCTAAATCTTTCAAATAAGTTAAATATGAATCGCCCGATTTGATAGCCAGAAATTTTTCAAAAAATTCGCGAGATGTTTCATTTACAATTTTATTTTTACCCACAATTTGTGTGCGGTTTTTATTATTGTAAATATAGTGAGCTTTAAAAAGATCTTTGAGTTCGCCTGTGCCGGTTGCTGTTAATTTTAAGTTTTTATCACCTTCAATAAGCCACTCCTCATGGATTACATAGTTTTTTGAGCCTTCAGAGAAAATCACATCCTGTTCAATAGAAATTATGGAGTTACCCGCGCGCGCGGCGGTTTTACCAAGGATAGTTTCAATTGGCAGTATATAAGCTCGGCTCTGGCTAGAAAAAAACTGGACGATTGTCAGGGAGAATAATAGTAAGCATGTTTTCATCCTGAAAATATATCATAATGAGACAAGAAGTTGAGTATTTTAAGAATGAACTAACAGAATGTGTTAATATAGATATGATGAAAAGTCTTGCTCTCACAAAATTTTCAGCGGCGTTTTTTGGTCTAATTTCAATTGGGTTTCTGTTTTCTTGCAGCCAGCAACAAGGAAAAAGTTTACTTTCAGCACAAACCACTTCACAAGACGCTGTCGCAGCCATTTTGGATAAAGTGCCGTTTGCATATGATGTGGCAATCGACACTATTTCATATAATTCTTGTGTAGGAATCGGTTTAAACAGTGAAGAAAAGATTCATGGTATAAAAATTGGAGCTAATGAGGGTTTTGTAGACGGTAACGGAACTGGGGCCGTTAAGGGCGGCATCAAGTTAAAATCTGATTTTATCCAGTACTTGTCTAAAAATGTTCCGCCTAATTTTCCGAACACCTCTGTGTCTGCGGGCCAGATTCAACACATTCTGCAAAATTCTAAAAACAAAGATTTGCAAATTCAGTATGCGGTAAGAACGGCGGCCGATTTAAAAATTGTACCCGATGTTGCTGACGTGAATAATGCTCAAAGTCAGCAAATTCAAATGGGCCGGGATGGTATATATATAGGAGGGTCGTTAGCGAACGATCCTACTTTGACGGCTATTACTAAGGATGTAAAGTTTGGTGCGAATGGTTCTGTTTTATCAGAGGGGCCACGCGTTTATAACTTAGGCTCAAAATCGAGCCCATTACCTTTACAAGGAAGTTTAGGCTTTTCGGTGGCCTCTGACGAAACATTTCCTGTGGTTGCAAATGTAGATGATGGCGTCGGTGCGGGAGAGCAGCCATCAGATGTAGTTCGCTCAAAATTTAATTCATTCGCTTACGTTTTAGCAGTAACTTTCGGAAATCAGCTTTTTACCTCATCAAGTGATACCACGCCGAGCTTGGGGTTCAATTCGCTGAAACGTCCAGATGAAAAAGATTTGCGTAAAGCCTTTGGCCGTTCTTATGAACTGAGTTTCATAACTAAAAATGCGAGTATTCCAAGCTGGAGAAAAAACATTTTAAATAGAGTTACTGAAAAGAATCTTGAAGACGGAAGGGTTGTTTCTGGCGTTACATGGACATGTGAAAACTATGTTATTGTAAAATCAAATCAGTTGAATAACAGAAAATCTAATGAACCCTCATGCACAGAACTTATTGGTTCCGACTTAAATATTCCGAGCATCGCGGCAAAAGTAAAGATGCTTCGACGCCACTATGCTGAAGATAAATGGGCAATAGGTTTCTTTTACAACGCGGGCGAAATTTACGTTCCGGCATCAAGACCCTTTACCAACCACCCAACCAATACGATTGAGCGTCAGCTGTGTTTAGTGAGTAAAGCCGCTGATTGCTACTTGCCAACTGTAGGCATAATTCCTTCGGCACTCAATGAGGATGTGGGAGTACAGTACAACCCTAATCAGGAGTGTTACCTATCCAGAGCTATCCAAATGGGTGTGACTTATACTCCAAGTAAGACCGGCGACGTAGCCAGACGTCTAGGTCGTTGTGCTCAATTCGCAAGTATTTGCTCCCGCACGAGTACTAGCTTCTAAGGTCTGGTTTTTTCAAAACTCTTCTGCTAGCGTTAACTCATGAAAAATAGCATTTTATTATTAATAGCCTGTTTTCTTTTTTCAGTTAATTCTTTTGCCGTTGTCGGTGCTGTTTCTACTGCCACCGGGGGGTCGGGTCGGGGAGCGGTTGAGCCAGTAGACGGCCTTTTATTAAATCCGGCCATAATTTCAGATTTGCCAACAAAAAATTTTTCGGTGAATTATTCTCCCGATCAGACAGCTTTAACAGTTTCTGATAACGGACAGGATTCTTACTTTCCCGCAGCTCTTTCTTTTTTAAGAACAAAAGCTACGGCAGTGGATACGCAGCAACTCGGATTAAGTTTTGCCACACCTCGATGGAATAAAATTGCTATTGGTGGTACGGGCTCAATGGTTGAGTACACAAATTATTTTGCCGCCGGAATAGAACAAAAGTACCGCCAAAGCTCATTTGATTTAGGTGCAACTGTTGCCTTTACTAAAAATTTCGGAATAGGAATTATTGCAAAAAAAATAGCATCCGGAAGTGCGGCTTTACCGGAAAACCTGCAAATTCAAAAAACAGTGGGATTCGGGATGAGTTACACCTATCAGAGTTTTGCGAGACTTCGTTTAGATGTAGAATCGGCTCCAGACAATAAAACAGATAAACTGGTGTATATGGGTGGTTTAGAGAACTATATTAACGATTTCATGGTTTTTAGGCTGGGCTTTCAGAGCAACCAGGTAACAGCTAAGGACTATTTTTCAGCAGGATTAGGCTTTACCGGGCCTCAGTTTGGTCTTCATTACGCATTTATCTCGAATGTGGCCGACAAGAGCGAAGATAAGCACTTAATTGACTTAGGTATTCCTTTTTGATAAAAAAATCAGACTTTTTGCTTAAAATTTAAATAACGAGGTATAAAAATGGCATCTAAAACGAAAAAAACTGAATACATCCGCGAACGTAAAAAAGCGACTTCTGGCAAAAAAAGAAAAGCCGGTTTAAGAACAAAAGGTTCTACTAAATCTAAAAAAGCTTTATTCGGCGATAAATAATTAATTTTATCTAAAGTTAAATTCTTTAAATAAAAAAGCCCACACTTCGTGGGCTTTTTTATTTTGTAATGCTATTTAAAATTCAGTAACTAGGTTTCGTCCATTAAGCCTTCTGGCATTTTTCCGTTACGTATACAGTCCGCAATATACTTGTGTTCATCACAACCGATAATTTCCATAGCTTCTTCAATTGGGCGCGGATCGGGAGTTAAAAGTTTTACTTTTTTAACGTCTAAGATTTTTCTGTGAGTTTGCTCTAAATCACTTTTATTTAACTGACCTTGAGCCACGGCACTCATTAAACCCTCAATAGCTACAGGTGGAGATTCCGGTTCGTTACAATAAAGTAATAAATCGGCCCCTGCTTGCATAGCACGTATAGGTATTTGATCTTTATCGTAATGTTTAGCCATAGCTTTCATATCTAAATCATCAGTTATGATAAGGCCTTTATACTTTAGATCATCTCGCATCATTTTTTTCAGGAATGTTTCTGATAAAGTTACTGGCCACTTAGGATCAACATTTTTAAATAAAATATGCGCCGTCATAACCATGTCTACACGGCTACGTAGGGCTTTTCTGAAAGGAACCAGCTCCACTTCGTTTAAGCGATTCATGTCGGCATCTTCAATAGGTAGTTCTTCATGTGAATCAATAATTGTGTGGCCGTGGCCTGGAAAGTGTTTAGCGCACGAAAGAACGCCAGACTTAATATAACCACGCACTAATGCCGATGCCATTTTTTCCACTTGGTATGGATCCGTACTGACCGCTCTATCACCGATAACTGTATTTTCAGGATTGGTATAAACATCAATACAAGGTGCAAAATCCAGATTAATTCCTACAGAAAGAAGCTCAGTACCCATTCTTTGTGTGAAATGAAAAGCTACTGTAGGCGCATCTAAATCACCAATTTTTTTAAGAGCGGGCCACTGGGTGAACGGAGGTTTTAAGCGGTGAACTCGTCCGCCTTCCATATCGATGCCTATAAACAAAGGGGCTTTATCCTTCATTTTGTGGCGCAAAGACTGTATTTCAGCACAGAGATCACGTATTTGTTTGGGCTCGATGCAGTTACGCGCAAACAGCACAACGCCAGAAATATTATTATCAACGATGAATTTTTTTTCTTCATTGGTAAGAGTGGCGCCTGAAACGCCGATTAACATGTGCTGACCGATTAATTCTCTGATGCTCATAATTATTTGCCTTTAGATTGGTAAACGTTAACTTTTCCGGCAGGTAGGTCGCCGAATATTTTTTCTAGAGTTCCTGAAGCCAATTTAATGCCTTCAAGAGCTTCCTCTTTTGCTTTAACTAGTTCTGTTTCAATTCCGGTTGCCGGAGTGTTCGCAGAAACCGCTTCACCCCTATTTGTAACCAAATTTATATAATCCGAACCCGCGAAGAGATTAGTAATTTTAAGTAATTGCAAAGAACCTTGTGTGATCATTTTTTTATCGACACTAACGGTTCCTTTCATAGCCACAGGGCCTTCTTCAGTAATAGCAATGTAGTCAAACTTTGTGCCGGTTTTTAAGCCATCTTTACTTTTCAGCATTAAATAATAAAGCGCAGAAGATAAGAAAGCTCTTTTAGGAATTTTTTCATTAATTTTAATTTTTTTACCGTCCTCAACTGTAGTGCCGGTCATTTTTTGATCTTTAAATTTTGCATCAATAGTTTTTGTTTTGCGCTCACCTGCGGCCAAATAGTTGATACTTAACGGAGCCAAATCCCCGGTTGAAATGGCTTGAAAACTCTCAGTGAAGTCATGCCCACCATTAGCTAGCCTAACAAAGCTTGTGGTTTTAAAGTTGTTGGTTTTATCTTCAATTTCGTGGCGTAAAACTGCAAATCCGATGTGTTTTTTTGCTTGAGTAACTTTGTAATAACCCTCGAACAAAATTTCAGCTTTGGCATTTAAAGAAACAGCGATAAGAATTGCAATAAGTGATAAAAGTTTTAAGATTTTCATTTGAGTTCCTTAAGTGAAGTTGATTTATTTTAGTTAAGTAAGAGCAGGTGTTCAATTAGGGGTTTTGAGTGTCTCAACTTAAGTCGGGTTCATAAAGAAAACGCACACAGACTATAAGCTTCTGTTGTTTGCCACGAAATTCAGTCTAAAATAAATATGGGAATGAACAAAATCACCAATGTTAACAATGTAGTGCAAAATCGCTTTGTATTGACCCGTCAAAATCAAAAGGGTCAAGTGGCAATTTTTGTGGCGTTAATCTTTCAGGTGATTTTTGTTTTCTTTGCATTACTTATAAACGTAGGTCTGTTAGTTCATCAAAAAATTAATTTACAGCATTCAACGGACATGGCGGCTTATTATGGCGCCACTAAGCAGGCTGAAAACTTAAACGCCATAGCCCATATAAATTTTCAGATTCGACAGGCGTGGAAGTTGCTTACATGGCGTTACCGCGTTTTGGGCACTTTTGGATTTCAGGTGGAGCCAAGTGCCCCTTCACAGCGATATGCTTTTGAATATGTAAATGGTGGATTTACTTACAATGGCAGTGCGCTAGGGGCAGCTCCCATGGGTTGTGGTGGTGGGCCAGAAAATTATGGTGTGCAGGATATTCCCTTCTTCTGCATAGGGCATAGTGGGTTTAAAAGTTGGAATCAGACAGAGTCTGTCTGTCGTTTAAATTGTCCAATGTTCAATAAGGTAGCCAATAGCATTCCCACTATTCCAAGGCCTGATGGTATTACAACGCCTCTTGGCGGTAATGTGGCCGGCGCAATTCAGGGGGCCGTAGATAAAGTGAATTTTACAACTCAAAAATTGTGCGAACAATTGGGCCCAGCGGGCGCATCGCTACTATCGCGTTTTGTATTAGCTTATTCAAATGAAGTAACACTAAGAACTAGAGCCATAGAAATGTTGGCTAAAAATTTAAGTTTAAGTGCTGATAGAGTGGTGGATATAGATGGCGAAACCATCGTAAAAGGGGTTAAAACCACACTACGTAATAATTTAACTGAAGCTAACAATACAGGTTTTATGGATGACCAATTTGTTGTTGATAATGGTTTAAGCAAGTGCAAATTTGAACGTGGAAATTCTTTCGCAGATAAGGACAAACTCGAGTTTTTAAAAAAAATTGAATTCAGATTTATAAACTATTTTATACACAATTGTATTCCGACTGCAGGAACGCGTCCTTACTTGCCAGAAAATGTGTATGGCGGCGAGGGCGGTCTAGGCCCGGCATTTAACTCATTAGACGATAAAGTAAAAAATATCATGATGTCGATGCTTGATGAAGGTAAAATGCATACGGTGGGCTATGAAAAAAATCCTTACTGTGTGGAATATTATGCGGTTAGATCCGCAAGCACACCGAATATTCCGTTTTTACCACTCAGTAAAATTAAGTTAAATGCGGTAGCGATTGCAAAACCATTTGGTGGAACTATTGGCCCGGCCTATGGCCGAACGTGGACGAATCGGAAAGGGATTTCAGACTACTCGGACGCGGACGAAAATTCGACAACAGATTTAGCCTTGCCACAAAGAGATTTAGCTACAGCAGGTGCCTTATCAGACATGAAAGAAAGTTCTAGGCTACAGCCTAACTTTTCTCTGTATGTAGGCGACAGAAAAGGCCTTCGGGATTTAGATTATTTAGCTGCTTACCATTCGATGCTGGGCGCTCGCGATATCGGAACTTATGATGGCTCTTCTTTTCCCGCAAATCAAAATATGGTCGGTGGTTTAACTAATGCAACGGGAACTTGGCCCAATTTTGACAATTGGGACGGTATAGACAACAGCGATATGACGGACTTAAAACAATATGATACTTTGGCTAAACCAAGTTCGGGAGTTCGTGGCATGGAAATCAGCGCAATTGCTCCTAACCAGTTTGATATTTACTATTACTCGATTGATCCCGACTTTTTTAATAACTATTACAAACGTATTTATAAAGCTTTTAATAAAATCAGCAATGCTGCAGGAATGTCTTCAGACTTTATTCCAGATCAATTGCGATCTGATTTTGGCGCTATCAACCCTGATCCAAACTTAACAAGTCAGCCAGTTGCCCTTGGTGACCCAAAAGCATTCAGCGTGAGAGATCAAATTTTATTAAAAAATCAAATTTTAAATAAGTCACCGATCGCAAATGGTCCTGGAAAGCCCACAAACAGATATGTAGATGCTTTAGATTTTTTGGTTACGATACAATCTTCGCTTTTAACAGGCTGGACATTTTTAAATTATACGACCTATTCAGTTTTCCCGGGCGGAAATGTTGTTAACGTCGACGACAAAACTATGACTTTTGGAAAATGTAATGATGCCTGGAATAAAACCACCGATAACGACGCCGATAAATTTACAGCCAGTAGTTTTGGAACTCCAATGAATCTAAATTCAAAACTACCTCCGGTACCGGGCAATTGTGTAACGGGTGGGCGAACGGGATATTCAGTTAAAATTGTAACTCCAGATCTTGTTAGAAAAACGGAATATTTAGTTAATCCGGTAAGTAATTCTATTTTTGATTTTTAGAAGAGTTTTTCTAATATGTAAATTGATATCAAATTACATATTAGACTTAATCCATGACATAACAGGAGCGATTTTACTGAACAGACCTGTGCCTGTGCACGGGCTGTTATCGGGGCCAAGTACTGAATCGTTGATGGCGACAACGTAATGTATTTTGTTATAGGCTACAATTAGTGGACCCCCAGAATCGCCACTACAAATGCCTTGTCCGTTTTTTTGATTTAAGGTTAAGAACTCTTCGCCAATTGATGGAACAACATCGGCTCTCGTTTTAAATACTTTTCTTAAAATACTGTGCTCGCGGTACTCAGTGAAGCCATATCCGTAAACACCATAATAATCTGCATCAGTCTCTGCTAATAAAGTTGGATAGTGAAGTCTTTCAGAACCAGTAAAAATTTGATTTAATTTGACGATTGCAAAATCAGAGCTTACTTTTTTGCTGGTATAATAATTAGGATGAACAGTAACCTGATTGCTATAAATTCTCATTTGATTATTTCTATCAAAATTCATATTTAAACTTTTGAACATAGTTACCGTTGCAATGTTTATATTATCAAAGCAATGAGCAGCCGTTAAAACCGTTGTGGGATTTAATAAAATCCCAGTGCAAATATCCATTTTAGATCCGTAAACTGATTGAATGCCGACAATAGCACTTTCTTTATATCCTTCGACCGAAAATAGTGAGCCACCATATATAGCCGTAGCTGTAGTGGCCGTGAAGGTACTTAAAGAAAGTAATAATAAAGAAAGTAATGTTTTTTTCATCCAACGCAGCTGTTTCACAAACTCAGCCAGATCTAAGGGCCTTATATTAGGTTTAAAGTCGCCTGTGACATTTTTTTTAAGCTCAAATTTGGTAGTGTCTTAAATTTATACGTTTGAAACATAACAATTCTTATTTGGCAGAGGTCTCATGTTGAGACTTAAGTAAACTAGACTCCTGACCGATAAGAAAACATGAGGGGGTTTTCATGCGAATCCAAAATCTTTTAACGTTAGTACTATTTTTGGTAGGCACGACAACTTATGCGGCAGATCCGTTTGACATTACGAATGATATCTTTAAATGTCGAGCGCATCACAACACTAATATTGTTCCGGGTAATACCGATTTAAGCAAAGCAGATGCTTGGTGTAAAACAACTATGGGCCCTGTGATGTTTTGTGCAGAACAGGAATTACTTAAAATTCTTCAAAAAGGTAGTCTTAGCCAAGATCAGTTAATTGCCTTACGCCCTCAATTAAAATATAAATGTGCTTCTAACCCAGCGTCCGTTTCAAACGCAGCCGCACCAGTGAACTCAGCTCAATCGGCGCAGTTAAGTTATGCACAGGGTGCACAACAAGCTCAGCTAGATGCGGCTAAAGCAGCAGCGGAGAAAGAAGCAGCAGCCAAAACAGCAGCAGCGAATGCAGCTCAAGCAAACAAAGACAAGCAAAACAGTCTTCAGCAATCGGCACAAATACTTGGTGCCATAGCTCCAGCAGTAGGAAAAGCAGAAGAGGCCTACAATAAAGCAGTTAAAGCAGAAGTTGCAAAAGAAGATGGTAAACCAGAACCAATACCAGTGCCTTCAGGTATTACAACGCCTCTTGGCGGTAATGTGGCCGGCGCAGTTCAGGATGCAGTAAATAAAGTTAATAAAGCTATTGCTGATGGACCGCCAGATACTGCTTCACGTAGTGTGGCCGGTAAGACCGACGCAGCGGCGACGCCTGAAACTCCAGCTGCAGCAGATTATTCTAAAATGAACGATACAGAATTTGCTGCTGCGATGAAAAAAGAACAAGCAGCAACTGATGCGGCAATAGGTAGGGTACCTGCTGAATCGGCAGCTACAAAAGCAGAAATGCCAGGTGTAGCAGGAGCAGCTGAACAAGGTGAACAGGCTATGAAGACTGGCGACAAAGTCGACCCACCTCCGTCTATACACACCACTAGTGCTAAAACTGCGGATGGCGAAATGAAAACTAAGCTTACAGCAGTTTCTACTAAAGCTGAGCCGGTTCTTAGTACTCCTGCGCCGGCAATGGCATTTACTGCTACAGCAGCAATGTTAAAGACAGATTTAATGCAGGCTCATACCGCTTACGCTGAAACTGTTAAGCCAACTTGTATTACATTAACTGAAAAAACTGAATTTCTTTGTTTGGAAGGTACGAGCCCAGGTGCTGCTGCCGCAAAGAGCTTAGTAAGTTCAGCAGGTCCTATTTTAGCGGCTGTGAATTCAGCTCAAAAAGCTTGTTCGAATACTTCTAAAATAACTGGTTTGGCCGGAACCCTTTTGACTGCGGCTAAAGGTATTTGTATGGCTTCACAGGGCGCATGTACATTGACCTGTGGTGCGGCACTAACAAAATGGACTGGTTCAATAACAGCATTAGTTGCTAAAATTCAAACACAAGCACAAGTAGATGCAAGTTTAGCCGAAACAGATTGCTATGAAAAAGGTGAAGCGGCAGGTGAGGCCGCAGCCGCAGCATCAATGGGTGCAGGTTATATGCCGGCGTTCCAAGCCGTATATGGTCCTTGTAAAGCCGACGTTGCTAAAAAAGCTGCAGCCGTAAAAGCGGCTTTAACTGAAATCCAAACAGTTTCAAAAACTGAAGCAGTTCCTGCAACTCCAGGAACATCAGCTGGTTTAGCAGCTAAATGTAAATTAAAAATTACAGATGCAATCATGATGGCGGCAAATGTTGCCAGCCTTATGATGGCTAAGAAAAATGCCGATGAATGTGATAAAAAACTTTCGACAGCAGGTACGGCTGGTGCCGGTGCTACAGTAACTCAGTACTGTGAAACTCCTGCAAATACGAATACACAGTTTTGTACATGTCAGAAAAATCCTAACCAAGAAGGTTGCCCTGGGTTTACAGCTGCAACTCCAGCTACTGAGCAACAAAAAGCCGAACAACAAGGTTTAAATCTTAAAGGCGTTGGTGGTAAAGCCTCATTTGCTGGAAGTGGAAATAACTCGACTACAAAACCTACAGGTGCTTTAGGTGATGTTCCAACTTCAGGCGCTGGTGGCGGAAGTGATCCATTATCTTTAAATGGTGCGGGCCCAGGTTCAACTGGTGGAGCCGGTGAAGTTATTGGTGGTAATTCTCCTTCTGCTGGATTGGGAAAAGCTGGTGGTTCGGGTTCGGGCTCTGATGCAGCTACAATTGAAAGAGAAAAGAAAAAATGGGATTTCGGTTCTTTCGCATCTAGTGTCGGCAGTTTCTTTGGTGGTAGTAAGGGCGGTAGCCGTGGAAACGGTAGCTTAAGCAACACTCAAAAAGATGCCATCGAAAGAAAAATTGCATCTGATAAACTATCAGGTGAGATCAGTTCGGCTTCAGGTAAGTCTAACTGGGAAAAAATTCGTCAAGCTTATTTAATTAAAGAAAATACTCTGTTGTCTGGACAATAATTTTTAGAGGGGGAGCGACCATGAAACTCAAATATTTTATCAGTTTTATAATAACGGTATCTTTTCTAGGTCAGTATTCCTTTGCGCAGATGGTACGACCAGCGCAACCACAATACGAAACTTGTAATAATATTGAATCCGACGACGGAAACGGTACAAAAACTTCTGTGCCGGATGTGGCCTGTCAGCAAAGAAATGGTCTTAAATCAAGAGACTATAATGCGGCAGTTGACGCCTACAATCGTGGTACACAAATTATTACCACTGATAATGGCAGCATGAAAGAACCTGCTAAGCCACAGTATGAAACTTGTAATCAAACACAAGAAGAATACGGTGGATATGACTATGCTTGCGTTTCTAGAAACCAAGCTAAAGAACGCGAATATAATATTCAAATGTCTGGATATAATCAGGCTAAAGCTGACGAAGCCAAGGCAAAGGCTGAAGCAACAACTGCTGAACAAAAAGCGTTAGCGGAGCAACAACAACAACAGTCGGCCAAAGCTGCGATGGAAGAAGCTCAGCAGAAAAACAAAAAAGGTAGCCAAATTTACCAACTTGCATCTATGGCGTGCGGTATTGCTTCGGCTGTATATGCTGCTAAATTTGCAGCTTCATGCGCAGGAGCCGGTGCAACTTGCCAATATCCTTTATTAGCAAAATCAATTGCGTTTGCAATTTTTTCGGGTCTTGCAGCTAAACAAGCTAGTAGCCATGACAGTGTAGCGCATAGTGCGTGTCAATCAGCTAACCGAGTTTCTACTAATCCTGCCGATTGTGGTGCGGCACCTCCAACATATGATCCAAGTACATATCCGAGTAATCAGGTAAATGGAATTACTGGTATTTTTGATCCTAATACTGGAAAATGTATTTCAACACCGGAAAAATGTAGCGGTATTACTCAAGCTTTACCTCCGGGAACAAATATTAAAGATGCTATAAAAGGTTTAGCTTCTTTTGCGAGTTCAAAATCTCCGCCGTTTAAAGTAAACCCAGATGGAACAATTTCTAAAAACGGTAAAAAGTTTGGACCTGATAGTTTCAAAAGCGAAAAGGATATGATTGCTGCCGGTATTCCTGCCGCTGATGCAAAATCTTTTATGGCGGATCTTAATAAGTTTAAATCGGGTGCTGATTCATTAAATGCCAAAGCCGCTTTAAGTAAAGAAAACGAAACTCTTTCAGGTAGTTTTGGAGATATGGGTGGATCTGGCAACGTGGCGAAAGCTAACGATAACGGAGCTAACGGTGCGGCTAACGGTGGTGGCAAAACTATTGATGGAGCATCACGCGATCCGGCCTCTTCGGCCGAAGGTCTTGTAAAAGACTTCAATGGTGAGTTGATCGGTGTGGCGGGCGACGATATTTTTAAAATGATGAACCGTCGATACAAACTTAAGACTGCACAAGACAGTTTCATTGGACCATAAATCTAAATCAGGTCATACTCTAGAAGTATGATTGATGTAGGCACAAATAAAATTAAATGTTTAGGTATAATGAACGGCACCAGCATAGATGGTGCCGATTTTGTTTTAATAGAGATTGATAAAGCTGATTTTTCCTGTGTTTACTCAGGCATGCAGAGCTTTAGCTTTCCAAAAAAATTAAAAGACAGATTACTTAAAGCAGTTCAGCACAAAATCTTTGTTAATGAACTAGCGCTGTTACATCATGATCTCGGTCGCTACTATGCGGATTGCTTTAAAAAACTAAAACCCTCTATGCAGGATGTGCACTTAATCGGCTTGCACGGACAAACTGTATTTCATAAGGGCGGCCTAGCCAGTTTGCAAATAGGCGAGAGCAGTTATATATCGCAAGAAGCTAACGCTATCGTTGTATCTGATTTCAGAGCTGGCGATATTGCTTTAGGTGGCCAGGGCGCTCCGATTGCAACTTTTTTTCATAGCGGCGTTTTCGGCAAAAAAGATACCGTTGTTTCCATTCACAACTTGGGCGGCATTAGTAATTTATCATTAATTAATAATGGGAAGTTAGAAATGGGTTTTGATACAGGCCCAGCCAATATGTTAATTGATATGGCAGTTAAAATTCATACTAAAGAACGAAAACAGTTTGATAAAGACGGAAACCTAGCTCGCAAGGGTAAATCTAACGGCAATTTAGTAAAAAAAATGTTGCAGCATAAATTTTTTAAAATAAAACCACCAAAGAGTTGTGGGCGTGAAGAATTTGGCGAAGCGTTTTATAGTAAATATAAAAAAGAATTACACAAGCTTAAGCTAGAGGACCGCTTAGCTACATTAACAGACTTTGTAGCTCAGAGCATAGCTATGGCGTATACCAAGCATTGTAAAAGTTTACCTCGAGAAATTATTTTTTGCGGCGGCGGAGCCAACAATAAGTTTTTATTAGAAAAAATATCTGACTGCTTACCTAAAATTAAAATTAGCACTACCTTGAATTCAGGTTGGCCTGTTCAGTCCGTAGAAGGTGCTGCCTTTGCCTATTTGGCCGCGGCCCGGGGTTTATCATTAAATTCAAACTTACCTGAAAGCACAGGCGCAAGACGTGGTACAAGCTTAGGAAAAATAACTAAGGTTTAAAACTTCAGAGCCAAATAGAACTGAATTTTCGACGCGATCAATTGAGCTCAGTAATGCGCTCTCTGTCGTTTTAGATATTACATTAAATCCTGTTAATTTAGATTCATCAATTTTTACAGAATTGGAAATCAAGGAAATACCGTTACTATTTTTAATTAAACGGCTTTGGTCAAAACCATTTATAAAATTATGACTGTGAGAATCGAGGTTGCTTAAAACTTTGGTGGTGGCTTCGAGGTAGTCTTTTGCATTTCCGGTTTCATACCAAGAGCAATTAAGTTTATAAACTTCTACAGAATTATTAGAAAGCTCATTTATCAGAACATCATAAAATATATTGGTTTCTTTTTCTTCAGGAATAAGACTTAATATTTTTTTATTCAAAAAGATAATTCCAATATAGTGATAGGGCTCCAAACGGCCTTCGGGTTTATTTTTGGCAGCCATAATTGTGTTAACCCGACTGTTTTTATCACACCAGATGGCACCGAATTTTTCACCGGCTTCGGGGTGTTTCATTACTACTAAAGTAGCCAAATTTTGTTTTTCTGTATGTTGAGCATAAGCTTTTTTCAAAAACTCATGATCCTCGGTAAAGAAAATTTCATCAGCATTCATCATGAGTATAGTATCGTCGTCACCTTTAAAAAGGCTCGAAGCTTTTTTTAAGCCACCGGCGCTACCCAGAATACTTCCGTTTTCTGCAGAAATTAGAACAGGATTAAAGTAGTTTTGCTGTAAATAAAGATCTGATATTTTTTGCGGCAAATGAAAAGAGTTAGCAACACAGGTATTAATATTAAGACCATTTAAAAAACGGAACTGGTAGAGGCCCATGGGAACATTTAAAAAGGGCACGCAGGGTTTGGGATATTTATATGTTAGCGGACGAAGTCTTGTTCCTAATCCTGCAGCTAAAAAAAATAAATTCACGGCAGAGTCTCGTAATTTTTTTCTAAAGCTCCGGCATCAATTAATATTTTATTTAAAACACTGTATTCGGGAAAATGAACCAGAGATTTCATTACACGCTTTAATGTAGGTGTTAAATATTTAAGATAGCGCTTGTCCTGGCGCTGATTCATAAAACTCGCAAAGCTTCCGCAGGCTTTAAAACATCTTTGAAGAGATTGCAGTTCATATGTACGGTTAAACTCTTCCTGACTAAAGCTGGCTTGTTTTTTTATCTTTGAATTGTCCAGATAGTAATTCATAAGCTTAGATGCATATTCATCACTCATATCAACATAAGAGTCTTTAAATAAGCTGACTAAGTCGTATTGTACCGGCCCTAGGCGCGCATCCTGGAAATCTATAATATAAACTTTATTTCTTTTCAGCATTACATTGCGCGAGTGAAAGTCACGGTGGCAAATAACTTTTGGCTTGGCATCCAAAGCACTACAAAAGCCGATAAATGTGCTTTCAAGTTCTTTAGCCATGGTATCGTTAAGTTTTATTTTAAGAAGACCCTCTAATAGATTTTCTTTTGCGTAATTCATTTCCCAGAGAAACTTAGCCGTATCAAACTTTGTAACTGACGCCGTTGATTTAGCTTCGGAATAAGTAGCAACATCGTGAATTTTAATAAGTTCATCAATTGTTTTTAAATAAAAATCTTCCGAGGCTTCTTGCTTTGCGTTTTCCCAAAACTTTCTTTCCAGTGTTAAGTCGCCTAGGTCTTCTAATAAAAGAACCCCTAAAGACTCACCTACTCCGATAACTTCCGGCACCGATACATGGCAGGCATTAAAATGACGCTGAACACTCAGGAAAGGATATTCATTAGGATTAAAAGCCTCCCAGGACATTAAAACCCAAGTTTTTTCATCTTTTATTACGCGGTAATAGCGGCGGGCAGAGGCGTCGCCTGCCAGTTGGATAATTGAAAACTCAGGGCTCTGAATTTTTTCAGATACCCATCTTTTGATTTGTTCAGAAATTGGATCGGTCATTCAATAATGCTGTCATTATTTTATAACAAACGCAAGAGGAGGTGCTTGGCTTAAAACCTAGCTCAACACTTCATCCAGTTGGAAAAACAACAATTCCAGAATTTCTTCGCTGGTTTGTTGTGAAAGCGGCACACGGTCGATATCAAAATAAAAACCCATTAGATCTTTTTTAAGAATCGGCGACCAGTCTTGGCTTTCGATGGCCTCCATACTCAGACTGGAGCCCACTAAAAACAGAGGTCCGTCAGTTGTATTAAGCTCTAAAAACTCTTGTAGCAGATTTAAAGTATCTTTAGATAGCAGCTGCACATCCTGAATATAAATAGTTACATCATTTAGAGTTTTAAGGTCTTCTTTAGATGAAAGCGAGGCAATAATGTCGTCTAAATGTACAAACAGATTGCGCTCGGTCATTTCATGAATTTTTAAAGCCACTTTATTACGGGTCATTTCGGTATGTGATTTTAATAATATAATTTGTGATAAAGTTTGTTTTTTAGCTTTTTCAGACTGATAAAGTTCTACAACGCGCGAAGAATCTACCAATGAAAGTTTAGTTGTGCTGATGTTTAGTAAATTTTCTTCTGATTTTTTAAGCTGTAAACTATATAGCTTTGGTTCAACTAAAAACTTAATAAGATCTACGATTTCAGCTTTTTGCTGTTGATCCAAGAATGAGCCGCGGCCTACGACAACATCGCCTAAGTCGAAATTTTTAAGTTTTAAAGGAATAATCAAATCGTCTCCGGCAGTATAAAACTGTTCAGATTTTTGATTTTTTGAAGCTTCCGTTATTAACTTAAGAGAGCGATAAGAAAGTGTTTTTCCATATTTCTCTTGAATCAAATTGTTGGCTTTTTGCCAAGCCTGATCTTTCATTAGATCTGTCATTTTTACCCCACATTGCGGCCCCACGCCGTTCCCTAATGAAAGATATTCAATCTTTGTGCCGAGAATTGTTTTAATTTTGACAAGATTTTTCAAATGCAAATTATGTTTTTAGTGGGGCTCTAAGTAGCTGTGTTTTATAAGGAAAATTAGCTTTGTAAAAAGTCTCTGTAAATACAGTATACAAAAGTAAAAACCCCAAGGTGTTTATCCTTGGGGTTTGATATCTTCGACATCAATGTAAGAATTATCTAGCGAGCAATTTTGCGCTTATCTAGGCCGTATTTCTCAACCTTCATAATTAAACCCGCACGACTAATACCTAATTCTTTAGCCAATTTAGATTTATTCCAGCCTGTTCTTCTGAGGCCTTCTTTAATCATTTCGCGTTCTAGGTCCTCAAGGGCATCTTTTAATTTCCCATGCAATCTAGAGCCCTGAACTTTGCTTTTTTCGCCTAATTCAAGAATTTTAGGAGATAAAATCTCATGACTAATTTTTCCATCTTCGCCCGTTAATACGCAAAGTCTTTCGATTTCATTTTGCAATTCACGAACATTACCAGGCCATGGATAATCATACAGTTTTTCAACTGTGCGACCCATTAATTGTTTTTTAGGCTTAGCTGATTGCTCAGCCACTTTAGTTAAGAAGTGTTCCACTAATACGGGGATGTCTTCTTTTCTTTCTCTTAATGGAGGAACACGGATATTGATAACATTTAAGCGATAGTACAAGTCTTCACGGAACGTGCCTTGTTCAACCATTTCGCGTAAGTTTCTGTTTGTAGCGGCAACGATACGAACATCTACTTTTTTCATTTCAGTAGAACCCACCGGAGTGAATGTGCCTTCCTGTAAAACGCGAAGTAACTTAACCTGCATTTGCGGCGAAGTATCACCGATCTCATCCAGGAAGAAAGTGCCTTTATCAGCCATTTCAAAAAGACCTTTTTTATCTTTTAAAGCGCCTGTAAACGAACCTTTTACGTGACCGAATAATTCTGACTCTAATAAGTTGTCATTGAATGCAGAACAGTTCTGAATAACAAAATTTTTGTCTTTGCGGTGAGAGTTGTAATGGATTGATTTAGCAATCAATTCTTTACCGGTACCGTTTTCACCTTGAATCATTACTGTCGAATCAGCAAATTTGATTTTATCAAGTAAGGCATATAAAGACTGCATAGGCTTAGATTTACCTATCATGTTGTCGTATCTGAAGCGATTACCTAATTCTTTATTTAACTCAGTGATGCGGTCTTCACGGCTAGAAATTTCAACATGTAAAGTTACGATTTCTTGCGCAACCAGCTCAACTAATTCACAGAAGTGATTTTTATTAGCTGAATCTAAGTATTGGAATTTACCTAAAGACTTTTCGATCATATCGCTTGAACAACCAAAGGCCGCTAAGCGCTCACGAACTTCAGCCACTCTTTGTGCATTATTTGAATCATTAAAGAAACCTGTGGCTACAACTGTTCCCACAAAATCGTTTTCGATTAAGATAGGAAATACGCATACATCAAAACCCACAGCATCCCATTTTTTAAACACATACGGATTATGTGAAGTTCTGAACTCTTGAATACTTGAAGATACTAATTCAGCAAGGCTTGCCTTAGTTGCATCTTTTTGAATTAAAAAGTTTACTGCAGGGTTAACAAATGAAACTTTCTCTCCGTCTAAACCTTTTAAATGGCCACGCTCATCTGTAAATACGATGTCGATGCTCCACCATGAATGAAGAATTTGTTTTAGCTTTTTGATTACATGTATATGTTCAAAATCATTCCAATTAATCATTGCTGCGCTCCTTTAATGAAATTGCGTCAAAGTATTTATCGTCAACTTTGTATACAGACTTGAGGCTATGTCGAAAATATTTTAGACACTTTTAGAATGAATTTGAGAGTGTATCAGATTGAAACACTTAATTATTTAACACTTACTAGCTTGGATTTGGCTTCGTCCCAGACCTTTAAGTTAAGTGACTTAAGAGCGTCTGAAAGAGTAATTTCGGTATGCAAACTGTTAAGGGATAAATGCGCAGCTTTAAGGTGGTACATGGGTATTTTAACATCTAAATGATGTATGTGGTGGTAGCCAATAAAGCCATAGGCCCAATCGAAAAAAACCGGTAGTTTAAAATAGGAACTTCCATGTAGTGAAATTAACTCGTTACTATAGTCAGTTGAATTAACCCAACGAGTATTTTCAAATTGATGCTGAACATAAAATAAAAATGAAGCCATGCTGAAACTTAATAATAAAGAAGGCAGTTGGATTAAAAAATAGGTAAGCGTCTGTTGTGGAAAATAAAAGGCGGCGGATATTAATAATATGTCTAAAATTAAAATATTAGCAGTTGCCTTAGTGCTGAATTTTTCAAAAGGTAAACGAAAAATAACAAAGAATAAAATTAATGGCGATAAAAACAGAACCACAAAAGGATTGCGGTATATTTTATAAACGGACTTGGTGATTTTACCACACGACTCAAATTCTGTTTTAGTCATAGTCCAGACGTCGAGGCTTAGCCCGCGTTTATCTAAGTTGCCCTGATTAGTATGATGTTTATTATGAAGCTCACGCCACATTAAAAAAGGTGTATAGTAAAAAAAGCCGGCTATATGGCCAAATAGAGTATTAAGTTTTCTATTTTTAAAAAATGAATAGTGGCCACAGTCATGCATCAATATAAAGATGCGTGCATGAAACCAATGTGTAGGCAGAGCCAACACTAAAACCCACCAGTAAGAATAAAACGAAAGCTGGTAGGCAATAAAAAGTAAAGCTATATAAGCTAACAGCGAAGTCGATAATACATAAATAATTTGGAAGCTATTGTGTTCGCGGAATTTTTTTAATATTTTCCGATTGGTGTTCATTACTTCATTTGCATTTCAAAAAGACGCGAGTATTCGCCTTTTTTATTAAGCAATTCAGCATGCGTGCCGCGTTCAACGATTTTACCTTTGTTAAGTACTAAAATCAGATCTGCATTTTGAATAGTTGAAAGACGATGGGCAATAACAAAAGTAGTACGGCCCTTCATCAGCGTTTCTAGACCACGTTGAACTTGTTCTTCGCTGATAGAGTCTAATGCGCTGGTGGCTTCATCTAAAATTAAAATAGGTGCATCTTTTAGGAAAGCCCGCGCAATTCCCACACGCTGTTTTTCACCGCCCGAAAGTAAATTGCCACGCTCGCCGGTTTGAGTTTGATATTGCAGCGGCAAGCGCATGATAAAGTCATGAGCATGAGAAGCTTTGGCAGATTTTTCTACTGCAGGCATATCAGGAACTTCTCGGTCTGCTAAAATATTATTTTCAATTGTATCTGAAAAAAGAAAAACATCCTGAGAAACAAGAGCAATATTTTTTCTGAGCTCAGAAAGCTTAATATCTTTAATATTTTTACGTCCTATTTCAATACTTCCAGATTGGGGATCGTAGAAGCGCCCAAGCAGATTAGCTAATGTTGATTTTCCACTTCCGCTTTCGCCTACAAAGGCCACTGCTTGCCCGCGCTGAATAGTTAAATTAAAATCTTTTATCAAGTTTTCATTGGCATATGAAAAGTTAACATTTTTATATTCAATTGTTTGCCAGTTTTCAGGAAACCCTGAAGCTGTTTCAAGTTCTTCGATATCGCTTTTTTCTTCCAGCATATCAAAAACTCGTTTTGCGGCTACGCGAGTTTCTTGAATGCGTACATAAGCTTCTTGGAATTTTTTAATAGGCTCGTTCAGCTGTAATAAAGCAGTAATAAAAGCAATCAAGGCACTGGCTGTAGATGTTTGTGCTGCAATTTTAAGTGAGAAATAGTAAATAACGGCCAATATCAGAATAGTTGCTATAAATTCTGTAATTGGGCCCATGGACTCAATTAAAGAATGTATTTTTCGTCGCATGTAAATAAATTCGTGACCTTGGTTTTTGAATCTATTTTCCATTCTTTTTTCAAGATTAAATGCCTGAATGGTACGAACGCCATCTAAAGATTCCTTTAGAGTCGATGTCATTTTTTCGACTTGTTCAATACCACTCAGAGAGTATTTACGTATTCCTTTTGAAACACTACTGATAAACAATGCCAGTACCGGTGCCGCAATAAAAATGTAAATCGTCATTTGAGCATCTAAGCCGAACAAACGATATAACAAGAATAAAAAAAACAGAGGAGCTGTAAAAAGATCGGCAAAAAGTCTTAAACCATCATGAACAATGCGTATATCATTCATGCTTCGGCTGATAAGTCCGCCGGAGCCTGCTGCATAGTTATTATGAAACTTAAGATTAAGCTTCATAAATTTGGCCTGAAGCTTCTGCCTTAATGACTGAGAAACTTTTTCAGATGCAATGTTCATTGTTAAAATATGAAAGTAACGGCAAACGGCCATACCTAACGCAATTGAAATACCGACCCACATTAAGTGAGGCAGCTGCTCTGGTTGTTTTGCAGCTGCATCTAATAGCTCTTTAATGAAATAAGAAATGTAACCCTTTAGGTAAGCACTGATAATACCTGCAATAGCCACTACGATCAGATAAGGTTTAAAAGTAAAAAGTTCTTTTATAACGAGCTTTAACTCTTTAGGTATCATTCTTTACATTCCTACGTATTTTTTTAAATACTGCCCGGTTAAGCTTTTTTTAGCTGCTATAACCTGCTCAACAGTACCTGCAACAACAACGTTTCCACCATTTTTGCCTGCTTCAGGGCCCATATCAATAACATAATCGGCATTTTTGATCACATCAAGGTTATGCTCGACCACTATTACTGAGCCGCCTGCTTCAATCAGCTTGTGGAGAACTTTCATTAGCAGCTCTACTTCTTTAAAGTGTAAGCCCGTAGTCGGTTCGTCTAAAATATAAAGAGTGGCCTTTTGTGTAACCTGCGAAAGCTCTTTTGCAATTTTTAAGCGTTGCGATTCGCCACCGCTTAATGAGTTAGCGGGCTGACCCAAAGTCAGATAATCCAAACCCACTTCTTTTAAAACTGACAGGGGTTTTCGGATATTCGGATGTGCAACAAAAAAATTCATGGCTTCGGCCACCGTCATCGATAAAATTTGATGAACATTTTTATTATTAAACTGAATCTCTAAAATTTCAGGTCGGTATTTTTTTCCATCGCATACATCGCAGGGAATAATCACATTATCCATAAACTGCATGTCGATTTCTTCATAACCCGTACCCTTACAAGCCGGGCAGCGTCCACCATCTACATTTAAACTGAATGTTCCGGGAGTGTAGCCCCGTTGCTGGGCTTCAGGTGTGCCCGACATTAATGTACGTATAGAATCAAAAGCTTTTAAGTAGGTAATTGGCGAACTACGCGCAGACTTACCGATTGGTGATTGGTCAATTAACAAAACATTTTTAATATTTTCAGAACCTACTAGTTTAGAAAATTCCTGTACTGGTTCGTACTCTAAATCCAGTTTGCGAGCTAAAGCCGGGTAAAGAGTTTTACTAACTAAGGTTGATTTGCCACTTCCGCTTACACCGCTGACAACAACTAATCGGTTTAATGGAAACTCAACATCAAGGTTTTTAAGATTGTGACCATTACACCCCTTAAGTTCTAATTTATAACGGTAGTTTTCAATTTCAACTGGGCGCCCTGTTCTAAGGGGAGTCCATTTCTGAGGTTTTAAGTAAGGAACGGTAATAGATTCTTTTGAATCATAAAAAGATTCAGTGGCTCCGGAATAAACCACATTTCCACCTAGATATCCAGAGCCAGGCCCCATTTCAATAATATTTTCTGAATTGCGGATTACGTCGTGATCATGTTCTACAATCACTAAAGTATTTCCGAGGTCTTTCAAATCTTTCAAAATAGAAATTAAGCGATCATTATCCCGCGGGTGTAGTCCCACAGTGGGCTCATCCAGCACATAAAGTGCTTGAGATAAACCCATCCCCAGCTGGTTTGCTAAAATCAATCGCTGATATTCACCGCCCGATAAAGTGCGGGTTTCGCGATCTAAAGATAAATAGTGAACACCTACGCGCATTAAAAAATTTAAACGGGCACGGATTTGTTTTAAAACCTCTCCGGCTATTTCGGTTTCATGGCTAGTCAGTTTAATTTTTTCAAAAAAGCTGTGTAAATCTTCAATGGTTTTTTGTGTTAACTGCGTAACTGTTTTTTTATTAATTAAGATAGTTTGAACTTCTTTACGTAAACGTGAACCCTTACAATCAGGGCATTGGCGCGGGCTGCGGTAGCGCGAAATAAATACGCGCACATGCATTTTGTATTTAATTTGCTCCAGGTATTCAAATAAACCCTTAACTCCAAAAAAGTCTTTATTGCCGTTCCAGATTAAATCACGATGAGCCTTAGGTAAATCTTTCCAGGGTTTTTGCAAATCGATTTTTTGTTTTTTACAAAATGCAAAAAGAGATTTTTTGTCCTGTTCAGCGCTCGGCATGGTAAACGGATTTAATGCCCCCTCGGCAATGGCTAAATTAGGATTAGGAATAACTTTGGCTTCATCAAGCTCTAAGATATTACCGAAACCTTTACAGCAAGGGCAGGCACCCATAGGTGAATTAAATGAAAATAATTTTGAATTAATTGGCGGCGGTGTCCAGCCGCAAATAGCACAGGAAGGCTCTTCGCTTAGCTTAAGAAGTTCGCCTTCAGTTGTGATGACCAAAGCTCTTCTAATTTGCGAACCTGTAATGTATTTAAGGCTCGCATCGTAAGCTTGAGTAATAGAATCAGTTAGACGGCCTTTTTCATCGTTAGTAAAACCTAAGCGATCTATTACCAAATAAAAAGTATCAGCAGGAATTCCTTTTTTAATCTGTGCAGGAGTTCCAAGATCCAGCATTTCCTGTACTTCCATAATTGTAGCATCAGATTTTTTCTTAGGTTTTTTTTCTTTTACTGTAGTTATACGTAAATAACCTTCTTGTAGCAAAAGGGCGTGAAGTTTTTTTCCCTCAAGTACTCGGTTGCCCTTAGGAATTTCAACTAAGATATAACCGCGCTTACCAGCAAACTTATTAATAACTAAATCAGTTGCCTCTGTAGTAGAGGTTTTTCCTGCAGGAATGTCGTGATCAGGGCAATAAGCTACACCAATTTTTTCATAGAGTAATCGCAGGTAGTCAATCAGCTCTGTCGTTGTACCAACAGTTGATCGACTGGATTTAACAGTATTTTTTTGTTCAATGGAAATAGCCGGAGGAATATTATTAATTCCTTCAATGTCCGGCTTAGGTGCCTTATTTAAAAACTGTCGGGCATAGTTGGACATACTTTCAATAAAGCGCCTTTGTCCTTCGGCAAATAAAGTTTCAAATGCTAATGAACTTTTACCAGAACCTGAAGGCCCGCAAATAACTGTGAGTTGACCAATAGGAATTTTGATATCGATATTTTTTAAATTATTCTGTTTGATGCCCCAAACATGTATTTCTTTACTCATCCATATCCTGCTTCAAGTGATCTGTTGTTTCTTCAGATCGGCTCGCAGCAGATGTTGGCTCAGTTCCTTCTACATAGGCTTGGCTTATAACTCGCTTGCTTGCCGAATTAGGTAGCTTACCAGTTTCGGCATCAATTTTCACGATTTTAACTCTAGGAGGCACTGTAAATGACATCACTGGTAAATTACTATGTGCGTCTTTCATATAACTCAACCAGATTGGCAATGCGGCTTTACCACCAACCTCAGAACGGCCAATAGTTTTTTCTTTATCAAAACCAACCCAAACGCCAGTGGCAATATTGGCAGTATAGCCAATAAACCATGCATCAAAATAGCCATTTGTTGTACCGGTTTTTGCGGCCACTTCTCGTCCCAGTTGAGCGGCGCGCCCACCGGTGCCGTTAGGGTCATAAACTACGCCCTTTAGCATGTCTGTAATTACATAAGCAATTTCCGGTTTAATCAGTTGCTCTGCATTTTCAAAGTAGAATGGAGAGTCTCCAGTTGGATTTTCTAAATAAGTTTTTCGTTTTAAAGCGAAGTCATCGTCTATTTTTTTTGTTTCATCATAAAATCTGGCGTCTAAATCTAATTTTTCTAAAAGAACTTTGCCTTTGCGATCGATAATTTTTTTAATCATTGTTGGGCGGGTTCTTAAGCCATTGCGACCAAATTGCGAAAACACTTTAGTCATTTCGTATAATGTTAAAGAACTCGAACCCAGTACCAATGTAAAATCGGGATTTAATTTTGAAAACACACCTAAGCGTTGTGCAAACTCATTGGCATAGGAAACACCAATGTCTTCAACAATTTTTACAGACGGAATGTTGAGCGATTTTACCAAGGCATTACGCATGGTAACTTCGCCACTGAAATCTTTTTCATGGTTAGAAGGTTTCCACACTTTGTCATCTTGTTGACCCTCATCTCCAGCTTGGCGGAAAGCAATCGGAGCATCGATAATAGGGGTAGAAGGATTGTAGCCTTTATCAAGAGCTGCGGCGTAAACAATAGCTTTAAATGCCGAACCCGTTTGTCTTGCTGCTTGCAGTGCGCGGTTAAATTCATTTCGTGCAAAGCTGTATCCGCCGACCATAGCCAAAACATCCTGAGTTTGCTGATCAATAGAAAGCAGAGACCCCTCTACAAGAGGCTCTTGATCGAGCTCTACAAATAAATGTTCTTTTGCATCAGGGTAAGTGCCGGCAGCAACAGGCTTTTTGTTTTTAGTTTTGGGCCATTGCACAGTTTCAGAAACTATTTTAACCAAAACAACATCACCTACTTTAATAGCTTGCGAAGGAGCCTTGATTAGATCAAATTCTGATTTTTTATCCAAATTAGATTTTCGGGCCCAGGTCATAGTTTCAAAATCTAAATAAGCTTTAGCCTCTGGAAGTTGAACTTCTACATAGCCGATATCGTCATTAATTTTAACTACAACGGCCTCGTAACTTGAACCAACTTTTAAAAACGAAGGTAGCTTTTCGTGAGAAGCATCGGCAGTTTTAGTAATTTTTTTTGCACCTTTTTTCGGTATCCATTCAATTTCAGCAAATTGTCCGTCAGGTAAAATGGTTCTTTCCGGATTAGATTCAGCAATTAATTTCTTTTTTGATTTATCCAAAAACTCAGCCACGTCATCATCAGAAGATAAATTTTGCAAAGGCCCGCGGTAGCCCTGGCGCTTATCAAGCTCTTTTAAGCCTGCTGCTACAGATACATTGGCTGCTTTTTGTTTTTCAAGATCAAGACCTGTATAAATTTTTACACCCTGATCAAGCACAACTTCTTCACCTAATTGTTTTACTAAAAGTTGACGAACAGTTTCGAGATAAAATGGTGCCAACATTTCATAGTCTTCTTTTAAATAAACTTTCACTTGGGTTTTGATGGCGGCTTCGGCCTGTTCACGCGTTATGTAACCAACATCAGCCATGCGGTGTAAAACGTAAACTTGCCTCTCTTTGGCGCGCGAAGGATTTCGTACTGGTGAAAAATCTGAGGGAGCCTTGGGTAATCCAGCCAGCATGGCTGCTTCAGCTAACTCTAGTTGTTTTACCGGTTTACGGAAATATGTTTGTGCGGCCATCTCAATTCCGTAAGCACTTTCACCGAAATAAATCTGATTTAAATAAAGATATAAAATTTCTTCTTTTTTTAAACTTTTTTCCATCTGCATGGCCAAAAGGATATCTTTAATTTTACGCGTATAACTTCTTTCACTCGATAGAAACAGAGTTTTGGCCACTTGCTGAGTAATTGTAGAGCCCCCCTGAACTTTATAACCGGCTCGCATATTAACAATAGCCGCTCTTAACAAGCCTTGAAAATTAATTCCGTTGTGTTCAAAAAACTGATCATCTTCAGCAGCTAAAAATGCTTGCACGACATTTTGCGGAATATCGGAGTAAGGAACCAGTACGCGACGCTCACGAAAAAACTCACCAATTTTTTTATTATTGCGATCATAAACCTGCGAAACCAGTAAAGGTTTGTAGTCCTCAATCTTAATTACTTCAGGCAATGATTGTTTTACAGAGGAATAAACCAAATAAACAGAAAGTGTTGAAATTACAAATATAGCAGCAACAACGATGAGAATTTTTTTAAGCATATGCTCCGAGTACCTTTCAGCGCCCTAAATAGTAAAAGCAGAAATTATCTTAACATTAAGCAAGCCTGCTGACATCCGTGATTTCAGAGGCTCGACTCGACAAAAGTTTTAAAGGGATTCGAAACCAGGAATGTTATTTTCGCTCACTACTGCAACGGAATAATGAGGCGGCAAGAACCAAGAGATAGCTTCAAGCACACCCTCATGCTCGCTTTCAGGAGGGGATCCTAGTGATTCTAGCGAAAAACAAAGGTCATAATTTTCACCATCAGTCGAAATCATTAAGATGCGCGCATCAAACACTGTTTGATCTCTTAAGAAATCGCGAATGATTGATCTTACATAGTCCGGTAAATACTGTTGAGTTGGCGGGCCAGTTTTAATGTTAGAATTTTTATCGAGCACAAATTGCGTGTCGCGTTTTAAATCTTGGTATTTAATAAAATATCCGGTTTCGCGGAATGACCAAATCATGCCGTACGAAAACACGTAATCAGGGTAAGGCAAACGTTTAGGATTAACTACTAATCCGATACCGCGCTGAGAAAGCCAGTGTAAAATTTTTTGTGAAGAATCTATTCTGTCGTTATTAGTTTTTTGCGCAGTTGTTTCACAAATTAGGTAAGGCCAGCCATCCGGCCCCTGCTGAGGGTCCTCAGCTAAAATCTGCAAATTAGATTCAGATAAAAGCTTAAAGAACATTTCGTCCCAAGCTTGATTGCGATCTTCTTCTTTAGTTTCTAAGTGGCTGCTTAATGTGATCATAGATCCTACTTATTTAGGCAGATTCCTATGAAGTCAACGGACTTCATAGATTTTTTGTGCGATAAGCTATTTATGCTGCTTATTTATCTAAATCCATTTCAAACATTGGTGCATTTGGGTCGGCATAACTAAAATAATCTTCTTCACGATCTGTAAACGGAGGGAAACTTGCGTTAACCGGCCCGAGCACATCAACCGTTGAACCTGAAAAGGCCAAAACATTATTAGGATTTCTGCAATCACTGGTAACTGTTTCAAGTTTCAAATCTTTAAGGGCATACGAATAGCTTGTTGGAGTACGTTGAAAATCATTCATAAATTCCGGGTATAAAATTCTTTTCCCACCAGCAGGTTCCAACAAAAGCTTTATATTATTTAAAAGAACTGCGTAATTACCAGCTTTCGGGTAAATGCCATGCGAGCCCAGCGCAACTGCTGGAATTGGATGGTTGCCGATTTTTTTAACGAGTGGCCAGTTTACAAATACGCGACCAGATTCCCAGCGCTGCAAAACATCTCCATCACGACTTAGTTGTCCCATTGTTTGACTGGCTAAGTGAGCACCATAAAAAACTGAAAGAGGTTGTCTCGTAGTAGATCTTAAAACTACAGTCATGCTTTCGCGGTCAAAAATATGCGCAGGCAGTGCATCTTTATCAGCTGTGCCGTTTTTAGGATCATAGGTATAAAAGAAATGATAGTTAATATAAATTTCTTTCCATTTCGGATTTTCAAAAACCGAATAATAGACAGTTGCATGCCTGTCACCGTAGCGCTGTTTTAACCGTGTAGCAGAAGAGCTACTTAAGCCTGATTTCAATACAGACTCAGAATGCCCGTAATAAGGAAGCACTTTTAAAATATCTTTAAACTCAAAAGTGATATCTAAACTTGGCTTTGAAAAAAATGAAAGCAAGGATTTTTGTTTTTTATTCACTAACCTAAACGGCTCTTCTGCCAAATTTTCATCTCTATCAACCTGGTTCGTTAAATATTCTAGAGATACTGGAAAGTATTGTTCGTCATCGTGGTAGCTTACAACGGGAGCATATTTGGCCGCTAATTCTGCTTTATCAGCATCATTTAATAATTTTTCAGTAGGAGCTATAGCAAATACTTTTTGTTTCCATACTGGCGAGTCTTCGTCTTGATAAATGGTAAAATAATAAACGCCGGTTTTTTTCACTGGAACAGTTAATCTGAGGCTGTTTTTATCGCTCGAACCTTTTTGTACTAATTGATTTTTATCTTCTTTGTTTTCTTTAGATCCACGAAAAATCACCTGATAATTATATTGGTTGTCCCTTAATTTAAAAAATTCTCCAAAAGGGCCCAGATCAACTACGATTTGCGTTTGGTTGTTTTCAATTACGTTAAATAGAGGCGGCAGATCTTCTACATACTGACACATTGGAGCGGACGCAATTTTTCGATAGGGCATGTTCGTGCAGCTAAACAAAAATAACAGGGACACAGAGACTAATAGTTTATTCATATTTTCACCTATGGTTTGTTTAATTATAGTCACGTTGGTGCTTGATTAAAAAGTCCAGCGGCGACTAATTGCTCGAGTGGTATAGGCAATATTTGCCGCCTGTAAAACCTTGGTAGGCCTAGCTTTTCGAGTTGAGCTATCAGCTTACAATCCCTAGGTGTAGTTTTAGTTTAGTTTTGTTTATTCAAGCTAAAGCTGCGTAGACATTCTGTCGGGCAAGGCTCCTAATTAATTGTAGTGAGAGGGGAAATCACATGAACCACATGTTTTCTGCACTAAGTGCAATTCTTTTGTTAGGCCTGAGTTTCGAAGCATCAGCTGAAAAATTTAAAATCAATATCGGTAAATCAGATATGAGTTTAAGTAAAATAGCTAAAAATCAGGAGGCGTTTACTCAATTTGAGGTTAAAGGTTTTGAAACTGATAAAACCGTAGGGGCGCCTGAGTTACCAGTTAAGAGCTGGTTGATTAAAGGAACTCCGGAGCAGATCCGTGTAAGAGTTAATACGCAGGATGTTCAAGTTATTGCCAACACCAAACCTTACCCAACGCAGGAACAGGATTGTCGTTGTGCTACTGAAAAAGTAAAAACATTTGTTAAAAACAATGAAGCCTACGAAAAAGGATTGCAGCAAGTATCTGTAACTTATTTAGGTGCTTACCGTGGAACTCCAATCAGCCGAGTTGATGTGAGATTAGGTTCTTACAGCGCAGAAAAAAATGAAGTGCAGTTAACTACTCAAGCTGAAGTTGAAATCAACCAAGCTCAGTTTTCTATGCCACGTGGCGATTTAAAAGATTACTTAATCGTTGTTCCTACAGCTTTATCTACAGGGATTAATGATTTCGTAAACTGGAAACGCTCAAGAGGTTACAATGTTTATGTTGAAACTGTAGCTTCGCCGGGAAATACCACTGCCGCATTACAAACATTAATTAAAAAATATTACACTGAAAACGGAATCGACTTTGCCATTTTAGTTGGAGATGAAACAACTCTTCCTATGTTTAAAGTATCGACTTCGGGCTCTAGCCAAACTCCAAGTGACTTAAAGTATTTCACTATGGATGGCGCTACCGATAACGTTCCGGATATTTTATCAAGTCGTATTGCTGCAACAACAGCGGATCAAGTTGCGGCTCAGTTAGCTAAGTCTATCGAGTTTGAACAACGCTCTTATGCCGACTCTTCAGGTTTAAAACGTATTATTGGTATTGCTTCTAACGAAGGATCAAAGCCTTCAGATGACGAATACGTAAAATCTATTCAACAAAAATTTAAAGATGGTTTTGGCACAACAGCAACTCACTTATACCAAAATGATCCTAACTCTAAACCAGCAACCTTAAATGCGGCATTGAGCTCGGGCGCCCTATGGTTAACATACTTAGGCCACGGCAGCGGTTCTAGCTGGCCAAGTATGAATCAGCAATACTCAGTTTCGCACATTTCACAAATTAACAACAAAACATCAGTTAAGCCCATCCTAATAGACGTGGCTTGCCAAAACGGCCGTTTGGTTTCTGGCTATTTAGGAACTTCCTTCATGAAAACAGATTCAGGTAGCGCATTCGGTGCAGCTGCTTACTACGGCGGTAGCGTGAATATTTCATGGCATCCACCAGCAGTCATGGCCCGCGGAATTGCCTTTGAACATGTTGCTAAAAAATTCCATCACTTAGGTGAAGCCCTTTTAGCAGGACATTTATATTTAGCTGCTAACTGGAATAATCAAAATGATATAGTTGATAATTTAGAGTGGTATCACCTACAGGGTGACCCAGGAATGAATATCGATTTCTAATTTTAATCAAGATACGACTGTGGACAAACTAAAAAAAAATATTATTTTAATAGCTTGTGCAGTCGTAGGACTTTTACATTTGTATAGTTTTGTTTCAGAAATAAATTTTTATCCGGTTGTTCAATACAACATGTTTTCAATTTTAAAAAAAGTGCCGGCCTACAAGGGTCCTCATCTGTATGCCATCGATTCTCAAGGTAAAGAAAGACCTTTTAAGTCAAGGGGGTTTTTCTTTTTCAGTCCGTATAATCAGAGAGGATTCTACAGAGCTTTTAAGGCAAGCGTAGTAGATAACAATTATCAAGAAGCACTGCAATCTCTTGTGGTTAAAGCCAATAAAATTGATCCGAAAATTTCTGGTTTAAGATTGTACGATATAGTTTGCAGTTGTGGCGACTTTGTAAAAGCAGAAATACCAAATGTAGAAGCTTACATAAAATACCACTGTAAGAGAAGCTTACAAGGAGAAGCTCGCCTTGAATAAATTATTTTCGGATTTTTTCGATGAGCGAGAGCACTTTAATTTATCTGTAAGCCGTATTTGTTATTATGCGTATATTTTGTATTATCACCTTATACTTTTTAACTGGATTAAGTATGCCAACTATCCTGAGTACTATAAGCCTAACGGTATATTTCTGTTGCTTGATTCTGCTGTTGCAACTCCCGCGGTGTTAACAAATATTTGGTACGTATCGTTTGTTTTTGCGATTTTTTCAACAATAGGCTTTATGAGTCGCATTTCATTTATAGTAGTTGCTGTTTGCTTTACAATTCTTAACGGATTGCCACAGATATTTCAAACCTTAGTAGGCTTAAACAGCGCCAATACACTGGTAATGATTGCCTTTTGTTTTACTAGAGCAGGCGACTTTCTATCGGTAGATGGATATTTAAGAAAGATTTTCAAAAAAGAAATGTATTCAAGCTTTTCTTCAGAATACAATTGGCCAATCCACGTTTTTAGATATCTTCACATATTGTGTGTTTTTTTTGCAGGCCTATGTAAGCTCAGAGACTCAGGTTTTGAGTGGGCACTTTCAAATCAGCTTTCGTATGAAATTATGTGCAGCCACTTTACACGTGGTGATACTGCCGGCGCGGAGTATGTTTCTCCTGCATTGGTGGGCCAGATAGTGAGTTGGCCATGGCTTATTGCAACCGCAGCTTTTAGCACACTGGTTATTGAACTTTTATCTCCACTTTGTCTTTGGAGTCAGCGGCTTCGTCCGTGGATTATAGGCGCCCTTATTTTAATGCACCTTGTGTCTGTATTTACGGTATTCATTAGCCCTGTATTGTTTTTAGGCTTGTATCTGTTTTGGTTCGACTGGAAGTCGTTGTACTTAAAAGTAAAATCATTTTCAGATTCTGTACTTGTGAAGCAAAGCAAAGTTAATTATAAATAGATATGTTTGATTTAAGTTCAGAAAATATTTTGAAAGAAATTATTGCAGTGATTAATCAAACACTGGAAATAAGTAACACGAGCTCAAGCTCTGAAATTGGCAACCCTTCCGAATGGGATTCGTTACACCACATTCAGATTATGATTGAAATTGAAAATAAATTTGGAGTTAAGATTGGCGCCATGATGGTTGCTAAATTAGTTTCTGTAAAAAAAATTTCTGAATTTATTATGGAAAATAAAAAATAAATGTTTATTCAAAAGGTTTTTGAAAACATAGAGAAAATTGTAAATACAGATCCCAGTCGTCCCGCAATTTTTCAAGACGACGATACTTTTTCGTATTTAGATTTTAAAAATAAGATTTCACAGATTAAAAGCCAATTAGATAAAAAAAATATTGCCGATCAAGCTAAAGTTGGTCTTTTTGCCAATACATCTTTTGTTGGTTATGCTGCCATTTATGCGTTAGCAGCTCGCAACTTAACTTACGTGCCGCTTTCAATTAATGAAGCCGAGTTGCGTTTACAGAAAATAATTGAAGTGGCAGAAATACGCTACATTATATGCGATCGTTTTTATTTTGATATATTGCAGAAATTAGCCGGTAAATATTTACGCGAAAATGCAATTGAAATATTGCTGGTTGAAGATGGGCGGAGCGACAGTGTAGACTCATCCATCTTAAGTCTAAAAACCGACTTCGCAAATCCTATGTACTTGCTATTTACGTCTGGGAGTACTGGGTCCCCCAAAGGGGCTTACATTGATGCCCAAGGTGTAAGTAACTTTTTAAATTGGTGCGAGGATTATTTTAAAAGCGATAAGACCGATATTTTCTTAGCTCATTCGCGTTTAACATTTGATCTCAGTGTTTTTAATTTATTTCTTCCCTTTAAAACCGGCTCTGCGGTTCGTATTGTAAAATCCATGGCTGATCAGATGTATCCGGGCGAATTATTAAAAAATAATATAACAATACTTTTAACAGTTCCGCGCGTAACTGGCCTCATGCTCGAAGCAGAGCAGTTAGGTGTTGAGGCTTATCCAAAATTAAAACATGTTATATTCTGTGGAGAGAAACTTTATGCGGCCCAAGTTCATGCCTGGGGAAAAACGCATAAAAATTTAAAAGTACATAATATTTATGGTCCAACCGAAACAACAGTGACTTGTACGGTTTATAATATTGAAAACCCAGCAAATTGCTCGGACCCAATAGCAATTGGTACAGTTATTCCACACATGCAAATTAATTTTTTGGATGTAAACCAAGAGCTTGTAGCGGGAGAGTTTGAGGGTGAGGGTATCATCTCAGGAGTAGGGGTATCAAAGCAGGATTACTGCGGATTTGAATCAGGAAAGTTTTTTGATCATCCCCAATTGGGCCGCAGCTTCAGAACTGGAGATCTTTTGTACCGCGACAAGCAGGGTTGTTTTTACTGGAAGGCGCGTCTGGATTATCAAATCAAAATCCGCGGATTTAGAGTAGAGCTGCTGGAGATCGAAGCGGTTTTGTCAGAGCACCCAATGGTTGCAGATGCTGCTTGTGTTTTTAACGAGAAAACTCAGCAAATTTATGCAGTGTTAACTTTAAAACTTGATATTGAACTTAACACTATAATGAAGCAATTTAAAGAGCTCGTGGAAACCAAACTGCCGTCTCAAATGAGGCCTGAAAAATATATTCAGTTCAAAACATTGCCGCGAAATAAAAATGGAAAAATTGACCGCGAACAAATAAAACAGACAGTGTTTGTATAACAAAAATTATTTATATCTATCTTTTAAATCATGAGCCAATTTAGTCATAACTTGTTTCATAGATTCTTGTCTCAAATGCATGGCATCGGCAAAATCAGCATCTTTAAAATCAAACGATTTGGTATAATCAATGACGGTTGCCGAGGTTTGTGCGGCAACTTTATTTAAAACGTAATCTTCATAGCTAAATTTATCGGCTAGTTGTTGAAAGTCAGGAGCATAAGGAACTTTTAACAAATATACGTTATCCGCAAACTTTTGAGCCAACTTTACAGATTCTATATAATAGTTAATCAGACTTTCTTCATAGCCCATAAAGCCGCCATTTTCGTTAAGGCCGTTGCCCCGAAAGTAATCTGCAAGCATAGCTTTCCACTCATCTGGCTCATGCATTTTATTTTGCATTTGATCAAATTCGATCTGACTCGCAGGTAAATTCCATCCAGACATTCCAAATTTTTCTAAGTTCCATTCGGGTCTTTCGTAGAACTGAGGTAAAGACCAAATATTTGCTATTCCGGCAAAGCGAGGTTTGCGTTCAAAGGAATAAATACGCCCCTGAATAAATGCATAAGCTTCTAAATACTGCCAATCAAAAGCTGGCATATGACTATTCAAGAATAAATAGGTGGCGGTTGCTGGATCTGCAATGAACATATCTTTCCAAGCGGCTTTGTTCATAAAAACATCTGGGTTGCCTACATCAATCATTAATTTATGGCGATTGAATGTGCGACGATTCATGCTGGCGGGGCAAATTTCTATTATTACAGCTTTAAATTTTTTTTGATTTTTTGAAAACTCGCCCATCAATCTGTTATTGAGTGCATACAAACCAAGTCCGAAGTTTCCTTCAAAGGCTAAATTATAACTGACAGACTCAATTCCCGCATCGTTCAAAGGCTTATCAAAGTCGGGAGGATATAAGAAATACTGAAAAATTGAAGTCCCTAAAAAAAGAGTAGTTACTTCGGGCTTAGCAGAAATAACCGGCAAATTTCTCATCAGTTTACCAAAGCGTTGGTTTGATTTTTTCCTTATTGTATTCGGCATAGCATGACTGAAGTGATCAATTACATAATAAATTGCCGAAAAGCTGAAAGCTAAATTTAAAACAATAAATAAAGTGGATAAATGTTTTTTATTCATAAATTAGTACCCAACATAAACCGCATTGACCCCGCTGAGACCTAAAGTTATTCCGAAAAATAGCAAAATAATACAAACAACAAAATTTGCAGCAATTATCTTTTTATCTATATCTTTGTTGTAATCAGAAAGCCGATCGATAAGCTTTTCGCATAGATAGATGGCTAATAGCGAAACAACAGCAAATAGAATATTTCTGAGAGTTCTTGGATTGGTGTATTCTGCAATAGTGGCGCTGTTGGTATAAAAAGACTCCATCAATTTTATAAATGTTCCGACGGAATCAGACAAAAAAAGCGCATTAATACAAAGTACTGCGAAGAAAGTTACAGGCCATGATATCCAGCGGGTTGTAGAGCCTTTTGGAAATAGAAACACCACAAGAAGAGCATTTATTATGGAATAAGCCAGCATTTTTAAAGACAATTGGTGCCAAAGACCGATTAAAAGAAAGGTTACAAAAACACTAAGCTTCGTCGTTACCTGAGTTGATTTAAAAAGCTTCATTCTGGCCAGGCGGTAATTGAGCGGTAAGAAAAAATACTCCCTGAACCAAGCACCTAAGGTAATATGCCAATTACGCCAGTACTCCGCCATCGAACATGAAAAAAATGGAAATTTGAAATTTAGCGGCACATCAAAGCCCATCATCTTTGCAAGTCCCACAACTATATCAGAAAAACCTGAAAAATTAGTATAAAGGTAAAATGATAAAATAAGCATGATTGTAAAGGGGTGTCGCAAAGAAGCTGTTGCTTGTTGCTCAGTTAGCGGTATTGAGTAAAGAAAATTAGTTTTTAAAAAAATTCCAGAGAATGCAAACTTAAAAAGGCCCATGCAAAACAAACAGTAACCATGAATGCTTCTTTTATATAAATAATTGGAGTTTAAGCTGTTTTGAAAATCAGTAAATTTGTGAAAAGGACCGATTAAAAGTGTTGGAAAAAACAAAGCAGACGTCATGTAGCGGCCAAATTTTACAGGCTGTTCAATAACTTTATTTGCGCGATCAAAAAGTAATGCTAGTGAGTGAAACATGATAAACGAAAAGCCAACAGGTAAGGCGTTTTCAAGTAATATGTTATGATCACCTGTTGTAAAAAGACCCAACTTAAAAGAAACAAACAAGGCAATAACTGCAGCTATGTAAGTTTGGTAAATCCACTTTTTTTGTATAAAATAAGAAGCAGCATGTACAAGTGCAATCCATAAAACTACAGATGAAAAAACTAATAATGAATGAGTAACATAATACAAAAACAACAGAGAAAGTGAGCCTATTGTAAATAATCTGTAATTAGTTTTTTGAGGGAAAATGTGATAAAGTATGACTCCGATCCAACCCCAAAAAACCAAAGCAATCACATTATTCAATATACTCCTCCACAATAAATAACGAAAAAAATTCTAACATCCGCATTTGTTTAAAGCACGACCATTGACCTGTTAACTCAACGCGTAGTATGAAATAATATACGGAACATAAGAGCGCTTGATAGCCTGAGAGCATGTCATTTGTAACGCGCCGAAATTTTTTAATCAGCTTAGCAACGACGATAATTTTAAGTCGTGTGAGTGCTGGAACAAAAAAGAAAACTGCAAAAAAAATAAAAAATGAAAAGCACGAAAAGTTAATAATTTTGAATGCTCCCTACGGTGCTTACGGCAACTCCAACCAGTTTGTTGTTTCAGATCCGGGCTCGCTACGCTCTTTTGATTTAGTAAATAAAAAAATGACCGAAGTGCCGATTACTTTTTTTGGGCACACCGCTGCTCACGATCCTGAAAATCCCGATTTAGTTGTTACCTTTGAACAGTATGGAATGCGCGGAGCTTTAATAGATCTAAAATCTAAAAAAGTACTTCAGACAGTGAATACGGCCAAGGGCAATACTTTTATGGGGCACGCTGTTTTTTTAAAAGGACAAAATCAGATTTTAACAACAGAGCACAATCATTCTCAGACTCGTGGTGAAATAGTTGTGCGTAATGCAAAAACTCTTGAAGAAGTAAGACGCTTTTCTTCAAATGGAATAAAGCCCCATGACTGTGCTTTAGCTGAAAATGATAAAGTGCTTATCGTAGCCAACGCCGGTCGCAAAAGTAATATTTCATATATTGAAGTTGCTACGGGTAAGGTGATCAGTAAAATTCAGCTAATTGATGATGATAAAGGGCCTTTTTCGCATTTTGAAATATCAAAAGACGGTTGGATGATAGTAGGTCCGCGCAGAGATACGGCTAGAGTCAATTTAGTAAGCCCGGAAAAGGAAGTTTTTACTTTGGATCACCCCAAAACAAATAAACCTGGCGTGCTGAGCTTGGCTTTTATCGACAGCACAGATTTAGTTTTAGCGACTTACCCTGAAGCCAATTTGGTTCAGATTTGGAATTATAAAACCAAAAAAGTATTTGATACTTTGAGTTTTCCAACACCTAAAGGCGTTATTGTTGATATGAATTCAACAGCTGAAAATCCATCGGTGTATATATCTCTAGAAAATGAAAAAACTTTAAAGAAGATTGTCATTGAAAACGGTAAAAAAGCCAAAATAGTGTCGACCGACTTTGATTTTGGTGGCACCGGCTCTCATCTGACCAGAACGATCAGCTAAGCTGCAATTTTTTTGTAAGATATGCTAACACATAAAGTGTATGGCGAATTCGATATCGGTTAATTTTTTTTGAAAAAACATAAAATGAGTACCCATTTAGCCCTCCAAGTGGCTTAAAGTGGTCGATTTATCATCAACTCATCGTATTAGGCCTAGACCCGCTTGAGATTATATCAAGTATTACTAATTTTTTTTTGCATTTATCTGTGAAAATTCTAAACTGTTATCAGGCAGGTAGCCTTTTTTAAGAACCACCCAAGTGGCTTTTTAAAAAGGGGGTTAAATGATTAACCCACCACGCCCTTAGAAACATCTAAGTTTCTAACTTCTAGGAAGGAGCCACAATGAGCGATACAAAATTACAACAGCTTCCACTGCTTCCGCTACGCGACCTCATTATATTTCCGCATATGATGATGCCGCTATTCGTAGGCCGTGAAAAAAGTATAAACGCCCTTGAAGATGCGATGGGAAAGCAATCTGATATCGTATTAGCGGCTCAAAAAGATGCCAAAACCAACAATCCCGACGAAAAAGACATTTATGCAGTCGGCACAGTTGGCACCATCATCCAATTACTGAGACTTCCGGATGGAACAGTTAAAGTTCTGGTAGAAGGTAAACGTCGTGTACGAATTAAAAACTTTGTAAGCAACGAAGGTCACTTTGTGGTTAACTGCGAAGCGATTAACGAAGAAGTATCAAATCCTACAGAAGCTTCGGCACTAGTAAGATCTGTTAAAGGTACTTTCGAAACTTACGTTAAATTAAATAAACGTATTCCACCTGAAATTTTAATGCGCGTATCAAGCATTGAAAACCCAGGTGAATTAGCTGACATCATCGTGGCTCAGCTGAATCTTAAGTTAGAAGACAAACAGGCTGTGTTGGAAATCCTAGACCCAACTAAGCGTTTAGAACATTTATTAAACTTAATGACGGGCGAGATTGAAATTCTGGAAGTAGAAAAGAAAATCCGTACCCGTGTTAAGAAACAAATGGAAAAGTCGCAAAAAGAATACTATCTGAACGAGCAAATGCAGGCGATTCAGAAAGAGCTTGGCGAAAAAGATGATTACCAAGCCGAGTTAGACGACTTAACAGCAAAGTGTAACGATAAAAAAATGCCTAAAGAGGCAAAAGATAAAGTTCATAAAGAAATCAAAAAATTAAAAATGATGTCTCCTATGAGTGCCGAAGCCACTGTGGTTAGAAACTACATTGACTGGGTGTTGTCTTTACCTTGGCAGGAATACTCAGAAGATCGTCATGATGTTAAAAATGCTAAAAAGATTTTAGATCACGATCACTGGGGATTAGAAAAAGTTAAAGAGCGTATCTTAGAATACTTAGCTGTACTTTCACTAGCAAAAGATATGAAAGGTTCAATCATCTGTTTAGCGGGTCCTCCGGGCGTAGGTAAAACTTCACTTGCAAGATCGATCGCTGAATCTTTAGGTCGTCCATTTGCCAGAATTTCTCTGGGTGGCGTTCGTGATGAAGCTGAAATTCGTGGTCACCGTAAAACTTATGTAGGCGCTATGCCGGGTAAAATTTTACAGGCTTTACGCAAAGTAGATAAAGGCAATCCGGTAGTATTACTGGATGAAATCGACAAAATGGCTAATGACTTCCGCGGTGACCCAGCGTCAGCGATGTTAGAAGTATTAGATCCAGAACAAAATCATAACTTCTCGGATCACTACCTTGAGTTAGAATATGACTTATCTAAAGTTATGTTCGTTGCTACAGCAAATAACTTAGGCTCTGTGCCTCGTCCATTATTAGATCGTATGGAAGTTATTTACTTAGATGGATACATCGAGCAAGAAAAGTTCCATATTGCTAAAAACTACTTAGTTAACAAACAAATCGAAGCCCACGGCTTAAAAGATTTCAAAGTCACTATGCAGGACAAAGCCATTCGCGATGTAATCCGTTACTACACTCGCGAAGCGGGCGTGCGTAACTTAGAAAGACAATTTGCAAACGTATTCCGTAAAGTAGCTAAAGACATCGTGATGTCTCAATCTATCGAAGACTTCAGAAAAGACGGAACGGGAAGTGCAGATAAAACTGCTGGTAAAAAAGCAGCTAAAGGTAAAAAATCTACTGCAAAAAAATCTGAAGGATATGTAGTAACTCCAGAAAAAGTAGTTGAGTTGATTGGTGCTCATAAATACAAATATGGTGAAATCGAAAAACAAAATGAAATCGGTCTTACAAATGGTATGGCGTGGACTGAGGTTGGCGGAGACTTACTCGCTGTTGAAGTGAGTGCGGTTCCAGGTAAAGGTAAATTTACAGTTACCGGCCAATTAGGTGATGTGATGAAAGAATCTTGTGTGGCGGCAATGTCTTACACGAGATCTCGCGGACCATTGTTTGAATTAGATAAAGAATTCTATGAGAACATTGATATCCACATCCATTTCCCAGATGGCGCTACTCCTAAAGACGGTCCATCAGCAGGTATCGCTTTAACAACTTCGATTGTTTCAGCAATGTTGAAAATTCCGGTAAAACGTACGGTAGCCATGACTGGTGAAGTTTCATTACGCGGTAAAGTATTGCCAATCGGCGGCTTAAAAGAAAAAGTTTTAGCGGCTCACCGTGGTGGAATTAAAACAATCATCTGCCCTAAGGAAAATGAAAAAGACTTAAAAGACATTCCAAAAGAAGTGTTAAAAGAGTTGAAAGTTATCCTGGTTGATCACGTAGACCAAGTTTTGATCAATGCTTTAGATATCAAAAATCCGAAAGAGCTCTTCAAGGCTTCTCCGGGTCGCGATCAAGGCATCAAAGCTCACTACACAGGCCAACAGGTTCACACGACTCACTAGTCGTCTAACTGAAAATGAGTAGAAAATGGCGTTATTTGCACAAAATAGCGTCATTTTTATTTTTATACCACATCGCTTAATAATTAGGCGTGATATAAAAAATTCTTAAATGGCCCGTTAATTCACAAAAAACCCAGTGTTTTCAAGTGTTAAAATCTGTTTAAAGCAAATTGTTATTAAAAAGTATGATTGTTGATTGACCCTAGATTTCAGATTCTGTAAGAAATTGACTTCTTTGGAGTACAAAAAATGTCAAATCAATCAGAACGCCTGCTTGAAATAGGAAAGCTCTACTGCGATCGCGGAGATTACAGTCTGGCATTACCTAATCTTCAGGAAGCAGCCAAAACGCTTCTTGCGGAGAAAAATTTCAATACTTACCTGAAATCACTTCAACATATTTTAAGAATTCATGCTGAACGTGCAGAGCAAGAACAAATCACAGAAATTAAAGAACACTTACATGATTTAGTTATCCGTGAAGGCATCGAGCTTTCATCAAAAATGTATTATATTTTAGGTTTATGTTCGAGTTTAAAAGCTCAGCCTGAAAATGCGGTTGAGTATTTAAAAAAAGCTCTTGAGTTAGGACTTAAAGATAATAATCAAGAAGATATGTGTTACGCGATCTTAGGTTTATCTATCTGCTACCGTCAGCAAGGTAAATTCGAAGAAGCTCTAAAAGAAGTTTATAACTTAAATATTTTCTTGCAGGTTTTAGATAGCACGGAGTTAAAAATCGGCTCTGCAAACTCAAATGCACGCATCCTCATGGATATGAAAAAATATGAAAATGCGTTGGACGTTCTGTGGATGGCATATGAAGAAATTAAAAATTCAAAACAGCTTTACACAGCTCTTGGAATCTTAATCAACATCGGAATTTGTTTATTTGAAACAGGACAAAAAGACGCTGCTAAAATTTATTTCAGTTTAGCGTACAAATCTATCGATCCAGTTAACAACAAAGCTTACTTAAGCGTTACTGAGAAATATTTAAAAGTATTAAACGCAAATATGACAACTGAGCTTGATATGGTCTTCGATTTAGACAATCATGCCATCATTGAAAAATCTTTAGGTAAGATTGATTTCAAAAATCAGTTTATCCTTCTAGATTTATTAAAACTGTTTATCAGCAACCAAGGTCAGATTTTCTCGAAAGAGTACCTAGTGGAGCAAGTGTGGAAACAGGATTACGATCCTGAAGTTCACGACAACAAAATTTACGTAACGATTAAACGTTTACGTAAAATGATCGAACCGGATTATGACAAACCTAAATATATTTTTAGAGCCAAGAATGGCTATTATTTAAGTAAGAGTGCGAAAGTAGAGTTGAACGAATCTAGGGCTGAGGGGGCTTTATAATGAAAACAATTTTTACGTTAACGACAATGATGTTGCTGAGTTTTTCTCTTTTTGCGCAGAATGCGCAAATTCAGGAAGCAAGCACCGGTGGAGCTTGCTATAGTCAGCCAATGGGTGGCGTAGATGTTTGGCCTTGGTCCGTAGCTCAACCATTCCCATGGGATAATATCCAAGGGTTTTGGAAATTGGGAGATGACGAATCTTCTTATTTAAAAGCTACAGTATTAAGCTCTACTAACCGCCGTAAGATTTTAAGTCTTTCGGTTTATGGCGAGGGGGTTTGTTCTAAGCCTTACGCCCGCGGAACAGGTTACATTGATGCATCAGAGAAAAACGTAGTAAGAGCATTGGTTGCTGACGGCACTTATAAGTACCAGCTTAAATTAGGTATGTTTGATAGCCGTGATATCTCAGGCTTAATAAATTCGTGTTCTGAAAACATTATGGGTGTTTCTATGCAGGTTATTGGACGCGCCAGAAAATCTGATAATCCTAAGCAAATGCCTTTAGACCCAAGTGTAACCGAAACACACAATATGTTGCTGAAAAAAGTAACAATTGACCTGGGCGAAGCTTGTAAAAAAATTAATTAATTGTAAAAGTTCTTGAGTCTTAGCGTAGAGGAGTTTATAAAAACTCTTCTACTATACAGGGAGTTAGCTCAGTTGGTAGAGCGCCACCCTTACAAGGTGGATGTCGCAGGTTCGAATCCTGTACTCCCTACCATTCTTTCCTTTAAATACTTAACAAATTATATTCGTCCAGGCATAGCGAGTTTTTTAAACCAGCAGAATATTTTTTTAATTTCATCAAAACTTAATAAAGAAATATAAGTGGCCAACATAATATATCCGAATAAGCGATGGTTCATAAATACAATAATTTCAAAATGAAGACTGCATCCAATCAGCAAAGATATATACTTGCTGTAGCGGTTAAGCTGGAAAAGAGGAAATAAGCTTTCCCAAAATACGATAACAATCGAATAAAAATACAGTGCTGATAGAACCAAAGGATATTCGGCTAAAAAATCTAAGTTCCATCGGTTATAAAGAGGAAGGGCCATGGCCTCAAAAGGCGCCTGTCCGATGAGCCAACTGTCGTATAGAAATTTGCTTAAGCCACAAAGGACATAAATAATAGATACATGTATTTGTATCATTCGCATAACAAATACAGATGAAAAATCTTTTTTGTTTTTAGAAAGCAATCTATCGACAGACCAAGCGTCACCACTGCCCGAAAAAAAAAGATAAGTAAGAATTAAAATTAAAATTTTATCGCCTATATATATTAAGTTAAAATTTGTTTCGGCGAAATATGAAAAACCTATATAGAGGTAAATGATCGAAGTTCTGGTAAATAAGCCAATGAGCAAAAGTAACGAGCTGAGTATAAGAGAATATAAGTATAGAGAAACGAAAGTGTCATTGTTATTGAAGTAAATAGACAGAGGAGTCAGCTCCAGCCAAGCTAGAAACATTAAAAATCCGAAAGTTATGCGCATTAAAGCATAATGACGATTATCGATGTTAGAAAAAAAGAATTTATCTAACATTTAGTTGACCTCGCCCAAATCGATTATTTGTGTAGTTTCACTACAAGGAATTTTTTTGCTCAATAAGATATTTTCAGGACAGTGTAAATCAATTTTCATATATGTTGAATCCACTTTTTTACCGGTAGCTAGTTCAAATTTGCGAGCATAAAATTCATCAAAGGCAAAAGCGTTTTTGCCTTTGAGCGGATGGTTTAAGCTAAACACATAAGGAAATATGTGTAAAAAACGCCAATCCAGATCCATCTCGTTTAACATCATCCCATAATTGTTAACTGGCCCGGGCTTAGCATAGGTATCGTAAACTAAAATATCTTCTGCTCCGGATTTTACATATATTTTGTACTGACGATGCGGAACTTTAAACGAAAACAAAGTCCACTTGGAGTTTGCATTGAACAAATTAACATATTTAGCAAAGCCCCGAGCAATAGTATCATTATTTCTTAATATACGGCTCACACTTTCCCATGTCTGGCGATACCATAGTGGGGACATGGTGTTTTCATATAAATTAAAAGTATATCGGTTGGGTAATCCGTCACATATAACAATAAAAAAATGCAAAAATACAAAAAGCAAAAGTACTTTTTTAAAAAACGGCCTCAAAGCGTTCTGCCGCCGTCAATTACAAGCACTGTACCTGTAGCAAATCTTATAGAAGTAGCACAGGCCTCAATTGTTGAAGCCACATCATTTGCTTGAGTTATGCGTTTAAGAGGTGTAGCTGCGGCAATAGTTTCGTTAACATTTGCGCCCTTAATAGCACCTGAAGTTGGTGTTTCCATGTGGCCTGGTGCAATAGCTAAGATGCGGATTTCAGGAGCCAGTGCTTTGGCCAGAGTTTGAGTCAGCATATTGATGCCAGCTTTTGCGCAGGCATAAGCTGCATTACTGTTGCTCGCACGTAAACTTGCCGTAGAAGATAAATTTATAATTAATCCGTTACCGCTTTCTTTTAAGAGCGGAGCAAAAGTTCGAATAACCGAAAAACTTCCACGTAAATTTGTTTTTAGTATATCATCAAAAATTTCGTCGGTAAGTTCGTGTAAATTTTCAGGCTTAACATTTTTAGTAATGCCAGCGGCGTTAATTAAAATGTCACATCGTCCGGCAACTTTTTTAATTTCGTTAAATGCAGTTGTTAAAGCCGAGCTTTCTGTAACCGAAGCCAGCAATGCAAAGTGTTGCAATTTTTCGTAATGTGGGAGCTTCTGCATTTTAGAATTAGCCTGATCAAGGTCTCTTCTCACTAAGGCTATAATTTTAACTCCGCGTTCAGCCAAACGTATTGCGCTCGCATACCCTACTTGTCCGGTGCCACCGGTAATAACAGCTACTTGTCCGCTTAAATCATCTAATTTTTGAAATGTACTCATAATAAAAGTGTAAATTGAATTAATAACTTTTACTAGATTTTATTTAAAAGTTCCTGCGCCATAAACTTCAAAGCACGTCGGTCTATTTTAAAAGCCAATGTAAGTGGTATTTCTTGCAGTTGCCAAATTTTACGCGGCAAATGATAAGACGGAGAGTTTTGAAGAACAAAATTTTTTAATTTGGACTCATCGAAATTTATATTTTGTTTTAAAGTTACAAATGCATAAGGTTTCGAGCCTTTAACTTCATCATCTAGTGCAATGACTACAGCCGATTCAACATCGGGGTGCCTTTCCAGAACAGTTTCAATTTCAGCAGGGTAAATATTTTCGCCACCACTGATAAACATATCATCGGCGCGCCCGTTACAAAAATAAAAGCCATTTTCATCAACATAAAAAAGATCATTAGTATTATAAAAATTTTCGAGGCCGGGTGTTTTGACATGTAATATCCCATCTACAATGCGATATTCAATTCCCGTACGAGGATAGCCAACGCTCAATTCAGGAACGGGCTTATTTTCAGGATGCCAGTGTTGAAATAATCCGGCGCCTAGTTCTGTGGAGCCGTAGGCATTAAAAACTTTTTTAGCTCGTGGAAAATGTTGTTTTATTTTACTTAGCAAAGCTGGACTCAGTGGCGCTCCGCCTAGTCGGATATCAATAATACTCGACATATCTGTGTGCGACACCAGCTCTTCATTGGAAAGAAGCATGGCCAACATAGGCGGAACTGCTTTAAGCGACGTAGGTTTATATGTTTCAATGGCTTTTGCAAAAGTCGTGGCATTAAAATAAGGTAGCAACACCATTTGACCTTTTCCTGCTAAAACTGTTTCGGCATTAGTAAGGCCGCCCATATGAAAAAGAGGCGCCGCTAATATTTGTCGAAATTCGCCGCTGCGGATCCATCGCGCAAGAGTGCTTTTTTCCGGAAGTCTGCTTTTTATTAACCAGATGTGTTGATGATGAGTCACTGTAACACGCTTTGGTTCTCCCGAAGTAGAGCCAGATGTGAAAATTAAAAAAGCCGGATCTTTTTTTGAGGGCTTAAATGCAGAAAACTTTCCTCTGTCGACCCAAGCTTTAAAGCCCTGTTCAAAACAAACGGAGTTAAACTCGCTAAAATTGTTTTTTCTCACAAGAGAGTCGCAGAAAAGAAAAGGGACATTATTTTTTTTTAACAATTTTTTAATGTGCTCAACAGGCAGTTTATGGTTGATGAGTACGGCAACCATTCCGGCACGCATAATTCCGAAATATGTAGCTATATAATCTGATGAGTTGTGGGCGATAATTGCAATAGGTGTTTGGGGCTCAAAATTCATGTTACTTAAGGCCCTTGCAACCGCGTCAGACAGCTCATCCAGTTGTTGATAGCTAACTTCGCGTGGAGTCTCTCCGCTCAGGTCGATTATGGCTATTTTTTCCGGGCTTTCAGATTTGCTTATAACAGAGCCCGCATTTGAGGTGTTTCCTCTAAATAAATCCGTAACAAGACGTTTGTACCATAATAAGGCGCTCATAATAATTAGATTTAATCATTATATGGGCTAGTATGTCCACTTGACTAATTTTTGATTAAAATAGACAATTAAGTGTCGGAAGGTGTTTATGTTTAGAAGAAGCTTTTTCAAGAAAATGACTGCTGTTTTAGGTGTATCAATGGCTGCTCCGCTTGTGCTTGCTAATGAGCAAAAAAATGCAGTTAAAGGCAACAAAAACAATACTCTTTATGTTATTTCACGCCCTGAAGAAAAGGGTGGTTTGGCTGAACAGCAAATCAACATCGTTAGAAAATTAAATGATGATTTCCGAACTAGCGGGAAGTTGGTTAAAACCGTTCTTAAAAATATTTCTGATAAACAACCTGAAAAAGGTTATGTAAGCGTTTACACTTTCGATTCAAAACAATCAAAAGAACTATACGTTAAGCAAAAAGAAGAACTATTAGCAAACCATTCTGCGACAGCGCAAAAGGGATTGGCTTAGTTTCAGTGTTTTTCTAAAAAATGAAGAATCACAAAACAGTAATTACCTGTGCTATTACCGGAGCTGCCACTAAGCCTGAGCAAACTCCCTATTTACCTATTACTCCCGAGCAAATTGCTGAATCCGCATTGGAAGCCGCTGAGGCCGGTGCGGCCATAGCTCACATTCATGTTCGTAATATTGAAAATGGTCGTCCTTCAATGAGTTTGGAACTTTACCGGGATACAGTAGACCGTATTAAAAGCAGAAATAAAGAACTTATAATAAATCTAACTACAGGTCCGGGGGCGCTCTATATACCAAGTGCAGATAATCTTGCTGTTGCAGCAGAGGGCACAAGGCTCTTAAGTGCTGCTGAGCGCGTAAAACATATTGAAGTAATTAAGCCGGATATTTGTACTATGGATCTTAATACAATGAATCTGCCCGGTGCCGGAATAAGAATTAACCATATTCGTGTTTGCAGAGAAATGATTCAGAGGGTACAGGCTGTAGGCGTAAAGCCCGAGCTGGAACTTTTTGATTCCGGTGATTTAAGAATTGCTCTTGAATTGTTGGAAGAAGGCGTAATTCAAAAACCTGCTCTATGGCAATTTGCAATGGGTATGAAGTATGGATGGGATGCAACACCGGCTACGGTCATGTATGCATATAATCAGTTGCCGCCGGGAGCGGTCTGGTCTGCATTTGGTATCAGCCGCACTCAAATGCCAATGGTTGCACAAACTTGGATTTATGGCGGTCATGTTCGTGTCGGCATGGAAGACAATATTTATATCGAAAAAGGTGTGCTCGCAAAAAGCAACGCAGAACTTGTTCGTAAAGCGGCAAATATTGTTAAAGATCTTGGCGGTCAAATAGCAAATGCCCAAGAGGCGCGAGAGTTATTTCATTTAAAATGATTAAGTTTAAAAATCTTCTTGATGGCGAACAAATACTAAGATGGTTTTTTTCTTTCTTTTATCTAACCACACTAATTGAATGGTACTTTGGCTCTTACAATGCTGGGTTTCTATCGTTTTTAAAAAATTTTTCCAGCGATTTAAATGGCGCAAGAGTTGGTATAGAGCCAGTGGATTTATGGCTCAAAATTGATTTGGCCCCAGATGGTTTTTTACGTACAATTTTGTTTGCGGCCGGCGCAATATTTTGTATCATTTTAGCTTCTAATCGTTTCAGATTACTAAGTTCTACAGGTTTGCTTTTGGTTATAAATTTGGTGGCCTACTCCATCGGCGGAAGAATTTATATTTTTGAAGTCATCTCTTATGCTTACATTGGCTATTGGGCCGGAAACATAGCAAGCTCACTTATTTGGAAAAACTTAAACGTTAAGCGAACTTCATTTTTTACATCGATTAATGCTGTAGGAGTTATTTATACGTCTGCCGCAATTTCTAAAGTTTTTTATTCGGGATGGAGCTGGGTTTCTTACGAACACTTTAGTCGGCTTCTGCATAATGCCAGATTCCGTTATGAGTTGGGCCTCATGAGTTTTCGAATGCCTGACGAAGCTTTTAATTTTATTTTATCTCAAGAGTTTTTATGCATTTTGTCGCTGTGCTTGGTAATAGTTATTGAGTTTTATGGCATTTTTACCATTTTACTAAAAAAATATTACTACACATCTATTTGGTCGCTTTTAGTTTTACATTTTGGAATGTATTTTTTGGCGGGAGTTATTTGGAACCCGTTAATGCTCATGTTGGTGATCTGGGCAATCCCATGGGGATACATTAAAGAAGTAAATGATTTTTCATTAACACAAAAAGAAATTAAATTTGTTTTTTTATTTTCCTTAGCTCTGCTTGCGACATCTTGGATAATACCTAGCTCAGAATCTTACAGAACAAAAGTGATTTGGCCTTTTAGTAGTTTTGGAGTTTATAGCAAGACTGATCAGCAGAACAATTATTTGTATTTCAGGAGCGGAAGCGACGTTATTTTTCAGAATACGCTGCTCATACGAGAACTCAAAATGAGCAGCCAGCAGATGCACGTTTCAGCTCCGATTATAGGTGATTATTGTGAATTTTTAAAAAATCGCCTAAGCCCGGATAGTATGTTGCGCAGAAAACGTATCAATTTATGGAAGCGAAACTTTCCATTCGATGAACAACATAACAAAATCGTCGTTACCGACGAATTTGTTAAAAATTGTTTATAGACCTATTTTAATTTCAGCATTTGAGGAATAGTATTAGCGAGCGCATTTGCTATTAAAGTGTGACCATCACTATTGATCTGAAACAGATCTAGCATCAGATAAGGACTTCTGAAGTATTCATTTTGTAATAACAAAGCCTGATTTTCTGGACTGACCTCGTTCCACCAGAAATCTTCGGGCATTTTTTTATCTTTGTATTGATCGTGCACCTGTTCAAAAATGGCAGCCCCGTTAATATAAGACACTTTTCCGACAGGGTAGGATTTAAGTAAAGACTCATAAAAAGCCGACCGAATTCGAACGGGTTTTTGTCTGATAAGTACAACAGGAATATTGTTTTGAAGAGCCATGCCAATTGTTTTTTTAAGCACTATGCGGAACTCACGCAAGCGCTCATCAATATGGCGGTTATTCAGCTTTAACCATGTTAAATAACCAACAGAAGTGTTGTTTATTACATAGCTATATAGTCTTGCTAAGGATATTCCGAAACTTTTTTCTAATAACAAAACGGTCGGAAAAATATTATCATCAGCAATGAGAACATCAACAAAACCGTAGTCAAAAATAATTAAATCAGGCTTCAAAACCGGAAAGTCTTTACGGAATTGTGCCAACCCGATAATGCCTGTTCCAGCATGTCGGCCGGCATTTAATACTTCAAATTTCTTAGATTTAAATTTTTCATTTAACAGATGTTCCAATTTGTATGAGTAAGTGTCTGGTTCGTTTACTCCATGTCCAAAAGCCTGATAAGATCCATAGGCTATTATTCGTATAGAGTTTTTGTTTTTCTTAACGTCTGTTTCTTTGCATGAACGAAATCCCAAATTGTTAAAGCAAGCGGTATATTTAGTTTGCTCTTTATATTTGCGGTCTTTTAAAAAGTCGTAGCTTGTTAAAGTTACGTCTTTTAAATTACGGGTGAGTTTCGCAATTTCAGTGAGTCGTTCAGAGCGGTCAGAGTCCTGATTAGCAAAAACAGTTAGAGGCGGCTCAAGTGGATGATCTGTATTTACGTTATCGGTGGTTGTCAGCCGGGCCCACTGTACATTGATTCGTTTATGTATAAACTGCATATATTGGTCAGAGGCAATTGCAACTGGATCGCGGCCTAATTGTGAAAAACGCAGGTATATTTCTGTCAGTACTAATACAACAAGAACAAAACTGATAGAAAATATAATTTTGAGTAGAGATTTTTTTAATTTCATATAGCTATGCTAACTGTAAATTACGTAACAGTGCACTCGCGGCTTGCGCGCCGAGTCAGGTGTGCGCACTAGAAATTGAAGCTGGATATTTGTTTTAGCTCATTGAACATGTATATAATCATTCTGATCATGGCGAGTGGCGAAGATGTTTTTAAAAAAATTTTACAAAGTAAGTGGGCTAAGCCTTATAATGGTGAAGTTCAATCTTATTTTCCTGCTTTGTGTCCGCTACGTTATGGTTTGTACTCATCCACGCTAGATAGATTTATTGTAGTTGATTATCTTGATTTATGGTCTATGCAGCAGGCCGCGCAGGTTCTTTCTTCAAAGTTCATCTCTGTTGTTTGTATTTTTTCGATGGCTGAACCTCCATTTAATTTACAGGATTGTATGCTTTGGACTTTAACTAACAAAGCTGCAGTATTGCCGACCAAACAAACGCCCAGTTTGCATCGTATTTTGGATACAAAAGAATTGATGTATGCCGGTATATCACCGGATTTTAGCGACAACCCTCATAAACTTATCGAAGAGCAGGAGTTCATAATTTTTGTTTTAAAGGCTGTTGTGGCCTTGCGGTTAACGGATATTTCTTTGGGTTTTAACAGCGAGGTTAAAAATGACAATCAAAGCTATTACTTATCACTTGCAGGTTTAACGAAAGAAACACTCAGCATTTGGGCTCCTCCCGATAGAACTAGATGGGTAGGAGGTTTTGCATTTTGGATGAATGCCTTACTCTCACGCGCTAGATCCATTGAAGAAGTACTCGCCGAGTTAGAAAATGTTATGAATGAAGATGATGAGGGTGGAACGTCAGAAAAAGTTATTTATAAAAAAATCTATGTTCAGAATTTCTATAAGTTTTTGGGTTGGGAGCCATAATGGTTATAAACCCGGACCATAAGTTTTATTTTGTCAGCTTTATTAGTAGACAAAGATTAAGACGAATCGACATAACCTCGCACTATAATGATTATGGCAAAGAAGCACAGTTTTATCTGGATGTGGCTGATTTTTTTGGGGTCAACAGAATCGTACCCCGAAGTGGTGAGTGGAATCTGCCCTGGAAAATCAACTTGATGCCAGGTTTAGAGATGCCTCTGTACGATGCTGGTTTTTCTAAAAATTTTGAACAAGTATCTGATGAAAGAGCTTTGGAAATTAAAAAATTAATTCAAGCCTCCAATGCTAAAATAACATTATATTACTCTGGCGGAATTGACAGTGTGGTGAGCTTGGTGGCGCTCCTAAGAAATCTGACCGATGAAGAGCTGCAAAATATTACGATCGCATTAAGCTCCGAAAGCATTATTGAGTATCCTGAGTTTTTCCACAAATATATTCACAACAAGCTCAAAATAGTAGACTCTGCGCACGTAAAGTATTCTGATATTCAAAATGCCGGTGGTTACGCTATTACGGCCGATCAGGGCGATAGTATTTTTGGCACCGAACTCGCCACCGAACTCTATTATAACTATAAAGATTTACTTGCAAATCTGTCAGGGCAGATGCGTTCCAAGCTTGAAAATTACGAAAGCAAAGTTAGTAGCCGTGAAGCGCATTATTCTGATTATGCTGACATTTTGATTAAATTTTTTGAATTACCGGGCTCTCCTGAGTTCGGAGCGAAATTTTATGAAAGAATGAAGCTTAATATTCAAACCTCAGGGGCATCAGTTTACACTTTGCATGATTTCTTCTGGTGGTGGATTTTCAATTTAAAATATTCTGAGTGTGCAGTCAGGGGAGCGCTTTACTATTCGGATGGCGAAGATTTAAAGAAATGTCTGCATGAAACAACCATTAACTGGTTCAATGGCCGAGATTATCAGTTGTGGAGTATGGCTAATAACAATACTGGTCAAAAAATTCGTGGCACCACCGCAGCCAGTTATAAGTGGGCCGCTCGAGAATACATTTACTCATTTGATAAAAACCCATGGTACTTTCGTCACAAGCTTAAGGTTTCTTCGTTAAAAAATATATTTGAGCGAACCCAGGCAAAGACGACAAGAATATTCGGTATGGACCAGGATTACAAAGTAGTTACTTATATGGATCCAGGTATTGAAGTGTTTATGCATAACCAATTGTCAAAATTTGGTTAATTTGTGTTACTGAGTGTATCAATTTGATCAAGCGCGCGATCAAAGTCTAGTTTGTATCACTTTGAGAGCCGCCGCAGCTTCAAGTCTATCAGAAACCCAGTTCTGGGCCTTTTTGTAACTGATAAGCATTTAATCTAAAATCTATTGAATTGGCTGTATATATTCGTTAGACTTTTAATAAAGAGTTCTAATGTCAAACATAGGAGTTATTACATGAACGTTGTTAAAAAAATCAGATGGGTTCTTGCCCATGAGCCAATTGAATTATTTCTACGCGCAGCAACCAGATTTGCTCAAGAGATTGCGCAAAAAACGAACGGTGCTATTGAAATTGAAGTAATGACTTTGTCTCAGTACTCAGACAGATATGCTGGCGGTAAAAAAGTTAGCAAAAACGAATTACTTGATTTAATGGATGCTGGCCAAATCGAAATGAGCCAGATGTACACAACATCATTAGGTAAGTTCAATAAAGACATGTTTGCACTTGATATGCCTTTCTTATTTAGAAGCCATGGTCATGCGTCTTCTGTATTAGACGGTCAAATCGGTAAATCTTTAATGGACGGTCTTTCTAAAAACTCAAATATTCAAGGTTTAGCTTTCACATACAGCGGTGGATACAGAATGATCGCAGCTAAAACTGAGATTAATAAAGTTGAAGACTTTCAAGGTCTTAAAATCCGTGTTGCAAAAAGCCCTGTTGCTGAAGACTGCTTAAAAGCTGTTGGAGCAATTCCGGTTCCTATGGATTTAGAAGATACAAACGAAGCGCTTAACGCTGACATCGTATCAGGCGGCGAAAGCACATACCCTCGTTTCTATTCAATGAAACAAAACGAAGTAGCTAATGTAATCAACGATACACAACATAGTTTATTCTTAACTTCTATTTTAGTTGGTAAGAAATTCTGGGGTTCATTAGATGCGGCTACTCAGAAAATTATGTCTGAAGCAGCTCAAATTGCAGCTCACGTTGAGCGCCAAGAGTCTATCGATGACATCAAAGTGATTCAGGATAAATGTAAACAAGACGGTATTCCGGTTGTTACATTAAGCACTGAAGAGCAAACTAAATTTAAAGCAGCTACTCAAAGCGTATATACTAAGTACGAAAGCTTCTTTACTAACGGTTTAATCGACAGTATTAAAAATACTCACTAGAGTATTGCCAGAGTTTAAAGTTAAAACCCGTGCTGAAAAGTACGGGTTTTTTTATTTCAGTCGGTCCAACGTATAGAATTCCAGTCAAATTCATTTTGCGAAAGCTTTTTAATTAAAATCCATTGTTTTACATTTTTGATTTTTACAGGATCTTTCCAAAGGCGCATGTCTTTGTAGATATCAGGATAGTTTTCACCGAAAAAAAATTTAAGTGGTGCATCCGAGTTTTTATTAGATCTCTCAATCAGTTTGGCAAAAGAGCTCGTGGATTCATTAAAAGAGATAATAGCCGCATCTGCAGCGCGTGCTTTAATTTTTTCAAGCTGATAGGGTAGTAAATATTGGGCTATAAGCAAATTAAAGCGATGCTCTTTGAGAACCCAAGAACGCACGCCCATAATGTATATAGAGGGATGGAAATCAGACCGATAGTAACCGCTAACCGCCACAATTGCGTTGTCGGAGGTTAGCAAGAGTTGAAGCCCGCCAATTGAGGGCATGAAGCGCTTTTCAATTTGTAGTAAATAGAGCAGGCTTGATGTCTGATTTTGCCAGCCCTCAACCACCATATTATCGCGGGCCTCATGTTTTTGTTCTGAATAAGCCAAACGACAGAAGTCTTTAATCTTTTCAAAAAGAGATTCCTCAATCTGACCTGAAAAAACTTCAATGACTTTATACTGCATTAAATATCAGTGCTTTCTTCAATTTTAAATAAACCGCTTTTTAAAAAATTACGACTGTGTTCAAAATCCCAGTTGAATGTATCGTTATGCTTCATGCCTATTTGATTTTTGAATGAATCTAGAAATTGCCCCTCAACTCTTAAAGTTAAACGGCTTTCATCTTCAATATCCAACCCGTGTGCATCGATTTCATTAAAAAAGTATGAATTCTTGTCTGGGTTAACATAAGTTTTTTTATCGCTGTGCATGTCATACAAAAAGAAAGGACGGGGTTTTTGATTTAAGCGGAAATTTATAAAATTAACACTGTGATTGGTGGGATAGTAATCACGATGAATAAGTACCGGATTTTTGCCGCTAGATTTAAAGATCATAACATAACCGACATATTTAAAAGGTAAACTTTCTACGAATTTGTACATAGTCGGAAAATGATCCATAAAGCTCAGCCATTCGGAAGGATTGGATTTGTCTTCATAGGCGCCGTTGTACTTGCGGAACATAGCAATGCCTTCCCAGGCCGTATTAATTTTAAAATAGTCGTGTAAAAAAACTTTAATATCACCTTTGCGGCCGAGCTTCAGAATATTTTCTTTCCAGGTGTTGTCGGGAGCATATTTTTCAATGTGATGAATTAAACTATCAATACTTTTTTGACCGTTAATTCTGGCAGGCACAATACCGTTAGCTACAATTTTATTAAAGCCGACTATATTTTTTTCTTCACCGATCAGAACCTCTTCTTTTATTTTTTTTAAGTAAGAGGTATCAATCAGATCGTCAAAATAAATAAAGGGTTGTTCCGTACCATTTTCACCTACGCCCATCAGAGGTAAATTACAGTGACGATAAGTAATAAAATCCGGAACTACCGGATGAGGTAGTGTAACTTTCACTTCGAAGTCTTTTTTTGTAAAAGGCCCTTCCAGGTTACGGTAAATCGTGCTCATGAGGGTTTTTTAACCGATTTTACAAGCAAAACAGTTGGGTCAAATTCGTTTTCTGCATATGCAAAACTGTAGCTATTTGGTCTTGCATGATGATTATTATGATAGCCAACACCCCAGAACAACAGGCCAAAGAAGTAACGGTTTACAGAGCGGTCTGGCAAATCAAAATTGCGATAACCTTTCCCGCTGTGGCAAAAAAGATTAACACAAAACTCCTGATGGAGCGTGATGATTTGCGCTATTACCAAGGCAAATAAAATAGCCGGACTAATGAAATAAGCCGCAATCCAGGTTAACCACACAACAAAGAAATACATATAGTGTAAAACTCTTTGAGCTTTTTTACGTAAAAGATCATTTACAAAATCAAACTTAATACTTCTGTAGTCGATTGTTATAGACCAAATAAAATAAGCCCACCATTTACCTTTAACAGGCGAGTGAAGATCTTTTTCGCCGTCTGAATGTGGGTGGTGATATCCACGGTGAATATTAACCCAGAAAATAGGGCTACCTTGAATTGCTAAACAGCCAAGATAGGAAATAAAGACTTCAATTGGATACCAAGTTTTAAAAGATTTATGTGACAACAGGCGGTGAAATGCCACGCCGATGCCGTATCCGGAGGTCAGAGTCCAAAAAAACAAAATCAAAAAAATATTCAGAACCGTGAACTCTATTTTATAAAGAGACCATAGCAGTAATAAATGTGCCGGTAAGAAAATAAGCCAGAAATAAGAGTTGAGCTTACGTAGCATATTCATTTGCCTCAAATGGCCCTTGTAATTCCGCGCTTATATAATTTTGGCTGTGATACTTCTCGCGAAGCTGAGTGTTTTGCGGGGTTAGTCGGCTCCATTCAGCATAGCCATTTTTATCATTCCAGAAACTTATTCTGATGTGAGTTTTGCTATCAAAGAAGTAATCGACTACCTTAATGCCGCCACAGTTTTTAAAGGCTGAACTTCTTTCGACGGCTTGAGTGGTGGCTTCCTGCGAAAGCACATAGGGTTTGCGTTCGTTTGAAAAATCGTTTTGCATAGATTTTTCAATAAAAAAATAAACAACTACCGCGCTTGCCATAATATTCCTGTTTTTTTACAAAAATCTTCATCGAGCTGTCCGTCTACGCGCAAAGAGTAAGTCATTTTTTCAGATGGCTCTGCACCGTGGAGGTAACGCGTATTAAAAAAAGCCGACTTGCTGCTAATCGTATGTTTCTTTTTGTTGTCGTCGACCAGGAAAAATTTTTTTTGATTAAATGGGTTTAGCCACACAAAGTGATGTCGCCCATCAAAGCAATCATCTTTCCGGTCGTAATGTACGTCAGTATGTAAGTAGTGATAAGAAACGAAAAACAAAACTCGCCCTATTTCACGAAACGGAAGGCTTTTTATAAACTCCATGGTTTTCGGAAAGTGAGGTGCGTTTTCATGCCATTCACACATTGAATCGTGAAAAGTTGCAAATGCATGCTGAGCACAATCTGGCTTAGTAAATTTTATTCTGACAAACTCTCCATCCCAGTAAGCATTTTTATAAAGCTGCAGAAATCTTTTTTTTTGTTCGTGCGAAAGTGAGTTAAAGTACTCCTTCTCTTGCTCTGTCTTTAAATGCTCGCTGCCTTCACTGGCTACATTACCAATGCGCGCAGACTCGTTTGTTTTAAATTCAATTACTTTATTAAAATCAGACTGCATTTCCAGATGCGGAATAACTCGGCTCGACATATTAGTTTTAGATTTAGCAATACCGGCGCATATTTCTAGATGGCAGTCTTCAAGCTGGCTTACGTTAATATAAGAATCAAGATCGGTAATTAAAAAATCACGACTCATAAGAGTTACGCTCTTTTTCTATTAATCGGATAAAAAATCCGCCGATATCTACTTCGCTTGGTTTTCTTTTAAAGATAGGATTGGCTTGGCGAGCATGATGATTATTGTGAAGACCTTCGCCAAAAGTTAAAAAAGAAACAACGCGGTTATTTTTACTATCATCGTCTAGTTGATAATTTGTGTAGCCCCATTTGTGGCAAATTGTATTGATAACGCTACCAGCCTCCCAAACCAAAGCCGCCGGCGCGAGATAAAAATAAATAATTAGCTTAGGGTCAATCAAGGCCAGCCCACCAGCATATCCTAAGTGTAGAAAAAAATAATTTCTGTGTAGAAATAACTGAAATTTTGAGCGCAGCATGTCGGTTACATAGCGAGGCTCTGCAACTTCAAGCATGCTGAGCCACTGTACGCGGTACCAAGCCATAAAACGCATTGAGTGCGGATCTTTTTGCTTATCTGTGTAACGATGATGCTTGCGGTGAGTGGCTACCCAGGCAATAGGACTACTGGCACAAGATAGCATCCCTAGCATTGAGCCTACATAATAAAACCACGTTGGTGGCTTAAAGCTGTTATGTGATAGCAAACGGTGAAAGGTGATCGTGCCACCAAAGCAATAGATAACACAATAAACTAAAAAAGAAATCAGCCAGTATTTAACAGGAAAAAATACCAACAGTACAACTAGAGCAATGTGAGCTAAAATTTGATGAAATAAAATCAAATAAGGCATGTAAATCTAGATTCAAACTGATTGGCAAATCAGTCAAGTAGATACCAGTGAGTCACATCCGGACTTAGAGCTAAAATTATCTATTTGATCGTCAACAAATTAACCAGAGAATGGCGCGCCTTTTCATTGTTTATAACGTTGAAAACAGCAAACTCACTTCCGTAAAACGAAAACACTGAATGAATCATCTTAGTGTTTATGTAGTACTACTTGTGATTTTCAAGTTTCACGAGCTCGCCGTTGAGAATCCACACTAGATTCTGGTCTTCGCAGCCATTAATCGTGTAAAGTAATCTAAAAGTTGAGCCGTCGTAATCACGATGATAAGGAAAGAAGCCGCCACTGCCTAAGCGGATTACATGGCTGCGGCCTAAATCAAAATACTGATCTAAAAAATTAAAATACTGATAATTCGGAGTTTTAGTTGCGAAATCTTTTTCAGTGTAGCTGGTGTTGTGCTCTGTGTTATAGTCGCGGAGGCTGTCTAGGTCTGGAATTCCTGTTGTTTTGCCGTCGAGGGAAGTCAGGCTTGAGCCCCAGCGTGGAATATTTTTTCGGGGATTGTATGGAACCCAGGGCAGTTGATTACAGTCGATGGCAACTTTTGGTAAATGCAAAGAGAAATGAGGCTCGTAGTATTCTATCATGAAATTCCCGGAAACTTGTTTATTTTACACTGATCGGATAGAGTTATTTTGAACGAATAGGTAAGTGAGTGACAAGCTAAAATATTCACTCACAGCTTATGCATTAATACTAAGGTCACACCACAGGAATGAATTACCCTTTTTTATATCAGATTTTAGGTCATCTTGACTCTGTTAAAATCAGAAACAATCTGATTTTAACAGAACAAAAAATTACTGTTTGGGATGACTGGAAGCTAATTGGTGCAAAATCAGAACAAGTTGAAGAGTTTATAAAGCAGAACTTGAATCATCTTAAAATATTTAATGATCAAATTTATGTAAGCGACGGCACGACCTCAAATTTTCATATCGACCGGTACCGAATTTATCATCTACTTCACAGAATTTTAATACCGCTAGATGATAATTTTCATTACGAATGGATTATTGGCGACAAAAAATTAACCTACCAGCCTAAAAAAGGTGAAGTTATACTATTTAACAATATGCAGCCACACCGGTTTGTTTCTGACGATAGCAGCAAAAGAGAAGTGATCTATTTTGATTTGTATGACCCATTAGTTGCGGATTTATTGTTAGAGGTTAAAGGTAACTACAGTTCTGTAAATGCTGAACTGGATAAAAAATACAGTCGTAATGCAAATTAATTTTCAGAATATTTATGTTATCGATGAAACAATAACTCGAAAAAGTTTGAATGATTTTTTCTGGCCTCAGGAAACTTTTAATTTTACCCGCCAAGCTCTGACCGATCAAAATAAACGGGAAGGCTGGTACTGTGAATTTACCAACAATGGTTTATCGCTAGTACTCAAAATATTAATCAGTTCGGAAGATTATACCCATTGGCCAAAAGCGCAGCGCCCGCAAAATCCAAACATTGTGTCTTCTGAAGTAAGACTTTTCCCGGAATTTCAAATTAAAACGTCTGAGCCCGCTCTAAGGTTGCGGAGTCCTGCCTCCATGGCTGAAATCCTGCGAAAAAAAATATATCTTTCAAGCCGCTTCGGGGAGAGCGCAGATAAAATGTGGGCGGCACAGTATTTTAACTCTCCTACAAAAGATTTTATGATTTACGAAATGGGCTTCAACAGAGAAATGCAAGCCTCAGACATTGAGATATTGGCATCAATTAAGTCTGAAATATCTGAATTGCAGGGAATTGAATTTTTTTAACGATTTAATTTAAAGTATTGCAGTAATTTGTCGGGCCGGAACGTAACGCTGACTGAACATGTAATGATCCAGAGTGAAATGTGCAACAGTAAGCGATTTCAAAAATGGAAATACATAACTAACAACACTGCTTCCCTGATACGCTGAAATATAAACCCAGACGCCTAATGTGGTCATAAATAAAAAAGCTACAACCTGAATGCTTAAAATAAACTTGTAATCGTGAAGGTGCGAGAAATACCGTGTATTGATTCTGGCCAAAATGGTGCTGTACTCAGTACCGTGAAACATGCCGCGGGTTTTTGCTAAAAATATCGAAAATATTAAAATAATAAAGCGAAGTGAAAAAATTTTAATCACGTGATTTCTTTTAATAATGTGCTTGTAAAAAAAATAACAAAAAAACACTGCAACTAGCATGTAAAATATTGGATAATAAGCTGCAACCCATCTAAGCCAAGGAAATTCCTGAGTTAAAACTCTAAGAGTAATGAGTGCTAACAAAACCCATTTTAAAAAATCCAAAATAATTCTTAAGTTGGTATAGCTTTCTGTTGAATACTTTTCACGAATCTTTTTAAGCAGCAAACCTTTAGACTGCTGGAAAGAGTGCTCAAGTGTTAGTATGGCAAAAGAAAGATTATCGAGTAGTTTCAGCCACGGGATATCTAATATATTACTTACTAAGTAAAAAACTGAATAAAATACCCCAACAACAAGGACTCTATTGTATAAATTGATATTGTGTTTTTCACGGTACTGCTCCACAATAGATATTTCGCGATTGTAAAAATAGACAACAATAAAACTGAAAATAACATGAGTCAGATTAAGTAAGCCAACATCAACTATTAACGAGAGCATGGATTTGGTCGGATAAGAATTGCGGTCCAGCGCGATTATTAAAATCAACACAAATACGGGCCATATTAAATCTATGGCATCAATAATGGCTGTAGGTTTGTTTTTTACGGCTTCGATACAATTTCCTTATTAAGAAATTGTATCGATTGAATTAAAATTTGTATAGCGATTTATAAACTAAGCGCTTTCACTTTGTTTTTTAGCAGCAGCTTCAGCACGAATTTTCATTTCTTCATCTGTGTAATACAACATTTTAGGTTGCTGGCCGTCACGGATAACGTTCTCGTCAACAATAACCTCTTTAACATTGGTCATGCCCGGAACATCAAACATTACGTCTAACATTGAAGACTCTATAACACCACGCAAGCCGCGCGCACCGGTTTTACGCTTTAAGGCTTCCTGTGCAATAGCCTTAATCGCTGCATCGGTAAATTTCAGATCAACATTCTCGAATGAGAATAATTTTTGATACTGTTTTACTAAAGCATTTTTAGGTCTTACTAAGATATCCTGCAATACGGCTTCATTTAATGGAGCTAGTGTCGCGATACATGGTAAACGGCCGATGAACTCCGGAATTAATCCGAACTTAGATAAGTCATCTGGTTCAACTTTAGAAAGTAAATGCTCGGTTTGATCATCATTTTTAGAAACGATATCGCCGGCAATACCCATTGATTTATTCACTGTACGGTTTTCGATAATTTTATCTAAGCCTACGAAAGCGCCACCGCAAATAAATAAGATATTAGTCGTATCAACTTGAATAAACTCTTGTTGAGGGTGTTTACGACCACCTTTAGGTGGTAAGTTTGCAACAGTTCCCTCTAAAATTTTTAATAGCGCTTGCTGAACACCCTCACCGCTCACGTCGCGCGTGATTGACGGGTTTTCTGATTTACGTGAAATTTTATCGATCTCGTCCACGTAGATGATACCGCGTTTACATTTTTCAATATCATATTCGGAAGCTTGCAATAAATTTAATACAACGTTTTCAACGTCTTCACCCACGTAACCGGCTTCGGTTAATGTTGTGGCGTCGGCCATAGCAAACGGTACATTTAAAATTTTAGCAATGGTCTGAGCAATTAAAGTTTTACCGGAACCCGTAGGTCCGATTAAAAGAATATTGGATTTTTGCAATTCAACATCTGAACTTTTTTTGCCTTGAAGAGCATTGATACGTTTGTAGTGATTGTGTACAGCAACTGCGATGGTTTTTTTAGCTTGCAGCTGACCGATAACATAATCGTCCAAAAAGGCTTTAATTTCTAAAGGTTTAGGAACACGGAAGGCGCCTTTTACGGCTACTTCTTTATCTTTTTCCTCGTCGATAATATCCATGCAAAGGTCAATACACTCATCACAGATGTAAACACCTGGACCCGCAATCAATTTTTTAACTTCTTTTTGGCCTTTACCGCAGAATGAGCAACGTAAGCTATTTGATGTCGACATGTTTTATACCTTTTTCGCTTTTCTTGAATCAACGATGTGATCTAATAAACCAAATTGTTTTGCAGTTTCCGGATCCATGAAGTTGTCACGTTCCATAGCTGAAAATAAAGTTTGATAATCTTTACCTGTGTGTTTCACATAGATATTCGTTAACTTCTCTTTAGTTTTAATTAATTCTTTTGCGTGAATTTCAATATCTGTTACCTGACCAGATAAGCCACCACCTGCTAAAAGAGGTTGATGGATCATAATGCGTGAATTTGGCATCGTATAGCGTTTGCCTGGAGCGCCAGCTGTTAATAACAGGGAACCCATGCTAGCCGCCATACCCATACAATATGTTGCCACATCGCATTTTACGAATTGCATAATGTCATAAATAGCTAACCCGGCTGAAACACTTCCGCCCGGCGAGTTGATGTAAAAATGAATATCTTTTTCAGGGTTATCCACCTCTAAAAACAAAAACTGGGCAACTATGGCATTAGCCACTTCGTCAGTTACGGCGCTACCTAAGATTACGATGCGGTCTTTGAGCAATCGAGAGTAGATGTCGTACGAGCGTTCGCCTTTTGATGTCTGTTCTATAACATATGGTAGTAGTGGCACACAGTCTCCTGTATTGGTGGTTGAATCGTTAACTCTATCCTTTTAAAATTCGGCTTTTTAGAGCCCAATCTTTAAATTTCTTCAAAAATACTCACTCTGGTACACGCGGTCGTTGACCAGTCTAGTCGAGTTTTCTCATAAAGGAATAGTTCTTAAACATTTTCTCAATTTGAGACATACTGTTTTCTTTCAAAATACAGACATCTTTTTAAGAAGGAGACCTTAAATGTCACAATCACCATCAAATGTACAAATTCACTTACATTCTAAAGACATCAACTCCCTCAGCGGACAAAGTTTAGTAGTTTTTGCTAAAGCAAGCGCTGATAAAACTAAAGCGGCCAAGATCACGCATGCGGATACTGCAAAAGCCTTGCAGACATCTTTAGATGAAAAATTAATTTCAGGCGCAGCGAGCGAAGTTATTTCATTCCGCGAAGCCCGTTTCTTAGGTTACCGTAATGTGATCAGCTTGGGTGTAGGTAGCGATTCAAAATTAACTCACGAAGTAGTGCGCCAGGCAGGTGCAGCTTTATGTAAAGAAGTTAAAGCTTTAAAAACCACTGAAGTTTTTGTTAACTTTGACGGTCTTACAGGCGGCAAAAAAGATTTAGCTGAATATACACAAGCTTTTGTTGAAGGCATTCATTTAGCTTCATATTCTTTTGACGAATTAAAATCAGGAGATAAAAAAACAGAAGCTATCAATATTCACTTAGTGACTAAATCTGCAAAAGACAAAGCGGTTATCAATGCTTTCCACCAAGGAACTATCCTTGCTGCATGCACTAACTTTGCTAAGCGTTTAGGTGATATGCCAGGTAACTTAATGACTCCGACTATTTTGGCTGAAGAAACTATCGCCGCAGCTAAAGGCACAGGTTTAAAAGTAACGGCTTGGGATAAAAAACGTATCGAAAAAGAAAAAATGGGCGGACTTTTAGGGGTTGCGCAAGGTTCTGCACAAGAGCCAAGATTTATCGTTATGGAATACAATGGTGGAGCTAAATCAAAAGCTCCAGTAGCTTTCGTAGGTAAAGGTTTAACTTTTGATACGGGTGGTATCAGTCTTAAGCCAGGCGCTAAAATGGAAGATATGAAATACGATATGGGTGGCGGAGCTGCTGTTATCGGTACGATGTTGGCCATTGCTCAATTAAAATTAAAAGTAAACGCAATTGCTTTTGTTCCAGCTACTGAAAATATGCCAGGCAGCAAAGCCACTAAACCGGGCGATGTTCACACAGCACGTAACGGTAAAACTTTTGAAGTTAACAACACAGATGCAGAAGGACGTTTAATTTTATCAGATGCTCTTTGTTATGCTTCAGAACAAAAACCAGCCATGATCGTTGACGCTGCTACTTTAACAGGTGCAATGGTTGTAGCTTTAGGTAATGTTCACACAGGTTACTTCACTCGTAATTCTGCTTTAAAAAATAAAGTTGAAAAAGCGGCAGTTCAATCTGGCGAATTAGTATGGAATATGCCATTAACAGATGCTCACGTAAAAGATATGAAGGGCACATTTGCTGACTTATCTAATATTTCGAGCGGTAACGGTGCCGGTTCTGCAACGGCGGCTGGCTTCTTAGAGCAGTTTGTTGATTCAGACATTCCTTGGGCTCACTTTGATATCGCAGGAACTGCATGGGCTTGTGGTAACAGATTGAACTATTGTACACCTAAGGGTGCTACTGGTGTTATGGTTCGTACATTCGTAGAAATTGCTAAGCAGTACGCTTAGTTTTAGAATTCAAGAACAATAGGTTGCTCAACCGAAGCCGGTGAGCGACCGAAGTCTGCTGATTTATCTGCGCCTTGGGCGCCTTTGAATTCAACTCTTTTTAAAACCCATTGTTTTGGCCATTCATCAGCTGAGTGAGTGAATGTAACTACTGCGTTGTAACCATCGAATGAATACTCTGCATTGCGTGGTTTTTCATTTAAGATTTTTCCGATTGGCAAGTTAATGGCTGCGATCTCGGCAGGGTCTTGTCCGGCTTCGCAAGGTGTAGTTACTTTCATATGTGGAGCTTCACCGGCTACGGCAATGCCTTCTGCAGTAAACTCAATAACTATTGAAGGGTAAGACTTACAAAGAGCTGAAGAGAATCCTGAAAACGAAATAGTTTTTTTGCCATCAATTGTGGGAGTAACTTTTATCGTTTTTTGTAACTGATTCTGAATTTGCTCTGAAGTTAAATTGGTAATCTGAAACAGCTTACCATTAATGGTAGCGGGATCTCTTTGCACGGCGATGTTTTCGGAAATGGAATAAAAAAGACTCAGACCAAATGAAAAACATAAAACAAAAAAAGCGATATTTTTGATATTCTTAGTCATAAACATACCTCGTTCGGATATGTTTATATGCTACCACAACTGGCTTTTGTGTACTTCTTAAATTGAACATTCATGTCTTTGGCCTCTAGACCTATAGCTAGTAAACCGAGCTTTGCCGACCATCCGTAAACATTTTCACGGGGACATTTTGCGCGATCGTCATTTAAATCAGTTACACAAAGTTTTTTATAAACCGCACCCGGAGAGTTTAGGCTTTCGGTAGAAGACTTAGCAGCATGGGTTCTTAAGAAGCCGCCGGCTAACTCGCAGCCCACCATATAAATAACAGGCTCAGCTGAAGCGTGATCGTCAGAGGTGATAATAGAAGGTACACCTTCCTGAATAATAACTTGCTCGATATCTTTACCGCCTTTAGCGGCTTTCATTTTTTTACGTGCGTTGTAAGTCCACTCTTTAATTTCCTGAGCTGAATTCACTTTTACAACACCTAAACCGTAAGTTCCCGAATTGTTTTTAACAAAACAGAAAGGCTCTTGCGTTATTTTTTCTTCAGCGTATTTAACTTTTAATTTTTTTAAAAATTGATCAACACTTTCAGCTAAGTGATCACGGCTTACATCGCTGTTAATATCAAACTCAGAAAACTCTTCGGTTTCTACGCGGAATAGAAACGGATCAATTTTAATAGTTTTAGCAAAATCATTTACGAGCGAATTGTAGTTTTTAAAGTAGCGTGATTTTTTGCGTTGGTACCAACCCATTTCGCGAGGCGGGTTCATCGGAGTGTGCATATTCAAAGCCCAGTCTTCTAGCGAAAGCGAAAAGTCATTATTGCTGATGACTAAGTCGGGTTTAAATTCTTGAACCCAGCTGGAGTTTTCATAGCCACTACCAAACTGTAATTGGCGACCGGTAACAGATTCTAAAGTTAAAACTTCTGGCAAGTCCTTCGGGAAAGCCAAACGCACTTCAAAACCACCTTGTGTAAGTAAATCACTGATTGTGCCTACGTTTTCAAGATAATAGGGATTTTTCGTGTGTTCTTCAGTAATAATCAGAATTTTTTTAACATTAAATTTGTAATGTATCTCAATATATTTTTTGAATAAGTCTACAGAGGTTTCTTTATCGGTAGGGCAGATATTGTTAAATCCCGCCGGGTAAATATTGGCATCTACATTGGTAATTTTATAGCCAGAATCGCGAATATCATAGCTCGAGTAGATAGGGTATTCCAGCTGACTTATCAGTGACTGAAACCATTTTTGTAAGTCGTGATAGTTTAAGCAAATTTGATCATGAATATAAGAACGGATAACAGATTGTTCAATTGTCATTGGTGCAGGCTTTCGGTTAACTTTTTTTGCTGTTGATCGGAATATTTAGTAAAACGCAGTATGGTTTTTGGGTTAGAGGATTCGTCCATGCGAAATGAATCAAATTTACGTAGCTGATCCAAGAGAGAAACTGAAAGCTGTTTTTTAAACTCATCAGAAGTTGCAGAATTTTTCAGAGCTTCAAAAAATCTGTTATAATTCTGAATAAGTCTTTCAGTAAGTCTTTCATTTTCGGGGCTCATCTCGCTTTCCATCACAAAAATAAAATACTTTTGAATCTCGCCTAAAAATTTAAGCTCTTCCAGCATATGGTGGTCGTAGCTTAAGTCTGTGGTGTCTATTAAAGCTTCATAAATTTCATACAGAGAAAGCGTGCGATCCCGGTATTGTTGGTCAAGCTCCTTACGTATGCGTTCTGCTTGATAATAGTTTGTTACTCTAAAATGATTTTTAATTTGCGCAAAACGAATTTTACTTTTTGGAATCGTACTGGATGCTCTTTTGTCTAATTCATCGAGAGTTAAAAGAGCTTTAGCCGACTCATCATTTTTTTCATAAATCTGAACTAGCCTCCAAAGCGACTTATCGTAAATAGGATCAAATGCGCCCTCATTATTGCGAGTGATTTTAAAATAAATCGGTTTTGCTGATTCATCCTGATTGTTGATAAAAAACTTTTCAGCAGAATAAAATAATTTTTCACGCTCAGTAGGTTCTTTAACGGTAACAACTTCTTTTTGAAAATAAGTGCAACCGGGACTGATAAGCAAAATGGATATCAGTAAAACATTAACTAAGCAGACGTATATTTTCGAAGTTTTTTTGTAGGCCTTTAACATCTTCACTATTTTGTCTTAACTCAAAGCATTTGTACACTTTTAGACTGGTTTTGAATGAATTCAGTCGACTTTGTAAGTCATTTTCAAGACTTTGATAATACTTCACCAAATCGTTTACACGCGCCGATTTTGGCTGTTTAACTGCACTAGCCCACTCAGGAACGCGATTAATAATTACCGATGTTAAACGATAGCCCTGTTTTTGAATTTCACGGCTTAACTTTTGGGCTTCGGTTATGCGAGAACTGTCTAAAGCCGTAACTAAAATAAATTCGGTTTCATTGGCTACCAACAATCGGTGGCAATTCATGATATATGTTTCAAGCGGCCCTTGCCATTTTTGGATGGCTTTAAAAAATAACGACAATTCTTTCATAAAGTGTGAGCCAGTTAAAGTTTCAAGTGCCTTTAATACCTGTGTCGTGCCCACATTTAGAATTTTTTTAAATAAACCAACACTTTCAGTGTCAGAATCTCGAAACCAGCTGGCAACACCTTCATTAAACAAAGCTGAGATTTTTTCAGGCCCTCTTAAAAAGTTCCAAGTATGTTGTGATGGTGGTGTATCTAGAATAACTAAGTCATATTTGCCGGAAGATACAAATCTATACAGACTAATTAAAGATGTAAATTCCTGTGAACCGCTCAACCGGCCAGACAACTGCTGGTATAAGCGGTTTTTAAGTAAAGCTTCTACGTCGGTAGCCGCATCGCTTGAGGAAGCATTACGTACAAACCACTCAAAAGTATTTTTATGATCTATCACACAAGACCATAATTCCCCACCTGCTGCGGAAACAAACTTAACCTGATGGAGTTCGCCATCGGGTTTAATCCCGAGAGATTGTGCTAAACGCAAAGAGGGATCAATGGTTAATACTAAAACTTTTTTTCCTTGATTGGCATAACCAACAGCAAGCGAAGCCGACATTGTAGTTTTTCCAACACCACCAGAGCCTATACAAATAATGGTTTTAGTGTTTTTATTAAGTTGCAGCATTGGCATAGACTTTCACTAAAGCAGATATAAGTTTATTGGTGTCGATTTCGGGAATAAGCGGAAGCTCTATCCAGTTTATATTTAATTTTTTAAGTTCTGCACGTGACCAATTTTCTTTTTCAATAGTTTCTTTAAATGATTCGCGCGCTTCCGCCGGCAGGTCATCTAAGTCAGAACTCTGCAGTTCCGACATTTTGTTTAAACACAGACTGGCGTTAATATTAAATTCTGATTTTAATTGTTTGAAGAGCTCAATTGTTTCGGTGATGGGCAGCTCTTCAGCAAGGCTCACGATATGGATCTGGGTAAAATCCGGATTGCGTATCCATGAATTAATAGATTTTGACTGTTCTCCCATTGGCCCAAAAGGAATTGCCTCATTTAGTGCTGAAGGAGCGCGCAGCAAGCTTAAAAAGTGTCCGGTAGCATAGGAATCCACAACAAGTTGGTCATGCCTCATTGGTGGACCTACCTGGCGTGGAGACGAAGTGAGTTTTCCGAGTAGAGCCAGCTCGTGCAAGCCGGGAGCTACCTGAATTAAACTCTTGGAAACCGGATTTTCAAAAAATAATTTATAAAGACTTTCGATTTTAAGCAGGTGCAGGCAGTACTCTTTAAGGCAATCTTCCGGGCTCCATTGGCTGATGTCTAAATTAGATTTTAGGTGCTGAGGTTTATAGGTAATTTCGTTTAAACCCAGGTAGTCTTTAAAAAAACTATGCTCCGTTAGTTCTGTGAGTAGGATTTGCTGGTTTTGGGTGCTAAAATAGTGTGCTAAAACCGTCGAAAATAACGATTTTCCTACTCCGCCTTTACCTGTTACTAGATGCGCTTTTTTTACCATTGCTTTTGCTTAAATTATACCCTAATTTGCCTTTTCTATATTCTACATAAAATAGCACGATAAGGAGAGACTGTGAAAGCTCAAATTCAAGTAACTGAGGGTTTGCAAAGAAAATTGAACGTGGAAATCCCGTCAGACAAGGTTAAATCAGCCTTTGAAAAAATTTATAACGACATTCAAAGACAAGTTGAAATCAAAGGCTTCCGTAAAGGTAAAGCTCCTATCGCAACAATCAAAACTATGTACAAAGATCGCGTGCAAGGTGATGTGGCTCAAGATTTAATTTCATCTCACTACCCATTAGCACTTAAAGAACAAAATATCGATCCGATTAATTACCCTGAATTTGAATTTGAAGATCCTTCTGAAACTAAAGATTTTAAATTTTCTGCAGTTTTTGATATTCGCCCGGAAGTAAAAATCAAAAAATGGGAAGGTCTTGAAGTAGAAAAAGAAAAATTTGTTTTAGACGAAACACGCGTTGAACAAGTTATTAATAATATCCGTAATTCTAAATTAACTTATGAAGACGTTCTTGAAACACGTGGCGCAGTAATGGGCGATGTGGCGGTTATCGACTTCGAAGGTTTCGTAGATGGTAAAGCTCTTGAAAACGGTGCTGGCAAAGATCAACACTTAGAATTAGGCTCTAAACAATTCATCGAAGGTTATGAAGAAGGCGTTGTAGGAATGAAAGTTGGCGAGACTCGCACTATCGCTCTTAAGTTTCCATCTCCGTACCACTCTGCTGAGTTAGCTGGTAAGCCAGTGGATTTCAAAGTAACTTTGAACGGTCTTAAGAAAAAAGTTTTGCCAGAAATCACAGATGAACTTTTAAAAACAATTGGTTCAAACCAAACTGTTGAAGAGTTTAAAAAAACAATCGTTGCGGACATCGAACAATCCGACAAAAAACGTATTGAAGACGGCTTTAAAAATCGTTTATTAAAAAAATTAGTTGAAGCTAATCCAGTAGACGTTCCGGCTTCATTAATGAAAGATCAAAAAGCAGCGTTAGTTGAAGACTTCAAAAAACGCATGACCGATCAAGGCATGCAACCCACTGAATTTGAAAGTTATGTTCAGAAGTGGGACGCTGACTTTGCTAAAACAGCTAATGAGATGATTCAATCTAGCTTCTTAATTGATAAATTAGCTATTGATAACGATTTAACATGCAAAAAAGAGGATATTGAACAACGCTTTGACGAATACTCTAAACAAACTGGTATCGAGCTAGATCGTATTAAAGAGTGGTATTCTAAACCTGAACAAATGAGCCGTCTGAGCTATATGATCACTGAGGAAAAAGTAATTAAGCTTTTAACTGAAAAATCTAAAGTTAAAGAAGTAGATGCTAAAGATATCAAAGAAGAGCAAAACTAATTTTTATATTTTAAGTTCTGTATAGCTAAGCCAGGGTAAAACCTGGCTTTTTTATTTTTAAAGCCGAAATACACTCATTATAATTACTTAGACATGTTCTTAAGTGTTTTCCATGCTTTTAAATACGAAAAGGCCTGGTAAGCCTGATAGTCGCTTTTAAATAATTGCTCTTTTCCTGTTAATTCAGTGTCTTTTTTGCTGCCGATATCCTTCCACCAAGCCACAGTATTTTTTTCCATTGTAGTGGGGCCGTTTTTATTTTCGGCTTGTTTTTCTTTTTCACCTTTTAAGTGACCAACTATATCGCGTTCGCGCATGCCGGTACTTTTGTTAATTGCTTTTGCAAAAGTTTCTGCGTCAACATCTTCAATTTCAATATCAGGCTTAATTCCTTCCGACTGAATAGAAACACCGCTAGGAGTGTAATAGCGTGCAACAGTGAGCTTTAAACCACTTCCATCACCGAGTTTAATAGCCGATTGAACTGAACCTTTACCAAAGCTTCTTTCGCCCACGATAACGGCGCGCTTATTATCTTGCAAAGCTCCTGCAACAATTTCACTGGCGCTGGCAGAGTATTCATTCATCAGCACTACAACAGGAACATCAACAAAGGGTGCACGCTTACTGGCGTAAGACACTTCTTTATTTTTAGGATCACGGCCAATTGTGCTTACAATGACGCCATCTTTAATAAATAAATCACTGACCTTAACGGCTTGCTCTAATAGACCGCCAGGGTTTCTTCTTAAATCTAAAAGCACTCCTTCAATGTTGCCATTATTTTGTTTTTTGTATTCCGTTAAAACCTTTTCAAGATCAGAGCCTGTGTTCTCAATAAAGCTCGTAATTTTAACGTAAATGTATCCCTCATCCAGAGGCGTAGCTTTAACCGATTTAATTTTTACTCGACCACGGGTAATTACGATATCCAGAGGCTTTTCGATATTATCGCGTATGATAGATAAAGTAATTTTAGCACCGTCTTTTCCTTTTAATGCAGTTGATGCATCAACTAAGCTGAAGCCTTTAGTTGATTGCCCATTGATTGCAACGATTTTGTCACCGGGTTTAACACCGGCTTTCCATGCGGGAGTATCTTCAATTGGAGAAATAATCGTTAAAACATTGTTTTGAATAGAAATCTCAATACCGATGCCACCGAATTCACCGGATGTTTCAGACTCAAACTCTTTAAAGGCTTCTGGCGGCATATAGCTAGTGTGCGGGTCTAATTCGCGCAACATGCCCTTGATAGCGCCGTTGATCAGCTTTTTTGTATCAACTTCTTCAACATAGTATTGCTGTGTCAGGCTTAAAATTTTACTAAAAGTCTGTAATTCAGAGTAGCGATCTTCGGCAAAAGTCATTAGCGGACGCCCACCCATAATTAAAACTGCTAAAAGCGTTATCCAGATCCATTTATTTATTTTCATTTTAACTCCTTGTACCAGCCTCTGGGATTAATCGGACTATCATAATGCCGTAATTCAAAATAAAACTCGTTAGCTGCAACATTCGCAAGTTGTTCACCCTGCTCAACATGATCGCCGACGGATTTCTTGCTGTTTTTAATTCCGGCGTAAACTGAGTAATAGTTATCGTCATGCTGTATTATTAAAGTTTCCCGCCAGCGTACTAAGTCGTCACGGAAAATTACGGTTCCTGGACCGACCGATTTAACAAACGAATTTGCATTTGCGGCGTAAAGCTCTCCACGATTTATTAAGTAAAATCTGTTGTCTTGATCTTTTAGAGATCCGAACTCCTGTTTTATCGTCCCATCTAAAGGTCTTGCTAGTTTACCTTTATGAATGAGTAGCGATTTTTTATTTTCTTTTTGTAAAGACGCAATTTTAATATCTTCAAGCTTTTTAAATTCATCTTGCTGAGTTTTAAGATTTTCAACATTTTTTTGCATCAACTCTTCTGTTTCCTGTAAGTTTTTGCGCGACAGAACCAGCATTCTTAATGAAGAGTTATAATCTTTAAATATTTCATAATCATATTTGTTTAAATTATTAAGAATTTTAACATTGCGATCGAGATCATTAATATTATTGTTCAGCAGAAGCTCGCCCCACTTAAATTTTTTGAGCGCATAAGAAGCTTTTAACCTTTTCAGTACTAATGTTTTTTTAGTTTTAATTTTGGACTGTATTTCGCGGATTTGCTCTTCTAGCTGTTCTTTTTCAATTGTGAGCTGAATTTTATCTTCCAATAAACTATTAATCTGGTTTTCTGTGTTATGTAAAAAATCAGTATCGGCGGCAGAGGCATTCAGATAAAAGCTAAAAACTAAAAGTAGTGCAAGTTTACTCATTACTGATCTGGTTTAAGCGGTTCACTGAAGATTGAATGGTTAAAAAACAATTAACATAAATAAAAACAAATAACATGAACACAACAAAAGTAATTTCATTAAACGACAAAAAACTCATATTTTCTATAAAAGTTTCAGCTAAACCAGAGGTTACAAGTTTACTTTTTATATAAGTGAAAGCCGCAAATAAAACTACAAACGAAACCACAAGGCTTACACACAAAAAAATGAAGACATCTTTAAGAAATAACTGATAAATCGACCAGCGAGTGGCACCGATTAAGCTGTATATTTCAATTTCTTGTTTGGAATCATCTATATATATGCGCACCATTAAAGCAACCAAATAACTTATACTTACAAGTAAAACTAAAAATGCAAATATGCCAGCAGACCGAAAAACTTGGTCAATTTTTTCAAATTTTTTAATCCAAGTGGCTCCGTAATTAATTTCTTCAACGAGAGGTTGTTCTTGAACACTTTGTGCCAGTGCTGCAAAGGCCTGATCTCTTTCTTGTAAACTCAGACTGTTTTCCAGATCAACTTCAATGCTTTCCGGAATTAGATCAATTAGCTCATCCATAGTAACAAGGCCAGACGAAAATTCTTTAAGTGAACTTTGAAAATTAAGACCGGCTTTGTTGCGATCTACGAGTTCTGCACTCGACACAGATTTTTGCTTTTTAATAAATGCAATGAGCTTGTTGCGCTCGCTTTCTGTAGTATCTACTTTAAGATAGATATTCATTTTATTGGATTGGTTCCAAGCACCTAAAAATCCAACAAAATTTTTGTAAACCAGTAGTCCACTTATAATCAGAGTTATTGATAGGGTTATTATAATAAATAAAGAAATTTTTAGTGAATTAAGCTTCATACGACTGCATCTTCCACAAGCTGTCCGTTATCAACTTTAAGTAAGCGACACTTCTGTTTGTCGATCAGCCGATAGTCATGCGTAGCCACTAAAAACGTAACGCCTTTTTTTGAAAATTCAAAAAACAGATTTAAAATTGTTTTGCTAAGTTCCGGGTCTAAATTTCCTGTGGGCTCATCGGCGATAATAATTTCAGGTTCATGAATAAGTGCGCGGGCTATGGCTACGCGTTGTTGTTCGCCGCCAGAGAGATAGTCAGGGTATTGGTCTTTAACAGTTTCAAGACCAACTTGTCTAAGCATTTCGGTTACTCGTTGTTCGCGTTCTTTTTGTGCAACATCTAAAATAACTAAAGGAAGCTCGACATTTTCATAAACAGTTTTATTTTTTAGTAATTTGTAATTTTGTAATACAAAGCCGATTTTTCGTCTTAAAAAAGGAATCTGTCCTTTTTTAAGTTTGGCTAAACTATGTCCTAAAACAAAAACTTCACCAGAGCTTATTTTTTCATAAGCTGAAATTAATTTAAACAAAGTAGTTTTTCCGGCTCCGCTGGGGCCGGTTAAAAATACGAATTCGCCTTTATTGATATTAAAGCTGATATCCCGCAACGTGTGGCGGTCGGCTCCGTAAGTTTTATAAACATGCTTAAATTCAATCACAGTTCTAGTGTGTTAGTTTTTTAAGTAAAGGACTAGGCTAGATTTATTGAATTTCTGTGCGAGACCACTCAATAACGGTCTGATGTAATTTATCTAGAGCTTTTTTGCGCTGAATTTCGATGTCTGCTTTTTCAATTTTTTCATAGGCCAGCTTGAAGGTTTTATGAACACTTCCATCTTTAAAAACGCGGCTGATGAGAACTCGTTTTTCGGGACCCCAATCTTCAGTTTGGATATGTATCTTAAAGCCATTAATAAATAGATCGGAGTTTTCACCCTGGACTGATTTCATCTGTTTTCAAGTTACGTTAAGCGCTTGAATTCACAATTGTTATTGCAAAGCATTAGGACTAAAGGATTAACGTTGAAATTATCATGTTAAATTACAATCATTAAAGAACTTAAAAAAGAGGAGTATTTATGTTGGACGAGTTTAAGAAGTTTGTTGCACAAGGCAATGTGGTTGATTTAGCGGTAGGTGTGATCATAGGCGGAGCATTTGGTAAAATTGTTAACTCATTAGTAAATGATATTATTATGCCGTTAGTGGGTTTAATCCTGAATGGAGTGAATGTAGCCGGGCAATTTATTGCGCTTAACGGGCAGCAATATGCTTCAGTAGAAGAAGCAAAAAAAGCCGGTACAGGTGTGCTTGCCTACGGTAGCTTTATTCAAAATACCTTAGATTTTTTGATCATCGCTTTTGTGTTATTTATTGTTGTAAAACAAGCCAACAGATTTAAAAAGCCTGCACCAGCGCCCGCGGCCTAGTTTAATACAAACATTCAATTTAACGTAAAAACCCTCTCCTAAAGAGAGGGTTTTTAATTTGTAATATAAGTCTATCGTCTAGATAAACTCGACTCTATTTTCTTACTTCGAGACAGGTCTCATTTTGAGGCGTAAAATTTTTAGATACCAGAGACAAAATTGGTCTCTATATTGCTGCATACTTAGATTAAACGGGGAGAAGTAAATGAAATCCATTTCACTATTTAAAATTTTGACACTTGTATGTTTTTTATTAGTCGGCTCGGTGGCGACTGCGCAAACTTGTGCACAGACTTGTGATGCTCAATTTAGAATTCCCACAACAGGCAGTTCGACGGATGCTGGATATTTAGCGGTCGTAAAAGCTAATTCTGATTGTAAGGCGGAATGTACAAAAAAAGAAGCGGATGACAAATTAAAACAGCGAATTACAAGATCTTGTGCTAACAATCAATGGAGAAAGACCAATTATCCAGATCAATCAACTTGTGAAGTTTGCGTTGAAGACCCGTCTACACCGATTTGCTCGGCCTCAAAAGAGGCTGATGCCAGCTGTAAAACATTGCTTGAAAAATACGATGAAGCGGCAGCTAAGGCATCTGAAGAATGCGAAAGAGCGAATGAAGAAAACCATGCTAAATGTTTAGCAAAAGCCAAAAGATGTACAAGTGGCTTAGATGCTTTTGCAGAACCGGGCAGTGATGGAGAAGATTCTGTAGGCAGTGCACTTGTTAACTTAATTGGTGTTTATAGCCAAACGCAGGGTGCTACCGGAGCGAATGGTCAGTCAGTGGCTGGTTGTCTAATTGATAATAGCGATTCTGAAAGAGACCATGAAGAACGTATGGATGAAAAAATCACGCAGCTTCGTCAGGACATTTCTAAACTTCGTAATGAAGACCCAGCTGAAGAAGACCAAAAACTGAACGAAAAAAGACAAGAAGTTGAAGAAAAAATGTTAGAAGCACGTCAAGAGATGGAAAAATCACAAAACGAAACCAAAACAAAAAATCAAGAAGAGGCCGGTCGGTTAGCTGAAAAAATAATTAAAGCTAATGCTGACAAAAGAAATCGTTTAAATAATATTGCGAGTCTTAATGATAAAGTGGCAGACAAAGCTCTTGAGGTTCAGCAAACCGTATTACTAATGGCAGATGCATTGGTGCAAAAACAATGTAAAGACTCAACTCGTGAATACCGCGATAAAAAGTTGGCTGACAAAGCGAAAACAGGTGCCAAATTTTCAAAAGCTGAATCTGCAGCTTTTTCTGCGGAGTTGGTAGAATTAGAGGGAACTTGTTTAAAAGCCCAAGCAATGGAAAAACAGAAAAAAATTAATGCTATTAATAACGAAAAAAGAGCTATTCAACGCGAAATAGCAAATTTACAAGCTAAAAATGTAGATGATGCGAATTCAATGGCCAACGATCAAAAACAAATCGAAGCTCTTAAAACCATTGCATCTGAAAAAGAAAAGAAAGACCTTGAAAATTTAACGACAAAACTAACAAACTTAAATAAGTCAGTTACAGATATGGAAACGTCTGTTGCCGCAAGAAAAAAAGCTTTTGAAGAAAAAGCAAAGGCTAAAGAAGACCAGATCAATAAAATTTTACAAGATCGCCAGAATGTAAAACCTAAGTTTGCCAAAGTATCAGTCAAGGTTCAAGCGGGCTCGCGAGCAGCAGAAAACTTTGTTGGTAAGTGTTGCGTAAGTAAATATTCAACAGCAGTGTCTCGAAACTATGACGAAAGAGCTTGTGAGCGCGTAAGAAAAGATTACGACATTAAAGATGTAAAACCACGCTCAACCAAAACTGGTTCCAGTAAATAATTAACCCGTTGGTAATAAATCCATCAAGCATTCGCGCCAGTACTCTGGTGCGTCTGCTGTATAATCAACAGCAACAACAAAGCCTTCTTTGCCTAAAAATTTTGTACGGGCTACTTTTCCGGTAATTTCCAGATTCATTTCGTGAATGTTAAAAAAGATATTTTGTCCTACTAACTGATCAAGACTTAAATTAGAGCGCAATTCTTTTGAAACAAAGTCATCGCGTTTAAATTTAATTAAAATACCTGAAGAAGACGCTTCAATAATTTGTCCGTATTTAGCCAGTTTTTGTAAACTGTCCAAAGATGAAAAAGAATCGAGAGTTAGCTTTGCGAGTTCTTTTCCCACCTCTTTGCGGGGAGCGGCTCTATATTTTCTTTGTGTTCTCATGGCTTGGTTCCTCCCAAACTTATTTGTTATAACTAATATATCGGTGCTACCTAGACCAAAGTTTATAATCCAAAATGATAAATTACAGAAAAAGTACTCAAAACGAATTTAAGGTAGGCTATCTGAAGTAAATAGCAAAGAGGCAGTCGGCTTCTGAAAAAATAAAACCCTTATTTAGACTAAAGTCTAAAGCTTTTTCGGATTTTAGCCGAAAGCTAAAAACCTGATTCTCAAAATGAGATTCCCAACCTGTGCAGTGCAAATCGCTGATCACTAAATTAGAAACAGTGTCTGAAAGAGCCTTATAGCCTGACTCTTTAGCCCCCCATAAAAACTCCGCGCGCGGCACATTTTCAAGTTCCTCGGAAGAGCTTGTGCGTTTTAATATATCCAGTGAAATACGTTTACTTTCTTCCATATCAAATCCGCACTTGAATTTAGAAAAAGCAAATCCGCCGAGAGTGCGGCAATGGGAAATTGAAAAATATCCGCTGCTGGCCTGCGGAAGCCAGTTAAGATCACTTAGCATAACCAGTTGTTCACGCGAAAAGTGGGCTGAAAATTCAGTTGAAAGACATTCTCGTATTTCTTTTCGGTGCTCCGCATTTTTTGAGTTCCAGTTTTGATCCAGGATTAGTCGGAAATTTTGATCAACGGATTTTTGAATGAATAAAATTTTATGCAGCAATTTTTCGGTACTGAAGGGCCCAGCAATCTTGCTCATGCTTCAAATTTTTCGGGCCATTTAACAGGCTGATTAGAAGTAATTTTCATCATACGGTCTAATGAAACAGATGCTTTTTGGCGTAAAGCTTCATCGAGCTTAACTTCAGGCTTAAATGTTTCTAAAGCGCGTTTGATTTTTTCGAGAGTATTCATTTTCATGAATGGACAGTCATTGCACATACAGTTTTCATCTACTACTGGTGCCTGAATTAATTCTGCATCAGGGCGTAACTTATGCATTTGATGAAAAATTCCTGTTTCAGTTGCAACAATAAATTTTTTAGCTGGATTGGACTTAACTTCTTCCAGTAGGCGCGAAGTCGATCCAATAACAGAAGCATATTTTAAAATTTCATCGTCGCATTCAGGATGCGCAATAACTACTGCATCAGGGTGTTGCTTAATCAACTCTACTAAGCGGCCGGCATTAAATAAAATATGAACCTGGCAGGCTCCCGGCCAAAGAATAAATTCACGACCGAGCTGTTTACTGAGCCACTTACCCAAATGCTGATCGGGGCCAAACAAAATACGACGGTCTTTCGGAATTGCAGCAACAATCTGAGCCGCATTACTAGAGGTAATAATAGCATCTGAAATAGATTTAACTTCAGCACTGGAATTGATGTAGGTTACGCAAATAGCATCAGGATACTGACGTCGCCATGCTAAGTATTTATCAAACGGAGCTCCTTCAACCAAAGAACAACTAGCACCGAGATCAGGAACTAAAACTGTTTTTTCAGGATTCATGATTTTCACGCTTTCAGCCATAAAAACAACACCAGCTAAAAGAATATTTTTATTAGGAACCTGCTGACCCATTTTAGCGAGATAAAAACTATCGCCGACATAATCAGCTATATCCTGAATAGCACCGTCTTCGTAATAGTGGGCCAGTAAAGCCACATCTTTTTCTTTTTTTAAACGTTGAATTTCAGAAACCAGATCAGCAGACATTAAACCGCCGCTCCACCTTTTAAGATTTGAATAATATTTTTTGAAACAAGTTTAAAGCTGTCTAATACGCCCTTACCCTCAAAAGCCGAAGCTTCAACTTCTTCAGCATTAAAATGATTTAAATGTTTACGAAGCTCTGCAATTGGCAAAGCATTAGGTAAATCGCGCTTGTTGTATTGAATAACCAAAGGAACTTCACGAATGTTGTAACCTTGTTGTTCCAAGTTTTTTTCAAGGTTCTTCATAGACTCAATATTTTCTTCTAAACGATCTGCTTGTGAGTCCACTACAAATACAACGCCATCTAAACCTTTTAAGATTAATTTTCTTGAAGCATCGTAAATAACCTGCCCGGGAACAGTGTAGAGGTGAAAGCGAGTTTGAAAGCCGCGAATCTCGCCAACCTCAAGTGGCAAGAAGTCAAAAAACAGAGTTCTTTCAATTTCAGTATTTAATGCGACCAGTTTAGAACGCTGATCATTAGCTAAAGACTGGTAAACCCATTGAATGTTAGTTGTTTTACCGCCCAACGAGGGACCGTAATAAACAATCTTACAGTGAATTTCTTTAGCGTTATGATTTATAAACGACATTCAAGCTCCGTTTTACAATTCTACGCGATTATCTAAAGCGCGGCCCATAGTGCGATCATCAATAAAATCAATATCAGAACCCATAGGGATTCCGTGTGCTATACGTGAAATTTTTAAGCCTTTACCTTGCAAAATTTTAGTGAGGTAAAGAGCCGTCGTATCACCCTCTAAGTCTGCATCAAAAGCAAAAATTACTTCTTTGATGGTTGTTTTTTCCCCGGCAACTCCAGCGTCGATTTTTTTCATAAGTTCATTAATTTTTAAATCTTTTGCGGTGATTCCCTCTAAAGGCGAAATCACTCCATGTAAAACATGGTAACGGCCACGGAAAGCACCAGAAGATTCTATACGCGAAATATCAGAAGGTTCTTCCACTAAGCAGAGAATTTCGCTATTGCGGTGACTGTCATCACAGTATTTGCAAATAGTGCGGTCGGTGTAATTAAAACATTCAGTACAAGTGTGAACTTCAGTTTGAACACGAAGCAAAGCTTCTGTTAACTGAGCCGGATAAGTATCTTTAGATTTTAAAACATAGTAAGCCAAACGCTGAGCGGTTTTAGGACCAATCCCAGGCAGTCGGCTTAACTCATGAACTAATTTTTCTAAAGCAGGTATATTTAACAAACTAGAATCCCGGTAAGTTCATTCCGCCTGTGATTTTTGACATCTCAGCGCTAGAAGTATCTTTAGCCGTTTTTAAAGCGTCGTTAACTGCCGAAATAACCATGTCGGTTAACATTTCAGCGTCGCCAGCTTTAATAACTTCAGGATTAATTGTTAAAGATAACACTTTATTTTCGCCGTTTACTTTTGCAGTAACAGCGCCGCCACCAGAAGTTCCAGAGAACTCACGTGTAGCTAATTCTTCTTGAAGCTTTTTCATTTTCATTTGCATTTGGTTAGCTTGCTTCATTAAGCCGGCCATTCCGCCCATCATGCCTTTCATACTCACTCCTTAGATATTTTTTTTAATCAGTTTTATATCGCCCTTAAAAACTTCTTTGGCTTTTTGTACGCGCGGATCGGTTTGCCATTTGGCCATTTTGTTTTCTTCCGCTTGCACTTGCTTTTTGCTTGCGAGCGAAGAAGCACTATCGCCAGAGGCCTGCGCGCTACTTTTCAGCACTTCAAAAGTGTAGCCCTCTGCTAACTCTGAATCAATAAATCCTTGAAGTTTTTGGCGCATTTCCGCGTTTTGTAATTGAGTAGCCAAAAAGGCCAAATTGGCGGGGGCCTGAACAGTTATTTTGAGTTTTTCGCAGCCAGCGAATAAAAGATTTTCAATTTTTGCCGCGAAAAAAGCATCTTTAGTTTTGATAGTTTCTACAAAAGACAGCCACTCATCAGCGTTTATATCCTGTGCTTGTTTAGGAGCAGCTTTAGGGGCTGGTTCTGTGGCTTTAACTTCTATTGGGCGGCTTTGTTGCTGAGGAGCGGCCGCCTCAGATTGCTTTGGGCGCGGGCTTGAGCTGGGCGCCTGAGCCAATAGTTGTTTGAGTTCCGCAATGCGTGGAGCCTGACTCATGCGGAGTAAGGCCACTTCAAAAACAATTTGTGAATCGCTGGCGCGGCTTAAATCTTGCGAAGCTTTAATTGTCATATCAAATAACATATGCAGATCTGCGTCCGAAAAATCCGCTATTTTCTGAGTTAATAAAGTAATTTCATCAGCGGGAAGATCAATTAAATCAGTGGCATTAGAGTCTGCTTTTAATAACAAACTGTGGCGTAAAAGTTTTGATAAATCTTCTAAAAATAAATTAGGGTTTTGTCCTGAAATACTTAATTTTTCAAGGCAACCAACTAATTCAAAAGCTTTGCGGCCGATTAAGCAGTCAAATACTTCAAATACCAGCGCCCGCGAAGTTAAACCTAGAACTTGGCTCACTTCAGTTTCAGTTAAGTTAGAATTAGTAAAGCTGATAACCTGATCCAGCAAACTCAAACTGTCGCGCATAGAGCCGTCGCCCTGTTTGGCGATCAACCATAAAGCCGCGTCGTCCGATTTAATATTTTCAAGCCCGCAGATTTTTTTAAGGTAATCGGCAATTTGTTTCAGAGGAATTCGTCTGAAATCAAAGCGCTGACAGCGCGATAAAATAGTCTGTGGAATTTTGTGAACCTCAGTGGTTGCGAGAATGAAAATCACATGTGCCGGTGGCTCTTCTAGCGTTTTTAATAAAGCATTAAAAGCACTGGTAGAAAGCATGTGAACTTCGTCGATAATAAAGATTTTATATTTACCGGAAGAAGGAGCAAACATAACGTTGTCGCGCAAATCACGAATAGCATCCACACCATTGTTAGAAGCTCCATCGATTTCAATGACATCAACCGCGCGTCCAGAAGAAATTTCCTGACAGCTCTGGCATTGGTTACACGGAGTAAAGTTTTGCGGATTAGTACAACGTAAAATTTTAGCTAAGATACGAGCCGAAGAAGTTTTTCCGGTTCCACGTAGTCCCGTGAAAAGTAAAGCGTGTGGAAGGCGGTCGTACTTAAGAGCGTTACTAATAGTTTGAGTAATATGATTTTGCCCGACCATTTGGTCGAAAGATTGCGGACGATATTTTCTGGCAATCACTTGGTAAGACAAAAGAATTTCCCCTCAACTAACTTCAATAAATCAAAAAATTAAGTGGCTGAGCACCCCATATCGCAATGCTCGCTAAACACCGTTGCTTCCTTCCGGACCTAGCGGAATTCAATAGTAAGTCAGTCGTATGGGACCCAGCCATCATTGGGTGTATATGATAGGGTGAATTGATTCAGTCCTTAACGCTTGCAGCCATGTAAAAATTAGCAAAAGCGGGCGGCTTCTATCCAAACTTTATACAGTTTTTCTGGTGCGATTTGATCTCAATTTGATTCAAAACCCGAATATGTGGTGTCAAATCCGTTATAAACGTTTTAAAGACGAATACAGACTTTGGTCCGATTTTTGGATAGGAAATGCCCTAAGGAGACTATTCTTATGAAAAACCTATTATCAAAATCGCTACTTTGCGGCGTTTTGGCTTCGACCTTTTTGATCGTGAATTGTCAAAAAGCTCCAAACCGCGCTGTTAAAGCTGAAGTAACCCCACCTGCTAAGCTTACCGCTGTAAAATCTGCGGCTTGTTCTGAAGGTGCAGTAAAAGAATCTGCTGAAGCACAAAAATTAAATGATGCTTTAGATACAATCATGAAGGCACTTAAAGATAAGCCAAAGTTAGAGCAGACAGAAATTGATAATTTAAATAAAGCTATTAATGATTATGCCGCTCAAGTAAAAAAATTGATCGCCGCAATCAAATTAATCGAAGTGGGCGATAAGAAAGAAGCTGCTGAAGCTTGTACTAGCGGTAAAGATACTTACAACATCGTAGCTCTTCAAGGCCACGTAGCTCAAAAAGGTAAAGAAGTTAAAGCTAAAACAGGCGTAGATAACGACGCTACTAAAGAACAACCAGTTCAAGCTGAAGAAGCTTTAACAGATGGTCTTGTTTTAAAAATTAAAAAAGAATTAGCAGATTTCTTATCTGATGTTAAAAATATCAGAGGTCAAAACTCTGCTATCGTTGCTGGTGCAATCCTTTCTGGTGATGCTGCTGCGGCTGCTTTAAAAGATGTAAACGTAACAGCGTGTGCATTAATGAGTGAAAACGTTGTGGCTGTTGCTGCTGATGCAGCAATGACTGTTTTAACAACTACTGCTGTTGAACAAGACGCTGCAACAAAAAGAAATTTTTCTAGAGTTGCTGTTGAAGTTCAAGTTGCTACTGGCACACATGGTTTAATTTTAAGTTGTAATATCGCTGATAAAAAAGAAGCGAAAGCAACTGTAGAAATGCGTAAGGCATTAGGTGCTTTAGCTGCTAAAGCTGAGGTTCAAACTCAAGTTCAACCAACTGCTCCGGTAACACCAGTACTTCCGAACTCAGGAGATGATTCTCAGGCTCCTTCTTCTGATGATACACCTGTTGCATCAGGCGACTCATCTGTAGCTTCTGGCGACAGCTCTACAGCATCAGGCGATCAATCAAAAGCGGCAGCTCAAGAAGGTCTTGATATCTTGAACAACGCTCAAGCTAGACAGTAATTTTAATCATAAGTAAATTAGTCCGAAAAACGCAGGTCGCAAAGCCTGCGTTTTTTATTTTGTAGTCTGTTGGTTTAAATCAAATAACTTAAAGATAAATTCTAAATTCAATTTAAAACTTATAGGAAATTTTTTCGAGATTTTCTGTTTCTTCTGCCCAGTAGCTGTAGCTTCCGTAGTCTGGAAACAGGCGTGGAAAGCTTGGGTCAGTCCAGCGGTTCATAATCCACATGGCGTAAGTTAAAATACGATAACCACGCAGTAACGGAATTAGCTCCAATTGTTCGTAAGGAAACTCACGTAGTTCAGAATAACTTTCAATTAAACAATTAAACTCAGGGCTGTCGGTATCGGCATTGGGCATCAGCATCCAAAAATCCTGAACTTCTGGGCCGTTAATCATATCGTCAAAGTCCACCATTACAAATTCGCCTGAAGAATCTTCTAAAATATTTCCGCGATGGAGGTCTCCGTGCAGACGTATGAAGTTAAAATTATTTAATTGGTCATCTAAGGCTTCAAAAATTTTAACTGCAGATTCTTCATAGCGGCCTACAACTTCGGGTGAAACTTGCGAGAGCATTTTTTCAAGCTGTTCCCACTTGTTATCGTTAGTCGGGCCTATATAAGCACGGTGTTCAGCAGTTTTTTTACTTCCGACGTTGTGCAATCTGGCCAGCCAGCGGCCGAGTTTTTTAAAATGCTGTTCGCTGAGCTCTTGAATTAATCGACCCCGTACTTTTTCAAAAAAAGTAAAATGAATTCCGTCGGCTGTGTCCACTGAAGAATTGTTTTTTAATTTTAAGGTGCCTGCTACCTCGATCGATTCGGATTTCAATTCTTGAATGAACTGATGTTCGTCTAAAATAGTTTCAAGGCTCCAGCGGTTAGGGCGATAGAACTTAGCGATAATAGAAGTGTTCTGTTCGTCCGGATTGTTAGAAGAAAAGTGCCAGCTACTTTTTTCGAGCTTGATATCAAAAACGCGGTTCTCGTAGGAATTTAATTGGATCAATTCTCCTGTTACATTAAAGCCGTTTTTTTCAGCAGTATGCAGAATAAGATTCGGATCGAGATTGTAAAAATTGTTTTTGTCGGCCACGAAATTACAGTACTCCACCTGAGTGTTGATGTCAGCTTGGCCCTGTATTGTTTTAAAAATCAGGGCACGCCTGTTGCTTTAGTTCCTTGATGTCCAATTAAAATAATTTCGGGGGAAATTACACATGAAAAATGCCATTAATTTATTTTTGTTAGTTATATCAATGAGTTGGGTAGCGCAAGCTTACCTAGTTCCCGGCCCTCCGGGCGGCGGCGGACAGCCAGCTCCTTACCCAGGAAACCCAGGCGGCGGCCATGGTGGTGGCGGTTTAGTACCAGGTCCACGTCCACAGCCACCTCGTCCTATGCCTCCGCGCCCACCGCCACGCCCACCAGCACCTCCATATAATCCACCCTACAATCCTCCATACAACCCACCGGCTCCTCCTCCACATAATCCAGGTTATGGCGCTGAAGTTAAATCTGTATGGATAGGTCGCGATGTTTATAACCAATCAATCCGTATTCAGGCTTTAGCTGGAATCGGTCGTCAGTATAATGGTTGGGAAGTTGTTTCTGCACGTGCGAATACTCGCCCTAACAGCCCAGCAAGAACTGATGTTGCGTTGATCGCAGACGGTCGCGTTGTAGCTTCGCAAATTAATCCGGGCTACCAAATTAATTTATATCCGCAAGTGAGAACTGTTCTTAGCGACTATTCTGATCTGCAATTGAATATCGGCGGCAGCACTTACATTAATGATGTGTTAATTGAAATCCGTTACGGCGGCGGTGGATATAATCCTCCGCACAATCCGGGTTACGGACAAAACATTGATCTTAATGTTTACCGCTCTGTATATGGTAACGACAGAATTGATTTAACTCAGTACTTCAACTTAGCAAGCTACCGTGGTTATTCAATTCAATCTGTAATCATCACAGCAACTTCACGTTACAACACTGGTTTTGTGAGCTTGTTAATTAACGGTAATAATATGGGACAAGTAGCTTTCAGCAGCAACTACTCACAACAGGGAAGCATTTACTTGAATCGTCCAGCAATTATCGGTCAGGGTGCTGACAGCTTAGTGCTTTACACTCAAGGCGACATGACTATTGAGCGCGTAACGATTGTTGTAAGATAGTTTTAAAAATATTCAAAATCAGACAGCAATTTTGTTGTCAAAACTAACGCCTCATGCGATGAAAATATGAGGCGTTTTTTTGTACCTAAATGGGGGCTTAAGTGGAAACTCAGTTAAATCAAAAGCTAGAAAATTCAACAACTTCAGTTACTATGCCTGTTCTATCAGAGTATATGGACTACCGCTTATTTTTAGCTGATTTTTACCATGCAAAGAAGCAGCAAACTAAGCTGGCGATACGTCCGTACTCTTATGCTATTTTTTCGGCTGCAGCCGATATTAAATCTCCAAATTATTTAAAAATGATTATCGAAAACAAACGTAATTTATCTCTCGATATGGTTTCTAAGTTTGCAAAGGCATGTTCATTTAACAAAGCGCAAACAGATGAATTTCGGTTGTTAGTTATTTTCAATCAAGCGGAAGATCCGGCAGACCGCAACTACGCTTTAAAACAATTATCTGAATACCGTGTAGAGCAAAAATTAAAACACGGTGAGCTCGACAGAAAAGTTTTTGAAAAAGTTCCTAATTGGATCGGATGGATTATTTACGCCATGGTTGATCAAGAGGGAGTGGTGTTTGAAACCTCTCAGCTTAAAGATTTACTACGCGGAAAAGCCGCCGAATCAGAAATTAATGAAGCTCTTGAAAATTTAATTAAGTCAGGCGAACTATCACGTGACCCAGTAACTAATATTATTTCCAAAGGTAAACCAACTGAGGCACCTGAAGAAATTCCATCAGCATTAGTGCGTAAACTGCAAATGCAGCTCATGTACTTAGGACTTGAGAGTTTGTATCAGGACACAGCTACTGAGCGCGAATTCGGGGCTTTAACCTTGTCGTTAACTGAAAAAGAATTTGAAGATATTAAATTCAAACTTCGCCAATTACGTAAATCTTTGCACAAAGATAACTCTATCGCACGTATGAGTTCTAAAGGTGAAAGAGTTTACCAATTAAACTTACAACTCTTCCCTGTAAGCAACGCGTCTAAAAAGTTAAATTGATTTCAGATTTTGAACTGATGCTTAATTTATAAAGATATTTTTTAACAAAATCTTAATAAGTGAAATTTCAGTTAAAGTGTTAGTTTGACACTGGAAAAACCTTTGGATTGTGGAAAACTCTGTGGGTTTGGTTGATAACTCACTCGTAAATTCGACTTTTAAACCATAGTTAGATTGATTGGCAACGCAATTTATATTGCGCGTCTAAAGTTACAATTAAAAAAGTCCAGTGCCTTTTTTTCACATTAAATCTTAAAAAAGTGAAATTTTCTGTAAGATTTAGAGTTAAAACTCAGTGTAAAAATTGACTTAAAGTGTGTGCAAACATTGCTTATAGGTAGGGCTATCACACGAGTTAATTTGGCCAGTTTTTGGATTATTTTGTATGAAATTTATGCGTTTAAACTAATAATAATAGAATGAATCAATCAAAAATCTTTTTAGCAAGTCTTCTATTATTAACCTCTACGACCTGGGCACAGCCGGATGAATATCTTCAAGATGTTGAAGATTCGCCTACTTCTATGACAGCACTTTTTGAAGACAGTGCTGTTGAATCCAAACCTACCTTGGTAGCAACTACTGAAGAAGTTACTGCAGAGCCCGTGGCTGTAAAAACAGTTCCAGTGCAAACAACTACTCGAGCTAGAAAAGCAAACAGAGGCATAGCTTCTGTTGCTGAGTATGATTGTGCAGGTGTCTCTCAGAAAATTAATAAAGGCGAAACACTATCTAAAAAAGAAATGTCGTCGTACACAAAAAATTGTAAGTAAGACGCCAAGTAATGTTTTAGTTTGATTTTTCCCAAACAAAAATAATATTTTCTTCGCCTAACGGTAAAGTTAAATACAATTTTTCATCTTTAATTTCGTAAGGTGTATTAGAAATATTTCCTAATTGCATATCGGTGTCTTGCGAGCAGTAGTCAGCATTGTTTTCATCAAGGGCTATTACTTCTTGATGTAAAATTCCGTCCTTTACTGAGTAGTTAGCGGTGCGCTTACAAAAGCCCGGTTCATTTTTACGGTAGTAAAGTATTTCATTGGTAGCCGAGTTTAAAAAACTGATTTGCATAATTAAATCGGGGTTGGGCTTATTCATAGGTGTACCTTGATATATCAAAGAGGCGTAAAACCAAATCCCCATGAGTGCGCCCATACTAAAATCCCTTATTGCTTACAGACTGCAAAATTATATTTTGTTCGTCCACGCTTAAATTTTTTGAGGACTCAATCAGTTTTTGTGAAAATGTTTTAAGATCGCTGGCGGGGTTGAGTTGAATTAAAGTTTCGATAGCCAGTGTTTTTGCTTTTTCGCTGCCAAGTTTTTCTTTTAATTCCCAAAGTAAACTGCTGACGATTAACGAGTCGTGATAAAGACCACCGGTCTTTTCACTGTACTTAAAGCCTAAGGTTAAATTTCGTTTAAAGGGCCCTTTTAAGTAGCTCGATTCGCCCAGCAGCGGGCGGTCTGTCATGAGGCAGGTAAAAAAGTCGGCGAAAGCTTCGTTTAAAGAGCCGTTTTCACCTTCAAAAGATAAATGGGCCACGCTGTCTATCAACGCATGAAAAGATTCATGATAAATGATCGAAGCGTCCTGCGGAATATTTGAGTAAGTCACATCATCGCCTTTACCGATACGGATTTTATTTTGGTAATAAAAAGCCGAATTGGTTTTTTCGGGGTAACCCATATGTACAACGGCATTAATCCGGGTTGGAATGCGCACATTCAAATTATCTTTCATCCACTGAAATGATTTATCTAGGTAATAAAATACCTGAAGCTGGTCAAAGCGTTCGTCTTTAGGATCAAATTTTAAAACCGGGCTCAGTGTGGTAATTTTTTTTTCGGCCTCAGAGGTTACTGCAATAACAGAATTAGACAGCGAAGGAGTGGCGCTTACAGATTTAAGCAGTAGTTCGGTTAATCCACCCAACTTAGGCCCTTCTACATATAAAGAAGTGCTTATGTCGGCAAATTGCGATCCTGTTCTTTTTAAATCTAAAAGTGAGCCATCAAACTTAAAAAAAGCCTGATAGGGTGTGCCAGTGCGGTCAAAAAAGCTGACCGACATTAAATGTAAAGGCTTAGAGTTTTCTAAATAAATAATTTCTTCGCTATTTATGATTTCAATTTTATTAAAGCTAGCGGATTTATTTTTAAGTAAAGACGCAAAATCAAGAGCTGAATCATTATTTTTACTTAAGCTTTTAAATTCTTTAAGTTGTGCTGTTTGAGCCTGTATCTGCTGCAATCCTTTTGTATCTGATAGAGTTTTAAAAAAAGAATTATATACAGGTAGTCCAGAATAACTTTGGCGGTAAAATGAAATTGTTTTATTTTTGTAATTAGCTGTTACGGAAGATTTTTCGTGATCTATATTAAGCAGAGCGGCTTTGGTGCTTTCCGGCTGGCCCGCAGACCATTCGGTGTATTCAAGCTTTTGTTTTTTTTGGCAGCTTAAACCAACAACTGTTATAAAACTCAGAAATAATATCTTTTTCATATAACATCCTAAAAATAAGGAGTCTGCAGGGTTGAGGGGCTACAGACTCCGTGTTGAACTTAACTGTTAAATAAAAATATTATTCAACCAGTAAAGTTTTTTCGAGATAAGTTCCGTCGCCGTTAACAAATTTTAAATTGTGTTTTCCGGCAGGTAATTGGCCCAAGCGCACTTCTTTTTGGAATGGTATTAAAACCATGATGCACATACCTTGAGTTACCGAAGCTATCGAGCGAATTTCATGGTTAAATTCATCACGCGTTGTGCGCTCTGCGCGGCTCCATTTGTAACATCCGTTCTGAAACACACCGTTAACAACTACATAAGCATCTGCAGAAGAATCAAATCCACCTGGTACAAATACTCCACTGATTCCTACAGCCACTTCTTTTTCCTCATTGCGAGCGGCTGGCGCTGCAAATGCAAAGTTGGCTAACATTAAACTGGCTGCTACTAATAAAAATTTTTTCATAAAAACCCTTTCTGGTTGTGGTTATGTTCTAAAGACCTTTTCCGTTTGGTTTGTGTCTTTGGAACAGCCTCAACATACGCCCGCCAGGTGAAAAGAATATGACCTAAGTCATAAGTGCGGAGCGCTATTTTACCCAGAAAGGGCTTTAATTCGATTTGGATTAGCTGTATGACAACTCTTACAAAATCATTTAGTATAAATTTTTACTTTGTGGGGGCGACATGGTTTCGACGTGGGCGCTGAAGTAAGAGGAGCATACCGGGGCGTACGAGGACCTCGATAAAAACGTGCAAACTTGTATTATCTAACGATAATTACGCTTTAGCAGCTTAGTTCTGCTTTCGGATTTTGGGTGAATCGCCGGTGTTGATTCAACGTCCGTAAATAATGCCGGACCGATTGTGTGGGTTTTCTCCAGCAGCACAATTTAAATTTACTGGGGGAATGTTGGCGAATATTTTGTTCGTAGAAGCTTCGCCAACAAATAAAATACGAACTAAGTATGTAGCGCCTTTCTATGGATCACTTGCGGACGAGGGTTCGATTCCCTCCGCCTCCACCATTTTCTTAAGCTTCACAGGACATTTTTCTTGTGGAGCGATTTCTAAAAAAAACAGCTACTTAGATCCGATGACTACTCACATTAGGGTAGTAAAATTCATTTAAAATCACCTCAAAATGGGTCGAGTGCAATTAGTTGTAGTCATAGGGCTGTAGTAAGGAAACGAAGAACTACAACGGTAACTAGAAGCAAACACGTCAAGTCAGTCCACCAGTCAGTTCACCTCCCAGTTACCCGAGCAGTCACCCGACTGAACATACAATTTAAATCAAAATATTTACATTAATGGCTAAGATACAAGTAATTCATCTCTGTTCGCAGAATTCGATAAATCACAAGGCGGCGCACGGTTCCCGATGAACACGAACCACTCGACACCCCCCCCCGGTACCTCGATATATGGTCAGATTTTATTTGAACATCGACGCTCCAAGGTGGCGCTTGGTCTGAGTTACTTCTGTATACGCGCGTCTTTTGCTTCAGGTTTAAAAATGACGATCGCTAATTTTTAGAGAGCTTCAGACTTAATATAACGTCGTTTTATTTTCTCAAATAAAATTCATTCCAATACATTTTTACATCAGACTAAAGAAGATTGTATTAGAGCCACTGTATGAAGCTCTACGATGTACAATCTAAGCAGTCGATTTAAAATAAATATGTGAACACGTATTTAACAAACAAAACAAAATGTACAAACCTTTATGAAGGCAACACAGTTTTTATCTTCAATGATCCTCTTGCAAAAACAGACCTAGAGGGCAAAGCAACACTTATTGAACCTTTTATTAAAAATGTAGAATTAGAATTTTGGATGGTTTCATTCTTATCAAATCCAGAAGCTATTTGTTTTAGATGGGTGGCTAAAAATGAGTGAATCAATTATTTCAAATAAAGAGATTGCTAAAATAAACGATCAACTTAGAAGCAATCTCAGCTGCAAAGTATATCTTACCAGATCCGTTGCCTATAGTAGTCAGCGTGTTCAAATTGTACAATTTGTACAAGAATTTAACCAATTCAATAATGGTAATGACCCCTATGGTGAACATGATTTTGGTTCGTTTGAATTAAATGGAACTAAATACTTTTGGAAATTCGATTACTACGATAACAACTACGAATTTTTTCAACATAATGGCAATCGAGTTCTTACAATTGGTCAGTTAAATGAATACTAAAGACCTGTTCGATGATTCAGTTGATGTTCGATTCTACGAAATAGATGAAGATACGCAGCATACTTTCCGAATTAAGAGACAGAAGTATGTCTAGAAAACAACGAAAGAAAACACCTTTTGCAGCTAACCTCGTTTCTTTAATGGAAGAGAAAGCTATTGGTGTTCGTGAAGCAGCTAAGATTTCTGGTGTTTCGCCTTCCACAATTTCAGAATGGAAAAAAGGCAGTCACCCTGATGACTATATAGCAGTGAAGAAATTAGCAAAGGCTTTAGGAACAACCCTTTCATTTCTCTTAACTGGTGAAGATGACAATAGAGTTGGAATCCCTGCTATTTCTGAAGTCTTTACCGATGGTGGAGATTTGTTTCAAGGTTTTGCTGAAATTCATATTAAACGATTGATTCCAAGAGATCCGAAGAAAAAAGATTAGGAGAATTTAATGGGAGCATTAAAAAATAATTTTGATCAAGAAGAAACTCCAAGTTCAAAAGATAAATCTACTGGATATGTCGGAAGTGTTTTTGCTTCTATAATAATTTCTACAATATTGAGTGTTCTTGGGGTCAATTATCCAATAATAATGACCATTCTTTGTGGACTATTAGTTCTAGGTGGAATTGGTCAGGTGTTTAAAAAGGATCAGTCTAATCAAAAGAGATTTCAAACTCTGATGATTACAGCGGCAACTGGGTTTGCATTGGCAATTGCTATTGCTGCATCAAAGGCTAAATCTGTATCTAACTCCCCACCAACTACCACACAACCTCATATCGTCACTGTGCCATCAACCAATACTGGTGAATATGAACCATTAAAAGCTGAAGACGTTGATCAGGGCAAACTTGCAGATGTTAAAAAAGAAATGGAAAATAAGAAATCAACATCAGAAGAAGAACGAAACAGGCAGCTTCAGATACTTAAGAATCAAGATAAGAGTTTTGAAAATAACTCATTAACGAAACCTGAGCAATTTTTTAACAAACTTAGAATGAGTGGCATTGGGCTAGAAACTGTGGAAAAGGTTCAGAATGGTTCTTTACCTAATATTGTGAGAATCACTGTTTCTAATACTTGGCACTCTCAACCCTATCAGATTAGACTAAATGCAGCTCAGGGACTTCAAAAGTTATGGGGTAACCTATATTCACCAGAAACACCTGATCGTGGCAGAATTCAACTTATAGACATGAACAGTAATGAAGTTGGTGGAAGCAAAACATTAGGCGGGGTATGGGTCAGCGACAAATAATTTCTGTTTTATTATCAATTCAATTTCTATTTGGTTTCTGCACTATTGTAAATGCGTCTGAGACGAGTAACTGCCAACACGATAAAGATACCTTTAGGTGTGTGAAGTTCATAAAGAACTACGATGCTGACACAATTACAGTGAATATCCCAAATGTTCACCCACTTATTGGCGAAAAGGTTTCTGTTCGAGTTCTTGGAATCGACTCTCCTGAAATCAAAGGTAAAAATAGCTGTGAAAAAGATAAAGCTCGAATTGCACAGCGACTGGTTGAGAATCTTCTAAAAAATGCAAAAAATATTGAACTTCAACATGTTCAAAGGGATAAGTACTTTCGAATTTTGGCCGACGTAATTGCTGATGGCAAAAGTATAAAAGACCTAGTGATTAAAAACCACCTTGCCTATGAATATAACGGTGGCACCAAGCTAAATGTGAATTGGTGTAAAACTTTAAATCGAGTTCCAGCTGAACAATAAACTGAAAACGCCTATTTAGGTAAAATAACCTTGTATGCTGAAATGCGTTTTCTAGCTCTTTCAAAATAACCAGAAGCATTTGACCTGACGTCAACTTTTTCTTTTTGAAGTTCAAAAAGCATATAATCTACAAAGGCTTTAGATTGGCGAATCCCGATCATTTTAGATAGATCAATAAAGGAAACCCACTCATTTCTATTATATTGGTGTCTCTCCGAATATACATTTATTTGCCGATATATATCTATTGCCTCAGTAAAACTGTTTTTTGATTTCAAAAAAAGCTCTTTTGATCTCGGCGGGGCTGAGGATGATACCTGCACTAAGCTGTCAAATATTTGCAATTGTTTTATTAGTCTGTTCATTTTTAAATACAAACTGTCTGTAAGATGTTTGTTTTTGTTCGAGCCCTTGTATTTTGAACCAGCACCCTTTTGTATTTCTGGGTTGATAAATGTTAATCCGATTGTAAACAAATACCCTATAACAAGTTCGATCTTGTTTTTTGTGTTTAGATTGAGAGATTTTTGCAGTTTTAAGTTGGTACTTAAGCTGCAAAATAATGGAACTAAAGCTGATATAAGTACATCTCTTTTTTCTTCTAGATTTCTTCCTAGAAACTTGTCTAGATCTTTTTCTTTTTGGCATTCAAATCTAAAAGATTTTTTTAATACAGTAAAATTTTTCTTATGTTTAATTTTACTTATTGGAAAACTAGGGACAAAACTCCCTACCGCTCCATTATTAGTTTTTCTGTTTTTCATGTATAAATCCTAAGCAGTAAAGAAGAGTTTAAATAACTTCGACAATTAAGTCGACAACGAAAGGATAAATTATGTTTGTAAGTATGGAAAAACCAATAGCTGAGGGTGTTTATCAAGTAGAGGTAAATAGTATTCTTGCCTCTGAGGACACAACAGAAAAGCCTATCAAGGTAATCTTTAAAATTGTGGATAAGCCTGAGTTTAGTAGGGAAGTTTATGGCAACATTTCACGCCAACATCACCATAAGCTAGTAAGTTGGGTTGAAACTTTATTAGGTACAGAGGTGACTGGTAAAAAAACAATTGATCTGCGTGACTTAATAGGAAAAAGGGCAATGGCAAAATTGATTTACACTGCCAAAGGTGATTTGCGGACATACGAGCTGCTTCCACTCAATTCAAAAAAAGATCCCAGAATTCTTTTAAAAGCAGAAAACTCAATTTTATAAAAAGAGCCATCGTTAGCTTTCGTTATAGCCAAGACAAACGATTTACAAGTTTAGAGAGTGAATTATAGTTATCTCCGTTAATACAGATTTACGTATTGGAGGTAACTATAAATGGAGCAAACAAAAAGAATTTCTGAATTTCTTGAGCCAGAGGAGATTAAAAAATTGTTGGAGTGTCCTGATCGAAGATCCCTTAGAGGGAAACGTGATTATGCAATTCTTAGATTTTTATTAGAGACGGGGCTAAGAAAAAGCGAACTCAGGTCTTTACGTTACAGCAACATTCAGAATTTCAACGGAACTAAAATTTTGATTGTGAAGTGTCTTAAAAAACGAAAACTAAAAGGCAAAGATGGCTTTAGAGACAAAGCTTTGTACAGAGAGATACCATTAAATGAATCGTTGGTTTTCGCAGTAGAACGATATAGGGACGCACACGGACTTAGCCATGATGATTACTTATTTCATACAATAACAAGTGGCTGCTATCGAAGCAGACCACTTACAACAAAAGCTGTTGATATTGTCTGCCGTAATTACTTATCGGCGGCAAAGATTGAAAAAAGGATTACGCCTCATTCATTTAGAAGAAGCTTTGCAACTAATGTGCTTCGTAACGGAGGAGATTTGGCAACAGTCAGAGAATTGCTTGGTCACGAACATATATCATCTACTCAGTGTTACCTATTAACAAGCTATAAACATAAACGAACAGCAGTCGAGGGAGTTGATTATGGATTAACTTAGGGTATTAAAATTTATATTTTGTTACCCCGTTTTTGTATCTGCTCATGTGAAATCAACGGGTTAGCAAGATTTTACAATCGTAAATTGATAAAAAAATAAAATGGAACATTAGGGTAATAAAAAATGGATTAAGTGCTTGATTTGACGACCATTCACTTAATCCACCCAGATCAAAAGAATTTAGATAATCAACCATACTCAAATTGAGAGTGGAAGGACACCCTTTTTCTTTTGATCTCCGAAACTAGCAACACATATGACGGAGGTCAATAAATGGATACCACAATTGAAGAAAATAATTTTAATCGGTTAAAGAAATTTAAAAAGAAACAACCAGCAGCATCGGCAAAACAATTCGACTTGGATATGGCAGCTAAGTTTCTATTGGCTCTTGGGGGTGGCAAAGATGAGAAATTTAGCTTTCAGACATTTGATGAAGTAAAATCTGATAAAGTTAAAGGGCTGGCTCAGATTATTCATGGAACTTTTGATGAATGTAAGCAAAAGCTTCAAGAATTAAACAGCAAAGGGGCTGGTGTCTTTGTAACAGTCAATCAAACCAATCTCAAGGGTAGAACAAATAATGATATAGTCGGATTACGTGCTTTGTTTGTTGATAAAGACGATGGTCCTCTGACTAACCTACCCTTGAAGCCCTCATTACTTGTTAGGACAGGACGTGGTGAGCACGCATATTGGCTACTAGATCCTAAAGAAAGCATTTCTGAATTTCGTGAAGCTCAGACACAGCTAATTAAATATTTAGATACTGATAAAGCACCTAAAGACCTTGCTCGTGTGATGAGAGTTCCGGGATTTTGTTATAACAAAGAATATCGAAGAGGATTTATTCCAACATTTGAACAAATTGATTTACGAAAATTTAAAATCAAAGAGATTCTAAGTTTTTTCCCATCCAACGCGAAAACCAGCAATTCTAAAGATTTAGATATTATTCAGACACAAAAGATTCCGGAGAACTTTAGAAACTTTTACTTGAGATTACCCACAGAAGAGGGTGAAAGAAACGACACAGTTTTGAAATTGGTTAGAGAGGGGCTTGGTTACGGAATATCGGAGCATCAGCTTAGTACAGTAATAGAAAACTATTGTAGTAGGTCTGGATTACCTGAAAAAGAAGCTTTTGATATTTTGAAACGACAAGCAGAACAACATAAGCTTGACCCATTTAAGTCAAATTTGAAACGAAAAGAATTTGAGGTTAGTGAGTCAGGAGTTTTTCTAATAAAAACTGATAAGAATGGGAACGAAGTTCCAGAGTGGATTTGTGATAAATTAGAAATAATAGCAAAAACAAGAGATGCTCAAGGCTGTAATTGGGGTCATTTGGCAGCATGGAAAGATCAAGATGGAACTTTACATGAACGTGCCATTCCAGCCTCTTTGTTGGCGGGCGAGAATCAACAGTTTATTCAAATGCTTTTAGATCGTGGTTTGAAAATATCGAATAATAAAAAACACAGAGAAATTTTGGCTGACTACATTCAAAGATCTGATCCAGAAAAAAGAGTTAGATGTGTTGATCAGACAGGGTGGCACGAAGGTAATTTTATTTTTCCAACTGAAAGTTTTGGCGTAGGTGTGGCTGGCGAAAATGAAACTGAAAAAATAATTCTTCAAACACTAGCAACAGTTCAGAAAAAATTTAAATCAAAAGGCACTTTAAAACAATGGCAAGATCATGTTGGTAAGTATTGTGAAAGTAACTCACGTCTTGTAATGGCGGTTTCTATGGCTTTTGCTGGGCCTTTACTTAAAGTAGTTGGCGAAAATGGTGGAGGCGTCCATTTCTATGGGGGAACTTCAATCGGAAAAACAACTATGGCATTTGTAGGTGGAAGTATATGGGGTGGGGGAGACGAACGTGGGTTTATTGAAAGCTGGAGAGCTACGGCTAACGGCATTGAATCTGTAGCAGCAACACACAACGATTCACTTTTAATTTTAGATGAAATTAATGAAATTGACCCAAGCCAACTAGCTCAAGTGGCCTACATGTTGGCGAATGGTGCAGGAAAACTACGGTCAACAAAATTAGGAGGCCTAAGAGATAGATTGGAGTGGAGATTGATTTTTCATTCCACGGGTGAAAGAACACTTAGTGAGTTGCTTAGACAGGGCGGGCGGGTTATTCAAGGCGGTCAAAGTGTTAGAATGATAGATTTGCCAGCAGCCGCAGAATCTAAACTTGGGGTATTTGAAAATATTCATGAATTTGAAAGTTCAAGGGTATTTGCAAATCATCTTGGACAGGAGTCACGAAAATATTTTGGTACACCGATCAGATCGTTTATCGAACTTCTTGTTAAAGAAGCACAACAACTTGAACCAGCTATTCAGAAATCCAGAGAAGAATTTGTTTTTAAAGTAACTCCAGATGGAACAGAAAATGAAAGCCCTGAAATTTCTCGAATTAGAGACAGATTTTCATTAATAGCAGCCGCAGGGGAATTGGCGATTCAATTTGGGGTTCTCCCTTGGAAAGGCGGAGAAGCTTTCAATGGGGTTTCGAAATGCTACTTTGATTGGATTGCCGAACGTGGTGGTACTGGTAGAGCAGATGAAGAAGCAGCACTTATTCAAATTCGGCAGTTTCTTCAAGAATACGGAAACGCCACCAGATTCCCTGAATTTTCAAGTTTAAAAAGCAGCGATACTGACAGTCGTTTTACGCGACAAGCTGGCGTTAAGCTAGAGAAGTCCGTAAAGCGCGAATCTCAATTAGTTAAAGAAACAGAATGGTGGATCTTTACGGGAGTTTTTAAAAATGAAGTATGCAAAGGCTTGTCAATCAGATGGGTAGTAGAACTTTTAGCTTCGAAGGGTTACTTATTAAAAGACGAAAATAAAGGCGATCCAGCTCCTTTGAGGAGAATACCTGGAATGGGTCAGGCTAGAGTATATCGAATTTCCTCTAAAATTTTGGAGGATGAAGTATGAAACATCTAATAGTTGTTTTAAAACGAGTACAGTTTGTACAGTCCGTAACAGTGTTACAAATTGTACAAACTGAACAATGTCATAAACAATCAATAGAAAATACGAGGGCTTCATGGACCCGTTTTTAAACGAACTTCTATCGAAGAAAAAAGATAACTCTGAAACAGAAGAATGGCTAAATTCTAACGAGGCAGCAGCATATCTAAAAATTTCAAGACAAGTTTTAATGAACCTATCTAGTAATGGCAAGGTTCCATTTTATAAATTTGGCAGAAGAAACCGTTACTTAAAAAGTCAGTTAAGAGACTTGTTAATGGCTAATCCACGAGGAGTTTCTCATGGCAATTAAGTTTAATGAAACAAATCAAACTTATCAGGTCTCGTTTCATAAACGACACCCAATTACCAGAGTGCCAGTAAGGGCTGCACGCATGGGTATTAAAACTAAAGCAGAAGCACAAAGGGTTTATCAACAGCTTGTTTTACAGGTTGAAGAAAAACTTAAACGAGTAGTAGTTCCAGCTTGGATTAAACTAGTAGAAGATTTCTGTCGGGCCTCTCTTGAGAGAGGCCTTAATAAAAAAACAATTGAAAACTATTATCTATGTTTAAAAGCCCATACGTTTGAAATCTGGGGAGAAAGGACTATAGACACAATTACGACCCAAGAAATCAGAGAATTAGTTTTAGTCAGATTAGCTAATAAATCAGTTAGTCATCAGAAAAGTCTATTAAAATTTGTTCGAGGTGTTCTTACATTCGCTTTTGAATCAGGTTTAATAAAAAGCAATCCGACACCGCTGATGAAATTCAGAATAGGTGATAAAATTAAGAAAGTTCTCAATGAAGTGCAGGTAAAACAGCTTCTTGCAAAAGCTAAAGAATTAAATAGTGAATGGTATCCTCATTGGGCATTGGCTTTATACACGGGCATGAGAAATGGCGAGCTTTATGCTTTAACATGGGACAAAGTAGATCTCAACCAGCGAACAATTTTAGTAAGTACGTCTTGGAATAATGTTGATGGTTTCAAAGAAACGAAATCAGGTGACGACAGAATGCTTGAAATTGCTCCGACATTGGTAACCTTATTGGAACAATTAAAAACGCAGCAGAACGACTCTACGTTTGTTCTACCACGTTTAGATAAATGGGATAAGGGCGAACAGGCTCGTGATCTACGGATGTTTCTATCGGGTGTAGGGCTTCCTCAAATTAGGTTTCATGATCTTCGTGCTACTTGGGCTACGATTATGTTGAGTAAAGGTATTGAGCCTATAAAAGTTATGAAGATGGGCGGCTGGAAAGATATTAAGACTATGATGATTTATGCAAGAAAAGCTGGTGTTGATATTGTGGGGATTACTAATGTATTGAACTTTGGATAATTGAAGAACAGCAGTCATCGAAGTAGCCATATTAGCAATAAGGAACAAGATTTTTTGTAGCCAGACTGTAATTACTTTCAGCAAAAAACGAATTTATTGCTGCTGATTCGTATGGCATTATATTTTTGTAGACGTGAAGCTGCTAATTATAATTATTGTCTCAATTTAAATTTAAAAAATGTATTGCATTTGTATTGCATTTCTAATGACAATGGAAATGAGGTGCAAAATGGAAATCGAAACTATCTCAGTTAAAGAGAAGAGAGAAAGGGCTCTTTCGGTTAGATTACCTAAAAGCTCAGTAGAAAAAGTAAAGTATCTTTCTAAAAAATATAAGAGAAGCCAATCAGAAATAATCGAATACGCAATAAAGACATTTTTTAAATTCGAAGAACAAAAGAAAAATGCTAAATCAGTAATCAATCCGAAAAGTAAATAACGTCAACTCAATTTAAAGGCAGTATTTTATGTTAAACCTAAATTTGGAAGATTCGACTAAAAAATATAAAAAAAACTATTACGAGGAAATCATCGAACTTTATGAGAAGTTCGAGAACAAATTTCCTATTATAAGCTTGAAGCACTCAGCAGAAAACATGCCTGTAAATTTCAATTTATCCAAAACTAAGCCAATCCACAGGTGGTTTACATATAAAGAAGGATTTTCCCCTAATTTTGTAGAGGGTTTTGTTGCTAAACATAAGCATGCTGACGAAAATGTAGTTTTTGATCCATTTGGAGGGATTGGAACTACTGTGCTACAGAGTTCAATTTTAGATTTCCCAGCTTTTTCGAATGATATAAATCCTATGAGTAACTTTATTGCCAGAGTCAAAACTGCGAAGTATGCAAAGGTTGATTTTGATGATGTTGATGCTCAGTTGAAAAAATTTAGAGTTGCGACATTTAATAAAAAATGTAACCCACCAGATAATGAAACCATTTTAAATTATTTTAGCAAAAGTGGTCTGGAGGCTATTTTAAAAGTCCAATATTGGATTGAAAAAATTGATCGCCCCAAAACCAAAGAAATTTTTTCATTGGCGCTCTTATCTATTCTAGAGATTATTTCAACTCATAAAAAAGATGGAAATGGTGTTAAACAAAAAAAACAAGTATCCGATTTTGATTTAATGGATGTTGTTTTTTTACTGCACGAAAAAGTCGAGCAAGTTTTGCTTGATCTCAGATTGGTAAAATTGAAAAAGATTCCAAAAGTTTTTCACCAAAGTTCTTTTGACCCCTATACGCTGCCTAAACCTGCGACTGTGGTAATAACCTCTCCTCCTTATGCTAACTGCTTTGATTACAGTAAAATCTATCTTGTTGAATTGTGGTTTGGAGGGTTTTTTAAGAGCTCATTAGATCAGAAAATTTTTAGACAGTCCTCGGTAGTTAGTCATGTACACTATAAATGGGATAGGAGACATGATGAATACGGCAATTACTTGGTAAACAATTTGATTGCGAAACATTTAGAACTTCAAGAATTATGGGATAAAAAAATTCCCAATATGCTTATCGGATATTTTAATGATCTGGGTAAGGTCTTGCACGAGCTTAAACCTAACTTGGCTCAGGGGGCAACGCTTGGCTTTGTTGTTGGTAATTCGGTTTATGCGGGATTGCCCGTTGCGACAGATATAATTTTATCAGAAATTGCGATCAGCTTAGGTTTTGATTTAGTTTCTGTTGAGTCTTATCGACAATTAAGCACATCCTCGCAACAATTAAAATTGATTAAAGAAAAAGATAAAAAATATTTAAGAGAAAGTTTGGTTACTTTAAAATGGAACAAGTAAATTTTGATTTGCAGGGCGGCTTTAAACCCACATTACTAAAGTGGAATGAAACAATTACTTTCCCGAGCACTAAGAAGCTTACTGAGTATGGGAACAAAATTTATAATAGATACCCAGCTAGAAGTATATTTCTAGTACCAAGAGCTACAATTTATAGTAAAGTTAAGATCAGTAAGAAGAAATTAAATATTATGGACCCGTTTATGGGGTCGGGAACTACAGCCGTAGAAGCAAGTTTGCAATCATGTAATATTTATGGCGTTGAAATGGATCCCTTTGCGAGATTAATTGCTGAAGTAAGTATAATAAGATTTACCAAGGAAGAGGCGAAAGAAGTTGAAGAATGTTTCAATTCAATTATAAAAAATTGGAATGAATGTGAAATTGACAAAAAACTCATACCAAAGTTAAAAAATATTGAATATTGGTTCGATAAGAAAAATTTCGAGGATTTATTAAAATTGAAAACATACATTTTCAATGAAATTGAAAATGAAAAATATTTGAAGTATTTTAAAATAGTATTTGCTGACTGTATTAAGCCTGCGTCTAAAATGGAGAGGCAATCACTGAAGCCATATATTTCATCAAAATATGCCAAAAAAATAAAGCCTGTTATGGAATCTTTTGAATATAGCTATAAAAAACATATCGCTGCAACTTTGCAATATGGCTACACTAAAACCAAAAAAAATTACAAAATAAATTGGGTTGGAAATAATGCAACAGCGTTTGGTGGAGTTAAAAACAAAATTGATTTGGCAATAACATCGCCTCCATACCTAAAGGCCTTTGATTACACACACATCATTAAAACAGAGAGTTCTTGGCTGGGTTTCGCTGATAATGAAAATATTGGGGAGTTGCGAGGATTACAAGTTGGACATGAAAATCGACGTAATTTTGAAATTCAATTTGAAGTTTTAGACATATTTCGCCCCTATTACCAAAAAATTAAAAAAAATAATGAAGGAGCAAAATCAGTAAAAGCTTCGAATACGGCTCTATCTTATTTTAATGATATTTTTAGCAATCTAAAATGTGTTTACAATGCGTTAAAAAAAGGAGGAGAATATCACATGGTTATTGGAGATAGTATTGTAAATGGTGTAGCTATACCAACACATAAGGTTATTGTGAAGTTGGCAGAATTATTAAATTATGAGTGGGTAGGTTATTATAAATACCCAATCAAAGATCATCGTACGTCTATTCCTCGCAATGGAAATGGCGGGAAGATAAACTACGAATATGTAGTGGTGTTAAAAAAATGATATTTAGTTATTTAGACACTTTGTTATCTTCAAAGCTTGTACCGTGGTCTGAAAGTTTTTTAGAAACAAAGCTGGTTCAGGCGGATGTAGGTATTAATGAATTGACGGAATCTGAAGGGGCTGATCACCCGTCAAGAGCATTGGAGCTTTTTCGCTTAGGAATTTTTAGATATCCAATTTCATCAAAGCGAGATGAGGGGTATGATAAATTAAGGAATGACGAGTCTATATTCAGTGACTTTGGATACATCTGTTACCTTGTATCAAAAGCTTATCAAGCCAATCCTGAAAATATTAAGCTAAAGACAGCATTTTCGGCTATACAAGCGTTAGGACTAATCAGTCTCTTCAATGAAGACGATGATATTGTTTCAGTTAACACTATTTTTAGCTATTTAGTAAAATTTTTCAATGTTCCCGATGATCAACGGAAAGCTGCACATCTCCGATATTTGTCAGCTGCTATGTTTTGCGAATTAGATCAGAATAAGGTTAAGTTTTTAGATGCTTTGAAAAATAAAACGTTACGATCGGTACGGATACTTAATAAAGACAAATCTGTAGCAAGCTCTATAAATAATTTTTCTGATCTTAAAAATATAGCAGATAGAAAACTATCTTTGACAAATATCGCACAAACCAAAGGTTCACTTTATTTTATTGGGGATCATTCACAAGCAAATTTAAGAGGAATTTATTTTAATGCAGCGTTGGATCATGGAAACTTTTTAGATCTAATCTATAAAAGTGAATTCGTACTTTTTTCGCAAAATCAAAAATCCTTTTTTAAGGATAAAAATGTGCTAGATGCATTGAAGCAGATGTTTTTAGTTTCAGATAGTTCATCAAAATCAGTAATAGAGGAATTTATGAAAAAACTTAAAGAAGGATGTATTGAGGCACTTGGAAAATTGGCATGGGCTACAAAGTCTGTAGAAATTGACCCTAATGAGCAACCTGAAAACATTATTTATTTCGGCGCACCGGGAACAGGGAAATCTCATATTGTTGAAAACCTTCTTGCCGAGATTAGCGAAGATCAAAAAGAAAGAGTCACATTTCATCCAGATTTCGATAATTCAATGTTTGTAGGCTGTTTCAAGCCCATTACTGAAGGTGATTCGGAAGAAAAAATTAAATATAAATTTGTTCCACAGGCTTTCACTAATATTTATGTAAAAGCATGGAAAAATCCGACAAAAACATATTACTTAGTAATAGAAGAGATTAACCGTGGAAATTGTGCTGAAATTTTTGGTGATATTTTCCAATTATTAGACAGGAAAAATAAGTACAGCCTAACTCCATCTAATGAATTAAAAGATTACTTAGAAAAAGTTCTAGGCAAGGATCAATTAGGAATTGCAAATGGCAAAATTGTGTTACCAAGCAATCTTAACTTCATTGCTACAATGAACACCTCTGACCAGTCATTGTTTCCAATGGATAGTGCTTTTAAAAGAAGATGGACAATGAAATATGTCCCTATAAATTATTTGGAGAAAAATGAAGATGGCGCGGTAAATGAATCTTTCAATTACGAAGTGCAATTAAAAGATAACAGAGTTTTTAGATGGATAGATTTCATTAGTTCTATAAATCAAATTATCGAGCAAGACCAAACATTAGGCGCTGACAAGTGTATAGGAAACTATTTTGTTCAAGCTAAAAATAATAAAATAAGTTATGAGCAATTCATTCAAAAAGTAATTTCATATTTGTGGACAGACGTATTTAAGGATAATGAAAGCTCCATTTTTGAATCAGGTCTTTCATATAACAGCTTCTTTCCGTTAAGCACCAATGGCCATGACAATTTGGAGAGAATTTTATTGAAGCTGCAAATAGCAATAACTCAAAAGTAGCTAATGCAAATCTTAATTGAAGGCTTTAAATATAAACTCAACTTGGTAGAGGGTCTCTTTGATGACAGTTCCTTCTATATTGCAAATAATGGATTAGCCTTAATAACTCACGTTGGCTATTACCATTCTTTTGCTAAAAACAAATTAGTTTATATTTTACCCAAAATTTTTCTTAAAGATAATTTATTTTTTGGAAAGCATGATGTTGAAGACATTGCATCTGGTAAATTCTTTTTAGATTCAAAAAAAGCTAACAATCTAATCTGGCTAAGAAAATTTTTATTTAGTTTTCATTTAAGTATAGGTGAGTTTAAAAAAAGAAATCCAGAAAGTGACTTGGCCTATGCTTCAAATAGCTCTCTAAATTTGAAAAAGAATTCAACTAAAGAAAAAGAATACACTTATTTAGATCTATTGAAATCATTCTTAATGTTTCATCACGCCAATCGTAACTTGTTAGTTATCAAAAAAGTATATTTGAAAAACTCTAAATTTAAAAAAGTTAATTGGAGCAAAACCGTTAATAAATCTCAACCACACTTTAATTTAAACAGCCCTGTTTACTACAAAGATATTTTTAATAAGATGAAGCACAGTTCATATGAAGATGAGCTTCGTCGGTATTTTTACTCAATTTTATATCGATTTAAAGAGGAGCATGGTCTTTCACTTAATCTGCCTGAAGGCGTAAGTTTGATTAAAGGTAAGAATTTTGATGCATTAAAAAAAAACGGATCAGCAAAGATAAATAAAATTTCATATAGATATTTTTCCGATGTTAGCAAAAGGATGTTAGAGCTTTGTAAGCTATATTTCTCCCTATATGACAATGCGATTATTAAAAATAGACAAAATGAATACTGTGCAGTTAGGAATTACAATATCGTATTTGAAGATATGATTGATAAGATGTTGAGTGACGATTTTGAAAAGTTAGAAAAATTAAATGATAACTTAACAATGTCTAAATTAAAATATCATGCAGATGGTAAAATTATAGACCATATTTTTGAATTCAATTCTTTAATAGATGATAAGCGCATATATTATGTCGGTGATTCGAAGTATTATAAGCCGGAGAGTTTTGCTGATGAGCTTTCAACATACAAGCAATTTACTTATGCAAAAAATGTAATTCAATTTAATATAAATTTACTTAATGCAAAGAAAAATAAGAACAACAGTTTATTATATAGAGATCCTATAACTGAAGGCTATAGCATATCACCCAATTTTTTCATTTATGCTTACTTAGACGATGAGAACAGCTTTGAAAATGCAGGGCTATTTGATGTTGGCAATCCCAAAAAATCTTTTCATTTTGAAGAACGACTTTTTGATCGTGATACATTATTTGTTCAACAGTATAGGATTAATTTTTTATTTGTACTTAATTTGTACATAAAAAATAATACAGAAAAAATCGAATCATTTAGACATTTAGTGAGAGAGATATTCAGGTCGAAGATGGTGGAATATTTTGACGATTCAAACAGAAGTGAATTTGTTTTCTATGAAAAATGTTTTAAAGAAGCAGAAGAACTTAAAAACTATTTTAATTTAAATTATAGATTGCTGTACACCAAGTGCATAGCTACATCAGCTTGTAGGCTTCTTTTGGCGTATCATAAGGCTGATGCAGCGTTAAGTGGTCTACTTGGTGATTTTTCTAAAGTTTCTTTAAATAGAGACGTTTGATATTATTTTTAAGAACCAAATGAATGCTATCTAATTAAATGTAAATCCTAGTTCTTTTAGAAGAGTTTGGCACTCAGAGTTTAAGTTCTCTCCATAAGGATTTTTCATTTTCGTCAGACCATTTTGCAACGTCTCTTTGGTTATGGAATTAAGAGAGAGCAGATTTTTAAGCGCATCACCAGTTCGCCAAGTTTTGTCGGCACCAAGAAATGCTGTAGATAGTTGATGAAGCTTTGTATCGTTAGTTAAAAGTTTTTTAGAATTCTTTTTTGCTAAAATTAAAAGCTCGCGATCATAATGACTTGAAGGAGCAGTATTTGTTTCTGGCAAACCCTCCTCAAACTTTTGAAATCGTATGTGAGCTTGTATTTGCTTGTCCTGAGGTAGTGTAAGCAGTTGAGTGTAAGTGTTTACATTTTTAAGAATGAAATCAAAAATATCTTTAAGTCTTTCTGATTTTATTGGATCTTTACTTAATCGGTGTAATTCTGTTTTAACTATCTGGTGCAAAACTATTTTGCAATCACTGGGAGGATTCTTTAATAAATCCGGACAGATAATCGCAAGATGAATAGCAACATTTGTATCGCAGACAATTACTTCAGACATTTTTATGGTGCTTTTAAACTAGCTAGAGCAGTGCTGGCCCATTTATTAAACATTTCTTCAGCAGCACCGATATCCACACCGAAAAGCTCTGCAAATTTTCTCGCAGTAATAGAATTATTGATAGCTCCATTTTTTATATGGAAGAAGAATCGTAATAAAATATTATTGTAAATATCAGATGAATCCCAAAATTCATTAAAAGAATTTAAATTTTCAGGATTAAATTTATTGAATGTAGAAGTTTCTACATTTGGCATAGATTTATAGTTTGCCTCTGCCAGATCAATAATTTTTTTATGTAATGGATCTTTCTGAGAGAAGTACCCTAATTTTTTTAATCTAATAGCTGAACTGAACTGGCCGCCACCGAGTTCATATTTTAGATTATTAAGCAGATTGAGCATAGATTCTTGGGACTTGCTGTCGATAATTTTTTTAATATCATCCTGTCTTAAATCAAAGTAACTTTGAGGATATATAAGTTCGTCAGCTACCGTATTGCAAAAGGTCTCTTCTTCTCGTGAGTAGTTATGGTCAGGTCTGAATAGATGGCAAAGCTCATGACAAAGATTGAAAACCAATAGTTCTTCTGGTGCTGAAGAATCTAAAAAAATTAAAAAACGCTGCTCATTAGTTACAGAGAAAGCAGTTTCATATTCATCAGGGCTAACAAGTCTCAATTTTTTAAAAGGAATAATTGCAACTTCAATACCTTGAGTAGAAAGAGTGTGCACAATAGGCTTAAGAAAATTAAAGCTACTGATGTTGCAGGTTTTTCTAATTTGATCAGCAACCTCTTTGGCCGAAGTGACTTTAGAAAGATTCGGCGGAAAAAAATGAGATTTTGAGTTTAAGTAGGTAAGGCTAAAAAGTGTTTTAGATAATTCGATAGCCTGTTGTTTCACCTCTTGAGGGGGTTCTTCTAAATATTTTTTTCTGAAAAATACTTTATGCTTAGGAAGCATTAAGATTTCATCAAGCTCCTGATCGTCCAAATCTAAAGTTTCTGTTAAATCCCAAAGATATTTTGAGTAAATATAGCCATCATTGACCCAACGAGAAAACGATTTGTCGTTAGCTCCAATTTTGTTGGCTAATTCTAATTGAGAAATCTTGCGTTTATCCAACGCTAGATCAAAGGCGGTCTTGTTCAGACGTTGCTTTATATCTTCCATAGGTTCCTCGGTTTTATGTTTTTAACTATATTAGTGTCGGTATAAATCTTATAAAAATCAACCTATACATGAGACTATAATATCACAAAAGTGGTTAAAAGTGACAGAAATAATTAAAATCTCATTAAAATGTGTATTTTAATGAGATTTAAAACTTGAACTTGACTGTAAAATGGGCTAGTTTGTTTATAAGTCAATATAAACGCTACAAGGAGGTAGTTATGACGAACAAGAAGCCGATTCACACAGTTCCTTCTGGAAATGGGTGGTCTAACAAACAAGGTGGGAAGGAAATTTCTCATCATAACAATAAGGCCAACGCAGAAATTGCTGGCCGTCAGCAGGCTAAACAAAGCCATACCGAACACGTCATTCATAATAAGAATGGCCAAATTGGTGAAAAAAATAGCTACGGTGGTGATCCATGTCCACCAAAGGATAAGAGGTAACTTATGGCGCATCCTTTATTTGTTGGCGGTTTGTTAATGGCAGGTGTCGGTTTATTATTAGAAGAGGAAAAGAAAGTGAAAAAAGTTTTTATTAGTTTTGACTATGATAACGATGAGTTTTTAAGAACAGCATTAGTTGGACAGGCAAATAACCCAGATACGCCATTTGCTATCATTGACAAGTCTTTAAGAGAACCGTTTGCTACCGATTGGAAGGCAAGGGTTAAGGCAAGAATTCAAAAGACAGACTTAGTAGTTGTGATGTGTGGGGCAAGAACCCATACGGCTACAGGTGTCGCTGCAGAGGTTCAGATGGCGCAAGAATTAGGGAAACCATATTTCCTATTAAAAGGATATTCTGAACGAAACTGTACGAAACCTACGACTGCCTACGCATCAGATAAAATGTATAGTTGGACTTGGGATAACTTGAAAGCTCTTGTTGGAGGAGGTCGTTGACCTCTCCAAATAAGGATATTTCAAAAGTACTGTGGAATGACGATCCTATTAGAAATGGTTATCAATCTGATGAGCAATATCATGAGCATATTATTGAACAGTATAAGCTGTACGTTGAAATGGCTGATCGAATCAGCAGTAGACGAGACATAGCAAATACGTTTTTTTTAACCTTAAATGGTTTAGTATTAGGTTCTGCTGGATTATTAATCGAAAAGAGCTTTTCGCTCTCCCAAAAATGGGCGTTAATTTTCCCTTTAGCTGTGCTGTTGCTTCAGTGCTTTTTTTGGAATCGACTTATAAATTCTTTTAAACAGTTGAACGGAGTAAAGTTCTATATTGTGGGTGAATTGGAGACACGGTTACCAGCAAGCCCCTATAGAAAAGCTGAGTGGGAAACCTTACTTAAAGAAGGCAAAGACCGAAAAGTTTACTGGCCACTGACTCATGTTGAAGCTAAAATTCCTTGGATATTTGGTTCTGCGTATTTGATAGCTGTTATTATACTTTGTTTATCTACTTGAGGTCTAATGGACGATAGTTACGAAAATAAAAAATATAAAATTACCAAAGTCCTTGAGGCTCATCCAGAAGCTACTAAACATACGGTTCCAAATGGACAAAAACATGAACCAATCGATTCTCCATTAATCAGGAGTGAGATAAGTAAACATACAAAAACTTGGATTGAAAAGCGTAAGGGTCTTCAATTTCCTATTGATGAGAAGTTAAGTAGCTTAGGGTCATCTGTTATTTTTTCGTCCTCAATGACGACTGCTGCTGATTTTAACCCTGCTAAGTATCGTGAGATTTCAGGGGTGGCTAAAGAAGATGGGTCTGTTCTTCCAATTCATGTTTTACCCCACAACGACGAAAACAGACATTTAGAGAAATTAGCTCAAGAAAAACAATCTTCTAAGCTAGATTATGAGATTGAGTTTGATGAAGATTGAAGCTGTGTAGCTTGTTGTAGTAAGTTCTAAATGAGACTATAATGGTATCAATAACTTAGGTTGGAGTAAGCCGCCTCCACCATTTTTCGGTGCCAGGTCCTGTTTACGTATGCAGGGCGGCATCTGACGGCAAAGCGGAGATTCCAATTAAAATGAAAATTACCGATGAGTTCAAAAAATCATACGAAGCGTGTCTAAAGACTTATTTGCCCGACTCAATCATACAAAATGAAAATTTTGAAAGCTCGATTTCTGAATCTATTCAAGACTTAATTGAATTATCGACAAGCGAAGTCTGCAAAGCGCGTAAAAAAGGATTGAATCTTGCTTGCGACGATAAACATTTAGCCGAAAGATGTCTCAAGCTATCGGACGGAACAGAATTCATTGCCGGAGCACGCTTTAAAAACCTAGACACAAATTTTCCTTTCATCGCAATTCAAAAATCTAAGGCGGCCTCCGCGGATATTTTAGACGAAATTAAAACTGTCGTTCTTGAAGAGTTTACAGAAATTAAACCCAAAGGATTTTTGTTTAAGGATAATCCCAATTTAAATTTGCCATTGGAAAAATGGTCTCATACGGTTTTTGGCGAAATTCAAATAAATGATAATTTAAGTGCTCCCTCAGGCTTAAATTTCGGTATGAGTCGATCCCTCGATTGGCACAGCCAATATATTAAAGAATATCGAGAACGCCTGAATGAAAAGCCTGAATTGCTCGGATTTGTTCGGATAGGTGTTTTGAGTGAATTTGAAGAAGCTGCGGCAGACAGTGCCTTGCTGTTAATTACTGACGAATCAGGTTTTTGCGGTGTGGTGGCCGGAATTAAATCGCCACTCTACGGGCTTCCATCCGTTTATATGATTGAAAACTACTTATCTAAAAGATGGATTGGAAAAAAAGTAAGTCCGGTTGCCCACACCTATTTTTTAAAAAATGTACATCCCTCGTGCAAGCATGTTTGGGGTACGATTTACGATAAGAACCTATCTTCGCTAAATACCGCTTTGCGAGTAGGTCGCAAAATTGTAGAAACGGAATACTTTTACAAATTTAGGTAGTTTAAAGTAGTACAATATAAACGAGAGGTGAGTGATTTTAACTACTTACGAAATATTAATCGCCTCCACCAATTTTTCGGTGCCAGGTCCTGTTTCTTGGCACATGTAGTTGGAGCGATGGAATCGCCTCAACCAACTTTCAGAGTTTGAGAAACCGGGCCGTCCCCCGGAGTTCTCGCGACTCAGAACTTGGTTTTTAATACTAGTTTGGATGAGTTAGTCTTCGCCGTCTCGATGAATCGGCAAATCCAGAAATGAAAAATAGGGACGAAAACGTTGAACCCGATGGGCTGAAACAACACAGACTTCGGGCTATTTTATGGAGTGTGGAAAATGGCTGATTTAGGCACAGGCTTGGCTATAATTGGGGCTGCAGTAGGCTCCAAAGAATTGATTCAGAAAATTCTTGGACCCACAGCTGATTACCTTGGAAATGGTTTGAAGGATCTGACTGAGAAGCGCTTGAATAATATTGGTCGAATTTTTTCAAAAGCAGAGAAGAAAATTGGCGAAAACATTAATAGTAAGGAATCTGTTCCTCCGCGTATTCTCAAGGAGATTTTGGAGGAGGGTTCGTTTGTAGACGATGAACTATCGGCGGAATACTTCGCTGGGATTCTCGCTTCTTCTAGGTCAGGCACAGATCGTGATGATCGAACAATTTCTGCTCTTAAACAAATCGAGACTATGTCTACATATGAAATTAGATCCCACTACCTGTTTTATACATATGTGAGAAAGGCCTTTATGGGGGGGGAATATCAAATATCAAAAGAAGCAGATAAATTTGAACTGTTTGTACCAATGAATACATATTTAGCGGGTATGGAAATTGCTGGTGCTGAGAATAGTAATTTAGTTCTTAGTCATTCAATCGTGGGATTAAATAATAGAAACCTTATTCAGAATTATAGTTATGGTTCAAAAGATTTTATTTCTAAAACGAATTATAAAGATGCCGACACAAACGGCATTGTATTTACACCTACCCCACTCGGTGCGCAGCTATTCCTATTAGCAAATGGGGTTAAAGATAGGCATGAGAATGAATTAATAATTGAGTCTCTAAGTTTAACAGAAATACCTGGTGTAAAAATTGAGATAGGATTTCGGCCTACAAAAATAATTTCAGGGGACGTTTCGGGTTCGACTTAGCGAAGTTCGCCTCCACTATTTACACTCGGATATCGGATATCATGATATCTCATGTCTGATATCAAAAGGAATCAGCGTTTGAAAACTCAGGTTGTTGCCGCAGTTATTAGAAAAGAAAATAAATTCCTTCTAGGAAAACGAGCTTTGTCAAAGAAGTCAGCTCCGGGCTATTGGTGTCCTGTTTCAGGTAAGATTGAAAATGGCGAAACTGAAGAGAGTGCGGTTATGCGAGAAGTATTTGAAGAGGTCGGATTAAACGTAAAACCTAAACTTAAATTGAACGTATTTGATACTCGCGATAAATCGGCCATAATTCATTGGTGGCTAGTAGATATTGTTGAGGGAGAGCCTACTCTTAAAAATGATGAACATTCTGAATTGGGCTGGTTTTTAATATCAGAAATGGAAAGTTTAAAAGATGTATTTTCTGAAGACATTGAGTTATATAAAACTTTAAGTTTGCAAATAAACGGGACGAAATGCGTTCTAACATAGAAACACGGTGTCCACAATTACCGAACCTTGGAACAACTATGTCCTAATGTGGTTTTTCACTGAGGATGTCCTTTCAAAGGAATATTTATATGACAATGTTAAGAGATCACTATAAAAAAATTGAGAAACTGAAGAATATCCAATTAGCAATTCAGTTTTTGTCGATGTCATCGTCAAGTGACAAAACATTCTCAAATTTAGTTAAGCTTAGAAGAGCTGTTAGTAAAATTAAAAATGAAATTAAATGTATAGTTTCTATCGATAGTAAAAATGAAAAAATTCTAAATCAAATAGATGATTTATTTCCTGATTTCTCGGGAGCAAAGATAGTTAGTCAGAGAGAAATTGTTGACATTTTCAAAAATGACAAACTTTGGGCCACATTGAACAAAGAGATTAATAAAGCCAGAGATCAAATTAAGAAATCCCCATCTAATTCTGAGAAAACCTTTGAATACTTTAAAAGTTACGGACCGAAATCCGACTATCACGACGGACTTCTACTTTTGGATTCGTCCATTGATCGAAACTACATCGTAGAAACACACAAGCACTGGCGACGGGAGTTGCGGTATCATAGAAATGAGGGGCATAATGTTCGGTGGAACGATTACATTTTTTGGACGTCACGTGATTTCCAAGATCTAGAAGATTCAATCAGCTACTATAAGTTTTATGAATTGTTTCCGTTAAATGAGTTTAAGGCTACCTTCGATCAAGTTGAAAATAATGTCGCAAGACAACTTCTTGAAGGGTTCGACGGCAAGAACAAGCCTGAAAGCGGTTATACTTCAAAGAATGGCTTGACTGGGTTCTTATGGAACTTTTGGGTTATTTCTAGATCACAACTAATTTGCCAAAGGCTGCACGATATAGTTCAGTTATCAATTCGAAGCATTCTCAACGACCAACATAAAAATGGTTACTGGTTCTATCACGATTCAAAATTGAATGAAGTTCCATCAGTAGCTATGACTGCTTTTGCTTCAAATATTATTCTTAAATTGGGAGCCTCACCGGAAATGCGAAAAGCTGGCATCAAAGCGGCAAGATGGTTGAAGGAAAAGCAGTGTAAAAACGGTGCATGGAAGCGAACTAACTTCGGATCTAAAAAATTGACTAACGAAGACTCTACTTTAATTACTATAGTAGCGGCAGAAGCGCTTGAGAGATCAGGTGTTAGGCCAAACTCTAAGAGTATCAGGTTAGCTAAAAAGTTTATTAGCTCCACTCAAGAACCAATGGGTACGTGGCACGAGAGAGCTTTTTTAAATAATACGTATTTGCAAACGGCTTTTGTTACTGAGTATCTGTTAAAATCTGGTTCTTTCCCAACCGAAATAAACGAGCTGCAAGCTTTAGCCAGGGACTATATTTTTAGAGCTGTTGGATTAATACATGACGAAGATTCGCAAGCTTGTAGAACTGCAATCATGCTTTCGTTCGAAAGCCTCGAAATGTTTTTTTACTCGGTACTTAATCATTGTTCGGGACCAACTTCTTTCACAAAGCCTAATGGGTTTACAATAGGTTTGGACAGCGCATCTTCTAAAATTTTTTCCGAGTTGAGCATCAAAGGAATTACCGTTACGGCACATCCAAGACATGGTGAAATTCCCCAATTGAAAATCTTAAGAAATGAAATTGTCCATCGAGGCGGAAAAGTAGACAAAAAGGATGCCCTCGATAAAGTAAATTTGGTATTCTCTTTGATTAGTTATTATTCTAAGTTAACTTTTGGTTATGATTTAACGAAGTAAGCGCTACTTCTTTTTTGGTTCATTTTGTCGGCTCAGAATTCGATATATTGCAGCCCCGAGGTTTGAGCGGCTATTTTTATCTTATTCAGGGACTTGAGAAACCCTGAAAAGTGGTTTTATATGAGTAGTTACAGTCTTATGAAAGGATAAATATGAGCGCAATCGGAAGCAAATTTGTTATGGTTAACATGGAAGAATTCGTTAAGAATAATTACGAAGATGCTACCGACCACTTGAGCGCTTTAAGGGACGCAAAGTATTGGTCACATTTTGTAGCATTATCTGAATTTTATCGAGATTTAGTGAGTGGGCTGGAACCAGACTACGTTACCGATGATTTAAAAAAAATATCTCTTCATTACTTGAATGGGAACATGGTCAATTTTGTGAAAGGTGTTTCAATGGTTTTGTCGGGACACCCAATCGACAGCAACATGTTCATCCGTCGAACAGTAGAATCAATTAGATATTTGACTTTCCTGAGGGCAAATCCAGAAGCAGTTCAGCTGTGGACTAAGCGAGATTTTAAATTGTTTGAGAAAAAGTATAGGGATTGGTTTAGAAAAAAGGAAAATCAAGAGTTAGTTGATTTAGAAATTCCTAGAAGTAATTATCACTTTAATGTTGCTTCGTCATATGGCCCACACTCCAATATAGAGCTATTTTCAAGCCAGCATGACATTGTAGTTAAAGACGAACAAATGTATTTTACCGCTCATTTTCGTGATCCAGATCCAACCGAAATAAGTTTCTTAGTTACTTATTTTTGGCATCTTGAAACTCATTTTAAAATTCTCAACTGGTGGATTTATAAGTCAGGCTGGGTTACACTGCTTAGTCCGGAACAAACTTCCTATTGGAGCGACTGCAGAAAAGCATTTGAACGTCATAGGACTGATATTAAAAATAAATTGAAGGCACCAATATTAGATTAATATTTCGTAGTCAGCGGTTTAGTGTTATAAGAGAACCATGGTTGTATCAGAGGATAAGTTAAAAGTTCATCTCCCGAAGAAGTCTAAACCTAATGTAATTTTTATGGGAACTATGTGTTCAGGGATTATTCGTCATGTTGATGGAGTTCCCCCTAAACAAGCTGAGCCACACTTTTATTATCATTCAGATAAAAATATGCTCTGGGAAATCCTTCAATATATTTATGAACCCAGTAAGCCCAGGATTTTAAATCATCAAGAAAAACTGGATTTTACAGAAACGCACTCAATTGCTTTGATTAATATAATAGAAAAAATTGAAGTATCTCCTGAGCACAAAAGAGATTCAAGTGACGAGTATATATCTAAGGCGTCAACAATTAGCTGCCGTAAAATCGATGATTCCTTTAAAGAAATATTGAGAACTACACCTATCTATTTTACTTGTTTAGGTGGCAGTCATATTGATGCCTTTATAGATATGTTTTCTAAGCAGAATACACTCGATTTCGATTTACGAAGAAAAATTGATTTTTTAGCCTCTCCCACTGTGTATAGCGCAGTAGTTACCAGCGAAAAATGGTTGAAAGTAATGCGCTCAAAGTAAAAGTCCGGAAGCTGCATTAATTCGTTTTAAAACTCATTTAGTCAGAGTTGCTATAATAATTAAAGGCAAAGTGTGTCTGCTATTGCCTTAATAAGCATAAAATTTATAATGTAGGTGAAGTAGGTTTCGGCAACAGCCGCCTCCACCATTTTTTAAGTTCCGTTCTATCAGTTGTTGTCGCAATTAGACAGACCGAGCGTTTTTCGAAATACTTTTAAAGTACAATTTCAAAGAAGCATACAAAGCCGAAAAAATCTTCGGATCATCAAGCCCCTTAAGCATTCCATAAAAGCCTTCGTGTGCCATCACCACAAAGTGGGCCACTTGCTTTGTATTTACATCAGGCTTTAAATATCCTGACTTTTTAGCGCGCTTGAGATGTAGATCCATTTCATCAATCCAGAGATTTAAAGCAATCTGCAGACGTATGTGAAATTCTTTATCTACAGGCGACATTTCTTGAACCAAGTTATTCAACGGGCAGCCCAGCTTTAAATATTTTGGATCAGCTTCGCCTATTAAAGTTTTCATTTGAGCTAATATTCCATCTAAAGGATTTTCGTAAGACTCTAATGGTTTGATCCAACGTTCTATGATCATAGGTTTAATAACTTCGTCGACCAAGGCGTATCCCATATCGAGCTTGGTCGGAAATTGATGATAAAAAGCGCCTTTAGTAAGGTTTGTTTTGGCAACGATGTCATCAATGCTTACGCCCTGAAAGCCCTTAGTAAAGACCTCCATAAAAGCGACTTCGAGAATTTCTTTTCTTGATTTTTCGAGGTTGCGGGATTTTTTAGGGCTTTGTGGTTTTGTTTTCACTACTAAAGTATATCAAAAATGCATAAACTTGACAACATACTAATTAGTATGTAATGCTGCTTTTACATGTTTTGAATTCGTTTAAGTAAAAACACTATTTTTAAAGGAGTATTTGTGATTAAAAAAATATTGGCCGGATTAGGCCTTATATTGGGAGTTTTTGTTGTAATTGCAGCCTTGAGGCCGGCTGAATATCTTATTAAGAGAGATATCGTAATCAACGCAAAGCCTGAGGCTATTTTTCCGTTTCTAGTGAGTACTAAAAATGCTGACACGTGGATGCCGTGGAAAGAGCAAGATCCACAAGTTCAAATTACTTACTCAGGCCCAGAAGAAGGCATTGGTTCAATTTCTAGCTGGGACAGCCCAGGACAAATGGGAACTGGAAAAGCTGAAATTGTTGGTGTGGTTGCAAATGAGTCGGTAAAAACTAAAATTACATACACAAAACCAATGGAAATGAATCAAGACTCAGAGTTTATACTGACGCCTCAGGGTGACAGCACGCAAATGACTTGGACCGTAACGGGTAATCAGCCGTTTATTGCCAGACTGATATGTACGTTGATGTTTATGAATATGGATAAATATGTTGGTGGAATGTTCGAAAATGGTCTTAACAAACTTAAATTAAATGTTGAGGGAAAATAAAATGGCTAAGTATGTAGATGGATTTGTAGTTCCGTTACCTAAGAAAAAAATGAACGCCTATTTAAAGATGGCAAAATTAGGCCGTAAGATTTGGATGGAGCATGGCGCACTTGAATATCATGAGTGTGTTGCCGACGATGTTAAAAAGGGTAAATGGACCTCGTTCCCGAGAAGTGTAAAATTAAAACCAACAGAAGTTGTTTTCTTTTCTTGGATCACTTACAAATCTAGAAAGCACCGAGACCAAGTTTTGAAAAAAGTTATGACGGATTCACGCCTTAATAGCTTTATGAAGGATATGCCTTTTGACGGAAAGCGTATGATTTTTGGCGGATTTAAAACTATGGTTTCATCGAAAAAATAATGAAAAATGAATTTTGGCTTTACAATGAATGAGCGGCACCAAGCACCTCATATGGTGAGTCTGTTTATTAACTATTCGACATGAGTTAACATTTAGGAACTAGGGGTTTAAGCCCTTAGTCCTGCTTCCTCATATTTTACTCTAAAAATGCCGATAAAATCAGAGTGAAAACCCACCTATTTAAGAAATCAAAAGACCGGCTTTGGATCGCACTTATCGTGGTTGCTTTGGTTATTGAATGTGTGTGGTTACTTTCTGATTTAAATTTAATCTCACTTCCGTTCATTTCACAAAAAAAATCGGTCAGTAGTGGCGTAGAAGCTGGGTACGTGATGAAGGCCAAAGAAGATTTGCGCCGTCGTTCTGCCGACAGTCTGGTTTGGGAAAAGACCAACGAAAAAGATACCTTGTACTACCGGGACTCACTTCTGACTTTATCGGAAGGATCGGCTCGTTTGTATCTGAAAGATCAAACTGAGCTGCAACTTTCGGAAAACACTCTTGTTACATTGGAAGAACCGGATGATAAGTCCACTTCAGAAATCAGACTTAGATTTTCGCGCGGAGATTTACGAGCACGTAATCCCGTGGCCAGAGCTAATATAATTGGTGACGATTGGTTGGTAAATTTAGAACGTGGGGCAGAAGTTTCTCTTAGAAAAGACAAAGACTCTTACGAGTTTGAAGTTTTAGCCGGAAAAGCCTTTTTACAAACCACTCAAGGCCGTGAAGAAATGACTTCCGATAAAATTTTAAAATTGAATGAAGACAAAAATATTCAGCAGATCGAAAAAAGTTCAGTGCTTGAGTGGAATGATACAAAACCAATCAGAGTGTACAGTCTCGGTAATGAAGCCGATGTGACACTTCAGTGGAAGGGTGACGCCAAAAACCTGATTTTAAATAAAAGTGGCGAAACTGAAAAGTCGCAGCCGGTCTCAGCTGAAAGTGCAAAAGTTAACTTGCAACTTGGAAGTTATAAAGTACGTCTGGAGGGTGAGACTGGAATGTCGAAAGCCCGAGATGTAGAAATCTGGAAAGCTCCGCGTATTATTTTGAAAAAGCCCCTTCCAAGGGATCGTATAAAAGTAGGCGAGGAAATTGAATTTGTGTGGACGGGAGAGCCCGGTGTAAAAAGTTACCGTTTGAGTATTGGCGATCGTGTTGAAGAGGTAACTGAAAACTTCAAGTCAGTGCGTTTTGAACAAGAATCCGATTTACAATGGAAAGTTGAAGGCTTAGATGAAGACGGCAACGTGATTCCGGCCTCGTATGAAAGTAAAGTATTCTTGCGAAACGAACCATTACAAGCTCCAAAACTTAAAACTCCGGTGATTAAATCTTCCGAACAAGAAAAACCTTCATCTGGGTTTCGTTGGTGGAGTTTATTTTTGAACAAAGCCTATGCGGCGGGCTTGGATGAAGTGACGTTTGAATGGGAAAAAGTGGACGGAGCCGAATTTTATATTTTAGAAATTTCCGGTGAGGCCGATTTTAGAAATTTATTAGAAACTCAGAATGTAAAATCGACGAGCTTTGTTTGGAAAAAGTATGATCGTAAAAAGCGTTATTACTGGCGCGTAGCTTCGGGGGCTTCGGGCCGCCGTATGGGTTATTTTTCAGAGCCGCAGGAAGTAAAGCCAGAAAAGATTTCAGTAAAACCAATTGAAAAAGTTTTGCCAAAAGAAGAAAAAGCAATAATTGAAACTCCTCCAGAAGTAAATGAACCCGTAGCTACTCCGATGGAAATTCCTTCAGGTATTGGCTTAGCGTGGGCGCCAAGTTATAAACTGGCAAATATTAAAGGTGAATCCAATTCAAAAATTGGTCTGGGCGGCGGGGTAGTGGCTGGTGTTCTTTTTGAAATTAAAAAAAGTGAGTGGCATTTTCAAGCTTGGAATTCGTCGCAAGTATGGAAACCCACGCCAGAGAGTGAATTTCCTTTTCAAAAAAATCTTTCAATTAGTGAAACCCGTTTGAATCTTGTGAAAGATAATTACGGATTGGTTTTGCATCAGACATTTGTGCCGCTTAGGCTTACTGATGAGTCTATTTCATTTCAGAGTTTGTGGTTAGCCGGAGTTCGTTATCAGACAGATTTCTGGGGAGCAAATCTGGTTACTTCGGGAGCAGTTCACGAATTGAGCGCAGACTTGAGATTTAGAAATTATTTATCTTCAGATACGTCAGGATTACGCTTTTTTTATGGCGGTGGCTTGGACGCAACTTATCAGTTACAGAAACAAGGCGGCGGTTATCAGATGAATTTAATTTTTCTTCTGGGTGCGGATAGTTTTTAAACGCAGGCTTACTAAAAAGGGTAATAGAAAAAGTAGAAAAATTGTTAAGCTTGAGGTTGTAGAAGGTGGTGGTAGCCCATTGACACGGCCGCAGCCGCTCTTAAACTGAAAGTCTTCTTTAATACCAGGTGCATAATTAATCTGAACAGTATCAATTTGTGTGGGTGTTGTAGCATTAGAGTTAGTTAACGTAACACGGAATTTTAAGAAACGTCTTTTGTTTAATGTTGCAATTGAGCTTGATGGAAGCCAGCCAGAGCTGTCTGAAATAAAACCATCGTTACTGCCAGATACCTCAAGCACAATGTCAGGGCTTGCTGGACTTACAGATATAGATTGAAATTCTGCAAGAGTTGAGGATGTGTCATACATTTTAGACAGAACCACTTGCGAGGCCGTGCTGTATTGAATTGTGCCCAGTGCAAGAAGTGAAGAGGCATGGCTTTCAGAACCGGCACCACTGAAAGTTGAGTAGTTGCTCCAGGTGCGTCCGAAAGCTCCGGCACCGCCGTCTCCGGCATTACCCGTAACTGTAACAGCACCTGTGCCAGCATTAACATCGATGTCGGTGCCGATATCGAGATGTAGATTTCCTGCGGTGAAAACTTTAACAGATCCACCGGCACCACCACCTCCGCCGCCGCCGTCGTTAGCTGTTCCGCCGTTTCCGCCGCGTGCTAAAATAAATCCGGTGTTTGAAACTGTAACGTTTCCTACTGCGTGAATAACAACAGTTCCACCACCTGCGCCGCCACCACCACCGCCTTCAGCACTGGTTCCCGAGCCAGAGCCGCCACCGCCTCCCGGGCTGCCATTTAAAATACTAAAATCATGATTAGCACCAGTGGCTCCACTTCCGGCAGTACCGCCGGTGTTTGTAGCAGGGCTTGCTGAATTAGTTCCAATTACTCCGTTATTTCCAGAGTATGATCCGCCACCGCCACCACCTGAGCCCAGCGCAGCACCTACAAAGGAACCGCCGCCACCACCGCTGACGAGGCCAGTTAGCGGAAGTCCGCCGTTTCCGGAAGTGTTGTTGTTGCCGCCACGTCCACCATTAGAGCCGCCGCATCGTCCGATACCGCCGGCGCCACCTAATGCGCCTACTGCTGCTGATCCATTTCCGCCGCTGCAATTAATAGTTCCGTTTATGACGACAGTAGAAAGGCTGTAAATAACTAAAGGACCGTTAATGGCAGTAAGAGTGTAACCGCTATCTAGTGTAAAATTTGTAAAGTTAAGACTTGTGCGATCGAGAGCATTGATGGTGATTACATTTCCCACAACTGTACCGAAATTAGCATAAGTGGAAACATTAAAAGAACCGTCGCTACCGTCACCAACGCTAAAATCGCCTGAAGTAACCGGGCCTGCAATGGCCTGATAGCCATTAATTTTAAGTGTAGGGTGAACAAAACCCGTTGCGGTATTCCAAACCGCAGTGGAGCTTTCTTTTTGCTGAGTCGTTAAAAAACTTTCGGTAATAACTGCGGCCTGCGCCGGTAACGAGATCAGTAAAACAAAAAAAGCTAATTCATTTTTCAAGAAGCCGCTTTTTTTAATCGCCCTAATGTGAGAGCCTCCCAAACCTTATCTTTTAGTACGTCAGCACGAAATGGTTTTACAATATAGCAGTCTACTGCGTTGAGTTTGGCTTTGGTGATTTTCATTCGTTCTTGAGATTGCTGGCTGGTTACCATAATAAAAGGAGTAGCGTGGCGCACTTTATGACTGCGCACAGCTCTTAACAGAGCTAGGCCGTCAGTTTTTGGCATTTCCCAGTCGGAAATAATAAGATCGATTCGTTTAATAGAATCAAGAACGTGGCCGTATGCTTCGGCACCGTCACCGGCTTCTATAAAATTCATGAAACCAAACATGATTAAGTAATTTTTAATGACGTTTCGCGTTTCAATGTCGTCATCAACGATCATTATTACGGTTCTTTCAAAATTAATGTCAGCCATTTTTAGTCTCCACCTTAATTGGAATGCGGATCACAATCTCCAGCCCCTTAACAGGGTGGTTTGCCAGAGAGAATTCACCGTTATGTTCTACTTCAATTATTTCTTTACATATAGCGAGCCCTAAGCCAGTACCTTGTTGCCCTTTTGTTGTATAAAACGGGTTCATTACAAAAGGCAGGACATCTTTGGGAATTCCGGGGCCATGATCGCGAATGCGAACTTCGGCCCAAGCTTCTGAAAGATCCTCTGAAAAAGATTTAGCAACAGATAAATCAATTTGTCCGGACGAATTCATTGCATGGGATGAGTTGGTAAAAAGATTAATGAAAACCTGAATTAAAGAGTGATGATCTCCAACGATATCGCACTGGTGGTTTTTAATCCAAGTGACTTTAATATTGCGCTTTTTGAACTCGTAAGTCATTAAATCTGCAGATTCATTTATACACTGATTGAGATTAACCGGCTTTTCATCACTTTTAGATTCGGAAGGATTATTGAGTTTTTTAAATTTATCTAATACAGACGTGGCCGTTTCGCCTGCTTTCAGAATTGTTTTCAGCGACTGATGCATTTGATGCAAATCATTTTTATGAAGAGCAATTTCGGCGTGGCCTATAATATGCTGAAGAAGATTTCCGAATTCATGAGCTACGCTTCGTCCGACAGCAGCCACCACATTTGTACGTTCACCTTGGCGAAGTAGATTTGAGGCTTCGGCCAGTTGTTCTTCTTGCCTTTTTTGCTGTTCTTTTAAATTCCACAGCGAAACCGTATTGCGGGCCTTTTGCAAAATAGAACCGTCAGAAAAAGGTTTATTGATGTAATCCCAGCGGTCTAGGTTATCAGCGCCCAAGATTTGCTGAATTGAATCGACGCTGCGATCTTGATAAGCAGTTACAAAAACTGCAAATATTTTTGAATCTAAAAGCTGAACTTGCCGAACAAGTTCTATACCGTCTATATCACTTCCGAGTAATACGTCGAAAAAACCCATTGCAAAGGGATTGTTTTGTTCTACGGATTTACGTACGAGCGCAAGGGCTTCGGCCGGTGTTCTGGCCCAAACCACTTCAAAGTTGTCTTGTTTTTTTTCAGAGCTTTCAATGGGCACAGCAGTGGTTGTTTTTTGACGACTAGAGCGATGAAGGGGAACAACGTTAGTTACCGGAGAAAGAATATTTTTAATTCCCTCTGCAATAGCAGGCTCGTCTTCCACAATTAAAATGCGCCGGTTGCTTTCCTCAAGTAAAGCCGGTCGCGGCTCTAAAGAATATGAATTTAGTTTTTTAGCCCATTGACTCATGCGGCACCTTCTTTAATAGAAGAAATTTTTTTAGGCAAAGTTATTCTAAAAGTGGTTTTGACATAAGGATCAGAAGATACAAACTCAATATCTCCGCCATGCGCTCTGATAAAGCGGCGACTGATACCAAGCCCCAAGCCGGTACCTTCATCGCCAGATTTGGTTGTGAATTGTTTTTCAAAAAGCATTTTTTGGTAGATTTCAGGAACGCCGGGCCCATTATCTGAAATTTCAATGCTAATGCGGTCGTCCGCAGAAAAAGTGCTTATTTTAAGGTGATAATGCATATCACGCTGCGAGTGTTTGATAGCTTGCAAAGAGTTACGCATTAGGTTTGTAACAGCCTGAATAAATTCATCACGGTCGACTTCCACTGAATCGGGTTCAGCTGTAAAAATTTCGTTTAGGCTTACGCTGCTTTCGGTAAATAAATCGGCCATAATATTACGACAGTCAATGAGTAGATTATTAACAGAATGCGATTTTACATCTGAGTTGAGACTGCTGAGTTTTCGCATGCCGCTGATAATTTTGTTAATGCGGCCACTTTCCTGCTGTAGGAATTTAACATCGCCATCAATAGTTTGAAGTAAATTTTCAAAACTGTCCTGCACATGTTTCAAGTTATGCAGATCTTCTTGCCACAGATTGATGCTTTCATCTACCTGAGACTTTTGTTCCCAGCTTTGCACTAATAAAGGGAAGCCGCCGTTACTGTGATCTTGTTTCCAGCTGTGGAAAATGTCTTTCATTAAATTTAATTGAGGCTCAATTTGTGTGTGTACACGTTTTTCAATACCACTCAGGCGGGTTAACATTCCTGTGAGAGGATTTAAAACTTCGTGTGCAGCTCGCCCGGCAATTTCGCCGGCTGAAGCCAGTCTAGTAGTTTTAAGTAGGGCTTCTTGGGCTTCTTTAACAGCGCGGTTTTGAATTTCAAGTTGAAGTGTGCGGTCTTTAACTTTTTTATCGAGGTCTCGGTTTATTTCCTGTAAGTCATCGCGTGATTGTTTCAGATCCCGGATCATTTGATTAAACGAAGTGGCTAAAAGCTGAGTTTCATCTTTAGATTTGACTTCTATATTTGTAGAGAGGTCACCGCCGGAAACTTTTTCCATACCTTCAACCAAAATTGAAATGGGTTCGGTCAAAGAGCGTGATAGCAAGAAAGCAAAAAGTAATGAAAGTGTAACCGCAATTAGTGCAAAAGAAACAGAGCGAGATACCAGCTGATAAACAGCCGAAAAAGCTTCACCCTGAGAGGCTCGCGCTAGAACAAATATTTTTCCTCGATAGCTGCGGGAAAATGCTCCCAGATACGAAGATGATTCATCATTAAAAGTAGCCACACTTAGATTAACTTTTGATTGTTGAGCTGTTTTGAAAAGAGGATTTTCGCTGAAATCACCAGCTTGTTTCAGCTTTTCAAAATCAGGATGAATCAATAAACGACCATTATGATCTAAAACTGAAACCTCACTAACCTTAACATAGCTTAAAGCTTTTAAAATTTTGTCAGGCTTAATATAACCAATGACCGCCAAGTGATCTGTCGGCTGACCTTTGTTGTCTTCAACAACTACGCTTCGCCCGTAACCTATCAATGGTGCGCCTCCCTCTACAGAAGCATTCCAGAAGTGTTCACCATTTTTTAAAATTTCATTAAAAGGTATTTTCCTTTGATTATGTAAAGTGTCTTCAAAAAAAGAATTTTTCAAACCATAGGTTTCAAGATATTTTTTATTTGTAAAATTTTTAATAACCGCTGTTTGATTTTGGCGGTAGAGAGATGCGTATACAACCTCAGAGTCGTCAGAAAAAAGATTGTCGCTAATTGATTGCAGTGATCCATGGCTTGAAAGTAAGGCAAATAATTTAAATTTATCAGAAACACCTTTGAACTCGGTTTCAAACTCTACTGAAAGATTGGAAACCATGCTTCGATTAAGGTCGAAAACCAGTTCAGTTTTGTCTGTTTTGAAAACTTCGACAGCAATCAGTAAATATACAACCAAACACGAAACGAGAAGTAAGCTCATCACGCCAAGAAATTTGCTGCGAATTGAAAAAAAACCCTTCATATAACAACGTCCCGTTAAAACTTTTAATCCTTATATTTCAACTACTTATCGACAGAAACGAGCTGCAAATTGAGAGCAAAATTACATTTTAGTCCTGTAATTAGCGGGGAGTTCGAAAAGCTCTTTCGTCGCTGATGGCATTCTGCCCTCTGGAGCTGCTAGAGAGCGCTTGTACGCTATAAAGTGTATTAGGCAGTAAACCACTAATTGTTAGAGTATGACTTTGTTCCAAATTGGGATCGACTGAGGTCAAAGTTTGTACGCCTGTTGTAATATTTTTTGAAGATCCCTGGCTGGTTGCTGGAATATTTGTAGTCCACGATAGTACAACACTATTTCGTGTAATGCCTGAAATTGTAAAGTTACTGATTGCAAGTGGATCTTCGGTAGGAACGCACGGATTATTTTGCTGTGCGGGAAAGTAGTAATTGTCGTTTTCAAGAACTTTCCAGTTACGCGCTAAAAGTTCGTAAAAAGGCGCCTTCGCTGTTACGGGATCTTTGGTAGAGTCAAAAAACAAACTATTGCCCTGTTGATTACAAAAGGCATCGTTCACTGGATTTGTGTCGTTAACTCCATCGGGCCAAGGGCGCCACATCGCCACTAACGAAATATGAAATCGTGGCCCTTGATAGTATTCCATTATCATCGGAATTTTGGTGTTGTGATCCAGGTAAACAGGTTCTGTGGCGCAAGCCATTCTGGTAGGGTGTGTGCCATCATTATTCACTACAATTTTATATCCACCGTTACCGTCCGGAATTTTTAACAGCGCACCGTCGTCTGCCAGAGTAGCAAGTTGGTAATATCCGGGGTTTTCATTGGCCGCTAGTTGTAGCTGGGACTCCATACGTACGGCAAAATACTCATATAAAGTGTCGCCGTTTTCAGTCTGAATAAGATTTCCGGCCTGTGTCGTGAAGCCACGATCAAACGGACGGGTTGGAATAAAAAGGCGATCTAAATAAATAGTGGCCGGAACGATAGTAGCATTGTTAATAATATCTGTAATATTGTTATAGCGTGGTTGATCATCAGTTAGATAAAGCAGATTTCCCACTAAGCCCCTATCGCGAGCCTGCGGTGAATTTGTCTGAAATGGATCACAAATATTGCGTACAGGATCTGTAGGGTTTTCAGGAGAGTTAGGATCGCTTACTACTGTAGAGCCACTTTCCGAGCCGGTTTGGGTTCCATCTAAAAGGCATCCTGAAATTATAAATGATGATATAATTATAAATAGGGTCGCGCTTAAATGTCTTAAACCCATAAACGTCCACATAATATTAATTGTATCAAAAGTTTTAAACTTAAAAGAAAAATATCTTAAGGAGTTTCAAAGTAGAGCCATTTAGCGAAAAGGGTGAATCATAGTGAGATAAAAAACAAAAACGCCGGGTTATTCCCAGCGTTTTTTAACTTTTCCGAAGTTTAGAGAACAAACTATTGGGGTGGTGCAGTGCCGGGAAGATTACATAATTCCAATCTAACATAGTGTCTTCGGATAACTTTAATCACACGTTCCTCCTAAGTATTTTACCGGCAAGAGTTTCGAACCTCTGAGTACCGACTCTCTTTTCAAGGAGACTATCGGCTGCAGGTAGTAATTTATCGGAATGAAGTTGAAAAATTTAATAGGCAAAAATGAGAATTTTTATTCTTCTCAATGCGAGGCGGGCTAAGGTATTGAAACATGCGAAAAGTTTAAATATAAAATAAATTTAATTTTTTAGGTTGATTTTATATTTGGCTTAATAAAGTGGAAAAGCGCCATTGAATAGATTAAACACTAAGCATAACAAGAGCATTTTTCAAACAATTGCTTATAAATGCTTTAGTTTGTTGCAGAACTCTGAAATTTAGGTATATAAGTCGGATTCAGTTTACTGAGGGAGCTTATAATGAATTTATCTAAAATTTTGATAGCAGGATTATTACTTTTATCTTTTGAAACAAAGGCACAATTAGCTTCAGAAATCATTTTCAACGAAGACAACTGCCTGAACGGTCAGGATTTAAATGCTGAAGATGTTGATGTGAGCAATTGCCCAGTTTTACCAACTGAGCCAACAGCTGTTCAATTAGGTACTACGGGAAAAATGATTGATCTTGGCGCTTGGGAATTAGGCCAAACTGCTGAAGGTGAAGCTTACAAATACGGTGAACTTTCTGCACCAAATGGTGATGAGCCGCGTGTTTTATCTTATGAGGGCGGTAGCTCTGTGGTTAATGATGGCAACATCGTTTGCTGGGCAAAAGGTTATTACCGTTTAAGAGCTATTCTTCAAAATCCACCTGCGGATTACGTAAAATTACGTGATGCTGGCTTCCAAGTTCGCTTTTTCCAATTTCAAACGGATTTACGTAATGGCCCAACAGGCTTTAAAGAAATTGCTTCTTACATGAATCACTTAGTTAAATGGGTTACACGCATTGAGCCAGATGGCACTTGTGTACAACCAACGACTGATAAGTTTCAAAAATACTTAACTGGCGAACTTAAAAAGCGCGGTTTATAATTTTTGACTGGCTAAGGCTCTATGGAAACAGCGATTAAACTCATTCCCTGGGGCCAAGCCGAAAAAGAGCTTTGGCTCAAAGAACAGCACATCAAACGTTCATACAAAGATGATGTGCTGACCAAAATTGAAAAGCTGAAATCCACTTTGGATGTTATAAATTACGGTGCACTTTCTTATAACCGCGACCGCTATCCACTTTTTTTTATTAAATCCCGCAACATTGATAAAAATAAAAAAACTATACTCATAACCGGTGGAGTTCATGGTTATGAAACCAGCGGGGTGCATGGGGCTTTAAGCTTTATGCAAAATCAGGTTCAAAATTATGTAAATTACTTTAATTTTATTTGTTTTCCCTGCATTAGTCCTTGGGGTTATGAAACTATTAATCGCTGGAACCCGCTTGCAATAGACCCAAACAGATCATTCCGTGAAAACAGCCCGGCAGAAGAGTGCAGTTTTTTTCTTGCAGCTATGAAGTCGCAGCAAGTAGAAGTTTTTGCGCATTTTGATTTGCATGAAACAACCGATACCGACAATACCATATTTAGACCTATGTTGGCTAAACGAGATGGTAAAGAAGAAAAGTTGTCAGAAATACCTGACGGATTTTATTTAGTGGGCGACTCCGCCAAACCTCAACCCGAATTTCAAAAAGCTATTATTGATAGAGTAAGACCGGTTACACATATTGCTCCTTCAGATAAAGACGGAAATATTATCGGTGACCGCGCCGAGCAAGAAGGCGTGATTAACTACGATAAGAAAAAGTTATTTCTTTGCGGTGGATTTTCAAATGCGGAGTACATCACAACTACAGAAGTATACCCGGATAGTCCAAAAGCCACAGATGCTATTTGTATTGATGCGCAAGTAGCAGCACTTCAAGGTGGTTTGGATTTTTTGAAAACTAAATAATTAGTATTTAGAACTGTCGCACTAAACTGAGCCTATCAAAATTAACTTCTATTCCAACTGCGCTGTTTAAATTGATTAAACGAATTCCGAGATTTTGATTTGCTTGAGGGTGAGTAGAGCCAATTGCGGCGGTAACAGTTGAAACCAAAAACCTTCCTTCGCCGGGAAGTAAAGTATTCGAATCTTGAGCGATGACCACTCCACCAGCTAGAAGCTCAATTCGATAGTTAGGAAATCCTGTAAATTGAAATGGCGGCGGTGGTGAGCCTGGGCCCAGGTTGCCAACATAAGTTGTTAAAGTGTACGTAGAGTTTAATTGCAGCTGCGCAGTTAGTGTTTGTTGCATTCCTGCCGGTGAATTATTAAATTGCAACTGGTTACCTGCATTATCCATCAAAAAAACTACGCCAACATTAAGACCGTCTGGAACCGCATCTAAATATAGTGTGGTTGTATTTGGATTGAGCACGCCGACAGCTCTGTTGTTGTTATCTATCGCTCCGTAAGACGACCATGATGTAGGAGGGCCTGTTGTTATAAATGAATCGCTGGGAGTGGCTGGCAACTCAAAGCTTGGGTTTTGAATAGTAATAGATTCAGTAGTTGTAATCGGGCTGGCCGGTGTGTCGCCTTGTTTAGAGGTATTGCAATTAAATATAAATAGTAAAAAGGCAGATAATCCAATTACAGCTAAAGTTCTATTTAATGATTTCATAAAGCACCTGCACGTTGTAGTCATTACAGGAGAACATATGAGTTTAAGCCAAGTCCAGTGCAAAAGAAAATCAGGACGGAAACTGGTAGTGGGTCAGGTTCATTTTTAGGCTGGATTATTTTTAATTTCAAACTCACAATAACTAGAAATTAATAAACACACTCTAGGAAGAGCTATGGCCAAAAAAATTAAACTCAAAACACAAAAAAATAAACTAAGCGTTGCAGCATACATTGCGGGCATTAAAGATCCAGAGCTTAAAAAAAATTGTAAAACTCTACTGAGCGTTTTTAAAAAAGCCACAGGACTTAAACCAAAAATGTGGGGTCCTGCCATCATCGGCTTTGGTGAATTCACGTATTACCGCTCTAACGGCGATGAGGGTACTTTTTTAGAAACAGGCTTCAGTGCGCGCAAGAGCGGACCTGTACTTTATATAGTTGCGGGATATGAAAAGTATGCTGCTCTTCTGAAAAATCTAGGTCCACATAAAAAATCTAAAAGCTGTTTGTATTTAAAAAATCTTGAAGATACAAATTTAAAAGTTTTAGGAAAATTAATCTCTCAAGGACTAAAAGACAATCGCAAACAGGCCAAAGAGCGCAAAATTAAACTAAGCAAATCCTAGTGCGACATCGCTAGTACTGTCTAACGAGAGTTAATCTATCAAAATTAACTTCAATGGTTACGTTACCCATGATCAAAAGTAATAATTTTTTTGTGAATTATTTGACAGAAGTTAGGCGGGCAATTTTACCGTCGTCAGTGGAAATATAGAGCGCACCCTCTGGCCCGGTGCGTACGTTTCTGATGCGGAGATCGAAATCTTTTAACATTTCTTCTTGCTCCACTACGCGCGGACCATCCATTTTTAAACGACGTAAATGCATGCCGCTTAAAGTTCCGATAAAAATATTTCCGTTCCATTTAGGAAATACATTGCCGGTGTATATAGTAAGAGCCGAAGGTGAAATAGAAGGTACCCAGTAAGTGATTGGCTGTTCCATTCCGGCACTGGACTCTTTTCCAATTTTTGGTCCGTAGTACTCGCGTCCGTAAGTAATAACCGGCCAGCCATAATTTTTTCCGGGTACGATCAAGTTGAGTTCATCGCCGCCTTTAGGTCCCATTTCGGCAGACCAGAGCTCGCCGGTTTTTGCATTTCTAACTAAGCCCTGCGGATTGCGGTGACCGTAACTCCAGATTTCGGGTTTAACATCTTTGTTTTTTACAAAAGGATTATCAGCCGGGATATTTCCGTCTTCTTTTAAACGTAAGATTTTTCCATTATGGTAATTTAAATCCTGAGCTAGCTTTCGTTCATTTCGGTCGCCCATGGTAAGTAAAATATTTCCTAAGCCGTCAAATTCAATGCGTGAGCCGAAATGAATATTATTGTCGTTAGATTCATAGCCTGAAAATATTTTTTTAAAGCCCGAAAGGCTATTCTCTTTTAAAGTACCAAAACCCAAAGCCGTAGTGGCTTCATCTTTTACAGGCTCCGAGTAACTCAGATAAATTTTTGATTTATCGGTGGGGTGAACTCTGACATCCAGTAGTCCGCCCTGACCGTTAGCCCACACCTGTGGAGCATTTTTCACTTCGATCATACTTTTTGATTTTAAATTCAAAATACGTAAAGCCCCACTGCGCTCAGTAAATATCATCTGGTCGTTATTTAAAAAATCAAATCCCCAAACCACATCTTTTTGTTGGACTAAAATTTCAAACTGAAACTTTTCGCCTCCGGCGGTATAAACTTTTGCCGGCGCGCTCAGGGTGTAAATCGAAAATAGTAATAATAAAGTTGTAACTACAAACTTCATAATAACCTCCACAGATTAGGATAACGATAAGCGGATTAAAGTTCTTCTGCAAAAACTTTTTCAGTGATTTTCCAGAACTTATCCTGTTTTCGCGCGATGACGAAGGAAGGCAATCTAAAAAGTTTTTGATATTTAATAACTTCTTGAGGGGCGCTGAATTCCACGGCCAATTCGGGACGTCTTAAATGCGAACGCAAAAAATTAATATTAAATTTTTTAATAGATGAAGGGTTACTGAAGAAGTGAGCCTCACTGACGTACTGGGCATCGTAGTCGTAATAGCGTATTTCTAAATAAGGACTGCCATTTTTATCTTTGCGCTCATCAAAGGTTACTTTAGCCGGCGTTAACACATGGGCATTTTTAGATAGCCTTGCCTGTTTTAGTTTGGCATCGGCATCAATTAATACAGCCTTGCATTTTTCACAGGCTTTGGCGGTAATATCATTTTCACAGCCGCAGCTATGGCAAATTTTAGAACGGAAGCGGTAACCGCAGGGTTTAATTTCAAAAGTAACCTGATCCTGAGCGGCGCCTTTGCATTTACGACCAAAGTGTTCATACACAACGCCGTCTTCATCAGCATAGCCCCAGAAACTATTTTCAAAATCACAAACCGGGCAGGGAACAATAACGGCCACTGTGTCTTTAGCAGGACGTCTGTCGCTGATTTCAGGAGCGTAAATATCATGTCCCATTCCGGTGTAATCCAGTACGAAACAATCTTTTTTATCATCTGAAAGGCGTAGACCGCGTCCGATAATCTGCTGATAAAGACTATTGGACTCCGTAGGACGTAATATGGCGATCATATCCACATGAGGAGCATCAAAGCCGGTAGTCAGTACCGATACATTAACTAAGTATTTGAACTTTTTCTTTTTAAAATCGTTTACGATGGCATTGCGTTCGCTCATTTCAGTATCGCCTAAAACAACTCGGGCATCGTCAGCGGGCAGGTATGACATGATTTCTTCGGCATGCTTCACCGAACTACTGAAAATCATCACACCTTTTCGGTCAAAGCGATTGGTGATATCAATAATATTTTTAATAATTAATGGAGTTAAGCGCTTCTGGCTTTTTAAAATTTCTTCAACTTCAGCAGTGGTGTAGGCGCGGTCTTTATCGGTAAGTTCTGAAAAATCATAACAAGTAACCGGAATGTCCACTTTTACCGGAGTCGTAAGGTATTTATTTTTAATCATGTACGAAAGCGGAAGTTCATAAACACATTGTTTAAAAAATCTTCTTTGTTCGGTTTTAAGTTCACCGGTTTGAGAAAACTCGTAAATCCAGCCTAAGCCTAGTCGATAAGGAGTGGCGGTGAGTCCTAAAATACAGAGTTCAGGATTTCTGTCGGATAATTTTTTAATAACATCTTGATATTGTGTAGAGCCTTCTTCGGCCACACGGTGGCATTCATCAATAACCAATAACGAGAAATTATTAAAAAAATCATCCGGTGCACGGGCCACCGACTGAACACTACCGAAAATAGCTTTTTGGTCCCAGTCTTTTTTTCCGAGACTGGCTGAAAATATTCCGGCATCAAGACCATAGCTTTTATATTTTTCGTAATTTTGTTCTACAAGCTCTTTAACATGGGCTAAAACCAAAACGCGTCCTCGCGCAATTTTAGCTAGCTCCGCAATAACTAAACTTTTGCCAGCACCGGTAGGCAAAACAACCACAGCCGGACGGCGGGTTTTTTTAAAATAGGCAATGGTGTTATTAACAGCTTTTTGCTGATAATCGCGAAGTTTGTACATGCGTTCATAATATTGTTTTAATAATTTTTCGGCAATAAATTAAACACTCATAGGAAGAGAAAATGTAAAGGAGCTACCTTTCCCAATTTCCGATTGAACCCAGATTTTGCCTTTATGTGCCTCAACTATCCATTTAGAAATAAAGAGTCCGAGGCCCAGACCTCGCCGGTCGTCGGATTTTAGTTGAGAAAAACGCTCAAAAATTTCATTTATTTTTTCTTGAGGAATACCAGGGCCATTATCGCTCACCGAAACTTCAACTGTGTTCTCTGTTTTGCGTGTTGAAAGTACAATAGCACTTCCTTTGGGTGAAAATTTCAGTGCATTGCCTACAAGATTAGAAAGAACCTGTAAAATTTTATCATGATCTATTTCCACCAATATTTTATCAATACTGGCTTCAACTGATACGGTATATGATTTATTTAAAACAATTGGTGCAAATAAATCCATACATTCCTTCAGTAGCTCCGATATATTATTTGTTCTGGTGTTGAGCATAAGTTTATTATTAGACATTCTTTCGACATCTAGAAGATCGCTAATCATGCGGTCCATATGTGCAACGTTACGCTCAATAATTTCAAGAATTTCAAGATAGTTTTCTTCACTGTTTTTAATTTTACTCAGCCCAGCGCGAAGAAGACTTGCTCCCATTGCTACTGATGATAATGGATTTTTTAAATCGTGGCTGACCACTGCAAGAAATTGGTCTCTTGTTATAAGTGCATTTTTGGTTTGGTCATAAACAACGTCGGTTCCTTCTCTTTCGTCCATAAGATTATTGTCGGTATTGGTGCGTTCGCTTTCTAAAAGTGCCTCGGCAACTAAGCGTTTTTGAAAGCGCTCTTTATTGCGTATCCGATCTTCTTCTGAACGCGCAACAATTTGGGCTTGGTCAGATTGCTTGCGCTCGTCAACTGAGGCTTTATCCATATCAGCTGCTATGCGCGTATTTGCGAGAACTTTATCAGCGGTAATTCTGTTGGAGCGGATTTTTTCGTCGAATTTATCTTCAATGGCCGTATTTTTTGTATTGATAACTCTGTCGGTTTTATGCCTTTCGTGCTCAAGGCTTTTATCGGTTTTAAGTCGTGATTTATTTACAGGTGCGTTGTCTTTTTGATCCATATTTGAATGCTCCAGTTAAAATAGGTCATTTTTGCCGGTCTACTCAGCTGAGATGCAATCGTTAAGCCTGAATCAGTACGGCTCTGCGTGCTATTGGCAATTAAAGGGGGTAATTTTACATTGTTTCAAAAAAACGTCGTAAATTTGTGCGAGTTATATTAAATGATAGACCATGAAATTCGACAAATTTGCCATAGCTGAAGAACTTAAAACTAATCTTATTGATAACGGCTATTTCCGTACAACCGATATTCAGTATAAAGCTATTCCGGCTATTATGAACGGTGAGGATGTTTTAGCTATTGCGCAAACGGGTAGTGGTAAAACCGCAGCTTTTGCAATTCCGATTATTAACGATATTCATCAGTACAAAACCAGTAAACGTAGTAACGGAGTAAAGTGTTTGGTCTTAGTTCCAACTCGTGAGTTAGCTAAACAAATAGGTGAAGTTTTTGCTAAGTTAACTAAACACACTAAAGCTTCAAGCTACGCTATTTACGGCGGAGTTGAGCAAGAACGGCAAATAGATCAGTTAGCTGGCGGTATAGATATTTTAATTGCTACTCCAGGGCGTATGTTTGATTTGATCAGTCAGCAGCATGTGGATATTAGCAAAGTAAGTGTTTTGGTTTTAGATGAAGCCGATCATATGCTTGATTTAGGATTTATCGATGACATTGAAAGTGTTAAAAGAAAATTAAAACAACGTCATCAAACTCTGTTTTTTTCAGCAACGATTAATCCTAAAATTAAAAAGCTGGCCTACTCACAGATCAGCTCATCAGCATTAAGAATTCAGGTGTCGCCGGAAAAAATGGTTTCTAAAAATGTGACTCATTCAATCGTAAAAGTTGAAATGACTGAAAAACGCTATCTTTTAATTAATTTCATAAATGCCAACCCTGAAGCTAAGGGCATAATTTTTGTTCGTACCCAAGTTAGAGTTCAACGAGTATCGGAACAATTGGCCAAAGCCGATATTCATGTGCTTTGTATGCATGGAGGCATGGAGCAGGCTGAGCGTGAAGAAAACTTAGAAACATTCAGAAAACAAAAGCAAGGATGGCTGATTACAACTGATGTTACCGCTCGTGGAATTGATTTGCCCACTTTGTCCCATGTTATTAACTACGATTTACCTGATGAACCTGAAAATTACGTTCACCGAATTGGTAGAACTGGCCGAGGCTTCGCTAAAGGTGAGGCTATTTCTTTTTACAGCACAGAAGAAAAAGAAAAACTCGATTTAATAGAAGAGTTTATTCAAACTAAAATTCCGCAGATGAAGGTGTATAAAGAGCATCTAGAGGCTCCTAAAAAAGTAGACGAATCAGCTTCTATTGCCGACATGATTGCCGCTGCAGAGGCCAGCTATGGTGATTTCAAAAAACGAAAAAAGAAGAAGAAATAGATCATAAGTTCGTCACTGGACTTACGTGTCATTCTTTTCGTCAGGCTCGCGCTGTGTACAAACATTTTGTTATAGTCAGCAAAACAAATTTTGGTTCCCGATATGAGCCGTAATAAAAATCGTACTCGTCGACCAAGGTTTTGAGCTTGGACCTGCTCTTGCATTCTACATAGTTTATGAAAACACAACATCAAACCAAGTCTATTAATATGTTAAACGAATCAAAACAGTTTTTTTTATTTTGCTGTAGCTTAGTGCTCATCATAAGCTCCTGCGACACTAAAAAGTTTGTTACCGTAGAGCAAGTGGCTCAGGAAGTACCTGTTATTCCAGTCATTGTAGATAAAAATTGTGTGCAGATTTTTTATGATACAACTACAGATGTACAATACAAAAACTTAGGTCGTACCTATGCATTGATGTTAGCTAACCTGCTTGGGCATTTTCCTGAATATCAACAAATAATAGGACCCATAGATTTATATCAGGCCGGAGATCTGGAAAGATGCCTTGCTACTTTTTATATTGGATCAAATTACAATAAAACACTCCCGCCGGATTTTTTAAACGAGTATAAAACTACAGCTCAAAGAGTTGTTTGGATGGGATATAACTTCTGGCAATTGGGAGCTGATTTTGAAAATGCATTCGGTTACGGCGTAAATAACGGCGATTATGTATTTACTGGAGTGGATACAGCTCATACTTCGTCCGATGGTAAACACGGCTATTACCGTGATATCCTCTACAAGGGCGAAACATTTTACAAATTCAGCAAATGGAGTGATTCAACGCAAACCACTTTAGTTGCGGCTTTTGAAATGACTAAATTTTTACGCCAAACAAACTCTGCAGCCTCCACGGTAATGGCCGAAGCCCAACATTCAACTAATAACGAAGTTATACCCTGGGCACTAAAAGCACAGAATAAATTTTTTGTAACAGAGATACCATTTTCGTATATACATGAGGCCGACCGTTACTTTGTATTTGCAGATTTGATTTTTGACTTTTTGGGAGCCGCCCCTAAGCATAATGCTAAAAATGCATTTATTAGAATTGAAGATATTCATTCTCAGGTAGAGCTCAATTATTTAGATCAAGCCGTTAATATTTTAAAAAACAACGACATTGTGCCGCATATTATGATTATTCCGATTTATAAAGATCCAATTCCAAATCCAGATGTAATTGTACGAATGGAAAATGAACCAGCTTTTGCAGCCGCTATTCAAAGATATAAGTCTGAAGGCAGTGTGTTTATCTGGCACGGAATTACTCATCAGTACAATGACTTGATCAATCCTTTTACCGGTATTAGTGGCGACGATTACGAGTTTTGGAATTTTCCGAATGTTTCACCTGTGGCAGAAGATAGCCCTAGTTATGTGTTAAGTAAATTTGATGATGGCTTTTCTTCACTAGCACAATTTTCAATTTCGCCAAAACTTTGGGTAAGTCCACATTATCATGCTTCAGCCTTAGACAATGTTATGTTTGGTCAGATGTTCAGTTGGGTTATTGGACGCTCAGTCTACAATGATTTTACAATAAGCGGAGCAAAAATTCCTGACCCAGCTAAGCCGATTTACTTTGATGCGAATAATCCGGCTACTGCTCAGAACAGACAGGATTACTTTTCAACCCTGCAAGTAACAGATGTTCCTGGCTTTAAGCAGTTTGGTCAGCTTTTTCCTTACGAAATATATGGAGATATGTACGGACAGCGCCTGCTTCCCGAAAATCTAGGTAATGTTCAGCCTGATTTAAATGAACAAGTTGTTGCTACCCGTAGTATAAATAAAATTTTAGCCGACGCACAAAGAAATCTAGTTTTGCGCGATGTTTGGGCCAGTGTATTTTATCATCCCTTTTTGCTGGACCCTAATCTAAATGCGGAAAATGCAGGAAATCCTTCGCAAACAGATTTAGAAAGACTAGTTAAAGGAATAAAAAATATGGGTTATAACTTCATTAACCTAGAAACATACTCAGCTCAAAATACTCAGACCGTTGGCAAGCCGCGTATAGAGTTAACAGTTATCAGACCCTGATATACTTTAAAACTTATATGAGTATTATTCAAATTTCTGAATTCACTAAAAAAGTCATGCAGCAGATTAATAAAATTCCTGCAGGTAAAGTAGCCACTTATAAGCAAATTGCCGAACTGGCCGGGAAGCCCCAAGGTTCTCGCGGCGTGGCTTGGATACTACATTCCTGCTCTACGACCTATAAATTGCCGTGGCACCGAGTTTTAAACTCAAAAGGAAAAATATCTTTTGAATTTAACTCACATAATTTTCGAAAACAAAAAAAGAAGTTAGAAAATGAAGGTATTGTTTTTGGTGCGGAAGGACAGCTAAGCCTTATTAAATACCAATGGAAAAAAAAGCCAGCTCGTAAAAAATTGAAAAACAAACCTCAGATATTTTCATAATTAGAGAGTATTTTTAAAACTCTACACTTAACGCAATAGATCTGTAGGCGTGATGTTCGGTTCTTTCTTTAAAATCACTGGTCTGGTAAACCTGCATAATTGCCAGATTATAGCCGCGTCTTTTAATTATTGTGGGAAAACTCATTCCCAAAGCTCCAAAAGCCACCACTGGCTGATGGGTTACACTATGGCTTCCATCAAAAACGTTACCATTCAGCGAAAAATTATAGCCAACAAATTTTAAATCAGTGATTGCAAAAAAATGAAACCCGAAGTGAGGTGAATTATTTTTGATGTCAGCTGTTGATTTATTATTTTGAACTGGAACGATATCGGGAGGGCGGCTATCTGTGCCCGGGCGTATAGTAAAACTTCCAAAGTCATTTGGAATATCCCAGCCTAAGCGGCCTTCAAATCCAACATTGAAGGAGGTTTCTATATTACCTAAACGCACGCCAACAGAACGAATCCAATCTGCTGAAAATCCCTCATGAGTAGAGCTAATGCCGCGGTAATTTTTAAACTTTTTATCCCAGGCAACTTGTATGGCTGGTTCATTTGTTAGCTGATGGGCCCAGCCCATGAAACGGTGGTCTCCCATTATATCGTGTGCAATATCTTGAAATTCTTTTGCTCCGGAAAGTGGACCGATTACACCCAATGTAATTTCGCGTGCATCTAATATTTCCAAATTTGCTTCTGGATCAAAATAACGTTGATGCAGAGAAAGTCCTACATAGAGTAATCCAGCATAGGGTCTGTCGTTTAAAATAAGTTCATTGCTTATAGGGTTTGTAGGTGTATAGATAGCCTGTCCGATTTTGATTACAATGCTGCTGATTGGATTAAAGGATTCGTTAGCAAACCAAATTTTAGGTGTAATAAGATTAAAAAATCTTTTATGAGCGCGCAAAGGTAAAGGTAGGCAATCTGTACGCAAGTAGTTTTGGATGTTATACGACTCTGAGGTAAAGGCTAAACCATGTGAATAGTTGTGGTCGGTTTTTGCAAAAGCATCGTTTTCGACTCGAATGGTAAACCCTCGATACTCAATGGTGCCCATGGGTGGACAGCTTTCAATGAGGTTTTCTTCTGAAGAATCAGCAACATAAGAGATTGTAGCATGAGAACTCAGGCCGTAAAAATTTAAAAGCAAAAACAGTATTGAAAATACGGCACAGATGCTTTGGATTTTGCCTGATTCTTTGAGCACAATTTAGCTCCTCCTGAAGCTAAAGAAGCATCTCTTATGCCAGACCATGCACTATGCAGTCGATTGTAGCATTCAAACTTGTACTAAAATGTCTCGTAACTATATTTGTGAAATTGTGAACGAATTTTTAATGAGCATAGGGTATTTGCATGGTGCACACTCAGAAACATGTCCAGTTTATAAAAAAGCGCTAAAAAGTAAGCCAGCTTGGTCCAGAACTGTTAAATGACCTGTGCGGCATCCGATAATTTACTTGGCGCAAGAGCTTAATTAAAGCTATTCATATAAGTCACGGTTACATACTCGAGAGAGACATAAGTGTTAAATAAAGAAGAAGAGCTTGGTTGCTTTGAAATATTAAAAAATAATTTTCCTGATTTAAAACATCAGGGTTTAGTTATTGGTTTAACTGAATTTCTGGCTCAGGATTCTAATTTATTTGATTTTATTTGCCGCGATAAATCTCCGAAAGAAGCAGCTCTGCGCTATATTCATGCTAAACAGCCCTATATAGTTCTCGACGAAACTGAAGGATATAAATGTATTTTCTTCAGAGGAAATTTTATTATGGCCCAGTACGATGTTACTAACTCTAAAATGCTACGTTTTGTTGAAGAAACGGCGTCGTAAAATTAAACTTAATCGCACATTCTTTAAGAATACTAATCAAAAACTAACAATTATTGTCAGTTCCTATTAAAACTCTTTAAAGCTCTGCCCAATTTGCTGGCTTTAATTCAGAAATAATTGAAAAGCTTTAAATTATGGAATAACTCTGAGCGCGCAACATATATGTCGGTCAATTGGGGCTGACGTTTCTACAAAGCACCTTAATGCTTGTCTATGGAGGCCACATGAAACAGTTCTTTTTCGCAATCGTATCGTTATTAGCAATTAACAGTTTTGCCGGTCTGTCAGAAGACTACCACACGCTTAAAAATTCAGGAAAAAGTTTAGAAGCCATCGGTACTATCTGTGAAGAAGTAACTCAGTTGCGTTACATTGAACAATATCCTGAGCCTGACTACCGTGTTTTAACTGGTATCGCGTACAGCGATAAAGATAGAACTGTGGGAGAGCTGGATTTAATCGTTTTTGATAACAAAAGCCACAATGCGATTTTAATTGGTGAAGTTAAATGCTGGAAAGATGCAAAAAGCGGTTTAAAAAAAGCACGAGAGCAAAGAAAACGTTTTATAGAAAATGTTCAATCAAGTAAGGCATTAACTTTTAAATGGTTACAAGATCCTAAAGAAAAATTCACAAAAACTCAGTTTAATAAAACAAACAATTTCATTTCGGTTTCTCAATTTGGAACTAAAGCAAAAGGTTTTGACGTCGAGCTTGAGTATACGCTCGAAGAGCTAATGAAGTTACGTGAAGATATCATGCGCTGCCAGGATTCTGGTGAGTGTGTTAAGCCTAAACACTAAGTGTGATCTACAAGCTTATTAAAGTACTACGAAAGAATCTGTTGTTCAGATTCTTTTAATTGATCATTGATCGCATTGATCAGTTCGTTGCGGTCAATTGGCTTAGTCAAATGCAAATTACAACCGGCTTCTAGGGATTTGGTGGCCTCAAATGGCAGTGCATGTGCAGTTAAAGCAATAATAGGTTTGTTGTAACCTTGTTTACGTATGCGGCGTGTGGCTTCAAGTCCATCCATGCCGGGCATTTGCACATCCATTAGTATACAAACATAGTTTTGAATTGAAGACATTTTTACAGCTTGAAGACCATCTTTAGCGTTATGAATTTCAAACCCTAATGACTTAATATAAAGCGAAATTAAAAAAGCATTATCGGGTGAGTCTTCAACTAATAATATTTTTTTACCATCAAAATTCATTTGTAAAGCCAACTCGTTTTCGCTTGAAGGTTCTGTATCGGCTACTTCTGTTTTTGAAACCAGTCCTACCGGAATTGTGCAGGTAAAGTGGCTTCCTTCTGAAGGCGTACTTTCTTTTAGTTCAACCACTCCACCAAGGGCCTCGGCTATGCGCCGTGAAAGCGCCAATCCTAGGCCGCTGCCGCCATATTTGCGTCCAATGGAGCTATCGCCTTGATTAAAGGCTAAAAATAATTTTTTCTGGTTTTCTTGAGAAATTCCAATGCCTGAATCTGTGATATCAATTTGTAAGTTCATACCATCTATAACATTCATTTTTGTTGATACATTAATGCGTATTTTTCCTTTTTCTGAAAACTTCAGCGCATTATTAATTAAATTAATTATAATTTGATTCAGACGGTGGGCGTCTGTACTTATTTCAGCGGGGACATCTTGAGCAAACTGAAGATCTAGCTCCAGATTTTTTGCCTTAAGTAAGGGTAAAAAAGAATTTAATGCATTATGAACTAAAGGACGAAGTTCGAAAATAGTTTTATGCACTGATATTTGTCCGGCCTCAAACTTAGATAAATCCAGAATGTCATCAATGAGATGCATAAGCTGTGCACCGCTCGAATTAATACGTGCCAGATATTCACGAGTTTCTTCAAGAGTAAGATTTTCGCTTGAAAGCAATTCTGAAAAACCCAATATTGAATTCATGGGAGTTCTGATTTCGTGACTCATGTTTGCTAAAAACTGCATCTTGGCTTGGTTGGCATTTTCGGCTTCTTCTTTAGCAATTTTTTCACGTTCTAAGCTTTGTGCTAGTTCAATCGTTCGCTCTTCAACGCGTTTTTCGAGTTCGCGATGTACTTCAATTAGCTGCGACTCAACACGCTTGCGACCCAACACAGAGTAAATCCAACATAAAGAAATTATACCACTTATAAGTAAAGCTAAGTCGGTTAGTTTAACGTAAATCTTGTGACTGTCAGGCATCAGGGGTTTGTAACGGACATTGTTTTGTGTTGCAACAATAAATGCTTAGTGTTCGTCGAGTGAATGACATAAGGGGTATTAATGTACTTCGGTAATAATAATCGCCCCAGAAATAACATTACTCTGGGTCATAATTACTCTTATTTTTTAGTATTTTATTAGGGATTTTTATTGATTAAACGAGAATCTCTTAACGACTCTTGTATTTCCGTAGAAAGATCATCGTGATATCTACCAAAAGAATCCACATACAGTCCTTTAATAGTTTTATCTTTATTAGAGATAGCATACAAAATGGATTGGTCATCCGGATCGGACGAGTTTTCAAATCGCATAATATTGTCGAGATTAATATCTGTAGGCAAAAGTTTGATTTTTCCATCATTTATACTGAAATGATCAAATGCGGGCACAATGTTCGCTGTGTATCCTCTGTCCTCAAAACTTTTAATGCCCTCTGATAATGATAGCATCAGACCAGTACCTGATTTGTGCATCTCTTTTGCTTTAGTATCCATGCTTGTATTTCGAGTAATATTTTTCATTAATAAACTTCCTTCGTTTGCGAATATTACTACAAGATATATGCCGTAATTTATTCCCCGTTTTGATTTGGCTCGGCAGTAGTTTTGATTTGTAAATGGCATATTCATTGCTCATTAAGTTTTGAGAGATGGAGCAACGCGTGGAAACAGTGCTGGTTGTTTTATGATGCCAGCAATAATGCTTGTATTTAACTTATACGTTTTACCAGCGGTGTTTACGGTTAGTGCTTCAGTTCTCCTACTCAAGGCAGGGCAGTCAGTTATAACTGTGCCTGCCGTTTTGTATATACTTAATGAGTTAAAATTAATATTCCTGAAGCCCCAGAATACTCTTACAAATATCCATTTGCGATTCAATATCTACAATAGACTTGCGAAGCTGGCGAATTTCATTTTTATCTAGTTCGCGCTCCATCGCAGCTACCACCATCGGACGTTTTTTAAGCCATTGGCCGTAACGGGAAGCATAGGTCGGTGGAATTCCTATACGCAGGGCCGCCTGTTGGGCATTTTGATCTACAAGGTATTCACAGATAAATTTAAGAGTTTCTAAAGTCAGTATATTTTTGTGGGCTTTTAGCTTCGAAGAAAAAGCCATTTGTCTGATTCTCATTATTTAAACCCTTCAGAAGTTAAAACAATATTACAGCACGTTTAATAGTTGTAATCGACAAATTTTTTAAAGTATGGGGGCACAGGCGCCTGAACCAGCAATCTTTCTTTTTTAAATGGATGCGTTAGTTCAATTGAAAATGAATGCAGCATTAAATCTTTGGATTTTGTATTTTTGTCGCCATATTTAACATCGCCTACCACAGGACATCCAGCTTCAGACATATGAACACGAATTTGATTTTTTTTGCCTGTAAGTAAATTAATTTTAACCAAACTGAATTTGTCGGTTTCTTTAAGAACCTCATACTCAGTTTTAGCCAATTTTCCCTGTGTGCTATCTTGGCTTGAATGAACGACGTAATCGTCATCTTCCTGAAGATAACTTTCAATTAATCCGGATTTTTTTGGAAGTTTTCCGTTTATGATGGTGTAATAAGTTTTTCTGGTATTCGTCCAATCGTTTTTAAGAAATTGCTGAACTTTTTCAGATTTAGCAAAAACCAAAACTCCGGATGTGGCCTGATCTAAACGGTGAACTACATAAACGCATTTTGTTGAACGCGCATTACCTTTTTGCACATACTGATTAAGTGCACCATGAATTGTTTTGTTTTTTTCCCAAAGTGCAGCAACCGTTAAAAAACCTGGAGCTTTACTGCCTATAATCAAATCCAGATCTTCATGTAAAATCTGATAGCCTAAGGGCTGGTATTTTTTGGGTATTTTGGGCGCTTGCGGCTGCATATATATTCTTATACTGTGCAAAAACTAAATTTAAAAGTTATTTGCTATTTTGTTCCTGAAAACTAATAATTCGGTATGGAAACAATACAATCACTGCAGCAATTAGTTAAAAACTTCTGTGAGGAACGCGACTGGAATCAATTTCATACGCCTAAAGATCTATCTATTGGAATTGCTACAGAGGCCTCTGAAATAATGGAGCTTTTCAGATTTAAATCCGATGCTGAAGTCCAGCAATTGGTGCAGACACCAGTTTTCAAGGAAAAATTGGGTGACGAAGTGGCTGATGTATTCTTTTTTGTTCTGAGATTGTGTCAGATGAATAATATTGATCTGGAAAAAAGTTTTAAACATAAAATGGCCAAGAATGCCGAAAAGTATTCGGTAGAAAAAGCAAAAGGCTCTAACAAAAAATATACAGAATTTTAAATCGGAGGATTTAATGAAACTACACATAGAAAGAACAACAACAATCAATAAACCAGCGGCTCAAGTTTACACAATTATTTCAGACTTAGGCCAATGGAATACATGGTCTCCGTGGATTCACTCAGAGCCAACTGCTAAAACAGTTTTAAGCGGCAAAGCTCAACAAACCGGACAAAATCAAAGTTGGGATGGAGAAGTTATCGGTTCTGGCAAAATGACCATCGAGCAGCTTGAGGCGAACAAAACCGTAAAAATTAAGTTAGAGTTTTTCAAACCTTGGAAAAGCTTATCAGCTGTTACATTTAATATTCAAAGTGAATCGGCAGATAAAACTAAAGTAACTTGGGTTATGGACGGAAGCCTTCCTTGGTTTATGTTCTTCTTTAAAAATATGATGGCCGCCTATATGAGCTACGATTTTGACCGCGGTTTAAGTATGTTAAAAGAATATGCTGAAACAGGTTCCGTTTCTTCAAAATCAATTTATCAAGGTGAAAAGCCGCAGCAAAGCTTTCAGGTTACTGGCATAACTACAACCTGTGCTATTTCAGAGTTGTCTCAGCAAATGCAAAAAGATTACGGACAGATGACACAGTTGATGCAAAAAGGTGAATTCACTCAACCTAAAAAAGCTATGGCTATTTACCACAAGTTTGATATTCCAAAAGGTGTTTGTGAATACACAGCAGCTTATGTGTATGATGCTGAACAAAATGTTAAAACACCAGCTGGTTACGAAGTTAAAAAAGTTTCTCCGCACAATGCATTGGTTGTGGATCACTTCGGATCTTACCGCCATTTAGGTAATCCTTGGTCAATGGCTATGAGTTATCAACGCGGTAAAAAAATGAAATTGCGTAAAGATGTTCCAATGTATGAAATTTACGTAACAATGCCTGATGGCCGTCCAGAAAAAGATATTCATACACAAATTTTAATGCCGGTAAAGTAGGGTCGCACCTGCTTTATCTGCACTTTTATTGTCAAATCTCTATTCACTCTTACAAATAATACAGGTTTTTTATTTTGGAACACCCAGTTCCAAAATAACTTTTTGTCTCCACTAAGTTTGGCGTGTACTTTGCTCCAGGTAACCTCTGGAACCAAAATATCACCAAAAATGGGGAGAATTATTCATGAATAAGTTCAATTTGGCTAAAATAGCACTAGTAAGCTCAGCTTTGCTGGTTCATTTTGCCGCTCAAGCAGACAGTCAAATAAGACAGATCGCAGATTGGTCACTATACGAAACTGATTCGGGGATGTGTTATATTCAAACTGACAACAACGATTGGGGTAATGGAGGCGATGGCGGCTCTTTCCCTACAGGTGCAACAATGTTTCTGTCGATTTCAAAATATAAAGACAGACCAGAGATGCCCGTTGAGGTGATGGTAAAATTAGCTTCTAATAGCAGCAAAAGTAAAGGCGTTGTGGCGTCTATTTCTGGAGCCAGCAATTTAGGTTTGGCTGATTTAGATGGAAGCCAGAAAATGTTCTGGGGTGTTCCAAAAAATCTTTCTAATTTTATGAATCAAATCGCACGCGGGCGCGACCAAATCAAACTTAAAGGTGTGGGCGGTCGTCGTGAAGAAGGTCGTTTATCAACAAACGGCTTCAAAGATATCTTAAGAGAAATGGAAACTCACTGTAATGCCGGTCAAAGCATTATTAATGCTGAGTTTGAAACTAATTTCTTTGCTGGCGTAGCTGATGGATTAGATCCGTTAAGAATTGATGTAACTAAAGCCGGTCAATTGCGTAGCGTCTATTACGCTGCTTACAAAGCTGCTTTTAATATTTCAAATGCAGCCAATGACTTAGCTAAGCTTTTGGCTAAATACCAACCTTTAATAGATGAATTAGCTACAAACCGTAGCGAAGCAAAACAAATACAAGAAGTAAACCTGCCTGCCAGCCGTCAGCTTTTAGCTGATGCACAGAAACAGCAAGTGGATGCACGTGCAGAAATCGCGCGTATTGATGCGGCTATTCCGGGTTTAAATGCAAAAATCGCAGCTTCGCAAAAACTTTACGATGCAGCTCGCGCAATCTTAGCTCCACATGAGCCTGAATATAATCGTATCACTGGAAGTTTAAGTTCAGCGCAATCAGCTTTAGCTGATGCTCAAAATCGTTTAGCTTATATTGACAGCCGTTTACGTGATGGCGCTCAGCAATTAGCTTCTTTAGATGCTGAAGCTGATCACTTAGAAAGAAATTTATCACAAAAGCAATTCGACCTAGACAGAGCCCGCTCTTACTTAAGAGATGCGCAAAGCCGTCGTGCTAATTTTAATGTTCAGTGGGAAAGAGAAAGTCGTTTACGTAATAATTTTGAATACTCAAGATTAATTAATGATAGATCAAGCTTCCAAAATAATTTACGTCAGATCGAAGGCGACTTACAAAGAACTCGTATGGAACGCGATCGTATAGCACGTGATTTACAGCAGTGCCGTCAAGGTATGGTTATCGAAGCGGCTGAACCTCGTCCTCCGGGTGGTGGTCATCCTCCAGGTGGTGGCGGTTTAGTTCCAGGTCCACGTCCTCCGGGCGGTGGCGGTGGATTAGTTCCGGGACCCCCAGGAAATCCGGGTAACCCAGGTCCTGGCCCTGTTGAGCCTCCTCCTCCACGTGACTGCAGTCATTTAGAAAATGCTTTGAACAATGCAAACAACATGGTGGCACAAAGAGAAAGCGAACAACGCAATATTGCAAATCGTTTAAATGAAGTGAATTCAAGAATGAATCAGATCGAAAGACAAATTGATTGGGATGTTCGCCGTGAGTACGACAACTTAGTTAGTATTGAAGATCAAGCTGAGCGCGAAGTGAGCCGTTTACAAAATGATGTAAGCCGTGACCAAAACAGAATTTCACAAATTCGCGGATCTGATATTCCACGCTTAGAGCGAGAGCAAACTCAGTTACAAAATGAGCGTCCAAGTGTTTTATCTAGCATCAGCCAGAATACTTCAGCTGTAGCCAGATTAACTGAAGAGCTTTCAAGATTTAAGTCAGCGACTGATTGGGATCGTAAAGCTAATGAAGTTCAAAAAACTGGAAATCAGTTAAGCTCAGATCAAGCTAACTTAGCTAATGCTCAAGCTCAGAAACAGGCGGCGCAAAACCGTTTACAAGCTGGCGCTAACACTGAAGCTCAGGCTAAAGCCCAAATCGATGCGTTAAATGCAAGAGCAGCAGCACTTGATGCTCGCAAATTACAATTAGATGCAGGTTTAGCTAAACTTCCTGAAGAAAGAGCGCAGTTTGATGCGACTCTGGCTCAGCAAAGAGTTGAGTTAACTAGCAGAACAGCTCAGTTCACAGATATGTTGAAGTAATTTTTAAATAAATTGTGAAATAAAAAGCCAAGGTGTAAAAACCTTGGCTTTTTTATTTTAAAGATTGTGAATAATTAAACCGGAAGTTTTTTAAATTCGTTGGCAGATTCATCGAGTTCCCAAAGCTCACCTTGCTCAAGGTCAAAATAAATGCCCATGATATTTAAATCACGGTTTTTAACGGCCTCCTGAACAAAAGGGAAACTTCTAATATTGCGGATAGAAATTTTTATTCCTTCCATTTCAGCAGCACGCCAGCGAGTTTCATGGTCAGCATGAGGGTGATCGTGCATTACTTGTTTTCTTGCATCTTCAGCTATACTCATCCAGCGTCCAACGAAACTTTTAGGGTCGTCAGTGGCTCCGCTCATTAAGGCGTTGATGCCACCGCATTGGCGGTGCCCTAAAACAATAATATTTTCTACTTTGAGATTAGTAACGGCAAACTCTATGGCTGTACTCGTACCATGAAAACCTGTGGCAGAGTGCTCACAAGGTGGAACTAAGCTTGCAACGTTGCGGATAACAAAGAGTTCGCCAGGTGAAGCGTCAGTTAAGATGGCAGGGTCAACGCGAGAATCGCTGCAGCCGATTAAAAGAGTTTTCGGCGTTTGGCCTGAAGTGGACAATTTGTGATAAGTGTCGCCTTCTTCATAGTATTTTTCACGAAAACGACGGAAACCTGCTAATAATCTGAAAATGGCTTTGCTCATGGCTTTAATTAATAACAAAATCGGCTCAACAGTCTATTTACATCTAATGACGTATTGTGTAACTTTAAAGTGTCACCAACAGCAAGGAGTTAGCATCATGAAAAAAGTCAGTTTTGGAGCACAGATATTATTAGGTCTTTTATATTTTGTATTTGGCCTTAACGGATTCTTAAACTTTATTCCAACACCGCCGGATATTCCGGAAGCAGCCGTAACATTTTCTATGGCTATGATGGCCACAAAATATTTCTTTCCTTTAATTAAAGGAACAGAAGTTATCTGCGGTTTATTATTGTTAACAGGTTTTGCAGCACCGCTGGCCTTAGTAATTTTGGCACCAATTACTATTAACATCGCTTTTTTCCATTTATTCTTAACTCCGGGCTTCGGTAATCAGGTTATGTGGATTGTTATGGTGATAATACACGTATTGGCTGCATTAGCTTACTGGCCAATTTACCGACCATTGTTCAATCGTAATCCAAAAGTTTAATTTATTTATTAAGGGCTGAGAAAATCAGCCCTTTTAAATTTTACGATACATAATAATTCTTAAATTAAAACGTCTCAAAAAAATTCACATGCATTCTTAAATCAATCAGTTTCAATTCAAAAAAAGTTAAACTCAAACAACTTAAAAGTCGATAGGCTATATGAATAGGAAAACATATGAGCGCTATTGCACGTTTACTTACTTTAAGTTTACTTATTATTTTTATTTCGGCTTGTCAGCGCGCCTCAGAAGGAAACTCCACAGTGAGTTTAAACTTAGGCGGCAATTACTCTGCACATTCACATTCGAATATGAGTGCTATGAGCTGCACAAATTGCCTCAAAGCCGTATTTGTTAATGTAGACGCAGATGACATGAAAAAAATTGTGTTTGACCAAAAACATGATGACTTCTCACAAGCAGGCACAGAAATAAACCCTATTGTTACTCTAGATGTACCAGCAGGAAGTAAACGTAGATTTCAAGTTATGGGATTGTATCTACAAAACTCTAAACACTACATTCAGTATGGTACGGTGACGGTTGATCTAAGGACGGTGGAGCCACCTGCCATTGTTCTACCTTTGCAAAATCTGGGCGAATTTAAAGGCGGCCAAATTACAGGTCGCTATATTACCTCCTTTAACGCAGTAACAAGTAAAGATGTTGGCCCAACAGGAGTTGTTAACGTAAGTATTGTACATGCTGCTAGTGGTGCTGAATTGCAGTTTGCTAAAGAAGATATTGTTAAAGGCTGGTTTAGTTTTTTTGCTTCAGAGAATTTTTTAATGAAATACGTAATGGTCGATGGCACAGTTCTTTTTGGAGGCCCAGTTAACTTAGCTAGTTTTTCAACATCCAATAATATCGCACGTCTTTTTAGATCAAATAATTACTTCGTTAGTAAAGGTGGTTCGTGGGGGGCTGGGTTTGCAGACTTTAATTCTGAATATCACGATATTGTCTATGGTTACTTCGGATCTGCGGCATTAACAAGCTCTAAAAAAGTATGTTTTAAAGGTATTAATGCTCCGCTCGATTTTAATAAACTTGCGCAAGATGTGAGTGGAACTACGAAGCTCAATTATTCAACTCAAAGTGCAGCTAATGTTTATCCAGTAGGTGGGCTAAATTCATTTGCGAACTCTGCAGACTGCACAAGTACGGAAGTTAATACAAGTAATCGCTACACGGCAGACAAAATTTTCGTAAGCATGACTCAGCTTGATGGTAATGGTAATGACACTGCTCGGGGAATTGAGGGAGCCTTTACTTACGTATCAACTTCAGCATCGGGCGATATTTCAAAATCTACGCTGAGTGCATCCGGTGATATTACGATGAAATCCGTTCCTGATGTATTAGGTAACGGATTGTTAGATATTTTTGATAGCGTACGAGTTTTCAAAAAATTAGGAGCTACAAATGGTGGTGCAGATAACATTCGTTGTAATCCTGAAAGTTTATCGGCTGCTGGCTACTCAGAAGTTATTGGAATGAATAAATCAACTATATCCGACTCGGTTACATTTAGCACCGCCGGACTAATTACAACTAGTGACGGAATATTTGTTTGTCCTGTTAAAAATTCTTTGTTGTTAGGAGTGGGTGGCATATACTTGGGCTCTGTAGGTTATGCTAGTTTGAGTGCGGACTCTAGTATTGCATTCTCCGGGCCTTCGCAGCAGGTCGCTACAATCACGAACATTGGTAATATGAGCGCAAGTATTTCACCTTCTTTAACAAGTACAAATTCAAATTTTGTATATGCAGGTGGTTCTTATCCTGGCGCAACCGGAACCTGTGGCAGCATTCTAGCGCCAGGTCAAAGCTGTACAATTCAACTGGCGTTTTCAGGTGCAACAGACAATGGCCACTTAATAATAAATTATCAATCGAATGGATCTACGGCTTCATCTACAGATACGTCACTTTCTGGAACGCCTTAGTTAAGCAGGTCGGCGCATTTTAAATGCAAAGCGACGGCTTTCCATCTTCTAAAGATCAGTTCCGTTGAACCGAACAAACTTTTGATTTTTGAACTAAAATTTAAAACTATGCCTGCGCCTGTTAGAACCACAAACCCTAAGTTGGAAAACGGCATGTCGATCATAGATCCAATAGCAGCTAATACTGATATTCCTGATCCTGTAAATAACGAAACATTTTTAAAAACAGAAATTTTATTGCTCCAGCGCGGGTTCATTTTTTCAAGTTGCTGAGCGGCTTTCATAACGCCAACTTCATAAACTCCTTGAGAGGCGGTGGATTTCGCGACGGTTAGCGCAAGGTTTTCCGCTACGGGAATATTTAAAATTGTCATCGCTGCCTGGCATATCAGTAGAAAACCGGCCTCTAAAGAAGCCCAGCGTCCGTACATTTCAACTTCTTTTAAAGTTTTTTCTGCAGTTTGAGTAAAGCGTGTTTCTTGTTTAGATAACAAACCAGTTTTTTGGGCTGCTTTAACTAAAAGAACAGAATTGGAAAGCCATTTAAATAATGCTTCGCTTTTAACCTGCATGATACCAGATAAAGCTCCCGCCAATGTTCCCACAAGTAACGCATGTTCTGGAGCAACACCTTTACCGATAATCAGTCCGGTTGATACGACACTGGCGTTGGCAACAAAGCGAACAAAACCCAGAGTCAAATTATAATGTCGCTTAAAGAAATTAACCTTGGTGGGATTTTCAACTGTAAGTGGAGCCGGTTTAACTTTTACTTCGGCTTCGATCAAAGCTTCGATTTCGTTAATACTCAGTTGTGCAGCCTGATCCAGCGATTTTTCCTGATGATCCGCAGATTGCACTCCCATAACAAAAAACTGGCCGGTTTTATAATCTGTTCTGATTTTTTGGAGGACTTCTGATTTAGCCTGCTCGAGATCCTGAATAGTATTGATTTCAAAACTGCGAACTTCCAAGTGCGCCATGCCCTTATCCGTTTGAACAGGCTCGGTGCTGGCGAATAGTTCTAACTGATTTGCATTTGGTATGGGCCCACGGGAAGACTGTGTCCACGCCTGCGAAGAATAGAAGCTTAAGCAGAAAATCTGAAGCCAAATAATGAAATGTTTAAAGTCTTTTACGTGTAAAAACATACAACTGAAGCTGACTTAGCCAAAACTATGCCGCTTTAAAAACCACAGGATCACTTTAAACACATTTAACTGTTTAAGTTGCTGATACTACGACTAAAAATGGCGTTAACGCTCGGGTGTTATTGTTAGATTAAACCGGTAGTGCGTGATAGTTTTTGGGTATGCCATCGGACTTTAAAAAACTCATAAGTGCCCGCTTTCTTTTTACTTTTGCTGTGCAAATGCAAGCTGTGGTTCTAGGGTGGCGAATATACGAAATTCTGCAGGACCCACTGGCTCTGGGGTTTATAGGTTTGGCTGAAGCCATTCCTGCAATAGGTTTGGCGCTTTATGCCGGTTACATTATTGATAGATCCCGCCCATTAGTTGCTTACCGTCGTGTGATGTACATCAGTTTATTATCAGGTTTGATGGTGTTGGCTGAGCATCTCATGGAAAACCAATTAGGTGTTTATGCTCAGGCCGGTATGTTGTATGCCGCCGCATTTTTAACCGGAACAGCCAGAGCTTTTTCAGGTCCGGCAATATTTGCTTCAGTTCCAAGAATGGTAGCACGTGAAAATTTACTTCAATCAACAGCGATGATGAGCTCTGCCATGCAAGTGGCCCGTGTGGCTGGTCCCGCCGCTGGTGGACTGGCATTTGGATTTTTAGGAGCGGTATTTTCATCTTCTTTAGTTTGTATATTTTTAATTGCCGCCAGCGCCGCTATGCTGATGATCAAAATAAATATTCCGCCACCTGAAACTACGTTTAAGCATAAATCTATTAAAGATGAATTATTGTCTGGAGCTAAATTTGTTTTCGCACATCCGATTTTATTTCCGGCACTTTCGTTAGATATGATTTCAGTTTTATTTGGCGGTGTGACTGCATTACTTCCTATTTTCGCTAAAGAAATTTTAATGATAGGACCTAAAGGGCTAGGTGCTCTGAGAGCTGCTCCAGCTGTAGGAGCTGCGTTGATGGGATTTTTTCTGGCACGCAACCACGAAAAATTTCGTACAGGTAAGGCACTCTTTGGAGCCGTTGCGGGATTTGGAGTATGTATTTTAGTTTTCGGTTTAAGTAAAAATTATATTTTGTCGTTGATAGCTCTTGTTGCCAGTGGTGCTTTTGACAGCATAAGCATGGTTATTAGATCTGCAGCTGTTCAATTAAGCTCACCGGATCATATGCGCGGAAAAATTTCGGCGGTTAATTCAATTTTTATTGGATCTTCCAATGAAATCGGTGAGTTCGAATCAGGTGTAGCGGCTAAAATTCTTGGCCCTGTGCCAGCTGTGTATTTTGGTGGAATAATTTGTTTAATAACAGTAGGAACAGTGGCGTATTTTGCTCCTATTTTGCGAAAACTTGATTTGAACCATCTTAAAAACCAGCAAGCCAATTAGGCATTCAAAAATTTTATTCATAATTTAACAAACTTAATGCGACAAATTTAATGCATTTTTGTTAATACTTGAGATGTGAAGATTTCTTCAAACGATGCACATACGTACATGAAACCATTTAGTTATTGTTTATTTGCGATCAAGAGATTGCGTTAATCGTTTTACCAAAAGGGGAACAGCTAGATGAGCGACATGTATACAAACAAGAAGTTAGTAGTAGTTACAGCAGATCTTTCACTTCAAGAATCTTTATCAGTCTATTTCAAACTAAAATCTTATGATGTGTTTGTGTATTCTGATGCTGATCTTGCATTAAAAGCAGCACAAAATCAGGATTTACAATGGGATTTATTGGTGGCGGACCTTGAGCTTGAGCAAATGTCTGAATTGCAATTTGCTGAAAGCCTTAAAGCATCTAAACCGAATCTACCTATCATCTTTGTTGCAGCAACTCACTTAGTAGAGCGCGCAGTGCAAACAATTCGTTACGGTGCATACGACTGTATTTTTAAACCTATTCACTTGCCGCAATTACTTGTGGCAGTTGAAAAAGCTCTCTACTTCTCTAAAGCTGGAAGTAAAGAGACGGATTCAGGTTTAGATATGGATTTTACATATAAGATCGATAACTCGCTCCCAAGTTTACAAAGTGTAATTCAAAAATACATTGAATTCGCTGTTCAACGTAATGGCGGTGCCAAAGACAGAACAGCCCGAGAAATCGGCATCGATAGAAAAACTTTATATAAAAAAATAAAGATGGCAGATGCTGCAGTTGCAGTTGTTCAATAAAGCTCGTAACCCTGCATGAAAATGTTAGTTGTTCATTTTTGTGCGGGGTGTTTTTACTAAAAATTCAGTGTTATTTGCAGAGTGGTTCCGAAAGAACCCTTATAATAACTGGTTGTTGAAAAATCCAGATGAGGCGTCAGCCTAAAATCCAAAATTTTCTTATACAAGAGATGATACCAGGTTGCCGAAATGCTATAGGCATCTAAATGATAGTTATCGCGGTTGTTTGAAAAGAATAACCAGCTGTAAGCCATAGCATCGGTTTCAGAAATATATTGTCCAAATGAAAAGCCATTCGTTACAGTGTATTTATGTAATTTGTCTTCGTATTCAGCTTCATTAATTAAAGTAAGAGAAACTGTTTCTGTTAAAGTAAAATTAAAGTTGAGTGCATGAAATATTCCCACGCCTTTATTTGCACTTGCAAAAAACTCCAGTTTTGGGTTGATTTGAAATGTCGAAAAGTCTGCTAATGATTCAAAAGCCAAAGAATGTGAAATTTTTAAAGGGTCTTGTAGTTCAATGCGGGGCTGAAACACTGTTCTTACGGCGCCGAACTTTCTGAATAAGCCTACGCTGGCTCCATAATTTCTTTCGCGAGGGGTTTGTCGAAGGTAGCCTTTTTCAGTACCGCGTATTTCTTGCTCATCATAAGTAGTAAATTTTAGGCTCCAGTACTTTTCAAGATTTGGAAATCTCGGGTTTACTACTAAACTGGTTTCATTGATGACTCCAGTGCCTTCCTGTGAGTACGTGGCGTTTTCAAGTTTTACATTGGTCTCATTGCGTGTAGTGGTCAGTCTCTTGCCAACCAGAAAGAGATCTATGCCGTCGGCCATACTATCAAACTAGGCAGAAATCGCACGGTTACTTGAAATAAACTTGTCTTCAAAGCTGAGTTTTTCAGGTTCGTCAACTTTACTGATTGCAGCCATAGCGATATCTTTGCAAGATATAAATAAAAGAAATATGCAGATCGGTGCATAGTAATGTTTCAGCATTAAAGAATTTGATTGTAAATGTTTAGGCATCAATCTTATTCTTTCATTGTGTTGAAATTTAAGTGGCCTGTCATTTTATTTATTCTTTTTAAAACTTTTATTAGTTATGCCTACCAACCTTCTGAGGGGGACGTAACCGCCTATTTTGGTCCCTATCTGTACAAAAGTAATTTTGATAGTACCAAGACCGGTGCCAAGTCTCCTAATATGGGTGGTTTTGGCTTAGTTGTGCTAGGTGATGTTAGTGCCAAGGGCAGCCTAGAAATTGGAATGTTTTATTTGAATAAAATTTATTTACGCGAAGATGCCGGCCAATATATTGCAGAAAAAACCGGTCTTATGCACATTACGATGGGTTACCGAAGATGGTTTACCGAAACTTTTTCGGGCTCCATCAGCTTAAGTTCGGGCTATTCAATGGGTGAGGTTAAAATATTACATTCTGATTTTGCTCCAGGTAGCGAAATTGATACTTCGGCCCGCGATAAAACTGAGTACGGATTTGATTTTTCACTGCTGACGGAATTAGTAAAAATAAATACTTTTGCTGTTTTCTTTGATGCCCGTTATGCACTATCTGTAACGGCCAAGAAAAATGAAAACGCCGATCATTTCGGTTTTATGTTGGCACTTAAATATCTTGTTCAGGAAAAATATCCTGAACAATCAATCAGTACAAAACGATACGAAGATTTATTCAGCTATATTCAGTAAATCAGAAATATTTCATTTGATCTTAAAAAGTGATAAATATTTTCCGTAACCCAGAGATTCAAGATCTTCTTTTGGAATAAATTTCATAGCAGCAGAGTTGATACAGTATCTTTTTCCTCCGCGATCAAGAGGGCCGTCATCAAATACATGTCCTAAGTAGGAATCCGCATTTAGTGAGCGCACTTCGATTCTTTGGTAAAAATCATTTTCTCGATGGTAAGTTATATTTTCTTCTAGTGGTTTGGTAAAACTAGGCCAGCCTGAACGAGAATCATATTTATCAATAGAGCTGAAAAGTGGCTCGCCCGAAACGACATCGACGTAGATGCCCTCTCTTTTATTATCCCAGAACTCATTATTAAAAGCAGGTTCAGTGCCACATTGTTGAGTTACGGCGAACTGCTCAGGGGTCAATTTGCTTTGTAGATCTTTTTTATTCGGCTTTTTAAAGTCACTCATTTTTGCTCCACGAGATTCTTTAGTTAATTAATTTTTTACGTATTTGTGTATAGGCCAATGCGCAGAGAACAATGCTTTGGATAACCAGTATGCTGCCACTGTAAGAAAAGGCTTGAGCAATATCGCGTTCCCAGAATAAAGATTGTGCCAGTCTTACTCCGTGAATTAATGGAAAGAATTCAGCAACGATACGCACTGGCGTTGACATTTGCGGAATCGGGAAAAATATTCCTGATAAAAAATAAAGCGGTGCTATCACAAAAGAGTAGACGGTTTGGAACTGATTAATATTGCGCACCCACGCAGTTGCTAAAAGTCCCATAGCGCCACAAGGTAAAGCCACAAGAAAACCGACTACTGCAAGGGCGGGAATAAGCCAAGGGTTGGTCATCATGCCAAATAAGGCCAGTACGATGGCTACGCCAACAGCCATGATGGCTCCTTTAAGACCGACCCAGAAAAGCTCGCCGAAAACAATTTCTTTTACTCCGATTGGAGTGGCAAGCATGGCTTTGTATACATTTTCAAATGACATTCTCACATAAAATCCATAACTACTTTCAAAAAAAGAAGTAAATAGAGCCGTAGCCACAGTTAAGCCCGGCGCTAAAAATTGCATGTAGCTCATGCCTTCAACATTAGTTAAGAAAGCTCCTAGCCCAAGTCCTAGCGAAACCAGAATTAAAGCAGGATCGGCTACAGTTGGCGAAATATTAGCAATCAGATCCTTTTTGTAAACGGTCCAATTGCGACGGGTAATATGCAAACACAATTTAACTGACTCAATAAAATGACTAAGCTTCATTAGATAACTCCTGACCCGTTAATTTCAGGAATACATCTTCCAAATTAGCCGGGCGTATTTGCAGAGGAATCATTCCTTGTTCAGAGTGAAGTTTTGTGAGTTCGGCCAAGGTTGGAGTTCTTAAATAAATACCGGAAGCATCTTCATGAAAGTGAATGTCAGCCCTATTGTTAATTAAATTTTTAATTAACTCGCGGTGTTTGCTTTCAAAAATTCCAACATAGCCGGGAGTGTGCTGCGCGATCATTTGTTGAGGGCTGCCTTCGGCTACGATCTGCCCGTGATTTAAAATAACTAAACGATCACATAGAACTTCAGCTTCGTGCATATAGTGAGTTGTTAAAACAATTGTGGTTCCTGATTGATGGAGCTCTCTAACCTTTCCCCACAATAAGTGACGTACGGCCGGATCTAATCCTGTGGTGGGTTCATCAAGTATGAGCAGTTCAGGTTTTCCCAGTAAAGCTCTTACAAAAACCAGACGTCTTTTCATGCCGCCTGAAAGAGTTTGAATTAAAGCATCCTTTTTGTGTGACAAATTCATGTAATTCAACAGCTCTAAAACACGCGCCTCACTTTCCTGCTTTGGTACTCCTATGAATGAACAATACAACATCATGTTTTCCATAACGGTAAGACTTTCATCTAAGGCATTTTCCTGCGTTACGACGCCAAGTCTTTTTTTAATGTCGCGACTTTCAGTTTTTGGATCGTGATTAAACACGCTTAGCTGGCCCGATGTTCTTTGTACTGTTCCGTACATCATACCTATAAACGTAGATTTTCCGGCTCCATTTGGACCCAGTAAACCAAAACATTCGCCTTTTTTAATATTCAGATCAATTTTATTAACAGCTTTAAAGTCGCCAAAAGATTTTTCCAGAGCATTTGCCTGTATCATAGTTGCACCCGTGTATTTAGTTGCCCATATTAATGTCTTTGTTGTATTTTGTTAACTATAAAAAGGAATTATATGAACTGCCCATGTGGATCAAATCAGAGTTTTAGTCAATGTTGTGAACCTTTTCTTTCGGGTGCGGCCATGCCGTCGACTGCTGAACAATTAATGCGTTCTCGCTATACAGCATTTACAAAAGCTGACGTTAAATATCTTGAAAAAACATTAGCGCCCGAATCCCGTTCTGATTTTGATGCAGCTGCAACTAAAAAATGGGCGGACCAATCTAAGTGGAAAGGTTTACAGATTCTTTCCACTGAAAAAGGCGGTCCTGAAGACAAAAAAGGTACAGTGGAGTTTATTGCCACTTACGTAGCTGAGGGTGAGGGTTTAGACCACCATGAAACATCACAGTTCAGAAAAGGCGATAACGGCCAATGGTACTTTGTAGACGGGGATTCGCATACACATCGTGAAGGCGAAGGCCATCATCACCATCACGAAAAACCGCAAACAGTTCAGCGTGAGTCGCCAAAAATCGGCCGTAACGATCCATGTGTGTGCGGCAGCGGTAAAAAATATAAAAAATGCTGCGGAGTTAATGCAGCTTAAATTTAGCAGCTAAAATCACATAGCTAGTTTTTTACGACAACGCCACTTGCAATCATTTGGTAATCAGTCTTAGCTTCAGTGACTTTTGAAGGGTCGCCGCCCTCGTCTTCAACGTAGTGTTTAGTTTGCGCCAGGGTCAGTTTTTTGGCATTTAAAGTGCCTTCAACTAAAACAGTTTTACCGGCCAATGTCAGTGGAACAAAAAAGCTGTAATCCTTAAATGTAATTCTTAAATCGCTGGTTTTGCTTTTTAAAGTCATCCAACAGCCGCTTTTCTGACAAACTTTATCAACTTGAGCTTCAATTAAAAAAGTTTTTTTAGGATCTTTTTTAAATTGGCCCATAGCTGTGTCTACAGTTACTGAATCTTTTAAAGTTAATTCTGCACCAAATTTTGCAGCTTGATCGGCAGCAAAAGAAGTTAATGAGAAAAAGGCAATTGCAGTTAAAAATATTTTCATAAACGGCTCCTTTACAAGCGAGATATTAAAATCGATTCTTTCTGGCAATGAGTCAACTGGTGTAGCCATACTATCCGAATATTGAAAGCCAAATGAAAGCTTTTAGGATTTTGTAACAATTCTGTTAATAACAACAAGAACAACAGCGCCGGCTATACCTATACCCACGCCTTCGAGACTGAAAGGGGCGTAGGTGGGCCAGTCAAACAACTTAGGAGCCACAAAGTTCCCTAAAAACGAACCGGCAAGGCCCACACAAATAGTGCGAATCCATCCAATTTCTTCGCTTCCGGGTATGATAATTTTAGCAACTACGCCGACCCCTAAGCCCAAAGCGGCCCAAAGTAAAATCTGACGAACGATAGCATTTTCCATGATTGAGTTAAAAAGGCCGCTTAAATCCATGATGTACCTCGTTGATGTTGCTGGTTGTTATATATTTTCAGTATCAGTATTGTTTTTTTATTGGTCAAGTATCAGCTACTTAACTAAAGTTAGGTCTTGTTAAACTGATATTAATTAACAAAGAGAGTATTTATGAATTCAGAAAATAAATTTATTATCGGTAAAAAAGCATCACTTTCTAAGTTAATTACTGAAGACGAAGTTCGTCAGTTTGCTAAAATATCACTGGATACCAATCCGGCTCATTTAGATGCTCAGTACGCCGCTACCACCATGTTTAAAAAACCAATTGCCCATGGAATGCTGACAGGGTCACTTGTGAGTGCTGTATTAGGGACCGTGTTGCCTGGCCCGGGAGCCATATACTTGTCACAGAGCTTTAATTTTCACAAACCTGTGTATTTCGGCGAAACTATAACAGCTCACGTGGAAGTGGCTCAAGTTGACGAAAAAGAAAATAAACAAGGCCGCATGGATAAGTTTATAACTCTGAAAACATGGGTTGAAAACGGTGAGTACACAATGGTTCTATCTGGCGAAGCTAAGGTGTTGGTTCGGGGCTAATACAGGGTATTTTTTACCTATGTCTTAATGGTTTATACTATGTTATTAAATCGCCATGACTTCTACAAATTGTGCTACATGTGGTAAATCTAAAGCTAAGCTTAATTGTGGTATCTGTAATGATATTATCTGCAAGAGCTGCACACAATTTGTTGATGAAAATACTTTTTCATTTTTCAGATATCTTCAGCCGGATTTAAGACATACAGCTTATTGTGTTACTTGTTACGATCAGAAAGTTGCTCCAACATTAGCTAACTACACAGATCTTATGGATAAAGCGCATGACACAATCGTTTTCATGAAAGCGCAAAATAAAGAAACTCACCGTATTAAGCGTGATGAAGAAGTAGTAAAAGTTGTGGATTGCTCCGATAAAGATGAAACCATTTTACGTCTTGCATTTTATGCTGCTCAAAAAGGTTTTAATGCAATTATCGATGTTGAAGTAACACCTAAAAAAGTAAAAAACGGTAATTATCAGACAACTGTTTACACGGGTACGGCTATTCCGGCACAAGTTGACGAGTCTAAAATTATTAAAGATCGCTCAACTCGTACTAATCCTAACTAATTACTCAATAGATAAAATTTCATATTCTTTAGATTTGCTACCGCTGTTGAACTGAACAACATCGCCCACTTCTTTGCCGATCAGGTTCATGCCGAGAGGGCTTTCCGGTGTAATAACCTGAATATGCTGACCTGCAAAGTCTAAAACTTGTCCGCCACCTTTGGGCATTAGTAAAACAAAAATATTTTTTTCTTGGGTGTCGATTTCTACTAATGCACTTAGAGCAATTTTACTATCGGGTCCGAATTTTTTAATTTGCATTAACTCGTAGCTTGCTAATATGTCTTTAATATCAGCTACGCGTTCGGCCTGTGCTCCGGCTAAATAAGAAGCTTCTAGTCCGCGGGTATCGTATTTATTTTCAGCCTTATTTTCTTCGTGAGTTGCAATATCATAGGTGTTTTGCGCGGCCTCATAGGCGGCAGCCAAATTTTGTTTTACTATTTGTTTTAAGTGATTGATTAATTCTATTTTATTCATTTTACTTAGTTATTACTAATGGAGTTAAGCATGCATAAAGGTCGTTTAGAAGCGTTTAGTGATGGCGTTATCGCAATTATTATTACAATTATGGTATTAGAGCTGAAGGTTCCGCATGGTGATAGTATTGAGGATTTGTTGCAGCTTGCTCCGGTATTTTTAAGCTATGTTCTAAGTTTTGTTTACGTTGGAATTTACTGGAATAATCATCATCATATGTTACAAGCCGTGCAGAAAGTAAATGGCTCTATCTTGTGGGCCAACCTGAATTTACTTTTCTGGCTTTCGCTGTTTCCGTTTGTAACAGCATGGGCCGGAGAAAATCATTTTACAACCTTACCTGTATTTTTTTACGGCCTAGTTTTATTTTGTGCAGCTATATCTTATTACATATTAACAAAAGTGATTATAGGACATCATGGTAAAGATTCGGCATTTGCTAAGTCATTAGGTAGTGATTTTAAGGGCAAAATATCACTGGTTTTCTATCTGGTAGGAATGGCTTTGTGTTTTGTATCTCCTTGGATCGGTTTAGTTCCGTATGTACTAGTCTCTTTAATTTGGTTTATTCCCGATAAAAGATTTGAAAAGATCTAAATTTATTACAGAGCCCAAAACTGTGGAGCTAGCCAATAGGCTAGGCTGGAATTGTAGTAAAAACCAAACTTCATATTCAACTTTTGCCACATATTTTGTAGCATAAACTGTCGGTTAAAAAAGGAAGAATATGAAATCACTAATTAGTCTATTGGCTTGTCTATCGTTTGCTTTTAATGCGCATGCAGCAAAATCTCTGAGTACAAAAATTCACAGCCCGTACAGCTCAATCAGAGCACTCGGCATGGGTGACGCATTTACCGCAGTAGCTGATGACTACTCTTTAATTATGTACAATCCGGCAGGATTTGCTAAAAAGAAACATAATGAAATTCAAATTACTTTAGCTGGCGCCGGCGTTTCATCAAAAACGACAACGGTAATTAAAGATGTAACAGATGCTTCAAATACAACAGGAAGTGATTCCCAAAAAGCTACTGCCATCTCGAATGTGCTCGAAAAATATTACGGACAGTCACTAGGTGGTAAAGTTCAGGCGCTGGAAATGTTTTGGGTACGTAATGGCTGGGGCGTTGCCTTATTGCCACTTGATATGACAATTGATATGTCGATTAACAGACAAGTAGGTCCCGCTATCGATTTAAATGTAAAAGGTGATACAACAATTGCCTTTGGTTATGGCACTGAAGTTAACAAATATTTAGACGCGGGCTTTACTGTAAAATATGTTCACCGTGTTTCGGTGGAAGAGATCGTGCCAGCATTTGAGTTAGCAACAGATTCTAACGTATTAAGTGATAAAAGATTTAAAGAAGGTACTGCCGCCGACTTTGACATCGGTTTTAAATGGAGACCTAACTGGTTTAACACTAAAACAGTTGAAACAGCCCCAGCCGTTGTAGAAACGCTTACACCTCCGGTTGAAGAAGCTAAACCTGAAGAGAAAAAACCTACAGCTAAAGAGACTAAAGGAAAAAAAGAAGAGCCTAAAGTAGCCGATGATAAAAAACCCGAAACATCACCAGTAGATCCAAACGCACCGACTGAAGCTAAGCCTGAAGACAAAAAAGCCGAAGAAGAGCGTAAACCACAAGCTGAAGGAGATGCTGTAAAAGTCGCTGAAACTGCGGCTCCTAAAGCCGATAATCCTGCAGATGCAGTAACCGCTCCGCAAGAAGATAAAAAAGTAGAAGAAGAAAAAAAAGCGGCTGAAGTTAAGCCAGAAGAGCCTAAAGTAGAAGTTGCGGCTCCAGTAGAGCCTGCTAAGCCTGAAACTAAAGTTGTAGAAGAAGCTAAAACTGAAGAGCAAGCCGTAGCTGCTAGCGATGAAAGATATCCATTAGCATTCGGCTTAGTCGTTCATAACGTAATTGGTGGAGAGTTTACCTTATCAAAATTAGTTAATAAAAACGCAATCGAAACTCCAACTAAAATGCATCGTGTTGTTGATATAGGTTCTGAGTATTTATTAAGAGATGGTGAGGACTTTAAAATCCGTTACATGTTAGATTTCAAAAATCTTTTACATCCCGAAATTAGTTTAAATAAATCTTTCCACACAGGTATTGAATTTGATTACTCACCAAGCTCATGGTTTAAAACACAGTTCAGAGCCGGCGTTAATCAAATGTATTATACAGCGGGAGCTTCATTCTTATTCGGTATTTTCAATATTGATATGGCCACATATGGCGAAGAAGTTGGAACTTCAAGCACGAAATTAGAAAATCGTGTTTATGCGACCAAACTTGGATTTAATTTTTAATTAAGTACAAACAGCAGCCGGGTTAGCTAACTTGGCTTTTAAGCATGCACCTATACCGGCAGTTGTTGATGTGGGTGCTTCGATAGCTGCTTTTAATTCCGCACAATATTTTTTTGTCGCATCAGATGCACTGGTTAAATCGGTACAAACCGAGCTGTAGGTAGTTGTCACGATTTGTCCCATTGTTGTATCTGATATCGTTCCAATAGCATCTGCAATTTGTTGAGCTGTTGGATTTGCAAAACCCGAAAGAATTTTAGCCTCAGTGCCAATCTTAAATAAGGAGCTAAGCTGTGTATAAAATTTTACTCCTGAGGCGCTACACTCATTAAAGGCCTGGGTAGCTGCTAAATTGGTTGTAAAATTAAAGCTAACTAAAGCATTTACAGTTGAAGAGCAAGTTCCACCTGAACAAGTTTCAGGACTATTAATTGCATCAATCGCATTTAAAAAAGAAGAAGGGGTGTTGTATCCCTGTGAAATAAAGATAGCTGAACATCTTAAGCTCGAGGCAAAGGCTGAGCTGTTAGAAGAAATACCGGATACGCAAGCTTCGGCAGCGCTCGGGGCTGCGTTATTTAGACAGGCTTGAGCGCTTTGTAAAGCGTCAGTGTCGGTTTTAGCGCATGAGAATAAAGTTGTTGATGCTAAAGTTGCAGTCAATGCAATGAGTAACTTGTAGTTTTTCATTTCGGTGTTCCTTTGTGATAGTTTTTTTTCGGTTAGAAGAGGGCTCGACTTTAATCCCTTTGTGTTCTTTAGTGAGAAACTCCGAAAATTATATGTATCAAAATGAAATAACATTTACCTCAGGTGATTGTTGATCTATAAAGTTTAAAATTATGACCATTAAGTTAACACAGAACAAAGCAAAAGATATTTGGATTAAGGCTCAAAAGCTTGATGAGCGCAATCCGTTTGGCAACGGTGCTGAGGCTGTGAAAAAAGCCGTCAAGCATTTAGGTTATGTACAGATCGATACTATTAACGTAATTGAAAGATGCCACCATCATATTTTGTACAACCGCATTCCTCAATATAAAAAAAGTGATCTGCATCGGGCGCAAACAATAGATAAAACTGTTTTCGAATATTGGACACACGCTCTGGCCTATGTCAGCGCTGATGACTACAGATATTTTATTCATCAAATGAAAAGATTTGAAAAGTTGCCAGGCATTTGGTTTGGCAGCGTTAAAGATGAGGAAATGAAAAAGGTAATGAGTCTTTTAAAACAAGGCGTTTTGTCCATTCGAGATATTAAAGACGACACCTTGGTTGAAAAACAACACGAATGGGCCAGTAAGAAACCCTCTAAGAAAGCTCTTCAAATGGGCTTTTACAGTGGTAAATTTGTAGTCTCAGAGCGTGAAGGTATGTTAAAAAAATATGATTTGGCCCACCGACATTTCGGTTGGGATAAGCTTCCAAAATCGGCCACTCCGCTTGAGTACACAGAATATACAATAGAGCGCGCATTAAGAGCTCAGGGAATTGTGAGCTTAGATTCAATTTGCCATTTAGATCCAAAGGCAAAACCGGCTACGCTTAAACAAATTGAAAAACGAGTTAAAAAATCTGAACTGATTGAAGTACAAATTCAAGGTTGTGAAAAATATCAGCACTGGTTAAAGCCTGAAGCTTTAGATGCTAAAATCAATACAAGCAAATTGACACATATTTTATCGCCATTCGATCCCTTAATTATTCAACGCAAAAGACTTAAAATGTTTTTTGATTACGATCATATATTTGAAGCTTATGTTCCAAAAGAAAAAAGAAAATATGGTTACTTCACCTTACCTGTACTGAATGGGAATAAAATCATCGCCATGCTGGATTTAAAAACTGATCGTGGTGCGCAGGAACTACTTATCCAAAGCTGGAACTGGATTGACGGATGTAAATCAAAAAACAATAAAGCTCTTATTGAAAGTGAATTGGAGCGATTTGAGCAGTTTCAGTTAAAAAATTAGTTTGATGAAACCCAATAGGACAGCGCGACTTAACAAAAAGTGTCACATTTTGTTTGACTGAATTTTTTTGATCTTCCTACAATTTAAACATAGTTGAATTTCGGAGGATGTATGAAGTCAGCAATGACGGCTTTTGTTTTGGTATTAATGTCTCAGTTTGCTTGGTCGTACACGCCAATTAGCGATGACCGCTTAAAAGAAATTATTGCTGAATTTACATACACGCCTGAAGTGCAAATTGTTAAGTTGCCACAGCCAAACTGTAAAGCTCAGGACTTGGAGTATGTAACTACTTATCCTCAGCGTCCAACTCCGCTAAATATTAAAGCTAAAGCCTTTATTCCTGCAGGACAAAATGTTCCTGTTGTACTTATGTTGCCAGCATTGGGTGGCATGAATCAGCTAGATGAGTCTATGGGCGAAACATTCTGCAAAAACAATATTGCCGCTATTTTAATTACGACCACTTTAACAGGATTAGACAGCGACACATTAGTTCCAGTCAGCGATCATGATCACACACATCGCCGTGTAGCTTCGGCTCTTAAGGGCGCTATGATTGTAATTAAATCTATAGCGCAGATTAATTCTGCGAAAATCGGATTATTCGGTGTAAGCTTAGGTGGAATTTTAGGATCTGTGGCCTACGGGGTTATTCCTGAAATTTCGGCTGCAACATTCTTGGTAAACGGAGGAGATGTTCCATTTATTCTGGCTTACAGCGATCAAGGCAGTATTGTTAAGCTCAGAAATTTAAGAATGCAAGAGCAAGGGTTTAAAACTCAACAGGAATACGAAATGTATTTACGTGCTAACCTGACTATCGACCCACTTCACTTTACAAAGTTAATAGATCCCCAAACGATCAAATTATTTTTATCAAAAACAGATAAGTCTGTTCCCTCAGAAAAACAAATTGAATACTACAATGCGCTTGGGGGTCCGCGCGAAACTTCTTGGTACAGTCTAAGCCACATCAATACAATTGTTTCTGTTCTTGGTTTGGGTCCTGCTAAAATTAAAATAGCTCAATGGTTCCAGAGCCGTTTTGATTTACCTAATCCAAGGTTATCGCCTGTGCCATAGACGTAAGTCCGGCAACTAAAGTACGGATTAGTTTAGTACTTATTCAAAGACATACAAATTTAAGAGCAGCAGTAATAGCATTTTCATAAACTTTAAAAAAGGAAGTTTATGAGAAAGTTATTTTTTGGATCACTATTGCTGATTTGTTTGAGTGTGTTAGCGCAAGAGACCGCAACCACTGAAGAAACAACTGAAATCAATGAAGAAGTTGTGGCGGCTCCAGTTGAAGAGCCAAAAGAAAACTGGATTGAGTGTGATACATCTTATTTGAGTTATGTAAAAAATTTACCTGCAGCACAGCAAAGCAAAGAACTTGAAAATTGGTGGGAATACGCCGACTACGATTATCATAATATTAAAAATGATGAGTTCCGTTATAAAGAAGAAAAACCAAAAAGAGAAAAGCAATTTAAAACTTTGTTAAGCGAAAAAGATGCAGTTCAATCGATTCTTTTGAATATTAAATTAGGTCAGTACGATTTTAAGAAAAAAGGCTTCCCGGTTGATATTAAAACGGCAGCGGCTGATAAAACTTTTGAAAATCATTATGATGCGAATGCCTCTGGTTTTGGAGGGGGGCTTGGCGGCGCTCCAAGTGCAACTTTAAATACATGCTCTATGAAAATCAAAGATTCCAAAAAATCAGAAGAGCTTCCAGGTATAGTTAAAATTAAACCTAACAACATCGCAAAAATTAAATTTATAAGTGTGGCAGAAGAGGCCGCTAAAAAAGTTACGGCAGAAATCGGTAAAGGCCGAATCGTAACCGCGGTTGTACGCTATCAGCCCGTTAAAACGGCTTTTGTTAAAAAGAAATTAGGAACTATTAAAATTAATGAACTGGTTGTTACTGCGGACATCAAAGAACTTGAGTTTAATGCCGGCGAAGATAAGCTGAATTTTAAGTTCTAAAATTGTTACTTTTTTAAAAAAATTACAATGGCCTATAGGGGCAGCTTTTTAAACCTCAATGTGGCCTTAATATGTGCTAAATCTTACTGTTCTGAGGATGAATATGAAGGGTTTGGCATTTTTTTTGGTTTTATTTGTGGGATTATACGCGAAGGCGGCCATTTATAATTATGACTATTGGTGGCCTAAAGAATTAACTTCCTATTTTGAAAAAGTTAATCAAACTCAAATCACGACTCCGCAAACTAGTGTCGGTTCTCAGGGGCAACCAGTCCAAAAGTGTAGGCCTGTATTTAAGAACTCTCTGGCTAAGGGTGTTCTCGATATTCACTATGCGCTCGGATATTTTGACGACTCTCAGGCAATAGATATTATTTACGACAATAAAAACTTCGGACTTTCTCCGAGCTTAGATATCGCCGTTTTTGACGTTATTCGTGTATTTTTAAAAACTCCATGCAACCCAAGTTCACCACAAAAACTTTGTGGTTTTACAGAGCAGGGTAATGCAGCTAATGGGCTGGTGATCTTATCTAAGCCTGTGCAACTACTAGGGCAAACTGTAGATGTACGCCTAACTTTAACCTATGCTTCGGCTTCGGAAAATTTTGTGGCAAACAAAACTTCACTTATTGAGCGTCAGAAGTTTTTGACTCAACAGTCGGAACAAAACTATTTCGGCGCTTTGGGCGGCTCTGCTGATGTTGTATTTTATAATGGACATTCACGCAATGGCGGTGGCCCGGATTTTAACCCACCGATCTTAAAAGACGACCTGCATGTTAATTATGATGGCTACTACCAGCTTAGAAAGCCGGGCCTTACACGTGTTCTTGATATGATTAAAAACGGTGTTAATAAGGATCAGGTTATAGGATTTTTCTCATGCTACTCTCAGCGCTGGTTTTACGACTCGATTATGAAAGCCAATCCTAAGCAGAGAGTGGTTTTTTCCGCTGATACAATTGACTATTTAGATTCATTACAGGCCTCAATGGGCTACCTTGAGGGCTTAATGCAGGGTTATTGCGGCCAAGATTTAGCTGACATCGCAAAGCAAGGTGAAAAAATTAAAATTGGATTTCAGGGGTTTCAGATACGTTAGTAAACTACTTTGCAATTTAAGATGCTTTTTGATCGGAACCACCATCGCCCGAAGGTGTTGATGGTTTAAAAGAAGAAGTATGTGTATCTTCTTTAAAAATTCTATTGATATCGACCATTGATGTAAAAATAAGAGAGTCTACCTTGGCTATAGGGTTGCTGGGGCTAACTCTATTGTTTTCCTCAATGCGGGTATTTATTTTAGAGCTAATATCCGTCATTTCTTTAATAATTCTAACGATGTCCATTTCTGTTTTAAAGTCTGAACACATAAAGTTATTTTCAACACTTACATTAGCAACGGCATCTCCGCTGTTTTCAACCTGAATGAAATTTACAATTCTGCGGGATAAATCAAAATAACCCTGGAAGTCTTCGCTGCTTTCAAAAGGATTATCTACTAGCTGCTTTAAGGCATTATCGATCATATCCCCTTCAGTAATTGCAGTTTTAAAGCTGCCGCGGAAAATATTGGATTTTTTCTTAATCTTGCCTTTCAAAGCTAAACGCAATTGAGATAACTTGGCTTGTAGATTCAGTACATCAGACTTAACAGAATTAGATCTTTTAAATTTCACAAATTTTGTGATTAAAAGCACAATGCCGCCGAAGAAAGCGATTTTTAAAATAACATTGAATAGTTCAATAATTGATTCCACGTTAAACATATCGGCCTGCGGCAGCGAATATATGATAGGCTATAGGTCCAGTTTAAATTCCCGCTTTGAAGCAAATTCCCGCCCCTGTTCAAAAGTTTTACAGCAAATTTGTGTTCCTGAGAAATCTGTTCTATATAAAGACGGCTTGCTTACTGCAAATGCACTTGCTTGTAGAATTACGTTAAAAATTTGGCCCTCCAAAAGAAGAGCTTGGAGAACCACAGGAGTGTTTATGAAACAGAATATTATGACTAAAACAGTATTACTTTTAAGCGTACTGGCTTTAACTGCTTGTCCCAGCAAAAGGGAAGAAGCTAAAGTCATAGTGCCTAATAGCAACCAAGGTCAGGATATTCCGGGCAATAACCCACAAAACCCTACAATTCCAGACCAACAGATGAATGATATATTTAGATCATTTCAATGCGAGGTTGAGGGTAACGTACAAAAACAGCGCAAATTCTTAGGTATCAGATTTAATTCTTCAGTAAATATTGGCAGAACAACGTCGCTATTTACATTAGATGCAAGAGTTCCAACTCCAGTGGATTTAAGACGTAAGTTTTTAGGTATTGATATCGGAAAATTCGGAGTAATTTCAATGGAATACGTGCCAGCTAATGCAACCAAGAGTGGCACAGATACAATCGTATTAAAAAACGTAGGCTTAAACGGGAATATGCGTATGAGCCAATCAGGTTTTGGCGGTCAGCCGGTAAAATTGGAAGCTCTTGGTGATGGCATGTATCTGAGCATTTCTTGTAAAGGCACTTCGCAGTTTAAAAGCGGCACTTCGCATACAAGCAAAACCAACTTAGCATGTCGTGGTAAGTCGGTAACTGTAAATGGCGGAACAGAAGAAATCGAATTTCTTAGACCTTTAAACAGTTTATTGGCTGATGAAGAGTTCGAAATTTCAAGCGTGGTTACAGGTAAACTGGATCGTACTCAGAGCGCCATTACTTTCAGAGCGAATATCGATCAGGAGTATGCGCCGGCTATAGTTTCAACTGCATCGCTGAAATCTCCTGCAACTTTCAAAACTTCTGATGGCAAAACTGAACAACAATCTGTTACTTCAGTTAGCGTTACCTGCAATATTCAGTAATTGAAAATTAGTTTTTAACCAGTGCAAGCCGATGATGACGTCGGCTTGCGTTAAATATCTGCATTGACTGTGCTTTTGATAGTTTTTATCCTTTTTGTACACCATGAATTTTTTTGATAAATTTGCAGATTATTTTTCTAATGATATAGCCATCGATCTTGGAACAGCTAATACTCTGGTCTATGTAAAAGGGCGCGGAATTATTTTGGATGAACCTTCGGTGGTTGCTGTTCAAAAGAATTACCGTGGAATGCAGAACCGTGTTTTAGCTGTAGGTAAAGAAGCTAAAGAAATGTTAGGTCGTACTCCGGGAAGTATCGTAGCGATTCGCCCAATCAAAGACGGCGTTATCGCCGACTTCGAAGTGACCTCTTCAATGTTAAAATACTTTATTCAAAAAGCTATGGGCGAGAAAAAAGCCTTAGTTCGTCCGCGAATTATTATCTGTGTTCCATTCGGAATTACTCAGGTTGAAAAACGTGCTGTAAAAGAAGCGGCTCAATCTGCAGGTGCACGTGAAGTTCATTTGATCGAAGAGCCAATGGCCGCAGCTATAGGTGCCGGTCTTCCTATTACTGAACCATCAGGAAATATGGTTGTAGATATGGGTGGCGGCACTACAGGCGTAGCAGTTATTTCTCTAGGCGGTATCGTTTACTGTAAATCAATTAAGGTTGCCGGCGATAAGTTTGATGAAGCTATTATCAACTATGTTCGTCGTCAGTTTAATTTATTAATTGGTGAAAGAACGGCTGAAGCCATTAAAGTGCAAATTGGTAATGCGTATCCTTTTGAAGTTGAAAAAGCGATGGAAGTTAAAGGCCGCGACTTAGTTGCCGGCGCTCCAAAAACCATTGAAATTACCAGCACTCAAATTAACGATGCTCTTATGGACCCTTTGGCCGAAGTTATCGATGCAGTTAGAACAGCTCTTGAAAAAACTCCGCCAGAGCTGGCTTCTGATATTGTCGACAATGGTATTGTATTAACCGGCGGCGGGGCTTTACTAGCTAATCTAGATGTCTTACTTCGAGAAAGAACAGGCTTACCTGTTTCAATCGCGGAAGATCCTTTGACCTGTGTTGTTATGGGCTCAGGTAAAGTTTTAGATCAACTAGATCTTCTCAGCCAATTAACAATAGACTAGTATTTTAATATGTTAACTTCACTCGAAAGCCGACTTTGGCTCGCAGTACATTTATTGTACCCCAACTCTTCGCAGGCTTTCGATGTTTATCAGGCTATTGTTGCGCAATCTGAAAATGCTATCACTCAAGAAAACAGATTAGTCGTTTTTTCAAAGCTCGTTCCTGTTTTTGAAAAAATTCCGGCGATAAGTTCGAATTTATCTTTTTACGAATTCGAATTTGACCAGATAGACCAATGGAAAGTCATTTATAAAAACTCTCAAAAAGTTCAATTGTTAATTTTTGTAGGTGTACTTATTTTTGAACTGAAAATTGGTGAGATAGCTTCTTTTGTGAAGTTGTCGCAAGAAAAAGCGCAATTTTTATTTCATCAGATGTTCAAGAAGCTGGCGCAAAATAGCGCAAAAGTTAAATATAACGAGCAGCTTAATTTTAAAAAACATAATGATTTTAAAATTTCATATCTTTATACATATGAAAATCTTATTGAGTATTGTTTGTCACAGTTGCCCGCAGAAGAGTCTGAAAAGGTTAAAATAGGCTTAGAGCTGTATCCGGCACTGCAGGTAACGCGTGATGAGTATCTTAAAATTATTACTCAGATTCAGAATCTGAAAGTACAAAAAAGTAATTCGGTTACCACTAAAGCTAAAAGCAAACTCAGCATAGTAAAAGAAAAAGTGTTTGTTGAGGATAAACCTCAAGCTGCAGATGCTACAAGCCCAGCAAGTGATGAAGCTGCAGAAAAAAAATCATTCTACAGAAATAAAAAAATAGTAGCGGCGAGTTTTGCCACATTAATTTTAGCAACTGGAGTATTTTTTCAGATGTCGGGCTTACTCGGACATTTACTCAATTCTGATGGCGTTGTTGTTATTCAGAAAATTGATAAAAAACCTGAACCTCAGCTTTCAAGTTCTGATATCGCACTCGAATCTTTACCTAAAGAAACTGAAAACATTCCACCTCAGGAAAGTAGTGCAGACCAAACTCCTGTAGCTGTGGCAGACACTCCGGCTCAGCCTCCAATAGTTGTTAAAAACGATGCGCCTATTGTTAAAGAGGATAAAAAAGAAAATCCACCGGCTGCTAAAGAGGCGAAAGCTGAAGGTGGTTTGTTCAGAGGTACTTTGACTGTTAAAGACCTGGAGCTGAGTAATACAAAAATTTTAAAAAAAATTACGTCACTTGGAGCTAAAAAGGCTGGGGAAGTTGAGCTGGGTTGGATGAAAACCAACAAAATGGCTTACTATCACTATACAATACCTGAAAAAAATATCGAACAGGCCAATCAGTTTTTTAAAGAGCTTGGATCACTCGATATCAAGCATGAAAACCATCCACGTGTCATACCAGCAGGCAGCAGAAGATTTATTATAGAAATTAAAGGCAATTAGTGGCTGAAAGTATTTCTACAAAATACATGTCTCTCAGATCAGTTTTAATTGTTTGGTTTATTGTATTTTCTATTGTGCCGCTAACTCTTGTGTCGTGGTATTCGTTATTAAAATTTCAAAGTGCGATCGAAAGCGAGCAGTTACAAAGGCTTAAGGCTAATGGGCGCGAAATTGAAGTAGTTATTGCCGACTATTACAATCAGTTGCAGAGCAACCGCGATTTTTTTTCAAATAATCCGCAGTTCACTTATAATCTTTCAGTTAATGATATCAGTGTATTAAAAGACATTTCTACAGAGTGGCTTAATCAAAATGCAGCTACGTCTATTGCAATTTACAGTCGGGACGGAAAATTATTATCGGCAGCTTTTAAAAATGAATCAGGCCATGCGCAGCATTCTTCGTCTTCTGAGAAAATAATTTTAAATGAGAGGTATTTAAGTCATCTCTATGACAAGTTTGATTTAGGGGTTGTCAGTAACGATACAGGCGAAAATAAGTTTGAACTCATACTTTTTTCAAAAGTGGTTTCCGCATCTGGAAAAATACTCGGATATGTAGAACAAAAAATTCATTTAAAAGAAGAATTTTTGCTGAAAATAAAAAACAAATTAAAGCTGGAACTGATTTTACTAAGTGACTCAAAAAAAATTGTTGCGTCCACTATGGATTTGGCGCCCACACCGCTTAATGATGTCATATCAAATAAAAATTCTATAAGTAGTTTAGAAGGAATGATTGATATAAAAAATAAAAAAACGACATATGGTTTTATTCTTTATCCGATTCTATGGGACAAATCCGCCATTAATTTTGCTATTGGAACCAGTAAAAAAGAGAGTCAGTCTTTTTTAAGCAGCGTAAATGCAGCATTTCTTGGAGTTATAGGTCTGGTGATACTGTTTTTGAGCGTAACAATTGTGATCAGTACGTCATTGTTATTACGTCCAATTAATGAACTTATAGATGGTTTAAGAGCTTTTGAAAAAACAGACTCACTTGTACAGCTTTCGGTAAAAAATAAAACGGAGATCGGGCTTTTAACAGCCACGTTCAATCAGATGAGTTATAAAATATTTCAGGCGCGTAACGATCTTAAAAAGAAAGTAAAAGAGCTCGAAAAAGCCAATACCAACTTAAAAGACGCGCAAACTAAGCTCGTACATTCAGCCAAAATGACCAGCCTTGGGCAATTGGTTGCTGGTGTAGCGCACGAGTTGAATAATCCTATAGGCTTTATTTACAGTAACACCGCGCACTTAAAAGATTACTCTGAAAAGCTCTTTAAAATTATTGAAGAAATTGAAAAAAATCCAACCAATAGTGAAAAAATTAAAGAAGAATATGAGTTTTCATATATTAAAAAAGATCTCCCGCTTTTAATTAAATCTTGTCAGGATGGAGCACAGCGCACTCGTGATATTGTTATTGGCCTGAGAAACTTTTCACGCCTAGAAGAGTCGCAACTTAAAGAAATTGATTTACAGGAGTCTATCGAGACGACTTTAGATTTACTGCAAGGTGAAATTAAGAACCGCATTAAAATTAACCGCCAGTATGAAAACATACCTAAAGTGTTTTGTTACGCTTCACAAATTAACCAAGTATTGATGAACCTATTATCAAATGCAGTTCATGCTATAAATGGTAATGGGCAAATCTGGATTGCAACTACAGTTATTAAAGCCACCGCCAACGAACAAGGTAAGGTGCAAATATCAATTCAGGATTCAGGTGTAGGTATGAGCCCTGAAGTAATTGATAAAATCTACGAGCCCTTTTTTACCACTAAAGATGTGGGGCAAGGTACAGGATTAGGACTGAGTATATCTTACGGCATTATTCAGAACCATGGCGGGGATATACAGGTCAAATCCGAAAAAGGCGTAGGTACCGAATTTATCGTAACAATACCTTTAGTTCAAAAAAAGAAACCTCTGTCTCATTTTGAAACATGAACTAAATTATTTTTAATTTTGGCAGGAATTATTCCGATAATCCTTAAGTGAGTAAGCTAAGTGATATTTTAAATTATTTAATAATGCTGTTGGTTCTCTGCATAGCAGGTGCCTTTTTCTATTTTAAAACAGTAGAGAATCAAGTAGTTGCGCCTAAGCCGACCGCCGCACAACAACTTTCAGCTCAGCAGCAGGATGAAGTTGTTAATAAATACCTGAAAGAAACAACACTAAGTGTACTGCAAGATAAAATCAAAAGTGAAAGAATAATGGCAGAGGCACGCATCAAGCTGGCTGAGTTGGAAAAAATAAACCGCGATAAACAACAAAAAGAAAACGAAAAGATACCTTTAGAAAAACAGATCTGGAAAGAGTCACAAACTCCGGTAGCGGACTCTCCTGCTCAAGATATTAACTCTAAGGTTTATCAAAAAAACTTTCAGGACAAAATGGATGAGGCAGAAAAAAAAGAATATGCCCGCCAATTTATCGAAAATGCGCGTCAGGGCGGTTATCACATCGAACTTAATGATGATTTGGAAGTGATCAAGGTCACTCCGATTCGTAAGCCTTCACAATACAATGACTCATCTGGCTCTTACCCGTCAGATTAAATTTTTTTCTTTAAAGCTAAAATAAATTTTATCAGTAAAAATCAAGTGATCAAGAATTGGAATTCCGATTATTTTTGAAATTTTAATTAATTTTTTTGTTAGTTTTATATCTTCGGAAGTAGGATGCACGTCGCGGCTCGGGTGGTTGTGAGCTATAATAACTGCGTATGAGTTGGCTAACAGTGCTTCGCGAAATAAATCCCGCGGATGAACAAGACAAAAGTTGAGAGTTCCTCTGGAAATTAATTTGAGGTTAGTCACACTTAGTTTTGCATTTAAATTTATGAGCCAGAATTCTTCACAGGACTCATTAAAGTGGGTTTTAAGCATTGTAAAGGCAGTCTGACTGTTGTGGATTTGCGACATATTTCGACTTATTGCAATAACGGCTGCACTGTTGAAGGCCTTTAAGTTTATACCGCACTTCATAAATCGGATTAAAGGCTGCTTTCCGTTTATAGATAAATCGAATAGAGTAATAGGTAACGCTTTTTAAGGAGTTATCATGAACAAGTTTTTAAAATTAACTATAGCTTTGTTATTAGGAACTGTACTGACATCTTGTGGTCCTAAAGCCTTTGTAAAAGGTGAGTATGATGATGTTGAGCGCGAAAACTTAATGAACGATCAATGGTCTGAAACCGATATGCAGATTGCAGTAAAAACTATGGTTGAATCTATGCTTAAGCATAATTCAATTTCAAACGCTAAAAAAATGCCGATTATTATGGTGACCAATTTACAAAATAAAACCAGTGAACATATCGACACTCAAAGTATTATGGATATGGTACGTGTAGATCTTCAAAATTCAGGCAAAGTGGCTTTTGTAGATAAAGAAGCCCGCGAAGATATTTCTAACGAATATGACTACCAAAATAGTGGTATGGTTTCAGAAGAAACTAAAAAATCCCCAGGTGGCCAAACTGGCGCCGATTTTATTGTTAACGGACGTTTAGACTCAATAGTTCAGGAAGTCGGAAAAGATAAGTCTGTTTATTACAAATTGACGTTAAACATGACGAACTTAAAAACAGGCGTTATCGCTTGGACCAATTACAAGCAAATCAGAAAAACTTACAAAAAGAAAAGCGTGGGACTTTAATTGTCCTATTGTCTTAAATGACGAAGTATTTTGTATTATTTTTTAGTACTTTTGTTCTTTGTTCCTGTGCGACTCATCAAAGTCGTTTAGCTCCTGTAAGAAGTAATTTATTACTCGGGCAGTGTGAAGAAGCTCTTAAAAAATTAGATGAATTAACTTCAAAAGACGATTCAGATCGTCTTTTGTATTTAATGGAGTATGGGTCGGCACTGCAGATTTGCAAAGACTACCGCAAAAGTAATGAAATGCTTTTACAAGCTGATAAGTTAAGCGAACAAATTGATTATATATCGGTTTCAAAAGTTGTAGGTGCAACTTTACTGAATGAAGAAATGATTCAGTACAAGGGCGACATTTTTGAAAAACTATTTATAAACGCAGTGGCTGCGCTGAATTTTTTAGAACTCGAGCAGTACGACGAGGCCATGGTTGAAGTGCGACGAATTAACGAAAAATATAATAAATTTACAGCTGAAGAAAAAACCAGCTACGAATTAAATTCTTTTGCTCAGTATCTTGCGGGTCTCATATATGAGCAGGAAAAAAAATACGATGACGCCTGCATTTCATATAAAAACGCTTACAAACTGGATATGACATTTAGAAATGTAGCGTTGGATATGTTAACCGCTTGTTGGAGAGCCAAACGTACGCAGGAGTTTGGGGAGTTGGTAAAACAAGTAGTCCCCACACCGGATGAACTTGAATTTATTAAGCGCAAAACTAAAAATGAAAAAATAATTTTGTATTTGCAAGGACTAGGGCCGCAAAAAGCACCGCGACCTGAAAATCATTTGTATCCATATTTGTTGCCTACTCAGAGCTTAACAAAAGAAATTATGTTGAATTATACAGATGAAAATGAAAAGCCTAACACCAAAGTGAGCAGCCCAGTTTACAACGTAGAAAAGGCAGCTATTAATACTCTGGAGGCCGATTATAACTCGCTTACTGGCAGACGATTGGGTGCACGAATAGCTAAAGAAGTAGTTGCTGATCAGATCCGTCAAAAAGATAAAGCGTTGGGTGATTTGGCTTTAATCGTAATGGTTGTTGCTGAGCGGGCTGATTTAAGAAGCTGGTCTTTATTACCGGAGACAATTCAGGTTATCAGGGTTGATGCCTCAAAAATGTCGAAGATAAAAGTAACAGGTTTAAATCAATTTCACGCAGAGTCGGAATCATTTGGCGAAATAGATCTTTCTTTAAAGCCAAATAAGAAAATTTACTTAGTTCGCAGCATTAAGTAGCAGAAGTTAAGAGCTATAAAATAAAAAACCCGGGTTGTTCCCGGGTTTTAAACTTTTAATTTAATCGTAAAACAAATTACGGATTGAAACCTTGATTGTTACTAGGAAGTGGCAAGTTAGGCATTTCATCTTCTTGGTTTAAACCAGGAAGTACAGTTGCTTTTTCTGCTACAACTTTAGAAGTTGAATCAGTATTTAATCTAGCAGCAGTTGCTACACGATTTTCTATGTTTTGTTTCATATCATCAGTAGATACGCGGTCGATGTTCACGCTAACAGTTGCTTGTTTAGTCATGTAGTCAATTGGGAACGCGCCTAATTTAGCTAGGTAGCTAGAAATGCTTCCGTTACCGTTTTGGATGATTTCTCTCAGAGTGAAAAGCGGTGCGTACTGAGAAGCTTTTTTCTCAGATTCGAAAATAATTTGAGTTAATGTAGCAGCAGTGATGTCGTTTTTAGATTTATTGTCGATAACCATTACTTCTTCATTAGATCTGATCATTTTAGCGATATCATCTAAAGTTACGTAGCAGCTTTGTTGAGTGTCGTATAGCTTACGGTTTTGGTAGCGCTTGATAATTTTAACTTTTGCGCTTGGTTTTACGCTTAAATTTTCCATTTGGTTCATCATATTGCCTCCCCTTATGTTGGCATTAATGCCTAGGTTTCTAGCTATAAACTAAAGCCTTTAGCCTATTTATTCTCGGGCAAAGTAGCCCTGCCGCCACCCCTTGTCAAGCAGCTCACCAAGTAAATATTTGTTTTTACTCGAATATATGCATAGTGGGCCTGTTAATTACCTGTTAAGGTCATAAAATACCCGTCTATTTTTAATAAAAAACTAGTAATTTCAATACCTTAGCAAATTTATGCATGTAAAAAAAGTATAATGAATTGAGTACAAAAAATATTACTGTAACAAGGTCTAGATATTCATTTTCTGATTATAAAATAATCAAATTAGGACTCGAGCCTACTAGAGAGAATGGCCGATAAGCTTCTAAAGGAAGCTCTCATGTACAAAATAAAAAATCTATTTTTGACGATAAGTTTGTTCATGTTGATCGCAGGATGCGCAACTTCAGGCTCCCAATTTTTTGATTCTGCGATGAACGATAGGAATAGAGCACCGGCTTCGATTGGTGTTCCTGAATCATTTGATCAAGATGTAACCACAATAGATCCGATGCATAACCAGGCACAGGCGGATTATTTATTTTTGAAATCTGAAATGGAATCTAATTCAGGTCGCAGTACTGAAACTGTTGATCTCTTAAAAAATGCACTAGTTTATGATTCAAACGCTGTCACTATTATGCAGAGACTCTCTGTTGAGTATTATAAGAATGCAAAAATGGCCGATGCAATTTCGTGGGCTGAAAAAGCACACGAGCTTTCTCCTGAAAGAAGAGATGTAAATTTACTATTGGCTGGTCTTTACACGACAACTAAAAATTATTCTAAAGCTGAAGAAATTTATAAAAAATTAATTAAAAAAGACAATGAAGATGCTGAAGCGCTACTTTACTTAGGCGCAGTATACACTGAGCAGAAGATATACAGCAAAGCAATTAGCGCATTTAAAAAATTAACATTACACCCAACGTACGGTTCAAAACATGTAGCCCATTATTACATTGCACGAATTTATTCAGAGCAAAATAAAAATAATTTTTCTAAAGTAAAAGCAGAGTTACAAAAAGCTATTGCGATTAAGCCTGATTTTTTTGATGCAGTTAATATGTTGGGCATCATGATTGAAAAATCTGAAGGTAAAAAGAAAGCCTACAGCTTTTATGCTGATTTTCAACAGAAACATGGACCAAATTTAAAATTGGCCGAGATGCTGGCTCAGTATTATATTACGGCGAACGACCTTGATAAGGCCTATGAGCAACTGGAAATCCTAGACGAATCCAGTGATGATTTGATTCAGGTAAAACTTAAAATGAGTTTAATTCTGATTGAAAAGAAAATTTACGATAAAGCTATAGTTAAGTTACAGGAAATTTTAGAAACAACTCCAGAATCAGACAAAGTAAGATTTTATCTTTCAGCAGTTTATGAGGAGAAAAAAGCTTTTAAGCAAGCTTTAGATCAATATATGCAAATCCCTAAGAATAGCAGTTACTTTGAAGAAGCCAGATTGCATGCATCCTATATTTTTAAATTAATGGGTAATTCAGATCAGGCTTTAGTTGTGCTGAAAGAAGCTGTGGATAAAAAAGTTGAAAACCCTCAGAGCTATTTTTTACTTTCGCAACTGTGGGAAGATAAAAAAGATTTAAAAAATGCTATGGAATCTTTAAAGTTAGCGGCGGAAAAATTTCCGAAAAATTCTCAGGTGTATTATCATATGGGCACTTTGCAGGATCGCATGAACTTAAAGGATGAAATGCTCGTAAATATGCAAAAAGTTGTAGAGCTTGAGCCGGATCATGCGCAGGCATTAAACTTTTTAGCTTACACATGGGCTGAGAAAAATGAAAAATTAGATTTAGCTGAAGTTTACGCGCGTAGAGCTGTTAAACATGAAAAAAATGATGCCTTCATTTTGGATACATTAGGATGGGTATTATTTAAAAAAGGCGCATTTAAAGAAGCTATTGAGGTGCTTGAAAAAGCTCATTCAATGCAACCGCAGGTAAGCATTATCTCCGAACATCTCGGCGATGTGTATTTCCACCTAGATCAGCATGAAAAAGCGCAGATATCATTTAAAAAAGCCGTTGAAAGCGAAGGTGATTCAGAACGCAAAGCTGCGATTCAAGCTAAATGGGCTGAGGCCAGCAGCAAAGTTAAAACTTCGAGAGTGCCTTCTTCAATTGGCCTCGATGTAAAAACAAATGAGTCGCCATAGTTGCAAAGATTAATTTCCATTCGGTGCTAAACCATGGAATAAACGATAAAATAAATAATATTAAGGTGATTTTAATAAAATCACCTTTTTTATTTTTTATTTCATTAAACACATTTTGTAATGTGGCGATAGCTTCGAAGTTATTGGCTTTAAGGTACATGTAGGGAAAAATTGTCTGCAGAGCGAGTAAAAAACTGAGACCACCTGTTACTGTGAGGGCCATTGAAAAATAAACGTACTGCTCTTCTTCGGCGTATATAGTTACAAAAGAGTGAATTCCGCCCCAGAAAAAAAACAGCGGAATTGAAATTAAAAAAAGTTTCAGTGCGGCAAGTTGGGATTTTTTACTCAGTTCAATGTTGTACACCAGTAGGTTCATTTGCATTAAGGTACACATTGCAACGAGTGCTCCTCCCGGCATTTGGCTCATCATTAAGATTATACAGGCCACAATAAACAACAATAGATGACGTAATTTTAATTGCATTTAAGGGTGATCATATCTTTAAATAGAATAGTGAACAAAGAAAAATTAGGCCGAAGCATTATTTTGTGTGTTATAAGCTTGTTAAGTTTTTCAGGTTGCGTATCTGAACCGGTAAGGCCAGCTAGGGTTGATCAGCCAGTACTCATTGAAACCAAAGCTCAGATTAAAAATGATAACGAAACAAATACTGTAAAAATTCAAATAGCATTGTTGCCTAAAAAAGCCATACGCATGGAAATTACAGCCACTTTGGGTTTTTCAGTGGCTACGGTTCTAATGACTCCTGATAAAATTACTTATGCTTTGCATTCGCAGAAGCAATTTGTAGTTGGGCCTTTCCATGAAAAAACCTTATATCCTGTATTTAAAAAAAATATAGATCCTCGAGTGCTATGGAGAATTATTAATGATCAAGCATTTACGAATTTAAATTTAAACTGCACACTAAATGCGGAATCAAAACCAGTTCAATGCGCCTCTGTAGATGGAGGTTCTATAAAATGGACTTACGAGGAGTATCCCCGCAAAAGAATCGACATAATAAGCAATAGGTTCGAGATGAATTGGATTTTTAAGGACTTAAGTCTGTTAAATGAGTCTCAAACCGAGACCTTTGTCCTAAAAAAACCGGAAGATTACCAAGAAATTATTATAAAATAATAGAAGTCGCTAACCGAAAGAACTCGGTGCATAATCATAGTTAACTAAGAATCACCCGATTCTCAAACTTGATCCCTCAAGTGTAAAGGAGTTTCGATGTCGCAAGTTAATTTCAGAACATTAGTTGAAAAATGGCAAAGTCAGAATCCGTCTATGGCGGCACACTGGAGCGGTACGTTTCATGAGTATCTGGATTTGGTCAAAGCTGATCCGAAGATTACCCGCAATGCCTATCAACGCATGTACGATATGATTTTAGAGCAAGGTACCGAAGAGTACATTGACTTTAAAAAGCATGTCATTCGTTACAAATTTTTTGATGATCTCGATAACGGCGGTAAAGACGCCGTTTTTGGTTTAGATGTACAGTTGATGAAACTGGTGAATGTACTTAAAGCAGCAAGTTTAGGTTACGGAACTGAAAAACGTGTGATCCTGCTTCATGGCCCGGTGGGTTCTGCAAAATCTACGATTTGTCGTCGCTTAAAAAAAGGTTTAGAGGCTTACTCAAGAGGTGATAAAGGTGCTCTTTACACATTCGAATGGGTTGATGAAGGTGGTAAGCTGAATGGTTTATTCGGTAAAGATGTAAATGTGTTTCCGTCGCCGATGAATGAAGAGCCATTGCTTCTAATTCCGGAAGAAATGCGAGCTTCGATGTGCGATGAAATAAACCGTGGTCAGGACGGCGCATTCCGTATGAAAATTAACGGTGAGCTTTGCCCGCCGTCGCGTTTTATTTTTAAATCTTTAATGGAAAAATATAACGGCGACTTTATTAAAGTATTGTCGCATGTACGCGTAAAGCGTTTCTTCATTTCAGAAGCGGACCGCGTAGGTATTGGTACCTTCCAGCCTAAAGATGAAAAAAATCAGGATTCAACAGAGTTAACCGGCGATATTAATTACCGTAAAATCGCAGAGTATGGTTCAGATTCTGATCCACGTGCATTCAACTTTGATGGTGAGTTCAATGTTGCCAATCGCGGGATGATTGAGTTCGTTGAGGTTTTAAAACTTGATGTGGCCTTCCTTTACGACTTATTAGGTGCTTCGCAGGAGCACAGAGTAAAACCTAAGAAATTTGCTCAGACTCACATTGATGAAGTGATCATCGGGCATACTAATGAGCCGGAGTACCGCAAGCTTCAGGACAATGAATTCATGGAAGCCCTCCGTGACCGTACCGTAAAAATTGATATTCCGTACATCACGCGTTTAAAAGAAGAGACGAATATTTATAAAAAAGATTTCAATTCCACACGCTTGCGCGGAATTTCAATTGCCCCGCATACAATTGAAACAGCTGCAATGTGGGCTATTTTAACCCGCCTAGAAAAACCTAAAAAAGCTAACTTAACCCGTTTGCAAAAACTAAAATTGTATAACGGTAAAACTCTTCCGAATTTTACCGAAGATAATGTTAAAGAGTTACGTAAAGAAACAACCCGTGAGGGCTTAGACGGAATTTCGCCACGTTATATTCAAGACAAACTTTCAAATGCTTTAGTTATGGCTCAGCAGATGAATAAGGGGTCTGTGAATCCTTTCATGGTGATGAACGAACTTGAAAGTGGATTGAAGCATCACTCGTTACTATCTAACGATGAGCTGAAGCAGGAGTATAAAGAATTACTTTCTGTAGTTAAACAAGAGTACGAAGAAATTATTAAATCTGAAGTGCAGCGTGCGATCAGTGCCGATGACGGCGCTTTACAGCGTTTATGCGCTAACTACATCGACAACGTTAAGGCTTACACGCAGAAAGAAAAAGTTCGCAACCAGTTTACGGGTTCGGATGAGGAGCCAGATGAGCGTTTAATGCGTGCGATTGAGGAAAAAATTGAAATTCCTGAATCCCGCAAAGATGATTTTCGTCGTGAGATTATGAATTACATTGGCGCTCTTGCGATTGACGGTAAAAAATTCAATTACAAGATGAACGACAGACTTCACAAAGCACTTGAGTTGAAACTTTTTGAAGATCAAAAAGACAGTATCAAGCTGACTTCATTGGTGAGCTCTGTTGCCGACAAAGACACTCAGGAAAAAATCGACATTGTTAAGTCACGTTTAATTAAAGATTTCGGCTACGACGAGATTTCAGCTACAGATGTTTTACATTACGTTGCGAGCATTTTTGCCCGCGGCGATGTTAAAAACAAATAACCGGAAATGAGTAACCATGGCTATTCGCGAAGATCAGAACCGTTTTAAAAGTATCATTAAAGGTAAAGTCAGAGATGATTTTAAAAGATATGTTACGAACGGTGAAATGATCGGTAAACGTGAAGATGAGTTTGTAAAAATCCCGATTCCAAGAATTGATATCCCAACTTTCCGTTACGGCCCTAAACAAAACGAACAAGGTGTGGGACAAGGAGACGGTGATGGGGAGCAAGGACAAGGGTCGGGCCAACAGGGCAGTGGTAAGGGCGAAGCGGGCGATCAATCTGGTGAGCACATGATCGAAGTGGAAATTTCGATGGAAGAGTTAGCTGAAATTCTGGGTGAAAAGTTAGAGCTTCCTAAGATTCAGCCTAAAGGTTCAAAAAATATCTTAGCTGAAAAAAATAAATACTCAGGTATTGCGCCAGTAGGGCCCGAAGGCTTAAGAAAATTCAAACAAACATACAAAAAAGCCCTGACTCGTTATATATCCTCAGGAACTTATAATCCAAACGACCCGGTGATAGTTCCGATTCGCCGAGATTATCAATACCGTTCAGTTAAAAAAACTCAAACACCTCATACAAAAGCAGTTGTTATTTATATGATGGACGTGTCGGGATCAATGGGCGATGAGCAGAAAGAAATCGTAAGGCTTGAATCTTTCTGGATTAATACTTGGCTTAAAAAACATTACAAAGGCTTAGATACCCGCTTTATTATTCACGATGCTTCGGCAAAAGAAGTGGATGAAGACACGTTCTTTAAAACCAGTGAATCCGGCGGGACTTTAATTAGTTCGGCGTATAAATTGTGTCAGCAGATTATTCAGGAAGATTATGCTTCAAGTGAGTGGAATATTTATCCTTTCCATTTCAGCGATGGCGATAACTGGAGCGGTGAAGACACGCGATTATGCCTAACTTTATTAAAAGAATTTTTCTTACCCAATGTGAATGTGTTTTCATACGGACAGGTTGAAAGTAAATATGGAAGCGGGCAATTTTTAAAAGATTTACAAAAAGAGTTTACAAATGATGACAGATTAACTCTGAGTCAGATTGAAGGCCGAGATAAAATCCTGGGTTCGATTAAAGACTTTTTAGGTAAAGGTAAGTAAGTATGGCAAATTTAACTTTAGAGCTGGAAGCCGAACGTAAACGTATTTGTCAGATCGCAAAAGATTGCGGACTGGATTGTTTTGAAACCGTATTTGAATTGATCAACTACGATCAGATCAGCCAAATAGCTTCCTATGGCGGGTTTCCGGTACGATATCCACACTGGAAATTTGGTATGGAGTACGAGCAGCTTTCAAAATCATATGAATACGGATTATCTAAAATTTACGAAATGGTTATTAATACGGATCCTTGTTATGCCTACCTGATGGAAGGCAATTCCATGATGGACCAAAAATTAGTGATGGCCCATGTTTACGGACACTGCGACTTTTTTAAAAATAATGTTTGGTTTTCAAAAACAAATCGTAAAATGATGGATCAGATGGCCAACCATGCCACTCGTATTAAGCGCTATATCGACCGTTATGGTTATGAAGAGGTTGAAAGATTTATTGATACATGCCTGAGTTTAGAAAATTTAATCGATAGACACAGCATTTTAAACGGCCCTCAGAAAATGTCTGAAGAACCGCCGGCTCCGCCAAAAGATGAGTTCTTGTTCCGTGTAGAAAAATCTTACATGCGTAATTATATCAATCCACCCGATTATGTTGCTGATCAAAAACAAAAGCAGAATGAAAAAAACGATCAAAAAACAGTATTTCCTTCGTCGCCAGTGCGTGACGTACTTTCGTTTTTGATTCACTACGCACCATTGGAAGACTGGCAACAGGATATTTTAACAATTATCCGTGATGAGTCTTATTACTTTGCTCCACAAGGTATGACAAAAACTCTGAATGAAGGTTGGGCCTCATACTGGCATTCGCACATGATGACCCGACATATTTTAAATGACTCTGAAATTATCGATTTTGCCGATCACCATGCAGGTACTATGTATATGCAGATGGGCGGTTATAACCCTTACAAAGTAGGTATTGAGTTATTCCGCGACATTGAAGAGCGTTGGAATAAAGGGCGCTTTGGGCGCGAGTGGGATGAGTGTGATGACGTTCGCGAAAGAAAAAATTGGAATAAAAATACCAATTTAGGCCGCGAAAAGATTTTCGAAATCCGCAAAATTTATAACGATGTTACTTTTATTGATGAGTTTTTAACTGAGGACTTTTGTGTCCGAAACAAAATGTTCGTTTATAAGATGAACAAGGAAACAGGCAAATTTGAGGTCGACACGCGCGACTTTAAGGCCATTAAAGCTCAGTTATTGTTCCAAATGACGAACTTTGGACAACCTATTATCAAGATTGAAAACGCCAATTTTGAAAATAGAGGTGAGCTTTTAATACAGCACGTACACGAAGGGCTGGACCTCCAGCCTAATTACATGGATGCGACTATGAAAAACCTCTTTAAGGTTTGGAAGAGACCTGTAAATTTGGTTACAATCATGGATAACGAACCGCAGCTTTTCAGATTCGATGGAAACGACTATACAAAACATAGTTTAAATGATGAAAAGAAGTCAGTTGAAGGCGAACAACAAGAGTTGCCTAAAGCTTAGTTCGTGCAAATGTGTTTTTAGCTAGGAGAGAACCACCCTTGTCTAATAAAGATCGCGTATTAGTTTATTCCACTGATCCTAAGGATCAGGCGCTCATTTCTGGTGAGGCTGACAAACAAAAAAGTTTGGCGGCACAGAAGTCTCTTGTAGATACCAAAAAATTCGTTGTGATTTTTCGTATTGAAACAAACAGTCGTGGCGGTAAAACCGTAACGGTTATGGATAAATTTCCTGCGCATGAGACTTTCTTAAAAGAATTAACAAAAGAACTTAAAACCAAGTGCGGAGTGGGTGGCTCTTACCGAATTGAAAATCAGGTAGGTCTGATTGAAATTCAGGGTGATAAGCGTGATGCCATTAAAAAAATACTGGATGCGAAACAAATTAAATACAAAGGGATGTAGGCAGTGAAAAAAAAGATAGTAATAGTAGACGATTTCGAAGAAAGCTGTCAGCTGATGGTAGAAATTTTGTCTGCAGATTTTGATTGCCGCTACATCTGCCAGTCGGAAAAAGCTTTGGAATTAATTCACTCAACTAAGCCGGATCTGATTTTAATGGATTATAAAATGCCTTACGTTACAGGTGTTGAGCTTTGCAAAATCATTAAAGATGTACCGACTTTAAAGCAAATCCCAATCATTTTTATTTCGGGAGCGGTGACCTCTGATGAGCGTATTGAAACTCTTGAATCTGGTGGTGATGACTTTTTATCTAAGCCTTTCCATCCCAAAGAATTATTATTGCGCGTTCAAAAAAGACTTAAAAATTACACCTCTGAAGAAGTGGTTTATTTAACTGTTGCTAATATCCGTATGAATTTAAACTCACGCCAATGTCACTTAGACAGCCGCGAAGTTTTATTAACTCCTAAGCAGTTTGAAATTTTAAAGCTATTGATCGAAAATAAATCACAGGTGGTATCACGTCAGTTATTTATGACTGAAATCTGGGGCCACTCAGACGTAACTCCGCGTAATGTTGACTCTCAAATCAATTACCTTAAGAAAAAACTTGAGGGATTTCTGGGGCATATTACTTCGGTACCGGGTTTCGGTTACCGTTTGGATTCGAACTAAATTTAAACTGAAGAAGTGGATTAATTGGTCGAACTTCGAATTTTTTTGTGCATCAAATAGAAACAGTGGCTAAAAGAGGCCAGCTTTAAAATTGCTTAAACGTTTAATTCTACAGGAGAATAGAAATGTTTAATGCATTAAGATACACTAAGAAATTAGAGGAAGCTGGGCTTTCTCGCGAGCAGGCCGAAGCTCATATACAAATTTTTACTGAAATAGTTGAGGGTGATTTGACTACAAAGCAAGATTTAAATTATGCAGTGGAAAAGCTCGAGCATAAAATGCTCGAAATGGAATACAGGCTTATAATTAAGATAGGCACAATTTTAACTATAGCAATAGGCGCTTTCGCTACCTTAATTAAATTGTTTTAATTTATAGTTAAATCTTTTTCCAAATAGCATATTTGCGAAATTCGTCGGTGTTTTCGAACTCAAGCTCAAGAGTATCATTTTCAATTTTAAATTTACGCACCAGAGTTTCATTTTCGTATTCCGGACGAACTGACATCGTTACTTGGTGGATGATTTCATTGCCTTCAACTTTGTAAGTTCCTGAGTAAGCCACGATGTCGGTGAACTTTTCAGGCTTTTCAGCAAAGCGCATAACCACACTCATGTAACCGGTTTCAGAGTAGTGAATGACTCCTGAAAACCAGTCGGAAATAGCTTCAAATTTATTTTCTTTTTTATAAGCGTAACCGTATTCAGTGACTTTGTAAGTTCCAGCAATGTTTTTCATATATTCTCCGAATTATTGTTGAATAGATCGATATAAAAGAAGATTACACCTGCTAAAAATCCGCCGATGTGGGCAGAAAAGGCAATGCCGCCGCCCGAGGAAGTAAGCTCTATAAGTGAATATAACATTTGTGTAAATATATAAAATCCACCGAAAATAATAGCCGAAACATTTAAAAAGCCGAATCTTGACAGAAATACAAAGCGTCGCTTTGGAAACCGCATGACGTAAAATGCTATGACTCCGCTGATCATGCCACTAGCTCCTATTATAGGTGTATCATTTTTAAAATGATACACAGAATATACTGCAGTGGATCCTAGTGCTGCGAAGAAAAGCAGCAAGAAGTACTTCCGCTTACCGAGGTAATCCTCTACATTGTCACCAAAGATCCATAAAAAATATAAGTTTGATAATAGATGAAGCCAGTCTGCATGAACGAAGATTGAGGTATAGCTTTTAAAAAATGAAAGAATAAGTTCGTTTGAATTAAATACAAAGGCTAAATTTTTAACGAACCAATCCATGTTTTTAAAGCCAACAACACTGATTGCAGTAATTAAAAATATCAGCGCCCAGGTTAGAACTGGCTGAACTAAAAAGTTATCTTTATCGCTTTCAGTTGGTAGACCGAAGAGTCCTAGTACAAAGCGAGCTTTGTTATCTGAAATTCTAAGACTTTCTACCTCATGTTCTTTTGTAGAGTATTGGGCCTCAATAAGGGCCTTGCCATACTTATAGTTTAAACTTTCAAGATCCTTAAGATTTTCTTTCGGTGCCAGGCTTTGCTCGGTTAGGCCCCATTCGTTTTTATCAAACCATATGTTTTGGCATGATTTGCAGTAATCTATTTTTATTTCAGTGCCGGGCACATTAACAACAAACATTTTAGTAAGGCAATAAGAGCAGCTTAATGAGCGAGCTGTGGATAGCAAGACATCAGATTGAAATTTTTTTTGGAGGTCGGGATTGAAAAATTTTTTTAGGCTTTGAAGGTGTGTACTAATGCCGTAGCAACTGAAGCAATAATATTTAAAAACGCCATTGCTTAAACTTCTTTTTAGACCTTTTTTGCAATGCGGGCAAAGTGGGGTAATCACTTAGATCTCTTCTTTTTGAAAAAATTTTTAAGCAGAGCTGTACTTTCTTCAGCTAAAACTCCTGCAGTAACATTAAAGCGATGATTTAAGCGCGGGTCATTTCCTAATTGCGAGAGGCTTTCTAATGCTCCACCTTTTGGATCGGCGGCTCCGTACACAACACGTGAGATGCGTGACTGCACCAAGGCACCTGCGCACATAAAGCAGGGCTCAAGAGTAACGTAAAGGGTGCAATCGATCAGTCTCCATGAATTCAGTTTTTTGCAGGCGCGGTGGATGGCCACCAGTTCGGCGTGTCCTAAGGTGGTGAGCTTAGTTTCGCGGAGATTGGTACTTTTAGAGATAATTTTGCCGCTTTTATCAACAATTATGGCTCCTATTGGAACCTCGCCGAGCTGTTCGGCTTTTTGGGCCTGTTTCAGAGCTAAACGCATGAACTTTTCATCTTGCGGATGAAGGTCCAAATTGTTATAACCTTTCGCGTCAACAGACGTGTTCTTGGGTGTCATTAGTGGGGCCCTTTGTTATACCTCTTTAGTTGATTTTCATTCTGTGATCAAGAGACAACTGCAAAGTTTGGCTATTTGATCGCACAGTCCACATCGAGAGGCGGGTGACTACAGTGGCATTAGTTAAAGTTAAAGACGGAGAAAGCTTTGAAGGCGCATTCCGTAAATTCAAAAAATCTTGCGAAAAAGCAGGTATTCTTTCTGAAATTAAAAAACGCGAACACTTTGAAAAACCAAGTGTGACCGGTAAGAAAAAATCTATCGCTGCACGCAAACGTGCAAATAAAAAAGTTCGTCGTAGCTGGGGAGAGTAATCTCTCTTAGCTCCAATGAAGGAGAACACCGTCGTGGAAATTCGCGAAAAAATATTGGCCGACATCAAGTCGGCCATGGTGTCTAAAGACACTGTAAAATTAAATACTCTAAGATTTTTAAACGCTCAGATTAAAAATAAAGAAATTGATTCTCGACCAACACCTATCACTGCAGATGATATTATGGGTGTGTTAAAAAAACTTGTTAAGCAGAGAAAAGAATCAATCGAACAATTTGCGGCTGCAGGACGTAATGATTTAGCTGATAACGAAGCGGCTGAATTAAAAGTTCTTGAGGCTTACTTGCCCGCTCAGATGACTAAAGAACAAATTGAAGCTTTAGTTGTTGAAGTGATCGCCGCTACTGGCGCCACTTCTGTTAAAGACATGGGTAAGGTTATGAAAGAAATGCAGGCGCGCACTGCAGGTTCTGCTGATGGCAAGCTGATCAGCGAAGCTATTAAGTCTAAACTTAATTAGTTTTTATTATTTATGTAATTAACTTTTAAAACCACGTGATTGTGGTTTTAATTTTTTGGAGGCCTGTTGCGATATCCACCGGAATTCGTAGATCGAGTGCAAGAAGCCAACAACTTAGTCGACATCATCTCGCAGTACACTCAACTAAAACAAAGCGGTAATGGCTACATGGGCCGCTGTCCGTTTCCAGATCACGCGGAAAAAACTGCGTCGTTTTCTGTTTCGGAAGCGAAACAGGTGTATCATTGCTTTGGTTGTAAAAAGAGCGGAAATATATTTCGTTTTTTAAGCGACTACAACGGTATGAGTTTTCCGGAAGGTATTGAGTATTTAGCTGAAAGAGCCTCTATCCCGCTGCCGGAGCCGGTTCGCGAGCAGGGTAGCGATCAGTATCACGAGCAACAGGATAAGAAAAAATCTATGTTACGCGCCAACAAAATGGCGATGGAATTTTTCCGTGAAACTTTAAAACGTACTTCAAATGACCATCCGATTCGTGCGTATATTCAAAAAAGAAAATTAAAGCCTGAAACTTTGGAAGAGTTTCAAATAGGTTTTGCGCCAGAGGAGTGGGAAGGTTTAGCCAACCACTTACACCGCAATAAAGTTCCTGCGACCTTAGCTGAAGAAGCGCGTTTAGTTAAAGCCCGCAAAGAAGGTAACGGACATTTTGATTTATTCCGTGACCGTTTAATGTTTCCGATTTTATCTCCTACTCAGGAAGTTTTGGCTTTTGGTGGCCGTATACATGACCAAGGTGAGCCTAAATATTTAAACAGCCCTGAAACTCCTGTGTTTAATAAAAGTAAGGTGCTTTATGGTTTAGCTCATACGGCTAAATATATTCGATCTGAGGACGCTGTTATTATCGTTGAGGGTTATATGGATCTGGTTTCCTTATTCCAAGCGGGTTTGCGGAATGTGGCGGCAAGTATGGGCACTGCGCTAACCGCCGAGCACGCCAAACTCATCAAACGACTGACGACAAACGTAATAGTGCTTTTTGACAGCGATGAAGCTGGTCAAAGAGCAGCAGAAAGAAGTTTACCTTTGTTATTAGCAGCTGGTTTGTATCCAAAAGGATTGAGTTTCACGGATGCAAAAGATCCGGACGAGTATGTTACTAAATTTGGAATGGAAGCCTTAAAACAGAAAATTGATTCAAGTCCGGAATTGTTTAATATGGTTTTGCAAATGTGGATGAGTGATTATAAAGGGGAAGCCTCACAAAAAGTGAAGTTGATGGACCTCGTAAGACCTGTTTTTGATGCAATTCCCGACAACAGGCTAAAAAGTTTATACGCTCAGGAGCTTTCTCACCGTATGAATGTGGGTCTTGATTGGGTGCGTTCATCACTAACTTCTAATAATTCCAATCGTGATTACCAGAGAAGAAGCCCCAATGAGGGGACAGCTGTACCTGCTGCAACTGGAGCAGATACTCAAAAAACTGCTCCACCAGAGCCTAAGAAGCCGTTATTTTTGATATCAGGCGCTTCGCAGGCCGAGTCTTTATTGTTGCAACTTTCACTCAAGAGTCGTGCCAATTTTGAAGTGGTGCTCGGTCAGCAAATCTTGAGCCAAATCGCTCACTTAGGTGTGAAAAGTTTGATGGAAAAAGCTGAGCAAGTTTATAGACAAGACGCAAATAAATTTGATAAGTTAACCAGTCTACTGATTGAGTATGTTGATCGTCCTGAACTCTTGTTCTCGAACTCTCTAATTGGCGCAGAAGATTTTGACGCTGAAAAAGAGAATAAAATGATCATGGATTGTTGTAAACGCATTCAGCAGACGTTTTTAAAAGACCAAGCAAAACGAATTGCGCTTGGGATCAATAAAAACGATACCGAGAAGTTAAAAGAAATTGATGATCTGCAAAGAAACAGAATTTCTTTAAACAAAACGGACAAAAATTAATTTTTTATTTTTTAAATTTTATAGACGGTAGGTTAAATGGCAGAAAAAAATTCTAAAGAAACAAAAGTTCTTTCGCTTCCTGAACAAGAAGCTCTGGCCAAAGAAGAAGTTCAGAAGCTTCTTAAGCTGCAAAAAGAAAAAGGTCGCGTAACAATCGAAGAGATCAATGAAAGCTTACCGGCTGAAGTTGTTGCTATCGCTGTGTTAGATGCGTTCATGCAGTCGTTAGAAGCTAATGGTGTGGTTATTACTGAGCACACAGAGGCAGCTAAATCAGATGAAAAAGAAGAGTTCTTATCAGAAGTAGATAAAGAAGAAGACGAAGACGACGAAGACGTAGCAACCGGTGAAGATGTTAAAGGCAGCGACCCGGTACGTTTATACTTACGTAAAATGGGTTCGGTTTCTTTATTAACTCGTGATGGTGAAGTTGAAATTGCTAAACGTATCGAGCGCGGTGAGCGTGAGATCGTTCGTTCTATGTTATTATCGCCATTAGGTACATTTGAAATTATCAATTTAGGTCAGCGTTTAGATCAGGGCCGTATTAAAGTTAAATCGATCTTCCGCGGTTTAGAAGACGAAGACACTCAATACGACGAAAAAGAATATATCGAAAAAATTCATCAATTGATGAATATTGTAACTAAGTACCAAGCAGCTACTGAAAAGCATTTCACACAATTGCGTGATGAAGGTTTAAATGCAGCAGCACGTACAAAAGTTATGGATGATTTAAAAGTTCTCAACCAAGAGTTGATGGCTAACTTTGAATCGATCAACTTCAACCGTAAAACCATCAACCGTGTTGTTATTAAGTTTAAAAACTTAGTAAACCGCATGAGTACATTACGCCGCCGTATTAAAGATGGTATGGAAAAAACTTTCTCTAAAGACGTAAATGCTTTAGTTGAACGTTTAAAATTAGTTGAAACAAATGAAAAAGAATTAACGAAAATGACCCGCGATACGGGCCTATCTTTCGGTCGTTTCCGTTCTTATGTAATTCAGGCGCAAGAAGCTGAAGTTCGTTTAAAACGTTTACATGAAGATACAGCGATGAACTTCAAGTGGATTCAAGAAACTTATACAGCTATCTGGAAAGGTGAGCGCGAAGCTGACCTTGCTAAGTCTGAATTAGTTGAAGCCAATTTACGTCTCGTTGTTTCTATTGCAAAAAAATATACTAACCGTGGTTTACAATTCTTAGATTTAATTCAAGAAGGTAACATAGGTTTAATGAAAGCCGTTGATAAGTTTGAATACCGTCGTGGTTTCAAATTCTCGACTTATGCCACGTGGTGGATTCGTCAGGCGATCACACGCGCTATCGCCGATCAGGCCCGTACTATACGTATTCCGGTGCATATGATCGAAACTATCAACAAGCTTGTTCGTACGCAGCGTTTATTAATTCAGGAATTAGGCCGTGAAGCCACTCCGGAAGAAATCGCAGACAAAATGGACATGCCGGTAGATAAAGTTCGCAAAGTATTAAAAATTGCAAAAGAACCAATCAGCTTAGAAACTCCAGTGGGTGAAGAAGAAGATTCTCACTTAGGAGATTTTATTGAAGATAAAAAAGTGATCAATCCGGCCGAAGCGATTGTAAACTTAAACTTAGCTGAGCAAACTCGCCGTGTACTTTCGACTTTAACTCCACGTGAGGAAAAAGTTCTTCGTATGCGTTTTGGTATTGGTGAAGAGTCGGATCACACTTTGGAAGAGGTGGGTCAGGACTTTAACGTTACCCGTGAGCGTATTCGTCAGATTGAGGCTAAAGCGTTACGTAAGCTTCGCCACCCTAGCAGATCGAACAAGCTTAAAACCTTTGTTGATAGCTAGGTCATTGATTTAAATACACACAATTTAAAGCTCAAACAGCTGAAAATAAAAAAGGAGAGGAAACTCTCCTTTTTTATTTTCAGAACTCGTTTAAATTGTGTGTATTTAAATCAATGATAACAGAGTCATACAAATGGTTTTTATTGATCTCTCTGGGTGGGTTTGGTAGCCTTACTTTAATTTCTGACCAACGTGGGGGTGTAGCTTAGTTGGTTAAAGCATCCGGCTCATAACCGGAGGATCCGGGGTTCAAGTCCCTGCGCCCCTACCATTTTAAATGTACGCCGTACCTTTTCCCCATTTTAAAGTAAAGGAAATCGAAGTATGTCAGATGAAAAAAAAATTGAACCTTCTGAAGAAAAAGAACCTGTAAACCCTTGGAACTGGGTTTTGGGATCTGAATTTGTATTGGCTATCGTTGTTTTGCTATTATCAGCAGCGGGATACATAGTTTTAAAATAGAGTAGTGAATTGTTATTTGCGTGCAATGAACTGTTTGGAATTATTAACTTTTTAGGTGGAATAGTCACGCCAGTTCGATTATTTGAATTATGAGAATTGATTTGAAAAAAATTATTATTCTGACTTTGGTTTTATTGATATTGGTTTATTTTTTTAATCGAGACCATCAAACTAATAATATTGAAGACGTGTCTACTTCAGATAGCTCTAACCAGAATAACGAAAAAAATATTAATTCTGTGGTTTCTGTTAAAAAGAATGTAGATGAAAATGAGTTTCAATCAAAGTCTGCAGAAGTTATTCAACAGAATAAGGCAAACGATTTGGCCGCTTCGGGGCCATCAATTGAAATTACACAGAGAGAAAAACTAGCTGAACAGAGCCTTTTGACTTACACAATTGACGATGGGCTAGCTGTAGTTCAGGGTGATATAATTATAGGTGAAGTGCCCCGAGATAAGTTATTAAAAAGTTTATCAGGCTCTGTTCGTGAGCCACCTCTAAAAATTTGGCCAACGACTGAGATTCCGGTATATGTTCAACCAAATTTACCAAATCCAGAGCGAGTGACCGAAGCGTTGGCCTATTTTTCTGGGACTAATGTTCATTTTGTTACACATGTTAATCAAGAAGATGTCCTTGTTTTTCAAAAAGGACAAGGGACGTGTAAATCTTATTTGGGTTATATTGGTGGCAAGCAGCCAATATTTTTAGCCGATGCCTGTTCAGCGCATGATATAGCTCATGAGATTATGCACGCGCTAGGTTTTATACATGAACAAAATCGAGCAGACCGAGATGCCTATATAGATATTGTTTGGGCCAATATCGATTCGAGATTTACTATAAATTTCGAAAAATTTTCAACTTCTTTGATGAAAGTAAGCGGATTATCGAAATTTGATTTCGAATCAATTATGATCTATCCACAAACAATGTTTTCTGCAAATGGACAAACTACAATGAAATCAAAAATTGACGGAGAAATGGTGAATCCAAGACAAGGTCTAAGCGAAAAAGACAAAGAAAGAATTAATAAAACTTATTTCTAATTAGGTTTATTTTAATGCAGAAAGTATTTCCTCGAAAGAAGTCTCAACGGTTTTTCCAGCGGTTTCAATTAGAATTCTTTCTTGATTCCATTGATGATATTCAATTTCTTGTATTTCCTGCCAAGTAGGATCTTTCAACCCTAATAAAGCAGTAGTTCTATCTTTTAATCGCTGCTGGTGTTCTTTTTGCGAAGTGCAGACAATTTCTATATGCAATAGTTTCGCTTCAAGAGTTTTTGCCAACTCGGTCCACTCGTCTCTTAACTGGTTGCTCGGGTTAATCGAATCGGTGATAACGGTATTGCCGATCTGTAAATTAACTGAAGCCAAAGATCTAGCGACTCGGTAGCATTTTTCTGGCAATTCAGGTGAGTGATTATCAGATTTTATACCAAGAACTATAGCATCCATTCTCAGATATGTGGCTTGAAGATGAGTCGCTAGCATAGTGGCGAGAGTTGTTTTGCCACTTGCTGGCAAACCTGAAAAGACGATGAGAGTTCCTTGTTTTTTTGAATGCATTGGATAAGGCTAAAGTAGCTACTTGTAGTTGGCAATCTCATAACTATCTGTAATTATTGATTCTGAAATGTACGGCGTACCTTTTCCTTTTACCCAGTATTTAGCTAATACAGATTTCAGGAGATACTATTTTTATGAAACTAAATTCTTACGGCAAGTTACTTGAAATTAAACGTGAAAATGAAATTTGGGTCGTATATGAAGTTGGAGAGGGTAAAAAATCTCGATCAAACGATATTTATATTCCTTCAGAATATAATGAAAAACAGGTAGTACGCTTTCTGGAGGACATACTTCATGAGCGAGCAACACCAGATAATCCAAATATAAAAGTGATAGATTAACTATTTTTTAGTAGGCTGGTTTAGTCTGAATGGATGTATTTGTTGTTGGCAAGTCGGCAAATATCTGGAATTACTGATGAACATGTATGGGTAGTTATAGTTCTATGAAAAATAAATTTAACACTAAAATTCACGCTGCAGATTTTTACTTAGAGGAGTTTTCTGTTTTAAATCAGAAGATTCTCTGGTCTTCAATTTTAGAAGATCGTTCGCATCCGAAACGAACAGGTATCTGGCCCGGGATTAATAGTCTGCAAGAGCTTGAAGACTATATGAACGCATGTAATGGGAAAGACTCAGAAGAGTACGGGTATTTAATTTTTAAATCTAAAAATGAACACATAGGTACAATTCATATCTTTGATTTTGACTGGAATTCTATGTCTTGTGAAGTTGGTTTTGGTTTAAACTATGTGCACACTGGGCAAGGGTGGGCCACAAAGGCATTGGTCTTAATTGAATCTGAGCTTTCTCGAATAGGTTTTAAAAAGATTATTTTGCACTGCCAAGTTTGGAATAGTAAGTCATGCGCAGTAGCTGATAGAAGTGGCTATGAAAAAATTGAGACCTTTCATAAAAATCTTCAAAATTGTACTGGATGCGATGAGTGTACAATTAAGTATATAAAAGACCTCGATTAGTTATTTGTCCTTTACACAAAGCTTAGTTCTGAGGGCGTAACTTTAGGTCGAGACAATACAGGAAAAGTATTTGGTCATAGATTAAGTTCTCTTGCTTTGGCGCCCTGTGAGATTTCACAGCCTTTTTTGTCGTATTTTAAAATAGACAGATTTAATCTAGTGTTGTGAGGTTTTCATTTGTTCCGGGTTGTGAACACAATCCACCTTCAGGATAAGCTCCTCCGCTGCATCCAGTTGATGAAAATTTATCATCAAAAACAGACGAAATTGCAGATGAGAAAATATTGGGGCATGAGAAGCCTACGGAGTCGGTATTTAAGTGAAAATGAATATGTGTATCGTCGCCAGCTCCGGCAGGTACAAACATTTTTGCAATAAGCTGTCCAGCGGTGACCGTATCTCCTTCGTTAACAAAAATATGGCTATGATAGGCACCGTTATCGCTTCCAGAGCTGCCTCCAGAGCATAAAAAACCACCGAATGGTTCTAGGCTTAACGAAAGGCTTACAACATTTCCACCGTTATTAGCAAAATAGATATTGATTTCATACTTATCGCTAGAACCCACAATGTAACACTTATCAACTCGACCAATTGTGCCATTCACAGGTGAAAATACATCGACCAGGGAAGAGGATGCTGATTTTTGAAAGTGAATATGGGCTCCTGCATGTGAGCAAGTCGACGCAGAGCCAGAAAAAGGCATTGTTCGAGCTATTGCTGTAGTTGCGATTAAACTTGGGTCAATTATGAATTGAGTTGCAGGCGTGGCGGATACAGTTGAGATATCAGGATAACTAGAGGCATCTATAGTATCTTTCTTTTTTTTTGAACAATTAGTAAATAGTAAAAAACAACCTAATAAAAGTAAGGGTACCAACTTTAACAATTTCATTAAAATAGTGTAAATGAGTAATTTATTGTTTGCACTAATTTTTACTTAGCCAATTTGCAACATCGATTCTAAGTTAACCTTGTGCCAAAATTTTAAAAACACAAATGCCATTTATTGATTTTGTGTTTGTGTAGACTAAAGAATTCTATCTAAAATAAAAATGCTGCGACTTTTATTGCTTTCTACGATTTCGAATTCAGATTTCAAATGATATTGATTTAGCTTCGAAGAGTTCTTAATCAATTCAAGAAGTTTTTTTTCGTCTCTGTGTGGACCTAGAATAAGACGATCTACAGTGAGAAAATTTTTTTCTGATAAACCATGCAATATTTCAAAAGCTGTTAAGCCTCCGACGCCAGTAATACTGGCCGTTCCAGTAATGCCTGTGCTTATGTCTTGGCCGGGTATGCAGAGAAAATAAGCTTTTGAAACAGAATCTGTTTTGAGTACAAATTTTTGAAATTTAATTTCTAACTTTTCGATTATTGTAGGTACGCGATCTACAAAGTATATATCTGAAAAATTTGCACTTTTATATGCAGCGGTTCCAAGATAGCCATGATCGCAACAGATATCCCACACGTCTTTTTGTGGGAGTAGATTTTCGTATACGATAGTTAAGCGCTCGGACAGCCGTATCATACTACTTTGTTGATATAGCTCAGGTACATTTTTTTTAGAGTTTCTTCACTTAATTCTAAATCACTTTCAGATATACCATACTGAGCCACGGCGTCTAATACGCGCTGTTTAGAATATTTTTGTTTGTTAATCAAACCTAATTGGTCACATAAATTGCAAATATCGAGATATCTTTTGCTGGTTATTAATATGTTTACATTATCTGAGTACCACTCGTTATTAGCATCGTAGTTTACGCCATATTTTTTAGGGTTAAATCCAATATCACTTTTGTGCTCATTAATACCAACTTTCCAACTTATACTTAAGCCACCCATGGTACTTTTAAAGCTTTCTTGGTTTTCAATAATTAATTTTTTAGTTTGTTCATAATCAGCTTCGGTTTCGGTCGGAAATCCTATCATAATTAATCCACAAACATCTATTCCGACACGACGAAATTCTCGTAAGTTGTAATTTATTTCTTCGTTTGTAATGCTTTTATTCATATCCTTACGGACTTTTTCTGAACCACTTTCAATTCCAAGTTTAATTTGGATGGCCCCCGATTTTTTTAACATGTCAAAATTTTCGGTGGGAAAACTTTTTTCACCTCGTACAATAAAGTAACCCATCCAGGATAGTGATTTTTTTTCATTTTGTTTTAGGTCGGTAAACGCAGTGCAAAGTTCCTTGAGCTGCCTAAGGGAGCCATTCACAAGACTATCAACAAAATAGATTACATTAGCCTGATGTTCGACTACGAGCTGATTAATTTCTTTCATTATACTTTCAGTAGACCTGTATCTGAAACCACTTTTCATAAACGGTACATCACAAAAACTACATTTTCGTACACAGCCGCGACTAGCTTCAACGTAAAAAATATTGTATTTTTGTGATAGAGGTTTGCTTTTTCGTAGGCCTACTTTTCCATATTCTTCGATTTTTAGCCCTCTGTAATTTGCGATCTCAATAGAATTTAAGTCCGCTATTTGCGTTGGAGGGTTGTTGTTAATTCCCGGCGCATCTAAATTGTTTTTTAATATATTAACAATAGCCTCTTCGCCTTCACCGGTTACGTATGCGGCGATCATTTCTTGCTGTCGCATTTGCTCAAAGTAATCGGTATTAATTATTCCAGAGCCACCCACTGCTATTTTAACTTGTGGGCAACGTTTTTTTAAAATTGGTAAAATTTTATCGAGTATAAATTTACAACGAAAACTGAAAACAGAAAATCCAACCCAGCGCGGGTTTTCTTGACTAATTAATGTTACCCATTCCTCAATTGAAGGTTCTAAAAATTTCATTATCTGCTTAGATTTATTAGAAATATAACTATCAAAATTAATCCATTCGGCCACAATAGGATCTGGATTTTTTAAAAAAAAATCTAAATTAAAGTCGATCTGTTTGGCTTTGTAACCAGCCGCTTCCGCAGCAGCAAAAACAACCGCGGGGCCAAGCAGTGGCGCAAGTACTCCAACAGGCGGTAAGGTAACCATCAATAGATCTAAAGGGGCATCTTGCTTATTCAAATTAGGCCAACCGTCCTGGCCAAGTGAGTGCTGGTTTTGAAAAAGGCATAAAAACGAGTAAATAAAACATTGGTTTGATGCTATCTAAATATTTGATTTACAAGTATGCTTTTTTTTAATGCGGCACGTAGGACGAGTTAGCACCGGACCTGCGACCTGCTTTTTTCATGTGAGTGTCTCATACTGATAATTTCATTAGGTAACCTATTAAAATTCTTAACCAAATGTGTTTTTCTGCCGATAAATTCCCCAGTGTGTTGGAGACTGAAACCGAATGAAGTTGTTTCTTCTTTTTTTTATTTTGCCAGTATATGTTGTTCAGGCGGGAGAGCTATCCTCTGGTGGCGGTAGTAGTGGTTCAGCCCGTGGCGGCGGCTCTGCAAAAAGTTCGTTTAAACCTGTAGATGGAAACTGTCCAACAATTTTAAAAAACTGGGTCGAAGATGACTTTACTGATAAAAGTTCTTGGGGTTTCAGTTTTAAGAGTGAAGCTAAAACCTGTCAGTCCTCAGTAAGAGCTTATCAAGACTACATGAAAAACAAAGGCACAGGAGCAAGCTTCAAAGATCCTGCGGCTCTGGGGCAGCACTTACAATCTAAATTTTCTAATGATATTCATTCTTCTTATCAGGACCGTTATCTGAAAGATTGCAGCGCTTTGCCACCGGAAAAATCTAGTGCCATTCAAACCAGATTTTATGCAGCGTCTGCGCGAATTGCGGATGTTAACTCGCCGATTTTAGATGAAGTTGCTTATTACGATTCAATTCTTCCTGAATCGAAAGGGATGTTAAGCGGACTTGAATGTTCTCCAATGCTTCCGGCCAATCATAAAAAGTGCCAGGATTACAAACAGGGTGGCCTTAATTGTAATTCAGAAAAAGAAAAGAAAAAGCGTTTCGATAATTTGGTAGCCAAAACGGCAAAAAATCTGCAATTGATCGAACATCTTGAAGCGGCTCATCGTGCCTGTATAGCTAAGGCATTTGCTGGAGGCAGCAGCCGCAGTTACACCGATGCTCAGAGAGCTCAAGCCAAAGGCTGCGATCCCTTTCTTCAGGCCATAGAGTTGAAAAAAAATGAAGTGCCTTGGGTGCGAGGCGATGCTTTTAATAAAAAAGCTCTCAAGCGAAAAGCGGGTAGAAATGGCCCGGCGCTTTATGATTTTTCAGGAACAAAAATAGAAGACGCGATGAAAGATCAGTTGAATGCTAATCGTGTGTCTTTAGCTTCGACCTACAAAAATAATCTGGAAAACTTCCGATGTCTTTCGACTTCAGTTAAAACGGCTTCTGATGGTTCACCTTGTGATTTTAAAAAAATAAGAACAGATTTGGGAAAACTTCCAGCTCTTGAAGATGCTGCACGTTTTAATGGTAGAGATCAGAGAGACCGTGAAGCGAAAACTTATCTTGAAGCAGAATCATGTCTGCTTGACCGCGGTGAAGACCGCGAAAAAACCAAAGACATTATTGAAGATAGCGGCAAGGCCGCTGTACTTACAGTTCTTACAGCAGGTATTGGTTCGGCTGCGACGGGTGGTATAAGGGCGATTAATGCTGCTAGTAAAGTTTCAAGAGCAGTGGCTCTTACGAATACTGGTGTGAATGTGGCGCTCACCACAGACGACTTAAGAACTGCTTATAATGAGTGTTCGAAAGAAACAAAACTTTTAAAAAATTTGAGTACGAAATCAGAAATAACAAAAGACAACATCTGCTCTGATCCGCAGTCAGATCTTTCACAGGCACGAGAAGAAGAAAATAATTGTTTGATAAGCGTATTGATGAGTGCTCCCGGGGTGTTGCCTTATGCCGCTGTAATTCCGGGTCTTGTTCGCAGCCAAAAAGCGGTAAATCTTGCAAAAGATGCTGCTAAAAAAGTTGAAGCAGTTACTCCTCCTGTAAAACCTAAGGAAACAACTGCGGTAGTTAATAAACCTCAACCAACTTCGGTTGCAAAAAAAGAGACTCCTCCGGTAACTGCGAAAGTCGAAGTTAAGCCTGAAGTAAAAGCCCCAGTGGCAAAAGTTGAACCTGAAAAAGCAGTTGTATCTAAAGTTGAGCCGGTACCACCAAAATTAGATACATCTACTCCACCAGTACATGAACAGACTAGCGTTAAGCCCGTGGTTACACCAGAGCCTCCACCTGTAGCTGCTGTTACAAATACTCCATCACCAGTAACTGTTGCCCCGCAGGTGGCTTCTCCTAAACCAGCACCTGTCGAAATCAGCACTCAGCCAATCGCAACAGTACAAGCTCCTAAAGTAGATCTACCTTCGAGTCCCGTAGTGGTAAAGCCTGACAATTCAAGTGAAATACGTGAAGCTCTTAATACTGTCGCCGATACACTTACTCAAAGAGCTAAACCAGCACTAGTAACCGCGCCACAATCGGCGCCGGCTCGAACTGTAGTCGCCGATATTCCGCCTACGCCAGTTGCGGTCGTGAATGCGCCAGGTAAAGTAATAATAGCTCCAACGCCAACTCCCGTTGTGCAAGGTCAGCAGCTTCAGGCTACTAAGCAGACAGTAGCTGCCACAGCTAGCGTGAGAACGAATGTTCAAGATAAATCTATTGTAGCTAAAGTGGAAACAACAGCGGGTTCAAAAACTGCAATGTCCCCTTCTTCAAGAGGGCCGGCTTCTAGTGTTAATAATGCTCCAATAGCAACGACAACTTCATCAAATATGACGGCACCTAAATTTGTAGCCGCTCCGGCTAAGTCCCCGGTTGTAGATTCAGTTCCAGTTGCAAATTCAAGCGCCAGCGGTACTAATAAAGGCTTAGCTAGTTACAGTGGTGGAGGTAAATTTGATCCAGAGGCTACGATTCCACTACGAGTACCAAAAGAAGTAGCAAAGCCTTCAGCAAGTTCAATTGCAAAACAAGCCGAAGAAAATTTACAGAGAGATTTAAAAAAGGCAATGTCACCTGAAGAATTAAAAAAATCTCAAGCTGCTGCTTTGAAAAAAGCTGAGGCCAAAAGAGATATACGTTACGAAGATGGGAATACTCACCCAGATCTTAAAAGTGCTCATGGTGTAGAAGTTGACGGAAAAATTGTTATAGATACAAATTTAAAACCAACTAAAAAATTTGCTGTAACTATGCACGAAGTTAAGCATAGCAGTCGCAGTCGTCTGGATGATGCAAAAGTTTCTTCCGCAACGGGTGATCTGAAAGTTGATGGTCATGGTTCTTACGCAGAATATTTTTATCTTGATGAAATTAAAGCTCACACGGTGGACTTCGCTGCCAACAAACAAACCTTAGTAAGCGGTATGAAAGCAAGAGATCCGAAATTGGTTGCCAACACTATGGGCGACATGCGAACAAGTGTTACGCGCCGCCAAGGTTTTATTAGCGAAACCGAAGCCGCACTTGTTTCTGCTAAAAGTGATGTGAAAGATCTGAATAACATCAAATTTTATAAGACATATAAAGCAAAAGGTGATGAACCTGAAATGGGTTCTTGGAGTCTTCACCTTACAGGAACCGATAAAAAAAATCCTATCGTGCTGACATTTAAAACCGAGCCAGGCCTTACGCCACAACAAGCTCAGGTTAAAATTGAAGGCTTTATTAAATCTAAACAGGATGATCTTATTACTCAAAGAGTGCGTCTTGAAAAAGACAAAGCCTATATCGCAGCCGCAGAAAAAGAAATTGGCGTAGCTCCTCCAGCACCGGTAGTAGTGTCTAAACCTGTTGTGACAGTGGATCCTTCTTTGAAAGTAAACTCTACAGTGGACATTCCTCGTACGAATGGTGGATCGACTCCAGGACAGATTGTTAGAGTTGAGGGCAATAAAGCCGTAGTCACATTTGAAGAAGGCGGAAAGCTTAAAGATAAAATTGTTTCTTTGACCGATCTTAAACCTAGTTTTGTTCAGCCTAAAGCACAAGTGAGCTTCCCACGATCTGATGGTAGCCGTTCAATAGGCGAAGTTTTAGCGGTTAACGGACAAGATGCCGTTGTTCTTTTTGAAGAAGGCGGCAAGCAACTTCGTAAAAAAGTTTCTATAAGTGAATTAAAAGTAAGTGCGCCGTTAAAAGATTTACCTGCAGCTAGCCACTCTACGGTTTCTGTGCATCAAACAGTGGATATTCCACGCAGCAACGGATCAACTACGCCGGGCGAAGTTCTTAGTATTACAAATGGTAAAGCCGTTGTTCTTTTTGAAGAGGGCGGGCAGATAAAAAATAAATTAGTTCCGGTGGAAGATCTGAAACCAAGTTTCATTAAACCTGATGCAACCGTGAGTTTTCCGAGAAGTGATGGCTCACGCTCTGATGGTAAGATTTTAAGTATTTCAGAGGGTAAAGCCGTTGTTCTTTTTGAACAGGGCGGAAGTGTTGCAAGAAAAGTTGTTTCAGTTGGTGATTTAAAGCCAGTTGCTTCTCGCGCGCCTGTGGTCAAGCCTGATTTTGATCCGGACGCGACCATTGCATTACCAAAACCAAGTTCAAAAGTTGAGGCTCCAGTGCCTTCAACAGCATCTAATATAGTTACGCCTTCACCGCAAAAATCTCAAGGTTTTGCAAATGGTAATATGGCATTAGGAAAAAATGCAGTTCTTGGTAAGAAATCTGAAGTTCTGGTAGCAGCTCCAAAACCTGTGGCACCATTGGAAGTTAATCCTTATGGAGTTCCGGTTAGTGATTTAAAAGAAGGAAGAAAAGTAACTTCGGGCGTAAATAATAAATCCGGCGAAGTTTCTTCACAACCTTTTATTGGTAACGGTGGAAATCTTGAAGTTCAGGTAAAATATCAGGTCGGAGTAGAAACAAGACCTGGGCATGTAAATCAAGGTAAGCCGGTTTATGAATATGAAAATGTTGCAGTAAAAGAAATTAAATCATCAACAGCTCCTGTTGGACCTAAGCCCGCTTCTGAAATTGTAATTAAAAGTGATCCAGTTATTACTCATGAAATTCCGACAGTGAACAAGCAAGGCTTTGCTGGAAAAGATATGGTTCCGGGCAAGCAGGCTTCAATAGGTGTTAACGGAAAAGAAGTAGAAATTAGCTCAACGCCGTTTGTAGGCAACAGTGGAAAATTGGAAGTTCAGATTACATACAAGGGTGATGTTATTACAACTCCGGGCCATCTTAAACGTGGCCAAAGAGAAGATATAATTGAAAATGTTATTGTTGATGAATTAAAACCTTCGAAGTTGCCCCCAAAGCCTGTAGCGCAAGGACCAAGTGCAGCTGAAATTATGCAGAGACCTCCTGCCGAACCAGGGTTAAATGGCTATGGTTTTAAAGAAGCCGATGCAAAACCTGGAACTCGCGTTGGTTTCGGAACTAAAGATGAAATAAGCGGTGAAATTTCACGCGGACCTTTTAAAGCAGAAAATGGCCGTATGCAAGTGGAAGTAAAATACACTGAAACTGAAACGCGCGTAGGCCATGTAAACCGTGGAAAACAAGTTGAGCGTTTTGAAAATGTAGATATAGCCGATTTAAAACCAAGAGCTCAGCCGGCTGCGCTTAAACCAACAGAATTTATTCCGGCGACTCCAGCTAAACCTATTGATTCCACAATAAGAAAACCGGCAGGGGATCAAGTTGATGCCTCTTCTTATTCAGGAAAACTTTTCCGTCAGAAAGTAGACAAAGAAGCGGCCGATGTATTGGTGGATAATAGTGTGCATATCAAGCCTGAATCTGTGATTAAACGTATTCAGGAAGAAAATCTTAGTGATATTCAAATTCTCAGAGAAGCTAAGGCTCCACCTGGAAAGGGCGGAGTTTGGATGAATTCTGCTATGGATCCAAACAGTAAAGATTTTAACCCTAAACTTTTTTACGGAAAAGCAGCAACAGATTATGCTGATGCCAAAACTGTTTACGATGCTTTCAAACGTCAAAGCAAATCCGGTGCGCTTTTACAAGACGACTTGAAGTATCTGGATTCAATTGTTGGAAATGATTGGAAGCAGGTAACTCGCGATGCTTCTAAAGTCAGACAAGTGAATACTGAAGCTGAAGAGATGGCATTTAAAGGCCGCTACGACGGCAATGGAAACTTAAGAGGCGGCGCACGTGAGCGTGTTCTGTCTTCTGTTCAGGATCCGGTGAAAAAAGCAGAACTTGAAAAATGGATGGACGATTTTGACAAAGCATTAGCAAGACAACGTCAGAGAACACTGGAAACAGATGCGATCAATGAATTTAAGGGAATGAGAAACCGCTTAGACGAAGTTCTGAAGGGCGAAGCTAAACCTCTAAGCTTAGCTGAGTTTGAAAAAATGAGTGCAGCGCTTTCCAGAATGGACATGCCACCTGAAAAACGAGCTGCGGCGGAAACAGCTTTAAGAAAACTAAAATGCTCTCGTCCCGAGTGGAAGCCGAAGCCACATACTTATTCAGGTTTTGATTTAAGCTGCGGCAGTTAGGCGCTTAAGTTTTCAGGAAATTTTCTTTTGGCCTTCTCGGCGGTAAGAAGCTTCGCGTAAGTTGAGATTACTTTCGCGAATAAATCCAAGCTGACGTTCAACCATATAATCAAAGACATTAATTAATTTATCATGTTCGCGCTGATGCACGGCAAAATCCTGTGATTCACCTATGAGTTCAATAGTGTGGTGAATAGCTTCAATAGTTGAGTAGCAATGAGCACTTGGCTGTTTACGCACCCGGAAGTTTGAGGGCTTTGCAGGTGAAAAACAAATGCGCGGGAGTGCTTTTAAATTTTCACTTTGGCGAATCATCTTTTTTGCTGTGGCCCAAGTTCCATCCAGAACAAAAATGCGCAGTTTTTTATTGCTCGGAAATAAATTCTTTTTTTCGGGTTCAAACATCAATGATAAATTTTTTGAATTGACTCCAGGGTATAGCATTACCGAGTGATACTCAGGATCTTGAATAAGCTCATTAACCAGAGAGTCTTCTGTATAATTCTGCCCTTTGATTAGATGGGAATTTTTTAAACACAGATGTGACATTCGACCGGTGGCAATGCGTCGCTTAACCTCAATAGGATGAATTAAAATGACGAAACTGATTTTAGAATCAAAGTTATGAACATGACTGCAGTAGCATCCAAAATCCGGCTGAGTACATGTTGAACAAATTGTACGGTATTTGGGTGATTCTAATATTAAATTGGCCCGTTTAATTTTGTATTCAGCTAAATTCATTAAGATTAGCATATCAGATGAATATCCTGAAAATAACTTAAGCCGTATCAGGGTGCTATAAACAAGACTTTAGAATTAACAATCGTGTACAGTATTAACTCCTTTAATTTTAAGTAGTTCGTTGTGTTCAAGATTAAATGAATAGAGTTATAAGGAGGTGTCGAAGGTATGAAAAAAACTTCAAAACTTAATCGCAATTTATGAGGTCCAAATTATTGGCGTTAAAAGCGAGATTGAAGGGTAATAAAAGTACAAATAAAAAAGACGAACTCTGCAGTTCGTCTTTTTTTAAAATAATTAAATTAAAATTATTATTTAGTTAATGCTTGAATAGTTGGAGATGCTGCAACGATTTTAGTCATTAAAACACCAGCGTTAGAGCCGCCAGAGTTGAAGCAGCCGCCATTAGTGTGAACACCAACAACAAAACCGTCTTGATCAATTACTCCTGAACCCGAGCTTCCTGGTTCAGTATCTAAGTCGCCGTAACGGAAGTAGTCGTCGTCGTTAGTTAATTTTGTACCAACGTCTACCATTTTAGGTTTTCCGCTTGGATGTTGAATGATTGTTAATACGTTACCGATGGCAACTTCAGCTATATTGATTTTGGTGAAACCGTATTTTAAACCTGGTTTGCCATCAATTCTGATGATTGCGTAATCTAGATCGTTAAGACCTTTTTCAACAACTTCAGTAATTTTGAAGTGTTCTGAAGCCGCTAAATCAGTTGAACCACGAGTTTTTTGGTAATTGAAAACTGCGAATTCATTTAAAATACCTGAATCGATACAGTGAGAAGCTGTTAAGAATAAATCTTCGCTGATCATTATGCCTGAGCAGTATTTGCTAGTGTTTGGAACTGTTCCGTAAGCTAACGCAGCAACAGCCTGTTCGTATTTAGCAACAAACTCAACTGGTTGACCACGAGAACCATCGTACTCGCTCACGTGTTGTAACTGGTTTGCACCACAAATGCTCTCTTGAGCTTTTTTATTGAACTTGTATGTCGTTGGATTTGCTAATTGACGAGCAAAGTCCGGATTGATCAATGTGCTTTTTGCGTAAGCCATAGAACCTAGTACAGTAACTGCGATAAATGCTTTTAAGAATTGTTTCATAAGATGTCCCCTCTGGGGTGTAAGCGTATTAAATATTTAGAGTGTTGCAATATAAAAATAGCAATAACTTAAAAATAATCTAAATAAGACGTTGCGCGCAAACCCGCGCAAAATGGCTCCAGTGGTGGATTGCTGATAAAAGCAACGCAAAGCTGCGTTATTAGCCTATTTTACCATAGCCAGTTGGAACTTAGTCTTACCCTTCAGAGATTTACTGAACTTACTGGTGGCGAGCAGGTCAATCAGCACTTCTTGTGTTTTTAATGGACTCGTACTTTTAGCTATTAAACTCGCAGCCACCCCGGTCACATAGGCGGTAGCTTGTGACGTGCCACTCATGAAACCATAGTTGTTGTTAGGCAAGGCTGAGTAAATCATCTTACCGGGGGCTGCTATATCAATCGATTTTTGTCCGTAATTACTAAAAGAAACGAATTCGCCATCGTTATCAGTAGCGGCCACCGAGATAATATTATCTAGCTCATAGCTGGCCGGATAATATTTTTTATTATCCGTGTTGGAGTTATTATTGCCGGCGGCTGCAATAAACAGAATATTTTTCTGCATAGATTTCTCTATGGCCTTATATTCTCGGGTGAAAGCGCTACCGCCGCCGCCGGAATAATTAATAATATTGGCCTCCATTCTATTGGCGTATTCAATTGCTCTAACTGTATTAAGTACATTTTCAGAATCTTGTGCATCGGGGCTGTAGTATTTAAGAACCATTAAACGTGCTGGTGGTGGCGACGTGCTGCTTGGCGTGTGTTTCCGATACTCTTTTTGAATTATCCCCGCAATATGAGTACCGTGCCCATGGCTATCGGAAACATCATTTGAATTATTAACAAAATTCCATCCATGGAGGTCGTCGGCATATCCATTGCCATCATCATCTATACCATTAGTGGATTTATCGCGGCCAAAAATATCTTTTCCTGTTTCGCCGGGATTAGTCCAAATAATATTTTTTAAATCACGGTGATTAATATCAACGCCTGTATCAATTACTGCGATTACTATTTTGTTTGGTTTAAAATTAAGAGCCGCACTTTTGTTGATTGCAGCTTCACTTATTTGTGAAAAAAGCAAAGCTGTACCTAAAATGAATTTGTTGTTCATCTTGCCCCCAAGATTTAAATTTGTATTTTTTCGATGTTGCTGATGCCGGATGCTGGTGACTTAAGCTAAAGCAACCTATGGGCCAGCGTTAAAATGAGATATTTTGGAGTAGGCAACTGTCTAAGGTGTAACCTGTATACAAATCCTTAGACAGTGTGAGGTTTTAGGCAGGGGTGTAAAAGAATTTAGGCGGATTTAGGTTGTTTAAGGAGCTTCCCAGCGATTGTGTATTTATTTCGACCTGAGTTCTTAGATTGATACAATGCTAGATCTGCGCGCTTTAACCAGTCCGAAGAATTTTCTTCCTCAAATAGCTGGGCGATGCCCATTGAAACGGTAAAACGAATATCGATACTACCCTGAATGAAGGCTTCGTTGCGGATAAGCTTCTGAACTTCTTCAGCTCGCACCACAGCATGTTCAATTGAGTGATTAGGTAGAACCACAACGAATTCTTCGCCACCGATGCGGGCCACCATTTCATCTTCTTTGTAGAAAACTTTTTTAAGTGTTTTTACACACTCTTGCAAAACGAAGTCACCGATATCGTGACCATAGGAATCGTTAATTTTTTTAAAGAAGTCGATATCTAGCATAATAATACTGACAGGCACTTTATTGAGGGCATTCATCTGCACGATTTTTTTGATGTACTCATCAAAGCTCTTACGGTTGCTGGCAGATGTTAAGTGATCCACGTTTAAACTATTGTTGGCTTCCATCAACTGCTTTTTAACTACATCCAGATTTTTCTTGGTGCTTTGAATACGTTTGTTGCGAAGCTCGTTTTTCTGAGTTTGATATTCAACATAAGAATTAATAAATTCGCGTGATTTCGCACGCAGAGACTCTATGGAATTAGCTTCGACAGCTTCTTTTAAATCCTTTAAATGTGTGCCGAGTTGTTTTTCTTTATTATTTTCAAATTGCATATCTTCACTGAGCTGGTCTGCAAAATCCCAAACTATTCGTTTGAAATCATCGAAAGTATTTTGCACATAAGAATATTCATCAATGCGGTAACTTGAAAAAAACTGACGTATTTCGAATAGAGTTTTTTCTGTTTCCTTTGGGTCAGGATTTACTAGATTTTTTGCCATGGTGTCGAGTTTTTCGCGTACCTTGCGTAGGTTGTGCTTTTCCACTTCGAAGAGGTGTTTGTTGTACACATCTATCATATAGATCAAGGTAGCCTTATCTTCGCTGATTAAAGGCGTATCTTTAGGATTTTGCTCATTGTTTTTAAATGAAATGTCTAATTGCTCTAATAGCTTAACTACCCATTGTTTCATACTATAAATATCGGACTAAAAGCGGGCTAACTAAATGAGAAGCTTTTTTATATTTTAAATGAAGACTGTCTCATTTTAAGAATAATTGTGGTTTTATTGTCTATTTTTCAGTCTACTTTTTAGATTTTTTTCTTTTAAAGTCTTTTCGTTAATTTTTTCTTCTTGAACGATGCACTCATCGGCTTGGTATCTCATGGTGTAGTTTAAAGATTCTTTATTAGCTTCAAAGCTAACAGTCATGTCGATGTATTCGTAATCACCGGCAAAGCTTGAGTCATTAACTACAGAGGTATATACGGCCCAGGGTTCAATTTCTAAACCATTAACGTTGATAGGTTCAGTTGAACCCATACAAGCGAATTTTCTTTTGTCGGTCCATTTACATTGATCTGTCGTCCAAGATGTTTTAAAGCCTCTATCCAATTGTTTAATGATTTCAGCTTTTTTAGATAAAATAGTTAAGTCATTAGGTACTACGATATTGCTCCAGAACGGAGCGTAGCCGCCACCGTTATGGTTAAAAACTTCGAAATTAACTTTTGAGTCTTCCGTTTTAATAACAAATGTTGTTGTTCCGCCAACAGCGGTGTAGCAGATTGCATTTACATCTGCAGCCTGAGCTATCGAAGCTGAAATTAAAAACACTAAAGTATAAATTAAATTTTTCATATGGACCCCTCTGCATTCGACACTAGCAATTTTTGGGTGGAATGCAAATGCAACATTGACTTTGACCTTGAGCTCCTTAAATCTTTAACCCATGAGTCAGAAAGCCACCACCAAATCCGTACAATTTATTTTTATTACTGCTGTTCTTGATATGATGGGTATAGGTCTGATTATTCCCGTTTTACCTGACGTCATTCGTCGCTTTGTGAGTTCGCAAGAATTGGTTAATAATTACTTCGGCTATTTTGTGGCGATCTACGCGCTGATGCAGTTTTTTGCTTCGCCGGTGCTGGGAAGTCTTTCAGACCGCTATGGGCGCCGACCAGTTTTGCTGTGTTCGCTGTTGGGCGCAGCTTTGGATTATTTGTTTATGGCTTTTGCCGGAACTTTACCCTTGTTATTTATCGGCCGGATTATTTCTGGGTTAACAGGCGCGAGTTTAACTGTTGTTAATTCTTATATGGCTGATGTATCTGATGACACTAACAGGTCTGCGAATTTTGGTCTTGTGGGAGCTGCTTTCGGAATTGGTTTTGTGGCAGGGCCATTGCTCGGAGGAGTTATGGGGCATATTAATCCGGTAGCGCCATTTATTGCTGCCGCCGTGCTGAATTTGCTCAATTTTATTTTCGGCTATTTTATTTTGCCGGAATCTTTGCCGGTTGAACACCGTAGAAAAATTGAAATTAAAAAACTTAATCCGTTTTCATCACTGAATAAGTTATTTTCTCAGAAGCATTTGATTATATTTTTAGTTACTTATGCCCTCATGTTTTTGGCGGGCCAGGTGCATCCGAGTATTTGGACTCTGTATACTGAGTATAAATTTTCATGGACCTCATGGCAGGTGGGTTTATCTCTGAGTTTTGTGGGGATTGTGTATGGAGCAAGCCAAGCACTTCTCACAAAAAAGTTAGTGCCGATTTGGGGTGAATACAAATCGCTTAAAGTGGGATTATTCTTTAGTGCTTTCGGTTTTTTGCTTTATGCCTCAGCTCCTCAGGGTTGGATGATGTATGCCATCATACTCGGCACCTGTTTGTCAGCTATGGCTAACCCTTGTTTGCAGTCTATAATGACCAAACAAGTGGCTGCAGACCGACAAGGCGAGTTACAGGGCGGGCTTGTTTCTATAACGAGTATAACAAGCATTATAGCACCCTTACTGTACTCTAAATCTTTTGATTGGGTGGTTAGCGGGCACAGTTCGTTTAGCTTTGTGGGATTGCCGTATTTAATCGCCGCGGTAATTGTTTTTGTCAGTTGGATTTTACTGATGAAAAAGCTAGATATGAATGCATGAGTAACAACAATAATTTAAGATTTTACCGTCATTATAAAAATAAACCTTATAAATATATCGGTGTTGTACGCCACTCTGAAACTCTTGAAGAGATGGCTCTATACGAAACTCTTTATGAAAATAATCATGGCCGTATGTGGGTAAGACCTAAAGATATGTTTTTTGAAGACATCGAGCTCAATGGTGTAAAGCGTCCTCGTTTTGAAAAAGTGCAGTTTGAGTTTAAAACACTGAACACAATTGATGAAACTACTTTGCAGCAGGTGGCCGTGGTTTACCAACAGGCATTTGGCAAAGCCATGGATCTGGTAAAAGTTAAATCGGTCATTGAAACTCATACTCAGTTTTTTGCTGTGTTAGTTTATGAGAGTAAAAATTTAGTTGGATTTAAATTAGGCTATGTACGCGACCAATACATGTTTTATTCTTGGCTCGGCGGTGTTTTGCCCGCTTATCGCAGCTTAGGAGTAGCTTCTGAATTGATGCGCATGCAACATCAATGGTGTGTTGATAAAAAATTTAAAAAAATTCTTACACATACAAGAAATAAATTTCCCGAAATGATCGCGCTTAACCTGAAACACGGTTTTGAAATTGTAGGTACAGTTGCAAGTAAAGACCGGCCGATTAAATTAATTATGGAAAAAGTTTTATGAAATTAATTGCACTTATTTTATTATTTTCGCAGTGGTCTTTTGCCTACGAAGGTTTCAGATGTATCCCATCTTTGCGTGAAACCCGCGTTCAAGTATTAGTTAAAGAAAAAAATATAGAAGTTTTAGTCGTTAATGCCGGCGGTTATCAGTTTATGCCGCAGTTTTCAACTCCGGCTTCGGCATTTAATCTGTCTTTTAATAAAATGCAGGCTGAGGATTTAATGGACCTGGGCGATGCGTTTACATTTTCTTGGCCTAAAGATAAATGCCAGTTGGACAGCGCAAACTTCACTGTGAATTGCCAGGGCGAAGCTCAGCAAAAAGTTAAAAGTGTGGCCAGTTATGGCATTTCAAGTACGGAAATCAGCGAAAAATACCAAAACGAGTCTTTTGAAAAGAGAAGATTCAGGCTAACAGTTGAAAAAGATAACATTTACTTTGTAAACTTGGAATACTATACAAAAAACTGTGAAAAGTTTAATTAACCAAAGTAAGAGGGTATTTATGAAATTGATGTCATTTTTGTTAACAACAGGTATTTCTTTAAGTATATGGGCGCAATCTTCTCCGGTAGGTAGATGGACTACTATAGATGATGAAACTAAAAAACCTAAATCAATCGTAGAAATTTTTGAAAAGGACGGCGTTTTATTCGGTAAAATCGAAAAACTTTTCAGAGCTGAAACTGAAGATCAAAATCCTAAATGCGATAAGTGTTCAGGCGACAAAAAAGATCAGTTTATTTTAGGAATGCAGATTTTAAATGGTCTTAAAAAAGATTCAGAAACCAAATGGTCTGGCGGCGAAATTTTAGATCCTAAAAACGGTAAAACTTACTCTTGTAAAATTGAGTTAATTGAAGACGGTAAAAAATTGAAATTACGTGGATTTATCGGTTTTTCTTTGTTAGGTCGCACTCAAGTCTGGGAACGTGAAGAGGCACCTGTAGTTGCCGAACCAGCTCCAGTTGAGTCTGCTCCGGCAGCGGCTCCTGAAAAAACTAAAAAATCTAAGAAAAAGTAATTCTGTTGATATTAAGATGGTTTGGAAGCTCTGTGCCTTCAGAGTTTTCTACCATCACACGGGCTGAGTTAAAGCTGAGCCCCATTCCGTGCCCTGAGCATCCTGCCATTAAATGAATATTATTATATTTTGGATGTTTACCGATAATCATCTGTGCATCATCTGAAAAGCCCATAATGCCGCTCCAGCGGTAATTTATTTTTACACTCTTAGTATTTTGGAAATAGTTTTGTACAAACTCGGTTAAGGCACTTTGAATTTTATCAGTTGATTCATCTAAGGCGGTGTTTTCGGCTTCTATGTCATGATTACGGAAACCACCTACTAATAATTCACCAGTAGGTAGTTGGCGGAAGTAGCATAAATGTTTAGTCAGATAGCACGGGCCTTTTACAAAAGCCGGCAAGGGCTCTGTAACCACAACCTGTCCGCGCTGAGGTTTGATAATATTTTTAAATTCAGAAAACAAAAATGGAATGTAACCATTTAGGCATACAAATAATTTTGCAGCGGACATTTGGTGCTTTTGTGTTTTGATCTGTACTGAGTTATTAGACTCTTTAAGATCAAAAACCTCTTCACCAAAAAAGAATTCGGTGTTTTTAAGTTTAGATTTGATTTTATTGAGCAATTTTACCGGATGAATGATGCCATCATGTTTGTACTGAATAGCGCCTAAAAAATTACGTACACCGTATTGCGAAGCTAAATATTGTTCATCAATGAGTTCAACATCAATTCCGGCTTCTTTCATGGTGCTGTAAACCGTTTGATAGCGGGTCCAGTCTTCAGCGCTGGGCGCAACAGTGCAGGCACCGGTATTGAAGTAATCTACGCTCTTAAGATCGCCACCGATAATTTCGCTTTTTAAAAGCTCACGGTTTTGTTCTGAAAACTTCCAGATTTCCACGGCTTTTTCTAGGCCAAACTGTTTGTGGAGTTTATTAAAGTGTTCTGACGAACCACAGGTAACAAAACCTGCGTTGCGGCCAGAAGCTCCTGAGCCTAAATAGTTTTTATCAACGACAGCAATTTTCAAATTGGGATTATTTTTTTCAAGCCAGTAAGCTGTGGACATGCCGGCTACTCCAGCTCCGATAATGATGGCATCAAATTGTTTTGTAGAATTTAAAGACTCATCTAGCCAATATGAAATGGTCATAAATTATTTTCCTTAAGATTTAAATGCATTTCAACGGCTGTGCATTTACATGGTTTTCCGTCGAGGGTGCAGACGTAGTCGACGTCAATCCAGTAGTGAGGATGTTCGATTATAGGCTTAAATCCGATATTCATTAAATATTTAAATGAGGAATTATTCGGAGATTCTTTCCAGCTGTGGGCCACGACACCTTCGGCGCGTAGTTTTTTAAACACCTCAAGCGCTTTGGCAGAAAGTTGTGGTCCCCATCCATGACCCTGGAGCTCGGGAGATACAAATAAACTTTGAAAATAAGCTGTATTGTTTAAAGCTGTGGGCCATAAATCTGCGCGAAGCTTTGAGCCTTTTCCATGATCCCAGTTTCCCGGTGGGTAAGCTAAGCGTAAACCCATGATGCGCTCTGTAGCTTCGTCGACTAAAACAAACGAGCAGATTTCGCCAGTGGGCGCGATGGATTTTTTTTGATTTTCAACAAGCTCTTCAATTGAGTAGTAGCCTGCGCCGACCACTTGATCGGTGAAGGATTTAACTTGAGGAATATCTGAAGGTAAAAATGGTCTAATTTGCATATTTTTTTAATCTGAATTGATAAGGATTAATTAAGGCTACAACATTGCCGGTTAAACAGAAAATAATTCCGAGTACCAAATAAACTGTTAATGGAAGATTTTCAAATATAAGTGAAACGCCAACCGCAATAACCGGCGAAACAACGCTGGTGAAAGCCGCTTTTGATGGGCCCATAAGCTCTATAAGTTTCAAATATGATCCAAAAGAAATAATAGTTCCAAAAATGCTTAAGTAAATAAATGAAAGTACAAACGTCTGATCAAATGTGTGGATAACAAAAGATCTCTGTGTAATTAAACAATAAATTAAAGTAAGACCTGCTCCGTAAAGCATACCCCATGCATTATTTGAAGCGATGGGGATTTTTTTTTCACGATTAGCCAGTGATACTAAGTTCCCTGCAGATGCAGAAACTGTGGCAATTAAACTGATAATAAATCCAATAATTGAAGTCGGGTGCAAGCTGTAAGAAGTTAATTCGTTATAAGAAATAAAACCCATGCCGAGAAAACTGATGAAAGCTCCCATAAAAACTTTTCTTTCAATTTTAAGCTTGTAGAAAAAATGACCGCCAAACATATTGAAAAAAATTAAGGAGGTAAATGCCAGCGCCACTAAAGCCGAGGGCGCTAAGTGTGAGGCCCAGTAAGTGAGAAGATAGTTCAGGCAAAACATAAAAAATCCCTGAGCGGCAAAGTTGTAATGCTGCTCTCGTGAATATTTTAAAGGTAATTTTCTAATTTTAACCCATGCAAATAAAATAAGGCTGGCTACAATAAAGCGGTAAAAAACCGCCACATTTGAATCAACTGCATGAAATTGATTTTTAATTGCGATCCAAGTAAGTCCCCAAATAGTGGAGCAAATGAAGAAGTAGATCAACTCTACTCCTCGTCTTCATCAGCGTAGTCGTCATCTCCGTCTTCGTCGTCGTCTTCATCATCTTCATCGATGTCGTCATCTTCTTCGTCTTCATCTACCTCTTCAGCCGCTTCAATTCTTAACAGCCAACCTTCTTCATAAGGATCTTCCTGAATGACCGCCGGATCTTCCAGAACGCTAGAGTTAATTTCAATAACAGTGCCTGAAACTGGAACATAAATATCAAGTGGGCCGTCGTCGGTTTCGATTGTTCCGATAGCAACATCTTCTTCAACTTTGTCTTGTTCGGCCGGTAAATCAACAGAAGTGATTTCCGTAATATCAGCTAAGCCTTCTTCGTTAATACCAATAGTAATGATGCCATCTTCTTCTTGGTACCACATGTGGTGGTTGAAATTTTTAATATCTCCGCTCATGGTTTCTCCCGCTGTAGGTAATGCTTTTAAAAACCTGCTCAAAAATTAGATAATAAATTTTCGTCAAGGGCTTTTCAAAAAAGACTTATTAATTAGTGTATTTTAACGAAAAAATTATACCCGTCAAAGTAAGTAATGCTGACGCAAACATAAAAATTTGCGATTTAGGAAAGACTTTGATACAAGACACAAACTTTCTAATCAGAAACAATTTTGCTGTCAGTAATCAGAGGGGGATGAATGACGACAATGCGTTTTTTTGTGATCGGTTCTTGGACCGAGGGCATGCTACATTTCCGTAAATTAGTACCATTTATAGTATCTTACGAGCAGGCTACTTTAGCAGCACAGGCTTATAGGCTTCCTGTTGGATTTCCCGTTCTGGTGGCTGAAAATAGTGGCACAGGCTCTGATCAAATAGTAGGCCAATTGGTTGAACTTCAATATAATGAAACATTATTGGCCTTAATGGATTCATTGCATGGAGTTCATATGGCAGATCCATGCAAAGGCTTACATGAGCGATCAACTGTGCAAATCACTAAAAAAAGCGGTGATTCAGTTGATGCTCAGGTTTACTTCTTTAATCCTAAAAAATTAACTTCAAAAGCTGTGCGTATTGCCGGTGGCGTGTGGCAGGAGTCGTTGCTTGCCAACCCGCCATTAACAGAGCAATTAACTGAAAAACAAAAAACATATGTTTTAAAATTAGGTTCTGCAAAAGGCCGCGATATTGTGCCTATAAATGATTTATCATTATACCGTGAGCTGATGAAGCTGGAGTTAATAGTCGATAAAGGCCGCAGATTAGCTCTAAGCGCTTTAGGTAAAGAAGTATTCAGTTATTTGGCTTAATTATTATTATAAGTTGACCATAGGAACATAAGACCTTTATGTTCCTATCGGCTTATGTCATCAGTTCAAAACACAGAAAAACTATTCAGAATTGTGCTTGTAGAGCCTGAGATTCCTCAAAACACAGGTAATATTGGCCGTACTTGTGTTGGCACTAATTGTGAGCTGCATATTGTGGGACCAACGGGTTTTGAGATTACCGATGCTAACTTAAAACGCGCGGGTCTTGATTACTGGCAACACTTAACATGGTTTCAGTACAAATCTTACGAAGAGTGGTTCTCAACCGTAGAAGATAAATCGCGAGTTTTTTATTTCACTACAAAAGTTAAACAGACTTACTTTGATATTCAGTATCGTCCGGGTGATTGGCTTGTATTTGGTAAAGAAACCAAAGGTTTACCGCCTGAAATTATTAATAATAATCTAGGTCAATCCGTTACTATTCCACAGCCTGGTCAGGTGAGAAGTCTAAATTTGGCAACGGCTGTCGCCATTTCGGTTTACGAAGGTTATCGTCAGATTAATCACTCTAGTAATTGAGATGTTTGCCCTGTGCCTGCAGGGCCATTAGAATAAAATAATCTGAGGATTGAAAATCAGGTGTAATCTTACCGTTCAGTTTTTTCAGTAAATCTACGTAGTGTTTTAAAAGTGCTTCGTATCCTGCTTTTTGGCTGCCTATATGTAGTAAAGTTGCGCCGGCTACATTCATAGGTTGTGACTGGGCCTGAAGATAAGCTGCGCCCATTTGTACAAAAGCAGTATTCATTTTGATATTTAACTTAGTTTTTAAATCTTCAGGTAGTTTGTAGTTGATGGATTTCATTAGGGTTTGTATTTCACTCAGATTGCTTTCAAAGGCTGAAAACGGATAAATCACAGGGCCGTAGGTTGTTAAACTCGTTCCTTGGATTGGTACCTGCTCCATGCGTGCTCCGGCACAAACAAAGCCGTTCATATCATTGTGGCTAGAAACTGAGTCTGAGTGGGTGGCCCATATATTTACGGGCCTATTGTTCAACTGGCAGGTGATTTGGCAAAAGTAGTATTCAGTTTGTGAGTTGTTGTTTAAAGCAGATAAATCGATAGTCTTTATGATCGAGTGGCTTTTGAGTGTGGCGTCGGGACCTTTTAAGTTTTTAAGATATACTTTAGAGGTTGGGTTGCCAAAGCATTGGCCCTCAGAAAGTTGCACTTGTTTAATGTCAGTAAACTGGCCCCAAGCGGTAGAAGAAGCCATTAAAAATGAAAAGAAAATAGACAGGGAGCCTAAATTTGCAGTTAGCTTTCTCATTGTGTGTCCTTAAATCGTTTTAGCAAGTTCCAAAAACCAATTTTTTATACTCTCGGTCAGAATGCATGAACTGGACCTATAACTGGGCTGGTCAGAGAGTCATATAGACTTGGTTCGTCTTGCCCATTTTAGGCGGAGGATCTATCCTAATTCCCTATGGTACAAAAAATTCTATCGAAAATATTCGGCACTAGTCATGAACGCGAAATGAAGAGGATTCAACCTACAGTTGATAAAATCAACGCAATGGAATCTTCGATGAAAAGTTTATCTGATGATCAGTTAAAAGCTAAAACAGAAGAATTTAAAAAGCGTCTTACTAACGGTGAAACTGTTCATGACATTTTACCTGAAGCTTTTGCGGTTTGCCGTGAAGCCTCTCGTCGCGTACTCGGCATGCGCCATTACGACGTACAGTTAATCGGGGGCTTTGTATTAAACCGCGGCTCAATTGCCGAGATGAGAACCGGTGAAGGTAAAACATTGGTGGCAACGCTTCCAGTTTACTTAAATGCCCTGACCGGTAAAGGTGTTCACGTTGTATCGGTAAATGATTACTTGGTTACTCGTGACTGCGAATGGATGAGTCAGCTTTATAACTGGTTAGGTTTAACCACAGGTGTAATTAAGCATGGGTTGACTGATGATCAAAGAAGAGCTGCGTACAATGCCGATATTACTTACGCGACTAACAATGAATTAGGTTTCGATTACTTGCGCGATAACATGAAATTTGATTTAGCGGATTACGTTCAGCGTGCTCCGCACTTTGCTATCGTGGATGAGTGCGACTCGATCTTAATTGACGAAGCCAGAACTCCGTTAATTATTTCAGGCCCCGCTGAAGCATCGACCGATAAGTATTATTTAATTGATAAAATTATTCCGTTCTTAAAAAAAGATTTGCACTTTAAAGTTGAAGAAAAATCTAAATCTGCAACTTTAACCGAAGAGGGTAATACTGAAGTTGAAAAATTATTAAAATTAGGCAACTTGTATGATCCTGAAAATATCGAAATTCTTCATCACGTCAATCAAGCTTTGCGCGCCCATCATTTGTACCGTTTAGATGTTGAGTACATGATTCAAGGCGGAGAAATTGTAATTGTTGACGAATTTACCGGACGTTTAATGCCGGGTCGCCGTTGGAGCGATGGTTTGCATCAAGCAATCGAGGCAAAAGAAAAAGTTGAAGTTAAGAATGAAAACCAAACTTTAGCCACTGTTACCTTTCAGAACTACTTTAAAATGTACGATAAATTATCGGGCATGACAGGTACGGCAGATACAGAAGCTGTTGAGTTCAGAAAAATCTATAATTTAGGTGTAAATGTTATTCCAACAAATAAACCTATCAAAAGAAATGACGTAGAAGACATCGTTTTCAAAACAGAAGAAGCAAAATACAAAGCGATTACTAAAGATATTAAAGAGCGCCATGAAAAAGGTCAGCCGATCTTAGTGGGTACGGCTTCAATTGAAAAATCTGAAACATTATCTCGCTGGTTAAAAAAAGAAGGCGTACGTCATGACGTTTTAAATGCTAAACATCATGAACGTGAGGCTGAAATCGTAGCTCTTGCCGGTCGCAAAGGCGGAGTGACTATCGCAACCAATATGGCCGGTCGCGGTACCGACATCGTATTAGGTGGTAATGCTGAAGTTCAGGCTAAAAAAGCAGTTCCGGCTGCTGAAGGCCCCGAGTATGACGAAGCATTAGCTAAGTTTAAAAAACAATGTGAAGTAGAAAAAGTGGATGTTTTAGCAGCCGGTGGTTTATATATCATTGGTACTGAGCGCCATGAATCGCGCCGTATTGATAATCAGCTTCGTGGTCGTTCAGGCCGTCAAGGAGACCCGGGCGAATCAAGATTTTACTTATCGCTTGAAGACAACTTAATGAGAATTTTCAACGGTGAGCGCATTCAGAAAATCATGACAATGCTCAATATCCCTGAAGATGAACCAATCACTCATAAAATGGTAACTAACGCTATTGAGGGTGCACAACGTAAAGTTGAAGGTCATCACTTTGATGTTCGTAAGAGTTTATTAGATTTCGACAACGTCATGAATATGCAACGTAATGCTATTTATAAAATGCGCCGCCAGATCTTAGAAGGTCAGCAAATTGAAAGATCATTGCTGGATATGCTAGGCGATGTGGTTTCAGTTATTTTAGACACTCACGTTCCGCAGGATGCAAAACCTCAAGATTGGAATTTAGAAGGTTTAAATACAGCATTAATGGCTCAGTTTGGATTTAAAATTGATGTAAATGCAGATATGTCGGTGGATAAAATCCAGGAAGAAATCACGTTACGTGTTAAGAAAATTTTTGAACATCAAAAACAGTCTATGGGTCAGTTCTTTGAACAGATTTCTAAGATGATTATGTTGAATGCAATCGATCAAAGATGGAAAGAACATTTATATACAATCGATAAAGTTAAAGAAGGTATCAACTTACGTGCTTATGGTCAGAAAGATCCATTGATCGAGTATAAAAAAGAAGCTTTCAAAGCTTTTGAATATTTAAATAACATTATTAAAACCGACACCATCGAAAAAGTTATGCGAGTACAATTAGTGCCCGATGCAGTAGAAGATGCTTTAGAAAAATTCCGTCCGCATGAAGAGGCAGTTGAAATGAATTATTCAGCTCCTTCTGACTCGGGAGATGCATTTGCTGACTTGCCAGCCACTAACGGTGGAGGAGCTACTCAAGCAGGTAGCGACGTCCCAACTAAGCGCAGAATGGTGGGCGGACCTCCTCGGCAGGATGAGCGTGTTCTGAACCGCGCTGAGCGCAGAAGACAAAAAGGTAAATAGATGATTTGCCCTAACTGTCAGACCGAAGTTGAGGTTACTGAACAGCACTACGGGGCTCTTTTTACTTGTCCAAGTTGTCAGGCCGTTTACTTTATTAATTTTGATGGTAAGCCTGAGTTCGGAGATGTTGAAGTACCTGCTGATATAAATTTTGGCGGCCCAGCAGCAGATGTGCCTCCGGCTCAGGAAAGTGCACCACCGGCTGAAGTGGCATCTCAGGTTCAAGACTACAATAATACTGATTTAAATAACGGAAGTGGCTTTGAGGCTTCACTAGAGCCTTTGGTCGACAGTGTTGATATGGTGGCTTTTGATAATAAGCTTGATGATCAATTTAACAATCTGGATAACTCCTTAAACAATGATTTTAATACACCAATGGACAACTCGTATGAAAGCCCAATTGGCGATGTGAGTGGCAGCGAGCCACAACCGACATCTGAAGAAGTTCAGCAGGCGACAGAGTCTCAAAGTGCTGAACAGCCTATGCCGGATACTGATTTTTCAAATACAGATGCAAATCCTTTTGAAGCTATGGCGGCGTCTCCGGAGCTGGCTGCAAAACCTGCGGCTTCGGCTAAGAAAAACAATTCGTTTTCAGATGCAGCTAAAGAAATTTCTGCTTACGGTAATACCGAAGTTCAGTTGGCTGGATTAAATTACGATTTAAAAATTGTCGGTTTAGATACTCAAGAAACAATGAAATTATTCAAAGAAGCTATTGAAGATTCTAAATTTGGTTGGGATGTTAACGAGCTGATGAAAACAGTAAAAAATGGCGAAATACAGTTTAGCAGATTAAGTCCGGTTAAAGCCTACATTCTAGCTAAGCGCATACAGTTTTTAGATATAGAAAAACAATGGAAGCAAAATGTTTTATCGTAAAATTATTTTTTATGCATTGTTATTAGTTGCATCCCTAGCAGTGGCTCAGCAAAAAGCTGAAGAGTCTACAGAAGACAATAAAGATTATTCCGGAAAGCAAAACCAGGATTAGGAAAAAATTCAAACCAAGCTGGGCACTATGAAATCTAAGCTCGATACTCAAGAAGCCGTTATTAAAGCTTTAATAGCAGAAAAATCGGAACTCTCAGGTGAAGCACAGACTGCAAAAATGGAGCAATTAAAACTAGCGCATAGCAAGTTTGAAACTATGGTTAATGAGTACAACGAGCTCAATTTAGAGTATCAAACCAAATTCCCTGAGCGCGGAATCAAAGAAAAACGTATTTATACAAGAATGAAGAGTAAATCTTTGCAGGCATTTGAAGAGGATCAGACTATCCAGGGGCGTGTAAATAAATTAAATTCAAAAATTCAGACGCAATACCCAAAAGCTGCGTTGGAACTTAAAAAGAAAAAGCAAAAAAAATCTGATACCATCAAAGAAGCTCCTAAGGATGCAGATTCAAAAGAAAAAGACGTAACAGATCAGATTATTTTAAAGAATTAATGAAGACTAAATTTAAAAATGTCTTCGCCCAGCACTTTATTGATCTCAACTTCAGAAACGCTGAAGCTATCTGTGCCGCCAAAACGTATTTCAGATAAGCGCCATTCATTCGGCAGTTCTTCGTCACTGAAAATTGCAAAAGCTCTTAGTAGGCTGCTTGGCTTTTTGATTGCCGGTTGATTGCGCAGCGATTTCAGATCTGCAACCAAGGTAACCATAGAATCTAATGAATTATCTTTTTTGATTTCTTCGCACGAAAACGAATGGCTTATAGAAGGTGGTTCGCCGGAAAAGGCCAAACCCTGGGCTTTAAATTTTAGTTCGATTGTAGCGAAAGTGGCGCAAGCGGCTTGCAGCATATTAGTGCGCAGAACAACTTCACTATCGGTTTTGTTGAACACAAAAGATTTCATCAATTCAAGTTTTTGTTGTTGGCCTTCAGTCAGTTCAGAATCGGTAGAAACACTTGCAACCTGACGTTGTTGTTCGCTGGAAATTTTAAGGATAATTCCTACAAAAATAAAATCAAGTATGGCAAATAAAATTAAAAATTTCTTCATATCAATACTCACATCCTAAAGAGTCGGTATCTACTTTTGCAGGTGAAGAGCGCTCTGTGCCTGTTGCCAAATGCGTGAACATTACACTTACAATATCATTTATATGTTTTAGTCCTATGCCATGTCCCATTTCATGTATCATTAAACTCAACAGGCTCACTTTGCCGGTGGTATTTGTTTCGCCATCTGCATAAAACTCAAAATTATCGGCATTGATTTTTATATCGGCATCGCGCAGCTTGCTTACATCCCAACGTATTCCGGTGCGGGCTTGTTCCATAGCCTGCTCGTCGGGCCAATCCGTGACCCAATAAATTAAATTGTAGCGATCATCGCCAGGGCTATTTGTAAGAGTATTATCACGGTGAACTGAAATTAAGCCCCTATTCATATAGTTGTTCCAAACGGTGGCGGCCTTCACAATTGTTGCATCATATTTGGTCGGAACGCTTGATCCTATAATAAATTTGACCGGAGTTGAGGACTTCCATGAAACTCTTAGTCCTGATGCGCTTTGCACAAAGTTACAGGAGTCCACATTGCCTAATGCTAAGACATCTTGATCGCCTATTTTAAGAGTTAGCCCTTTTTTTCCGCAACTTCCCAAAAATAAAACAAGTATTAGTAGAAATGATATGTAAAACGCTTTGAACATTACATTCTATTTTGAAGCAAATTGGCCTTGTTTGCGAGTCGAGATCTTGATCGAACTGGACCTGTGAACTCAATTTTGCTTTTTTAATTAGCACAAAAAACTGCTAAGGATTTTAACTACTTAGATTGATCCTAGTTCTTAATTGCGTTATAAATGAAAACTATATAAGAAACCTAAATATCTTTGGGCCTTTTGAAAATCATTAAGGGAGATTTCTCATGTCTGAAAATCATGATCATCACAACCAACGCGGGTTACTAGCATTTCTTGGTTCGATGGCTTTCGTATTTTTCTTTTTCTTTTACATCGTATTTGTAAATAAAGGTGTAACTTTGGACGAAAAAGTGAGTGATCCTGCTCCAGCAGATGCAGTTAAATTTGATTTAGCCAGTGTTAAAGAGCCTTGGATTGAAAATGCAGATGTAGCAAAAGTGGGCCAAAAATTGTATGCGCAAAACTGTGCGCTTTGCCATGGTGTTAAGGGTGACTTAGTTGGTGGTCTTCCGAATGCACGAAATTTAGTTGAAGGTAAATGGAAAGCTGGTGAAGGCTTGATTAATCACTACAAAGTTTTACAAAATGGTTTACCGGGAACTCAAATGGCTTCCTTTAAAGCCACATTAAAACCTAATGAGCGTTGGGCTGTTTTAAATTACATTAATACAATTACAAATAATAAATCTAAAGACACTGCGGAAGACATCGCGAAATTCGCATCTTCGGCAGATTAGGGTTTTTTTGAAAAGCAAAAGTATTTTTTCTTTACTGATGTTTGTTGGATTGTCGGCGATGGCCGACGGGAGCGGTTTTGCTTCAGCCAGCGGTGGTAAAGAGGCCTATACGGGTAAAGAGCCCGGAAAAGTTTCTTCAGAAGTACCGAGTGAGTTAGTAGGCGTAGGTATTGAAGAAAAAATCGGACAAAATCTTGATTTATCTATGATAGTTACCAATGAGAAAGGTGAAAAAGTTCCTCTCTCATCTTTCTTTAAGGCCCACAAACCTGTGTTGCTAAGCCCTATTTATTTTAACTGTCCTGGCCTTTGCAATTTCCACTTAAATGGAGTTGTGGACACTCTTAAAACAATGGAGTGGTCTCCAGGTAATCAGTTTGAAATTTTAGCTTTCAGCTTTGATCCGAAAGAAACTTCAGAAGTAGCGTTCAAGAAAAAAGAAAGCTACTTAAAATCTTACGGGCGTTCGGGTACAGAAAACGGTTGGCACTTTGTTACAGCAGACGCGGATACTGTAAAAAAATTAACAGATTCAGTTGGCTTTAAATTTAAATGGAATGAAACAGCTAAAGAATGGTCGCACGCTTCTGCTGCTATCATTGTTTCGCCTGAAGGAAAAATTTCCAGATATTTACACGGTATTCAGTTTGAAACCCGTGACATGAAGTTAGCGCTTAACGAAGCGGCTAACGGTAAAGTAGGCGGAATCGTAGATTCAGCCATGTTGTTTTGTTTTAAGTACGATAGTCATCAATCAAAATATGGACTGCAGGTCTTTGCTTTAATGAAGATTGCAGGTGCGATTACAGTTGCAGCATTGGCGCTGTGGCTTATTCCAGTGATGATTCGAGCTCGAAGGGAGAATACATAAAATGGCCATTTTGATGTTGTTGATGAATAAAGCGATGGCGGGTTCATTTATGCCGACACAAGGCACAGAGATTTCTAAACAGGTAGATAACCTTTACGGTTTCTTGCTAGTTGTGAGTTTTATCTCTTGTGTAATTTTGATCGGTGGCATGATTTACTTTGCACTTAAGTACAAACGTAAAACTGCAAATGACAAAACAGCTTACATTACACACGACACTCGTTTAGAGGTTTTGTGGTCTGTAATTCCATTAATTATTTTCTTATTTGTTTTCGGCTGGGGCTGGGTGATTTATCACGACATGCGTACAATGCCTAAAGATGCTTTAGAAATTAACGTCAGCGGTAAACAATGGGCGTGGACTGTTGAATACAAAAACGGTGTTAAATCCACTGAAGTTGTCGTTCCGGTCAACAAAGACGTTAAACTTGTTCTAAGTTCAGAAGACGTAATCCACTCATTCTATATTCCAAGTTTCCGTATTAAACAGGATGCTGTGCCGGGACGTTATCAGGCTATTTGGTTTAAAGCTGAAAAGTTAGGTGAGTTCCATGTGTTCTGTACAGAGTACTGCGGTACTTCGCATTCGGCGATGATCACTAAGTTAAAAGTGGTATCTCAAGAGGATTTTGATAAGTGGCTGGTGTCTGAATCTGAAATCGGCACATTACCTTTAGCTCAACGCGGAGCTAAGTACTTCCAAACGCGTGCATGTGCGTCTTGCCACAACGTAGACAATCCAGCAGCTAAAATCGGTCCTACTTTATACCAGAGATGGGGTAAAGAGGTGGCGAATGCTGACGGATCAAAAGTTGCTTTTGATGAAAATCATGTGCGTGAATCTATTATGTTGCCGCAATCTCAAATTGCAGCAGGATTTCCTAGCCCATCTCCGATGCCTTCTTTCCAAGGACAGTTATCTGAGTCTGAGTTAGCAGCGATCATTGAATACATTAAAGGTTTAAATTAAAGGTTAAGGTGAGATAAATGGGACATTCTTCAGGAAAAAATTATATTAATGAAGAGCCGGGGTTATTATCTTGGTTTACATCTCTGGATCATAAACGCATTGCTCTTCTTTACTTCGTATCGGTAATGACGTTTTTCTTAGTGGGCGGAATCATGGCGCTTTTACTGCGCTTAGAATTATTTGCTCCGAACACAACGGCAAACGTTGGACAAGTTCTGAAAAACGGCGATATTTACAATCAGGTTTTAACTTACCACGGTGCGATCATGGTATTCATGGTGATCATTCCGGGTATTCCGGCGATCTTAGGTAACTTCTTTTTACCTCTGCAAATAGGTGCTAAGGACGTTGCGTTCCCTCGCTTAAATTTAGCCAGCTGGTATGTATTTATGTTGGGTGCTTGTTTAGCGATCGGTACTTTCTTCAGTACTAAAATCGATACTGGTTGGACATTCTACACCCCTTATTCAATCCGCACAGGTTCTGCGGTTGTCATGATGGTTGTAGCCGCGTTCATCATGGGTATGAGCTCGATTTTAACGGGTCTAAACTTCATCGTAACGGTTCATAAATTACGTGCTCCGGGAATGTCGATGTTCAGAATGCCTTTATTTACATGGGCTATCTACTCAACGGCTATTCTTCAGGTATTAGCAACTCCGATTTTAGGTATCACATTACTATTATTAGTAATGGAAAGAACTTTCGGTGTTGGTATCTTCGATCCTAAACTGGGCGGCGATCCGGTATTGTTCCAGCATTTTTTCTGGTTCTACTCGCATCCTGCGGTTTACATCATGATCTTACCTGCGATGGGTGTGGTTTCTGAATTAATCACAACTTACTCTAAAAAAACAATCTTCGGTTATACAGCCATTGCATACTCTTCAATTGGTATCGCGGCGGTTTCTTTCTTCGTATGGGGTCACCATATGTTCGTATCGGGCCAATCGGAAATTGCCGGAATTATTTTCTCTTTCTTAACGATGCTAGTGGGTGTTCCTACGGCGATCAAAATGTTTAACTGGTTAGCGACTCTTTATAAAGGTTCTATCGAGTTTACAGCTTCTATGCTTTACGCACTTGGTTTCCTGTTCTTATTCGCTATCGGCGGTGTGACAGGTATCATGTTAGCGGTTACAGCTATTGACGTACATTTCCACGATACATACTTCGTGGTAGCGCATTTCCATTACGTGATGGTGGGCGGAACATTAATGGCGATCATGGGTGGTTTCTACCACTGGTTCCCTAAAATGTTCGGTAAAATGTACAACGAAACAACTGCGATTATTTCATGGGTGTTTATCTTTGTCGGCTTTAACGTAACTTTTTTCCCGCAATTTATTTTGGGAGCTAAAGGTATGCCTCGCCGTTACTTCGATTACATTCCTGAGTACGAACAGCTTAATAAAATTTCAACTGTAGGTTCTTGGTTGATTGCCGTGGGCTTCTTATTCGGTCTTTATACAATTATCCGTGGTTTAACGAGTGGTGAAAAAGCTCCAGATAATCCATGGGGATCTAAAACTTTAGAGTGGCAGACATCATCGCCACCGATCATGCATAACTTTGATCACGACCCAGTCGTGACTGCGGGGCCATATGAGTACAAATAGATTAGTAAACGGAGTACAGGTCGCATCTCACTACCGCGACGAAAAACACCAGTACGCTTCTAATAAAGAAGGTATCTGGCTGTTTATGGTAACAGAAATTTTAATGTTCGGCGGTTTATTCGTTGGTTACATTTTATTTCATTCCCTTTATCCGGAAATGTTTGCTGAAGGTGCTTCGTTCTTAGATTGGAAGTTAGGTTTTGTTAATACTCTGGTCCTTATCTTCTCTTCTTTAACTATGGCTTTAGGTATTTATTTTAATCAGGTGGGTCAACCCTCTAAAGCCACATGGGCTCTTTGGACCACGGTTGCGTGCGGCGCTATCTTCATGATTATTAAGTACTTCGAGTACACTCACAAATTCCATATGGGTATTTTTCCGGGTAAATTTTTAGATCCTGTGATGATGGCCGAACACGGTCATACCGTTCAGAACGCTAACCTGGGTTTATACTTTGGTTTTTATTTCTGTATGTCAGGTTTGCATGGTCTTCACGTTTTAATCGGTATGGGTTTAATTTCATGGATTGCAATAAAGAATATGAAACGTGAATTCAATCCTAAGTATTTTACTCCGATTGAAGGTGTTGGTATTTTCTGGCATATCGTCGACTTAATTTGGATCTTCTTATTCCCATTACTTTATTTAGTAGGCTAAGGAAGGAAACTATATATGGCACATCACGACTCTGATCACCACGTAACTCCGCTTAATGTTTACTTAAAAGTAGCAGGTGGATTATTTGCATTAACTTTTTTAACAATTATTGCTCACGTTTTTAAAGCGCACTATTTAGGGTTAGCTCCTTATATCGCGTTTTTAATTGCTGGCGCTAAAGCTTACTTAGTTATGGCTTGGTTCATGCATTTAAAATACGACACCGCTGGTAACCGTATTATCTTTGCAACCGGTTTTGTCGGTTTAGCTTTATTATTTGCAATTTGCGCAATTGATATTTACACGCGTGTTTATCAAGGAAGTATCTTATAATTTGTGTTTAAAACTTACTCGAGTCTTACTAAATTCGGTATAGTGATTTTTGTTCTCTTGGCTGGTGTTGCGGGATACGCCACCAGCTTTCAAATTGAAAACTCTTTTGAAATTAAACATTTTCTGTGGTTCATCGGCGGACTATATTTTTTAAGTTCAGGAAGTCTTGCGCTTAATCAGGTGCAGGAATACAAGCTGGATCAAAAAATGCCTCGCACGGCCAAGCGTCCGATAGCTTCGGGGAAATTAACGCCAGCGGCGGGTTTAATTTTATCCGTGGCCATGTTGTTTGCCGGTATTAATATGTTGCACGAGTTATCTCCGATGGCGGGATACGTGGCGGCGGCTTCTGTTATTCTTTATAATGGTGTTTATACTATGTATTGGAAGCCTAAATGGGTTTTTGCTGCAGTTCCGGGGGCTGTGCCGGGAGCTTTACCGATTACAATTGGCTATGCAGTTAATAACCCGGATATTTTTAATTCTGAATCGGTGTATTTATTTTTAATTATGTTTTTATGGCAGATGCCCCACTTCTGGGCCATTGCAATTAAATACGTTGAAGACTACCGCTTAGGTTCAATTCCAACTTTACCGGTCAGTCTGGGAATTCAAAAAACACTTTTTCATATAGGTCTATACACATTTACTTATTGTGGTGTTGCCATTGCATCGCCTTTTTTCCTGCATGCTAGCTGGATTTATGCAGCGGTAGTATTTCCGTTTGCATTCATGTTACTCAAAGAATTTTTTCATATGTACCGTACCGATGGCCGCGAAAAATGGCTGGCTTTCTTTATGTGGACTAATGTGAGTATGCTTGTATTTATATTTATTCCGGTTATTGATAAGTGGAATTTTCTTTTTATCGGACGGGGTTAATTTGAAAGAAGCTTTTTTGCAGCCTTTCAAAGATCTGTACAATGAAAAAAGTTCTGATGCCATTTTTGCCTTAATCTATACAGCTATTGTTTTAACCTGCATGGATTATTTTTTTATACCACCGCGCCTGGAATCAATTATTTCAGGTCAAGGAGTAGGTGGGTGGTATACGCCCTCACTGCCTGCAGGGTTGGGTTGGGTATTGAGCTGTTTGATTGGTTTTTTAATTTTACCAGCTATTTTTATTAAATTTATTTTTAAAAAAGATGTTAGTAGCTATGGTTTTTCTACAAATCAGTTTGGCTCGCATTTAAAAATTTATTTAGGATTTTTTGCATTTATGTTTCCGTTTATTTATGTGGCCGCACAATCGCCGGCGTTTAAAAGTGTTTATCCTTTTGTTCCTGCGGCTAAAATTTCTATGACAAATTTTTTAATCTGGGAAGTAGCTTACATCAGTCAGTTTTTTGCTTTGGAATTTTTTTTCAGGGGGTATTTGCTTTATACTCTTGAAAAACATATGAATAAGTTTTTGGCTATTGCCGTAATGGTGGTGCCTTACACTATGATTCATTTTCATAAACCTTATACGGAAACATTTGGTGCCGTTATAGCCGGGTGTGTTTTAGGTTTCTTATCTTTAAGATATCGTTCGTGGCTTGGTGGAGCTTTACTACATGCGCTGGTTGCAGTTAGCGCAGATGTTTTGGCGAGCTTGCCGTAAATCTGGCACTTAAGTTGCTCTAGTGTTTCTTAATGCAAAAGTTTCTCTTTTTTTTAACAATTTTGATTCTGAGTTTTGTTGCACAGGCTACTGTCTCAAACCGATACGATGTTATAGTCGTCGGAGCTGGCCCGGTTGGCTTGGCCACTGCATTAGAAGCTCGAGAGGCAGGGCTATCAGTATTGGTCATTGAAAAACGCGTTCCTGAGGCTTTAAAGAGCAATTCTTCCCAGCAAAACTCATGGGGTAGCCGTTTACGAAATGTGACACTCGATTACGCTAGCGTCGACTTTTTAAACGCCAAAGGTATTTCAGGATTTTCTTCTAAATTTGATGAAATTCAGGTTTTACACCGCAATGAAGTTAGCCATTTTCAGAATAAACTGTCGTGGGCTGAGGTGTATAAATTGTTTTTTGGGCGGCTTGCTTATGGTTTGAGTAATATTGGACAACTGGAAAAAAAATTACTGGAAAAAGCACAGAGCAAAGGCGTTGAGATTGTATTCGGTGCCCAGATGTCGGATTTGAAAAATATAAATACCAATGCAAAAGATAATGTTGAAATGAATCTTAAGATGGGTAGTGAAGTTAAAAATTTAACTGCTAAATTGGTTATAGGCGCCGATGGTGCTGGCAGCCAAACGGCTGCGCAATTGGGTGTAAAACGCGTAGTTCTTCCGGATTATAAAGAGCACCGCATGTTAACTGCAGATTTTAGAGTGTCCTCAAAAGCAACTCTAGCTATTTATAATTACGGCAATTCCGAAGCTGAACTGAGCATGAAAGGTTTGGCATTTGCAGTTGATGGAACGGCATCGGTCACTATCCCTGCTCCAGCAACATTAACAGATTTGAATGATCCGCAACAGAGACTTTTTGCCACTCAATTGTTGGTCGAAAAAGCTTTAGCTTTAGGTGTGGATGGTCCAATTCTTTCAGTGGCGTCGCTTTACTCAAACGGGATTGATAAAACTTCGCACTCACGAGTGGGATCCATATTTTTAGTTGGAGATGCGGCCCGTAAAACAAATCCGGCAACCGGTAAGGGAATTAATATTGGTTTTGAAGATATAGCCCATTTAAAGAATGTATTTAAAAAACTAGCCGCCGACACTTTGTCTTTATCTGATTTGATAAAAGCCGAAAAAAACATTTCAGATAATTCTATTAAATCAAACGAGCTTTCTTTAAGAGCTTCGTCTATGTCAAATTGGATGGGTGCAAAGCAAAACTATTATTTTATGCTGAATATTTTAAAGCTGGGTTTGGCGCCTAAACCCGATTCTGAATTGATGTTGAAAATGAAAGATTGGATAAGTTACGCAAAAGAAAAACTAAAAATGCCTTCTTCGGTGGAAGAAGGCCAAGTGCCAGTCAGAATGTGCCGGCAGTTGTTTTTGAGTCTTTAATTTAGGAAATTAATAAATCTTTAGGTGTATCGGATTGTCTGTAAGGGTGTGCTTTTTTAAAAGCTTGTTGTGCCAAACAATTTTCATTAATTTTAGACAAGATTGTAAATTGTGAAAAATCCACATTAAAACGAGTTGCAGTAAACAATTGCGGAATTAAAAAAATGTCGGCAGCGGTCACTTGATCACCAAAGCAATATTGTTTCGCATAAGGTGCAATAGTATTTTCAAAGGCGGTAAGGCCTTCGGTTATCCATTTGGTCAGCCATTGGTTTTTTTGTTCAGCTGAAATTTTTAAGTCTTTTTCAAGAAAGTTTGTAACTTTTAAATTTTGTAATGGATGAATGTCGGCATTTATGATTTCACAGGCCTGTTTAATTTTGGCTTTCATAAAGCTGTCTTTTGGGAAAAAGCTTACGTGATCGGGGAAAACCTCATCGAGATATTCAACGATTGCAAACGATTGCGATAATGTTTTGCCATCATGAATAAGTGTTGGAACTCCACCCATAGGATTCAGTTTGCGGTAATCTGAGGAGTTTTGCTCGCCGCCGTTATTTATCAAATGTACAGGAGTGTATGTGTATTTAAGCTGCTTAAGTTCTAACGCTATACGTGCGCGGTAAGAAGTAGAGCTGCGGAAGTAGTTATAAAGGTTTAAATTTTCCATACTTGAAACTATAGCCAAAAAAAGTTTTGTACACACTAATGCCGCACTAGGTCTACTGGTTTTTACGCTAAAACATGATAAAGTCACAGTCACATAAAGGAGAGCTTATGAAAAAAATATTAGCGACGATTTTATTGGTATTTTCTTCCGCAGCGTACGCTCAAAAAGCATCATCAGGATTTTCTTATTCTATGCCGGCTGTTGAGGTTGGTTTTAAATGGAATACAACAAAAGTAAATAATTCTACATCTGACAAACAGGTTATGGGATATCAATTAGGTATTTCAACTGTTGCAAATATGTCAGATTCTTTCGGCGTAAGAACAGGTCTGTTTTATACAGAGCGCCCATTTGAGTCGGATTTTGCCGCATCAAATAGTAAAGGTAAGTTTACATACTTTGAAGTCCCGCTTCAGTTAATGTTTAAAATTGAAGATTATGCCGGAGTGTATGTGGGCCCAAGCCTAGCAGTTAAGTTAAGTGATGAAGTTTCTCCAGGTAGTCTCACAGATGTTAAATCGATGGTGATTCCTTTAACGTTCGGTGCAGCATTCAAGTTTTTACCTAACTTCGGTATTAACGCATTTTTTGAAACTGTGTCTGGCGATTTAGCCAACAATGTTTCAAACTCAAGAGCCGTTGGCGTAAATTTACTTATTACTTTAGATTAATCGGGACAAAAATGAAATTAGCTTCTCTTAAATCTACAAAATCACTGGATGGCGAATTAGTAGTAATGGCAAAAGATCTTAAATCTTTTGCCAGAGTCCATCACATAGCTCCATCTTTAAGAGAAGCCGTTGAAAACTGGAAAACGACTGAGGCCCCACTAAAAGAAGTTTACGAAAAATTAAACAGCAAACAACTATCGGGCGCAGAGCCTGTTACGGATGAAAAAATATTTCATTCGGTTTTGCCGCGTACTTGGTTGTTTGCTGATGGTTCAGCTTTTATTCATCATATTAAATTAGTACGCCAAGCCCGAAAAGCTGCTTTGCCTGAAACTCTGCTGACTGTTCCATTAATGTATCAGGCTGAAAGCGGTAGATTTTTAGCTCCTACTGAGGACATTCCTCAACGTGATTTCAGTCATGGTACTGACTTTGAAGCTGAAGTAGGTGTGATTGTAGATCACGTACCCATGGGTGTGACGCCTGAACAGGCGCTTAGTCATATTAAACTTTTAGTTTTAATTAACGACGTTTCTTTACGTGGTTTAATTCCGGAAGAATTGGCAAGCGGTTTTGGATTTTTTCAAAGTAAACCGACAAAAGCTTTATCGCCTGCAGCAGTTACACTGGATGAGCTCGGTGAATACTGGAAAAATGGACGGGTTTGCTTGCCTTTAGATGTTAGATACAATTCTGAATTTTTCGGTAAGGCGAATGCTCAAGAAATGCATTTCCATTTCGGACAATTGATTGCACATGCCGCAAAGACCCGTGATTTAGCAGCGGGAAGTTTAATTGGCAGTGGAACTGTTTCAAATGAAGACGCAAGCCAAGGGTCCAGTTGTTTAGCCGAAAAGCGTATGATTGAGCAGATAAACTCCGGTGAAATTAAGACTCCATTTATGAAAGAAAATGATACAATAGAGATTGAAATGAAGCACCCTAATGGAGATAGTATTTTTGGACGTATCTTTCAACGAGTTAAAAAAGTTAATTAAACAATATTTCCAGCTTTTTACAGTTGTAAGTTTATTAACGGGCTGTACTTCGCTTAGTTTGATAAATGTTATTCCTGAAATTGAATCTCCAACTATGCAAGGCAACAATGGGCGAATAGGTTTTGAACTTGCCGGGGTGGGTGGTAAAGAGCTTATTTTGGTGGATGATCCATCTAAACGACCCGTTGTATTTAATAAAAATAATTTAAAAACTTCTACAACCGTAACAACCCGTACCGGTCTCTCTTGGTATCCAACCAATAATTTAGCTATTGCCGGAGGTATTCAGAACTCATCAGCATTGTATTTAAAAGGTAAGCTCAATGTTTTGAATTCTTATCGTGAAGACCCTGAGTTGGGTTTAGTGTATTTAAGTATTAATTTTGAAACCACGTATCAACAGGCTAGAAAAAGTGGTGATACTAATGGTGTAGGTGGTGCTACCGGCTTTCCATGGGAGGGCACTTCGCAAAGTATCACAGGAGCGGCAGGGGTATCTGTTGGGTATCAGCTTTTCAAGAGAGTTGTTCCTTTTTTAGGCTTCAGCTATCAACAGATTCAGACTACCGGAAATGTGAACCAGTCCCAATCGCTTAACGGAGCCGATGCCGGTGGAAGCTATAGCTTAGGGCCGGTTGACGGCACGACGCAGGTTATAGGCTTTGGATTGGAATACCGTCCTAAAAACAGATTTTTTATTACACCCTTAATACAGTATTTTGATTTTGACTGGGGCGGAAATAAAATTAAAGACGTTACTGGCTCAATCAAAATAACTTATGTACCATTGTAGTTAATGAAAAACTACTTTGTTCACAAAAACTTTTATTCCGAATATAAAAAACTCAGAAGTGAATTTGTTGATAATTTTAAAAATGCTAAAAGTACGCATCAAAAAAGATTCGTATGGGATTTTTGGTATGATGAAAACCAGTATCATCTCATTAGAACTCCGGCCTATTATTACTTTAATCAATTGCAGTATGAAAAATTTCATTCATATTTAGTTCAGTGGGGGCGTGAAAATCTGGGATGCCACGATATTTCACCTCCGTGGCTTAGTTACTATGTTGATGGCTGCTATCAGCAGCTGCATTCGGATGTGCCTCATGGACCGTGGGCATTTGTTTATTCGCTAACGCCAAATAAAAAAGAGTTTAAAGGCGGCGAAACACTTATTTTAAAAGATAGCACTCTGAATTACTGGAATAATTATAAGCAAAGTAATAATTATGAATATGACAGCTTTGTTGATGTGATTCCTTCTATGATGAATCAGCTTGTGGTATTTGATCCACGCTTTCCTCATGGCGTAACTGAAGTAAAAGGTACGCGTGATCCATTAAAAAGCCGTTTAGTGATGCACGGATGGTTTGTAAACCCAAGGCCTTATGTTGTGGGTGGGCTTAGTACTTCACAAGTGCAAAACTCTGTGGAAAAAGTATTTAGTGGGCTTAATAGTGTATTGGAACAAATTGATTTACTGGATGGTGCACTTTCTGTGCGTATGCAGGTGGCGCCTTCGGGTGAAGTCAAAAATTATAAAATACTAACCAATACCTTATTATCTCTTGCGCAAAAGCCTGATGATGTAAGTTATGTACAAAAAGAATTAAAATCTCTTTTTGTTAATACTAAATTTGCTAAAGCCAAAAAAGCTTCGCAAATTACAATGCCATTAATTTTTAAATAGAGGTCTTATGACACTTACGCAGTTAAATTATGTTATTGCCATAGATAAATATAAAAACTTTGGGGTTGCAGCTCAGCATTGTAATGTGACTCAGCCTACACTTAGTATGCAGATACAAAAACTTGAAGATGAGCTAGGCGTAATATTATTTGATCGTGCAGAGCAACCGATTAAAGCTACAAAAATTGGTGAAACTTTAATTAAGCAGGCTAAAATTATTTTGCGCGAATCCCAGAAATTTACGGATATAGTTTCTGAAGAAAAAGACGAAGCTGTGGGCGAGCTTAAAATTGGTGTAATTCCAACTTTGGCGCCATACTTAATGCCGCTGTTTTTAAAAGATTTTATGAAATCTAACCCGGCTATGAAAGTAGTTGTAGAAGAGCTGCAAACCACTCAGATTTTGCAAAAACTAGACGATTCTGAATTGGATATTGGTTTGCTAGTAACTCCAATTGATCACGAAGGCTTGCATTCTGAGCCTGTATTCTACGAGCCATTTATGGCTTATGTTTCTGATAAATCAAGTTTAGCAAAAGCAAGTAAGGTAGATCAGAAAGATTTAAACTCTAACGACCTATGGTTATTAACCGATGGACACTGCTTCCGAGAGCAGTCTTTGTTGATTTGTAAAAACCGTAAAAAAACATCTGATCAAAACAAAAATTTACTTTTTGAAAGCGGAAGTCTTGAAACTCTTAAGAAGATGATTGATCAGGAAAACGGTTTTACGTTGTTACCTTACTTAGCTACAATGGACATACAGAATTCTAAAAAATTGAAAGAGTTCAATCAACTAGTTCCAACGCGCGAAGTGAGTGTTATTTATAATCAGTACTTCCGCAAAAACAAAATTAAAGAAAGTCTGATTAAAACAATTCAAAATAATTTGCCAAAAGAAGTTAGCATCAGCACAAATAAAAAAACTCAGATCATCGATCTGCCAATGGGAAAAAATTAATTTAAACTGTGTAGCGATATTCAATCGGTATAAGCACATCGGGATGAAGTGATTTTTTTACCGGACAAGAGTTGCCAACTTGTTCTATTTTGGATCTGTAATCTTCAGGAATACTTTTCGGTAGATCAATAATAGTTTTGAGGCTTGCAATTCGTCTTGGGTTGGCGGCCATTTCTTTTTCTACATGCATGCAGGCGCCTTTGATGTCGACGCCATCACGTTCTGCAACTATAGCCATTGTTGTCAGAATACAGGTGCCTAGAGCTGTAGCTACAAGGTCGGTGGGAGAAAAACTTTCTCCTCGGCCCTGATTATCTTTAGGTGCATCGGTGTCTAGTACAGACTTCGATGGCTCGTGCTCGGCTCTACAGTGCTTTTCTCCCAAATAAGTGGCTGTCATTTTGACCATAAACTAAATCCTCGTTCCAGTTAGATAAATCAATATTAAGTGCTTTTGAGAGAACTTCGTTAATATGCTCTACAAAAGTAAACTCAATTTGAGATCGTACATCTTCCGGAACGTCTTTCAAATCTTTTTCGTTTCGCTTAGACATTAAGATCTTATTAACGCCTGCACGATGTGCCGCGATAACTTTTTCTTTAATGCCGCCCACCGGTAGCACTTTACCTCTTAAGCTGATTTCGCCTGTCATTGCTAATCGTGGATTAACCGGAGTACGGGTAATCAAAGATGCCAATGAAGTTAACAGCGTAATACCTGCTGAAGGTCCATCTTTAGGAATGGCTCCTGCTGGTAAATGGATATGAATATCGTACTTACTAAAATCAAAAGTCGGCGCCATGAAGTTAAGTCGAGCTTTAATTAAAGATTTTGCAATCTGCGCAGACTCTTTCATAACATCACCCAACTGTCCGGTCAGGATTAAATCACCTTTTCCCGGGACAATAGCCGATTCAATAAATAGGATGTCGCCACCCACCGGTGTCCAAGCTAAGCCGGTTACAACTCCCGGAGTGCTTAAGCTATCAGTAACTTCATAGCTGAATCTTTCACTACCGAAAATTTCTTCCACATGCTGGATATCTACTTTAACAACCTGTCCCTCGGTAGATTTTAATATCTCTTCACTTCTTGCGCGGCATACTTCGCCGAGCTTGCGTTGTAAGTCACGTACACCGGCTTCACGGGTGTAACTTGAAATTATTTTTAATAAAGCTGTGTCGCTAATTTCAAGATTTTGTGTGGTTAGGCCGTGTTCAAGTAATTGTTTGGGCCATAAATGGTTTTTAGCAATGTGAACTTTTTCAGCTGTTGTGTAGCCGCTTAAATCGATAACTTCCATACGGTCGAGTAAAGGGAGGGGGATGGATTCTAGCGAGTTAGCAGTAGCAATAAACATAATTTTAGATAAATCAAACGGAGCTTCTAAGTAGTGGTCCACAAAGGTATGGTTTTGTTCCGGATCCAGAACTTCAAGCAATGCAGCAGCCGGATCGCCGGAGTAACCGCGGGCTAATTTATCAATTTCGTCGAGCACTAAAACGCTGTCGTTTTCTCCGGCTTTTTTCAGTGCAGATAGTATTCGACCAGGCAGAGCGCCAATATAAGTACGACGGTGCCCACGAATTTCGGATTCATCGCGAATGCCTCCTAGGCTGATTCTTTGATATTTTTTACCAAGTGCCTTTGCAACACTGTGGCCAAGAGAAGTTTTGCCTACTCCTGGAGGTCCTACAAATAAAAGGATAGAACCTTTTTTATCTTTTTTAAGTTTTAAAACGGCTAAATGCTGCAGAATTCTTTTTTTAATTTTATCTAAACCATAGTGATCTTCATTTAAAATCTGACTTGAAAAATCCAGGTCGATTTCTTTATGATCAGAAGACTTATTCCAAGGAAGAGAGAATAAAAAATCCAAGTGCGAACGTATCATTTGGAATTCGGGCGATTGTGCGCTTGTATTTTCTAAACGATTAACCTGTTGTTCGGCCAATTCTAAAGCTTCGTTTTTTAAGCCGGCTTCAATAATTTTCTGACGATAGGTTTCTACAAGTGTCTGTTCATTTTTTTCGCCGAGTTCTTCTTTAATTGTTTTTAACTGTTCACGTAAAATGTGATCACGCTGTGTTTGACCTAATTTAGAATTTAATTTTTGATTAATGTCTTTTTGGATCAATAGATTTTCTTTAAACTTATGTAAAAGCCCAAGTAGAGTCATCACGCGTTCGCGAACAAAAACCGCTTCAAGAATTTTTTGCTTTTCATGTAGTGCAATTTCAGCATTAGCCGCAGCCATGTGCGATAATAAAGATATATCTTCAATAGCTTCTACCATTTCCTGAATAGGTTCGGTGTTGCCCGGAAGAATTTGCAGCACATCTTTAGATATGGTTTTAAGGCTCGCTAGTAAAGCCTGCTCTGTGGGCTTATCCATATTATATACATCATCAACGCGGTCCACATAAGCTTGGAAGATTTCGGTTTCAGGTTTAAATGAGCTGACCTTAACTCGGTAATAACCACGCACCACTACAAAGTAACCTGACTCTGCGTTTCCTTTAATAGATTCAACTTTGGATAAAGTCCCGATCTCATATAGATCATCTACATTTTCGATGTTTTTTTCCGGGTTCTTTTGAGTGATTGTAACGATCCAGTTATTTTTTTCCTGAGACATATCAACAGCTTTGATGCTCTTATCGCGGCCTACTTTTAGGGCCTGAGTCACTCCGGGATAAATAACAGTATTTTTAAGAGGCAGGACAGGGAATGAACCTGTAGGTATAGACATATAGAACTCTTTTCTATGATGTGACCATCACAATATTAATCTGTGTTCGTTTATGTAACTGTCAAGGTGACAATTCAATGTGCATTCGTTTGATTATCATTATACTTAATCTTGTTGCTAGACTTGGGTCCCGCGTATATACAATGCACATGAAAAAACTAATAAGTCTCATTTCAATAATGTTTGTTTTGGCAGCCTGCACAAAAAATACTAACGAATTAGGCAGCAAAGAAAATCCGATTAAATTTTACTTAGTACCCGCACAGGATATTTTAACATTAACTGAGCAAGGTAAGGTTTTACAAAAATACTTAACTAAAGATTTGAGCTTGGAATTCGCAATTGAAGTTCCGGCCAGTTACGTAGCTGTAGTAGAGGCGTTCGGATCAAAACGTGCAGACGTAGCAATATTAAATACTTTGGGTTACGTATTAGCTAATGAAAAATACGGCGCTGAAGCCCGTTTAAAGTTAGTTAACCGCGGTCGCGATGAATACGCCGGACAAATTATTGTTCGCGACGACAGTAAAATTAAATCGATCAAAGATTTAAATGGTAAAAAATTTGCGTTTGTAGATCCAGCTTCAACTTCTGGATATTTATTGCCGCAAAGATTATTCAAACAACAAGGCATTAAAATTAAAGAAAGTATTTTCGCAGGTAAGCACGACACAGTAGTAACAGCTGTTTACCAAAAGCAAGTAGATGCTGGCGCAACTTTCTACACCCCACCAGATGACGACGGAACGCCTAAAGATGCGCGCTGGTTATTAAGAACTCAATATCCTGATGTATACAAAAAAATAAGAATTCTTCAATTAACTGATCCTATTCCCAACGATCCGCTAATGTTCCGCAAAGAAATGCCGGAAGAGTTAAAGGTAAAAATCGTAGATTCTTTAAAGCGCTACATTAAAACAGAAGAAGGCGCGAAGGTTCTTAAAGATCTTTATCATATTACGGACTTTAAAGAGGCTTCTGATAAAGACTACGATAAAATCCGTGAATACCTTAAAGATGTTGGAATGAGTGCTCAGGAATTTGTAAAATAATTCTAGTAATTTCTGAGCAGAGCTTTTACTAAGCCTCTAATTTCCACTTGCCCTGGTTGATACCACATAGAAGTTAATTTCTTATTCGCTGGACGAAGTTCGATTAATTTACCCATTTCCGGCTGTTGTGGATTGGTTTTGTGGAAAAATCTCTTAACCGTAGCTTCAGTATCGATACTAGCAACAATTAAATCTCCATCGCGAGCCACTTTTGTTGATTGAACAACCAACGTATCGCCATCGAAAATGCCTTCTTCGATCATTGATTCGCCTTCAACACGTAAAGCGAAAAGATCGCGCGGGTTTTTAACTAAATTTTTTGGTATTTCGATAAATTCATTATCAGATAATCTTTCGATAGGTTGACCGGCAGCTACGCGCCCCAAGAAAGGTATAGGCAGAACCTTCGAGTGATCGTCAAATGCAGAAACTTTTGGGGAAGACTGATTTGTATAGGAATCACGAGAAGGTTCTACCGGCACCTGTAATCTTTCAACTAAATGATTATGAAAATCGCCTGCAGAATGTAAGAGCTGAATAGCTCTTTTTTGATTCTGCTGAATGCTGACGTAACCTTTTTGTGTTAACTGTTTAAGATAATTCTGAACTGAGTTAAAAGAAGCAAAACCAAAGTGATCGCAGATCTCTTGGTAAGAGGGCGATATTCCTTTGGTTAAAAGTTCAGCTTCAATGAATTGAAGGACAGATTTCTCTTTAGCAGTTAATGAAGGGAGGAGCTGGTTAGTCTTTTTCATACACATAAATTACACTGTAACTTATGTGTAAGTCAATAGCCTAGACCTATTTAATTATAAGATTTTTATCAACCTTGAAGCTTACTTCTGGTTCGGTGTGCTTTTCGGTAGATGCTATGCTTCGATCTTGCGGACTGGGTGAGCAGTTTTGAAAAAATAGTAACATAAACGGATTTGCTATTAATAAGACTGCTAAAAAATAACTGCTCTTCGTAGCCATGTAAAAGTCCTCCCGACCTTTGGTCTAGATATCTTTTCGGCGGACTTTTAAAAAACATGAGGACTTTTTTAAAGACTTATGGTCAACTTCCCAAAATGCATCGCTTATTGTGTCTTTTACTACTTCTTAACAGTTCTTTTGCCGCTGCGGATGCTCTCAGTTTGAAACAAACCTGTGTTAAGTATTTACAAAGTTATAAAAGTTATTTCAAAGATGAAAATCTTGAAAAAGTATGTTCTGAGGTTAAAGTTAATGACGGCTGCCAGAGCGCTGATGGTGAGCCTATATTTCACTCTGATTTCAGTGGTAAAGCTGAAGGTGCTAAAAAAATTCTGGTGATGAGTTTAATTCACGGAGACGAAAAGCAAGCTGGCGAATTAGGTCGATTCTGGCTTGAGAGATTGCATAAGCTTGACCCGCGTAACAGCTGGAGAATTATTCCGATTGCTAATCCTGATGGGGTTAAAAATACAACCCGTACAAATGCCAATGGCGTTGATTTAAACAGAAACTTTCCTACAGTTGATTGGTCTACTGATGCTGTTAAATATTGGGAAAAAGACACACGCAAATCACCGCGTAAGTTTCCCGGATATTCTCCAGGTGGCGAGCCTGAGACTAAATGTTTTGTTAAGCACATAGAGGAATACAAACCTGATTTCGTAATTTCAATTCATACGCCTTTGAATGTTTTGGATTTTGACGGACCTAAATTAAAGACGAAACCTAAATATGAATATATTCCATGGAAATCGCTTGGAAATTTTCCGGGTAGTTTGGGTCGCTATTTATGGGTTGAAAGAAGCACTCCTGTGCTAACCACAGAATTAAAAAACTCATTACCTATCAATGAAAAGCCATTTGAGCAATTGCAGGATTTAATCGGTACCCTAGTTAAGACGGATCTTAAATAATTTATAAAAGGTCCTAGTTTAATGACCAGATAAATCAATTGCTAATGCAGTAAAAACTAAGTTTAATTTAAATATGAAAATAGTGAGTAAAAAGGCTTTTAGTTTGGTTGAGTTAATGGTTGTAGTTGGCTTGGTGAGCATTATTGGTGCTGCAATTGCTAGTTTGATAACCTCAGCATCTAAATCTCAAAAAGGCATACAAGCTAAAGACCAGCAGCGCGAAGTTACGGCTGAAATTCGAAATTTATTGAGTAATAAAATTGCGTGTACTAATACTTTTACAGGGCTTAATCCACAAAGTGGTATTAGTGTTAATATGTTAAAAGACGCAAACGGCGCCTCTAAATATTCGATTAACACAAACGACAAAACAAATTTTTTAACCTTTAAAAGCTTTAAAGTAAACAATTGGCAAGCAGATGCTGGTTACACCAATCAAGGCAATGCGGATTTGCTTGTGGGTTTATCTAAAGTAGGAGATACGGGAACAGTAAAAGATTTAGCGCCTGACACGATCACTTTAAAAATTAAACGAGATGGCTCTGGTAACATAACCGAGTGTTTTGCTTTGGGATCAATGAGTGGTGGTGGATTTTGGCAATCAAGCCCTAGTAACTCTAGCGATATTTTTTTTAGTGGAGGAAATGTTGGGGTGGGAACCAGTGCTCCATCAGCTAAATTGGAGGTGAATGGATCTATTAAAACTGGCACAGCATCCACGGGGGCTTCGTGCGCAGGTAATCCAGAAGGGGCATTTGCCTACGATTCAGGAAATCAATCGCCAGTTTTCTGCAGTAATACTGGTTTATGGACGCCGATGGGTGGTAGTAACTGTGCAGGCACGTTGGTAAACATGTATCAATGTCCTGGTAGCGTGAGCTTAGGTGGCGGAGCTTGGGGATATTACGGATGTCAAAGCCAAATTCAAAGTCAACCAACTTGCTCTATAATTGAATATCCAAATTCACAATCTTTTCCCTGTAATTATATAGGAAAGATCTGCCTTACACCGTAGTATATAATCAGTGCACCTGAGTATTGTCGCTGGCTTCTTTAATCGCTTTGGCGCGGTCTTTAGGGTTTTCCATTTCTTCCTGGATTTCGACCAAACGAGCCACCAGTTTTTCTTTCGCAAGGCGGATAGCTTCAAAAACATCGTTATTAAACGATTCAGCTTCGATAGAGGCTTCACCATCTTTTAATACAATGGCAATACGGAATTTATAATTTTCAGACATAGCTTCTTGTTCTTCAGCTTCGTAGTCAGAAAACTCTTCTTCGTCTTCTATTCCTACTTCTTCGCTGTACGAAGTCTGAGGGTCGCGGGCAATTACCATCACCAGAGTTTCAGGCGTTACGAATGGGTTGAAATCCACTATCTGTTGATAGATATAGGATTTAACTTCAGGATCTGTTTCGAGCAGATCAAGGGTGTTTTTCAGAAAGCTTGAATCTTGTGACATATACTACCTGCCTTTCTGAGCATTTGAATTACTTATAGGATAACATTGAGACGCTTTTTTAAAAAGGGATACGGACCAAATTGTTTTTATGCGAATAAAATAATTTGCTGTGTCTCGACTTGAGTCAGTATTGCATGTATTAAATTAACCTATGTCGCAGATTAAATTGTCTAATAGCTGGCTCAAATATCTTGAAAATGAATTCGCTACAGAGCGAATGAAAAAACTCAGATCATTTTTAACCGATGAATATAAAAAAAATAAAACTATTTATCCTGCTAAACAAAATTATTTTAAAGCACTGGACCTCGTAGATTTAAAAAACGTTAAAGTGGTGATTTTGGGCCAAGACCCCTACCATGGCGAAGGACAGGCTCACGGACTTTGTTTTTCTGTGCAGGACGGAGTTAGATTTCCGCCTTCTCTGCAAAATATATTTAAAGAATTAAAAGCAGATTTAAATATTGATATTCCGCAAAGTGGAAACCTCACTCGTTGGGCTGAGCAAGGGGTTTTGCTTTTAAATAGTGTGCTGACGGTTGAGCAGGACAAGGCAGCTTCGCATCAAAAAAAGGGTTGGGAAGAATTCACCGACAAAATTATTTCAGTTGTTAATGAAAATTGTGATCATGTCGTATTTATTTTATGGGGTGCTTACGCACAGAAGAAAGCTGCTTTTGTTGACCGTAACAAACATTTGGTTTTAGAAAGTGTGCACCCATCACCTTTGTCATCGCACCGTGGTTTTTTTGGTTCAAAGCCTTTTTCAAAAACAAATGCATGGTTGCAATCAAAAGGAATAAAGCCAGTTAAGTGGTAATTACGGTGGGTTAATTACGCGGCCGCGTTCAAAAAGAGTATTAATTTCACCGGCAGTCAAAACGATATTCCAGAAACCCAGATCATCAAGAGTTCCTTCAAAGAAATTAGAGCCGCCGATATTGCGGCCCACATATAAAGTAGTAGCAGCCGTGGTATTGGGAGTTGCGCCAAGTGTGCAGGTTCTGTCAATAGCTCCATTAATGTAAATATTAGCTGTGGTTACATTCAGAGTAACAGCTACATGAGTCCACGAATTAAAAGTAATTGCAGTATTCGAATCACACTGTGTGCCTATGGTAGAAAGGCGTACAATACCTGTAGATAAAACCTCAGCACCAAAGCCGTTATTGGCTGTATTGTTTCCGTAGTAAGCAATAGGCTCGTCAGTTGCTGTGCTGTGTGGATTAACCCAGAACGCCAGTGTTCTTGCATTGGATCCTGTGGGCAATGTTGAAGATGCAACTGAGAAGTAATCATCGATTCCGTCAAAATCAATAGATTGTGATCTGTCAGAAGAGGCATAGGCCATACCTGTTCCGTTGGCATTGCTAGCTGTTGCATTTACTGGTGTGGCACCACCGCCACCCACCATGCCGGTAATAGTGGCTGCATTTGCAATGCCTCCAACTGTGCCGTTCATAGCAAAACCGCGATACATATTGGTATAACGTGGAGCCGTGGTGCTCTGTAAATCTAAAGCACGTGTTGCTATCGGAAACAAATTGGTTTGAGTAACAGCTACAGGAGTTCCACAAGCGCCAGCCACGTATCGTAGTCTGATTTCTGCGCCGCCACCATTTTCATAGAACTCAAGAAAAACATCGTATTTTTGATTGGCAACAAATGTAAAATTGCCGGTATTTAAGGTTGGTGCGTGATCCGTCCAATTGTTAATAACCAAAGTGTTATCAATCCACAATCTTACGCCGTCATCTGAAACAGTTCCTACACAATAGGAACCAGATGTCGGAGCTCTTATCTGGCCTGTCCATTTAGCAGCGAAGTCATCAACGCCACCTGCAGGATTGCTTCCGGCAGCCCAGTTGAAATTAACCGTGGCATCAATACGCTGATTTTGTAAAACGGAATAAGGATCATTAGGAGTGCCACCAGCTGAGGTTGTTGAAAAGTATCGTGCAAACAAACCGATACCGTTTTCAATGAACGAAGGAGGCGCTCCGTCAACAGTAACAGCAGAGGTGTCGTTGGACGCACCAAAAGTAGCGGTTATGTTTAGAGGTCCGCCGAGCGATACGCCAGTTATCAAGCCTTTTGAACTTGTATTATCGACAGAAACAATAGCAGAGTTCGCAGAAGACCATGAGCACGCAGTTGTTAAGTCAATAACGCCACCGTCAGAAGTTCCGCCGTAACATTTTAACTGCTGTGTGCTCCCAATATTAAAATTACCTGATGAGGCTTCAACAAATAGAGATGTTATAGTTGTTGCAGTAAACTGTGCGCTGATAGCGCGTGTAACAGCAGAAGCGCCGGTGTAGTTAATAGAAACAGTGTCGTTGGAAGTGGTTGCGCTGGCAGAATTTGCGCGAACAACAATTAAACACGAATTTAGAGCCGCTAAACTACTGGTGCAGGTGCCGCCTGTGCCGGGGTAAGTGCCACCTTTGTAAGTAAATGATGCTGTAGCGAAAGCATTAGCACTCATGCCCATAGCCGGCCCTGCGCCTGTATTAGTGACCGTAAAAGCTTTTTCAACTGTTGTGTTGGTGGGTATAATTCCGAAGTTGTACGTAGGCCCATCGGAAATAGTTAAAGTCGCTGGTTTATTTTGCCAAAATGAAAAAGGAATAAAAATCTGTGCATTGGAAACACAAAGAAATAAAAAAGATAAAGATATCAATTGTAAAAGGTATCTCATTTTAGTTAATACTATTGTCTCACACTTTTTTAATACAGATCAATCATATTAGGCTAGAGGTGTATCAACAAGCGACAAACCTGTGTTTGTTGAATCTAGACTACACGGACCTAATAATTTTGTTTAATATAAATTCTATGAATTCATTTAAAAAATCACTTCAATTGTCATTTTTATTCGCTTCTGTTTGTTTTACGGCTTCATATGCACAAGCCGATTTGTTCCGTTCAACATTATTTCAGTTAAATACGATTTATCTGGATCGTGACTATGATGATAACGGTGTGCAATCTAAATCTAAACAGACAGATACAGATTTCAGAATTATGCGAGTTGAAAAATACTGGGCCTACGGTGCCATTTATTCACTGTCTTCGAATGATTCATCAGATGCCAGCCGTAATAGTTTCGGTTTGTCGTTGGGTTATTACTCAGAAAAAGATTTTTATATGAACTTGCACTACTTTTTAACCAGCAAATACAATAGAGGTGCTGGTGGTGCAGAGTACACCAAAGGTAACGGCTATGAGTTTGATGTTGGTTTTCTTTCAAAAATAACTTCGAGTTTTTATGTGGGATTGTTGGTGGCTATTAAAAGCTTCACCTACAACGAACAAACTGCCGGAAATGTAACTTCGAATATCACAGCTGCACATAAGGAAGTAATTCCGATGTTCAGTTTTGCTATTAATTTCATGTAGCTTTAAAAACTAAGTCTCAGGTCATTAACTGACTGAGCTCTTTTTCTTTTTGATCAAGATTTTCCATGTGGGTGAGTAAAACCTCTTCCGTCATATGTATCTGCTCAGATAGTTTAGAAGAATCAATAGCTATTTGCTGAGCCTGTTGCCCTTGAGCTTGCAGAAGTTTGGCATTCAGATCTTCTACATTTTTATTTAAATTAAACAAAATTTCTTCAGTTTTCAGAATTTTACGCTGAAGTTCTTTAATTTCAGAAGAAATCTTCTTTTGGGTTTCTTTGTAATTGAATTTCTGGTCTTTTACTTGTTCGGGTTTCGCCTCTGCAGCTTTTTTAATTTCAGCATTGGCAGCGAATCTCTCTTTTAGCGCGCCTTTTTCGAGACTCCAAAGATATTCTTCATAAGTGCCGGGATAAATTTCAACAAAGCCGTCACGAATTTCAATAATTTTATTGGCCACACGGTTAATGAAGCTTCGGTCGTGGCTAACAATAATTAAAGTTCCTTTAAAATCTGACAAGGCGTTAGCTAAAGCTTGAACTGTATCGAAGTCCAGATGATTTGTGGGCTCATCCATTAACAGCAAAGGTTTTTTCTGAAGTAAGATTTGTCCTAAGGCCACACGTGTTTTTTCGCCACCGGAAAGAACTTTAACTTTTTTGTGAATGTCATCGCCGCTAAAAAGTAAAGAGCCGGCAATACTCAGTATTTCTTGGGCTGTGGTATCGCGATAAGCTTTTCTCTGTAAGGAATCAAGTACGCTGTCTTCAAGAACAAGATCTTCAGTTAGGTGTTGTGCGAAATAAGAAAGCTCAACATTGTGACCAAGTTTTTTATCGCCCCTTATCAGTGGAATGCGTCCCGCTATTGATTTTAATAAGGTGGACTTTCCAGCGCCGTTGTAGCCAACAATACCCAGATGGTTTCCTCTTTCAAAATTTAAACTTACATTTTTTAAAATAACTTTGTCGCCGTAACCTAGGTCGGCATTAATCAGCGATACAACTTCTTTTCCAGTTTGAACGGGCTCAGGCAAGTGAATGCGGCTTCGTACCGGTAAAGCTTTAATTTCGATGCTTTCCATTTTTTCGATCTGCTTCATGCGGCTTTGCGCCTGCTTGGCCTTTGTGGCTTTGGCTCTGAAGCGGTCGACAAACTCCTGAAGATGTTTTCTTTTAGCTTCTAAATTGGCCGCTTGTTGAAATTGTAATTGTCGGAGTTCGGCCTTTTGTTCAAAGTAGTCATCAATGTGGCCGGGGAATTTGATAATATCGCCGCCCTCAACTTCAAGAGTATGTTCAGTGGTTCGTCTTAAAAATTCCCGATCGTGCGAAATTAGTAAGAAAGCGCCTTTGTAATCCTGCAAAAATTTTTCCAGCGCCATAATACTTTCCAGATCAAGAAAGTTCGTTGGCTCATCTAGTAGCATTAGATCGGGCTCAAGGCCGATCAGGTAAACTAGCTTCATACGCATGCGGTAGCCGCCGCTCAACTTAGTCAGAGGACTTTGAAAGTGCTCTTCAGTTAAGCCTATGCTTTTTCCGATCTGTTTTAAGTCCCAGATAGGTTTGATGCATTTTTCAGTCAGATACTCTTCGGCCACTTGATCCAGTGTCCAGTCGGATTCCTGCTCCAGGTAACCGATACGGAGCTGATTAGCTTTGGTGATTTCACCGGTATCGAGATGTTCTTCGCCTGCTATAACTTTAAAAAGAGTGGTTTTTCCTGCACCATTCGGGCCGATAATGCCTATATGCTCGTTATCGTTTACCGAGAATTGGGCTTTATCAAAGAGGATCTTTGACCCATATTGTTTAGATGCATTGTAAAGTTGAAGTAGGTTCATTCTTGTGCCATCCTACCCGAGAACTTAAATACAAAAAAGGATTCATATGAAAATTTTATTAATTTCATTGGCGTTTATTTTTTCGGTAACGGCCTATTCTGCTCAAAATTTTATCTTTTGCATGGAAGGATCGCCATCTTCGTTTAATCCGCAAATAGTAACTGACGGTGTAAGTATGAATTCCAGCGCTCAAACAGTATTTAACCGTTTAGTGGAGTTTAAATACGGAACAACTGAGATTGCACCGGGTTTGGCCGAATCTTGGACCATTTCAAAAGACAAAAAAACATTTACTTTTAAATTAAGAAAAAACGTTCAGTTTCACTCAAATTCTTTATTTACTCCAACACGTACTTTCAATGCGGATGATGTTGTTTATACATTCAAGTCACAACTCGATACAAAACATCCATTAACTATTCCTGCAGCTAACTACGAATATTTTAAAGCTATGGAATTGGATCAGTTAATCGTTGATGTTAAAAAAATCGACGACTACACAGTCGCATTTATTTTAAAAAGACCTGAAGCTCCATTCTTAGCTAACTTAGCAATGGACTTTGCAAGTATCCAATCTGAAGAGTATGCAAAATCTTTAGTTAAATCCGGTAAAGGGCTAAAAACTCTTGAAACAGCTCCGATAGGTACAGGCCCATTTGTATTTAAGTCTTACCAAAAAGATTCAACTGTTCGTTTCAAAGCTTTTGATAACTATTTTAAAGGTAAGCCTAAAATCGAAAACTTAGTTTTTGTTATCGTAACGGATTCAACTGTTCGTTTACAAAAAATGAAATCCGGCGAATGTCATGTAATGAGCGAGCCGCAACCTCAGGATTTAGATCAAATTAAAGCTTTAAAAAATGTTAAATTGATTTCAACTGAAGGTCTGAACGTAAGTTATGTAGCTTTCAATACAACAAAAAAACCTTTTGATAATTTAAAAGTACGTGAAGCCGTATCAATGGCTATGAATCAAAAGTCTTATGTTGATATCATTTACCGTAATCAAGGTACTGCAGCTAAAAATCCAATCCCTCCTACAATGTGGTCTTACAACAATTCTACTACAGCAAATTCATATGACGTAGAAAAAGCTAAAAAGCTTTTAGCTGAAGCGGGTTACCCAAAAGGTTTCGAAACTGATTTATGGACTTTACCGGTTTCTCGCCCGTATTTGCCAAATGGTAAAAAATTAGGTGAGTTGATGCAGGCCGATCTTGCGAAGATCGGTGTAAAAGCTAAACTTGTAACTTTTGACTGGCCTACCTACTTAGAAAAATCTAAAAAGGGCGAACACCAGATGGCTCAAATGGGCTGGACTGGTGATAACGGCGATCCGGATAACTTCATGAATGTTCTTTTAGGTTGTGGCGCAATTCAGGCGGGTAGTAACTTAGCCCGTTGGTGTGATAAAGAGTTCGATGGTCTTTTGCAAAAAGCTAAAGAAGACTCTAACCAAGGCGTAAGAACTGGCTTCTACCAAAAAGCCCAAGCTATCTTCAACAAACAAAAACCTTGGTACCCAATTGCACATGCTAAATTAAATAAAGTTATTTCTGATAAAGTAACTGGTTATAAAATAGATCCGTTCGGTCACGAAAACTTCTCTAATGTCGATCTTAAATAAAGTTTTAAAATTATTTTTTGCATTTCTATTTATTTGCCTGATGAGCTTTACGGTCATCAGGCTTATTCCCGGCGATCCGGTTACTAACTTAATCGGTGAGCGCGGCGCTTCTCCTGAACGCATTGAGGAAATGAGAAAAAATCTAGGAATGGATAAATCTATTCCAGAGCAATTTTTTATTTTCACTAAAAATGCTCTGCAGGGCGATTTCGGCGAGTCTATAGTTTCTAAGCAGCCGATCACTTCTGAATTTAAAGTATTGTGGCCTGCAACTTTTGAGTTAGCATTGTTTGCCATTATCTGGTCGGGCATTATCGGAATTGTGTTAGGTATTTTAGCTGCCGTGAAAAGAAATTCATTCTGGGATTATGGTGCAGTAAGCTTGTCGACTATAGGTTTTGCTATGCCGATCTTCTGGTGGGCACTGTTGGTGATATTCTTCTTTGCTGTTATGCTGGGTTTATTTCCGGTATCAGGACGAGTAGGTGTTGAGTTTGAAATTCCGTACCACACCGGATTTTATTTAATCGACAGTTTATTCGCCGAAGACAAAGCCGCGTTCTTTTCAGTAATAAAGCATATGGTATTGCCTGCATTTGTGTTGGGTACAGTTTCATTAGCTTTAATTGTGCGTGTTACGCGTTCAGCTTTTATCGACATTCAAAAAGAAGATTATATACGTACAGCGCGTGCTAAAGGCTTGCAGCCGGCACAAGTTATTTTTAAACACATATTTAAAAATGCACTTCCACAGATTTTAACAGCTCTGGGTTTGGCTTTCGGTCAGCTTTTAACCGGTGCGATCATGACTGAAACTATTTTTTCATGGCCCGGCTTAGGTCGCTGGATTATTAAAAGTATTGAAGCCCGTGACTATCCTGCCGTTCAGGCCGGAGTTTTTTACTCAATGTTAATTATTATTATCGTAAACTTCTGCACGGATGAATTAATCAAAATAGTTAATCCTAAATTGAGAGGTAGCTAGTGTTAAAAAAACTATTAAAAAATAGAGGTTTTTTCATTGGGTTCTGCCTGTTTTCGTTTTTTGCTTTTACGGCGCTATTAGCTGCTATATGGACCCCTTACAGTTATCAGGAAGTTTTTGAAAACTCTGCTTTACTAAAACCTTCTGCACAGTTTTGGTTAGGCACCGACGACTTAGGCCGCGATATTTTAAGCCGTTTATTAATCGGTTCGCAGTTATCACTAGGTATAGGAATACTGGTTGGTGGAATTTCCATCGTGGTTGGTGCTTCACTGGGTGTGATTTCTGGATATTTCGGTGGAAAAGTAGATCAGATCTTAGTTCAGATTATGAATGCCATTCAAGCTTTACCAAGCTTATTATTAGCGCTCTTTGTAGTGGCTATTTTAGGCGGCGGTGTTCTTAATACTATTTTAAGTGTAACTTTAGTTTCAATTCCATTGATGTACCGTATGGTCAGAAGTGCTGCGATTGTAGAATCCAGCAAAGAGTATATTGTTTCGGCTCGTGCTCTTGGCGCTTCTGATTTTAGAATTATTAAATCTCATATCTTCCCTAACTGTACGACGCCGATCCTGGTTCAAATGGCTGTATGTTGCAGCGATGCGATTTTAAATACTGCTGCACTTGGCTTCTTAGGTTTAGGAATTCCAGCTCCATACCCAGAATGGGGAACAATGCTCAGCGATTCAAAAACTTTTATTGAAACAGCTCCGCAGCTGATGACGATGCCCGGGCTTTGCTTGTTGTTACTAATTTTATCAACTCAGTTAATGAGTGATGGATTAAGAGATCAGTTAGATCCTAAGTTGCGCGGAAGATAATTCGCGTAACTCCTAACCGGCCTGTTTAGATTGAATTCCCACAAACTGTAAACCAGATACATAATAATGATCCTGCTTTTTACAGTGAACGACGTAGGTTAACATGCGCACGGTTTCGTTTTTCTCATTACGATACACTAAAGAAACGTATTTCTTTTTAGTCAGCATATACTGAGTCGTAATCATAGCTCCCATGCGTGAAAAGTTGATCATAAAAGCCTTCACATTCTGATCTTCGGCCTCTAAAGCGCAGGGTGAGAACATTGTTTCTCGTTCAAAATTTCGCATATAACAATTAGGTTGCAAAAGTTGTTCGCAGCCTAAAGCAATAGGTTGGCTATAACTGAATGGAAGTTAGTCAGTGTATGTCAGGTTGTACAATGGCTAAATAATAAAAAAAGCCGGTTTTTCAACCGGCTTTAAAAGGGAGGGGCAATAACTTAAATTTATATTATTAGTTAACAGCTCTTACAAAATCGCCAACCACAGTAAAGTGTGCTTCAGCAGATTCTTTCACTTTAGTTAAAGAAGAAATTCCTGTTGCTTTGTAAGATACTGTACCGAATGTGTATGGTTTATCCATTGTTTGTGGACATTGTTTAGATGAGAAGTCTTCAACAACAACTTGTTCGTAAACCAGTGTGCGAACATCTGAAGGCGTGCTTGCAAAATATTTAGTTGAGCAAGGTAATTGTTCAACTTTAGTTACGTTTAATTTAATTCTTAATGGAGCAGGCATCACTTGAATACACATCATACCGGCGCCACACTGAGGCATTCTTTTAGTTAAAGTTAAATCCAGAGTTTTATTATTGAAAGTTACATTTGCAGTTACTACTAAGGCAAACTTTGGGTTGATTGTAGTCATGTTGCGAGAGATGCCATTTATAGCTAATTTTGCAGAAATTGGCGGAGTGTTGTTCGGGTCAAAACGGATTTCTTGGTTAGCTTTTGCTGCCGTTGAAATTAAAACTAATAAAGATACTAATACTGCTTTCATCGAAAAAACTCCTGCGGAATTCCGCCCTGTAATTTGTTGCACGAGTGGCTTATTACAAGGACTGTGCCACGAGTAAAATCTTCTAAGAGTCGTTTAAATGAATTTGAAGTAAAGTTTTCAGTTCCAAAGTGAAATTTGGTTTTATATTGGGGTTTCGAGTTGGAACTGGTTAAAATTCAATCAAACTTGAAAATCATCGCATTTTGCTCGATTTTTACACGATGCAAGGTGCGTAAAATCTTGGCCTCTTTCTTCCAATAGGATTTCGGATAACCAATAAGAGGGGGACAAAATGAAACTATTATTAACTTTTGCGGTGATTTTATCAGTTCAGATCTCACAGGCCGACTCATTTACTATTATTCGTGATGGTAAAGAGTATTTATGTGAGCAGCGCGGGCCATTGGATCCGGGTGCGGGTATTGACTGTGAAAATAAGGCTTATGCCGGCCCATTCAGCCGCTCAGAATCACAAACATTGTGTGCGGGTGCTCGTAGTACAGCTCCGGCCGATTGCGGAATTAAAGCTTATGCGGGCCGCTGGTCTAAATCAGAAGCTGTAAGACTTTGTACAAAAGCCAGAACTGTGGGCCCTGCAGACTGCGCTGATAAAGCCTATGCTGGTCCTTTCAGTGTTGAGCAGTCTTTACAATTATGTGAAGGCAATGGTTCGGTGTTAAATGCAGACTGCGCAATCAAAGCCTACGCAGGTCCTTACTCAAAAGAAGAAGCGGTTCGTATGTGTAAAGAGCAACCAATGTTAGTGATGAGAAGCTTGCAATTACTTGAGCAAGCTGTACAAAAATCAGTTGAAATGAAAAATACAGTGCAAAGTATTAAGCAGAAGTTAGAAGAAAAATAAGGTAGCTGGCACTTTTCAAATTCGAAAGTCGGATTAGAGGTGTGTTCTAGTTAAAAATAAAAAAGCCTGATTTAAACATCAGGCTTTTTTATTTAAATTATCAGCTTTAGGGACAGGAATAAAGTGCCAGGCACATTATAACATCATCGCTTTTTTCAGATTGCTGTCGATAGCATCTAAGAAAGCTTCAGTATTTAAGTACTGATCGCCTGATACTTTATCGCCATAGATACAAACCGCTAAGTCTTTTGTCATTTTTCCTGACTCAACTGTTTCGATACAAACGCGCTCTAATGTTTTAGCGAATTTGTCTAACTGTGGATTGTTATCAAGCTTAGCTCTGTGCTCTAAACCGCGAGTCCATGCAAAGATAGACGCAATCGGGTTAGTTGAAGTCGGTTTACCTTGTTGGTGCATACGGTAGTGACGAGTCACAGTTCCGTGAGCCGCTTCAGATTCCATTGTTTTACCATCTGGAGTAATAAGTACTGAAGTCATTAAACCTAAAGAACCAAAACCTTGAGCTACTGTATCGGACTGAACGTCGCCGTCGTAGTTTTTACAAGCCCATACAAAGTTACCATTCCATTTAAGAGCTGAAGCCACCATGTCATCGATTAAGCGATGTTCATATGTGATGCCTGCAGCGTCGTATTTAGCTTTGAATTCTTTTTGGTAGATATCTTCAAAGATATCTTTAAAACGACCATCATATTTTTTTAAGATCGTGTTTTTAGTTGATAAGTATAAAGGCCATTTTTTAGCTAATGCTGTATTGAAGCAAGAACGAGCGAAGCCCATGATTGATTCATCAGTGTTATACATTGCTAAAGCAACGCCATCGCCTTTGAAGTTGTAAACTTCGTGCTGGATTTTTTCGCCGTTTTCGCCTTCAAAAGTAATTGTTAATTTACCTTTACCTTTAGTAACGAAATCAGTTGCACGGTATTGATCACCGAACGCATGACGGCCGATACAAATCGGTGCTGTCCAGTTAGGAACTAAACGAGGAACGTTTTTGCAAATGATAGGTTCACGGAAAACAGTGCCGTCTAAGATATTACGGATTGTACCGTTAGGTGATTTCCACATTTGTTTTAAATTGAATTCTTTTACACGAGCTTCATCTGGTGTGATCGTCGCGCATTTGATACCAACGTTGTACTTTTTGATGGCTTCAGCTGCATCAACAGTTACCTGGTCGTTAGTGGCATCACGATGTTCCATGCCTAAATCGAAATACTTAATGTCGATATCTAAGTAAGATAAAATTAATTTATCTTTAATGAATTTCCAAATGATGCGAGTCATTTCGTCGCCATCAAGCTCCACAACAGGATTTGCTACCTTAATTTTTTGCATAGTGACCTCTCTCTTATATCAAAGCCAATACAATAGGGTTTCAGGGGGATTTTGGCACGTATTTTTGATTGATGTCGCTTGATATCACAGCTAAACCGGACTAGATTAGGCCCTCTATGAAAAGTCAGATTGTTTACTCAAAAGCTTTGCCTAAACCAGCTCAGTTTTCTACTGAAACAGTGCTGTTTTATGATTCAATTTTGGCTAAAAACAAGAGCCTTAAGTCTTGGATTAATTCTTTCCCTTATAAAATTGCTCTTGAGTCTGGCGAAAAGCTTAAAACTCTTAACAGTTTCGAATCTGTGCTTAATAAAATCTCAAAATTGAAGGTTCCAAAAACCACTCAATTAACTTTTGTAGCCCTTGGTGGCGGCAGCGTTGGCGACTTCACGGGTTTTATAGCCAGTGTTTATTTAAGAGGCCGTAAGCTTATATTGCTGCCGTCTACATGGTTGTCGGCTGTGGACTCTTCTCATGGGGGAAAAACAGGTCTCAATTTATTAAACAGTAAAAATCAAATCGGGAGTTTTTATCCCGCCTCAACTATTTATATTTGCGATGAGTTATTATTAACTCAGCCAAAGGCCCGCTTAACGGAGTCGATGGGCGAAATTATTAAAATCGCCGTTTTGAGTGATGCTAAGTTATTTAAAAATATTGAAGATAAAATTAATGGCTTAAAACAACAGGACATCCTTAAAATTTTGCCTCGCGTGATTGATTTAAAATATAAAATTGTTCAGCGTGATCCTCAGGAAAAAAACGGAATTCGTAGGCTTTTGAATTTGGGGCATACAATGGGTCACGTATTTGAAAGTAATTATGGCTGGCCTCATGGTGTTTGCGTTTTATTAGGTATGCAGTTTGCGGCGCGCTGGAGTTTTGCTCAAGGTTCATTGCCACAAAAAGATTTTTTCCGCATCTCAATGCTAATTGATTCGCTGGATCTCTCAGTTAGCATAAGTGAGGCTCTTCAAAAAATAAGTACAGCCAAAATATCGACCTTATTAAGTAAAGATAAAAAATTAACAGCGCATAGTCAGCTAGATTTTATTTTCATTAAAAAAATAGGTTCCTGTTATCGTCAATCAGTTACTCTACAAGACGTTCTTAACGAAGTTAAAAGGCAGAAATCGGAGTACTGATGTTTGCTTTTAAGGGCGATCTTGAAGCTTCAAAATCCTGGATGAACCGCGCGTTGGTCATTCAGTATTTCAATACTAATATTAAAATTTACGGTCGTTCTTCTTCGGATGATGTTGTTGCATTACAGAGAGCCATTGAAAATGTAGGAGAAACATCTGAGTTTTTCTTAGGTCAGGGTGGAACTACATTTAGATTTTTTATTTTTCTGATTTCGCGTTTAAGTGGCAGCTTTATTTTAAATGCCGATGAAAGACTTTTGCAAAGACCTCAACAGGAAATTACCAACGTGCTGAAACAATTTGGCGTTAGCGCTGAATACAGCGATGGTCAGTGGGGCATAAAATCTGAAGGTTGGAAAAAACCATCAGGTCCTGTAATTGTGTCGGCTGAGCTTTCAAGTCAGTTTGTATCGGGATTATTACTCAGCGCTTGGAATTTGAATTTTGATCTTGAGGTTCAAATTAATAAACCTGCGGCCTCAATCAGCTATTTAATGATGACAGTAGAACTTCTGCAAAAAGCCGGAATGCAGGTAAGTTTTGAACAATTTGAAAAGCATTACACTTGCAAAATAAAACAAAATCAAAAAGCACAAGTTGGCGTATTGGAAGCTGAACTTGATATTAGCTCGGCCTTTTCATTAGCTGCCGCCGCGGTCGTTGATGGAAAAGTTGAAATTACAAATTGGACATCCGCTTCTTCGCAGCCGGATCTGGTGTTTTTGTCGATGCTGGAAAAGATGAACATAAGCTATAAAGTAGAAAATAAATGCTTATCAATTGCGAAACATAATAATTGGTTGGCGCAAAATTTTAATCTGCAAAACTCTCCTGATTTATTTCCGGTGCTAGCTGTGCTAACAGCCTTTGGCGAAGGAGCCGGAAAGCTATCTGGAGCTGCGCAATTAAAACATAAAGAATCGGACCGCATTCAAAAAACTCAAGAGTTATTGAGCCTGGCTGGGTTTCAAGTTGAGATGTTGAATGATGGACTCCAAATTCATGGCCAAAGTTCACAACAAGATTTAAACAAAGCTTTTATATTTAATCCAGATCATGATCACCGTATGGCCATGGCGGCGGCTCTTTTAAAATTAAAAGGCTACAACATTCAAATTGAAAATCCAGAAGTGGTTAACAAAAGCTACCCTGCGTTTTGGCAGCATATAGGTCTTAAGCTATGAAAAGAGTTTTCATAGGTCACCGCGGGGTGGGTAAAACTCAGCTTCTTAAAAGGCACCAGACTTATTTTCCTGATGTAGTTCATTTTGATTTGGATTCTGAAATTGAAAATCATATAGGGCAGACCATTTCTTTTTATTTTGAATCTTATGGTGAAACCGCATTCAGAAATACAGAGCAGGAAGTATTCAATGAAATAGTCTCTATGAACTCTGACTATGTAGTTTCGCTAGGAGCCGGTTTTAATGTGGAATTAATACCGCAAGATACAGAAATTATTTATATTATTCGCATAACTGATCCGGATGGGCGTGTTTTTTTAAATCGTCCACGTTTGGAAAAAAAGTTATCGCCTCTTGAAGAGTACAATAAACGTTATGAACAACGTAATCCTTTATTTTTAAAAAAAGCTCAACGACTTTATTTTTTACAGGAAGGCCTTGATGAGTCTAACACCATCGAAGCCAGTTTTTTAAAAAATGATTTTGCAGTCAAAGATGCTTACTATACTCTTTGTGAACAAGATCTTCCTTGCGTGGAATCCCTATTGAAAAACTATTCGCAGATTGAGCTACGAACGGATTTAATTAAGGAAGATATTATTAAGTCGCTATTAGATAAATATCCTCAGCATCATTGGCTTGTATCAGTGAGAACTCATACAAAAAATTTATTTAATGCCAAATTTATTGATACTGATGTTCAGTTTAATACAACCACTGCCCAAATAGTTTCTTCGCACCAGGATTCAATTCAAAATGCAATTAATGACCTAAAACCCTTTATTGGGAAAACACATTTGAAGCTCAGTCCACTTGTAAATAATTTTGAAGATTTAATTAAAGGATATGAGTGGCAACAGCAGGACGCAACTAACCGAAGCTTCTTGCCGAGATCTTCGGGGTCTAAATGGATCTGGTTCCGCCAATTAGCTAAGTATAGCCAGAGAATAAATTTTATCAGAAATTTTACGATGATCGCTGATCAACCCAGCCTACATGAGTGGCTGGCTTTGCCAGAGCAAAAACCATCTGCGTGGGCGGCGGTATTAGGGAAGCCGGTTTATTTTTCGCGTTCTCCGCAGGAACATTTTGATTTTTTTGATAAGCGCAAAAGTTTTTTTACAAAAATTGATATCAGCGCAGATGAGCTACATAAAAATCATAAATTTTTAGCTCAACTCGGTTTGAAGTACGCAGCAGTAACTGCGCCTTTAAAAGAAACAGCTTTTAAAATATCTCATAATCAATCTGAACTAAGCGGAAAGTTTAAAGCAGCCAATACTCTGTTTATGAATCAACAAGAAATTCTTGCTGATAATACAGACTATGCTGGCTTTCGGGAGTTAACTAAAAATATTAGAACAACCGACAAAGTGGCAATTTGGGGTGGTGGTGGTACTCTGGATATGATGAAAGCCGTATTACCTCAGGCCGATTTGTTCTCGGCCCAAAGTGGTGAGTTGCGCAGTGGTCAGTCTTGCCAAAACACTGAATACGACTACTTAATCTGGGCGGCCCCTCGTGCAAACACTACACGGTGGCCAGATGAAAATCTAAAAATTAGAGCTATAATTGATTTAAATTATACTGAAAACTCAATGGGGCTCGAGTTGGCAGCCCAGCGCAAAATTGACTATACATCAGGTTTGAAAATGTTTAAATTGCAGGCTCAGAAACAGCAGGTTTTTTGGAGTTCATGTGAGTGCAAATAGTTTTGGACATTTATTTAAAATTACGACTTTTGGAGAAAGCCATGGGGAAGCGTTGGGTGTCGTAATTGATGGCTGTCCGTCGGGAGTGACTTTTGACCATGAGCTTCTTTTAAATAATTTAAAAAGACGCAAACCCGGCCAAAGCTCTGTAACGACTTCACGCAATGAATCTGATACTCCCGAAATTTTGAGCGGTGTTTTTGAGAACAAAACTTTAGGCACGCCTATTTGTATTATTGTACGCAACCAGGATCAGCGCTCGGGCGATTACGATAAAATTAAAACTGAATCGCGCATTGGGCACGCAGACGATACATGGATTGAAAAATTTGGACATGTAGATCATCGTGGCGGTGGACGCGCATCGGGCCGCGAAACTTTATGCAGAGTTATTGCAGGCTCAGTTGCTCAAATGTTGTGTCGACAAATTGCGCCGGAAATTAAAGTTAAAGGCTTTGCTTCTCAGATTGCACATTTTAAATTAAGTGAAAAAGAAAATCAGAATATCTGGGATATTAATATCGATGATTTCATCACTCGTTTTCCATCTATAGAAAATAATCAAAAAATTGTCGACTTACTGGAATCTGCAAAAAAAGCCGGTGAGAGTTATGGCGGGCAGGTTGAAGTTCATATTAAAAACATACCTAAATCATTAGGACAACCTGTATTCCACAAATTTAAATCAGATTTAGCCTCAGCAGTTATGAGTTTAGGGGCTACAACAAGTTTTGAATTTGGTGAGGGGTTTAATTCAGCCCAAATCAAAGGAACCGATTTTCATTCACAAATGAATTCACCTGTTTATGGCGGAATCCGCGGCGGATTAACTACGGGACAATTAATTGATTTCCGTGTTGGGTTCAAGCCGACTTCCTCCATTAAAGACACGGCTAAACAAGGACGACATGATCCTTGTATCGTGCCGCGTGCTGTGCCTGTAGTTGAAGCTATGGTATGGATTTTAATTGCAGATCATATGTTATGGAATAGGTTAGATCGCGTTTAGGCTTTTTAGTTTGAATTTAATCTAAATTAAGCTATAAAAAATCCATGAAATTAAATTTATCTTCATTCACCATAATCCTTTTATCTTTTAATCTTCTTACAGCATCTGCGTTTGCAGCGGATTATATATCTTCTGTTTACAATGGTAACCAGTTAACAAACGATAATGGTATGGCTCGCGTGGGCAAGTGGAAACCTGAAAATAAATTAGAATTTACTGGATACGGTCTTATTAAAATGAATAACCTGTGTTTATCAGCCAGACAAAAAGGGTTTATCACGTGGCAGCCTTGTACTGAAAAAGCAAAATTTCAAATATGGAGCTTGAAAGATAAAGCTTTAACAAATGAGCTGGGACTATGCGCAGAAATAGAATCCTTCACTCAGTCAGTGGTTCTTCCGCGTTTAATGTCACGTAAATGTGCTGATGTGCCACAACAAAAATGGCAAGAGCATACAGATAAATAGTCTGAAAATTAAATAGAACTCACTTAGAGAGCTCTATTTAATTTAGTTTCCGGGAAATTTTGTATATGGAATCCAGTTTTCTGTTTCTTTCTGGTTTGAAAGCTTTAAATAAATATCTGGATAAGGTCTGTTATATTCCAAGTCAGCACCGCTAGCATCATCGCCTTTGATATCTGCTGTAAGCCACTTAGTTGGACTTAAATCTTTGCAAGTATTATCAGGATTAGCGCTAACTAAATAGTTGTAATTATCCAAGCCAAGAATAGCTCCGTAGCCCACAGATTCGATTACTTTTTTAATATTACATTTTTTGACCAAGCGGTTTCGTGTATCGATTGGCGAGTACAGACTAGATTCGGGTAATGTTGTTCTCGTGATAACAATATCTACTATTTTTTTATCAAATTTTAAGAATTTGCGACTATCAGGTACTCGAAAATTTTCGATAGATAGCGAGCCATCTTCATCTAAAACGGCGTGTATTTGTAAACCTTGCTGATATTTTTTGACTTGGCCTGTAGCTTGAAACTTAGCTAACTCTTTGACAAATGAAATATTGTCGGCTTCATCGCCATTTGGTGTATAGATCACACCAATGCTATAAAGTTTACCATCAGAATCTGTTAGATATAAATCATCGTAAAACACACCGCCAGTTGCTGTTTTCCATCCTCCGGCTGAACTTTGCACAGTAGGATCAACAATGAAATTAGGTTCATTTCCATAAATGTGAGCGCGCGACAAAACACCTCGTTTGTCTAAAAAATAAGAGGAAAAGCTATGACCTAAAATAAAGTATTTTAAATTAGGCACTGTTGGATTTGGCTCCTCGCGGCTTGGATGTAAAGGATAAGGTAAGATCGTTTGTTTATTTAGTTCAGGATTATAAATGATGTATTCCAGCTGACCATTAGTTTTTAATGTTGTGTAAAGAGTGCGGTCACTTTCATAAGGTACATACTGTCTTGATACATGTAAAAAACGATCGTCTTCAGTTGTAGCTTCAGGTGAAATGCGATTGGTTTTATAACGTGGGCCCCATACAAATTGGCGGTCTGATTCTGTAAATAACATTAAAGAATTTGTTCGTGGTGAGAACTCAATTTTTTTAATTTTTTCCTGGAACTTAGGAAGCTCTACTTTTAAAGGAATTAACTGAAATGAGTACGGATGAATCCAGGCCAGAGTTCCATCTTCTAATAAAACAGTGGCTATGTCGGTATGTTTTGCAATTGAAGATCTAAAATTGTTAAATCTTGTACTCAACGTGGTGAACGCATTGGATAACATTAATTCTTTTTCGGCACGGTCTAAATCATTAGAGTACTGAGCTAGAGCTAACTCATAAAGAGTGCCGTAAGCGTAAGCTCCTGCATCTTCTGCTTTATTCGAAAAGCTATTATCGCAACCGCCCTGGGTTTTTGGTATATCGCCTATACGACATGTTGTGTGTCCGGGATCCCGTGTATCAGAGTGGCGAGCTTCATGAATTAAGACACTCAAAGCTTCAAGGGGTTCTTCTTTAAAGAACATGCCACCTAATTCAATTTGCTTCTTGGCACGGTAATTACGTGCCACAGAGCTAGCCTGGCTTAAATCAACCTTTAAAATATTCGTATTGTTTTTAATATAGTCATAAGAATTCTTAATTTCTTGTCTAACACTAGGAGCCCAATTTTTAGGGAAATTAATTTTGATTTGTTTGGCTAAAGCTAATACTTGGGCTAACTGGGAACGCATCGTTTTATTTTTACAGCCTTTATCCAGGCTTGGGCCTTCAATTGCTTCTAAATTAAGTTCTGCGGCCCACTTCATAAACTCCTGTTCAGACGGACAACGTAGCTTTCCGTACGCATTGCGTGTCTCTTTAGGTTCAGAAGAACTGGGTTCACGATTTGTAGAAGGGGTATATGTGTTATCAGTAAAAAAATAAGTACCTGAGCAACACAATGCAAATAAGAAAAATAATTTAAACTTCATTTTACTCTGCGCTTTCTGTTAATGATTCAGCTAACGCATCATCTGACATGCTGATTAGGTGTAAAAGTTCGCTATCGTTTACAGCCAAGAATTTACTTTTTTCTGCACTGGCTACAGAATCTCCGAAGCTCAGCCAGTTTTTATAGGCCTGGCGGCGCACCATCAGATTTTCTTTTTTATTAGAGGCAACGTTAAAAAAGAACTTTTTAATTTCTTTTTGGTCATAGGAAACTTGCTTCGGAGTAGGCCAGAAAGAAGCCATCGCTTTAAGTAATCCTAAGCGGTTAGCAACTTCTTTTTCGTAATCGCTTTTATGTTCAGTGGCCGGGCCGAACGGGTAAGGAGAGGTCAGGCGTGATTTGATTTTTTCAAAATATGCATTATGATTATTTTTTTCAGTTAAAACTTTTGAATTATAGAGCTCATTAAAAAGTTCGTATTGTGAAAGGCGCTCCAAAGCAACTGGTGTTGGAGCAGGAGTTCCAACTGTAGTGGGTGCAGAACCCACTTCCGTGTTATCTGAATTTGATGAGGCTTGAGCGTTGGCCGCTGACTTATTTTTTTGAGCGCGCAATTGCTCTTTAGATATCGGAAAAAAAACATCTTTTTCGTCTTCAAACCAATAATTAACTTTAGCAAAATAACCAACAAATAAACCAACAATAGCAAAACCAACGTAGTATTTTTTCATACCAAACATATCGGTTTCAGATATGTGTATCTTTTGCCTTTTTAAACCAAACTGGACCTTGGGCTGAACTCTTCTTATTTTGAGTCAGAAAAATGTTTAAAAATCATACTCAAAACCTGCCGAAATATTTAAGCCTTCATCATAAAATCCGTAGCTGGCTTCATAACGATTATTGGCTAAGTTTTGCAAGCGTGAGTAAAGCATTAAATTTTTTGTTATATTGTATTCGCCACTCAAATTAAGAAGTACATACGGATACAAATATTCCTGAGTTGTGGCTGATGCAGCATCCAAGCGCTGTCCGTTGAAAATGGCTTCAGCCGTAATATTGGAAGACTCTAGATTTTTTGAAATTTTTAAACTGGCTGTTTCTTTCGGACGACGCAAAAGTAGTTTATCATTTTCTAGATTTTTGGGCTCCTGATAGCCAAGGTTAGCTTGAATGTCGTAGGTCGGCCAAACCTCTTTGGCCGATGTCGAAATCTCAATTCCGATAGTTCTTGATTTTGCGATATTGGTATAGCGACTGGGAGTGCCTCTTGAATCCACCAAATTTTCAAACTGTGAGTGAAATAAAGTCAAAGAACCGTAAACATTATTGTCAAAATTTTTGTAAGCATTAAAAGTAAGAGTTGTAGAGGTTTCAGGTTTTAAATTTTTATCTCCAAAGCTGGAATAAAGCTGAAACAAGCTAGGATTTTTAAATCCAGTAGCTACTTCAAATTTGTAATTTTGATAAAGAGTAATGCCGGCCTGGTAGGCAAGATAATAGTTTTTGGCCTGATCGTTATCTAAACGAAATCCCACTTCATAGTTTGTGTCTTCTGATGCGTAGTAATTAATTTTTGTGTAAGTACCCTGGTAATCTACGGAGTCATTCGATTGCTGAACGTTTTGGTCACGGGAAACCAGTTGTTCTGAGGTGTAGCTAATTCCTCCGTTAACGGTAACAGACATGTCAGAGTAAAGTTTTAAATCAAACCTGCTAGCGGCTAAGTTTCCATCGTAATCCAGATTAGTTGCGGTGCCGCCACCGGAGGCTGCATCCTGTTTGTAATCGCGATTGTTTTTAAGAAGTGAAACTGAAAAAGCAGGTTGCAAAGCCAGTTTACGGGCCTCAATTGAGCCTATGACGGCTAATTGTGTAGTTGTAGTGTGGTAATTATTTGTGTCAGCTGCATAGTATTGTGGAAATGCAGTTGTTGCTATATCTGTATTATCCAGCGAGCTGTTTAATTTAATAAAAGCATTGATATCGCTTTGATAGGTTAATGCCGTATTAATAGTGGTTAAAGATGTAGGATATGTTTTTGATGAGTTTAACACAGGAGAAAGCGCATCTTTTTTGGATTGGCTTGTATTAATTCTGAAGCCCAAGTTATCGGTTAATTGAATATTGGCATAAGCGCCTGCAGACACCTGGCCAAAGTTTCCTGCATCAGCCGCAATTTTGTAGGCGCTGACATTTTTTTTACCAAAGGTACGTATTTTTATAACGCCAGATAAAGCTTGCCCACCGTAAGTTACGGACTGACTACCTTTAATGACTTCAATCTGTTCAACTGTTCTTACATCAATAGAATTTATATTAATTGTTTTTTGAATAGTTGATGGATCGTAATAGGGAACTCCATCAACTAAAATAAGAACATGGCTGGAGTCGCCACCGCGTAAGTAAATTGTTGGCGGTGAAAAACTTGTTTGTGCAATTGAAATATTAGCTTGCGATGCTAAAAGAGCAGTTAAGGTTTTGGCGTGCGACTTTTGAATTTCTTTTTCGCCAATCAATACTTGGCTTGAGGTTTTAAATCCGACATCTTTTAAAACTAAATTGAGTTCTTTTGCCTGCAGGGGCAATGTTACAAATAATTTAAATACGATGATTAAAGAAAATATTTTCATGATAGGGCTCCTGCTCGGGATGCATGTAAACAGTAGACCGGACTTAGTACTCATAGATTTCTATTAAATACATTACCGTTGCGGCACAGCTCTGGATTTTCACCAGATTCCTTCTGTTAACAATTGTTAATTTTAGGCAAGGCTATTTTATAATTCGATTTTATGCAATTTATTTTGTACATTATTTGGCAGGAGATTATGTGGACGCCCTAATACAGTCGTTTTTTTTAGTCGTAGCCAGCGAAATGGGAGACAAAACTCAGTTAATAGCACTATTGCTTGCAACCAAATTTAAAAAGCCTTGGGCTGTTATGGGTGGAATATTAGTTGCTACACTCTTAAATCACGGACTGGCTTCTTACGCTGGTAGCTGGGCTGCTGGGTTGTTTGCACCTGCGACACTTAAGTGGATCTTAATTAGTTTGTTTGTAGGTTTTGGCCTTTGGATACTTATACCTGATAAAGACGAAGAAATATCCGATTCAAAAAACTACGGAGCTTTTTTAACTACTACCGTAGTTTTCTTTTTTGCAGAGATGGGCGATAAAACTCAATTGGCTACAGTGGCTTTAGGAGCTAAGTTTCAATCTATGCTTTGGGTTACGGTGGGCACTACGCTAGGTATGTTGGTTGCAGATGCGTTGGTTGTATTTTTAGGCGCCAAAATTATCGAAAGAATACCTCTTAAAATAATCCGCTGGTTCGCCTGTGGATTATTTTTAGCATTTGCTGTTCTGATTTATTTTAAGATGTAAATTACTGAAAGCTGTTAATGCTATCGATTAATTCAGGGAAATCAACAAACGGGTTACGATTTCCTTGGAAAGATTCAACTTGATCGTTACGCTTATACTCTTCTGCATCTACAGGGTCTTCAACATTCCATTTGCGTAGGTAGTTTTCTTCAGCAGGAGAAATTTTCATTTGGTAGCGAGTAGCAAAGTAAAATAAAGCGCGTGCGATGTTGCCACGGTGCTGAGCCGGTGGTTCGAACACAATTCCGCCCTCTGCTTGCTGACCTAAACGGTTTTGCGGGCATTTCAATTTTTCAACTTCGCTTACCACCATACCGAATCTTAAAGATCCTCTGCGGCTGTTCATTTCAGAGTCTGTCGGAAACAAGTGATGTAAATCTGACTTTTGCATTTCGCGGTTAAATCGTCCTGTAAAACGGCTTTGTGGCCAAGTGTGTTCTGTATTTATGATATTGCCTGAACTCGGAATCATGTCTGGACCGAAAGTTGGCGACCCACCGAAATCTTTATCTGTGTAAACGCGCTCGCAGTAAACGTCTGTTACTGAGAAAACGCCGGTGTCCAGAGTTTTTAAGTGAATTGTGCCGAACAATTTTCTACGTGCACTATCATATCCTAAAGCATGATGCTCAACGCATTTTTTTGAAGATGTTTCAACTGAATCCATAGATTCCGTCATCGGACGATCCATTTGCTCTTCGGTGCTAGGTACTGAGTTACAGTTAGCGTAAATTGAATCCGGGGCATTTTCGTTTTTTACGTGTCCACCGCTTAAAATATTAAAAAGTGAAGCTTTAAGCTCTTCGTTTTTTAAAGAGTGATCCTGATAGGCTTGTAAGAATTCGCTACCGTAATAAAGAGGCAATTGCTGCGCTGATGAAAAACTGTAACCAAGGACAACGAAAGATAAAATTAGAAACTTCATTTGATACCCCTTAACTATAATTCAAAAAAAAATTTACTTAACTACTCCAACATAAATGTACGCAATGCCAAAGCTCACAGCTGTAAACTTCATTTCGCTGAAGCAGCCAGCTTTTTTCATTAAATCAACAAAACCATCACGGCACGGAAAAGCTGCTGAAGATTTTTGTAAATAATCATAAGCCTCTTGCTGGCCTGTTACCATGCCGCCAATTTTAGGTAAAACCTGTTCAGAATAAAATTTATAAAGATCTTTAATAACCGGAGTTTGCATTTGGCCAAATTCCAGCACCATTACGCGTCCACCAGGTTTACATACGCGCGCCATTTCAGTTAATGCTTTAACCGGATCACTTACGTTGCGAATGCCGAAAGAAATACTGACGATATCAAATTGTTTGTCCGGGTATTGTAAAGCTGTTACATCAGCTTGCTCAAAAGTAATATCTAAACTTGCTGCCTTTGATTTAGTAGGTGCTGTTTCCATCATTTCAACGCAGAAGTCAGTGCCTATAACTTGTCCTGAAGCTCCTACAGTTTTTTTGAAAGCTATGGCTAAGTCGCCAGTACCTGTGGCGCAATCTAAAATCTTGTCACCGGGTTTTGCATCTGAAAGCTGAACTAATTTTTTACGCCATAAGTGGTGAATGCCAACCGATAAAACAGAATTAGCACGATCATATTTTGAAGCTACCTTCGAAAACATTGAGCGGATAATTTCTGGATTAGGCGATGTTTGACTCATATTTTATTTAAACCTCTGTCAAAAGCTCCGAGAACTTTTTCAAGTTGCTTCATCATGCTTTCAAAGCCTTCAAGTGTTAGCGCTTGAGGCCCGTCAGATAATGCCTCTGAAGGCTTGGGATGAACTTCAACCATAAGACCATCAGCACCTGCTGCTGCCGAAGCATAGCAAAGCTGCGGAACTAGATCTGCAATACCAACTGCATGTGAAGGATCAACAATTACTGGAAGACCAGAATGTTTTTTCGCGTACACGACAGCGTTTAAATCAAGAGTGTTGCGTGTGGCCGTTTCAAAAGTACGAATGCCGCGCTCACAAAGAATAACTTTGCTATTTCCGCCTGAGGTAACATAATCGGCCGCTTTAATCCATTCATCAATAAAAGCTGAAAACCCTCTTTTTAATAAAACGGGCTTAGATTGACGCCCTAATTCTTTCAACAGCGAGTAGTTGTGCATATTACGGGCGCCGACTTGATAGCCATCTACGATTGAAGAAAGTTCTTCAATCTGGCGGATATCGGTAACTTCTGAGATTAATGGCATCGCGGCCTGAGTTTTAATTTTTTGAATAAATTCGAAAGCTTCACGGCCTAATCCCTGAAATGCTTTTGGTGATGTACGCATTTTCCAAATACCACCGCGAAGAACGCTGGCGCCGGAATTTTTAACGCTTAAAGAAGTCGTTTGAAATTGTGATTCTGATTCAATTGAACAGGGACCCGCAATCACCGTAAAGCGAGGGCCACCTATCTGAATATTACCTATTTCAACAACCATATTTTCCAGTTCCGATTTTTCAGTTTTACATACCACAAGCGCTCTAAAATGTGGTAAGGGAAAATATCATGACCGAGCAGAACTTAAAAGACTTTTTAAATAGCGGAGCTTTCCTGCAAATCAGCCCAGATCTGTTTAAAGTGCTTATAGGACCATTTGAAAGGGTCAGTGCTAAAGACATCGCCCCTTTTAAGCACAATACGCTGCTTTACAGGCCCAATTTTTGGGATTTTCTCGAGCAAAATGATGAATTCTCTCAAAAATCTGTTTATGTTAGTTCGCAGGTTTTTACTCTGAATAGGGAAGAATTTATACACCTCATATCTCCTCTTGCAGCTACGCCTCCTAACATTGAATGGAAAGCGGTCAATGAAGAGCAATTTAAAGCTCAGTTTGAGTGGAGTCAGCGCAACTTTGCAAATTCTATTTTAAGCAAAACAGTTCCTATTATCCGTCAGCAGGGAGCGTCTTTATTTACTTCGGCAAATGTATTGTGGTGCCTGAAAAAACTGTTAGAGCAAAACAGTTTCGGATGGTCGTACGGATACTTTCAAGATGGTGCTGGTTACTTAGGTCATACACCTGAAATACTGGCACAGTGGACGCGAGCTGATCGCCAATTGCATACTGTGGCACTTGCCGGAACTTATGCAAAAACCCACACGGCCTTTGAAGAAATTGTAGAAGATCAAAAAGTTATAAACGAACACAATATTGTGATTGATGATATAATTGATAAGCTCAGTCAGCTCAGTTTTAAATCTAAAAGCATCCAGGGGCCAACAGATGTTCTGGAGTTAAAATATTTATTACATTTAATTACCGAATTTCAGATGGAAGTTGCTGATGTGAAGCAAACATTTGAAGTGATTCACGCTTTACACCCGACATCTGCCATGGGAATATTTCCTAATAACAGAGCTAAGCTTCAGGAGTTTTCAGATTTTATTATTCAGAAGCAGCGTCAGGCATTTGCAGCGCCTTTTGCAGTAGTAGAAGAAGACTCGGTTTATTGTATAGTGGCGATTCGTAATATGGTTTTCGAATCTCATGAAGTGCAAATATTCTCCGGTTGCGGAGTAACCTCAGAAAGCAACTGTGAGGCTGAACTACTTGAGCTCGAAAACAAGCGCAGTTCTGTTAAAAAAATGCTGGGGCTTAACTTTGACTAATTTTGATCTGTCATTACATGCATTTGAATTTTTAAAACAGGCTGGAGCTGAAACTGTGGTGGTTTGCGCAGGCGCCCGTAATGCTCCTATGGTTCTGGCGCTACAGAGTCAAAATTTTAAAATTTTTAATTTTTTTGAAGAAAGAAGTGCGGCTTTTTTTGCTCTGGGTCTGATTAAAGCTACTGGAAAAGCCGTGGCGGTTATGACTACCTCAGGAACAGCAGTTGCTGAACTTTTGCCGGCAGCCATTGAAGCAAGTTATCAGAATTTACCTTTAATTTTGATAACGGCAGACCGTCCTAAAAGTTATCGTGGAACGGGCTCGCCGCAAACTATAGAGCAGGTCGGAATTTTTTCTCACTATGTTGAAAAAGTTTATGATCTGGATGTAACCACAAAAGATTTTCAGTTTGACTGGAGTCAAACCAAGCCAATTCAGCTGAATGTTTCATTTGATGAGCCTTTAATTGATAAAAGCAGCAACATAAAAGTTAATGTGAGCTTAGACCGACCGACGGCGGCCAATAATAAGCGCGAACATCATAAACAATTCCCACATCCTTTAATAGTTGTAGGTGAGTTGTCGCCCGAACACAAAGCTGCTGTAGTTGATTTTATAGTTAAAACTAAAGCTCCTGTTTATGCCGAGTCATTAAGTCAGATCAAAGAAGTTCCTGAAATTGAAACTTACATTATTCACTCTTCCGATCAGCTAGTTCGTCATATATTCAAACTTAAAATCTGCGAATCGGTTATCCGTATCGGCGGGGTTCCTACGTTAAGATTCTGGCGTGATTTAGAAGGCGAGTTTAAAAATCTGCCCGTGGCAAACTTCACTGATACTGAGTATTCGGGATTATCACGTCCGTCAAATATGCAGCCGATTAAAAACTTAATGACCGCAGACGAAGAGTTTCCGCTTTTAAAATTAATGCAGGTTAAGCAAATTGATGTAAATCTCGAACAGGAAAAAGAAAGTCTTTACGCCAAATATCCGCTGGGTGAGCAGCATTTTACGAATAAGCTTTCCGCAATAGTAAAAGATGACCCGGTATATCTGGGAAATTCGCTTCCGATCAGAAATTGGGATCAGTTTGCCAAGTGTGAATCCAGTAAAGTAAATGCTAACCGCGGTGCCAATGGAATTGACGGACAGATATCAACTTATCTGGGTTGGTCGGAGTTTGAAAAAGTGTCCTACTGCTATGTTGGCGATTTAACAGCGATGTATGATCTGGCTTCCTTAGGTCTTAAACCACAATTAAATTCCCATAAACGTAATATCGTGGTTTTAAATAATTTCGGTGGGCAGATTTTTAGCCGTGTGTTTAAAAACAATGATTTTATAAATGCCCATCAGACTCAGTTTCATCATTGGGCGCAGATGTGGGGTTGGAATTATCTTCAGGTCACTAAGCTGGAAGATTTAGCTCAAATTAAAAACCTTACTGAAGCCTATAATGTAATTGAAATTATTCCGGACCAGCAACAAACCCAGAGCTTCTGGAATGAATGGGATCAAAGATGTCAGCAACTTTAGTTTATGCCATTCACGGATTTTTGGGCGAGTCTTCCGACTGGGGTCAAATTAAAAATGGTATTTTAAAAGAATACAAAGGTAATCTCAATTTTATTACTGAGGATTTGTTCGCTAAAGATCAGCAGGGCATTCTCGATTTCGCTAAACAAGCCGATTCAATCATTAAAAAAATTAAATCTTTTGAAGGTTTCGCTGGAAAAAAAATTTTAGTGGGTTACTCGCTTGGTGGGCGCATAGCTTTACATATTTTACAGCAAAGTCCGGACCTATTTGACCATTTTGTTTTTCTATCAACTAATCCGGGTCTTAAAGCCGAAGCTGAAAATGAGCGTAAAAACAGAATTCTGCACGATGAGAAATGGTCGGAAAAAATCAGCCTAGAAAACTGGGATGAGTTTTTAAAGGAGTGGAACTCGCAGCCTGTGTTTTCGGGATCTGCTAGTGAGCCCACACGCGATCCTAGGAATTATGATTTACTAAAACTTAAAGAATCTATGGTGAAGTGGTCTTTAGGAAAGCAAACTGATTTTTCCGATGTTCTGCAAATGTTTAATTACAAAGTAAGTTGGGTTGTGGGCGACCGTGATGCTAAATACTGTGAAATTGCTGATAGTCTAAAAGCTAAAAACAGTATTAAAAATTACATAAAAGTGTCTGCTGGTCACCGCTTGTGGTTGGATAACCCACAAGCGGTTGTGGATGTTATTTCAAAACTTTTTTATTAGTAATATAAATTTAGAATTTTTAATTATTTAACTGCTGGTGCGGTAGCTGCTAATAAAGCCGCAGAATTCTTTTGGATCCATTGTAAGTGTGCAGCTACATTTGTGAAGATACCAACGCCTATGCAGCTGCTAGGATCTGTACCGCGACTGTTGACACCAACTTGAGTTAGCTTGCCGTCAGCAGACTTCACATAAGCTGGGCCGCCTGAGTCACCGTTACAAGAGCCTTTACCATTTTCTCTTAATTGAAGCTCCTTGCCTTCATTTACTAAAGCAATCACTTCAATTCCAGAAACTTGTCTTAAAGTGCCTGATGTATCTTTTAACGCAAAACGTGTTGCTTCTGTTTTGCCGAAACCCGCTTGAGTTAACTGCATTTTAGCAGCAACCGGATTTGTTTGAAGTAAAGAAGGTAAGCGAGCTACTTTAACATTCGCTGGGGCTTCTTCGTTTAATAATAAAAGTGCTATATCGTTCCAGGCACCTGTTCCGCCTGCAGAAGATAAGAACGCCTCATGTACGCGGCCTTTTGTGCCGAATCTTACAGTTTCTTTAGTCGCTTTTTTAACATCTTGAGTGAACACAACCATGATTGAGCGGATGTTAGAAGAAGAAGTATCTAAGCAGTGAGCTGCAGTTAAAACTATTTTTCTTGAAATTAAAGTACCTGAGCAGATACCTTCGCCATCGTCAGATTTAATAACTAACCCAACAACACCATTTTCTTTTTGGAAAGCATCGGTTGATGCTACGCCGTTAACGATGTTGCCAGCGAGCGTTTCGGATTCTGCAGAAGATTGTGCGTTTGTACTCTTTGCACAACTTGCTAATACTGACAACGAAGCTGCCAGAACTGTTAATTTTACTGCTTTTAATTTTAAATTTTGTGTCTTCATGACTTCCCCCGAAATCTGTTATGCAAGCCCCTCTTGCATGAGGGGTAATAAACAACTTCTCAGGAAAAAGTTCAAAACAAACAAAAATATGCGCTCCATAAGATTTTCTTATGGAGCTTTTTTGTTAGTATTTTCTGAATTTATTGGTGGTTTCTATAAGCTTCGAGCGGATTCCAGCTTCACCGGCGGCGTGACCTGAATCTGCAATAATATGCAATTCTGCCTCTGGAAAGGCTCTGTGTAAGTCCCAAGCGCTACGTACCGGGCAGACCACATCGTAACGACCTTGAACAATAGTTGTAGGGATGTTTTTTATCTTTGAAATATTTTCAATAAGGTAATTGTTGGTATTAAAAAAAGCATTGTTCATGAAGTAATGACACTCAATACGAGCAAACTGGAGGGCGTAAATAGGGTCTTCAAACTCATCAATAGCTTTCATATCTACGATTAAACGCGAAGTGGCGGCTTCCCATTTACTCCAGATTTTTGCGGCCTCTAATCTTACGCTGGCATCAGCATGAGTGAGTCTTTTGTAGTAAGCAGATACGAAATCATGGCGCTCTTCTGCAGGAATATGATTGTAATAAGACTCCCAGATATCGGGAAAAATTTCAGAAGCACCAAATTGATAGAACCATTTAATTTCAGATGGGCGGCATAGGAAGATACCTCTGAGAATAAGTGCCTTTACGCGTTCGGGATGGGTTTCAGCATAAGCTAAAGCTAAAGTTGATCCCCAGCTACCGCCAAACACAAGCCAGTCTTTAATATCCAGATGCTCGCGGATGGTTTCAATGTCTTTGATTAAATCCCAAGTGGTATTTTCTTTTAATTCGGCAGCGGGAGTTGATTTGCCAGCGCCACGTTGATCAAACAAAATAATACGGTAATGATTTGGATCAAAAAATCTGCGGTGGTCCGTGCTAACGCCGCCGCCGGGGCCGCCGTGCAAAAATACAACGGGGCGTCCTTTGGGATTTCCACATTGCTCAACATAAAGAGTATGAAGATCCGAAACTTTTAAGAACTCAGTTTTGAAGGCTTCGACTTCGGGGTAAAATGGGATTAAGTTTTCCATACTCTTGCTTTGGCCTGTTCTGAAATAAATGAATGTTTGTAAGCGGTCTCGTTACATTTTTTAAAATCTTCAATACTGAAATTCTGATACTGATGTGCCAGATAATAATCATCAGATAATGTTGATGCAAACATACCAGGGTCATCTGAGTTGATGGTTAGCGGCACACCTTTATCGAACAGGCGTCGCAGTGGATGATTCTGATAAGTGCTGAAGGCCTGTGTTAAATAATTACTGTAAGGGCAAACTTCTAATGGGATGTCGTTTTTAATCAGCATGGCCATTAACTCTTCGTCATGAATTGACTGTACACCGTGACCGATACGCTCTGCGCCTAAAATTTCAATGGAATCTTTAATCCATTGAGAAGCATCTTTGTTAGGGGCTTCGCCTGAGTGAATTGTTACATATAAGCCTGCATTACGTAAGCGACTAAAGTAAGGCGCAAATTTTTTAGGCTCGAAGCCCTCTTCGTTGTCTGCTAAATCCACAGCTAAGAATGAATTTTTATTTTCAATTGCAAATTGGGTCACGCGTTCCACTTTTTCAAGTGGAAGAATTCTCTGTAAAATGCAAATAAGTCCGGCGGCAATCGGCATTTGTTTTTCAGCGCGCTTAATACCACGTAAAAATGCCTGATGAATTTTTTCGTAAGTTAAACTTGTATGCCCATCCGCTATAAAAGTAGGAGCATATCTTAACTCTAAAATGCGAACGCCGTCGTTAAACGCATCTTCGCACACTTCAAATGCGAGGCGTTCTAAAATTTCTTCACTGGCTAAAACTTTTTGCGCGATTAAAAATTTATTTAAAACTGCTTCTAGGTTAACCATAGGTTCAGTCACTAAAAAGTGTTTTTGCTGAAGTTCTGGATTTTTGGGAAAATCCAATTTCAATGTGGTGGCAATTTCCAGAAGTGTGCTCCAGCGCATAGAGCAGTCCAAATGGCGATGCAGATCAATTTTAGGTAAAAGGCGGATTTCTTGTAGAGATAATTTATTTTGCATTAAAAATGAGTTTGTTCCTGTATTAGGCCATCAGCAACAGTTTTTTAGGTCTGAATGCAGAGTGAGATTGGGCTTTTTCACCTAATTTTAATTGTATAGCTGTGTCAGTTGTCATAAAAATTACTCATGACACAAATTAAGCCTCTTTCAATCAAAGTAAAGTTAGCCGGTCACCAAAACAAAAAACCTCAATTTGCAGTTCCTGTTAAATTACAGGACGGAAGCGAATTAAAAGCTGCAGATCCTAAAGCCACGCGGGCCTTAGTTGCGTTGATGGATATGTACGCTGTTTTAGGTGGAGCCGCTTGTCATTACGGCGGGCCTGCAGCGCTTGCAGAGTTGATGTCAGCACTCCACGCGATTATTTTTAATGCAGCCGAAAAGCAAAATAAAAACTGGTATGAATTAGCCCACATCATTAACGATGCTGGCCACTGTGAAAATGGTCTATATGCACTTAAAGCCAATTACGGAATGGCAGGGCTTGAATTAAATTCTCTTAAAAAATTCCGTTCTATCGAAAGCGGCTTAACCGGCCACGGTGAAGTTCATTGTTTTGAGCAAGGTGTTTACCTGAGTAATGGTCCTTTAGGTTCAGCGTTTCCACAGTCGCAGGGTTTGGCTTTGGCTGACAAATTGGCTGGCGTTAACGATCGTACAACTTTCTGTGTGTTATCGGATGGTGCGGCTATGGAAGGTGAAGCTAAAGAGGCAATGGCAGCCGTTGCTGGTTTGGCTAAAAAAGACCAAATGGCTCCGTACGTTTTAATTATCACAGATAACAACACAAAATTAACAGGCCGTATTGATCAAGATGCGTTCTCAATGAACCCAACTTTTAGTTCGCTTGAAGCTTTGGGCTGGAATTTAATTAAGCTCGAAAACGGAAATGATCTGCAGGCTTGTGTTAAAACTTTAGAGGCGGCTATTGAGGCGGCTCACAAAAACCCACAGCAACCTGTAGCTGTTTGGGCTAAAACTATTAAAGGTATCGGTACTAAAAAAACGGCTGATTCAGCCAGCGGAGGGCACGGCTTTCCTTGTAAATCACCAACTGAGTTGCCGGAATTTTTAAAAGAAATTTATTCGGGTTCAGAGGTTCCGGCTCTATTTAATACTTGGATTGAAGATCTACTTAATTTAGAAAAACAAATAAAAGCCAATGCTAAGCCCGATACCGGGGAAAAAATTCAAGTCGGTATTTCTAAAGCTATGTCGAATGCTTTTAAAAAAGGTTTACCGGTTTTATCAGTTACTTCGGATTTACCGGGCTCAACAGGAGTTGCTGGTTTCCGTAAAGAATTCCCTCAAGCTTCTATTGACGTAGGTGTTGCAGAAAGTAATATGATTTCGGTTGCGGCCGGTTTATCAAAGCAAGGCTATATTCCTGTAGTTGATACATTCGCACAATTTGGTGTTACTAAAGGCGCATTACCAATCACCATGGCCATGTTATCAGAAGCACCTATCATTGGCGTATTCTCTCACACAGGCTTTCAGGATGCGGCGGACGGAGCCTCTCATCAGGCTTTAAGTTATATGTCTATGTTAGCTACTATTCCGGGTGTAGATTTATACTCTCTTTGTTCAAGCGAAGAAGCTGAAGTATTAATGACTCAAGTTGTTGAAAAATTTGCGGCCGATAAAACTGCGGGTAAAAAACCTCACTCTTCCATTTTCTTTTTAGGTCGTGAAAACTTCCCTAAAACATTCAAAACCGATGAAAATAAAATCACTTATAAAGCCTATGAGCCTCAGGTATTAAAAGATAACTCTGTAAATGGTAAGAACGTCCTGTTGTTAACAACAGGATCTTTAATAGGTGAAGCTTTGCAAGCAAGCGATAAATTGAAAGCTAAAAATATTGGTTCAATTGTTGTGAATCAAAATTGTCTGAATAAAATTGAATTAGCTTCGTTAAAACCTTTACTTCAAAAATGTGAAGGCCGTATGGTTACCGCTGAAGATCATCAAGTGCTTTTAGGTTTCGGAAGTTTTGTAACGCATCAGTTAGTTCAAAGCTCTGTGCAGGTTAAAGTAAAATCTTTAGGTGTACACGGTGAGTTTGGGCAAAGTGCATACAATGCTATTGAATTGTATCGCAAGCACGGTGTTGACTCAGACTCTATGGTGAAAGCTGCTGAGTCGCTTTAGATTTATGAAGCAAATAAGCTTCTGCAACTGCGGATCATTGGTTGTTTACGAAAAGGAGAGGTTAGACTTTTGTTGATAAAGATTTCAAAGGTTTCAACTTTTTTATATATTTTTCCGACTATTTCATTTGTTTCTAAAAAGTTGATAATATGTTTTGCATTAGCCAGAGCAATAAGTCCCAAACTTCCGTGAACCACATAGCTGATAATAGGTACAGAGCCATAAACTTCAGGTTGTAAAACCATGCTTATAGTAGCCAATTGACACATAATTATACCACGAGTATCGCCTATTCGTTTCATCATATATTTCGCTACTGGATTTTTTTCTTCTTTAATAACTGCCATGAGTTCTGTCCATGCAAAGCTGGTCAACGTGGATAGTGTTGCAATTTTGGCGGCGGTTAGCCAGAAAGGCGTAGACATCACAGCTTCAGAAATATGATCGAGAGATAAAAGTCCTGTGCGTATGGACTGTACTCCAAGCCCAAAAAGCATATTAGCAGTAAACTGACTGGTAAGGGTTTTTATAGTAGTGAATTTTTCATTTACAATAAATTTATCAAATACATTAATCAATTTGGTTTTCAGTGGCTTGGTCATCTTAGACCAGAGATCGCGATCTAAACCGAAAGTAGCCGCCATTACCAGGTTCATCAGAATCATACTGGTTTTTTGATGAATATCGAATGAGGCCGCATGCAGCCAGATATAAGTATCAACGCCGAAAGTAATTGTAACCACCGCCAGGCCTATGCGGTCGCCGGTTAAAGTGTTTTTGGCGTTTTGATAGTAATTTTTAAATCCATTGGCTAATTTCTCTTTAGTGCTGGCTAGTTTTCCCAGAGGAATTATGCGTAAAAGCCTTTTGTCGCTGGGTTTTGAAGTGGCATCCGCTACAGCATCTAATACGGATTCCTGGTCGGTGCTGACCATGACATCCATATTTTGTGTGTTTGAGCTTTCGAGTATTTCCTTAATTTTTTGGGTTGAGCCTTCTGCGTATTCGGTAGAAGTTATAATAACTTCTTTACCTTCAGCTAAGGGGGCCTTCATTACTAGTTGCGGGGGGGCTTCGTTGTAGCTGGATTCAGGCCGTTCTTGACCAAAGCTCAACTGAGCAGCCAATAAGGGGAGAAATAGCAGGATTTTAGCAAAACAACTGGAACTCACGTGAACACCTCTTGCCAACCGGTAAGAGGTGCACTTTTTATTCCATACTGATATTGATTTTAAGTGCTTGAGAGCTGTCTAACTTTGAGACAGTGTCTTTGAGGGGCAGCAATTTACTTCAAAATTTAGCGGCTACCTGATACTGCATTAAAGTTATAATTTTCTAAATCTCTTAACATGTTTTCTCTGCAATTATCAGGATCTTTTACCTTGCCACAATAGTAGTCGTGATCAACATTTTTTGTAAGACATGTTTTTGTAGCTTCGGAACTTGATTTATAGGCTTTATGACCTGCAGTGCCTACTAGGTACTTGTAACTGATCCACTCTGCAAGAAGACCCTTTTCCACACTACAAGGGTCTGAAATCTCTTCTTGAGCAAAGGTTTGAGAGCTAAAAAAAACAGTAAAAATAGATAACATAATCAAAATATATTTCATATCAAAACTCCTATCATTTTTAATACTGACTTATCGGTCAATTTCAACAAAACTTTATTTTTTGTTTTTTGTACTAATTTGAAACATAAGTGTTGCAACAAATTCAAATAGGAGCAGATGTAAGTCTTTCATATTCATTCATCCAGAAAAGCAGTTCGGCATGACTTAGTTGAGTCGTAATCAAACCTAACTTTAATGCCAGGAAAAAGCTTTGGTTAGTAACAAGAGAACGCTGGCGTCTTTCGCCTTTTTTTAGATAAATCTCTTTGCGTGTAAGCGGGCCCAAAAACAACATAGCTTGAAAGAAAATGCTGACCTCTGCTTTAAATACGCCAAGCTCGTCACGGCAGAATAATAAGAACTCTTCGTTTTCTAAAAAGTTATTAATATTAAAACCTTTAGGATTTTTAGCTGACAAGTATGAGGCTAAAATCATACAAAACAGTTCAATAGGATCTGAAAAATTAACGCCCAGATATTTAAATTGACCAATTAAATTTAAAAAATCTTCGCGCTGACTATCATCTGAAAACAATTTATGAAATTGCGGAATCAGCATTTCAAAAACATTTAGGTCATAAAGTTCCATCAGCGCAACTTCAACATTTTTAAGTCTGAAAAATTTGAGCCATTCTTCGCGGCGGCGCGGAAGTACTGTTCTTAACAATTCTTGTTTTAAATTTACAATTTCTGCTCTTAAATTTTGCTCAATAGTGAAATTAAGTTTTTGTGATAAACGTATGGCGCGCAAAATCCTTACCGGATCTTCAATTAAGCGTTCTTTGGGTTCGCCTATCATGCGCAGCGTACGGGAATGAATGTCATCAAGACCTTTACAGTGATCAACAATTTTATGATCAATCGGATCATAAAAAAGAGAATTGATTGTAAAATCACGGCGGAACGAATCTTCTTCAATGTTTCCGAAAAAATTTTCTTCAACATGTTTGCGATCGTCTTGTTCTGTTGTTTCCAGCTCCTCATTAGTTGCGGCCCGGCGAAAAGTTGCAATCTCGTAAATGTGTTCGCCGCGCTTGGCATGAACCAGCTTAAATCTTCGGCCAATAATAAAACTGTGCGAAACTTTACGTTTAACTTCGTTCGGTAGTGCATTAGTGGCGATGTCGAAATCTTTAGGTTTTAAATTAACCAATAAATCACGCACTCCGCCCCCAACCAAGTAAGCCTGAAAGCCCGATTCTTTCAGGCGCTTCAGAATCTGAATAGCATGTGAATCGATATCGTTTACCGAGTTCTGAAGCTTATGGTTGTAGAGCTTCACTAAAGAAGCCTGATCTAATGAAGACATTACCTATTTTTTAATTGAGCTTCTAATTCAAGTCGAGTACTTAAAATGCTGTGCATATAGATAATTTCAATTATTCGATTTTAGGCAATAATACTGATCAGAGAATTGTGTTTTTACATGGCTTAATGGCTTTTTCTGCTAACTGGAGAAAAATTGCCAATAAGCTGGAAAATGAATATCAATGCCTGATCTACGATCAACGTGGCCATGGTCGATCGTTTAAGCCAGAAGCTGGCTATAGCCCTGATATTCTTGCTGAAGACTTAGACAAAATAACCTCTGAATTAGGCTGGGAAGATTTTCACTTAGTCGGACATTCTATGGGTGCCAGGGTCGCCATGGTTTTTGCCCATAAGTATCCGCAAAAAGTTAAAACTTTAACCATTGAAGATATGGGGCCTAATGTGTTGGCAGACTCATACAAATATTACGAAAAAATGCTCAATATAGTGCCAACACCATTTGTGTCTAAAGATGCTGTTAAGAATTTCTTTGATCGAGAATTTTTAAATCTGTTTACTCCCAGTGAAAAGCCACAGGTGTTGTTGACTTTCTTAATGGCTAATATCGAAGAAAAACCTAATGGCCAATACGACTGGCGCTTTTCTAAACAGGCCATGATTGATATAGTCCGCGAAGGTCACAGGAAAGACCGCTGGCTCGAGCTCAGTTCATTTAAGCTGCCGGTTTTATTAGTCCGTGGTGAAACGTCTCATATTTTAAGCTCCGAAGAGTTTGGTAAAATGCTCGATATTAATCCAAACATTACGGGTATAGAAATCCAAGGTGCAGGTCATTGGGTTCACTACGAAAAGTACGAAGAGTTCACTCAGATTTTGCGTACTTTTTTACAAAATCATTAGTCTTTGCACATCGCACCAAAGGCTTCGGGCGTGACTCTCAGCGCTCAATCTAATATCACAGGAAGCTGACATGAAATATACTGAACTTAATCTAGATCCGCGTCTTAATTCTGCCATTGAAAAACTCAATTATGCTGAAGCTACGGCAATCCAAGAACAAACTATTCCTCATATTTTGGAAGGCCGCGATGTTGCGGGACTTGCACAAACAGGTACCGGCAAAACAGCTGCATTTTTAATTCCGTTAATCGAACGAATTTTAAAAACACAAACTGAACCTGAAAGTCCGCGCGCCATGAAAGACTGGAATGTGCGAAGTTTTGTTTTAATTTTAGTTCCTACTCGTGAATTGGCCGACCAAATTAACGACAACGTTGTTAAATTATCTCAGGGTTGTGGTTTAAAGAGTTATCCTTTCTACGGCGGAACTGGTTACGACAAACAAAAAGAAGCCTTACAATCAGGTTTGCAGTTCGTTGTTTCAACTCCGGGCCGTTTGATTGATTTGTACAAAGAAAATCACGTCGACTTTAAACAAGTGCGCGCTATTATTTTTGACGAAGCGGACCGCATGTTTGATATGGGATTCAAAGACGACATGACTTACATTTTGGGTCGCATTCCTAAGGACCGCCAGTTTTTAGTGTTCAGTGCCACATTAAATTTTGATGTTTTAAATACAGCTTACCAATTCGGTGCAGAACCGGTTGAAATTAATATTAGCCGTGACCAAGCCAAAGCTGAAAATGTAAAAGATTATATCATGCACATCGGTCATGAAGAAAAGCCTCAGTACTTGCTTTCAATTCTTAAAAAAGAAAATCCTAAACAAGCCATGATCTTTACAAACTTCAAACATAACGTAGACCGTATTGCTCTGTTCCTGATGGACAATCAAATTCCAGCAATGGGAATTTCAAGCCTGATGAGCCAAGGCCAGCGTAATCATGTAATTGAAAAATTTAAAGCCGATAACGATCAAAATATTCTGGTGGCTACTGATGTGGCGGCCCGTGGTCTTGATATTAACGGTGTAGACTTAGTCATTAATTTTGAAATGCCTCAGGATGCTGAATCCTATGTTCACCGTATTGGCCGTACTGGTCGCGCGGGCAACGAAGGCAAAGCCTTTTCTTTAATCTGTGATCGAGATATCGATTCTTTAGCACGTGTTGAAGATTACACTAAAAAGAAAATTGAGAGCGTGTTTATGGAAGATGCTGAACTTGTGAAAGAATTTAAATCTTTCAAAAATGAAGATGCCTCTTTCAAGGGTCGTTTTGAAAATAATAAACCACGAGGTGGTGGTAAGTTTGACCGTGACAATCGTCGCGGTGGTGGCGATCGTAAGCCGCATGGGCGCCGCAATGAAGGCGACTTTATAAAAAAACCGGCGGGCACTGTGGCAGTAGATAAAATTCAAAATGATCAAAAACACAGACCAGAGCCTAAGTTTAAACATCCAAATCGCGATGCTAAAAATTTTGATAAAACACAAAAACCTCAGCACGCCAATAAAGCTCATCATAAGCATGGTCAGCCTAATACAAATGTAAATGCACCAAAACCCAATGGTAAAGCTCCTCATTTGCATAACAAGCCGTCGCAGGGTGCAAGAAAATTCAGAAGCAATGCATCTTCTTCACCAATTAAAAATACTCAGGCGAGTTTATCACAAAAAGTTAAATCATTTTTTCAAAAAATTTTCGGGTAATTAAGGCAGCGTCAAGGGTTCAATTTTTTTGAGCCCGCTTTCAGAATCAAAAGGAAAAAAAGCTCTGGGTACATAACTGCCTAGGTTGTTGTCTGTTCCGCCTTTTTTCAGAATAGAATTAATCCAACTGCGGATATTAAAATAAGCCTGATCTTTATCAGAGTCCGTTCCATTGTAGCGGTAGCTGGTGTGGAAAAATATGTTCTCTTCATTTGTGATTATAAGTCCGGCTAAAGTAATTGTATCGGCTACTGTGCCGGTTTTTGCGATTAAAGCACCTGAAGTTAATTGGTTTCCGTAAATCTGGCTAACTGTGCTAGCACCGTCGCTTTCCGCATCTTTACCCGCAACGGCCATCACATCCTGAAAATTAAATTGCATCATCGTTAATGTTTTCCGTAAGTCGTGCATCATCTCAACAACAGCTTGGCAGGAAGCTTTATTGTAGAACTTGCCTTCGGAATTTTCAATTGGGTAGCCCGAGCCGTTGAAAAAACTGATTTCTGCAGGCGTGACTTTAATACGGGTCATTAAAAAATCACGGTAATTTTCGACTTCACTTAATTTTTCATAAATTTTATCAGCAGCAAAATTATGTGAATTGCGGTTCATTTCTTTAAGAGTGCGGAATAATTCAGAGGATTCGAATAAGTAGCTTGTTGTATTGCCAGCCGGTTGAAAATTCTTTTTTGCTAAAAAATGAATGTCGCCAACAGTGAGGCTAACAGATTTGGGAATGATCATCTTTTCGAGAGCAAGTGCGCGCGCCGAAAGAGTTACCATGTTGGCATTAATGGTAGTAACGTCTTTGCGCATTTCCTGCATGATTTCTTTTTCATCTTGATCATTATACTGATGTGCCAATTTTTTATTGGTTCTGACTATTGAGGCGTATTCGAAATTTTCATCGTAGGTTAAGAAGTTAATTTGTTTAACACCAAGTTTGTTGAGTTCGCCGGCTAAAAACTGAAACATTATACGGTCGAAATAAGGAAATTTATCACCTTCGATGTGCACATCATAAATATTTTTACTGATAGGAGTAATATGGATTTTATTTTGGAAACGGTATTTTGGACTTAGTTTGGCAACAGCCCAGTGTGTAGTGAAAACTTTAGAAACCGAAGCGATAGTAAAAAGCTCATTAGAATTAACACCTGAAACATTCCCATTAGATTCATTTTTCTGGCATTGGGTATTGAGCTGAGTTTTAGCCTGTGAGTAATTAAAGCTGATCAAGATCCATAAAATGATGAGAGCTGAAATTTTCATTTATACCCCTGAGGAAGTAAGTACATAGCAGTTTGCTAGGGGCTTGTTAATAGATATTGAAAATAAGAGGATTTAGAGCAAAAAAAGACCCCTATAATTAACTAAATTATAGGGGTCTAAATTTATTTACTGGTAAATTTTATAAGCTTGTCAAACTAGGCGGCAAAGCTCGCTTCTAGTACCGGCTTATAAGAGCTATCACGGCCACCACCACGATTCATGAATTCATTGAATTTCTCATTTTCGCGAGGAAGGCCTTCCTTTTCTATAGTCTCTTTTAATGATTCAACAGCTTTACGCTCTTCTTTGCTTTGCACTACATTCTTTTGCGCAAAAACCCATTTAGGTACAACGATCGCAAAGGCAGTACCTTTTTCAGTTGCAGAGTTCGCATCTAATACACGAGATCCGCTTGTTCCTTCCCAAACTCTTGAGAAGAAGCCTAAGTGTGATCTAGGTATGTTAGCCATTTGTGCCTTTGCAGTAAAAGCATTGAATTTTTTTGTTTTACTGATTTCAGCAGCAGCTTCTTTGATGCCGGTACCGTTTTCAGTTCCTACTCTGTTGATAGCAACGCGAGGTACATTCAATTTTAATTTCTGGATTTCCTGTGATGCATATTTACCATCAGCGATAACTAACTCAACACCGCCAGCTTCTAAGATAGCTGCTAAAACTTTTTGACGGTAAGTAGCAGTTTGGCCTAAAACCACATTCCATTCAGTATCAGTTGCTCCGTCCATTGCAAACGGAACAGTTTTTATAACTAAGTATTTATCGTCAACGCCCATGTCTTGCATTAAGCCGTGTAAATACTGACCACGAGTTCCGGTTAACGCGCGTGAAGTTAAGATGTCATCAAAACCATCTGGGTCGGCTAAGATTAATACTTTTGGATTTTGGAAAGTACCACGGTAGTAACCATGATCACCTACACAAAGTGGATGGGCTTTAACATTAAAGCTGCTCGCAGGTTCAGGAGCTTTGCAATTCGGATTAGCGTTTTGTCCGTTTTTCATTTTACCGATTAAAGCTACATCGATATTTTCTTTCATCAAGCGGGCCATTTTTTCGCCAGGTCCCATATCAAACACTGCGCGAACATTTTCGTTACGCGGGCGAGCATTGAACATTTCAGTATCAGAAACGCCTGCTGCAGGTTTTGCATCGGTCATAGCCGCTAATTTTGTTTTATCAAAATCAGCTTTTTCGCGTGTACCGATAACTACTACGTGCGCCATTCCCGACATGCGGTAAGCAGAAGAAACTGAAACCATGCGGTTTTTAGGAGTACCAAAATCGTAGAACGCAGGGCCGATATCCGCACGTCCGTAAACATAATCTTCGTTTTGTCTGTACTTACTTGGTTTATGGCCTGGATCTTCTTCAATCATCCAACCAACTTCTTTAGTCATTTTTTTAAGTGGAACTAAGGCGGCTTCAACTTTTTGAGGAGCTGTTGCGCTATTAGAACTTAATGACGTCGGGTGAGGAAACTCCGCAACTAACACATCATTTTCAATTTCAGAACCATCAGAAAGCTTTAAGCCTTTAAGTGAAATTGTTTTTTTTCCGTTGATTTCGATTTTAGCTAAATCGTAACCATTGATCTGAGCAGGGTGAACTAAACCGCTTTTTCCAACGCCGGCATTTGAAATGGCTAACATCGGATACCATTTTTCGATATTATCGTCTAAATCTTTTTGAGCCACTCTCAGTTTTGCACGAGCCGCATCTAACTTAGCTTGCATCGAAGCTTTGCGAGTTGGATCTTTTTCGCGGCTAGGATCAATTGTTAAGTCATTGTAAGGAATTTTGTATCCCATAGTGATGTAAATATCGTTGCCGTTTTTATCTAGAGGAATCGGCATTTCAGTATTACCACCTGTATTTTGGGCCATGAATACCGGAACTTTTACTTTTTTAGCTGCTAAATCTTCAGCTGAATATTTAGAACCAACTTTGCCACCGTGTTTTACGATGAAAGCGCCGATAGCATCCTGCGCAGGGCCACCGAACAATACGATCATTCTTAATGAATCTTTATTATTACGGATAATCCAGTCGATTAATCTATTTCTCCATTCAACCATAGGACTGTTCAGGTCTTGAGCCATAAGCCAGATGCCGTTATCAGCAATCGTATTGCTGAAATCAACATTCTTGAGACCATTTTCATCTTCAGTCACTAAAGGAGCTTTGTAACCCGCGTATTGGCCTTTAATTGTGAAAGCAAAAGCATTCATAAAAGCGGCGCTGTTTTCAACACCGAAATGTGCAGCCATATCTTGTGCGCGACCACCGAAACCTGCAGTAGCAGTTCTACCGGCAGCTTCCGCGATATGCGTACCATCTTGTCCTAAGAATAACATTTTAATGCTGTTAGGTTTTTGAATCATTCTCCAAAGAGTCGGGCCGAATGCAGGTCTGAATTTTTGTTGTCCTGTCATTTCAATTGAAATACCCGGCATGTTAGGTTGAGAAGCAACGATATCAATCAATTCGCGTCCCATTTCTGTATTTGGATCTGGTCCCGGGTCATAGGCCCACGGAGCTGTTAAATCTTCAACGCTGGAAACCGTTCTTGCTCCAGATGATTTGTTAAAGTGGCTGCAGCCTAACCACAGAGAGCTGGCAATGACGATACTGACGAGTAACATTTGTTTCATTTATTATCCCTTTCAATTTAGATAATATTAAATTTTTGAAAAAATAAAAAATCTATAAGCTACAGCGCCAGAGCGCTTAACACGCCTAACTTCCTCCGCAACTTTTTGATATACAGTTAGGGTATGTATAAACAAATTTGTTTACAAGACTAGGTTCAAAAAGTCTGGTCTGCAAAACGAGCTTCTTAACAGAATCTTAAAGTTCAAAATATCACTGGACTTAGGTCGGTCTATTTATAGGGCTAGATTTTTAATTAGTTCGAATAGTTTACACCAAATTTCGATTAGTATTAAGGACATACGTAAACGTTAAAAATACGAGGAAAAAAATGAAATTAAGATTTCAACTTTTGTTGGGTGCCCTGTTTTTGTCGGGCTGTACGACTTTCAATAACGCCGCAAATATTTCTGGATTACCTGTACCGCCTGAACAAACGCTTAATGTTCATTCGCGTTTTATAGCTTCAACTTATGTTGAGGAGGCTTATGCAAAGTACTTTGCAGACGGGAATTTTTATCAACGCGTAGCTAAAATTGAAGCTGTTGCTAAACAATTGCTTTCAGTAATGCCGGACAAAGGGCACCCTAAAAGAAAACTTGTAGAGCAGTTTGTTTCTGACGCGCGCAAAGAAATTATTTATCTTGGCTCAATTCAATCTAGCGTTTCGGATAAGAGCAATTCTTTTTTACCATCTGCTCAGTTAGATCAGTATAATGCAAAAATTCAGTCCTTAGGCCGTCTGACTCAATCTTATAAAATTATGAATCGCGCTGGGATTTACTTAACAGCTTCAGGTGTTTTTGAAGAGGATTCAAGTAATCAAGATTTTTATCTTTCAATTTTAGATCGCTCAACTTATGAAATCGAAAATGGTCTGCGTGAATTAGTCCTAGTTTACAAACCTGAAGATAAAGATGCTCAGGAAAATAACGCTAAAATGAACTATTCACGATCATTGGCACAGGATACGCGCAATAGCATTCGTAGAGTTTTAGAAGTTAAAAGTGCTGAATATAAAAAAGTAGATGCAGTTCTGGCCTCAGTTGCCAGACTTAGCAGCTCGAACTTAGCCAAAAAACTGGTTAGAACAGTAGAATTCACAAATGCCAGAAACATTCTGAAAGCAGCAAATAATATCAATTCGGGCGATATCGAAGGTTTCCAAGACGATATGGATACAACTATTTCTACAAAGTTTAACCTTGAATTAATTAACGAACTTATTTTGAGTACACGATAGGAGCGGCCATGAAAAACATTATTTTATTATTTGCAGCAAGTTTTATAATTATGGCACAATCCGTATCTGCGGCACCAGCAGCAGCACCTGGGGCAACAGTCGTTCCGGTAGACACAGGCTTAATTTTAATCGGTAAAATTCCTGGGCGTTATTTTAAAGATGTTGATGCTCATTCTTATGTAATGGGCTACATCGATATTAAAAATCGTGTCATTCAAAAGTTAGCGCAGGTTAAAGAGGCTGATATTGCAGCATTTGAAAAAGCAAATGTCGGACGTAAAATTTTGAAACTAAAACGTGAAGGCCAAGCTTCTTATGATGTTATTTATCCGGGTTTAATTAATTTACACAATCACACTAAGCAAAATAATATTCCTGTATGGGGTGACGCTAAGGGGCAGTTTGCTAACCGCTTTGAATGGCGCGACTGGCCTAACTACAAATACTCTGTAAGTGGTAATATGAATCCATGGGTTGATTATGCCCGAGCGGTTGAATGCGCCACCTTCAGATGGTCTGAGTTAAGTGCATTGGTTCTCGGTACAACTTACTTACAAGGTCCGAGTTCATGTGTTGAAAATTTCGGTATTCAGAGAGTTGAAGATGCAGGGGCATTTGTCTCAGCTAAAGCTGCAGTACAAGCACCTACGGATTTAGTTATGCCTATGGAGATGGAATTTGTGTGGAATACACTTGGTCCAATTATTCGTACGGGTAAAACTTATGAGTTTGCATTGGCTGAAACTATTAAAAAACACTGCCCGACAATTGCAGTAACAGAGCAGAACGTTAACAGTGCCGAAATGCTGAAAATTTTAAAAGATCAGGCTAAGTTAACTGAACTTTGCGCGAAAGAAAACTTACCACCTAAATTTATTCGCTACGTTTACTGGATTCATCCGACAATTTCGGGACGTAAAAATTATTACGCTAATAAAAAAGTTCCACCCTCTGCCGTTATTGCTCACTTAGCTGAAGGTCGTCGTGATGACGATTACAATAAAAAAGAATATGAAGTTGTAAAAATGCTAGGACTTGATTTACCAAAAATGAACTTCGTTCACGGAGTTGGTATTCCAAGCACAGATTTCCCAGAGTTGGCTAAAAAAGATATAGGCTTAATTTGGTCGCCGTTCTCGAATTTGATTTTATATAGTCAGACGTTAGATATCGCGAATGCGCTTAAAAGCGGCGTTACAGTAGCGATCGGTTCCGACTGGGTTCCGACCGGCACAAAAAGTGTATTAGAAGAAGTTAAGATTGCACGTAAGTACATCTTAAGAGACATGGACAAAGAAGGATTAATGGATGTGTTTACCGGCAAAACCGGTAAAGTTGAAAAGATGGACGAAGAGCTTTTCAAAATGATGACTGAAAATCCTGCTAAAATGATCAATCACTTTGAAATTAAAAAAGCAGCAGCGGTGACGAAGGCCAATCCATCTGGTTATACTGAAAGTGCAGTGGGAACTATCGCTGAAGGTGCAATGGGAAGTGTGATTATTGCTTCAATGCAAGATGCAAATCCATATACAAACTTAGTTGAAAAAACCGATGAAAAAAATATCAACTTAGTTGTTGTGGACGGTAAAGCAGTTTATGGAAATAAATCTTATTTGGATGCTCTAGGATATAATGACCAAACTTACGAAGTCTTGCCAGTAGATTCTGCTGAGCACTCAAGTTTACAGGTTAATACTGAAATTAAAGCCCCTGAAGATAAAACTCCAGAGATCAAATTACAGTTCTTAGCACAGTTGATTAAAAGCTTTACGCAGAAGTTTGATCCGGTGGTTAAGTGTGAAGGTTTCAGTGATGCAAAAGCTTTAGTAACAACTAATTCAGTAGCTGCAGATGCAGATTTAACTAATTTTAGTAACGTAACAGGTATCAATCTAGATAAAGTTAAAGATATTACTAAGTTGATTGCGATCAATTTAATGACTCAAAACCGAAACAAAATTGACCCAGTTGAGGGTAAGCCTGCGTTTGCGCTTAAGTATTTTCCATCTTTATATTCATGTAATGATGAAAATCATGTTAATCGCACACAAAACTTCATTAAATTAGATGGTAGCAAAGATGAGCTGCAAACAAACCGTGAAATCCGCGAGTCGCTGATTACAAAATACAAATTAGGGCGTGCACCTAAGCAATTAGCAGAAAAATATAAGTAGTTATTTTTTTTAAATAAAATTGAAGCTAGCATATTATGCGAAAAAAACGGAGCCGATGGGTTCCGTTTTTTATTATTAACGCCACTTAAATGAACCGAGAATTTGGTTGCAGGTAATAATTGTTTTATTGAAGTCCGCATTTTCATCTGCACAGGTTGCAATAATCATTTTTGTGTCTTTATAAAAGAAAACCTGACGCGATTTGCTGCTTTTGTTTTTACGGTTTAAATCTACAATCACCGATGGAACTAAGCTTTTACTGTGAGATTGTATCGACGTTACTTCAAAGCCGTACTGATTGTAGTCCCGCAAATACTGGCGCACATAGGTTTCAAGCTGGGTTTTTACAGATACGTTTTCCAGAATGAAAGTTAGAAGAGTTTTATTATCGGTTCCAAGCTCCAGCATATTGCTTGTGCTCAGGCTTTTTCTGTAAACCCAATTACTTGGAATAGAATCTAATGTGAAACCCATTTGAGTAAAGGCCATACTGTTAGAGGGCTGATTAATTATAGACGAGCCCGTTAAAGGATGTGTGCTGGCCAGTAAATAAGCTGATAAAAATATTGCAGATAAAACGGACATAATCAGATCTTATCCAATTGTTCGAGCTTTTTCAAAATTTTAGTCATCAGGCTAGAATGATTTATTTTTTTAATATCATTCACATCAAACCAATTGGTTTTCGCCAATTTGGGAGCTTTATTAGAAGTTTTCAAATTAATATAGATGTCATATTTAGTGACGGAATGTTTAATATCAAATTTTGAAGGCTTCTTTTTTGCTTTTTCGGCCTTACCAATTGGAAACATCATATGGGGTAAAAATGGTGTCGCCTCATTTTTTTCCAGATAGATTTTATTTTTATGAGTATAAATCTGCATTTGCCAATGCCAGATTTCACCGTCTTGTTTTGGCTTTGATAAGGGTAGCTGGTCCACAATATTTTTTTTCAACGCCACACATTGGGTTTTCCACGGGCAAAGAAGGCATAGTGGTTTTTTAGGAGTGCAAACAGTTGCTCCAAGCTCCATCATTCCCTGATTAATTTCAGAATTATATTCGGTCTGTGCCAGTTGATCCGAAAGACTCTGCAGTTGAATGCGCTCTTTAGGTAGCCACCAGTTCAATTTTAGCCCGTGCACGCGCGAAAGCACTCGTATAACGTTACCATCTAGAACGCCAACTTTTTCATTGTATGACAAACTGGCCACAGCACGGGAAGTGTAAGGACCAAAACCCGGAAGCTCTAATAGTTCTTCCGCTGTTTGTGGAAAACCCTGTGTAGAAATCTGTTTGGCAGCCTTATGAATATTGCGTGCGCGGGAATAGTAGCCGAGTCCGGCCCACATTTCTAAAACCTCAGGTTCTGTGGCTTTAGCCAAATCCTGAACCTTTGGAAAGCGCTTCATAAATTTTTCGTAATAGGGAACAACGGCCGCAACAGTTGTTTGTTGGAGCATCACTTCTGAGATCCAAATACGGTAAGCATCGCGGTTTTTGCGCCACGGCAGATCACGTTTGTTTGCTCTATACCAATTTAAAAGCTCTTTTTGCATGATGTTGCACTATAAAATATAAACAGTTTGAAACCAAGTTGAATATTAGCTGAATATTGTCAATAATGCCTCTTATGAATGAAGAATATAAGCCGCTTAGCGGGCGCGAATTTCCGAGATTTTCAGGAATTAAAACTTTTTTTAGATTACCAATTGCAGACGTTACCGACAAATTTGACGTTGCATTGTTTGGTATTCCTTACGACGGCGGTGTTTCTTACAGACCGGGAGCAAGGTTTGCCCCGAGTTTAGTACGTGAGGTTTCAAGTCTTGGGCGAGGTTTTCACATGACTCGCGCTTTATCTGTATTTGATAAATTAAAAGCGGCTGACGTTGGTGATTGTTCAGTTGTCCCTATTGATCAGACACAGACCTATGAAAAAATTGAAAAATTTGTTACAAAAATTTTAAGCACCGATAAAAAATTTATTTCAGTGGGTGGGGATCACTCCACAACATTGCCGGTTTTACGTGCCCTGAAAAAAAAGTACGGCGTACCTTTAAACTTTATTCATTTTGATGCTCACTTAGATACTTATCCGGCAGCTTGGGGTTGTGAATACCATCATGGTGCCTTTGCACGTCATGCAGTTGAGGAGGGCCTAGTTAACCCTGCGCAGATGCTTCAAATCGGAATTCGCGGACCATTAGCGGCAGGAAGCGACTTAGACTTTGTAAATAAACATAAAATCACAGTTAAAACGGTTGATGATATTCGTAATACTACAATTTCTGATTTTGTAAAAACTTTACCAAGCTTTAAAGGCCCTACGTACATCAGTTACGATATTGATTGCTTGGACCCGGCATTTGCGCCAGGTACTGGAACTCCGGTTCCAGGTGGCTTAACCACTTACGAAGTGCAAAGAATTATGCGCGCCTTTAAGATTGAAAATTTAGTTGGTGCCGATATCGTTGAGTTGTCGCCACCATATGACAGTTCGCAAATTACCGGCCTAGCGGCTGTAGACGCGATGTTTGAGTTACTTTGTTTAATGGGAGAGTCGAAATGATTCATTATGTATTGTTTTGTATTATGTGGTCGAAACCCGATGTTCAATTAATTGAAGTGCCAGTAAATGAGTACGCCATGGCAACGATTAATGAAAATCACCAAGATTTTAATTTTTATGCTGATGTATTTGAAGAAAAAATGAATTCAATGAAAATCACACATATTAAAACCAATATTTCATCGCAGGTTCATGCGCCCAATGATTACCAGCAAAGATCTTTATCATTAAAATTGGATGCCGGTGTAAATGAAGCGAGCCTTGATTGTGAAATGCGCCAAAAAACTCAAGGTGACGGAAAGTAAATTTTTATGAAAACCGAAAAAGCAATTTTAGCCGCTGGATGTTTTTGGGGTGTAGAAGAATTATTAAGAACTTATAAAGGTGTTGTAAGCACCGAAGTAGGCTACTGTGGCGGCGATGAAGATGAAGCCAATTATAAAATTGTTAAAACCGGTACAACTGAACACGCCGAAGCCATTTTAGTGGAATTCGATAGCGAAAAATTAAGTTACCGCGATTTAATCCGAGCTTTTTTCAAGCTGCACGATCCAACAACTAAAAATCAGCAAGGTAATGATGTTGGAAGGCAGTATCGTTCCGCAATTTTTTATTATAATGATGAACAAAAATTAGCGGCTGAAGAAATTAAAGCTGAGGTTCAGAAATCAGGTAAATGGATGCGTCCGATAGTAACAGAAATCGTAGCGGCAGCGGGCACCCCATTTTACGCTGCTGAAGATTATCATCAGGATTATTTACAGAAAAATCCTGAAGGCTATATGTGCCACTTCTGGCGTGAATAAAACTATTTTTCTTTATCAATGGCTGCAGTGACCTGCTGCCATAAAGTCGGATTTAAAATTTCAGATCCCACAAGCAATACGGGCTCATGTTCTTTAGATTTTCCGCGCTTAGCTTCCGTCGGCATTAAGCCCGTGCCGCCGTAGGTTTTAAACCATTCTTTACGGATAGTCAGCGAATTTGTAACCAATACGTGTTTGAATTCGTCATAATCTTTTTTATTCGAACGACCGTACTCAAAACTCGATAATAACGCATAATTTTTATTGCTCGAAATTTTTTCAAGAACCTGAAAGCCCAGCTCATGTAAGTATTTAAACTTCTGACGACCCGGTGTTTTAGACGTAAAAATCAAATCCAGATTACCTGATAAAAAATGTGCTTCCAGTTCGTTTAAGTCGTAAATTTCGATATAAATTTTAGGAACACCAATTTGATCAAAACAGTGTTTGCAAGCGTTAATCGCAAAATTAGAAAGCCCTTCCAGTGTGCCGATGTGAATTTCGTTAACCAGTTGATTTTGACTGAGCCCTTGGAGTTCGCCTTCTAAGCGTTTGATCGATTTTTCAAACATATGTGCTAACTGGAAAGCCACTGGAGTCCAGCCTGATTTTCTTTTAGCAGAGCGATCTAACAGAACAATTTTAAGTTCATCTTCAATACGTGCGATAATGCGCGAAAGCTGCGGCTGACTTAAACCCACATGTAAAGCGGCGCCGGATAAATTTTTAAAATTAACGGCTTTAGCCAGTACACTGAGTTCGTAATAAATTTGTTGCATGATAAATTCCTAAGTTAAGTTTTCTTAATATAATTAATAAAAGCTGCTACACCTAAAGTTGCGGCCAACAAGTAACCGATTAAGCTGAATCCAGGCATGCCGCCTAATTGCCAAGCGGCCTCGTGAGTGTAAATCATTGAACTTGAAACAATCAGGGCCGCAATAATAATTCCCAAAAACAGCAAATTAAACGATACATGAATGGTTTTAGTTAAGTGGTCTACGCCATCTACGCTGATTTTAGTGCGGTAATCTGGAGAATTCATGCGACGTAAAATCATATTGAGTTGGCGAGGAAGCGTGTTTAAAAATCCACGTGATTCGCGCAGTAAAATATTAGCCTCATCAATAAATTTTGTTGGTTGGAACTGATGTTGAGCCACATCTGAAACCATTGTTAAAGTAAATTGCAGAAAATCAAAATCAGAAGTAATTTTCTGACCTAAACCTTCAATAGAAACGATCGATTTAAAAAACATCATCAACTCGGTAGGTACCGACAACCCCTGCGAAGCTGCGATACTTGACGAAGACATCAGAATTTTACCGATGTTCATATGTTTGCTTGTTAAGCCGTAATAAGGCGAAATCAGCGACTGAAGCTCTTTTGCGAATAAATCAACGTTAACACTTTCTGAAAACGGCGCTAAATCCACATATTCGTAAGCTAAACGCGTGTAATCTTCTTTAGAAAGTGCAATCAGCATATTCACAATAGAGGTCTGTGTTTTGCTGTTGAGGCGGCCTACTACGCCGAAGTCAATTAAGCCGATTTTATTATTCGGAAAAACAAAAAAGTTACCGGCGTGTAAATCGCCGTGGAAGAATCCATCAATGAAAACCATTTTTAAATAAGCTCTCAAGCCGGCTTTAACTACTTCAGCAGCTACAACATTTTCCTGCCTTAAAGAATCTTCCTGCGAAAGTCTTTTCCCTAGCATTTCTTCCATGACTAAAACGCGTTCAGTAATCAGTTCAAAATAAACTGTTGGAATCTGTACATTTTTTTCGTTTTTAAAGTTTTCTTTAAATTTACGGATATTATTGGCTTCAACAACAAAGTTAGTTTCGAGCTCCAGAGTTTTAAAGTACTCATCCACCATTCCAACCGGATTAAACGGGCGGATTTCAGGAATATAACGCTCTAAAAGCTCGGCTATAAAGTAAAGAACATTTAAATCGTCGTTAATAGTCAGAACGATGCCCGGGCGCTGAACTTTAAGTACAACTTTGGCGCCATTAATTAATTGCGCACGGTGAACCTGAGCAATACTGGCAGAGCCCAATGGTTTTTCTTCGATAGATTGAAAATGTTTTTTCCAATCAGCACCGAGGTCTTCTGATAAAACCTGCTCAATAACTTTGTAATCCAGTGGTTGCACCTGATCCTGCAGTAAAGACATTTCATCAATGTAATCCTGAGGAATTAAGTCGGGACGTGAGGCCATCAGTTGGCCGAATTTTACAAATGTTGGACCCAGCTCTTCAAAACTTAAACGTAGGCGTGTGGGCATTGAAAGATGCTCTTTATCGTCAATGCTCGAGCTTGCGCTGGATATGAAACTACCTAGATTTATTGTTTCGACGAGATTTCTGAGGCCGTGCTTTGCGAACACCCCCAGAATTGTTCTTAGGCGAGCTGCGTTTTTCAGAGTCCTTCCTATTTTCAGAGGACCTAAAAGCGGGCTTCGATTCTGATTTCTCTTCATGTGACGGGCCTTTCTTCCTTTGGTCTAAATAATCCGACAGCGATGCGTAGCGCGGCTTCGGCTGATACTCTCCTGAAGAGGCAGCCGGTTTAGACGGAGGAACTTCATGCGTAAATTTTTCTTTTTGAGTATTTAAGAATGATTTTGCGCCAAATGACGGACGATCTGACTGAGGTTTTGCAAAGCTTTTGCTGCTCTTTCCAAAGCTGCTTTCAGATCCACGTTCAGGTTTTCGGTCTTTTTCAGAAGAGAAAGATTTTTTACCGAATTTACTTTTTTCGCCGCGTTTTTTTCCCGGGCCAAAATCAGAATCAGAGCGGGATTTTGTCGAAGACGAATATTTAGACTGAGTCGAAGATGAGTTTTTAGAATGTTTTTCTTTTGAGTACTGACCCTTATCACGTGCATAAGTGCGCTCTTGAGAATGTTTCGCTTTTCCCGGTTGAGATGAGGCATGAGATTCCAGAACAAAATTAATTTGCCCTTGTTCAATATCAGCCAAACTTACAGTTACACGCACCACATCACCCATTTTATATGTGAAGCCGGATCTTTTAGCTGTGAGAGTCAGATTATCTTCATCAAATTCCCATTTATCCTGACCTAAATCGTCTAAACGAATCAAACCATCAATGTTGAATTCACGAAGTAAAACGAAAACACCAAACTTAGTAACTGAACTGATAAGGCCGTCAAAAGATTCGCCCACCATATTCATCATAAAGCGCGCTTTTTTAATAGCTTGAATCTGGCGCTCAGCTTTAGCTGAGCGCTGTTCGCAGGCTGATAACCAAGTTCCTGCAGTGGCAAGATCTTCTTCAGGCATTAAACGGTAACGACTGTTAGCCATAATCTGACTTTTTACTAAACGATGTACGATTAAATCGGGATAACGTCTAATTGGCGAAGTAAAGTGAGTGTAAAAATCAAAACCTAAACCGAAATGTCCCATATTATTAGGAGTATATTTAGCTTGGCTCATAGATCTTAAAGTTAAAATATGAATAATCTGCGCTTCAGGTTTACCGTCAAAGTGCTGAAGCGCGCGAGTGAGCTTCTTTTGCAGTTTTTCGCCGCCAAATGAAGTTTTAAGCCCCATATTTTCCATATATTTCTGTAAATTACCGATTTTTTCAGAGTCGGGTGCTTCATGTATACGGTAAAATGATGGAATTTCTTTACTTGATAAGAACTTAGCAACTGCTACGTTGGCCGCTAACATTAATTCTTCAATTAATCTGTGGGCAAACAATCGCTCAGACTTAATAACGTCTACAGGGGTGCCGGTTCCATCAATAACAAGCTCAGTTTCGGGAACTTCAAGGTCTAACGAACCTTCTTTAAAGCGTTTTCCCATTAGAACTTTGGCTAAATCAGCACATCTAAAGATGTTTTCTTTAACATGATTGAGTTTTTCAATGGCGGCACCATCAATTAACTCCTGTGCTTCACCGTAAGTTACTCGAGCTTTACTTTCAATTACGCCTTCATAAAACGTAGAAGAAGTCATTTCGCCGGTGAAATCAAAAAACATTTCAGCTACTAAAGCTAAGCGCGGCACATGGGGGTTTAATGAACAAAGTCCGTTACTTAGGCCTTCTGGAAGCATTGGAATTACGAAATTAGGGAAATAAACCGATGTTCCACGTTCATAAGCTTCTTTATCCATAGCTGAACCAACAGTTACGTAGTGGCTGACATCAGCGATGGCCACATATAGGTGGAAGCCTTTCTCGGTCATTTCAACTAAAACCGCGTCGTCAAAGTCTTTAGCAGTAGCTCCGTCTATAGTAATAATTGGTAAGTGGCGTAGATCTTTGCGGCCAGCAAAGTCTTTCTCATCAGGATTAGCCGAAAATTTCTTAGCTTCCTCTAAAGTCTCTTTAGAGAAGTGTTCCGGTATATTATTAGTGATAACAACACGTTTGATATCATTTAAAGGATCTTGCGCGTCTCCAATTACATTGAGAACGACTCCTTCAAAGTTGCCTTCATCGGGGAATTGAGTGATTTGCGCTTCTACTAATTCGCCGTCTTTGGCGTCTTTTGACTTATCTAGTGGGATTCTAAGATCTTTTCCCCAGCCGCGGCCTTCATCTTTAATTAAGCCCCAACCATTTGAACCTTTAGTAAATTTACCAGCTACGCGTTTTTGAGATCTCTCAGTGATTCTGATGATTTCTCCTCTGAAGCGGCCGTCTTTTTCTTTTTCTACTATGATAGTGGCGCGATCGTTTGTCATAGCAGATTTCATAGAGTGCTGAGGAACATAAACATCAGGGTGATCTTTATCGTCTGGAATAAAGAAACCAAATCCATCAGGGTGTCTTTTGATTATTCCATCGAGAGTTTTCTTATGCGTTTTTGAATTCATATATGAATTATATTCAGATTATGAATGATAAAAGTCATGTTGTATTCGACCAAAGTCAGTCAGACCACAAGCTGTAGTGCCCAAGGCAACGATCAGGTTCTTATAGAATGCGTAAAACTCGACCAAAGTCCTTTAAATGACCTCATATGTCGAGAGCAATTGCGTCATTTATCAGACGCTGCATGAATAACCAAAAAGCTCAAATCTATGAAATCTTAAATGAAATTATATAACATCGCGAAAACCTTGAAAGCTTTGCATTTTCTTCATGACGATCGCAATTTTTCACTCTGAAAAATTAATTTTTTTAAATTTTTATGAAATTATTTTTTTCTTAAGAATCGCAACTGTTGCTGAAAATCGAATCAACAAATGTGATGCGTATAGTACACACCACCTGATGGCGAGAGGCGAGCGGAAAACATTAAGGTGATTATGCTTTATTTTTTTAAGTTGCGTTTAAACCAGACCATAATTACGATTTGTTTCATATAGGTTAAACAATAAAACAATTTGCACTTAACGAAAGGACGCAAAATGAAACAACTATTAGTAATCGCAGTAGCTTTAACTGCAATTAACGCTCAAGCTTCACGTGCTCGTGTTGCCGCTTTACAGTCTCCAGCTCACCTCGTAGACACTCAAACTGTTTACACTAACCCATCGGACATTTTAAGAATTTCTGGTGATTATGTAACTTTTGAATCGGGAGCTACTCAGAGTACTTTGGTTCAAACTGCTGAAATGGCAAATGCTGAAGGCATGATCGTTCGCACTATGGGCGACGCAAAATTAGGTCTATCTTTAGGTCACCAATCTAAAAATGCTTCGTCTTGGGGTTTAAGAGGTGCTACGCCGGTAACTGCTGCTCTTAAAGTTAATCAGCAAAATCCAATTGAGTTCACTTACGGTATGAAATCTGGTGACATTAACTGGGCTGGTACTTTGGTATACTCTAACTACAACAACAAACAGGCGGCTGTGGGTGTTTTAGAAAAAGAATCTTCTATGGGCTTACGTTTTGGTGCTAACTCGGGCGCTTGGAATGCGTCTTTAGGTTTAGGTTTAACTAATACTGCACAATTAAATACAGGTAACAAATTCACAGGTGCTTTAGGATTGTCTTTAGCTGGTGGTTACCAGTGGGAAACAATGTACTTTAACGCAGGTTTAACTAGTGCAGGTGCTAAAGAAGAAACAACTACTGGTACAGAAGCATTAAAGTTGAACTCTCAATCAATCACTTTAGGCGTAACTAACGTACACAAAAAAGATGGTAACGAGCTATTCTATGGTGCTTCTTTAACTCAAACTGAAGACAAGGCTAACATCTTATCTGCTGGTGATAACAAAGTTACTTCTTTGAAATTGCCTCTTATTATTGGATTTGAAGCTGAAGCGGCTTCTTGGTTAACTTTCCGTTCTTCAGTAACTCAAACAGTTTTAATCAACCAATCTAAAACTGTAAATGCTGCTGGTACAACGACTGCTGAAACTGATCCAGGTGCAAATACTACAACTGTAGCATTTGGTGCTGGTTTGAAATTCAACAAATTAACCATCGACGGTACAATCTCTGGCTTAACAGCTGGTGGTCAAACTATCGGAACTAACACATTGTTATCACAAGTTGGTGTTGGTTACTGGTTCTAATTTTTCGTAAGAAAAATTGAAACACAAAAAAGCCTTGGTTTCCCAAGGCTTTTTTTATTTGTAAATTTCGATTTTAAAATTTCTACGCAAAGTTCTTTTGCAAGATTCTGTTAAGCCTTGGCTTGTCATTTAAATAAAGTTTGTCAGTCCTATTTCAGATCGTTATCCTTTGTAAAATTCAAACCTACTTAAGAGGAATATCAAATGAATAAAATCATGTTAGTTATTATCACCTTGTTATCAGCGCAAGCTTTTGCAACTAAGGCTCGTATTGCTTCAATGGGAAATTCTTTTCATATCACTGATGCCCAAGGTATTTACTCAAATGCCATGCGAGTGGTTCAGTTCAGTAATATAGTTATGATCGAAAGTGGTTTAACAGCCGCAACCTCTACCACTAATAATGCTGAAGGCGGAGTTTTCTTTAACGTAGGCGAAAACGAGCGTATGGCGCTTACTTTGGGTAACAACAATGACCTCGTACAAAATGGCCGTCGTTTTATTAATTCAATCGTAGGTGCCAATACATACGAAACACCACAAAATATGGTTCATGTTTTTTACGGCTCTAAGGGTGGCAGTGTTCCTTATGGCGTTGGTCTATTTTACTCTAATAAAGACGATAAACTTAACAGTTTAACTGAGTCTTCTTCGGGTCTTTTAGCTTCATTTAAGTTTGGATCTTTCGGAATATTCGGTAGTTATTCATTGGTTAACTCTGTAGAGGCAGCGGCTAACCGCAAATTTGACGGTGGCGGAGCATTTAAGTTAGCTGGCCGCTATATGAAAGACGATATTTACTACGGAGTAGATTTCGGTTCTTGGATCAGTAAATCTTCAACTGGCGCAGTTGAAAATGAAGCTTATGGCAATAAATCTATGTCTTTCAGGGTTATTCATTCAATCAAAAAAGATGGTAATGAATTATTTTACGGTGCCGGTGTTATGTCGAATGCAATCGATTGTAAAACTAAAGGTTCGGCAACTTGCACAACTAAGTTTTCATCACTTACATTCCCTATCATTATCGGAACTGAAATCAATGCGGCAGATTGGATCACATTACGTGGTACAATTACACAATCCTTACCAATGGATACAGTTAAAGATGAAATCGGTCTTCCGGCAGCAGCTACTTCTGGTATTGCCGGTACAACTGGAGCGCTTACGGAATTTGCCGGTCAAGCCAATACAACAACTTTGGCTATGGGCGCAGGTATCAAATTCAATAAAATCACAATCGATGGAACTATGACGACTGCAACAACTCAAACTGTGAATACAACAGTGTTGCTTAGCCAAGTAGGTTTAACGTATAACTACTAATAAGTTAGTTAATTAGTATTTTTCAGAAAAGCTGACTTAAAAGTCGGCTTTTCTTATTTATGGGTAGGGTGTTAGTGTTTCGTTTAGTTTTAAGTTTAGTTATATTATATTCGTTGCCGGTGATGGCAACCAAAGCAAGATTGCTGTCGCTAGGTAATTCATTTCAATTTACGGACCCTCAAAGTGTTTATCAGAAGCCTATCGATTTAATTTACATAGATAACTTAGTGAGTGTTGAATCCGGCCTAACGAATGCAACTACTTTAAACAATGGCGCGGAAGTATTTGTATCTCATCTTTTAAACGATAAAGCTCAAATTGGCTTATCATTGGGTCATCAGGATCAAGCAGTCGTAACTACTCGAAGCTTTATGAACGCAGTACTAGGGGCTGCTACGTACGAATTAGCTCAAAATCCTGTGCATATGTTTTACGGAGTTCGCGATAGTTTAACTTCATACGTGTTTGGTGCTTTTTATTCATACAAAAACGACAGATTGAACGCATTGACTGAATCTTCAGCGGGTTTGTCAGTTGGTGTTGAGTGGGGTAATTGGCAGTTTAATACAGTGTATACAGCCGTTAATGCTGTTGAAGTTGCCGGCAATCAGAGATTCGACGGAAAAGGCTATTGGAACAGTTCTGTTTCATATCAGTTGGATGATACTTTATTTAGATTCAGCTACTTAAATACAGATGCTAAATCAACCACAGGCAATACCGAAAATGAGTTTCACCGCATTGAAACTGTTACTTTAGGATTAGTTGATAGCAACGTTAAAGAAGATAATAACTTTTTTTGGGGAGTTGAGGTTGTATCTACAGCCGCCAAGTGCCGCATTCGTGCATCGGCTGATTGCAACAAGCTATATACCAACACAACATTGCCGTTTTTGCTGGGAATTGAAGCGCAGGCAAGTGACTGGCTTATTTTGCGTTCAACAGTAAAACAAATACTGTTAGTCGGTATTACCAAAGATGAAGTCCCATATCCCGCAGGAACTTTCAATAATACAACGGGTGCTGTACAGAACGTTTCAGCCATCAGTAACACAACGGCTGTAACTTTAGGTGCGGGCATTAAGTTTAATAAGTTTACCGTAGATGGAACTATGACCACGGCAACAAATCAAACTGTTAACTTCACGAGTTTGCTTTCGCAAGTTGGTATTAGTTATCAATACTAACTTAGTGAATTATGTGGGATCATCATGCAAGCCGAATACGATTTATGGGTTGCCAGATCAAAAGCAGCTTAGTTAAAAACTATTTTTGTTTTACGAATTGGTAATGGGTCAAAGCTTTTTCTCCGGTGATCGATAATAGACCCTCTTGGCAGGCGCGTGCTAAATCGCGACTAGCAGTGGCTGTCGAAATCTGTTTATGCAGTTGCATATAATCTTTTCGGCTGAAGCTACGCCTTCCAAAATATTCCATAGCTAACTCAATACGGTCATCAATTTTAGCTTTGGACGAAGTTAAGTTTCCTGTAAATTCTTTTAACGATTTTAAAATTAGTTCTAATGAAAATTCAATAAAATCTGTACACTCACCCTTAGCGTCGCTTATTTCAAGCGAGCGATAATAGTTATTCTGATTTTGGTGAACCAGCGTTTCAATGGCCATAAATTCAAAAACTGGTGAAACCTGCATTAAAAGAAGCTGCTGCCAAAGGCGCCCCATTCGCCCGTTGCCGTCTTCGAAAGGATGTATAAATTCTAATTCGTAATGAAACACGCAAGCTTTAATTAGACCTAAGCTAGAACGATCAGTTTTTAAATATGAAAAAAGCTGACCCATCAAGTTGGCTACCAGTTTTGCTGGCGGCGCCATGCGCGAGACTTGTCCGTTTTTAAAAATACCAACAGCTTTTGAACGATAGCTGCCGGGTTTTTCGATAAGATCTTGCATTAAAATTTTATGGGCTTTTAATAAGTCAGTTTCTTTTAATGGATTTAAGTCGTTAATTTTTTCGTACAGCCTAATTGCATTTTTAACTTCAATAATTTGGTTTTTGGGTCCGATGACCTTCTTGCCTTCAATCAAAAAACTAATTTGTTCTTCCGTTAAAGAGTTGCCTTCGATGGCCAAGCTATGGTGAATGGTTTTAATTTTATTTTCTTTGCGGAGCTTGATAGAGGGTTTTTTTACGGTTAAACCCCTTGCTTCGCCTAATAAAACTTGAATTTCGGCGACCAGCTTTAGAATTTTAGGGCTTATTTTAAAAATTGGGTTTTGCATAATATGATTATATCCTAAAAAATTGATAGTATCAAATGATACTATCAATTTTAATATTCAATTCAAACAAATTATTTTTGCTAAAATAACCTGGATGTCTGGTGTACAATAAGCACTTAATCTGTTAAAAACTAACACCAAAGCCGAAACTTCCTGAGTAGCTAGTGCTGCTGGAATCAGACTTCGAACTGTAAATGCTGCCAAAAATACTATAAGTAGAATCTTGCAAGAGTGTATCCTCAAAATTTAACGTGATTTGGCCTGTATTTGTTTTTTCTTGTGGGTTGAGCAAGTCTTGGCTTTGTGAGGCCGAGGCATCAATAAGCCAATAGTCATTTATACTGTAAGTGAGGCCTATTAAATTCGAACTTTTAATTTGTCCTTGAATTTCATTTGCAATGGCGGCACTACCTCTTTGTAAAAATGCTTGCGCTGTTAATAAGGTATTAAAATTTTCTAGGTTTTCTGTAAAAGAGTATTGGGTCGTACTCAGTTTAACAATCAGATCTTGGTTAACTTGGTAGTCTAAATAAAGTGTATTAGAGTTGGTATTGTACTGGGCTTGGTTTTTGTAGTTTTGGTTAATGATAATTATATCAGATAGTTGCTTAGTGGTGCTTTTACTAAACGAAGCGCCAAACTGCCAGCTTTCAAATTGATAATATAAGCTAATGTAGTTTTGTTCTACTTGAGCCTGTGAGTTGTTTAGATTTGTATACCCATACCCAAAAGATACGGATAATTTTTCAAAAAACAACAAATTGTAATTAAGATTGTGAGATGGATCATTAAATTCAAAATCAGCCAAGTTTGAGTTTAGGTTTACAACAGTTTTTGTATTTGAATAGCCATATTGTAGATAGTGATTAAGCCCAACGACTTCAGAATTTTCATCAACATACGAATCCAGTGAGTAACCAATGGAAAATTCGTTAGTGTTACTGGTGTTCGCGGAACCACTACGGCTCATTTCAATGTCGATGCGCGCATGGGCTTTAGCAAAAATAAAAATTGAAAAAATGGCCAGCAAAATTTTTTTCATACTATTTTTTGCGTTTTCTCAGGCGCTGCTTAAATTTATTTTGTTGTTCGGGATTCATATTTTTGAATTTTTTAAAGCGTTCACGAAGTTTACTTTTTTGCTCAGGGCTCATATTTTTGAATTTTTTCCAATTTTCACGTAAACTATTTTTCTGATCAGGAGTTAAATTTTTCCATCTTTTTAGGTTGTTTTTAATTTTTTCTTTATCGGTTTGAGGCAGTTTTTTGTATTTATCTAAAGCCGATTTAATTTTTTCTTTATCGGCTTTAGGTAAGTTTTTAAATTTAATCCAGCGTTCGCGAATTACATTTTTTTGTTCTTCGGTTAGCGAGTTCCAAGTCTGTAAATTTTTTGAGGAATCTTCGTTGCCTTCATTGTTTTGTGAAAATGCAGTTTGAGCAACAGTTAGCAACGCAAATGAAATTAAAAATTGACGTCTATTCATTGTTATTTTCACTTTCTGCTTTGTTTTTTTCGGCGTCGTCTAGGTCTGATAGGTTAATTAGTTCTGGCCATGAGTCCGCTTCTTCTAAAGTGTCCAAGTTCATCAGAATTTCGAGGTTATTGATGAGCTCTTTATCGACATTTTTAGTTTGATCCTGGCTATTTATTTGCAAGGCATTAGCTTTTGTACTGTTTAAAAATTTTAACATTTTATCCTTCCCAATCCTGCTCTTCAGCTAGTTCGAGCTCTTCTAGGTTTTCAATTAGTGCGAGGTCTTCGGTTATTTCAAATGCTTCAGTGTTTTCAATCAGATCCGATAAAACTTCTTCCGCCTCTGAGCCACTAATAAAATTTTTATCGGTAGAGTTGCTTGTAAAAATTTTAAAAGCAAAAAAAGAAGCAGTTAGCGCAGTCAATGCTGGAATAAAATAGGTAATAAAATTTTGACGTATCTGTTGCTGTCTGTTTTTTCGAAGTTCAGATTCAATATTATTAAGTATGCTTTTATTCAGTTGGGCAGGCGAGGACGATTTAAAAAAGTCATCAAACTTATTCATGCGTCCTCCATGGTTTTTTTCAAGTTTTCGCGAGCTCTAAACAAAGAAGCTTTAACTGCTCCTACGGAAGTATTTAGTTTTTCGGCCACTTCAGATTGCGTTAACTCCTCAATTAAAATCATACTCAGTATAATTTTTTGATTTTCCGGCAATTCCGTAAAAGCAGCCTGTAGGCGTTCATTTTGCTGACGGGTTGAAAATAAATTTTCAAGATCAGCTTGAGAGTCTTCAATTAAATTCCAGTTTTCATCACTGAGATCTATCCATTTTTTGTTGGCTCTAAAGTCGTCGATAACTAAATTACGAGTAATGCTCATGAGCCAAGATTTTACCGAAGCTGTGGGCTTATAGTTGTTTGCATTTTTTACTACACGTAGCCACGTTTCTTGGGTGATATCTTCAGATTTTTGTTTATTTTTGAGCATTTTCATACAGTATCCATAAACTAAGTTTTGGTACTTGTTAAAAAGCAATGCAAAACTTTTTGTATTGCCTTTTGAAATCTGAATTAAGATTTGCCAATCTTCATCACTTTGCATAGATACAGCAAATCTTAATTCTTTATATTTGTCTATTCTTTAGGTGCTTCGCTTGACCCACCAGTTACTGGTGCAGGAGCTGGTGCTGGTTGAGTGTTGTTGTTACGGTCTTGAGAATCGTGCTTTTGTTTGTAAATTAATTTATTTTGATTATCTTGCGCTTTTTCAATTTTAGCACGTTCTTCGGCAGTGACTTGGCCATCGGCATTAGCCTTGTGTTGCATTTTATCTATTCTTTTTTGGCCTTTGCGTAATTTTTTTGCTTCACGTTTAGTGAGTTCGCCTGATTTAACACCTTGGCCTATGCGTGCTTGTTGACGGCCTTCTCGCTTTTGGTCTCGTCTTGCTTCGGCGTTAATAGTTAATAAGCTCAGTGCTAAAATAGGTAAAAATAATGCTTTCATGTTTTCTCCTTGTTTAATGTTTCTGAAGATGAAACGGGTTAAGCGGCAAAAGGTTACGCATTATTTTTTTGTTTTAGACTGAGGCATTTTTGGGTCTCAGCTGGTTTATATTGCTTTTAACGCCCTATTTTTGACAGCACATGAGCCTTAGCAATATGGAAATCCTTAATAATCTCAATTCGTTTGTGTCTGATTTCATATAACTTTTCAGATGCTGATAAAAAATCTGGCGATCCTATTACACCACGTGAGTATTCCGACTGCGCCAACTTATGATATTTTTCTGCGCGTATAATATTTTCTTCTGCTGCGTGCACCTGATTGTGCAGTAATTCTAGTTCGGCCATTTCCGTTGAAACATGGATGTCCACTTGTTTTTTCTGTAAGTCGGCTAGCTTTTGTGCGCTGAGTGCTTCTTTTTTTAATGAAGCCGCTTCTGAATAGGAGTTAAACACCGAACCTAAGCTGAGCGATACTCTTAAACCCACTACGGATTCTCTGCGGTCAATAGCTGCGGGTTTATCTTCGCCGCGCTCGTTAAATTGATTGTAGCTGGCGTAGGCGTCAAGCTTAGGTACCCAGTTGCGATTTTGCTGGCTAGCTAATTTGCGGCTCACTTCGCTTTGTAATTCGGCTTCTTTGTAGAGGTAGGCGTGGTCTTGTTTGCTGTGAGCTAATGTGACTTCGTAGTCGTGCTCATGCTCGAGTTTTTCAGTAAAAGTCATTTCTTTGTGGTTATCAATTCCTAGTAAAACAGCCAGATTTCGTTTTTGCGATTCGAGATGAAGTTTGGTTTCTGATAATTCTTGATCCAATTCGACAGCTTTCATTTCAAACTCGATACGATCAGATTGGGTGGCAACACCGCTCTGTATGCGGCGTTCTGCCGACTTTAAGCTTTCTTTATTTGATTTTATCGCCGCTTCCAGTAGTTGTACTTTTTCTTGCGAATAAATAATTTGCCAGTAAGTGCTACGTACTGTTTCCAGTACTTCGGATTGCACGCGAGTATGTTGAAAGTTTTTTTTCTGCCATTCTAAATCTCGAATGTCTGAATCGAGCCAATCGCGTCCGCCATTAAAGATATTTATATTTGCTTCCACGCCATATAGCGGCTGGCTCTTTTCACTCTGTTGGCCTTTTTTAAATGTTTCCTGGGCGCCATAAAGTTCAATGCTGGGTAAAAAAGATCTCATTAAAGATCGCTTTCTTTCCTCAGCGGCTTCAACCTCTAGTTTGGAGGCTTCAACTTGAATATTTTTAGATTCCACTAAGCTCTTAAGAGAGGCTGAATTAATTTCTAGAGCCCAGCTTGGCTGGATTAAAAAAATTACTAAAATGGCGAATACGGATTTCATAAATATCCTTTAACTAAAATCTATTTTTTGGGTTCAATAACAAACTTCATTGTATCGGCGTGCTTTTCTTGAGGATCTTTTACTTTTAAAACTAAAGTGTAACGGTGTGTGCCGCCGGCATCATAAGTGGCTTCTAGCATATTTCCTGTAGCTTTTAGCGTGACCTCGTCTAGCTTTTTTACTCTTGGTTTTTGTGCTACCGCAGTTACATTGTATTGAGCGGCATCTTGAGGTTTGAGCTCTTTGTCGTAAATGTAAATTTTGATATCGTTTCCTTTACTTACAACTTCAACGAGTATTCGCTCGATGGCTTTTATAGTTCCACCTTTAGGTGCGCTAAGACCTTTTGGCATATCGTGATCATGTCCATCGTGGGCTAATGCAGTTATCGATAGTAAACCTGTCATCAGCGCTATTAATAAATGTTTCATAAAATCTCCTTTATAATTGTTCTTCTTGTTTTGGGTTTAAATGATTTTCGGCAGATTTACGGCCAAATTTATAAAATAAGGTCGGTGTGATAATAATATCTAAAAGGGTAGAGCTGAATAGGCCACCGACTATCACCACAGCCACTGGATGTAAAATTTCACTGCCCGGTTGGCCTTTCGCAAACACGAGTGGTAGTAATGCGAGCGAAGCCACACAGGCGGTCATCATAACAGGAACCAGTCTTTCCTGAGAGCCTCGAATGATCATTTCTTTGGAGAAAGATTCTTTTTCATATTTCATCAGATGCAGGTAGTGGGAAATCATCATAATAGCATTGCGTGAAGCCACTCCGCAGAGAGTAATAAAACCCACAAGGCTGGCTACGGTAATACTGCGATCGGTAATAAACAGTAAAATAATGCCACCGATAAAAGCCAGCGGAATAGTGGCCATGATCTGTGCGGTGATGGCTTTTGATTTAAAATGAGCAAATAAAACTAGCGCAATGCCAAAAAGTGAAATCAAACCAAATATCAATATTTTTTTAGTAGCCGCCTGTTGGCTTTCAAACTGGCCTCCGTAAACGACGTAGTAACCTTCAGGTAATTGAACTTTTTGTTTTACCTTTTCTTGAACTTCTTGAATAAGGCTACCGAGGTCGCGTCCGCTGACATTGGCGCTGATCACAATACGTCTTTGGTTGTTTTCGCGGTTAATTTCATTGGGGCCAGAGCTCTCATAAACATCTGCCACATCTTCTAATAAAACTTTACGCCCGTTCGGCAAAACAGTTAAAACTGTTTTTTGCATTTTTTCTATGGAAGCTCGGGAGTTTTCATCAAACTGGAAAAAGACATCATAGATTTTTTCATCCTGTAAAATCTGTGAAACCACTTCGCCGTTAAACGCCACTTCAAGTAAATGGGTTATTTCTCCGGCGCTCAGTCCGAATGCGGCAGCTTCTTCGCGTAAAACCTGAATTTTGAGTTGTGGTATAAGGCCTTGTTGTTCAATACGAAGATCCACCAGTCCTTGGGTATCTTTAATGGCTTCATTTAATTCAATAGATTTTTCCCGCAGAGTAGTTAGGTCGGGCCCGAAAATTTTAATAGCTACTGCAGCACTAACGCCTGAAAGCATATGGTCAATTAAATGTGAAATCGGTTGGCCCACGCTGATGCCTGAGCCCTTGAGTTCTGCTTTAAGATTGTCGCGCATTTCGTTAATGACCACTTCGCGTTTACGACCATCAGGTTTAAAATCAATATCGATTTCACTGACATTTACGCCCATAGCATGTTCGTCTAATTCAGCGCGGCCGGTGCGTCGAGATACAGATTTAATTTCAGGAGTTTTTAATATAATTTCTTCGGCCTTTGTGCCGATTGCATTGGATTCCGTTAAGCTTATGCCAGGTGGGTTAATTACCGTAACCATGGCGGTGCCTTCGTTAAACTGGGGTAAAAAGTCGCGCCCCATAAATGGAATTAGTGATAATGCAAACACGAGTAAAGAAGCGCTTGATAATAAAACCACGTTGGCTTTTGGTAAAGCCCAGTTCAGAATTTTTTGATCTAAATTTTTTAAATAACTCACAAACTTAGTTTCACCATGTTCTTTGAGATTATTTTTTAAGAAGTAAGAGCATAGAACCGGTGTTAAGGTGAGTGATACGATTAACGAAGCAATTAAAGCTGTTAAGTAGGCAATTCCCAATGGGGCAAATAAACGCCCTTCTAATCCCGTTAGGTTAAACAGAGGTAAAAACACCAACGCGATAATGACTGTGGCTAATACGATTGAGTTGCGAACTTCGCTGGAAGCTTCAAAAACAATTTTTAAAACAGATTTGGGATTGAGGCTTTCAGCATTTTCGCGCAAACGGCGATAAATATTTTCCACATCTACGATGGAGTCATCAACTAATTCTCCTATGGCAATAGCGAGTCCGCCTAAAGTCATGGTGTTTACGCTTAATCCGAAAATTTTAAATACAATGGCTGTAAATAAAAACGAAACAGGAATGGCCGTTAAAGTTATAACCGACATTCTGAGGTTGGCTAAAAATATAAATAAAATAATAAATACTAAAATAGTACCGAATTTTAATTTACCTTTAATTCCATCAATTGAGTTTTGAATAAAGTTAGCTTGTTTAAATACGTCAGGGTTAACTATCACACCTTTAGGTAAGCTAGGCTTGAGCTCGTCGATAGCTTTTTGAATGGCATTCGTTATGGTAACGGTGTCGGCACCTGGTTGTTTTTGAATGGTCATCACAACAGAGGGATGGGTATTAAAGCTGCCATCGCCGCGTTTAAGGCGGGGAGCTTCTTTTACCTCGGCAATATCTTTTACAAGTACGGGCTGCCCAAAGTGCAATCCGATCAATGTTTTTTTAATATCATCAATTCCATGCACCACACCGATATTACGTACAAGCAATTCCTGTCCATCTTTTTCTAAAAAACCACCTGTAGTGTTTTGGCTGATCTGCGAAAGCTTTGTGTTGATGTCTTCAATGGAAAGTTGATAGCGGTTAACTTTTTCTGAAGAAACTAAAATTTGATACTGTTTAAGGCCCCCGCCAATAGAAATACTTGCGCCACTCCGTTGATCGTCATTAAACGTGGGCGCAAAACCCACTCAGCTAAATTGCGAAGTTCTAAAGGACTTACTTCATTGTTTTCTGAAGTGATGGCAATTTGTTGGATTTGTCCCATTAAAGATCCAACGGGCCCCATAGTAGGTTTAATATCTTTAGGAAGTTTTTCCTGAGAAAGATTGAGTTTTTCTTGTACTAACTGACGGTTACGATAAATATCTGTTCCCCATTCAAACTCAACATAAATAACCGACAATCCAATCCCAGATTGCGAGCGCATGCGCTCTACGCCAGCGATACCATTCAGATAACTTTCGATGGGGTATGTTACGCGGCTTTCAACCTCTTCGGGCGCCATGCCGTGGGATTCTGTAATAATTGTAACAGTTGGTTTAGTGATATCAGGAAATACATCTATCGGCAGATTTAAAGCCGAGATGCTGCCATAAACTATAATAAATGCAGCCACAGCCAGAACAAAAAGGCGTTTGTTAAGAGCTAAGCGAATAATCGAATTTAACATAAAGTGATCTCCAGCTTGGGAAATTGAAATAATTTAAAATCTGAAATTTGAAAATTAAGCAAGCCGTGGCGGCTGAAACGGAGCCTCAAGAAAGGGCTCAGCAAGAACAATACGAGTAAAATTTAATTTATGAGGAGTTTTGTATTGAGGTTGTGACTCAACACCTAAAGAAGGAATTATGTACTGAAATGCTGTCATGCAATTTTGATGGTTGGAGCAAGGTGTTTCGGAACTGGCATCGTCGTGATGTTGGTGGCTGGACTCTGCATGATGGGGGCATTCCACCAACATTTCAAATACACTGAAATTGCTTGTGATAACAAGCGAAGCTAAGAGGGATAGAAAAACAAAAAGTCTCAGATTCTTAATGATGGCCACCGTGTCCTGTGGATTCAGTATTACTTTTTTGCAGTTTAAATGGAAGTGCATATACGGCAGCAGCGCCTTTTTGACCTTCGCGTTGGGAGTTAATTGTAAGTTCTCCGGGCTGAGTAAGGTCTATGGCTTTGCTGAAGGAGCAAATATAGTGATCGCTACCAACTAAGCACATGGCTTTTGAGCTAGTGGCGGCTGTTTTATGAACAGCTTCAAGTTTAGATTTTTTAACGGAAGGGTTTTTCCAGTTTATATCTAGCAAATAAACCTTGATGCGGTTTTTGCCATCAGGAACCACTTCTGTGTGATAATTGCTGGGCATTTTAATGTAACCCTTGTTGGGGCCAAGCTTATCTTCACCGTGGGCCAAAACTGATGAGCTCACAAAAGATAAAATTAAAGTTAAGATTAAATGTTTCATAAGGTCCTCTTTATTAAAAATTATAAGTAATCCGGTTTAACAAATTCCGGCGTGAATGGGTACAGATAGCTTTTGTAAGCTTTAATAGATGGTGATCCAGAAGCTTTATAAATTTCATCCCATAAGTAAGCTAATAAATAGCTAGAGCGTGCCATTTCTTTTACAATCAAGCTGTCCATTTTTTTGATAGCTTCTGAAGGTGGTCTACGTTTTGCCGGAGTTTTAAGACTCATACCTTTTTCAATTTTAATTAAAGAAGGAGTAATGATTGGATCCTGCTTTAGAACGTCTTTAATTTCTGATGCTGAGACATCACTTAGGGCACGCATATTTTCAATAACTGAATTTTTTTGTGTAAAAGACTGAGAAGTCCAAGATTTTGCTTTTTTAACAATTTGGTTTACTAGATCAGGCCCGAATTGCCCCACCACGCTGTCTTCATAGTAAGAGTGAATTCCTCCTTGGTTAGCAGCATAGCCGTCATGATCAGATGTATTATGGAAAGGTTGGCTATTATCGCCAACAAAGTGACCCATTAAACCCATATTAACCATCATTTGGAAAAAGGCCTTATTGTAAGGTAGTTGATCGTCTTGTTCTTCTTTGTAGTCTTTTGGTGCCGCATTTTCTTTAATTTTTTTTCCGGCTTCAATAGCTAAGCGATAAAACTGATCCGTACGCCACCAGTTAGAGCCTACTTCGTCGGGTACTGAAAAAAGTGTTTGTGCTTGATTGGTTTGATTAGGTTTTCCGGTATAAGTTTCAACGATTTTTTTGTAATCTAATGGAATTTCAGAAATTTTTAAACCTAGTTTTTCCGCATTGATGTAGTGTCCCGGATCTCCTAGTTTACGGGCGTCGCCCGATAAAGATTTCCAATAAATATCAGGAATATTACAAAGATGACCCATGACATGGGGTTTGTTCATTAAATACTCTTTAAGTTCAGGAGATTTCACAAGGTATACAGCCGCCTCACAAATGGCAGCGTGGCCGCGCCCGCCCCAAGCTAAAGCTTCAGCTGAGTATTGTAAGCCTATTAATAGAATAAGCAGCGTGATTTTTTTCATTTTATCTCCTTGGCTTACTTCAGTTCAGCCGGTGGGTTAAATTTTATTTTTAATAATAATAAAGCAATCAAAGTAGCTAAGTAAGGAATCATTTGGATAAATTCTGCAGCTATGTATTCCGAAACAGCAGCATTCGACTGCAATTGAATTTGCATAGCTTCACAGAATCCGAAAAATAAACAAACGATAAGTGCGCGTGGATAATTCCATCCGGCAAAAATGAGGGCGGCCAGCGCAATGAATCCGCGACCGGCACTCATTAACGGTGAATAGGCCGATGCCAAGGCAGTTGAAAGTACAGCGCCACCTAGGCCAGTTACAAAAGCCGATATAGTTAATGACTGCCATTGGCGCTTAGTAGCGCTAATACCTACAGATTGCAGCGCTAATTTTTTTTCGCCGGCAAACTTCATTTGAAGTCCCCAGATTGTTTTTTCAGAAAGCCAATAGCTCATGCCCACTGTAAGTACCAGTACAATATAGGGTAGGTAAGCATTGTAAGCGGGTAATTCTACAGAGGGTGTTGAACCTGTAGAGTTAAAAATTGTTTTACTGATAATGGGAATAATTCCCATAGCCAGCAAATTCATTCCAGTGCCGATAACAATAGAGTTCGCTTTAAACTTTAAAATCAGCACACAGAATATTTGTGCAAATAGAGCGGTTACTACGGCGGCAATAAAATAAGCCAGAGTTACAGATTTAGTCATATAAGCAGCGCTGGCCGCAGTAAAAGCACCTACTAACAAATAAGATTCCAGGGCAATTTGAGCCACGCCAGATTTTTCAGAGAAGTAAGCGCCGGTAGCTGCAAAAAATAAAGGTAAACTTAAGCGAAGTGTTGCTAAGATTAAAAGAATATAAGCGGATTCCATCATTATTTGTCCGCTTTCTTTTCAGCTTTTAGGCTAGGAGTGAAAATAAAATAAGAAGCAGCTACTGAAAAAATAATTATAGCCTGAAGAACTCTTGAAAAGTCCCGGGTTAAAAAATTAGTTTCTAAATCTAAATCAGAGGCCCCTTTGTGTAAACAGGACATTAAGAATGCTGAGCCAATGATGCCGATGAAATTTTGCTGTGCTAATAAGGCTACTGCAATACCTAAAAAGCCGTATTGGGGCGAGAAGCCTATTTTATACTGGAAGGTATTACCAATAACTTCTGTTAAGCCGACAAAAGCTGAAAACATACCGGCTAAGCCTAAGCTTAAGCCTAAAATTTTAGTACTGCTGATGCCCAGACGTGCGGACGCATGGGGATTGTTTCCGTAGGCTCTTATTTGGTAACCGATCAGTGTTTTCTTTTCCAAAACGTAAAGAATTATGCAAGAAGCTACTGCGACGAGTAAGAAGGAGCTAACAGCTGAATTTTCAAAATAGGTTTTAAGAAAATCATTTTGCATAAACTGAAAAGCCGCATGGACAGGAATTGTTTCCGGGTTCTGAGAATTAGGATTTTGCAAATGATTAACTGTTATCCATGTTGTAATAGCTGCAAATATAAAATTCAGCATAATAGCAACAACGACTTCATGCGCTTGTTTAAATAATTTAAAGAAGGCAATGACTAGAGCTGAGAGCGCCCCGCAGATTAAAGTTGTTGATAATATAAATATAATTGAAAAAGCCACTGAAAAAGAATTATCAAAAGGTACCAGTGTAGAGCCGAGATAGGCGGCGACTAAAGCCGACAACAATATTTGCCCTTCGCTGCCGATGTGAAACAAACCGGATTTCATAGGAATAGCAAATGACAGTCCTGAAAAAATTAAACAGGTCGTGTAAAATAATGTAAGTCCGAAATCAAATTTAGAATTAAAAAAACTGGTCGCCAGCACTTTGAATACGTGAAAAGGACTTTCCTGAAAAAATAGAGCCAGCAAACACGATAAGGTAATTCCGATAATTAAACCCAACCAAGGTGCAAATTTTTTCATATTTCACCAGCCATATATAGACCAATTTCTTGTTCGTTCAGCTCATCTTTTTTGAAAGGACCGAATATTTTATTTTTATTTAAAATAATAAAACGGTCTGAGAGAAATAAGGCTTCATCGAGATCTGATGATACCAGTACAATGGACTTATTATTTTTTGCGTAGCTTAAAAGTGAGTTGTGTATTTTTTCTTGGGCACCTAAGTCTACGCCGCGAGTAGGGTGGGCAGCTAAAAGTATTTCAGGTTCACCTAAGAGCTCTCGTCCCACCACAAACTTCTGTTGGTTACCACCAGAAAATTCAGAAAGCGGCTTATTAATATCCTGCGGGCGAACATCCCACTCTATTACAAGTTTTTTTGCAGCATCAGTCAGTGCTTTAGAGTTAATAACACCATTACTGATGAATTTATTTTTATGTTTTAGCAATAAATGTTCACGTAAATCGAGATTTTCAAAAACACTCAATTTAATCCGGTCTTCAGTGATGTCGCCGTAGCTCATACAATTTTCATTGAATTTTTTTAAAAGCTTTTCAATCAGTTGGTTTTGTCCGTTACCTTCAATACCGATAACGCCGAAAATCTCACATTTTTTTAGTTCAATATCAGTATTCGGAATTTTAATATTAATCTTTTCGTCTATATTATTGGCTTGAGGTTTGTTTTTGTTTACGCGGCGACCAATCATGAGTTCAGCCATTTGCTCCACAGTAATATCAGTTTTAAGATGACTGGAAACAAGCTGTCCCTGACGAAGTACGCTGACATAATCAGCCACAAACTTAATTTCGTTCAATTTGTGCGAAATAATAATTATAGTTTTTCCTTCAGACTTAAGCTGCAAAATAAATTTCAGCAGCTCATCAGACTCTTGAGGCGTTAGCACCGCAGTTGGCTCATCAAAAATAATAATGTCGGGTTCTTGCATCAGGGCTTTTAAAATTTCTAGCCTTTGTTGCTCGCCAACACTTAAATGTTTAACTAGCTTGTGTAAATCAATCTGCCAGCCGAAGCGTTTTAATAAAAATTGTGCGCGTGAATAAACATCGTCGGTATTTTTTAAATACAAGCTAAAAAAATTAGAGCTGGCGCTTAAAATTAAATTGTCTAAGGCGGTAAGTTCTTCCGCCAATACGAAATGTTGATGTATAAAGGCAATTTTATTTTTAAAGGCATCCTGAGCTGATTGTGGCGAGTACCAATTGCCATTTAAAAATATTTCACCTGAAGTTACAGGAGTTACTCCACCTAAAAGTTTTACTAATGTGGATTTTCCAGCTCCGTTTTCGCCAATGATAGCGTGAATAGTGGATTTTTTAATGGATAGAGAAACATCACGGCATGAAACGCTGTCGCCATAGATCTTAGTGATGTTTCTAAATTCAATATAAGACATTATTTAGAAAGGTAGTAATCAGGAACCGTAATTTTTTTGGCTACGATTTGTTTTTTTATGTCAGCAATTTTAGTTTTATCTGCAGCTGTCCATAATTTATCGTTGTTGCTGTCTAAGGCCCAGTCTACACCTTGATTTTTTAAACCGAAGCGCACTGTGCCTGCAGTAAATTTTTTATTTAGGCTGTCTTTAATTGTATCGTACACGGCTACGTCTACTCGCTTTAGCATGCTTGTTAAAACGACACCTGGCTTCATCCAGTTTTGGTTAGAGTCCACACCTATAGCGTAAACTTTCTTTTCGGCTGCCGCATCAAACAAGCCTGAGCCTGATGCGCCGGCTGCGTGAAAGATAACATCAGCTTTTTTGCCGATTTGTGAAAGAGCCATTTCTTTTGCTTTAGCCGGATTATTCCAAGCTTCAGCAGTAACACCTATATAGTTATTTATAACTGTGGCTTTAGGATTTACATATTTAACACCAGCCTCAAAACCTTTTTGGAATCTTCTGATCATCGGAATGTCCATACCACCGATGAAACCTACAACACCTGTTTTAGATTTCATTGCAGCAGCAGCGCCCACTAGGAAAGAACCTTCGTGTTCTTCAAATAATAAGGAACGAACATTTTCTGCTTTAATTTCGCCATCAACTATTGCGAATTGGGTTTGCGGAAAAAGTGCAGCAACCTTTTTAATAGCATCAGTTTGCGCAAAACCGATACCGATTACTAAGTCATATTTTTTTTGTGCAAAATTTCTGTGTAAAACTTCAAGCGAGTTGTTGTCAGTGGCTTCAACATATTTCAGTTCGATGCCTAATTCTTTTTGAGCTTTAGTTGCGCCTTCATAAGCAGAAGAGTTAAATGATTTATCGTCTTTTCCGCCTTTATCTAAAACTAAGCCCACTTTTATGGTGGCGAAGGCGTTTAAAGTAATAAAAGTTAATGCGCTGATTAGACTCAGTTTAAGCATAGCTAACTCCTTAAATTAATTACGAAAAATTGTTTCCTCAGTTCTAAAATTAGGGGGAGTTGGAGTCAACAAAGAAGTGGCTTATTTACTGTGCTATTTAGTCATGCTCAGAAAGCTATTTTTTGAGTCCAATTGTGCGTATTTTTGAATTGAGCGCTAACAGAGTATTTGGTTCGTCGTCTTCGTCGTGTAAGTCGCCCACAACTTCCTCAAATATATCCTCAATAGTAACAATTCCGATGGGCTTGTTGTCTTGAATAATAATAGCTAAATGGCTCTTGTTATTCTGCAGCTTTTTAAGAGCATTCAAAATATGTTCTTTGGGATTTAAAAAAATGGCGGAACGTATAAGCTGAGTCCAATCGATTTTAGTGATTTCAGACTCAGATACGAATTCTTTAGTGTGAAGTATACCGATAACTTCATCGTTCATATTAATAACCGGTAAGCGGGTGTAGCGGTCTTCTTTAATTTTTTCGAGTACTTCATGCTGGTGGCTGCCGCTGTATATGGTAGTTACTTTTTCCCAAGGCAACATCACATCTTTAACAATTCTTTTATCGATGTTGATCAAATTAAAAACGTATTGTCGGTTGGCTTCGCTTATGTTGTCGAGATCAACACCGTCGGAGCTAGCTACATTGCTCTCTGAGCGAAAACGTGAAAAAACAAACTTAGTAAAAAACTTAGTGGAACTTTCCAGTAAAATGACAAACGGGTAAAAAATGCGATCCAGCCAAATCAGAATATAGCCTCCAGCAAGAGCTATTCTCAGAGGAAAGCGCAGAGCGATTGATTTAGGTACCAGTTCTCCGATAACGACACTAATATAGGTAAGTGGCAGCACGACAATAGCAATGGCAATGAATTCTGCGGTTTCTTCAGCTACGTTCAATGAGGTCATAATCTGAGGGCTCAAATATTCTTCGGCTCCGGCTCCGGTGACGGCGGCCGATATAGCACCAACTAAAGTAATACCAATTTGTAAAACTGAAAGGGTGCGTTCGGGATTAGTTTTAAGCGTTAAAACTCTCTGTGCGGAAACCTGACCTGAGGCGGCTAATTTTTTTATATGGGCTTTTGAAACAGTCACAAAGGCCATTTCAATACAAGATAGAATCGCATTCAGTAACAAGCATAGTGCGATTACAAGAAACTCAGTCATAAGACGTATTAAAGCATTTTTTGGTTGGTTAGTCATATGCCTATGACACAACTCAATACAAAGAGCACTGGACCAATGCCGAGTATATCTGGTGAGCAAATTCGCATATAGTTTTAAGGGGAAAAATCATCAAACCTCAGAGGTAAATAATGAATCAGGGATATTATTCGCAACCCACTATTTCTAGCAGCAAAATTGCATTCATTTCAGACGACGACCTATGGGTTGTTGGGCGAAAAGGCGGCACTGCTCAAAGATTAACGGCTAATAAAGGTATGATTACATCGCCATGCTTTTCACCTGATGGAAAATACATCGCCTATATTAGTACCGATACAGCGGTTGAAGGTGATTTGTATATTATTTCATCAGAAGGTGGAGAGGCTCGAAGACTGACTTGGCTGGGAGTTAACCGTGTTGTTGCGTGGAAAGATAACAAAACAATTTATTTTACAAGCGGTATTGAAGCTTACCCAAGACGTGAGGCTCACGTTTATGAACTTGATGTTGCAACTCAGGATTTTAAAAAAATTAATTTAGGACCAAGCTCTTTTTATCATAAAGGAAATGGCTATCAAGTTTTAGCCAGAAACTCAGGAGACTCTGCTCGTTGGAAGCGCTATCAAGGCGGCACAGCGGGGGTTTTGTGGACACAGCAAGGAGCTGGAAAATTTCAGCGAATTCTGAAAAATATTAAAACTAATATCACTCGCCCCGAGATTATTAATAAACAAATTTATTTTATTTCGGATCATGAAGGTGTTGCGAATATTTATACATGTGATTTGAACGGGCAAAAAATTAAACGTTTAACTGATCATATAGAATACTACTGTCGAAATCTAAGAAGCTGTGAAGATACGTTGGTATATCAATGCGGAGCTGAAATTCATACTCTTGATTTAAATTCAGGAAAGAGTGAGCCGGTTGAAATTTCATGTGCAACTACAGCCATGCAATCGATTGCGCGCTACGAGCCGTGGGCCAAGTATTTTCATGGCGCCGATGTTCATCCAAATGCTTCTGAGTTGGCAATTATTTCCCGTGGACATTTATTTCAGGCACCTCCTTTTAGCGGAGCAGTGAAAGAATTGGATACAGATAAAAATATCCGTTACAGCCATCCGAGTTATAATTTTGATGGATCTAAATTATTAGTAGCCGGTGCTCACGGTGAGTCCAGCGAGGCTCTATTTGTTTTTGACACTAAAGCAGGAACTAAAAAACAGATATTTGCGCAGGTTAACTGGGGTAAAATCTGGGGAATCAAGTTTTCGCCTAAAGTTGATTTGGCTGCTGTTATTACCAATAAAAAAGAAGTTTATTTATTAGATTTAAAGAAGAATACAAGTAAAAAAATTGAAGTTAATGAGTTTAACCGACCGGCTGATTTAGATTGGTCTCCGGATGGACGCTACTTGGTTTATACATCGAGCGTAGATTCCCGAAGAGCTGGAATTCGTATTTACGATACCGAAAAGTCACAGTTGAGATTTTTGTTAAACCCGGTTTCTTCGGATTATTCTCCTTCATTTGATCCAGAAGGAAAGTATTTATATTTTTTGAGTATTCGTGATTTTGCTCCTAACTACAATGAAACACACTTTGATCTCGGCTTTCCATTTGCAACTCGTCCCTATGTAGTGGCTTTGGAATCAAAAACTCAAAGCCCTTTTGAAGCTCCTTTTGAAAACCCTAAGGCTGAAGAAAAGTCGAAAGAAAAAGATTCAAAAAAGAAGAATGGTAAAAAAAGTGAATTAAAAGTAGAAATCGAATTTGAGGGAATTGAAAACCGCATTCAGGCCTTTAATTTACCTCTTGGTGGCTATGCTAAATTAGCCGGCGTTAAAGGGGGAATTTTATACTGGAAGGCTGATGTAGAACCTATCGAAAATCATGATCGATTTTTCGCAACACCGGGGATTACATTGCACCAATATAAATTTGAAGAAGCCTGCGATGACGTTTTCCAAAAAGGTGTTGAAAACTTTTACCTCAACTCTGCAAAAAACCATGTGCTGATGTTTGCAAATTCAAAATTAAGACTGGTTGAAACTAAAGCCAAACCTTCTGATGAAGCTAAAGTCGGCAAAAAAGACGGCTATGTTGATGGCTCACGTTTAAAGCTTAAAATTGAACCTAAACTTGAGTGGCAGCAGATGTACCACGAAGCTTGGATACTACAGAAAGAACACTTCTGGCGTCAGGATCTTTCTAAAATTGACTGGAATTTGATTTATAAACGTTATCAGAAGTTACTTCTTAAAGTGAAAACTCGTTTAGAGTTTTCAGATTTAATGTGGGAAATGCAAGGCGAGTTGGGAACTTCACATTGTTACGAAATGATGGGCAATTACAACCGCTTCGGTGCGGGCATTCAATTTGCTAGACTTGGTGCATATTTTACTTATGATGCAAAAACTAAGAGTTACAGAATTGATCGCATTCTTAAAGGCGATGCCTGGTCTGCAGTGGCTGATTCGCCACTAACAGCAATGGGAGTTAGCTTAAAAGAACAAGATCAAATTTTTGCAATAGATGGGGTTTCTTTTAATAGAGCTTCTGATTTGTACGAGCTTTTAGAAAATAAAGCGGCTCAGAAAATTGAACTCACGATTCTAAGAAAAGGCAGTAAAACTAAAGAAAAAGTGACTGTTAAATCAAATCGTACATTAAGTGCGGCTTGGTATCGTGAATGGGTTGAAAAAAACAAAAAGTATGTGCATGAAATGTCAGGCGGCAAGCTGGGCTATGTACATATTCCGGATATGGGCTCTAATGGTTACGCCGAGTTTTACCGTCACTTTGTGAGTGAGTCTCGCTTTGAAGGTATTGTTGTTGATGTGAGATACAATGGAGGCGGTCATGTGTCGCAACATTTATTAAAGGTGCTGGCTCAAAAGGCTATTGGTTTTGATGAGACCCGACATCAAGGTGTTGAACGATACCCGACTTATGCTCCCGGAGTTTTAGTTGCATTGGCCAACGAGCATTCAGGAAGCGATGGTGATATTTTCCCACACTCATTTAAATTAATGAAGTTAGGTAAACTTATCGGCAAAAGAACATGGGGTGGTGTTATCGGTATTAACGGACAGTACTCTTTGCGCGATGGAACTTATGTTACTCAGCCTGAGTACAGTTTCTGGTTTAAAGATAACGAATGGTTTGTAGAAAATCACGGAGTAGACCCAGATATCGAAGTGGAAATCACTCCGGAAGACTACCGCGATAAAAAAGATCCTCAATTAGAAAGAGGAGTAAAAGAGGCTCTGGCAGAGCTTAAGAAAAATCCTAATACTAAGTTTAAACCGACTTATTATCCGGACCTAAGTATTCCTAAAAAGCTGGCTAAGTTAAACAGATAAAAATTCAGAGACAAAGGTCTGTTTGGAATATACAGACCTTTGCTCGATCTACGTCCCATTCAAATTTTCTCAAAATAAGCCGATAATTTAAGTATATGATTTCAACCTGGATTACAGTTGCATTAGTAATATCGGCGATTTTAGTTTCTTCACTGGGAGCTTACTTCTCAATTATCGGAATCGGGGCTCTATTTTCAGGAGCGGTTTTAGCAGTTTGTTTGATGGCCGGTTCTCTTGAGTTTGCTAAGTTTACATTAGCTGCCTACCTTCATCAAACCTGGAAAGATCTCAATAAAGTTTATAGAACTTATTTGGTTTTTGCCGTTGTGGTTTTAAGTATTGTTACAAGTATGGGTGTGTTCGGATTTTTATCTGACGCCTATCAATCGGCAACAACTGTTTTAGAGGCTGAAAATATCAAACTTGATAATATTAAAAAACAGCAAGTACTTGTAACTAACGAAATTGCTCGTTTGAATAGATCTATTGAAGAGATTCCCGCTACACGTATTAGCCGTCGTTTAAAAGCTCGTGCGGAAATCGAACCTACAATTCTTGAATTGAATAAAAAAATAGCTGAAGGCGAAAAAGTAATTTCTGAATCTAATTTAAAAATATTAGAAGTTAAGAAAAAAGTAGGGCCACTGATTTACATTTCGCGTTCATTTAATATGGACATCGATTCTGTGGTTAAATACTTGATTTTGATTTTCGTATTAGTATTTGACCCGCTAGCGATTTGTTTGGTTGTTGCATCCACGCATGCAATTGAATCGCGTCGTCAACATAAATTCACTTTAAAAGAAACCTATGTTGAACCTGTTGTGGAAAAAGCAGCGCCGGCAGAAATGCCACAAGCTCCGTCAACGCCTGTTAATGAAAACTTTGAAGAAGAATCAGACGATGTTATCGTTCAGATGAATTTCAAAGACGAAAACGAAGATAAAAAAGCGGTTTGATATGAAAGTCGTTCGCTTTCTTGAACGCGAAAATGTAATCAGATTTTTTGGATTAGGATTAATGCTGGCTCCATTTATAAACATGGGTCTGCATCTTTTTGTTTTAAAAACCCAGAATAAAATGGCATGGTCGCAGGTAAATTTTGCGGCCTATCTTAAAAGTGGCAACCCGATCAGCTATTTTTTGGCAGCGTGTAGTGTGATAATCGGAATCAAGATGCTAGGTGGAACAGCTAAAGCCTGGCGCTACGTTTTATTTTTGATAGGTGCCCATCTTCTAATTCAAATCGTAAATGTTAACAACAAAGCTTGGCAAGGTCCGCTTGCTTGGCCTTCATTCTTACTTAATGCCGGATTATTTTTTTTCATCGTGGATCAGTTGGTGTGGAAGGTTAAGGCTCCGGAAGCTTCAGTTATTCCGCCAGTTGTGGATCCGCCTACACCACTAAAGCCGATGAGTGAAAAGCAGGTAGTCAATCTTAGATCCTACCGTAAAATTTTATTCAGCTTTGGCAGCGACAAACCTTGGGGAGAGCTTAAAACTTTATCCAGTGAAGAGCTTTGCGTAAAAAGTTTTGCAGCAGTTCCTTCGCTGGTAGAGCACAAAATTGTACAAATCAATTTTTCTAAAGACGTGGTTATCGAGATCGAATTCGCCCGTAAAGAAAATGAAATGTATTATTTCCGTCCTCTGAATATGCAAAAAGAGAACGTGACACGATTGAATAAATGGCTTAGAAAAATCGCTGTATGAGCGATTTACAATTCAGTTTTAAACCCATAGGCATTTTAAAGTCGTGCTATCCCGATAAATTCGGCGTGCCACGTCAGTCAGGCTTAGTTAAAAAAGCTTATTCTGAACTTCAAATCAGTTCTGAATTCCAACCTGAGTTTTCTCTTGAAGGTTTGAGCGGCTACTCGCATGTATGGCTGCAATTTGTTTTTCATCTTAATTCTTCAACGCGTTTTCATGCAAAAGTTCATCCGCCTCGTTTAGATGGTGAGTCGATAGGTTTGTTTGCAACGCGTTCACCGCATCGCCCAAATCCGATTGGTCTTTCATTGGTCGAATTGGTCGAAGTTAAAAAAGACACTCTGATTTTTGCAGGAGCTGATCTTGTGGATGGCACTCCGATTTTGGATGTGAAGCCTTATTTGCCTCACATAGAATCCAAACCTGATGCACGTGGCGGGTGGGCTCTTGAGGTGCAAAAAGATGAAATTCAGGTGGAGTTTTCAGATTCTGCTATGGAAATTTTGCAAAACTGGATAAAAAAAACGGGAAAATCAGAACTAAAAGAAGTTATCACAGACGTGTTAAAACAGGATCCTAGGCCCGTTATATACAAGGGGTATGAGTCTCAGGAGTCTCCATATCGAAATAAACACGCTTTTAGGCTCTATGAAGGCGACATCCATTTTCAGTTCACCTCTAAAAATCACGTAATTGTCTTTGATATTTTATTGTAATTTCGATACAAGAAATTAAATAAATTATTGAGAGGGGATCGTATGCAAACAACTGTTCAGCCATCTTCAACTTTAAGAAAAGTTCCTACATTAAGTTTAGGTGCTTACTTACACGGGTCACAAGATGATAAAGTTAAATTCATTGAACAATTATTTCACGGTATCAAAGACTACGGTTTTATTATTTTAAAAGACCACGATGTACCAAAAGAATTATTAGCTGAAGCTTATCAAATCTTAGAAAAGTTCTACAAACTTCCAGAAGCTACAAAAAGATCTTACATTTCTGAATTAGGCGGCGGTCAGCGTGGCTACACTCCGTTTGGTACCGAGCATGCTAAAGGCGCTGAAGTAAAAGATTTAAAAGAGTTCTGGCATGTGGGCCGCGAAGTTGAAGCCGGTCATGCTTTTTCTAAGTACTACCCAAAAAACATTTGGCCAGATGATACAATTCCTGAATTCAGACCGGTTTTCGATAAACTTTATACTCAATTAGAATTAGCCGGCATCCAAATGATGGAAGCTCTTTCTTACCCATTACAAGTTGAAAAAGATTTTTTCACAAATATGGTTAAAGAAGGAAATTCAATTTTACGTTTGTTGCATTATCCACCAATTCCTGAAGGCGTTGATCCACGTTGTATTCGCGCTGCTGCCCATGAAGATATTAACTTCATTACAATCTTACCTGCAGCTACTACTTCAGGTTTGCAATTGCAAGATCGTGACGGTGCTTGGCTCGATATCGAAAGTGATTACGGTTCATTAATTGTAGATGCTGGCGATATGTTGGCTCGTATCACGAACGATGTGATACCTTCGACTACTCACAGAGTGATTAACCCTCAAGATGGAACAAACGGGTCTCGTTACTCTATGCCATTCTTCATGCATCCACATCCTGAGTCAGTATTAAGTTGTTTACCTTCATGTCGCGGGACTGGCGCTAAATACGCTGATATAACTGCCCACGAATTCTTAATGCAAAGATTAAGAGAAATCGGCTTAATTAAGTAATCCAAATAATGAATACTAAATACTTAGTAGCAATAGGAGCCACGATTATCATCATGGCTCTTTTATTTTCTAAAGATAAAAAAGAAATGCTCGCTGAAAACTCTGAAGAGTCTGTTGAAGAAAATTCGGCCACAGCTGGTAAGCCTGTGCTGGCCGCTAGTTCTGACGTTACTTTATCTGCAGCTTCTGTCGATAAAACTCCGGCTTTAAATCTTCCAGTAGCAGAAGCTCAGCCGGTAAACCCCAAGGTTGCTGAGCTTTTTGCAAAACACTTGCAATATATGAATAACTGTCTGGCTATAGCGACTACTTCGCCTGTCGGCGACAAGGTGGCTCCAACAGCTGACAATTTGTTTAACCAACTGCGTTCTTCTTTAGGTGATGTGGTAGTGCAAATGGACGATTGGTCACAGACTGAAATAAGCGATCAAGGCTCGGTACGTAAGCGCGTACGCGTGGATTATGACTACATTGACGGTGCAAACCCAACTAGACGACTATCGATGTACCAGATCAATTCTTACGGAATGCCTGAAATCATGAGTCTTTCAAATGAAGAAATTAATAACCCCAATCAGGCGTATATCGATTCATTAATTGAGGGAAATAAAGTTGTTAACGATGAAAAAGGTGCCAGAGCATATTTTGCCGAAGGCGAAGAGCTGATTTATACAATCCGCAACGGTCAGATACAGAGCATTAGTATTAATCGTGCAGACAAGTCATTAAATTGTTTTAACTTAGACGACGAAAAATCGACCTGTACCTGTCCGTAATTATTTTTTCTTAAGTACGATTTTAATTGGTGCATGATCTGAGCTCTTGTAATTATCTAATAGTGTAGAGCTTACTGCCTCAAGACCTCTTACAAAAACATGATCCAACTTAAGTAAGGTGCGGCTGTCGTTAGAAGGTTTTAAGTGTGTCATTCCAAGTATTCTAGCCGTTTCGTATAAATGATCTTTGCGGTCAGGACTCCAAGTGTTGAAGTCGCCAGCCCAAATTATCGGCCCTTCCAGTTTATGCATAAATTGAGCTAAATGGTTTATCTGACGAGCAAATTTGTTTCCGAGATTAAAATTTAAACCATGCGTATTAATCACATGTACTGTTCCGATTTCAGGAATGTGTATCATAGAGTAACCTGAAACTTTCGGAGTAAATGTAAATGGCTCAGTATCCGGAGAAACAATAGTAAGGTTGTTGCTGAGTTCGTAACGTGATCCTGTCATCACTCCTGTTGCGTGTTTTTTGCCGTTACAAAAGCTTTTATGAAAACTGAAGCTCATATTAAACTGTGCTGCAAATGAGTTTTGTAAATTGTCTGAGTGCATGGCTTCTTGTATTAAAATTAAATCTGAATCCTGACTGAGTTGTACTAAATCAGGCATATACTTCTTATCAGCTAGTTTGTGGGCATTCCAGGTAACCAAAGTTAGCTCTGTAGAATCGCGTTTTACCAGGCTTGGGGCCGAAAACGAGATCTGATTATGACTGATCTGATCACATAAAACAGATGGGCCGGCATAGGCGTTTAAGCTAAAAAGCGTTAAAAGAAGTACTGATTTTTTCATTTGTTAAGCCCTCGTAAGGGCTCTAAATATGCTATAATTGAACCAATCCTAAACGCATAAAGAGTATTTAAGACAGTTAAACCCTGTAAAATGTATAAAGACGACCAAAATGTTTGCGCGTGTTAAGGAGGCCTTTTTGTAAATTTTGAAATGGGTCAAATAGTACTACATTTTAAGCTAACACAGTGTTAGTTAAGACTCATTAAAACAAAGAGGTTTTCATGTTTAAATCATTAGTGCTTTCATTGACTTTAATTACATCTGTTTCTTTTGCCCAGTTGGCAGATAAAACTGAGGCTTGTTACGGAGCTGCAGTAAGTGTTGCTGCTAATAAAATCGCTAAAGACTCTAAAACTAAAAATTCCGTATTAAACGATATCGGTTTTGTAGCTGATTACTGTGAATACAATAGCAAACATCAAATGATCGAATGTTATGATAAAGGAACTGTACAATTTGATGTAGCTTTCGACAGCTCTCAGTACAGACAAAAAACTGATAGCTTGAGCGAAATGACTTACTTGTTTCAAACAGGTACTCAGGGTGTGGATGTTTATTACGAATTAAAATTTGTTAAGCCAGTATCTTCTCGCACCTGCACTTACATGAAAACTTCAGTTTGGACAGAGGGTTATGAAGAGATGTCTCATTCGATGCAAAAAGGCGATAAAACACGTGAAGAAATTCAGCTGTGTGTATCAACCTGCGTAGCTACATACGATCAGCCTGGCGCAGAACTCAAGGCCTGCATCGCTCGTTGCAATAAATAATAAGATTTTAAATTAAAAAACAAAAAGGAGTCGTGATTCACGACTCCTTTTTGTTTTTTGTACTTAAAAATTACTGAAAACGTGTGAGTGCATCTTTCAATGATAAAACTTGTTCTTTTGACTGACGCAATAATACTCGGTCGGCTGCAATTACATCTTCATCAGCATTTTGAACGAATTTTTCATTTGAAAGCTTATTGGTTAAAAGATTAACATCTTTTTCAAGCTTTTCGATGGTTTTTTGAATGCGTTTAATTTCTTCGTTGAAATCTACTAAGCCTTCTAGTGGGATGATAACTTTAACGCGCGCATCGCCAATAGCTACCGGAGCCACCGCACATTTAGTCAGATCGCCGTCGGTACCGATTTCCATATTTTCAATTCGGGCTAAGGTCATAATAGCTGATCGGTTATGGCTTAATACTTTTTGAACTTCATCTTGAGTCACGCCTAGACGGATATTGAGCTTAACCGCCGGGCTGATTCTGTTTTCACCACGGATATTACGGATAGCGGTGATCACTTCTTTAGTGATGTCGATTTCCAGTTCGGCCTCTTTACTAGCGAAAGCTAAAAAATCTTTATCAGTATCAATTGTTGGATATTGATCTGTAATACAAGCAGCGGATTTAATTGGAAGATTTGAATAAATTTCTTCAGTTAAAAACGGGCAGAATGGATGCAACAAACGTACAATTCTGTTAAGAACGTGAGCCATTACCAACTGAGTATTATGTTTTTCATCTGCAGAAGCTGAATTCATAATTGGTTTTGTGAATTCAATATACCAGTCACAGAACTGATTCCAGATAAACTGATATAGCTCAGTGGCTGCATCCGAAAATTTTTCATTTTCAAGAGCGTGGTGAACATTTTTTTCAACTTCAGCGAGTTTGGCAATAATCCACTGATCAAAAACCGATAAGTGGGCTTTTGAAGGTAAAGCTTTAATTCCCTCTGCCGGAACTTTAAAGTCATTTAAGTTACTTAAGACAAAGCGTGAAGCATTCCAAACTTTATTCATGAAGTTTCGGTATCCTTCAACACGCTGTTCGCTGAATTTAAAATCTTTACCTGAGAATAAATGCGCCAAGAAGCTGAATCTAAGCGCATCAGCACCATACTTGTCGATCATGTCGATAGGGTCAATCGAGTTACCTAAAGATTTGGACATCTTACGGCCTTGGCTGTCACGTACTAAACCGTGAATGTAAACGGTTCTGAATGGAACATCTTTTTTAAACTCAAGACCCATCATAATCATTCTGGAAACCCAGAAGAAAATAATATCGTGTCCGGTTACTAAATAATTAGTCGGATAAAAAGTTTTTTGAGTTTCGATTGATTTCTGGTTTTCAGATGGCCATCCCATTGTAGAGAAAGCCCAAAGAGCTGAACTGAACCAAGTATCGAGAACGTCTTCTTCTTGTTTAATTTTAGTACTGTTGCAATGTTCGCACTGAGTTGGATGAGTTTCTGTTACAGTGTATTTTTCGCAGGACTCGCAGTGCCAAGCCGGAATTCTATGGCCCCACCATAATTGACGAGAGATGCACCAATCTTCAATAATGTTCATCCAATGTAAGTAAACCTTTGTCCATGACTCAGGTTCAAAGCGGATAGTGCCCGACTCAACAACTCTTTTGGCAGGAGTTGCTAGGTTTTCCATTTTCATAAACCATTGTTCAGAAAGGAATGGTTCAACTACTGCGCCTGTGCGTGAGCAGTGACCAACCGAGTGAATATGCGGCTCTTCTTTAACCAGTAAGCCCAGTGCTTTCAAATCTTCCACAACTTTTTTGCGGCCTTCAGCTACTTTAAGTCCTTTGTAAGGACCAGCGTTTTCGTTGAGCTCAGCTTTTTTAGTTAGGATATTAATAAATTCAAGCTTGTGTGCTTTACCGATTTTATAATCGTTAAAGTCATGTGCTGGAGTAATTTTAACTACGCCTGAACCGAATTCTTTATCCACATAATTGTCCGAAATAATTTTAATCTGACGATTAATCAGCGGAATAGTAACAGTTTTTCCTACTAAAGATTTATAACGATCATCATCAGGATGAACGCAAACTGCCGTATCCCCTAACATAGTTTCTGGGCGGGTGGTTGCGATAGTTAAAAAATCGGATGTTCCATCAATCGGGTAATTGATGTGATACATAGTTCCCTTAACTTGTTGATGTTCAACTTCTAAGTCAGAAATAGCTGTTTCTAATGGACCGCTCCAGTTAACTAGGCGCTGGCCTTTATAGATGGCTTCTTTTTTATAAAGAGTTACGAATACTTTTTTAACTGCTTCAGAAACGCCTTCATCTAAAGTAAATGTGGCACGCTCCCAATCGCACGAATCTCCTAAGCGGCGCATTTGGTTATAAATGCGATTGCCGTATTCACTTTTCCATTTCCAGATTTCATCAACAAATTTTTCGCGGCCTAATTGATGACGGTTAACGCCAGTTTTTTTGAGTTCTTTTTCAACAACCGTTTGCGTAGCAATACCGGCATGGTCCGTTCCTGGCAACCACATGGTATTAAATCCACTCATGCGCTTCCAACGAATTAATAAATCTTGAATTGTGTGATCAAGTGCATGGCCTAAGTGTAAAAAACCTGTGACATTCGGAGGAGGTAAAATAATTGAAAAAGGAGGCTTGGTTGATTGATCCTGAGATTTAAAATGACCAGACTCTTCCCACCATTGGTAAATTTTGGTTTCAACTTCTTGTGGATTATAACGATCAGCTAGTGTTTTCATGGTGAAAAGGTTATCAGATTTGATTGCGCTCCGTCACTATTTGCTGATAGCCGCCATCAATAACGTATACGTTGGTATAGCCTTGTTTTTCCAGCTCAGAGTAGAGTTTTAAGGAATCTGAGCCGTCAGTGCACAATAAAACGATAGCGTAGTCTTTGGGAGCTTTTCTTTCTGCTAAAACAGGCAAAACTTGCTCAGGGCCTGTTAAAATCTCATAAGTGTTTAAATGCATCTTGCTGACGCTTGTATACCAGCCGGCAATGCTTTCACTCATATTTAAAAACAAAAAAGGCACACGATTGTTAATCAGATTATCAAGCTGGTAAAAATTAATTTTATTGAGCATAGGTTATGAACTTTTCTGTTTAAGCTTCGGTTTCAGTTGCTTTTACTTTTTGGCCCGCATTCGGGATTTGGTTGAATATAGTGATTACTACAAAAAGTGCAATCATTGTCATAGCGCCCGATAAAATAAACGGGGATTCCATAGTTAATGATCCGTATAGAGCGCCGCCGACCGCAGGTCCGATAATGCGACCAAGAGATGCCATGCCCTGAGTTGTGCCTAAGGCTGCACCCTGCTCATTAGGGTCAGTTAAAAGTGAAATAGAGCCTAATATTGAAGGATTCGTAAAACCTACTCCTAAAGCAAAAAGAGTTTGGGCTATGGCAAGAACTGTTATTGATTTGGCTATTGCAATGCCGGCAAAAGCAATACACATCAGAACTAATCCAGTGCGAAGAACTTGTTTTTCACCCACTTTAGGAATGAGTTTGCGTACAAATATCCCTTGTGTGAGCACCATCATAATGCCAATGTACGCAAAGCCAAAACTAACTTCTTTAATGCCCCATCCGAATTTATCTTTTACTAATAAAACCAGTGTGGCTTCCATTGTGGACATTGCTAACGAAGAAAGAAAGAAAACAAAAATCAAAGGACCAACGGTTTCAATTTTAAAATATTTAATAATCTGTGCAAAGCGATTGGTTTTTCCCTGCGTGACTTTTGATAGGTCGCGGGTTTCTTTTAAAAATTTCCATGCAAAAATAAATGTGAGTAGGCAAAGCCCTGACACCCAATAAGAACTAAAGCTGGTTTTAAAAAATACGTCAGTTGGTGAAATATGTTCGGCCCAAACTGTTAAACCGCCACCTATGGCAGGCCCAAATAAAAAGCCTAGACCGAAGGCAGCTCCTATCAGAGCCATTCCTTTTGATCTTTCATTTGGTGGAGTTATATCGGAAATATAAGCTGAGGCGGTTGAAATAGAAGCGCCAAAAAATCCTGAGAATGTGCGTGCAACAAAAAGGAGTTCTAGAGTTCGAGCTTGAGCAAAAAGAAGATATGAAAAAACTTCCCCAGCTAGGCAAATGAGTAAAATAGGTCTACGCCCATACTTATCGCTTAACTTTCCCCAAAAGGGTGAAAATAAAAACTGCATTAAAGAATAAACGGATAGTAATAAACCGGTTTGGAGCGAAGTAGCACCCATTTCGGTACTCAAAATAGGAATAATAGGTATAACAATACCAAAACCTAAAAGATAAATGAAAACGGTGAAGAATATAATAATTAAAGGTTTTTTTTCGGCGGGCATTTTAAGCATAAATTATTTAGTCCAAGATTTATTACTAATTTGACAACATGTGATGATAAATAGCTACAAATAATTTAATTTATCCCATTTTTTAAAAAATCAGATAAGCCACCTTTTTGCATAATACTCATGTGAGTATTTTCTGTTGAACCAATAATTTTTCCTTGTTTTATTTGGTTCAAATGAGTGCTCATACTATTAATAAAATTCTGCGTATTGAGTTGTGTACTTGAGCCGGCTCCATGTATCCAGGCTAAACTCAATTTTCGATTAGCATCTTCTCGTAACCAAGATTGTAGATTGGAACTATCTCCGTAGAGTGCATCAAATAGTGCGACTTTATTAACTTGTGTCCGGATCGAATTATTTGCAAGTAAGCTGTTGATAATACTACCGGCTGCGCTATGGCCCGATAAAGTAAGTTCTCCGAGTTTAATCCCAGCATTACTTTCAATATTCGTCTTGAGTTGAAAAATTAAATCAGGATTTTTTGTAAACTGGTAATAGCTGCCTGGACAATAAAGTGACTCTCCTTTAGCAGAAGTACCGCACTTTACATTTATGCTTTCGGGTACTACCAGTATTGAGTTGCTATCGTTAGCATTTTTTAACATGGCCCCGTAATCGCCCACTCCGCTACCGTTAGAATTTTCTTTAAATGTATCATCGTTTCTAAGGCCGTGAAAAAACAGATTAAACTTGGCTGGTTTGGTGGTATCAAATTTTTCAGGAATATAAATTCTTACATTTTGATTGTAAAATTGAAATTTTCCTTTGCAAACATATCCGCGAACTTTAATATTCTCTTCACTTTTGTTGCACGAAAAACCTGACTTAATTAAATTATTTACTTTTTCTAAGGCTGTCTGACTTGATCCGTTACTTTGACTTATATTGGTGGACGTAGGTGTGGCGCTATCAACTTCTAGATGTTCTAAAATAGGTCTAAATGGGGCTGTTACTTGTGTTTGAGCGCTGGAACAAGACAGGCATTTATCTTTAATTACGCCGGCTTCAGTCTCGCGGCTTGCGGTTACTGAAGTTGACTCAACAAATTTAGAACTTCCATATACCCACAATTCAGATAACTGGGATCTATTCGTGACACTTGAAGCAGGTTTTGTTGCCGCAACAGAAATTTTATAAGCTTTATTTCCAGAAGGTAATATTTTTTCATCTATAACAGTAACTGTAGCCCCTTTAGCAATTCGGCCAACAACATTTTGCTGAGAGAAAAAATTTTTTTCATTAGATCTTAAATTGGCGGTATTTTTTATGACGAGCTGCTTTGCAAAAATGGGAAGGACAAAAAATAAAATACCGAATAATACTGAGTTTCTCATTAGTAAATTATAGCGCTATATGTAGAAATTATAAATTAATTTTAAGTGAGTTTCTATTAACCAGAGATATTAGTCCTGCTTGAGGAGTAGGGCCAAAAGTTGCGCCTCTGTCATTTCAGAGTTTATCTGGATTAATTTATTACGGCTAGCATGGCCATGAGCTAGGTCTATATTTTTTGGCGTTAGGCTGTATGTAAATCTTAAGTTTCAATAGTTATTTCATATCCAGTTCAGGCGGCATCGACATTTTTGGCATGAACTGTTGTCCTTGATCCAGTAATGATAAATGCGCCTGAACCATGGCTTTTAAATTAGCCTCAAATTGCATTCGTGTTCTTTTTAGTTCAGCGATTTCGGTAAACACTTTTTTAAGAGAATCTTTAGCATCACGAGTGATTAACTCTGCTTTTTGTTGTGCATCGTTAATAATTAATTTGGCTTCGCGTTCAGCATCGCCTCGCATTTTTTCAGTCATTTGTGAGGCTGAAGTAATGGTTGCTTTTAAAACCTGATCACGGTCTTTATATTCAAGTAATGATAATTCTTTTTCTTTTAAAGCTTCGCGTAGAGCGTTGCGTTCCTGAAGTAAGGCGTCCATTTGTGCGGCAACAACGTTTAAGAAGTCGGAAACTTCATCTGGATCATAGCCCATCATTTTTCTTTCAAACGTTTTAATCGCAATTTCAGATGGGTAATGCTTCATAATTGTTCCTCCGTGAACAAAGATAATACTATCCTTAGTATAGGACAAAATTGCCGGGTCTTCTACTGCCACCTAGTATTTGTAATGAATACACTGGACCTTAGGCTGGTTAGACTATTTCATACTGCGGGAAATCTCTTGAGATCTCATGGCCGCTTTTTCAAAGCTGATTCTTAATGTGCGTTCGATTTCAAGCTCACGCATTGAAGTTAATCCGGCAGCCGTTACACCTTTTTTAGAGGTCACACGCGATTGCAACTCTTCAATGTCAATTCCAGCCGATTGAGCAGCTAGTAAAGAGGCACCTAAGAAAGTTTCAATTGTCATTTTTTTAGAAACTTCCTCTGAAAAACCTCTTTCTTCGATCCAATCCTGCCAGTACATCATCATTTCAAAAACAAAACCTGTGCCACTTGAGCAAGAAATCATCAGAGCTTCAAATTGCTCTTCAGTGTCGGTTTTTAAAACATAACCAAGGCTTCCGAACAAATCTTCCATTAAGCTTGAAACAAATTCATCGTCTTCATTCAAACTCATGTAGCCGATCACTCCGCGTCCGATTAATGACGGGGTATTAGGCATTAAGCGAACTAATCTTCCTTCAGGAATTTGTTTTTGTAAGGATTCAAACGGAATTCCGGCCGCCAGTGAAATGACGATCTGATTTTCATTAAATTGTCCTGTTAAGCCCTCAAGAGCTGTAGAAAAATCTTGAGGTTTCATCGCTAAAATTACGACGTCGCATTCAGAAATAATTTCTTGATTGTGAGTGCGGGTTTGCACTTGGAACTGCTCAGATAATTTGATTAATTTGCCCGGAGTGCGATTTGAAATTAAAATGTGATCCGCTTTGATTTCTTTAGACTCCACCATGCCTTTAACTAAAGCCTGTGTCATATTTCCAGCTCCTATGAAACCGATTTTCATAGATTTTAAAAGTGGATTTTTCATTGCGGGCCTCATTTCTGCTTTGTTTTCTGCGTTCTTTCTCCAAATAGCATTGTACCTAATCTGATCCATGTTGCCCCCTCTTCAAGCGCAATTTTGTAGTCGTGACTGGTGCCCATTGAGTACTCGTTTAAACCTAAATTAATTCCAATATATTTCAATTCTCTGAAAAAAGCCCTATTTTTTTCAGGCTCATTTTCCAAAGGTGGCATTGTCATAAGTCCCACAATTTCCAAACCCTGTAGCTTTTGCAGTTTGGGCCAGTTCTCGGCAAGCGATTGCTTGGAAAAACCGGATTTAGAGGCTTCGCCCGCCAAGTTAATCTGTATAAAAATTTTCTGTGTATGTTTAATTTGCAAAGCATGCTCGGAAATCTTGGTTGCCAGCTCAAGGCTGTCTACCGAGTGAATATAGCGGAAATTATTTTTTAAAAATTTAACTTTATTTTTTTGTACTGGTCCAATGAGATGCCAGTCAATTTTTAAGTCGCTGAGGTGTTCAATTTTTTCTAAGGCTTCTTGTATATAGTTTTCGCCGAAATCGATTTGCCCCTGTTCATAAAGCATACGGATTTTTTCGATAGGTTGTAATTTACTGACGGCGAGTAATCTTTGTTTTGAAGAAAGATTTTTTAAAATCAAAGATCTTACAGAACCTTCAGAAAATCCCATCCTTTAAGTTTGAATAGTTTTTCCAGCGCGTGCAAGGGAAGTCCGACCACATTATTAAAATCTCCTTCAAATTTTTCGACAAATTTGGAGCCGATTCCTTGAATTGCGTAGGCTCCTGCTTTATCCAAAGGCTCTTTTGTTGAAATGTATTCCCAGATCTCCTCATCACTAACTTGTTTGAAAAACACAGCTGTTGTTTCAATATGAGACATATTTTCATTGGTACTTAGGTCCAATAAATCAACAGCAGTTTTAACCTGATGAGCTTGTCCAGAGAGCATTTTCAGAAAATCAAAAGCCATTTGTTCGTTTTCAGGTTTTCCTAAAGCGTTGCCATTAAAGCAAACCATTGTATCTGCTGTTAAAATCACGGAGTTCTCAAAGACTGGACCTTTGTCGCGGATCATTTCTAAAACTCCCTTAGTCTTACGTCTGGCTATGTCTAAAATCTGCTCGTCAAGACTTAGGTTTTTGTTAGGAATTTCCGATACATATACAGGGAATGGAACAAATTGATAACCAGCTTTTTTTAATATTTCTGAACGGCGTGGAGACTGCGAAGCCAGGATTAATTTTTTCTGTTTCATTAGAAAATAATTTACTTGAAAAGAGGAATTATGGGTAGTGCAGAAATGATGCTATTTGCTGGGCTCGTGTTGGCAGGCTCTTCCGTATATCTTTTTGTTTCAGCATTGATGGCCGGGAAACCCGGAGAGTCGCAACTCTCTTGGGCGAGTGGCAATGAACCGGTAAAATCGAAAAATGCAGTTATTAATATTTGTCGTCCAATGGTGCATCAATTCACTTTGCAGCATGCAGCCAAAGTAAAATCACAAAAATACAGAAAAAAAATTCGTAATTTAATTAAAACTGGTGGTCTTGAATCTGAAATCAATGAAGATGAATTTATCGGTTTACAATTATTCTTAGGTGTGGCTTTCCCGATATTTCTAGCAATAATGAATTTCTCACTCGATCTGGGATTATCTTTACCTATGGTTATTGGATTAGGCTTTGTCGGATTCTTTATGCCACAGATGCACTGTAAAGGAACAAAGAAAAACCGAGAGCTAAGTGTTCGTGCTGATATGCCATTCTTCATCGACTTACTAGCGCTATCCGTAGAAGCAGGCCTTGATTTCTTCGGTGCCATTCAGAAAATTGTGGATAAGGTTGCGGATAAAGACTCAGTGTTAGCAGAAGAGTTCAAAGTGGTTCTGAAAGATATTAAAATTGGTTCATCAAAAACTGAAGCCTTAAAAGAAATGGCTGCACGTCTAGATATGCCGGAAATTACGAGTTTCGTTGCAGTTCTAATTGATGCAGAGGCATCAGGTACAAGTATTTCACAGGTTTTAAAAGATCAATCGGTGCAAATGCGTTTAGAAAGATTCCTCAGAGCAGAAAAAGCCGGAGCACAAGCATCACAGTTAATTATGATTCCGTTAATGTTATTCATTCTGCCTGCGGTATTCATTATGGTATTCGGTCCGATCGCAGTTAAAATGATGTATGGTGGAGGAGCTGGCTAGATGGCAAAGCTATATAAGACTTCATCTTCAGGTGCCGTGCTTTTAGTTGATCAGCTAGAAATAGCCGAAAGTTTTTGGGCTCGCGGCAAAGGTTTGCTGGGACGTAAGAACCTAGAGCCACATCAGGCTCTCTGGATCAGACCATGTAACAACATTCATACTTTTTTTATGAAATTTGCAATTGATTGTATTTTTGTGGATAAAAAAATGGAAATCAAGAACTTGGCTAAGAATATAGGACCATTTAAATTTGTCGGGCCGTTCTGGAAATCTCATTCAGTTATTGAAACAAGTGCAGGACTTATCGAGGCTAAAAAATTAGAAATTGGAGATCATCTATATGTGGTCAGTTAGAATTTTATCCGGTCAGCAATCAGGCCAGATATATGATTTGAAATTAGGTAAAAATGTTTTCGGCCGCGGTGGCATCAGTGATCTGAAAGTCCAATCTTTAGGAATTTCTAAAGAGCATTGCGAAATCCATGTCTATAAAGACAAAATGATGATTGTGGATCTTAAATCCAGCAACGGAACTTTTGTTAACGGTGTTAAAATTCAGAACTCAAGTGTTCGTGTAGGTGATAAAATCAGTTTATTTGACGTGATTATGGATGTTATTCCAACTCCTGATATCAGACCTAAAAGCACGCCTCGGTCAGCTCCGATGCACAACCCGCCAGTGCCGACACAAAGATCGGCTCCGCCTCCAGTTCCATTGGGTGCTCCGTCGATTCCGAATTATCCTCAGCAAGGCGGAGCGGCTATGCAGATGGGATATCAGCAAAATCCTCAGATGTATCAAAACCCGAATCAGTTCGGTGGTCCTAATCAGCAACAGCAGCAGCAACCTGCGGCTCCGCAACTTACATTCCAGCAAAAAGTGGAAAACTATATTGAAAATGTAGTTATGCCCGCGATTTACCGCTTGGGAATTATTTTTTCATTTAAACAGATTCTTCAGGCATTTGTGATAATTTTTATTTTTGCCGTTACATTGCTTTCGACAATTCCGTTAACAAGTATTGTTAAGGAGTCTAATCTAAAAGAAGCAACTAAGCGTGCTAAATCAGTTGCGCGTGCAATGGCTAAGTTTAATGAACAAGCTTTGCTTTCAGGTCAGTTAGGAAATTTATCAGTACAAGAGGCATTGAAAGAAGAAGGTATTAAAGATGCTTTCATTATACAACAATCAGATGGTTTAATTGTAGCGCCACCGGAAAAAACCGGACGTGATGAGTCGAATCCATTGGTACTGGTTGCGCGTAAAGAATCTCGTGCTGCATTTGCAAAAATCGACTCGAATACAATAGGTGCATCGTTCCCAATTGCGGTGTATGACCCATCTTCAGGCGAAGCTACTCCTAAGTATCATGCCATTGTAACTTATGATATCAGCAGTCTAAATTTAGATGAGGGTCGTGTGATCAGTTTATTCATGCAGACGCTGATTATTTCTTCGGTGTTGGGCTTAATTTTATACTTCTTGTTCGCAAGACTCATTGAATACCCGATCCGCAGCTTGAATCAGCAGATCGATAAAGCTTTGATAGATAAATCAGATCGTACTGAAGTGGCATTTGATTATCCGGTTTTCCAGCAATTAGTTTCTAACGTTAATACAATTTTGAACCGCGCTTGGAGCGGCGATTCAGGTGGAGCTGTTCAGAAACCACAGCAAAATAAAGATTTGGAGTTTTCAAACTTAGTGGACATGGTTTCGCATCCGGTTGTTGTTATCGAAACCACTAACCGTGTTGTGGCTATGAACGGTAACTTTGAACAATTGGCTCAGACGTCTAAGGATGCAATTCTAAATCAATCTTATCAGAGCATTACAGACAATGCGTTAGTGCAGAATATAGATTCATTGATTGCGAGATCTAAACAGTCTCCATATGAAAGGCAAACAGATAAGATACCGTTTTCACAGTTTGAATGTGAAATTTTCTGTCAGGCATTTTTAAATTCTGACGGAGAGCCACAGTATTTTGTATTAACTTTGGTACAAATAGCAGGATAAGGAGCAATTTAAATAATGTCGGCAGCTTTGCAGCAAAAACCTGATATTAAAATTAAAATGACTGTGGTCAAAGGACCGCATTCAGGTCAGGTATTTCAGCTAAGCAAAAGCAGCTTTACGATTGGGCGTGGGCCCGAAAATGACGTTGTTTTAATGAACGATCCACAGATCAGTCGCACACATGCTAAGGTGTCGATAGTTGATCGTGACCTCGAAGTGGCTAATATGAGCCAGAAGAATTCTATCGTAGTAGAAGGGCAATCTGTTCAAAAGTGGAAGATTGTTAATAATTCTAATTTTACCGTTGGTGATAGTGAATTTAATGTTGAGTATGATTTAGGTGCTGCTGTTATTTCAGTTCCAACTAAAAAGCCTGCGGCAGTTGCTCCGATTAAACCTAAATTAACAGCCGTTCCTCCTAAGGGTGCAATAGTTGCAAAACCTCTGCAGGCCAAAGCGGGAGTTCCTGTAAATCGTGGCGGAGCTCCAGCTCTTCGGCCTCAAACAGGCGTCGGACCTCAACAGCGCGTAAATAATCAAGTGGGTATTCCACGTCAAGGTCAACCTATTCAGAACTTTAATCCGAATTTGGCTCCAAACGGAAATTACCAGGCTACGGCGGCAGCACAAACACAAAATGGTTCTTTAATGGCTAATCCCAAATTCAAATTTTATTTGATCGCGGCGATAGCTATCGGCGGTGCTTATTTCTACCTCTTTGGAAATGAAAAAACTGGTCAGGCTAAAAAAGTAGCTTCTACTTTGATTTACGGTGATGAAATGACAAAAATGAATACCGTTAAAGAGCAAGAACGTATTCAGGCGCTCGAGGAAGCCAAAAAGTTAAAGTTGTCACCTCAAAAGCTGCGTATTGAGGAAAATTTTGTGCGTGGAATGCGTGATTTTCAGCTGGGCAACTACTCAAGAGCGCAAGAGTTCTTCCAGTTGGTTCTGAACCTTGATTCAGACCATCAGCTTTCAAAACGCTATCTTTACTTGTCCAAGGTCAGGTTCGACGAAGTCGTACAGGAAAAATTAATGCTTGGAGAATCATACTTTAAGAAGCATAATTTTAAGATGTGTGCGTCGCTATACAGACAAGTAATGGATATGTTAAACGGTAAGAGCAATGATCAAAAATATATACTTGCAGAAAAAAAAGCGACTGAATGTGAGCTGGCAAGTGAGGGTATTCGATAATGTCTCGTCTTAAGGTAATGCTTCGTGGAGCATTAATCAGTGAGATTGAGCTCAATCAGGAAAAAGAATACATCGGTGGTCGTAAAGACGGCTGTGATATCCGCTTACAGGCCGAAAAAGGTATTTCTCGAGAACATTTCAAACTCAGATTTACAGAAGGTCATTGGCAGCTGAGTGCCGTATCGCGTTTTGGCGACGTTTTTTCTCTCGGGCAAAAAGTAGATAGTGCTGAATTACAGCACGGCCAGAGTTTTCAGATCCCTCCTTATGAATTTACTTTACTCGATGTTCCGGATGCAGGCTTACCCAATAATGATAACCAGAATGCTTCCGTTGATTTCGGTGAAAATGAAAAAACAGTTATCGGTGCAGCTCCTCAGGTTCCCTATATAAAAATGGTGAACTCTACCGGAGAGATCAGCGAGATGCTGCGTCTAGAGGTGGGCGAAGTCTGGGTAGCCGGACGTGATCCTTCTTGTCAGATTATTATTCCTGATCAGCGAGTGAGTCGACGTCAGTTTGAAATTTATAAAGTTAATGGTGCTTATACAATTCTCGACTTAGCCAGTGTTAACGGTACATTTTTAAATGGTAGCCCTGTTTCTTCGACAGACCCTCAAACACTCAAAAGTGGTGATGCGATCAGTGTTTTAGATAACACCATGTACTTTGAGTTACATGATCCTAATTTTAAATATAAAATAGAAAAAATTGAAGTTCCGCCGTTGCAGATGGATCAGCCAGAAGAAGAAATTTACGAAGAAATTCCTGCTGAAACGGAAATCATGCAATCTGGCGAGGGTGATGAAATTCCGCAGATTGATGAGTATGATGTTAATCAGCAACTCATTACCAGCGACAGCCCTTTTACTGGTATGCCGGGGCCGGATCAGCAGGATCCCAATCAGTTTTATGATTTTCAGCCACCACCACCACAAGAACCTCCACCAGCTACGGGCATTAAAAAAATTATGCAAAACAAACCATTGCTTATTGGCTTGGTTTTGTTGGTACTCGGAGGAGCCTATTACTTAAGTGAAATGTTGAATCCCCCTGTTGAAGTGAAACCTGTTGCAACGGTAGATCAATCAGATCCTTTTTCAAAATTAACACCGGCTCAGCAGAAAGAAGTTGAGGAGTACTATGCCCTTGCTGAACAGATGTTTAATCAGCAAAAGTACGACTTAGCTCTCGAAAAAATCAGAAAAATTAAAGAATTGCTACCGACTGGTTATAAAGACAGTAACAAAATTGAGTTAGATGCAGAACAGGCCAACTTAACTATAGTTCAGCGTATTAAGGATGAAGAAGCGCAAAAAGAAAAAGAAGAGCTTATTGCGCGCAATAAAAAAATAATAGAAGAATGCAGTAAAAAACTAACGCCGGAAGTAACTGCTAACGATATGAGTGCTTGTTTGGCCCCAGTTTTAGCTAATCCAGGCGACCAAGAACTGGGTAATCAAGTTACTCAAATCATGGCCGATGCTGAAAAAATTGAAAAAGAAAGAAATCAGAAAAAGGCTGAAGCGCAAACGCGTGAAGAGCAAATAGCTGAGTTGGGAAAACTATTTACCGAGGCTGAAAAAACTCAACAAGAAGGCTATGCCTTTAAAGCGATAAAAAAATATTTAATAGTTACGCGTTCAACATTGCCGGACCCTAAAAACCTGAAAGACAAAGCTAAAGAGCGCATTGATTTTATTTCACAAAAAATTAGAGAAAAGTCTGAAGGCAGTATTACTCAGGCCGATACGTACTTTAAAGAAGGAAAAATTAAGGATGCAGTTCTGACTTTGCGTGAGGCAAGCGTTTACGATCCTAATAATCCGAGCATTGCTGAAAAAATTGAAGTTTATTCATATGAGCTAAAAAGACAGGTTCGTCAAATTTATCAAGAATCTATTATCGATGAAAATTACGGTGTTATAGACAACACTGAAACTAAGCAGGGTGCCAAAGAAAAATGGAAAAAAATTACTGAAATGGATCTGACTGATGGTGAGTACTATCGAAAAGCCATCATAAAACTACGACGTTACGGGGTGATGTAGTGAAGTTTGTTACACGCTCTGTGCAGTCTGAAAACCGCTTGGCTCAAACCAATGTATTTAAGTTACTCGATGATCAGCTTATATTAATATTACGGGCCTGGGGCTCGACAGATTACAATCAGAAATTTATTGATGAAGTTTCTCATTATCTGTCATCAACTCAAGCCGATCTTGAAGTGACAACTCCATTTGATTATCAGGAAAACTTATCAAGTTTGGCGAACAGAACGCGTGTTTCATTGCTGCTGGTTCATGATTTATTTTACAAAAGTGAAAATAAGAATGAATATGCAGTAGGTTTTGAAGCAACTATTTTATTTAAATCAAAAAATGAATTAGCCTGGTCGAGCGTGGGCCGCTTTGCAATTGATAAAGTCGGCAAGCATTCACTTAATACATATCTGAAAAACGGCTCTGATCTTGATATAGAAACTCTTTTGCCTGTACAATTAATTGGGGTTGAGCGCGAAATTGATATCACTTCTGGCTCGATAGCTATTTCTGAAAACAGCAAGATCATTGTATCTTCAACTTACAACTGTAATTTACTTTTAAATACTGAGGCCAAGTCGGATAATAATTTAATTGATATATATCCACCAAGTGGTGGCTCTTATTGGTTTTCTGTTATAGGTGTTTAGTCTGACTTAGGTTGCCAGCTCTTGTCGCTGCCATCAGACCATAATCCCCAAACATTTTCGAGAGATAAATTATAGGATTGCCTGCGCGCTTCTTCGTAAAGAGAGTCTTTTTCCAATTTGGAATTCTGAAAATAAACAAGCAACGTTGAAAGTGGCTGAAATTTTTTTTGCTTGGCCAAACGCAATTTTTCTTTTTGAAAAACTTCGGAGCGGTTGTTGGGCTGTGACCAGTAGGCTTGGTTTGAAAGAACCCAATCGTAAACCGGAGGTTGAAACTCTGTCCACTTACGGGCTTTAAGGTTTTTTCTGATACTATTTAATGGAGCCAGATCTTCTTCCTTTAGTTCTTCCTGAGTTTTCATTAAATCTATGGTTTCAAGTCTATCCGTTAATTTGTTATATAGCTCGTTGTTTTGAGATTCCAAAAACAGATAATTTTTAAAAATCAGTCCGAATCTCAGCTCGAGGCTTTGTTTCCAGGGGTTAGCAGTTTCTACGATTAGCTTACGTGGCTTGTTGGGCAGATTTTCTATTTCATTTTTGCTCCAAAACCCTGAAAAATTAAAAATCGGAAATTGCACATCCTGGGAAGCCTGATAAGTCGGCTCAATTGTTTTCATTAAACTATAAGAGAAGTCAGCTAAGTTGACTAAAGTATCAATTTTCCAGTTAATGCCTTCATCGCCTTTTTGGCGGGGAGGTTTAATAAATAAAGCAACATTGGTGTTTTCACTATGTAGATTGGAAAAACGAGATTCATCTGGACGGCTGTATTCTGATTTCCCCTGCAAACCGGTTACAATAATATAATTGGATTCCCAGAGATTGTTTTCTTTAAGTTTAATAAAAAATTGCCCGAGTGTTTCATCAAAGTGCTCAAGACCTGAAATCTGAGTTTCGCCTTCGTTAAGAGATTCCAATTCAGACGTGTAAATAACCGAAAAAAAAGATTCGCTCGATTCCTGCACCCAATTTTCAAATAAATAAATCTGGTTTTTAAAATTCAACGAATACATATTTTGGTTCAGTACGGTTGAATCATCAAAAATATCAAAACCTCTGGCCAGCCCAGTCTTTCTTAAGATGGTCGGCTTTCCACTAAAGAACGACGTTCGGTAACCGGCTTTTTTAAACATCTCCTGAATTAAAATCTGATCTGGGTTTATGCGGTCAAAACTACGGTGCAGCGAGTTTTGAAACGGATAAGTTCCCGAAAGCAGTGACCCCATTGCGGCGGCACTCTGAGTAGAGGTTGTGAACGCATTTGTAAAACGTATACTCTCTTGACACAGAATATTTAAACCTGAATCTTTGACATTTTTGTCTTCATTGCAAGCGAAGGAATTAAAAGACAACTGATCAGCTGCAATAATAATAAATGAAGGCTTTTTATTTTCCTGGCAGGAGCTAAAAGACCAAAGTCCAGCCAGTATAAAAAAACCAAAAATCCAGACCTTAAATAAATCCCGTTTTGACGCTTTCATTTACAAAACACATAATGGAAGAAACCAAGCAGAAAGTAAAGAGGGACTCTTTCATGTTAACTGAAAAAATATTTACAATCGCACACTACGCTGATCAGGTCGTACTTCTTATCTTAGTGGTTATGAGCGTGCTTTCAGTAGGGATGATTTTTGAAAGATTTTTTGCTCTGAAAAAAACTTCTGAAAATAGTACGGCGATACGTGCAAAAATCCGCACATATTTAGCGGAAAATAATCTCGCAGGCTTTGAAGAGTTGGCCAAAGACACGTCTTCAATTGAAGGCCGAGCTGCATCGCAATCGCTACGTCATCTGAAAGAATCAGGCACTCAAGGTTTTGAAGAAGTATTTAATACTTTTATTTTAAATGAAAAACCTGAACAGGAAAAGTATTTAGCGGTACTTGCGACAATCGCTTCTAATGCGCCTTTCATCGGCCTTTTAGGTACGGTATTAGGTATTATGAAAGCATTTAACGATTTATCTTTAGCTGCAGATGCCGGACAACAAACAGTTATGGCGGGTATTTCTACAGCCTTGATTGCAACAGCAGCAGGTTTATTTGTGGCCATTCCAGCCGGGATTTTTTACAACTACTACACACGCAAAGTTAAAGGTATTTATACAAGTCTTGAGAGCGTAAAAGAGTTAGGCTTGGCTTACGCAAAAAAGAAGGGTCTTAATTAATGGCATTTAAGTCAGATTCTGGTGACGAAGTTTTAGCAGAGATCAACGTAGTTCCTTTGGTTGACGTTATTCTTGTCGTTCTTATTATTTTTATGGTAACTGCTCCGATGATTATGAAGCCGTCTATCAATGTAAATCTGCCCAAAGCAGGTAGCGGAGATGCCACTAAGCCGAGTAAGTTAAATATTACTATCGGTAAAGATGGAAAACTTAACCTCGATGGTAAAATGGCCAACGATGAAGAAGTTCAAGCGGCTGCAGCTGCTGAGCTTAAAACCAATCCGGATATTCAGGCTATTATCTCGGCCGACAAAGAAGTTCCGCACGGAAGAGTTGTTGCGGTTTTGGATATCGTAAAAGGTGCCGGAGTTAAAAAGTTCGCCATCAGTATCGATAAAAAATAAATTGATTTGAAATAAGCTATAATGTCTCTTTTTTAGAATTCCCCGACTTTAGGGGCATTTTTATGACTTAGGTCCGGCATTTTCTCAAAATAACTCGACCGAAGTCCTCAATATTCATGTACTAAAGTCCGAATAAATTAAGGTGAAGAAGTTTTTTAAAGAAGCCAAAGTCATCTTAGCCTTTTTTGTAATACTGACTGTTATTACAATTCTAACCAACATTGATTTTTCTTCTGATAAAATTGTTTTGCGCAAATCTATGGAAAATATGAACAACGAAATAGTAAATATTAAGCCAAGTTTGTTGCGTGGACCAGCATCCGTTGTTAACGAAAAAGACTCACTTATTTTAAGTAAAGAGTTTTTATGTGATTCTGCAGCACCGAGTGTGCAGGAAAAAGTTGGTAAACATTTGATAATGATTAACTTTAAGATATGCCGCGAGTACAAATCAGTACGTGAAATATTTATCGAAAATCAAAGTAACGGCTTTAAGGCTCAGATTTTTAAGCTAGAAGCTAACAACTTCAAAACGGATTACATCCAGTTGAATGAAGGCGTAAACCAATTAAAATTAGAAGTAATCCTAAAAGATGGGCAAAAATTAGCCGAATCGCTGGAAATTTTATCAGGTTCTTAACTCAAAGCAGTAAAACGATTTGAATTCAATAGACACGGGTAAGTGCATTAAATAAGTTCTGCAGATTGTGATGGTGGAAACTAACTTAACGCTTAGCGGTTTAAAAAATAGGTCTGATCTGCATGTGGCTCGAAAAATCTGGCACATGTCAGGTGTTTTTACCATGTTTGCAGCGTGGATATTTTTACCTTACTGGGTGAGTATGACTTTACTCATTGTCGGTTGGTTGCTTTTTATTCCTGCTGACTTTTTACGTCAAAAAAATCCTGAAATTAATCGTTCTGTGATGACCTTATTCCGCCCCATCATGCGCAGTAACGAACTGAACCGGCTAGCTGGCACTACTTACCTCATTACAGGCACGCTATTAATTACTATATTTTTTAATAAGGGTGTCGTTTCCCTAAGTTTATTGTTTTTAGCTTTTGCGGATCCGATTGCAAGCTATGTGGGAATTAAATACGGCAAAGACAAGCTTTTTGGTCATAAATCTGTTCAGGGGTTTATAGCTGCTTTTGTGGTATGCGCAGTTCTGTGTTACATTTTTTTATTTTATAATCAGGTTCAAGAATACATCTTAATAGTGAGCCTGTTAGCCGGGCTTATTGGCGCGCTGGCCGAACTTATTCCTCTTGCAAAATTAGATGATAATTTCACCATGCCTGTAATTAGTAGTATTGGGTTGTCTGTTCTGTTTTACTTCTTTGGTTATTTTTCATATTTTAACTAATCATATACGTTTCACGCGAGGTCGTAATGGCGAATACTTTTGATGTACCTGAAGAAGGCTATTCTAAATCAGGAAAAAAACTTGGAATGTATATTTACATTCTTCCCAATTTAATGACGATCGCAAATTTATTTTGTGGTTTTATTTCAGTTATTTTTTCTATTAAAGCTGATTTTAAAAATGCAGCCATTGCAGTCGTTATTGCCGCTGTGTTTGATCAATTAGATGGTCGTTTGGCGCGCTTAACCCACGCAACCAGTAAGTTCGGTGCCGAGCTGGATTCTTTATGTGATTTAGTGAGTTTTGGATTGGCCCCGGCCATGCTGATGTACCTTTGGGCTTTGAACCCCTATGGTCGTATCGGTATGATGGCGTGCTTTTTGTTTGTGGCTTGCGGTGCTTTACGTTTAGCGCGCTTTAATGTTCAGGTGGATGTGGTTGAAAAAAATTACTTCCAGGGTTTACCGATTCCTATGGCAGCTGGCATTTTAACATCTTCTTACTTGGCTTTTGATGAATTGGGTTGGGCTCCGACCGATTGGTATGGAAAGCTTTTATTTGCTATGGTTGTATTGATGGCATTTGTTATGGTGTCTAATTTCAGATACCGTTCATTTAAAGATATTGATCTAAAAGAACGTAAAGCGTTTATGTATTTAGTGGCTGGTCTGGTTATTTTAGTAACAGTAGCCGTGTATCCAGAAATTATGCTATTTGTTTTATTCTTAACCTATGGAACTTTAGGTGCTGTATTCGGCGTCATGCAATGGGGTAAAAAGCGTAAGTTAATGAAAGCTAACGCCTACGCGCCGGAACACACCAGAGAAGATGATTTACAAGAAGAACAGGATGAAGAATAAAAATGAAACAATGGAAAAGACCTCTTAAAGTCGGTTTAGTTGGTGCCACGGGTGTTGTGGGTGAAACTTTTATCAATATTCTTGAAGAGTATGCTCAACCAATTGCGGAGCTTCGTCCTTTTGCAAGTCAAAATTCGCTTGGATTAAATATTGAATTGGCCGGCAAGCAATGGCCAGTGCAGGTTTTAAAGCCTAACTGTTTTGATGGATTAGACATGGTTTTCTTTTCTTCAGGTGATGACATTTCAAAAGAATGGGCTCCTCAGGCTGTTAAAGCCGGTGCGTTTGCAATTGATAACTCAAATGCATTTCGTATGGAGGCCGATATTAAATTAGTTGTTCCTGAAGTGAATGGTAATTTATTAAATTCAGATTCGAAGCCTCAGATCATTGCAAACCCAAACTGTTCTACAATTCAGTTAGTGGTAGCTCTTAAGCCTTTACTGGATAAATTCGGTATTGAAGATGTTACCGTTTCTACTTACCAAGCGGTGAGTGGTGCGGGTCTACCGGGTTATGAAGAACTTTTAAATCAAACTAAAAACTTCCAGCAGGCTGATCACACGCCTAAAGCTTTTTCAAAACAGATTTTATTTAACTGCATTCCGCAAATCGGTAGTTTTGCTGAGGATGGTTTTTCAACTGAAGAATCAAAAATCATGAGCGAGTCGCCAAAAATTCTGGGAGTACCGGATTTAAAAGTTTCGGCGTTTACTGTGCGCGTTCCAGCTTTAAATTCACATTCAGAAGCGGTTTGGGTCACTCTTAAAAAAGAAGTTGCTAAATCAGACATTGCTAATGCTATGGGTGAGTTTGACGGATTAGCTGTACTAGATCAGGACTTTCCTACAGCTTTAGAGGTTTCAGGCGAAGAACCAGTCTTTGTAGGACGCATCCATCAAGATCGTCATAACAAAAAACGCTGGTTAATGTGGGTTGTTTCCGACAATCTGAAAAAGGGTGCGGCTTTGAACGGTCTGCAAATAGCCGAAAGAATTTTTTGTTAGTCTAAAGTACTATCTTCTGGTCTTGCGTCAGATAGACAGTTATCAGGTGCCATGATGCAATAAAAGAGTGATTAAACATCTAGTCTCTCTCATCATAATTTTTTCATATCAAAATGTTTTTGCCGCTGCAGAGTTGCTGGTAAAAGATGGTACTGTATCAATTAGTGGATACTCAGCCATTCAATCTGATTTAACCATCGTTTACGGTGGTATTGCTGGTAATGCGTGTGCAGCCTCGGCTCGTGATGGAATTAATACCTGTAATAGTTGCATTGATGCTGGTGGAGCAATAAACGCTTGTAATCAGCAAAATGTATATGACACTTTAAAACTGAGGGTTTCATTTAAGCCCACAAAAGCTGTAACCGGAGTAGCTCAATTATTCATTGAGGGACCTACCACTGGAGATTTTGGAACCCCAACCGTAAGTTTGGCATCTGCAGCCTACACTGAAGCTTCAACAGTTACCTTAGAAACCACATGGTCAACAGTGTGTGTGAGTGCAGGTTTAAATTCGAGCTGCGTAGGAAGTTCACCGGTGTTGGCTACGAAGGGTATGAAATTTGGTTTGGATTCTGATGGAAATGGCACTCTTGAGGATGCAGAAAGAAAATCACTGAATATAAAATTTCACTACATACCGGCTGGCGCGCCCAATGTAACTCAAGCTCAATGTACAAGTGGCAACGGCATAGGTATGTGTAATATTTCCTTTATTCCTGGTGATGCGAAAGCCTTCATCGATACAGCTATTTACTCGGGTGCAGATTCGGGTTCGACGACCGCAGGCGGTTCCGTAGACTGGGAATCCATTGCCATATTTCCTGTTGCGACGACAGCGGGAAGTGAAGCCAATGTATATACAAATTTTGGCAATGGTGTAGTGCAGCCCATATTTAAAAATTTTGAGGCCACTGGAGCCAGTGCGGGAAGTATTCCCGATTCGCAGGTGAGTGGTGGAATGAGTAACTATCAGTTGTATTGCATGGTGTATGCTACAAAAAATAAAACACAAAATATTTATAAATTTGTAACTACCGGTGTAACCACTGCTAAAAGCTGTGTTACTCCATCCGAAGTTGTCGGACTACTTGACGACAAGCACTGCTTTATTTCTACCGCGGCATTTGGTTCAGAATCAGCTCCAGAGGTGGAAGTTTTCAGAAAATTTCGAAATAAATTTTTGGTTAAAAATAGTATAGGTCGTCAATTTATTAAATTTTATTACAAAGTTAGCCCGCCTATCGCAGATGTGATTTCGGGCAATAACTACTTAAAGGGCGGAACCAGAGTTGTGTTGTACCCATTTTTAATTTTTGCGAGTTTGTCTTTAAAAATTGGAATAATATTAACAAGTATTTTGATGTTGTTAGTTTTATTAGGTAGCTGGTATTTGGCTATAAAGATGCGTAAACGCCATATGCTTACTATGATTCTAGTCTTGTTGTTGTCGCCTACTCTTAAGGCCGAAATCGTGCCAGACGAAACTACCATGAATCATCCAAAAGCAAAGCAGGGTTTAGTACGAATCAAAAAAGATGGCACTTATATTTACGATACTGAAAGACAGCTAAAAAAAGAATCGAGTCATATCCGTTTTGGTCAGGCCAACCAACCGGAAATTTCGATTAGTATTGAGCAAACCAATGCCAGCGGGCAGCCAACAGGCACTTATAATACATATCAGTTTAAAGATTTTTACGATTCAGATTCGGGTTTAATTGTTGGCTACGACTACGAATGGTTTCCGTGGGTGGGGCAAGGTAAGCTTGGGGTGCAAGCAGGTGCTTCGGCTATGTTCGTTTCCGGTCATGGTCGCTTGGTGGCCACACCAAATGCGCCTTCTGCGGAGTCATTTAACTTTGTAACAATGCCCATAACATTGGGCGCAGTTTATCGACTTGAGTGGAAAGATAAACAAATGTTTGCTCCTTATGCCTCAGGTGGTGGAACCTACGTTGTGTTAATAGAAAAGCGTGAGGACGTTTCGAGTCCTAAATTTGCTGGTGGTTTTGGTTTTTATGGCAGTGGCGGCGTGATGATGAATCTCGGTGCTTTTGATCGAGAAACAAGTTATTCACTTGATAGCGAATATGGAATTAGCAATATGTGGCTCTCTTTAGAGTTTAAAGTTGTAGAAGTGAATAATGATTCTTTCACTTTTTCTAATAAGTATCTTAATGCTGGTCTTTCTTTCGACTTCTGATATATAAAGCGCCATGCCCCGAATTAAATTTACAGTAGCTTATGACGGTACAAATTTTTGTGGCTGGCAACGCCAGAAGCACGGTGACGTTCCTAGCGTTTGTCAGACTATACAAACTGGTTTAGAAAAAATATTTGATCAGAAAATTTCATTATTTGCTTCGGGAAGAACAGATGCGGGCGTACACGCACTTAATCAGGTTTGCCACTTCGATACAACACGGCCCGAAGGCCGCATCAAAGGCATGGATTTGAGCCGTGCTATGAAAACCCAGCTTCCATCTACTATAGTCGTAAAAAAGGCGTGGCTGGCTCCCGATGACTTTCACTCAACGCTTTCACCTGAAAAAAAGACTTATAGATATCTCATTTATAATGCGCCACAGCAAAGCGCCTTCCTCAGTCGTTACACGGATTGGATCAGAAAGCCTTTGGATTTAGATTATTTAAACTCCTGTTCAAAATTTCTCTTGGGAAATCAAGACTTTAAGAGTTTTCAGTCGGTAGGATCTGATGTGGCTCACACGGAAAGAAGCATTTATCAAGCGGAGTGGAGCTGGCGCAAGAAGGACATTGCTCAATTTACCGTCACAGGTTCAGGCTTTTTGAAGCAAATGGTGCGTAATATTGTGGGAACTCAGCTTCTACTGGAAAAGAAAGGCCTTCCAGCTGAAAAATTGCAGGAAATTATAAAAGCACAGAGCCGAAACGCTGCAGGACCCCCGGCCCCGCCACAGGGGCTGTTTTTAATGCGAGTTTACTATCCTCTAGACCTTGACAATAAGTGCCGCGAACTTTAAAACACTCATTCACTATTTCGGAGATATTATGAAGACTTGGAATGCAAAAACAGAAGAAACTGACCACAAGTGGTTCGTTGTAGACGCGACAGGATTAAGATTAGGTCGCTTAGCAACTAACGTAGCTAACATTTTACGTGGCAAAAACTTACCAACTTTCACACCAAATGCTGATGCAGGCGGTTTCGTTGTTGTTATCAACTCTGACAAAATCGAAATGACTGGCGATAAGTGGAATACTAAAAAATATTACCGTCACTCGCGTTTCTTCGGTTCATTAAAAGAAAAAACTGCTGAGCAAGTAAAAGCAACTGATTCAGAATTTATTATCTCTGAAGCAGTTCGTGGTATGCTTCCAGTAAACAAGCTTTCTAAATCATTAATTAACAAACTTAAAGTTTACAAAGGTGCTGAGCATCCTCATGCAGCTCAAAAACCTGAAGCTTTCGTAGTAAAAACTAAAAAAGGGTAATCTAAATGGCAGCAGCTGAAAAAATGTATTATGCAACTGGTAGAAGAAAAACGAGTTCTGCTCGTGTTTATTTAAAGCCAGGTAAAGGAACTGTTTCTATCAACGGAAAAAAATCTGATGATTACTTAACTCGTTTACAATCTCGTATGGTTATCATGCAACCTCTTGATGCTGTAAACTTAATGGGTAAATTTGACCTTAAAGTTATGGTTGCTGGTGGTGGTGAATCTGGACAAGCAGGAGCTATCCGTCACGGTGTTACTCGTGCATTAATCGCTTTCAATCCTGAATTGAAAGATGTATTGAAAAAAGCTGGATTTGTTACGCGTGACCCTCGTATGGTTGAACGTAAAAAATACGGTAAACATGGCGCACGTAGAAGCGGCCAGTACTCTAAGCGTTAATTTTTTAAATCATATAGTCTTAAGTCTAGGGGAAGCAGTTGGCTTCCCCTTTTTTTATCTTTAAAAGCTGTTCAAAATTTTGTTAAAAAGTTGTTAAAAAAAATTGATAATTCTTTAATAAATGATATTCTATTTTCAAACGTATAAAGATTTAAGAGAAGGTTCTTATGCAACAGGATTCAAACAAATTAGCTCAGTTCTTAAAAGAAAAACGTACTCAGTCAGGTCTTTCACAAAAAGACGTAGCAACTAAGCTTGGGTATAGCACATCTCAGTTTATTTCAAATTGGGAGCGCGGAATCTCTCAACCACCCATTAACACACTAAGAACATTGGCCAGCATGTATAACGTTGCAGCTGAGCAGATGTTTAATGTTTTATTAGAAGAGACTATGGTTCAAGTACAAGCTGACCTCAAAAAGAAATTCTACGCCGAAACTTCAGCTTCAGAACAAACCGCATAGGAATAGGCGTTTTGTCTCGCTTTGATACAAAAAAAGTTATTTTTTAGTTTAAGCTTAAATTGAGACTAGACGATAAGGACCCATAGGGGATTCGTCTATGTCTGAAGTTAAGGTCATAAAAAAAGGTCAGTTTCTTTTTAAAACTGGCGACAAGATTCAATCTGTCTATGTAGTTCAATCGGGGCAAGTTAACTTATGCCTTCAAAAAAATAATAAAATTATTGATATCATGACCGTAGGTAATGGTTATGTTTTCGGAGACTTAGTTGTGCTTGGTACAAATCAGTATTTGTATTCCGGTTTGGCTATGCAGGAATTAAAAGTTACTGAGATTCCATTAGATGTATTCAAAATTCAGTACGAAAATTTGGGTCCTACACATAAATCATTTATTAAAACTTTAGCCGACAAATTAAAGTGGGCTGTGAATGAAGTTAAAAACTCTAAACAGGATAAGAGCGCGGTTCCATGCTCGGAAGAATCAATTCCGCGAGTGTTCGGCTCTATATTCCATGTACTGAATCACAAAGGATTAAAAGATAATAATAAAGCTAAAATTGACTGGCTGACCTTACGTAACTACTCGCAAAGAATTTTCGGCGAGTCGTTAAAGCGCGTAGAGCAAGCAACTCAAATTTTAGTAAAATTAAAACAGGGTGAATACGTAATGGGTCGCGATCCTAATAACCCGGATCCTGATGCTCAAACTGAAATTCAAGGTTTTGAGGTTTACGATTTACCGGCTTTAGAAGCCTTCTTTGAATTTTATCAGTATTATTACTACAAGGGCGGAAAATCCGAACTTCTGAAGTACGATGAAGCAAATTATAATACATTACGTGTATTACTTTTAGCTTATGAGGGCGTTGCTTCAGATAAATTCGGAGTAGTATCGAAAGATTTTAATGAAGTTGTAGATTTTTTCAAAGATTACGGAATCAGCCTAGGTGCTGGTCATTTTACAGCCTTAGAATCTAAAGGTTTGTTCTGTAAAAGAAAAAATGCAGCTGACGGTAAAGTACAATTGCAATTCGACATGAAAGAATTCAAAACTCAGATCGACATCTGGGCATTAATTAAAGAGATCGACAAGCTTAACGAAAAAGGTTTGGTAGATTTAAGTGAAGTAGATGATGGTCCTAAAAAGAAAATTGCATTGGCGGGCACTGAGTGTGGTCAATGTCACTCTTTAGTGGCGCTCGACAGTAAGTTCTGCAGCGAGTGCGGCGCCAGAATTGCGAAGGCTGCATGAAGATACTCATTGGAGCTGTTGCATCAGTATTAATACTGCTGCTTTCATTTCAAAACTGTCAGAAGCCTCCTCATCCTGATGAAATTAATCAGCCTTCAAATATTGTTGGAGCTCAGAAGATTGATTTAAATCAGGAAGTTGTTGAAAGCGTTAACCTGATTTATCAAGACACTAAAGTAGTAACTAAAGCTAGCAACAACTACACAGTGCTTTATAATAAGACCCTGCAAGTTGATTTAAATACAGGAATTATTTTGGAAAGCTCTGACATTGATTCTTCGACAGCAAATTACTGTTTAACTGAAGACCTTAAAAGCGAACTTGTTTCTATTTTAAAATCTTCTCAAGTTTGTAAGACGGGCAGTCAACCAAGCGGTCAGGTATGCGGCCAGGCTATGACATTGCCCTATGCTCAGCTCATAACTTCGCGTGAACAGTTTGATTTGGGATCTGCGAGCGATACTTGTGGCAGCAATGCAATAGATTTATGTGATTCGCAGCCGGATTTATTAAAAGGTTATATTCAAAATCTTAAATCAAATTATCAACAGCTGACTTGTCCTAATTAATTAAATTTAAATTCTAAATAAAAAGGGAGCAGTGAACGCTCCCTTTTTATTTTTTAACTTGAATAAGCCCTACAGTAGAATTTTCTTGGACACGAGATCATAAGCTTCTTTGAGCTTGCTTCTGTCGGGAACGGCTCCCTGAGCAAAGTCGGGACGACCGCCGCCTTTGCCACCGAGAACCTGTGCAAAGTCTTTAAGTAAATCGCCCGCTTTAAATTGAGCATTCAGTTCTTTACTTACGGAAATAATAACTGGATGCGAGTTTTCGCCTTTACCGATGGCGATAATAATTCCACGCGGTACTTTGTTTTTAAGCTGGTCGGAAATTTGCGAAAGGACTTCGCGGTCATCTACAGCTAAATCGGCAAACACTAGTTGTGCATCACCTGATTGTGATTTGAAAGATTGTGAAGTTTTCAGTAAATCATCGATATTAATCTGGCTTGATTGAATTTTTTTAATCTGCTTTTGTAAATCTTTAACTTCTTCTTTTTTATCTTCAATCCATTGAGACATTGTTTTGTCTGCAGAAATACCCGCATTATGACGAGCCATTAAAAGCTCGTTAGTGCTCGTCATTAAATGTTCAACCGCGGCTGCGCCGGTAATGGCTTCAACACGTCTTACTCCAGCACTAACTCCAGATTCAGAAGTAATTTTGAAAACGCGGATTTCAGCTGTATTTTTAACATGAGTTCCGCCGCAAAGTTCGCAAGAGAAATTCCCCATTGTTAATACACGTACTTGGTCGCCATATTTTTCACCGAATAATGCCATAGCGCCTTTTGCGATCGCTTCTTTGTGTGGTATGACTTCGGCGCTTACTGGACGTGCTAGAGCGATTTCTTCATTTACTAAAGCTTCGATTTTAGCAACTTCGTCAGAAGTCAGTGGTTTATTGTGAGTAAAGTCGAAGCGCGTTTTACTGCTGTCTACAAGCGACCCGGCTTGAGTTACGTGATCGCCCAAAACTTTACGTAAAGCTGCGTGCATCAAGTGAGTTGCTGAATGGTTAGTTGTCGTTTGTCGGCGCTCAGAGGCTTCAACAGTGGCTTGCACAGATTCACCGATTTTTAATTCACCTTTAGTAACTTCAACGTAATGTAGGAATACATCTGATTGTTTTGTGCAGTTCAGAACTTTTGCTTCAGCTTGTGCTGTTGTTAGGGTTCCTTGGTCGCCAACTTGTCCGCCACCTTCAGCGTAGAACGGACTTTGTTTTAAAATAACAATACCACTTTGGCCTGCAGTTAACGAAGCCACTTCTTTAGTGCCATCAGATAAACCTAAAATAGCAGAATGATCGCTTAAGCCATCATAGCCAACAAATACTGTAGGTGTTTTCGAAAACTTTTGTGTTAATTCGATTAAATGTTTTTCGTCTGACTGAAGAGCTTTACCTTTCCAAGAGGCTTTGGCTTTTTCTTTTGCCGATTGCATTTGTTTGTCAAAAGCCGCTTCATCAACCTGTAAGCCTTCTTCAGCTGCCATAAGAGCTGTTAAGTCCACTGGAAAGCCGTAAGTGTCGTATAATTTAAATACCACTTCTCCGGATAATGTTTTTTCTTTTTTAGCTTTAATTTTTTTAATTTCATCCTGAAGGATAACAGTTCCGTTGTCGAGAGTTTGCAAAAAGCGGCTTTCTTCATCTTTAAGAGTCGATAAAATCAGATTTTGTCTTAATCTTAATTCTGGATAGAAATCCTGCATTTCTTTAATAACCTCTTCACTCATAGCTGTTAAGAAAGAATGTTCAGTAGAAAGTTTGCGTCCGTAGCGGATGGCGCGGCGTAAGATACGTCTTAATACATAACCGCGGCCTTCGTTCGACGGTAGAGCGCCATCTGCCAACAAGAAAGAGGCTGAGCGGCAGTGGTCTGCTAAAACTCTTAGAGCAGATAAAGTTGAAAGTGCGTCTTGAGTTGCTTTATCGCTAGGAGCGGGCTGTCCGGCATTAATTGCGGTTAAGTATTTGTCTTCAATTGTGTGAAGAGACTCTAATCCACCTGGAATATTTAAAAAGCTGATTCCTTTATTTAAAATAGCTGAGAATACATCAGTTTTATAATTGTTATGACGTCCTTGAACGGCGGCTACTAGGCGTTCAAAGCCAGAGCCGGTATCAACAGATGGTTTTGGTAAAGCCGTTCTGCCACCTTTGCCGTCTTCATAAAATTGCATGAAAACTAAATTCCAAATTTCAATATAGCGGTCTTCGCCGGCCTTGATGCTTTCATAAGGGTCAGAAATCTTTCCGTATTGAGCTCCGTGATCAAAAAATATTTCAGTACAAGGTCCGCAAGGGCCCACATCGCCCATGCGCCAGAAGTTATCTTTTTCGCCTAAGCGGAAGATGCGGTCTTTCGGCACGCCTTCTTGTTTGTGCCAGATGTCGGCAGCTTCATCGTCAGTTTCAAATACAGTTACATAAAGTTTTTCTTTAGGAATTTTTAAATCGTTTGTTAAAAAATCCCAAGCATAGCGAATAGCATCTTTTTTAAAGTAGTCGCCGAAGGAAAAATTACCAAGCATTTCAAAGAAGGTGTGGTGGCGGGCTGTAAAGCCAACATTATCTAAATCGTTATGTTTGCCGCCGGCGCGCACGCATTTTTGTACGGATACGGCTTTTGTGTAAGCACGTTTTTCAAGACCTAAAAATAAATTTTTAAATTGGTTCATGCCCGCATTGGCAAACAAGATAGTGGGGTCATTTTCCGGTACTAAGCTTGAGCTGTTGACGTGTGTATGTTGGTTTTTTTCAAAATATTTAACAAAACTATTTCTGATTTCAGAACTCTTCATCATAATTAACATCCTCGTCTTCTGTAGCTACAGAAGATTTTTTAAATTCATTTTTAAGTATAGAGCTTACAATATCTGATTCGTAGCCACGTGTTACCAAGTAGCGCATAATCTTAGCTTTCAGTTTTTGTGATTCTTTGTAATCAAGGCCTTTGAAATCGTTTGCAGACCATTTAGCTAAAACAAGCTTGCGGGCTTTGGCCAACTCGTCTTCTTTATCGATTTTAACCGAATCAAGACCTAGCTCTTTTAATTTTTGATTAATTTTGCGAACACCTTTGCCGCGGCGGCCAAGTTGTTCAGCAAATTGAGTTTTTAATTTTTCAGGAGCTGATAGCCAATTTTGCTCTTTGGCCCAGATTAGAGTTTGCTCAACAATTTCAGGCTCGCATCTTAATAATAACTTTGTTCTTAATTCTTTTTCGGTGTGATCGCGCTTAGCTACAAAATCCATGAGCTTTTTCTTAGCCTGCGACAGGCTAAGGCGGGGGAGCTTTTGTAGTTGTGAAGGAGTTAAAAAGCGCATCGGATTATATTAGTCAAACAGAACCGAAATGACAATAAATCAGCTAATTCAATAGGTTAGTCTTGACTCAGCAGTCAAAGAATTTGCCAAAGAGCTGTGGTAGCGTTCTATTTCATCCAAATTGTTAACCACAAGGAGTTTTTATGTTTGAGCAATTGGGCTTTTTCACGATTTTAATCATTTTAGGTGCCATCGCGGTTGTTGGTGGAATTTTCGTAACCGTACAACAAGGTACTGTTTCGGTTATTACGATGTTCGGTAAATACCAGCGTGTTATGTATCCGGGTTTAAATTTTAAAATTCCTTTCATCGAAGTGGTTTTCCGTCGTATTTCTATTCAAAATCAATCTATCGAATTACAGTTTCAGGCCATTACGCAGGACCAAGCTAACGTCAACTTTAAGGCTATGTTGTTGTACTCAGTTATTGATCAAACTGAAGACACTATCAAAAGTGTTGCATTCAAGTTCATCGACTTCGGAAGCTTAATGCAGACTTTAAACAGAACGGTTGAGGGTAGCGTTCGTGGATTTGTGGCCACAAAAAAGCAAAATGAAATTTTAGCCTTGCGCCGTGATATCACAGAGGCTGTTAAAGCCAATCTAGACGAAGATTTAAAAAGCTGGGGTTATCACTTAATAGACTTACAATTAAATGATATTTCTTTTGACGAAACTATTATGCACTCTATGGCTCAGGTTGTGGCTTCAAGCAACTTACGTGCAGCTGCTGAAAATGAAGCTCAGGCTTTATTAATTCGCAAAACTAAAGAAGCTGAGGCTAATGGTTTAGCTGTGAGAATTTCGGCTGAAGCAGAAAAGCTAGCTTCGCAATTACGCGGTGAAGGTATTGCCTTATTCCGAGAAGAAGTTGCTAAAGGTATGAATAAAGCCGCTGCGGAAATGAAAGCAGCAGGCCTTGATACTTCGTTTATATTATTCTCGATGTGGACTGATGCGGTTAAGCACTTTGCTGAAAACGGTAAAGGAAATGTTATCTTCCTTGATGGTTCTAATGAGGGAATGGACAGAACTATGAAGCAGATGATGGCTCTCAGTAAAGTTGAAACCATAGAAGCAAAAAGATAATTAAGTAATGCTTCACCAATTTCTTTTTAATTTAGCCACTTTTTTTAAAATCGGAAAAATTTCAAAGGCCCCAGGAACTGTAGCCACACTGGCTACAATTCCTGTTTGGTATTTGTTGGCGCAAACCGGTCCATTCATCTATATGGCTGTGACTTTTATTTTATTTCCGATAGGTGTATGGGCCGCTCAGATATATGAGGAGCGAACTGGAACCCATGATTCAAAAGAAATTGTGATTGATGAAGTGGTTGGGTTTTTAATTACCATGACTTGGCTGCCGTTAACTTGGCAAAGCGCGGTTCTCGGATTTTTAATCTTCAGATTTTTTGATATTGTTAAACCTCCTCCAATTAGACAGCTCGATAAAAAGGTTCCGGGCGGATTCGGCGTTATGGTCGATGACGTTGTTGCTGGAATTATAAGCAGTATTTTGATGCAACTCATCTATAACCAGACCAATTGGCTAGGAATTCAAATTTCTACTTTGACAGTCAATTAATTTACACACATTCTACATATGTAAGTTATATGAAAGAAACGAACCAAAACCTGCATTCTACTCTTAGTAATCAGCTACAAAGCGAAGTTGTAGGCACTGTTTCGGTTCTTCGTGACAACGTTCTAACTGTGGGCTTTGCTGAAAGCTGCACAGGCGGACTTTTGTCGAGCTACTTTACTGAACTGGCGGGCGTTTCCGACGTTTTCATGGGTTCAGTGATCAGCTACGACAATAAAGTAAAACAGAAGTTTTTAAATGTTTCTGCAGAGACACTAAAAGCTAATGGTGCCGTGAGTTCTCAAACAGCTCAAGAGATGGCGGAAGGAGCTTTAAAGGCTCTGGAAGTTTCAGTGGCGGTTTCGATAACAGGCATTGCCGGTCCGAGCGGTGGATCACCAACTAAGCCGGTGGGCACAGTATTTATAGCTGTGGCTGGTTTAAAAAGTGAAACACAAACTTTCGAACATCATTTTAATGGTGACCGAAAGTCAGTGCAGCTCCAATCAGGGATTGAAGCTGTAAAACATTTAAATAAGTTTATTAACAAAAAATAAAGAGGGAGAACAAAATGGCAACACAAAATATCGATCCAAAAGCACAGGGTGAAAAAACTAAAGCTTTAGATTTAGCTTTAAGCACAATCGAAAAACAATTCGGTAAAGGTTCAATCATGAGATTGAATGCCGGCGACTCTTTAGTAAAAGACGTTGAAATTGTTCCTACAGGCGCGTTGTCACTAGATATCGCTTTAGGTATCGGTGGTTTCCCTAAAGGTCGTATCATTGAAATCTTTGGCCCGGAATCTTCTGGTAAAACGACATTAGCGTTATCTGCTATTGCTCAGGCTCAGAAAAAGGGTGGAGTAGTTGCGTTCATCGATGCGGAACATGCATTAGATGTAAACTACGCTAAAAAATTAGGTGTTAACATTGAAGACTTATTAATTTCTCAACCAGACAACGGTGAGCAAGCTTTAGAAATCACTGAAACATTAGTTCGTTCAGGCGCAATTGACGTATTAGTAGTAGACTCAGTAGCGGCTTTAACTCCGCGTGCAGAGATCGAAGGCGAAATGGGCGATTCTCACATGGGTTTACAAGCTCGTTTGATGTCACAGGCTCTTCGTAAATTAACAGGTTCTATCAGCCGTTCAAAAACTTTAGTTATTTTCATCAATCAAATTCGTATGAAAATCGGTGTGATGTTCGGTAATCCTGAAACAACAACTGGTGGTAACGCTTTAAAATTCTACGCTTCTGTTCGTTTAGATGTTCGTCGTATTGGCGCTATCAAAAACGGTGAAGATGTTACAGGTAACAGAACAGCTGTTAAAGTTGTGAAAAACAAAATGGCTCCTCCATTCACAAAAGTTGAATTCGATTTAATGTACGGTGAAGGAATTTCTGAAGAAGGCGATATCTTGGACTTAGCTGCTACAGCTAATATGGTTGAAAAATCAGGCGCTTGGTATTCATATAAAGGTGAGCGTTTAGGCCAAGGCCGTGATCAAGCTAAAGAATACTTAAAGGCTAATCCAGCAGTTAAAGAAGAATTACGTAAAGCTATTTTAGCTAAAAATGGTATTGGTCAGTTATTAATGACGAATGACATGAGTGAAATGGTTGCTGACGATGCTTCGGTAGAATTAGATATGCCGAAAAAATCTAAAAAAGCAGCTCCAAAAGCTGAACCTAAAGAAAAATTAAACTAGTTTATTAATTTAAATTGGAAAATTATGGCCACTGCAGAAATGTAGTGGCCTTTTTATTATTAAGCTATTTGAGAAACTACGAAACCTAAGAAGAATACGACCAAGAAAGAAAGCATGCTTAATGTGAATAGTCTCATAATATTTGCCATAACTACCTCTTTCTAAATAGTTACTTCAATAACAAAGCCATGTATCAGAATTAGAAAGCTACTTGAGTGCCTCAACTATATCGTTTTTAATATCAGCCGGCTCAGTATTAGGCGCATAGCGCTTTAACACGTGCCCATCTTTGCCAATTAAGAATTTTGTAAAATTCCATTTAATTACTTCAGACCCTAATAAGCCTGGAACTTTTTCTTTCATAAACTGGTAGATGGGGTCAGCCTTTGCTCCATTAACATCTACTTTTGCCAGAACTGGAAATGTTACATTGTAGGTCATAGAGCAAAATTGCTGAATTTCGCTATCAGAGCCAGGTTCCTGAAATCCGAATTGATTGCATGGAAAACCTAGAATAACAAATTTATCTTTTGGAAAACCTTGGTAAAGTTCTTCAAGGCCCTTGTATTGCGGGGTAAAACCGCATTTACTTGCAACGTTTACCACTAAGACTACTTTTCCTTTGTGTTGTGAAAGATCGTAATTTTGTGAGTTGGAAGCCTGAACTTTAAAATCAAAAAAATTATCCGCAGACATATAAAAACCCCTTTAATATCCATAAAAGGTAAGCCTTAAAGCAATATATGGCAATTTAGAATTTTTGTAATTCAAAGTGTCTCATTTTGATAAATCTCATTAAGAAATAAACAAAGTTGCCGATAAGGTCTAGTGAGGTATGTTATGGGGAAAAATCACTTTTGCCGCTTATTCATATTAATTTCATCTTTAATGATTTCGCTCTCAGTCTATGCAGGCGATTGTAGTTATTCCATATCACAACTTGTTTATGCCGGTGTTCCGATGAAATTGGAGTACGTGTTTGTTGACGCTAAGGGCGTGAAAAAACAGTGCGTAGATGTGACAAATGCGGGTGGTATAGGTGCGGCGGCAGATGCTTTGAATGTTACAAATTGGTTTAAAGAAGAAAAGCAGAAAAATCGTGGAAATCAAAAATTTGCTGAGGAAGCCAGTGCGAAATCACAATGTGGTAACGGCACTCCACTTAGTTATGAAGCTGTAGACTTTGGCGGGAATGGTGATCAGTACAGATGGACTTGTTTAAGATTCTCCGCAGAGACTTATAAAAAAAATCAGTGTAGATTAGCGAATACGGAGTCTTCGTACTCAAGACTTTCAAATGGAATTAAAATTAATTTTCAGTATTCAAATACTTGTGAATGCTGGCTTGATGGTATGAGTTTCGAAGAAAGAAAAGACTGCAGTACTAGTTTCCCATTTGTAGCTAAAGCTAAAGAGTTAAAAGATAAAGAACTTGCAGCTGCATCAGAGGCTGAAAGAAAAAAACAAGAGGCGGCTTTAGCTGCATTGGCAAATACAAGACGACAACGACTCGAAGATAGAAGAAAACCAGATCCGGTGCAAGCTCCAGCTCCTACACCTAGCGAAAGAGTTGCAGATGCTCATGAGCCATTTAACTCTCTATGTAATACAGTTACTGATGCACAAGTTGAAGCCAGAGAGCGCATTACATGTATTTGTGAAGGGTTTACGGATAAACCAGCAGTTCAAGCAGGTAGCCGTGTAGCAGAATGTAAAAAATATGCCGATGCAGCAGCTGCCGCGCAAAATGTGGCGGCTCCAGTGGAGGCTCCAACAGAAGCTACTAAAGATTTACAAGATTGCGCAGAAATTACTAGAAATAAAGTAGCGGCTTGTACTGCGAGTTTAACTCAAGCAACTGACAAGTGTGATTCAAAAAAATTAACTGCAGATAAAGAAGCTCAGCAAATTAAGGAAGCGGCTCAGCAGGCCTATATATCAACCAAAGCCGGCACGGGTGCGCAACAAGAATGTTTTCAGGCTAGTGCTGCATCTAGTTTAGGTGTGCGTGCATTTACTAGCTTATCGGGTGACTGTGACGGTGCAGTGACAACTTGTAATGATGCTTGCGATCCTACAGAAAAAATTAAAGAGTATGAGACAAGCTGCAAAAGTAAAATTAATGGTATTGCAGTAAATCAAACTTATTATGATGCTAAACTTCAGGAATTTAAATCTAGTTTTGATAGAAGCTTAGCGACTTGTCAGGGCGATGACATGAAGAAAAATCAAAAGGGCTTAAGTGATTTCTTAGGGGATATTGCAGGCGCCTTACGTTCTTCTGTACAGTGCATGTGCCAATTATCAAGTGTTACAACAACAAATACCGGAAATAACTGCGGTACAATTCCTGTTATTACCGATTGTCAAAAAAATCCGAGCTTACCAAACTGTAACGCGTATGTAGGACTTAGCATCTGTACGCCGGGTAGTACTTACGATGCTAAACTTTGTGGATGCCAAATGAATCCAAAAGGTGCGGGTTGCCCGGGTGGCGATGCAAGCGGTAACTTAGTGGGCTTTGCTTCCGGTGGAAATCTTGCCGCTGCAGGTGGCGGTAACGAAGCATCTATTGGAAACCCAGGTGCTAATTTAAAACCTAGTGCTGCTGCAGATTTGTCAGGTATAAATAATCAAACAGGTCCTGCGGCTAATTTAAAATTAAGTGATACTCCAAAAGGCACCAGTCCGGTAGCAGGTGGTGGTGGCCCCTCTGGTGGTGGCGGTCCAATAGGTGGTGGAGATGTTCCTCAAGGTGGTTCTAATGTTGAAGAAAGCTCAGGTATTTCTGGACTATTGAATCAGGCAAAAACTTTTGTAAGTAATATAGCTAGCGGTGGCGATAAATCAAAACAAAATGGATCATTAGGGAAAGATAGCAAAACAAAACCTAATATCGATAAGTTCCGTCCTAGAGGTATGGCTTCAAATGATGCCTTTATAGGTAGTAAAAATATGGATATCTGGAAGATGATGAATCTTTGCACTAATGGTGAAAACTGTAAGTCGAATGTTAACAATTACATTCTAGGCCCATAAGAAATATTAAGTACTTTTAACGTTCATTTTATTATGTATTTGAGTGTCTCAAACTGGGATTTTTTCTAAAGTATATTTTTGAGAAAGCCGATAAGTTAATAGGTCATAATCTATGATTTTTACATTGAGGTGGATATGAAACTGTTTATAAATAAGTTGAGTGTATATATTTTAATTTTAATATGTGCGCCGATTTTGGTTTTAGCAAATGGTTTACCGCCAAAGCCTTCGCCTTCTCAAGTCAACGATGTGGCTTGGACAGAAGTGGGATCTAAAGTACCGTATGTCGGAAAAAATGGTAAAACGATTGATTGTAAAGTTAAATTTGCAGATTTAGATTATGTGGGCTTAAAGTTTGTGGGAGAAGCTACATGTGTGGCTGCCAATAATGATTCAGAAGCCAGAAAAGCATGTAAAGCAAGTGGTTTATGGATTAATCCAGGTAACCCTCAATATCAAAAAATAATTGCGGGAACGCGTGATTCTAATCCCGAAGGTTATTATTACTGTGCTAAACCTAACATGAGAAATAAAAAAGTTTTTGCTTGTAAGAATGTTGCACCTAAAGAATCTATCTATTTAGATACAGATCGAAATGTAGTATTCAAGTGGGAACCTTCGGCGGGAACAGATGGTGACTGTTTTTGTGGTCAACAGGGTAACGCATCAAGCTTTAGAGAGTGTGCTCAAGAGTTACCTGTGTTTGCGGATCAGTGCCAGCCTAAGGGATTTACCACAGCAAGTTTAAGCGAAATTAATGCAATGACTGATGAGAAAGCTAGGGATTTAGCTTTATGCTCTATTGCTTGTAAATGTCAGGACGGTAGAATTTTCCCTATTGGATCAGTAGCGGAAAAATGTAAAGAGCCGCCCATGCCTCCTCCAGTTGAACCAACAAATGTAGCTGCTACTGTGGATGCTCCTAGGCCACCACCCCCAACAGCAGCTCCAGTAGAAGATACATTAGATGCAAATTTAAAAACATGTGTGGATACTTGGAAAGAAAATGCTAATAAATGTAAAGTGGCCTCAGAAGAAGCTAAAAAAGAATGTAAAGGTGAAGATAAAACAAAAAAAGAAGCTCAGGATGAAACTGCCAAAGTAGTAGATGCTGCCAATAAAGCGTATGTCAGTAGTAAAACAGGTTCAGGCGCTCAACAGGAATGTTTTACTGGTGGTGTGATTGCGAGTTTCGCTAATGACTTATTAAATCAAAAATCAGATGTTTGTGAGTCTTCTTCAACAGCGTGTACATCAGCTTGTAACATAGAAGATTTAAATAAAGAAAGACAACGTTGCCACGGTATTTTGACAGACGTTGTAAGAACACGTTATGGTGGCGACGAGCCTCCGGACTCAAATAGAAACTCGAACTATTTTACAGAGGGTGAAAGAGTTGTAAATGAAGTGACTACTCAGGGAAATGCTATTTGTGGTGAAATAAATAAAAATGAAAAATCTATGATTAGCTCCGCATTAGAAGGTGTCGGCAAGTCAATGGCGGCATCAATGACTTGTATGTGCAAGTTATCCAGCGGAGCCACTGGTCCATGTGATAAGATTGTTCCACCATCAAATTGTACGTCGAATCCGGATTTGCCGGGTTGTAAACAATATGGTGCTATTGGTGTTTGCACTCCGGGATCTACATACGATGCTAAGCTTTGTAGTTGTCAGTTAAATCCAAAAGGTGCGGGCTGTCCGGATGGAGAAAAGAGTGGTGGATTATCTAACTTTGCTACTGGTGGAGATTTAAAAGGAGCTACTGGTGATTTTGCTGTAGCTAATCCAGTGTCAGACTTAAAACCGGGCCCTGCAGATTTAGGCGGTCTTAAGCCTGAAGATGGGCCTGCTTCTAATTTAAAATTAGAACCGTCTAAGGGTGGAAACAGTCCTTCGGTCGGTGGCGGCGGTGGTCCTAGTGGCGGTCCTGGTGGCGGAGAGCCAGCTGCAGAACCAGGGGCTGAAGAAGAAAAATCCGGTCTTAGTGGATTATTCGGTGCTGCTAAAACTTTTGTGTCGAATGCATTCAATAGCAAAAAGGCTTCAGGCAACGGCAATTTAAAGGGCGATCCAAAAAGTAAATTTGATGCGAGCAAATTTAGACCTGTGCGCGGCGTAGCCGGCAAGTCAGGTGTTGGTTCAAGAAATCAGGATATCTGGAGAATGGTGAACACGTGCCTTTACTCTGAAACCTGCTCAAGTAATTCAAATAGCTTCTTAGAATCACCTTTAAAACATAAGTAATTAAATTTGTGAGTGGAAGTGTTCAATGGTTGCATTTTTTTGTTGAGAGTTAACAAAAAAATGCAAACTGTTCGATTCAAAGAAATTTTCTAATATTTCTATGTTTTGTTTTTTGAGTAAATCGGAAAATTCAATTAAATCTGATTCATTACATTTTTCAGTAAATGTAACGGATACGGCAGATATTGAATTTGATTTGATTGAGAAATGTTTCTGAGTTTTTTCAAATGCTAAGATACTATTAAGAGTTTCTTGAGCACCAGTAAAATAATGTAAATTATTTTTTGACAGTAAATGTTGCACACTACTGATCTGATTTTTTTGCAGATAGTTTTGAAAATCAGAAAAACGTTTTTCATTGAGCTCGTTATTGAGTTCAACAGCCAGCAAACAATTAAATGAATTTATTGCTAATACAGATTTTTTATTAAATTTAATATTGTGATTAACCACTGTTCCAACTGTATTTTCACGTGCGGCAGGGCCAACATATAGTGTAACATTTTTTTCAGCAGCTAATTTTACAGAATGATAATGTAAAACTTTAGCGCCCCAAGAAGTCATTTCCAGAAGATGCTGGTAATTCAATTCGTTTATCGGTTTAGCATGGGCAATAACTTTTGGATCAGCAGTATAAACACAGTCGACATCTTTTAAAATTTCACATCGATCGGCCTTTAAATAAGAAGCCATGGCTACCGCAGTAATATCGGAACCTCCGCGGCCCAGCGTTGTGATTTCTTTTGTGTTTTGAGAGACGCCTTGGAATCCGGCTAAGATAACCACTTTGTTTTGCTTAAGAGCTTCTTCAACTCGGAAGGCTTTAACGTCTACAATATTGGCATTTACATGGGAGTCATCTGTAAGGATGCCGGCTTGGCTGCCGGTAAAGCTGATAGCGGCACAACCGAGATCATTAAGGGCCATACTTAGCAATGACATACTGATGCGCTCGCCAACAGTTAAAAGCATATCCATTTCGCGCAATGTGGGTTGCGCAGATACTTGATGAGCCAATTCAATTAACTGATTTGTAGTTTGTCCCATAGCACTTACAACCACTACAACTTTAACTCCCGATTGATGGAGATCAAAAATTCGCTTAGCAGCTTGTTTAATTTTAGCGGGATCAGCTAAAGTTGCTCCGCCATATTTTTGAACGATAAGTGTGGGATGTGACATAGACTGTTAGTCTAACGCAAATTTTTTGTTTTGATCACGGAAAAACTGTTTTGCAACGCTGAGCGAACCTAGCGGAATGCGTATATAGTGCCCGTTGATTTGCTTTGGAATGTAACCCAGTAATAATTCTGAGTTTAGTTCTTTCATGGCTTTGCGGGTGATGTTGAGATAATCAGCTAAATTTTCTAAATCGGTACCGCTCGGAGCCCAAACCACTTCGTATTGAAGAGGATACTGAGCATCGATATCGCGGAAACCATACAGATTGGGTGCTTTGGCTATCATCAAAGCCGCCAAAATTTTAGGTACATAATCCTGAGTTTCCTGAGGTAGGGCATTATGTCTGACTAATTCCCAGTAATCTGTTGTGCCATATTTTTTAATTTGTTTTCTTAAGCCGTTTTCACCCATGTTATAACTGGCAGCTACTAAATACCAAGAACCGAATTCCTGTTTTAAATCTTTTAAGTAGCGTATAGCAGCCAAAGTACTTTTTTTAATGTCACGTCTCTCGTCGATCCACCAGTTTTTTTGAAGACCGTAACCTTTACCTGTTGATTCGATAAATTGCCAAGGGCCAACAGCCTGAGCTGTACTGACGGCATTTGCAGAAAAACCACTTTCAATCATAACCATGTAAGCCAGATCTGTTGGCAATCCTGCTTTTTTTAATTCGCTTTGTAAAAGTGGCATATACTTGGTGGATTTTTCAAGCCAATTGCGGAAAAAATTTTTACCTCGTGTTTGAAAAAAAGAAATCCATACAGCTACTTTCTTATTGTATGTAACCGGTAAATCAAAAATAAAATGATCAGTTTTATGTGTTTGCTTTTTTTCGAGGAGTTTTAGCTTTTGCTTAAGAGTTAAAGTGTGCTCTTCATTTTTATTTGCAACTACAGGTATGCGTTTAACTTCTGTTGAAGAGTAAGCACTTAAAGGTAGTGCAGCAATGAAACATAAAAATAGAAAAAGTAATAAACTCTTCATGTAGTTCATTCAGTATGACAAATAAGTAGCCCATTGGTCGATAGGACATTTTTGACAGTCGAGGTGGCTTCAAACGACAATTTCATGACAGGCCCAAGACTCAAGTCCAGAGCGCTTTTCGTCGTATCGGACGTTAGCTGCAATCCATTAAGTCTAGATTTTTTGTATGCTACAAAAGTCCGGTCGAGGTCTTGGTGGCACTTGGGTTGCTAAATTCATCTTATAGGAGAAAAGCGCAATGAGTATTAAAGGTATATATACGGCATTAAGTGGTGCATTGGCTCAAACAACCAAGATCGACACGATTGCTAATAATATCGCGAATGTGAACACGACCGGCTTTAAGCGTGATCAACAGACCTTTGGCGAGTACCTAACAGCTCTTGAAAAAGAACCTCAAGTTATTCAGGTTCCACGCGTTCCGGCTTCTATTGAAAGTTTTTACGATATGAACGGTGGCGATAAAGGTTTTGTTGATACAACCGGTACATATACTAATTTTGAACAAGGCAGCCTTAAACACACTGGCGGTAAGTTGGATTTAGCTATTGATGGTGCAGGCTTTTTTGAAGTTTCAACACCTAGCGGTGTGCAACTGACGCGTTCGGGTAACTTTACAGTAGATGGAAATGGTCAGTTAGTAACTAAAGATGGACATCCTGTTCTTCTTGAAGGTGACCTGACTTCGAATCCTGAAAGCCGAACAGTACGTTTTTCGGGTTTAGCTCAGCCTTATATATCTGATGGCGGTGAAGTTTTTGACGGTCAGAGAAAGCTCGGAAATATTTCTCTATTGCAAGTATCTAATTTAGAGAGTTTGCAAAAAGTAGGAAGTAATAATTATTCCGTAAAACCCAACATGCAAGCTGATATCGCCAAAGTTAGTGTTCCAAATCTTAAACAGGGATTCTTGGAAACCAGTAACGTGAACATCGTTAATGAAATGACCGAAATGATTCAGGCTCAGAGAGTATTTGAAGGAACACAAAAAGCCATCAGTGCATACGATGCTATGGCAGATAAGTTAATTAACGTTGTCGGAAGCACAAAGGGGTAATTGAATGATAAAAAGTTTAAATACAGCAGCAACAGGCATGGTGGCACAACAAAGTAATATGGATGTTATCGCCAATAACATTGCCAACGTTAATACAACAGGCTTTAAAAAAGGCCGCGCTGAATTTGAAGACCTTGTTTATCATAACTTAAAAGATCCGGGTGAGGCTTCTGGCTTAAATTCTGTGACTCCTACAGGAGTTCAAACAGGTTTAGGTGTTAGAACAGCGTCTGTTCAAAAAGATTTTACTTCAGGTAATGCTATTATGACAAAAAATCCTCTGGATTTACAAATTGAAGGAACTGGCTTCTTTCAAGTAAGAACTCCGGACGGCGAAATTTCGTATACTCGAGACGGTTCGTTTAAAAAAGATGCTAACGGACGTGTAGTTGATAAAAACGGCAATGTGTTGATTCCTGAAATTGTTATTCCGCCGAACTCAGCAGCTCTTGAAATTACACCTACCGGCGAAGTGAAATCGATGAGTGAACTAAATGCAGAGCCGCAAAACTTAGGACAAATTGAAATTGTTAATTTTATTAATCCTGCAGGGCTTAAAAACGTAGGTAAAAATTTATTTGTGCCGACGGCCGCCAGTGGTCAGCCTGCAGAATCTCGTCCGGGAACAGCGGGAATGGGCTATTTAGCACAAGGTGAACTTGAAGCAAGTAACGTTAATATCGTTGATGAAATGATTAATATGATTAGTGCTCAAAGAGCTTACGAAACAAATTCTAAAGTGGTTCAGACTTCAGACCAAATGATGCAAACGGCGGTTAATATCAAATGATAAAGTTTTTATTGTCCTTACTATTTTCTTTTTCTTGTTTTGCATCTCAGGATGTTGAATTAGTTATTCCATCAGCGGTGGAAGTTTCTCCTCGTAGTGAGATTTCTTTGTATGATATCGTTGAGGCCAAAAATTTGAATGACAGTTTAGCCTCAGAGCTGAAAGACCTCGTTATTCCAGATAGTAAAGCCAATAATATGCATAAAAGCGAACTAGCGAAAATGCTGAGATCAATCAAAGCACGTTTTGTATTGCCGAGTGAATTAAAAATCATCCGTAGCCGTGGTTCAATTTCCAGAATGGAAGTTGAACGTAAAATTAAAAATAAAATCTATTCACAATGTTCTGGGTGTGAAGTTCAGGTGCAGATTTCTTCCGTACCTACAAATATGGAAAGCGATTGGTCGCTGGATTTAAACGTCGATTTATCAAAGAGTTCGGTAACTTTACCTATTGTAGCAACTAAAAATAGCGATCTTAAAGGCTGGGTTGTGGCTGAAATTAAAAGATATCAATCTGTACCAGTAGTAAGCCGCTCCATTAAAATTGGTGATGTGTTAACGGAAGATATGTTTACAGTTGAAAAACGTCAATTAACTAACTCGCGAGATACGGTTCAGAAAATAGAATCTGTAATAGGTATGCAAGCCATCAGGTTTTTGACTGCCGGACAGGTGCTTCAGTACGGTGATATTAAAAAAGAACAGGTACTGAAAAAAGGGCAAATGGTTAAAGCTATGTTTGGTACTTCAGACTTTGAAGTAGCTATTTCCGCTGAAGCTCAAGAGGCGGGTTCTGTTGGTGATGTTGTTAAGATTAAAAATATCGATTCACAAAAGGTATTTGCTGCTAAAATTATTGAACGCGGCTTAGTGAGGATTGAATAATGAAAAAAACTTCAGGCTTACTTTTATTGGGATTAATGATTCAGGGTTGTGCCAGTTTGATGACCGCTGAAGACATCGCCAAACTTGAGCAGGAAACAACTCCTGTACCTGTTGCTACTGTTCAGCCAGAAGTTCCAAAAGCAGCGGAAGCCGCGACTAACGTTGAAGAAGAAAGCGAAGAGCCAATTACCAAGTATTCTGATATCAGCAACATGGCTCCGCCGTCGGATCGTCAGTATAAAAGAATGACACGTAAAAAAATGGAAGAAGAGTCGGAGCTTTACAGTTCCGCAGGTTCGCTTTGGAAAATGGAAGGTCAGACCAGCTATTTATTTGCAGAGAATAAACACCGTCGTGAAGGTGATCCGACCAGTATAAAAATGGAAGGTGCTGCTTTGAAAATGATCGAAAACAAAGTAGCAGTTATTTCTGACTTATTGAAACAACTAGATGCTCAGCGCCTTCAAGCTGAGGAAGATGCTAAACATGCCGAAGCAGAAAAAATGCGTTTGGCCCAGGAAGAAGAAGAGAAAAAATTAAGAGCAGAAAGAATCGCAAAAGGTGAGCTGGTGGTAGATCCTATGGAAGAAGAACAGTTCCAGGAAAAAGCTAAGGCTGACGCCAAAGCAGCTACAGAGGCCCGTAAGCCGGCCGCGGTCAGCTCAAATAAAAACGATAAAGAAGAAAGATTCGATTTAAAAGAGGTTGAGTTGATTCCCTCAAAAATTGTTGAAAAAATGTCGGATGACACTTACCGAATTCGTGGTCAGCAGTATCTTACTATTAAGAAAAAACCTTACAAAGTTATCGCGACGGCTTTAATTCGAGCTGAGGATTTTAACGACAACGGCGTAAGTTCTAATAAATTATTGGATGCACAATATGATGTAATTCACGTGAAAAGAGCTTCTGAATGATGAGATTAGCGCTGTTAACCACAATTAGTTTAATTAGTAGTCTTAGTTTTGCGGCAAGGCTCAAAGATATTGCGAGTATTCGCGGTGTGCGTGAGAACCAGTTAATTGGATACGGCTTGGTCGTTGGATTAAAAGGTACGGGAGATTCAAATTCACAATTTACTAGCAAATCATTTGCCCGTTTGATTGAAAAAATGGGTGTGCAGATTGAAGGACGTGATTTGCAAAGTAAAAATATTGCGGCGGTAATTGTAACTGCAACTTTGCCTGCATTTGCAAAAGCCGGTAATCCTTTAGATATTACAGTTAACAGTATAGGTGATGCCTCTTCATTAGTAGGTGGTACCTTATTACAAACTCCGCTACGTGCAGGTAACGACGAAGTATTTGCAGTAGCACAAGGGGCTTTATCAGTTATCGGTGACGGTAAGGAAGTTCACACTACTGCCGGTAGAATTCCGAATGGCGCAATGATCGAAAGAGATATTCAGGCAGATTTTGCAACTCGTAAAATGTACAGAATGACATTGCACAATCCGGATTTTACAACAGCAGCAAGAACAGTTTTAACAATTAATAAAGAATTAGGCGGACAGTACGCCACAGCTAAAGACGGCGGCACGATTGATATCATTACGCCGTTCTCTTATGAAAATAAGGGTGTTGAGCTGATGGCAACAATTGAAGCAATTGAGATCAATCCAGATCAAAAAGCACGTGTTGTAATTAACGAAAAAACCGGAACAATTGTGATCGGCGAAAAAGTTAAGATTTCTAAAGTGGGTTTAAGTCATGGAAGTTTAACTTTAAAAGTTTCAGATGATAAAAATAAAAAATCTAAAGAATCAGCGGAAGATAAAGTGACGGTGCTTGATGCCGGCGCCAACGTTGGTGATTTAGTACAGGCTTTAAATAAGCTTGGTGTTTCACCTAAAGATTTAATATCGATCTTGCAATCTGTGAAGGCCGCAGGGGCCTTACATGGTGAGCTCGAGACGATGTAGATTTAATTATTTTTTCATCGATACTCACGGATGAGTGCCGGTGATAGGGGAGGGTCCTCAAATTTCATTTACCAGGGATGGTCTGGGTGCTGATAATGTTAACGAACCTCGCAGGAAGTTTTCACGTCAGAATGACAAAAACAATCACGGATGAATGTTTAAGTCGTCACTTGCACTCAGAAAAATCGCACGGACGCGATAAGAAATTGAAAGGACACTCCCCATTTTTTTACCTAAAACTTCACAGGATGTGAATTAAAAATGAGCGAAATTTCTAAGCTGAATCCGATAAAATCAGCTCCCTTAGCCGAAAAAACAAATAAAGTAACCGACGATAAAATTCGTCAGGTTGCTGATTTGTATGAGCAACATTTCATCCGCGCCATGATGAAAGAGATGCGGTCCACTGTTCAGGAAGGTGGATTCATCAAGCAGAACAATGCCGAAAAGATTTTCCGTGATCAATTAGATGATCAGTATTCGGAGCAATGGGGAAAAGCCGGTGGAATCGGACTTTCCAATTTAATTTACGATCAGATTATGGATAAGTACGGAACCGCAATGGGTTTGAAACCCGCCATGGAAAAGCCGCACGGGCCGATGAATCTGGACCAAAAATCAAATTTTTCAGGCTTGGTAAGTGGCAATAACACAAATGCTACCGGCGCAGATTCTATGACTTTTAAATTTCAGTCACCAGAAAACCATAAAACCGAAATCACCAGCCCTTGGGCCGGAACTTTGCTAGATAAAAAATACTTAGAGATGGATCAGATGCAGTACCGTATTAAACACGACAATGGGCTTGAAAGTCTCATTTTGACACGCGGAACTGGGCTTGGTCCTGAACAGAAATTGTCGGTTGGTGACACAATTGCGGCTGGACAACAGTTGGGTTGGACGAGCTCAGCCAGCCCTTTGATTTGGACTCTTAAGCCGAATGTCTCAGAATGATTTGGTACATTTGTCTCACTGTGATACACTAGTAAATAGGTTGGAGGTTCTCAATGAAAATTACCCACAATAAAGTTGGTCAAAATATTAATACTTCGGATGCAAAAGCTTCGGAAAAATCAGCCAATGCTTCTAAAGCAGGTGCGGTAAAAAATAATTCTCAAACGCCTGCCAACGCTGAAGCTGGAGCTACGCAATCCTCTGCGCAAGCAACTAAAGTGGAATTGTCTCCTCGAGTTCAAGAAATTAAAAAAATCAAAGAAGCTGCAAAAAATTCTCCTGATGTAGACGCTGCTAAAGTTGAAAAGTTTAAAAAATTAATTGCCGAAGGTAAATACAAAGTTGATGCAAAAGCCGTTGCCGACAAAATGGTCGACGAGCATTTGATGACTTTTAAAACAGAGGAATAGTTTTTAATAATAAAATAACGGTATCGCTATCAAGGATGAGGGCGAAATGAAGCAAAGAAGTTTTGAAAAATTAGTTACAAATTTAGATGAGATGACCAAGCAGTACCGATTATTGCTTGAGTGCGTTCGTAAAGAAAAAGAACTTTTGATCCAATCTGATATGGAAAAGCTTAACGAAAGCAATGCTACAAAAGAGCAGATCCTTACAAAAATTAAAAACATTGAAACCTCACGCGTTAACTACGCAACTGAGTTGGCTCAGGTTGTAGGAGCCAACGCTACTGAACCCCGTTTGCTAGAAATTGCGCAGAAGATCGGCGGAGCTGAGGCTGATAAATTAAGATCAGTGCATTCGGTTCTGGAGTTATTAACAAAACGTCTTATTGAATTTAATAAAGAGAATGCTACCTACGCTGAATCAGCGCTAAATACAGTGAACTCAGCTATGGATAATATTAAAGAATCCTTAATGGGTTCTAAAACTTATCAGAAAAAAGGAACTTACCAACAAGGGTACGATAAATCAGGGCACTTAGTAAGCAAGGAAGCTTAACTAAGAAAGAAAGGCACGGATGGCCAAGATACACGGATTGTTAGATATGGGTCGTCGCGGAATGGCAGTAAGCCAGTCTGCACTCAATACGACTTCCCATAATATTGCTAACAAATCAACTGAAGGGTATTCCCGTCAGCGTGTAGACGTTGTGACTAATCCTGCTGTTAACGACGGAAAATTACGTCAGGGCACAGGTTCAAGATTAGGTTCTATCAATAGAATTAATAATCCATGGTTAGAAAAGCAAATTGAAAAAGAAGGATCTAATTTTGCTTTCTTAGAAGGTCGTTCGGGTGCTTTGTTAAGGCTGGAATCTGCTTTTAATGAGTCGACAGTTAAAGGTTTGAATAATTCAATGTCGGAATTTTTTAACAGCTTCCGTGAATTAGCCAATAATCCGGAAAGCTTAACTACTCGTACAGTTGTTCGCGATAATGCCACAGCACTTGTTAAAAACTTTCAAGATATGGATCGTCAGATCGTATCGGTATCAAGTGAATTGAATAACATGGTCGAAAAAGGTGTAACAGAAGTCAATGCGCACATTAAAGAAATCGCGCAGCTGAATGATAAAATCAATTCGATTGAAATTACTGGTGCACAAGCTAATGACGAACGTGATCGCCGTGATCTTTTAGTTAAAAAAGTTTCTGAAAAAATCGATATTTCTTACGCTGAAGACAATAAATCCGGAATGATCAATATCACTGCTGGTAAAACGGGTGTGCTGGTGGCGGGCACTTCGCATAATGAGCTTTTAACTACGACCAACGAATTTGACCAAACTCAGATAATGTTTGAAATGAGTAAGGGTGGAACACGTACGGATATAACTGAACAATTTAAAAAAGGTGCTTTAGGCGGAGCTCTGGAGTTGCGCGATGGTATGGTGAGTAACTTAAGAGACGATCTTGCTGATTTATCTTACAATATTGCCAACGAAGTAAATAAAGCCCATGTAGAAGGTTTTGACCGTTACAACAAGCAAGGTATTAACTTTTTTGAGCTTCCTGAAGACGGAAGTTTTGATATAGCTAATTTAAAAGTAAATCAAGAAATTGCTAAAGACGTTGGACGAATTGCAGCTGCAGCGAGGCCTAATGCTCCCGGCGATAATGCAACAGCCAATGTTATTCACTCATTGCAATTTAAGCAAGTAATGGGCGACGAAAAAACTTTTACATTCGACAATTTCTACAACTCTAAAGTTGGTGAAGTGGGTATGATGAGCCAGAAAGCTCAAGCAAATGTAGAATCACAAAAGAACATTCTGGATCAGGTTAAAAACGTACGAGAGAGTGTAAGTGGAGTTAGTTTGGACGAAGAAGCTCAGAAGATGATTGAGTTTCAGAAATCCTATGAAGCGTCGGCCCGGGTCATCCGCATGGCTGATGAAATGTTTGATACAGTTTTAAACTTAAAAAGACTTTAATTGGTGGAACAGTAAATGCGTGTAACGGATAAGATGTCTCAATCTCGGGTGCTTAAAAATATTCAGAAGAATCGTTCTGAATTAGCACAATTGCAGAATCAGGCCGCTACTGGTAAAAAGTTAACTACTCCTTCTGATGATCCGACTGGTGCCACAAAAATTTTACAAAACCGCACAGAGCTTAAAAATGCTGAGCAATTTGATAAAAATATATTCTCTGCCAAAATGTTTTTGGATACCACAGAGGGAACTTTAGCACAGTTAGGTGAAGCCTTAATTCGTACTAAAGAGTTAGCTATGCAAGCGGCCAGTGATACAGTTGGCGAGTCGCAGCGTTCAATGATTGGTTCCGAAATCGGTCAAATTTTTAATTCTGTTCTTGAAATGTCGAACCGACGCGTGGGGGAAAGATTCCTATTCGGTGGTTTTAAAACTCAGGAAGCTCCTTTCACCCGTGATGGTGAGTACAAAGGCGATGACGGCGAAATTAAAGTTCAAAATGAAAAAGGCAACTTTGTTGCTATGAACTTAACCGGTGATCGTGTGTTTTTAGGACGTGCGATCGGTAAAGACGATTATATCCGTCAACCTGAAGTGGTGCCGCAATCAACAGATGAGCTTCAACAGTATAAATTATCAGAAGCTGAGCGTGAGTTTGAAAACAACCAGAAGCTTGAAGATCGCGTTGAAACCCGCGGGCCTGCCTCAGTAGGCCGTGTGCAAAGTATCAGTAAGGACGACCCGATAAGCGGCGGTGAAGGGGTTAATATTTTTAGTCTGATCAGAGGCTTAGACATTGCTCTGAAAACTAATGATAAACTTACAATTCAAGATGCATTAGAGCCGTTAGATCAGGCCTTGAATCAGATTAACTTGGTTCGTGCAGAGATCGGTGGTCGTGTTAATCAGCTCACAGCGGCCTCAGAGGCGCTTCAGAAGGCGGGAGTTGATAATAAGACATTAACTTCACAAATTGAAGATGCAGATCTTTTCCAGACGATGTCGGATCTTTCAAAGACGGACACCACTCTTAAAGGCACGCTTGAAACTTCAAGTCGTATGCTGAATACGAGTTTACTGGATTTCTTAAAATAGTGGCTTTTGCTGTATTTGCAGCTATTTCGGGACATTCATCATAAAAAATTTGTTAAATTTAAGATTGTGACAGATATCTGCAACTATTAGCTACACAACTCAAAAAAATACCTGTGCTTATCTTGACTTTCGTACTCATAAGAAATAATTAAACTTTCGCAAAATACAACCGATAAGGGTTTACTGCCGCTGACAAGGAGATAGTCATGCTCGTTCTTACAAGGAAGTTAGGTGAAAGCATCGCGATTGATGATCACATCAAGATTCGCGTGGTGCAAATCAAGGGTAAACAAGTACGTCTCGGTATTGAAGCTCCTAAGGATACTAAAATCCATAGGGAAGAAGTCTATATGGCCATTCAAGATCAGAACCATCAATCCGTTCAGGTGAGCTCAGACAAAATTAAGGACATTTCTAAACTTTTAAAGTCCGAGTAAAGACCTCATTGAAAATAATTCATAGCGTTAATTAAAATAAAATTGATAAGACCTCGATTTAAGTCCAGAATTTATTTAACCGGAATGGTTAGGTACTTTGTCTGATTTATCAGCAGGAGGTAAATGTGGTTATAAAAACATCTCGATTTGGCGAAGTTCAGCTAAATCCAGAAGACGTTTTAACCTTTAAGGAAGGTCTCTTAGGCTTCCAAGACCTACGCCAATTCGTTTTATTGGATGATCCTAATGACGATATCTTTGCATGGTTACAAAGTTGCGAACTTCCGTCGATTGCATTTCCTGTTTTAGAGCCGGAATTGTTTGGTCATAAATACAATGTTAATTTTAATCGCACAGATTTAGAGTCTTTACAAATTCAAGCGGGGCAAACTCCTGCATTTTTAAGCATTATTACTATTCCAAATGATCCAACTCAAATGACTGCAAATATTAAAGCTCCGATTGTTATTAATCTTGAGCAAAAAATTGCACGTCAATGCGTTCTTCAGGATAATAATTTAGCAATTAAAGAACCTATTTTTACTAAGTTGCAAAGCCGCGTAGTTCAAAACCCACAAACTCCTATTAAGAGCCAAGGGCGTCAATTTGACATGACGGTTAAAGTAACTGATCCAAACAAAGGTACAATTGACCAAGGCGTTTAATTAGCTGATTCTGCTTTGATGTCGTTGAAAGCAGTTCTTTTTTCTCAGGCCGCGGGCCTTATTTCTATTGGTAAAAATCGTGTTATTCAAGCGGAAGATCATCTTCCGCTTATGAGTGATTTAAATCCTAAAGATATTCCTTGGGATGAGTCTAAAGTTGTTTGGACTGATAAAAAATCTTTTTTAATTTCACTCCTTAAAGTTTCCCGTAAAAATTTTTTCAAAGCGATTTCGTTTCAGGTTCTGGGAAGTGCATTTTCTTTTGCAACACCGTTTTTAGTTCATAGTTTTATTACAAGATTACAGGCCGGAAATTTTTCTGAAAATGATTTGCTTCAGCTTTGTATGATTGCGTTGGGCTTTGGTTTGTGTGGAGCCGGTAATGGTATAGCCATTCAGCATTACTTTTTTCAAACGCTGAAGTTTAATCAGATTGCAATTAACTTAGTTAATAAAAAAATATTTTCTCATTCTTTAAAGTTATCGGCGAATGCAAAAAATAAATATCAGGTTGGCGATATCGTTAATTATATGAGTTCGGATTCAGATGCTATTGCTGACGGCGCTATTACAACAATTGATTTATCAAATGCTGTAGTACTTTCTATTGGTTGTACTGTGACATTGTTTTACTTTTTAGGTTGGTCGGCTTTAGTAGCAGTTATAGTTATGGCGTTATTAATTCCTATGACGAGCTACCTTTCTAAAAGTTTTATGCATTTAGAAGATGAAATGATGTCACACCGCGACCGCCGCATGACGCTGATGACTCAGTTATTAAGTGCCATCCGGGTAGTAAAATATTTTGTTTGGGAAAAAAGCGTATTACAGGAAGTGGCGGAAGTACGTGCCAAAGAAATTAATGCCCGTTACCGTTTGGCACAGGCTGAAATTTCCTGGGGTTTGATTTACACCTCGATCACTTCAATTGTTTTATTTACGGCTCTGCTAACTCACACACTGCGTGGGTTACCTGTAGACATTGCTCTGATCTTTACCTGTATATCTATTTTTGGATTAATGGAAGATCAGTTTGGCGGGCTTTCGCGTTTTATTGGCCGATTTATCAACATCATTGTAAGCGCTGATCGTATTACAAAATTTGTTCAATCCGACACGGTTCAAATTAAGCACGACAAAAAACACACTGAAGCTGCGATTGAAATGAAAGATGTGAATTTCTTTTACGACTCAAACCAGAACCTAATTAAAAATCTGAATTTGAGTGTTAAAAAAGGCGCATCATTAGCCGTTGTTGGACCTGTTGGAAGCGGTAAAACAACATTATTGAATTTATTATTAGATGAAGTGCAGCCCATAAGCGGACAAGTACTTTTTGGAGCAGATCGTATTTCAAGAGCCTACGTGCCTCAGGATGCATATATTATAAATGCATCTTTGCGTGAGAATATTATTTTTGGCCAAGAAAATGTGACTGAAGATGATATCAAAAAAGCTCTTAAGTTGTCGGCGCTGGAATACGACTTACTGGCTTGGCCATCAGGATTAGATACTGAAATCGGCGAAAAAGGTGTGAACCTTTCGGGTGGTCAAAAGCAAAGAGTGAGTTTGGCGCGCGCTATTATTGCTAAAGCGGAGCTTATATTACTAGATGATCCTTTATCGGCGGTGGACCCTAGTACCGAAAACTATTTGTGTGAGCATTTAATTTTTGGTGAATGGAAAAATAAAACTCGTGTGGTGGTTACACATAGACTAGCTTCAGTGAATAGGTTTGATCATATTTTATTTGTTGAAGAGGGCGAGCATTTTATTGGAACTTATGATGAATTAATGTCGTCATGTGCGTCTTTCAAAAGATTTTTAAAAACCCATGAAGCTAACCTTGAGACTGAAAAAAACTCTGGCATCAAGAGTCAGCAGCACGAAGTGAGTCAGGCAGGAGCGGTAGGGGATTCAAGCCGCATCATGCAGGATGAAGACCGCGCTATCGGTGCAGTTGAAAAATCAGTTTATTTTAATTACTTGAAAGCCTTAGGTGGCAAGCCACCAAAACAAAATAAAATTCTCACACTATTATTTATCGGTGCTATTTCAGTTATTGCCGCTCCGCTGTTGCAAAAAATCTGGCTTTCGCAATCTGATAAAATGACGGGGTTAACTCCGGTGCAGATTATTTTGATTTACGGTGGCCTTGGGTTCTTAACGATGCTTTTGGTGTTTTTAAGTAATTCATTCTGGTCTCGCCGGGGAATTGAAGCCGGTAAGTCTTTCCATGATCAGATGTTAAGAGCTATTTTGTCTGCGCCTATCCGATTTTTTGACAGTACACCGGTCGGACGTATTTTACAGAGATTCTCGCGCGATATGGAGTCGGTGGATATACATTTGCAGTGGAGTTTTGATAATACCATCCACTCTGTATTTCATATTACGATGTCATTTATTTTGATTGTTGCGATATTGCCATTAGTTCTAATTTTTATACTGCCGATTTTCTTTGTGTATTATAATTTACAGAACAGCTACCGCCGAGTGGCCCGCGAGATTAAGCGTTTAGATTCTATGGCCCGTTCGCCACGTTTTGCTCACTTTAAAGAAACTCTTCATGGCTTACCTGTTATTCGTGCGTTTAATCAGTCTGAATGGTCAATGAATCAGTTTTATTCTAAGCTTACTTATTCGACCCAGATGTTTCATACACACTATATGGTGAACCGTTGGTTCTCTACACGCTTACCTTTGATTGGCGCATGTATTTCGGCTTCTACAGGCTTAATGGTGGTGTTTTCGAGTTATCATGGTTACATCGCTGCGGGTACAGCCGGTTTAGTTACAATTTATGCTTTAGATTTCTGGCGTCACCTCAACTGGGGTGTTCGTATTTTTTCTGATTTAGAATCGCGTATGACTTCGGTTGAGCGCTTGCAGTTTTACTGTGATCTGCCGGCTGAGAAAAATTATTTGGGTGAGCCTTTACAGTTAGAAGAAAGTTGGCCTCAGTCGGGTGATTTAGAATTTAAAAATGTAAGTTTGCGATATGCTGATCATCTTCCACTAGTTTTAAAAAATGTAAGTTTCAAAGTTAAATCAGGAGCGCGAGTTGGTTTAATAGGTAGAACTGGTTCAGGTAAATCGACAATTTTTCAAAGCGTTTACCGTTTTGTCGATATTGTCTCTGGCGAAATACTTTTAGATAATAAATCTATTCATCAGATTCCTTTAAAAAGGGTACGTAAGAATTTAGCAGTTATTCCGCAGGATCCGGCTCTGTTTATGGGGACTTTAAGAAGCAATATTGACCGTTACAATCAGGTGAGTGATGAGGAAGTCTGGGAAGTACTTAAAAAAGTATCTTTGGATGAATTCGTTAAAGAGCTACCTGGCCAGTTGGAATTTAAGGTAGCTGAAAACGGAGCTAATATGTCGCAAGGCCAGAGACAATTGATTTGTCTGGCGCGCGCGCTGCTGATGAAGGTTAAGATTATCTTCTTAGACGAAGCCACAGCCAGTGTGGATGTAGAAACTGATGCTCTAGTGCAAAAGGTGATTCGTGAATCGCTGCAGGGTATGACTCTTATTACGATTGCTCACAGGCTGTCGACATTGGATGGGTACGACATGATTATCGAGCTTAATAATGGCGAGATTGTTTAGATTATAAACCTAATACGTTATTTAATACTTTATTGCGTTCGTTGTTTTTGCCGCTTGCTACAGTTTCGATATCGATAAGAGAACCATCGCTGTATTGGCAGAAAGTCAGCTCTTCACCTTCAAACGTTATAAGAGTTGTAACGTTTTGTGCCTGACAAACCTGAATACCACGTTTGTAGTGGCTTAAAGAAAGCGGAACTTCAATGCGTGAATCTTTATTTAAAATATCTATAGCGCCAACTAGAGAAATGCCTAATTTGCAGATACCAATTTGATCATCTTCAGTGTTTAAAACAAAAAATTGTCCGCCTGCTGTATAACAAGCTCTGATTTGTGGATTTCTAACTGCAAAAGTAGTAGCTGTTGAAAATATAATGGCTGTAGCTATTAATAGTCTTTTCATTGAACCCCCAAATTGGTTTAGCAGGTTTATAGTACATTTGATTTTAAAAAACTAGTTTCATTTTAAGGCTAATTCAGTCTTCAGCTCATTTGTATTAATTACAGGCCTATTCAGATGCTAAATCCTCATTAGACCAGTTCCAAGCTTGGTCGACAGAGCAAGGAGCGTAGCCCATAAGTTCAACTGTGCCGTCTGTTTCAAGGGTAGAAAGGCGGATGCGTTTGGTAACAGTGTTGAATTCAAGTCTTAAATCGCCGCTGCCGCCAAGGTCTTTACCTTCAAAAATAATAACTGTGGCTTCCGGAGTGCTTTTGGAAGGGCGAGTGCCTTTGATTTTCATAATTGAAGTTGTGTCGTTGTCAAAAAAGCCTGCAATTTTTTTACTGATATCAACGCCTACACGGTACTCTTCAGCTTGTGGTAGTGTACATTGATAGAAGGCTTCATCGGCATTTGCGATTGTAGCTATAGTTAAGATGGCAAAAGTTAAAATTAATTGTTTCATATGAAGCTCCTTGAAGTCTTTGTAAGTGAGAAGCTTATATAAAACTAAGGCGAATAATAGAAATGCATAGTAAAAGTATTAATATGCATTTGGCGTATTTATAATTAATTCAGGTTTTGAATGATAAAGGTGCTACTCAAGAGCCGCAGGTAAGCTTTTGTCGGCCTTTGCACCCAGTTCTTTAAGTTTTTCAACCTGAGAAATCAGGTTTCCGCGTCCGGTTGAAATTTTTGTCATTACATCAGCATGAACTTTTTGGGTTGAGTTTAATCTTTCACCCAAAGTTTGAAGGTCGCTGACTATGCCGGCGAATTTATCGTATAGGTCGCCGCCTTTTTTAGCGATGTCCAATGCATTTTGTTGCTGACGTTCCTGTTTCCATAAAGAGGCTACAGTTCTTAAAGTTGTAAGAAGTGTAGTTGGGCTTACGATCGCGACGTTTTTATCCCAAGCTTGTTCGAAAAGTTCAGGCTTAAGTTTAAAGGCCATTGCAAAAGCAGGTTCCAGGGGCATAAACAGCATAACAAAGTCCGGCGAAATGATATTTTCCGCCAGATGATATTTTTTTTGAGACAAATCTTTGATGTGTTCTTTTAATGATTCAACGTGGGCTGAAGCAAATCTTTCTTTATCGCTTTCATTGTCTGTTGAAACATGGGCTTCATAAGCTGTTAATGTCATTTTTGAATCGACGATGAGGTGTTTTCCGTCAGGGAGTTTAACAATAACATCCGGACGCAGAATTTTTCCTTCAGAATCTTTTACTGTTTCCTGAGTGAAGTACTCTTCACCTTTACGAAGACCCGAGCGTTCTAGAATATTTTCAAGAATCATTTCGCCCCAGTTACCTTGGGTTTTGTTTTCTCCTTTTAAAGCCATTGTCAGATTCTGAGCATCTTTCGACATCGTTTGGTTCAACTCTAAAAGTTTTGAGATTTCGCCTTTAAGATGGCTTCGATCTTTTTGTTCATTAACGTAAGTGTCTTCTACTTTCTTTTCGAAGTCTTTGATGCGTTCTTTTAAAGGATTGAGTAGACCTGTTAATTGTTGAAAATTATGTTCAGACATTTTTGATGAATTTTCATTGAGCTTTGAGACTTTTTCATCAAAAATTTTCTGCGCTAAGTTTTCAAACTGCATAGTCAGAGTTTTTTGTAACTGCGAGCTTTCGCTTTTAGACTGATTAACATTTTCCTGTGTTAACTCATATTTGGTTTTCCATGTTTGCAGCTCAACCTCTTTTTGAGAGATCAAATCAGGGTATTTAGAGTATTTTGAATAAACTAAAAAGCCTACGATTCCGCCACCGGCTACAAAGGCTGCTATAGCTATGATTATTTCCATTTGGACCCCCTCTAAACATGACCGCTGCTTCACGAAATAGCGAATAAACCTATTTTCAGCCTAGCAAAACTTTGCTAGTTTGTCCTGATGACAAATATAAGAGCATGGATTTTAGCGGCGCGTCCTAAGACTTTATCAGCATCTTTGGTGCCTATTATAGCAACTGTGGGATTAGTTCGTGGTTTAGGTTACTCAATTGAGTGGTGGATTGTAGTTTTCGCACTTTTATCAAGCTTCTGCATTCAAATCGGAACTAATCTGGTGAACGACGCCATGGACTTTAAAAAGGGAGCCGATACTGAAACTCGCATTGGGCCTAAGCGTGTTACCCAGCAGGGGATATTTACTTTTAAACAAGTTATGTTAGTAGCTTCGTTATTTTTCTTATTATCAGCTTTTTTCGGTATCCCCTTGGTTATTAAGGGTGGGATGCCTATTTTAGCTATTGGAGTGGTATCGATTTTAATGGGCTATGCTTATACATCAGGGCCAATGCCTTTGGCTTATCATGGTTTAGGAGATTTGTTTGTAATTTTATTTTTTGGCTTAATAGCAGTAGGTGGATTATTTTATCTGTTAACCGATGTTTATAATACTGCAGCCCTTATCGTTGGTTTACAAATTGGCTTTTTAAGTACAGTTCTCATTGCGATTAATAATTTACGTGATATTAATACCGACAAATTAGTAAACAAAAAAACTTTGGCAGTTCGCTTAGGTTTAAGCGGTGGAAGATTGTGGATTGGATTTTTAATTTTTGCGCCTTTTTTGGGTGGCTACTACTGGCTGTCTATACAGAGATATTGGGTTTATATTGTACCATTGCTTGCATTTCCTTTAGGAATTTTTATTGCTAAACGTATATTCCGAACAGAACCCAGTTCTGAATATAATAAATACTTAGCTATGTCGTCAGGATACAGTTTAATTTTCAGTATTTTATTGGCGATTGGATTTCAAATTTAATGAAGCTGGCCTATTCGCCTTATTCTTTACGTAAAAAAGAAAAGCTGAACGCAGCGGATTCTGGCGCTGTGCAAACCGGTGCTTTAATTAAAGTTATTGATGGTGATTTTTGGGGAGTGGCGGATTTGTGCCCTAAGCCTGAGTTGGGCGACGCTACTTTAGATGAAGAAATTAAAAGCAAAGGTATTTTATTTTTGCGCGCGATGGAGCTGGCACTAGAAGATATGTTGGCTCGTAAAAATCAAAAATCACTTTTACTGAATAAATTTGTTAAGAATAATTATTTATGCACTAACATTGATAATTTTAATCTAAATCAGGCCGACTATTTAAATAATACAGTTAAAATTAAAGTGGATTCAGATATTATGAGTTTAAGCCATAAGCTCAATCATATTCATGAAGATGTAAAAGTTCGTCTTGATTTTAATTCGTCTTTAGATGAGCGCCAGTATGAACTGTTTTTATCTTTTTTAAATGAAAAAGCAAAAGCAGCTATTCAGTATATTGAAGACCCCACAGTCATTAGCAGCAAATGGCTAGAATGGAATAAAGTTATTCCTTTGGCTTTTGATTTTCAGGATAGCGAATACAGCAGTGAGCTGGCCCGCTACAAAATTATTAAGCCTAGCCGTCAACGCGTGAGCGGCGATATGAATTTTATAGTCTTAACTTCGGCTATGGATCACCCGGTTGGCGTGGCTCATGCATTAAGAATAGCACAGTCAGAGTCTGTTAATGATTCAGGATTTTTAACTCTGGATCTGTTTGAAGACGTTGGGTTTAATCGTTACTTTGATCAAAGAAACAATTATCTTAATTTTTCTGCATTAGCTCTGAACGATTATGGCATAGGTATGAGTGAGCAATTGAATGAATTAGAGTGGACTGTTCTTTCATGAAATTTGAGTTGAACTCTCCTAACCAATTACTGCTCAATACCAGAAACTCACAGGATGAGTCCGGCGTTTTATTGAATCTTCAGAGAGAATTTGAAAATCAATATGGAAATAACGGATATTTTTTAATTGCGAGCTCAGGATCGTCTAAAAAACAAAATGAGAGTGTTAAACTGATCGCTCTAAGTATTCAAAGTGTACTGAACTCTGCTCAGCGATTTGTTGAGTATTTTGGTGCGGGCCGTGGAGATAACTGGGGGCTTGTATTACCGGAATTTCATGTGGCTGGTTTGGGTGTTTATGCTAGAGCCTATCTTACGGGTTCATCTGTATTTAGAAAAGACTGGTCTGATAAAGGTTTGGTGGATTGGATCATAGAAAATCAAATTGTTTTTATTTCACTAGTTCCGGCCCAAGTTTTTGACTTAGTACAAAATAAAGTAATAGCTCCAGCGGGATTAAAAAAAGTATTTGTGGGTGCTGGTTCATTAAATGAAGAAATCAAAAAACAAGTAATGGCCTTGGGTTGGCCTGTAGTTGAAACTTACGGAATGACAGAAACCTGCTCGATGATTGCTGTAAATGAATCCGAGCGGCTTCAGGTTATGCCCGGAGTTGAAGTTAAAAGCAATGACGGCTTGTTAAGTATAAAATGTAACTCTCTGCTAACTGCCAGTATTCAAAAGCAAGGAAATCAAACTGTAATTACAGCTTTGAGTTCTGATTGGTACGATACGGAAGATAATGTTGATATTTCTGGTGATGCTAAAATCATTAAATTTCTGGGACGTGCCGATGATTATATTAAAATTTTGGGTGAAGGTGTTTCTCTGAAACTATTGCGGGACCAGTTAGCGCAAATCGCTTTAACTCAAAATATTCACAGCGATAAAATTGCTTTACTATCTGTAGTGGATGCGAGAAAAGAAAACGAGCTGGTTTTGGCTGTGGAAAACTCTGTGGCTATAGAAAAGATCGACACTATTCTGAACTTATTTAATCAGCAATGCAGACCCTTTGAAAAAATATCTCTGCGCGTTTTCCTGAAACAGATTCCTCGCACAGAGCTCGGTAAGTTGAAAACCGAGGAATTAAAGCGTATAGTAACAACAGAGCTGAACAGAGGTGCAAATGGCTAATATTAATCAAACCCCTTGGAAAACAGGTTCTGTTTTTATCTGTACAAAGTGCGGGGCTAAATCCAATCAGCCTAATTTAGCTGATGAAGTTAAGACTGAAGTGCGTAAAAAACAAAAAGCAGAAGAAACTAACGGTGAAATCCGCGTAATAACTTCGGCGTGCTTAGGTGTGTGTTATCCAGAAAAGCAGACCTTCGCATTTATGCCTGTTGATGGGAAAACTGAGGTTTACACGACAGAAATAAATAAAGAAGTATTGTTAAATGAAATTAACGAACTTCTAGCACGTAAAATTAGCAAGTAAATCCATCTTTCGTCTAGCCCAGTTTTTCAAACAAGAATGACATCAATACCTCAGTGGTTCACACTAAAGGGGATGAACGTTAAATTCTGGGGAGTGCGGGGTTCGATTCCACATTCGCTCGACACTCAAAACTGGGTTCTGCACATTGAAAAAATCATGGCTGATTTTTTTAAATCTGGTTATTCAAAATCTGAACAGATTCAACAATTTATTAAATCTAAATCATTAGCTGAAATTGGCGGTTTTGGTACCGCAACCACATGTGTTGAAGTATCCGACGGTGATAACAGTATTTTAATTGATGGCGGAAGCGGTATTAAATCTAAAAGCGATCAATCGGATTACAAAGGTCAAAAGGAATTTCATATTTTAATTTCGCATTTTCACTTTGATCATATTATGGGGCTGCCTTTTTTTACGCCTCACTTTATGAAGGGTTACACCATTCATTACTACTCAGTGCATCCTGAAACCGAAGATATTATCCGTAGCTTATTTAAAAAGCCTACGTTTCCTGTGGCCTTTGAAGGTTTGGGTGCCGAAATTAAATTTCATAGTTTAAAAGCTCATGAAAAAAATCAGGTTAACGGTTTTACTGTAACTCCTTATAAAATGGATCATCCGGATTTATGCTTTGGTTTCCGTGTTGAAAAAAATAATAAAGTATATGCTCATGCAGTCGATAACGAAGCCGTACGCCTGACCAAAGGGGCCTTAGGTGTTGATGCGGGCCTTTACGAAAATGCCGACTTAGTTTATTTTGATGCCCAGTACGAAGAAGCTGATATGCAGGCTAAAAAAGGATGGGGACATGGAACTTGTGATCGAGGTTTTGAAATTTGTTCCAATTTTGGTCTTAAACAAATACTTTTTGCTCACCATGACCCTGCTTTTTCTATTGAGGATTCTTGGGGTCAAAAGAAAAAAGCCTCACAGGCTTACGAAAAAAAATATTCCCACTTAAATCTCAAATGGGATTTTGCCTATGAGGGGCAAACAGTTAAGCTCTAATATAACTAGGCCAAACTTTCATAAGCTGATTTGTATTGCAATTTTCCCCCGGAATTATTCCGTGTATTAATTCACTATTTTTTATAGGTAAATTTATATACTCTTGATCCGAGGAATCTAATCCAACATGCTCTGGTCTGATGACATAACGCCATTCATTTTCATTTATATAAATTCTTTGAGGCTTGTAGTAAGCAAACTCTAAAATTGATTTACTATTCATTTCAGTAATATGTTTATTTTTTGCTTTTATTATATAGTTATTTTCATCAACTTTGCTTTCAGACATAATACTAGGATAACTCTCATCAATAATTTTTATTAAATTATTGATGAGAGTATTTACGTCATAGTTGATTTTTTTGAAATTTAATATTGATTTGAGAGGTAGTTTAGATGTGTTGATTTTTAATGCCACACCTTCGCCATTTTTTGCATACGTATTCCATAAATACTGGTTATTTATGTCTTCAGATAAAGATAGGCTGTAAAGGCTTGGAAAAATTTCGTTTCTTCCTTGGTGCGCAAGTTGTTCAATAATTTTTCTTAAAACAACCTTATAAAACCCTTTCTTATTTTCATCAGCACTTTTAATCTCTTGTTCCATTAAGGTGTGTAAAAACACATCTAGTCCATGATGCATTTCAAATGGATCACCTTTAAGTTTCACAATATTGCTCATTCTTAAGCTAGTTTTTGAAATACTTTCGAGTGCTTCTAACGTGGTATAATGGTAAAGGTATTCTGACATTGTTAGTATTTTTTAAAAATCATTTCGGTTTCTTTATTGGTTCCATGTAGGGTAACTATTTGCTTTTCAACATTATCAGGCCATTTAAAGTCAGTATCAGGCCAGATATTTAAATTCTTTTTCATAATATCAACCCAAACAGGAACAGCTCCGCTACCGCCGGTAAGTTGGCTTGATGCGCCTTGATCGTAACCCAGCCAAACCACTGTGGTTTGGAACGGCGTAAAGCCTGTGAACCAAGCGTCTTTATTGTCGGATGTAGTTCCGGTTTTACCTGCTGCGGGTGCGTTCCACCCCAGGGCTGCGGCGGATTTGGCTGTACCTGATTTAAGAGTCTCTTTCATCATTCCAATTAAAACCGCTACGGAAGCGGGCTCAAGTTTGGGTTCAAAATTTGGCTTAAATTCATAGACAACTTCATTATCTTTATTTTTGATTTTTTCGATAAAACCTGATCGTGTAAACTGGCCTTGGTTAGCTAAGGTTCTATAGCTATCAAGAATTTCAATCGGATAGTGAACACTGGCTCCTAAGCTTGTGGCTGGAGAGTTTTCCATGTTTGATGTAAATCCGATTTGGTGAGTGAGTTCTATAATTTGATCAAGGCCAACTTTTTGTGCTACCTGTGCAGTTGGTGCATTTAAACTTTCCTTTAGTGCGAAATAAAGTGGTATTTCCCCGTTGAATTTTTTTTCGTAGTTTTCAGGTGTCCAAGTTTTTTTGTCGTATTTCCATATGAATAGTGCATCATTCAAAATTGTAAGAGGGCCTGCTTTGTTACCATCTATGCCATTAATCAAAGCTGATAAATATACATAAGGTTTTATTAGTGATCCGATTTGTCGGCGGCCATTCAGTGCACGGTTAAACTGAGTTTGTAAATAACTTTGACCACCCACAAGAGTATTAACTAAACCCGTTTGGTTTTCGGTGGATAGAACCAAACCTTCTAAGCGCAAACCTTTAGCTTTATTTTTTATAAGATTTTTTCGGTTTTTTTCAAGTTCTGAAATGTGTTTTTGCAAAGCACTTTGCGCATTTTGTTGAGCCTCAAGATCTAAGCTGGTGTAAATGTTTTGAGATTCGCTGGAAATTTTTAACTCGCCCATTTGTTTTCGTACAGCTTCAAAAAAGTAAGGTGCGGTTTCGGCTGCATTGGTTTTAATTTCTTTTGGCAGCGCTACTTTAGAAGCTTCGTTAAATTCGGTTTCAGTAATTAAGCTCAGCTCTTTCATTTTGGTCAGCACTGTAGCTCTGCGGGTTGCGGCTTTGTCGGCGTGTCGCCAAGGATTAAATAGGCCGGGATTGTTGACGATGGCAGCCATTAAGGAACATTCGGCTAAATTCAGTTGCTGCACTGGTTTGTTGAAATAATATTGAGAAGCAGCGCCGAAACCAAGTACCTGAAAAGCGCCGGATTGACCCATGTAGATAATATTCAGATAGGTTTCAAGAATTTGATCTTTGGTCCATTCAGATTCAAGTTTAACAGCGAGATACAGCTCTTTAAGTTTACGTGAAATTGTTTTTTCAGGTGTGAGGAAATAATTTTTTACCAATTGTTGGGTGATAGTACTGCCACCCTGAGCGTAACGCATTTTGGAAATATTCTTAATGAGCGATCTGGTTAGTCCCATGTAGCTTAAACCTGAGTGATTCAGAAACTCGCTGTCTTCAATAGCCATAACGGCATTTAGGCAGTTAACAGGAAAATCGGAAATCTTGAGCTCGTTTTGCATAATGGGTTGTTGGCCTTTGTATTGCGCAACAAGAATGGGGTCCAATGAGGCTTTCCAGTATCTTTCCGGAGCGGCACCAATCCATGTGGAATCTATAATCTGTTGGTCATTTACAACAACTGTGTAGGTTTCTTGATCGTGGCTTTGCCACATCCAGCAAAGCCAACTTTCGTTAAGATCCAAGCTAGTTAAGCTTTTACAGGTGGAAATAGGTAGCTTTTTAGCATCTCCTGCCATTAAAACTTGCTCTGCATCCCGTATTCTGTAATTTTGTTGCTGAAGTTGACCATGGAACTTGCTATCAAGCCATTTTTGGCCACTAAAAAAGCTTGGCCCACGTGCGTAGTAGCGCGTTGATGGGGTGAGATCTTTTGAGGATAATTTTTTTTGAAAATCCTCAGTGCTGAAAGGCCAATCAAAAGCCTGAGCTCTAGAGCTTAGAGCTATAACTAATAGAAAACTTGTCATTGTAGAATAAATGGTCTTTAATTGTAGTCCAATAAGGGGCATACAGACATAAAATGATGAAGCTCAGCACAAGTCAAATACAAAGGCTTTCCGAGAAAATTTTAAAACAATGGAAGACGCAGGGATTAATTACTTTTAAAGTCGATGAAAAAATCGTTTTAAAAACTATTGTCGATGCGATCACTGCTGACTTTAAAAGAGAAGAACAATTAGATCAAGATGTGCAGGCGCTGATGGATCAGATGGAGCGCGAGCATGAAGGTCAATTTCAACGTCACAAAATGTTTCCAATGCTGAAACAGAAACTGGCGAAAGAAAGAAAAATTATTTTATGATTATATCTGAAGACAGACAAATTCATTTAGCACATGTGGTAACTGATAAAGTTTGGGGCGATGACATCGCCGATTTTTCAGATGATGACATCGCACTGAGAGCTGCAAGAACTGCAATTGTAGCTTTTGTTAAAGCCGATGCGGAAATTGATAAAAAAGCCCGTGAAAAAGTAGCGTCACTAAAGCGAGATGTTCATGAAGGCACCCGCGAATGGGACATTTTGTATAAAAAATATTATGAAGAGGAAAGTGTACGCCATGGCAACTAAGAAAAAAAAGGCTGTTAAGAAAGCCGTCAAAAAAGTTGTAAAAAAAACAGCAGCTAAGAAACCTGTTAAAAAAGTTATCAAAAAATCTGCGCCAAAAAAAAATAAAGTAGTTCAGAAAACTAAAACTACCGTTCAGCCTAAGTTGAAAGCTGCAAAGCTCTCCCCAGTTGTAAAAGTAGATTACTCAAAAGCTATTACTCCTTTGGAAGATCGTTTAGTTGTGCGTTTGATCAACGCTGAGAGAATGACTCCAGGGGGATTGATTATACCGGATACAGCCACCTCAATTGCTGAAGGCTACTTGAAAGCAACTGTTCTGGTTGCGGGGCAGGGTTCAATGAACAAAAAAGGCAGTGTGCGTCCTCTAGATGTAAAAGTGGGGGATATAATTTTATTTTGGGAAGACGCCGGAACAAAAGTTAAATTTAATTCGGAAGATCTCCTGATCATTCATGAATATGACGTAATGGGTATATTGCAAAATTAATTTAAAGGAATAATTATGCGTTTATTGTTATTAACATTTTTAGTTTTATCTACACAGGCCGCATTGGCTATTTCGATTGATTGGTCGGGTGGATACCGTATTGAATTTAATGATATTGATAATCCAAGTTTAGATACCAACGCGAAAGTTCCTAAAACATACGGCTTACAGTATTTGTACTTGAATCCTAAAATTGTTGCTTCAGATGGTATTAATATCATTGGGCGTTTTGATATTTTAGGTAGCACAGTTTCTTCATACAGAAATTCACAATTAGGATCTGTATTTGGTAGCGGTGGCGGTACTTTAGATCGTCGTATTAATTCACAAACTCAGGAAACTAGTTCAGTTGGTGTTAGCCAATTGTACTTAAATGTAAATCATGAGTATGGTTCTTTGATTGCAGGCCGAGCACCTTTTGAGTTTGGTTTAGGTATGACTTACAGTGCCGGACTTAAGCCTTTTGATCATTGGTATGATACGCGTGATGGTGTAGCTTATAAATTTATTATTGATAATATTTCATTTATGCCAATGTTATCTAAAGTTTCGCAAAAAGATTACGGTCGTGGCGTTACAGCTTCTGATGAAACAATTGTATTTGAATACAACAACAAAGATAACGGTGCTCAGGCCGGTGTTATCCAGCAAACACGTAAAAGTAGTTTTGAATCTAATGATGCATTAACAGCCCCGGGTGCTTTACCTTTTGGTGGTGCTGCTGTTAATGGTGCTTGGAGTACAAAAACCGTAAACCTGTTCCTCGGTCGCGAATGGGAAAGCTTTTCTTTCAAACTTGAAACCAGTTTCTTAACTGGTGACACGGGCTTGGTAGTTGCTGGTAGTAATTTAAAATTTAATTCATACGGTATAGCTGCGGAACTCTTATTTCCAGCTAAAGAAGATGAAAAATGGGAGTTTGGTGCTAAGTTCGGTATAGCTAGCGGCGATAATCCTAATACAACAGATGTCTATGAGGGATATCAGTTTGACCGAAACTATGATGTTGCGATGTTATTGTTTAATCATAGAATGGGACAACGAGATTTCTTAACAACAGGTCTTCTTCATACTCGCGATGCGGCTGATGGTTTATCAGTTGGAAATTCAGCTGATGATGAAGCCATCGGCAATGTTACTTACTTGGCGCCGAGTATGAAATATAAATGGAATGATAAGTTGGATATTCGTTCTTCATTGATTTATGCACAATTAGTTACAAATCCAACTTTAACACTAGACACAACTAAAGATTTAGGTACAGAATTGGATATCGAGTTTATTTACAAGCCGCGCGAACGCGTGATTTGGTCAAATGGACTCGGCGTTTTATTTCCGGGGTCCGCGTGGAAAAACGGAGCGTCAAACCTCGAAAATAAATACAACATAGGATTTTCGACAAAAGCCGCCATCACCTTTTGATTCAACAGGTTTTGCAGCTAGTACGACAGCTTAGATTACATCATGATCGCAACGAGTGCGGTGGTGAGCAGGGCCGGCGGGGAGAAATCCCCGCCGGATTTTTTTTATCCAAAAACTCATGGTGCGAAATAAAAACCGGCCCATCTTGGGCCGGCTGGAGTTACTGATCATTTCTGAATTTTTTTGGCTTAGTAGGATGTTCTACCGTTACCGCGTGTACCTTGCTGTGGAGTTCCGAATTGTACACCGTTTAACATATTGCCTGTTGATGGATTCGTTGTTGTTTGTTGTGTTGCGCCGTTGTTGTTTGTTGTGTCGCCACCTCTTACAACACCACGAGTTGGTTGTGCTGGATTAGCTAATGGATTTGTTGTAGTTCCATTAGTTGTTGTTGTGGCTAAGTTTTGATTTGTTAAACGCATGTTCATGAATAACTTACTTAGTTCTGGAGTAAAGTTATTTTTCATAAACAGCTGAGTAACGCTGTCACTAACATCTTGTAAGCTTGAGTTGATAGTAGATGAGTACAGGTTTGCCATGCTTGAGAACTCTTGTGCATCCTGTTCGGCTTGTTGACCTACAGAGAAGGACTCATTTATTTTGTTAGCTTTTGATAACTGTTCAGCTAAACGGAAGTTGGTGTTGGCTGATATAGCTCTTTGGCTTACAACCGATTTCACAGTGTTGATAGCTGTTTCTTTAACTGCGCGGTATTCTAATGGGATATCGCGTGTGATAGAATTTAATGCTTCAACTGCTGCTTCACTTTTTGATGGGTCAGAAAGAGCTGCTTTTAAGTGTGGATCTATGTGTTTTCTGAAAGCAGCTTGTGCAACAAAAAGGTCGATTTTCTTTTTACCAGAGAATCTTAACAATAAGCTTGAATAGCCTGAAGTTAAACAGCTTACTTCGCCTTGGCATTTTTCAGCCATTTCTTCGGCTCTGTCAGCAAACTCTTCATGACGCGCTAATTTTTCATCACGTAATTTTTCAGCTTTTTCTTCAGCTGCTAAACGTTTTGCTTCGGCTTTTTCTTCTCGTTCACGTTTACGTTTTTCTGCAGCTGTTTCAACTACAACTGGCTCTTTTTTCTCTTGTTCTTTTTTACCAGCTACTTCTAATAAAATTTGACGTAATCTTTCTGCTTCAGCTTTAGATAATTGTACGCAATCTTCACAAATAGTTGGAGCTGCGGCTTGCGTCGCTACTACAGGTCTTACTGAAAGGTCAACACTTGCAGGTCTTGCGGTTGTTGCATCTGCGCTGGCTGGTCTTACTACTACTGAAAGGTCTGCACTTACTAGTGAGCTATCTCCGCTTGCGCGTTTGGCTGCGTGTATTGCATTTGTTAAATCACTTAATGATTGGATTTGTTGTTCGCTGAGTGTTACCGCATACGATGACATATCAACTTCACCTATATTTTTAGATGATGCTGAGAAATAGTATTGGCTCCCTAGGGCTGCTACTAATAGTGTTGATAAGATCCACTTGCTTTTAGGTAACTGTTTCATAAATCCTCCATTTTTGTGACAAACCATCCAGGTTGTCGTTTTTTTAATACCTTCACCTATTACTAAAAGCGAACCACGGACCATATGTCAGAGTGAAACAGCGTATGTAAGTGCTGGAATTAATTCAGATAAAATGAATAAAAATAACGTTTCAGAATGAAATGCCTGTAAAACTTCTGGTGGATTAAATTGAGAAAATCTAATTAGTTAAATAAAAACAGCTATTTAAAAAAAATGAAATAAATAGTGCTGCGCAATTTGCGCGCGGAGTGGCTGTCCCATTTTGGAACTGATTTTACATATTTTTCAGAGAAAATTTCATCTGATTTTCAATTGGCTTGCAGTTGATTCTCATAAAAAAATTATTACGCAAATAGATTACATTTGTTCCTGTTCTCAATTATCTAAGCAACAAATTTATTAACTAAGGAGCAACTTAAATGAAAAAAACATTCATTATTCTATTCGCACAATTGATTTTATCTTCAGCATTGGCTGACAACACGGTTCAATGGGTAGGACAATTCCCTAAAGAACAAGCCGGTCCGGTAGTAGAGTTATTTAACTCTAAATACGCTAAAGACTACGGTTTCAGCGTTGAATACACATACGACGAAAAAATCGTGGCTGATATGATCAATGGTACAGCAAATGCTAAATTTGATTTAGTACACACTAAAGATGCAGATTTCTTAAATATGTTAGGTCAAAACGCAATGGTTGCGCCATTAAACATCGAAGCTACTCGTGACTGGCCAATGCAATTAAAAGACAGCGACAACCGTTGGATTGCATTAGTTAAACGTGCACGTATCATTTACTACAACTCTGAACTAGTAAATCCTGCTGACGTACAAACTTACGAATCATTAGGTAATTCTCAATTTGAAGGTAAACTTTGCTTAAGACAGAAAAAAGCTCAGTACACGATGGGTTTACACTCTTTTTTCATAGGTACTTGGGGCGAGCAAAAGACAGCAGAGGTTCTTAAGACTTGGGCTGTTAACTCTGCGGCGATTCCTCTAATTGAAAAAGACTTAGAAGGCGTTATAGCTGGTATCGAAAAAGGCACTTGTTTAGTAGGCGTTGCAAATACTTATTACTACACTCGTCACTTAGCAGCTACGCCTAACACTAAAGTTAAAGCTATCATTCCTAACCAAAACGATATCGGCGCTCACATTAACGTAGATGGTATTGCTTTACTTGAAAACAGCGAGCACAAAACAGAAGCCAATGCTTTCACAGCCTGGTTATTAACAGAAGAAGCTCAATTGTTATTAAGTGAAATTACAGGTAAACACCCTGCAAATCCTGCTGTTAAATCTGAAAAATTAGATAAAATTTTCGGCCAAGTTGGTTTCAACACTACTTTTGATATAAACGAAATCACCAAATTTAAAAACCGCGCTTTAGAAATTTCAACAGAACAAGGTCTTAAATAAAGATGAAGTTATTTTTTAGAAACTGGCACCGCTGGGTTTCAATATTCGTAGCGGTTCCTTTTTCAGTTACAGTTATTACTGGAATTATTATGGCCACCCGGGGATTTAATACCTGGGTGCAGCCGTCTTATCCTGAATTTAAATCGGAGTTAAAACTGAGCTTCGATGATATTTTAAATATTTCAAAATCAGTTCCTGAAGCTAAAATTGCTTCTTGGAAAGATGTTTCACAGATTGATATACGTCCTGCTACCGGAAACATCCGTGTTCGTTCTAAAGTCGACATGTGGGAACTGCAAATTGACGGAAGCACCGGCGAAATTAAAAGCTCTGCGAAAAGACGTCAGTCATTTTTAGTTTCATTACATGAAGGCGCTTATTTTGGTCCTATTGTACGCTATGGATTGTTTTTTCCTAGTGCGATAGGTGTATTTTTTCTTTTAATTTCGGGCATTTATTTAGCCGTTAAACACTATCAACCCAGAATCAAACGTAAGAGAGCTATATGATGAATAATTTCAGCACTCAGGACAAAAAAAAATTATCTGAAAAATTCCGCTTTGGTTTAGAGTCGGAATATGTATTAGTTTCTTTAAATGACTTTACGCCGCTCTGGCATCAAAAACTTTCTTTTGAGCAATTAAACGGTATTTTTGAACAAATTCCTTTAGATGGAATTCCGAGCTGTGATGGTTTGGACCTTGAGCCGCCGCAAACTAAGCTTATGCCATTTGTGGTTGAAGGTTATCACTTGCCTGATATGGCTTTTCAAGCCAAAGAACTTTTGCCTAAAGGCGTAGAAATTAGAACTCCGGTTTGTAACAGTATTTCACATGCTTTGGATATTCATAAAATTTTGTATACACGTTTAAAAAAGGCCATGAATGAGAATAACTTTGATTTAGTCTGTTTATCGCATCATCCGACTGAATCTAAATTTTCTGGTCCGCAAAACAAGCGCCGTCACGATTACTGGCAGTGGTCTATGGAAGTGATGACGACGTATGGTCCCGATATCAATGTAGGAATACCGCAGGAACTGGTGCAGAATCTTTCCATTGAAGACTTAAATGAAAAGATTAATTATTACAGTCCTGCGCTTTCCGCTCTAACTGTGGCTTCGCCTTTCTGTAATGGGGCTCCATGGGAATATGCTAAAGGCAAGTTCGGCAAAAGCTACCGCATGCATAAGCGCAGCTACATTGCGCCTCCGATTGAAATCCATTTAGATGAAAACAACCGTTTTGAGTTCAAAGTTTTTGATATGCCTAATTCAAGTGTTGAAATTGAAGCGCAAATTCTATCTTTTCTGATTTTAATTTTTGATGAAAACCTTAAGGGTCGTGCTAACCACCAAAGCCGTATTTACGAATTAGGCGAAGTGGCTAAAAAAGGCTTACAGGCTGACGACATTCAGGAAAAAGCCGCTGAGATTTTAAAAAATGCAGATAGCATTTTAGCTGACTGGGGATTTAACCCTAAAGCACTGAACATTTTTAAACAAAGACTACAAAGCGGTGTAACTCCTGCAGATGAAATGCTCAGTATTTATAGCAAAAATAAATCTTTAACCGATGTTCTGAAAACGAGAAGTCAGTTTATTTTTTAAAAACATGGGTATTAATACAGAAAATTTTAATTTCAGACAGATGCAGACTCTCAGTTGGAAAGAGCTCACCTCTATGTGCGAGAGGGACTCAAGCTTAAGAAATGTTATTTTTGATGCTGCTATTGAAAAGCGTAAAAGTTTAAATATAAATTCTATTGTGGTAGCAGGTAGCGCGGGCAAGACAACTGTAAAAGAAATGCTTGGGTATCTGTACAAGCAATGGCTGAATCCGGCTGAGTTGACTATTTCAGAAGAAAATCAAAATACTAAAATTGCTTTAGCAAGCCAGATTATCAAAGTGGACAGTTCAGTTAAAGCCGGTATTTTTGAAGTCGGCGCACGTAAAGTAGGGGATTTTTCAATTCCTTTGCAGATATTAAACCCAAGCACAGTGGTTCTTATTAATATAGGAACAGCTCATTTGGGAGAGTTTGGCTCACTGAAAAACCTATTAAAAGAAAAACTATCAGTTTTAGATTCGAAAGATGTTAAAAACAGAGTTGTTTTTGGCGATGATGAAAGAATTTTAGATTATCTTCATAAAAAGAAGATGGACTATATTTCATTTGGGTACAAAAAACACAATCGCGTTCAGATACTGCTGCAAAATGAGTATTCATTAGAGCTCTCAGTCGATGGAAAAATACTTAAAGTTGATATTGATACCAGTTTTCCAAATATAGCTTTAAATGTAGCAGCAGTTGTTGCTGTAGCGGTTAGCCTTGTTATTCCAATGCGCGTATGTATTAAAAGTTTTAAAAATTTTAATGGAGTGAAGCGGCGTTTTGAGCTTTGCCACTGGGGAACCACAGAAGTTATTGACGACGCCTATAACGCCAGTCCGGAAAGCATGCAGGCGGGTATTGAAAAATTCAGTGAGATTTCCAAAAGAAAAAAAATTATTTTAGTGTTGGGCTCTATGCTAGAGCTGGGTAATGCAAGCGAAATTGAGCATCGCAAGATCGGACGCTATATCAACAGTTACTTCAGAGAACATATCGAGCATAATTTAGTGCGTCTTGTTCTGGTTGGTGAAGCGGCTAAAGAAATTGCTACCGACGTTAATTTAAAAAGAACACAGATAAATTGGTTTGCCGATGTGGACTTAGCCAAGACTTATTTGGAAACTATGAGATGGCATTACGATATGATTTACTTAAAAGCTTCTAAGTCCATTAACTTAGTTAAGTTGTTACAACCTTCTTAGTCCATGCATGAGTTGTTGCTTCAGCAACTAATTCGCCATTTTTAAACATGACCATGCTGCCGGGATTCATATCTTGCCATGATTCATTATCTGTTAATGGCGTTGTAGCAATAACGGCTACGCGGTCTTGTGAGGTTGTTAAATCGCCGAAATCAACACTCAGATCCTGATCTTTCAGGCGTGCAGTGGTAAACGGAGCTTTACGTACAATGTAAGTTAGGCGGGTAGAGCAGTGTGAAATTAAAAACTCGCCATTTGAAAAAAGAAAGTTCAGTTCACCAATTTTAGCCAGTTCTAAACTGATTTTGTGTATATGAGCAAAGATTTTATCTGAGCCGGGATATTTGTCGCCGAATTCATTGCGTAAGCTTTGCATAATGTAACAAAAAATTCTTTCGCTATCGGTATTACCTACGGGCTGAAAAAATCCGGTTAAATCAGGATTAAAATTTTCAAGATTTCCATTGTGTGCAAACACCCAGTAATAACCCCACATTTCACGCTGAAACGGATGGGTGTTTTCAAGAGAAACCACACCTTGGGTCGCTTTACGTATGTGAGCTATTACAGCTTTTGATTTAATAGGGTAGTTTCTAACGAATTCGGCAATTGGTGAAGTTGAAGAAGGCTGTGGATCTAAAAACTGACGTACACCTTTGTTTTCAAAAAAGGCAATGCCCCATCCGTCGGAGTGAATATCTGTTAAACCACCACGCGTCTGAAAGCCGGTAAAGGAAAAACAGATATCTGTAGGTGTGTTGCAATTCATACCTAAAAGTTGACACATAATTAATCCTTACGGAGCAGGCGAGCCTGCATCAAGCCACTGTTGAACTAAAGCCATTAATTGATCTTTTGATTCTTCCGGTAAACCACCGAGCGGCATTTGCGGTAAACCATTTCCTGTAAGTAAAGGCATTAAAACATCTTTTAATTTTTTGTAATTCCCGACATCGTCATATTTTAAAATCTGCATACCCGGGTAAGTAATACCGGCATGGCAGCGCGCGCAGTGCTGATCTAAAAGCTTAGTTTGAATTTGTGTAAATAAAGGAACGCTTGGTTTTGCTAATTTAGCATCGAAAGCTACTTTACGTTTATCTTCTGCTTTTTTGAAATCTATTGCGAGCTGGCTTTGATCCTGTTTTAAGTTACCCACTTTAAGCTCGGCAACCGGAGTTCCGTTGCCTTCGCTGGCGTTGTAGTAAAGTTGCAGAACTTTTGCTGAAGTGTCTTCTACGATAAATACGCTGCCATCTAAACCCTGTGTAATTCCCACAGGGGCACCAACCATTTGGCCTCCGGCTTTTGCATCCCAGCCGTAAACGATACTGAGAGGTTCGCCTACGGGCTGTAACTGGTCGTTACGTTTATAAGTTACAATTCGGTGTCCGTAACTTTTGTAACCGTGTAAAGTTACAAATAAACGGTTCATGTACCATGGCGGAAATAAACTTCCGGTGTACATCATTAAAGTCAAGGGTGCAGAGTGGGCCGGAAATAACAAGTGAGGAGCTTTGTATCTGGCACAGTCGGCTTTTGGCCACTCGGGGCTTACTAAAGACTGATCGTAACAGTAAGGCCAATCTAGAACTGTGTTCTCAGTTAAAATATTAAACTCATCTGCCGGCTTTTCTTGACCGTTGAGTTGTGAATTTTTTCTTTCGATGTAATCACGTGAATTTTCTGCAGTCCACAGCGCCTGATTTTTTTCATCCCAGTAAAGGCCCATCGAATTACGTTGCCCGCGTGCAAATACAACGTGGTTGGGGTCGTAACCACCATCAGCTAAGCGGATGTACTTACGGATTTGTGCGCGATTTTCAAGTTCAGCGCAGGTATCTGAAGTTTCCATTTCGCAGTTATCACTGATAGATCCTACATTCATATAAATGTTGGCTGCAGCATCAAAGGCAATCGATTTTAGAGGATGTAGTCCATCAGTTGGTAAACCATTAATTTTAATTTGGATTGAATCGACTATGTTTTTTTCAAGTGGTCGGATAGTTGCGATACATTGAACCGAAGTTAAATAAATTTCGTTATCAGGCCCGCGCACTAATTGATGTGGGCGGTCTAAAATACATTTTTTATCTGCAGGTAATGCGGCCGAATTTAAAAGCGGTGTGCGCACCCATTTTTTATTAGTTAAAGTGAGCATGTGCAATTGTCCACGATTGGCATTCCATCCGCCCATATCAACTAATAACAAATGTGTGGGATCAAGCTGTAAAGCAAAACGGGGTTTGACTAAGCCTTCGCCAGTGTCGACAACACCTAAACAAAAACCCGGAGCCAGTGATACACCTTGTACCCGAGGCAAGCCATTACAAACTCCGCTTGTTTTATAAACAGAAAGTGTGGCTTCTTTGCGACCTGGGTCTTTGCCATAGGACACCTCATTGGGCTTCTTAATGGGTTTAGACGCACAAGCGGTTAAAAGAGTCATAAAAAAGAACGCGCCTAGATGTATTTTTGTAGAGTATTTCATATTTATTAGTATATAAAAAAAGCTATGAAGTTTGTATTTCAAAGTGCACCTAGACCAGTAGATTTAGCCCCTGAAAAGTGGTTTGACTGGACATGGCAACTTCGTTCTTCTTTAAAAAATCAGGCCGACTATTCGACCTATTTCCAGTTATCTACTGAAGAGCTAAATGCTTTTGCTCAAGGGTCAGAAATTTTTAATATTCGCAGCACACCGTACTATGCTTCATTGGCTTCAAAGACCGATGTTATGGATCCAATACGCCGTATTTTGGCGCCTCACGAAAAAGAACTATTTGATACCAAACAATCGCAGCTAGATCCATTAGGTGAAAGAAAAAAATCTAATCATCCTGTTGCAAGAATTGTTCACCGTTATTCTGATCGAGTATTATTTTTAATTACGGATATTTGCAGTGTTTACTGCCGCTACTGCACACGTAAACATTTTACCGGAAGCGATCAGGCCTTTATTAAACAGGATGAGTACGCTCAGGCTATTAATTACATAAAAAAAGCTACAGGTATCCGTGAAGTTATTTTATCGGGCGGTGATCCTTTAACAGTTTCAGATGCTCAGCTTGAAAGAGTGCTGACTGATTTAAGAAATATTGATCACGTTGAAATTATCCGAATTGGCACGCGTATGCCGGTTGTGGCCCCTATGCGTGTAACGGATGAGTTAGTTAAGATCATGAAAAAAGCAAAGCCTGTTTTTTTAATGACTCACTTTAATCATCCGCGGGAGTTAACAGCAGAAGCAGCAGCCGCAGTGGAAAAATTTGTTGATAACGGAATTCCGGTTATGAACCAGATGGTTTTGTTAAACGGAGTTAATAATCACGCAGCGATTGTGCAGGCGTTATCGCGCCGGCTTTTGTTTTTAAGAGCTAAGCCTTATTACATGTTCCAGTGCGATCCTTCTATTGGCACAGATTACTTACGAACAAGCATTGAAGACTCTCTACAAATTCAAAAAGAGCTGTGGGGGCATTTATCAGGCTTAGCTATGCCGAATTTATCTTTAGATATTCCGGACGGTGGCGGTAAAGCTTACTATGTTCCTCAATTTGAAACGGAAGTTAGTAGAGCTTCACGAAAGTTCACAGGTTGGGATGGCGTTCAGTCAGAATATATAAATCCGGATGCATCTCAAATAATAAAGCCCGCGGATTGCGGGCTTTACATTGAAGAATGGAATCGTTTAAAAAATTCTAAAAAAATTACTCAGGAACCGCTGTTGAATCACGACGAATCTCTGTGATTTTAACAGAGTTGATGGCACAGCTTGAGTCTACCTTAACTTCAACGTTGTAATTACCTTTGTAAATAAACGCATCTACATTGTAGATATAAAGTTTTTCTTCATCACCTTGTTCAGATTTATCAAAAATAGTTTCACCGATGTCCGATTGCTCAAAACCACTGGCTTTTGCATGTTGGTCCATATTCATTTTAGCGATTTCAGTTACAGCAGCTTTACATTTGTTAGCAACGCGAGTGTCTGGGTGCATAGAAGTACGTGACGGTTGAATATCATCCATACAGATAGCGCCCGGACCACCTTCAGATTTATCAATGTAGGTAATTTTGTCTTCAGGGCAGTTAACTAGGTCGCCTAAAAGCGCATGTGATGAAACAGACATAACGCAAACTAAAGTAAATAATAAAGCTTTCATGAAATCTCCTTGTTTTAAATTACAAAGAGCGTTTAGCACGATCTGTTCCAGCTCAAATCGATTATAAAGCACAAAAATGTAAAAACTTTTTACAAACTAACTTTATTTGAGGGCGTTGAGTACTAAGGCGATCATCACCAATCCGGCCCCGAACAACTGAAGTACGCTCAATTGTTCCTGTAGCAGTAACCAAGCGGCAATAGCTGCAACTACGGGTTCAATCATAACCACGATAGAGGCTTTAGAGCTGGAAAGTTTTTGAAGACCTGCCAGAAATAAAGTTAATGGACCAATTGTAGAAACCACCGCTATGCCTGCAATAATTGATATTTGCTGAGCAGTTAAGGTGGTGATTTTTGCCAGATCAGGTTGATGGAAAAGATAAAGTGCAAAGCCTGCAAATGCTATAACGTAAAGGCTTGAAGAAAGTGGAGCCACATCTTTTTGGTAACGTCCACTGACTAAAACATAAATAGAATAAGTAACAGCGGCTGTAACTGCGAAGATAACAGAAGCTAATGAGTTAACGACTAATGGCCCCCAAAGTAGAATACCTAAGCCCGCACAGGCAATAATCAAACTGATAAACTGACGCTTGGTCATTCTTTCTTTTAAAATAAAATGTGCGCCTAAATTAACAAAAATCGGGAAAGTAAAAAGCAAAAGTGCTGCCAGTGGAACGGAAATACCTTCGATAGATTTAAAATACAAAGTTGAAAATACAGCGTAGCCGAATATGCCTAGTAGCGCACAAATTCCGATTTGTTTAAAGTTAAGTTTTAGATGCTGAGGTTTAAGAATAGCGAGACCTAAAATCATAATGATAGTGGCCAAAAAAAATCTGAATGTAAGAAGTTCGCCTACGGTTAAACCGCTTTGAAAAGCCAAGCGCCCGAAAATACCGAGAAAGCCGAAACCAACTCCGGCCAGTAAAACATAAATGAAACCTATCACTTGATTCATGGGTTAATATTGAATGAGGTTTTAAACCTTTTCAAGCCTTGCGTATTTAGCCACGAATTTTTTAATGGTGTTGTCTTGAAAGAGCACACTGATTTTTAAAGTATCGCCAGCGCCTTCTGTTGAAAATATAGCACCTACGCCGAATGTAGGATGGCGCACTCGCTGACCTTTGCTGTAGCCGCTTGATTTTCCAACTTGATGTGTTTGTGAAAAATCATCATCGTAGCTAGGTTGTGCATAGTCGTCGTAGTTGGTGTTGTTTGAATAATTGTTGTCGGAATAAGAATTGTTTTGCGAACCAAAGCGACTATTCGACATAAATCTTGGCGCTTGTACGCCAAGGGCTCCTGAAGAAAAGCTTGTGAATTCTTTCGGAATCTCTCGTAAAAAACGCGAAGGCGGATTCATTTGTTCTTGGCCCCATACGCGGCGCATTTTGGTATGAGTCATCCAGAGCTTTTGCCGTGCGCGAGTCATGCCCACATAGGCTAAGCGGCGTTCTTCTTCGATGTCGTCGACACTTTCGTCTTCACCGCGTACAGAAGGGAATAGGTTTTCTTCACAACCGATAATAAACACATAAGGATACTCAAGACCTTTTGAAATATGCATGGTCATCATGGTGATGGCGCTTGCATTGTTATCAGCATTATCAAGATCAGAAGCTAAAGTAAGTTCTTCAAGGTAATTGGAAAGCGAAGCTTCATCGCCGCGCTCTTTTTCAAATTGCGCAATAGCGTTGTCGAGCTCTTCTAAATTGGATATGCGGGCTTCAGCTTCTGGGGTGTCTTCTTTTTTAAGAATATTAACGTACTCAGTTTTTTCTAATACAATTGAGTAAAATTCAGAAAGCCTGAATTGTTTTTGCTGAATAGCCAGATCTTCAATTAAATCTAAGAATCTTCTAAGTTTAGAAGTAGTGCCCGCATTAAAGTGACGTTCGTTAATCAATAACTGCGTAGCTTCAAAAAGCGAAATGCGGCTGTCGTTAGCTTTTTGTTCAATTTGCTCAAGTGTAGTTTTACCGATACCGCGAGCAGGTACATTGATTATACGTTTTAAAGCCATATCATCGCTGAAGTTTTGTGATAGACGTAAATAAGATAAAATATCTTTTACTTCCGCACGTTCATAGAAGCGAATGCCGCCAATTAAACGGTAAGGAAGCGCAATCGTACGCAATTGTTCTTCCAGTACGCGTGATTGAGCGTTAGTTCTGTAAAAAATAGCGTAGTCGTTTAAATTACTTTCGCCTGAAGAAATCATACTTTGAATAGTTTTTGCTACAAAGCGCGCTTCATCGTATTCGTTACGCTCTTCGCGTATTTGAATTAAGTCGCCTTCAGGATTATTTGTGAAAAGAGTTTTTTCCTTACGTTGAGTGTTGTTAGCAATCAGTTTGGTAGCTGCGCTTACAATGTTAGAACTCGAACGGTAGTTTTCCTCGAGCTTAATAACAACAGCTTCCGGAAAATCTTTTTCAAAATCCAGAATGTTAGAAATGTCAGCTCCGCGCCATGAGTATATCGACTGATCTTCATCGCCCACAACGCAAAGATTGCGGTGAGCTTTGGCTAACATTTGTACCAATAAATACTGAATGTGATTTGTATCTTGATACTCATCCACCATGATGTAGCGGAATTTATTTTGGTATTGTTCCAAAATAGCCGGATACATTCGGAACAGTTCATAAGTTTTTAATAATAAATCGTCGAAGTCCACGGCATTGGCGCGTTTCATTTCTTCTTCGTAACGTGAGTATACATCCAAAGTTTTTGGATCCATCTTAATTTGTGAAGAACCGCCGCCGCGGAGGTTATCTGGTGTAAGGCCTAACATCTTGGCGTTACTAATGCGTGATTGTAAATTTTTGGACGGAAACATTTTGTCGTTGATATTAAGAGCCACCATTACTCTTTTGATTAAAGCTAACTGATCGCCTGAATCATAAATAGTAAAAGGTTTTTTATAATCTAATAAGTCAATATGTTGACGGAGCACACGCACGCAGAAGGAGTGGAAAGTGTTAACCCAAAGCTCACGAGTAACAGGAACATTTAGGTCGGCCAGTATTTTAAAAATACGGTGTTCCATCTCCTTAGCGGCTTTATTGGTAAAAGTTACGCAAAGAATCTCATCGGTAGAAGCTAAGCCAGAAGCGATGATGTGAGCCATTCTATGAGTGAGTGCGCGGGTTTTTCCAGAGCCTGCACCTGCTAAAATAAGCACAGGGCCATCCATTGTTTCGACGGCTTTTTTTTGTGGCGGATTTAGATCACGTGTGAGGATTTCTGTAAGGCTCATAGGGTTTTAATAGATACCTATAAAAACCCTTGTTTTCGAGAGAAATGTAAGCTGACGCTAGGAGCTACTGTTGTACGCGTTGAACGATAGCTGAAGATACTTTTGTTTTCTCAAGGAATTCTTTTTTGTAGTCTTGAGCTTCTTTAATACTGCCGAATAAACCTACATTTACGCGGTACCAAAGCTGTCCGTTAACTTTAGCCGGTACGAATGTGGTTTTGTAGCCTTTAGATGAAAGCTCTTTAGTCATTTTCTCGGCTTCATCCTGAGTAGGGAAAGATCCTACTTGCACCGTAAAATGCAACGGAGTTACCACTTCTTTTTTAACTGGAATACTTGCCGGAACGCGCTCTTCAGCAGCCATTTGTTTAATTTTTGCTAAAGCGGCGGCTTGAGCTGCTTCGGTATTTTTAACAGTAGTAGTTGGGTTTGTGATAGCCGCAACTTTTGTTGGTAATGAATTTGTGTTTTGTACTACGGGGGCTTTTGCCGTTTGAGCTTTGGCAGTTACCTCTGGATCGATAATAGTTCCTACAGTTTTTTCTTCAGTTTCAATAGTGCCTACCATTTTTTCTTCTGTAGTAGAATCTTCTTCTGTAGCAAACTCTTCTGCAATTTTAGCTACTTCAGAATCAGTTAAAGCAGTAGGCTTGCCATCATTAGCTGCCATAACCTCTTCAGTTGCTTTATGGGCAGGGTCTGCGTCAACGGCTACATCTGAAGCAAACTCGTCCGTTTTTGTTGTAACTTCGGTAGGGGGTTGGTTTTTAGGCTCAAGTAAAGCCAGTTTGTGTTGGTTATCAGAGTATTTTTTCCCTACATAAGTTCCGATAGAGAACGAAAGTAAAGAAACAAAGAAAACTAATGCCAGCTTAATCATATTATCCGTTTTTTGACTCATGTAGACCTCACAAAGATTAATTATTAATCTATACTCTTTATTGTAACCTATAGACAAAAAAATGGTCAATTCGGGGTAAAAAAATATGAAAAAGTCTAGGTATGAAGCGGCTCTAGAGGCCGTAAAATTGGGACGAGCCTGTTTATTGGGATATTTTGGTAAAATTAGCCATATCGAATCAAAAGAAAAGGCTGGTTTGGTCAGCGAGGCCGACCGTGAATGTGAGAAAATAATACAGGATTACCTCTCTTTGCACTGCCCTGAAGTGGGCTTCCTTGGCGAAGAGCAGGCCCATCTGGAAAATACCGAACTTGTGAGAAACTACAAAGGTGCGCGCTGGATTTTAGATCCTTTGGATGGAACTACTAACTACATTCACCAGTTTCCTATTTACTGTATTTCGTTAGCCCTTGAGGTGGATGGAATTTTAGAAATCGGAATTATCGACATGCCGATGCTGAACCAAACCTGGGTTGCGCAAAGAGGCCAAGGTGCTTTTTGTGATGGTAAGAAAATTTCGGTTTCAAAAACTACTGAGTTTTCAGATTCGTTATTAGCGACTGGTTTTTTTGGAGAAGATCCGGATCTTTTAGATGATCAAATTAAGATATTTTCGATGTTAGTTACAAAAGCGCGTGGCATACGTAGGCCAGGAGCCGCAGCTTATGATTTAGCCTGTGTTTCTTCGGGTATATTTGATTTATTCTGGGAGAAAAATTTAAAACCTTGGGATACAGCTGCGGGTCAGTTGTTAATAGAAGAAGCCGGTGGAGTTGTAAAAACTTATGAAGGAAGTCCGCATGATCCTTTTGAAAAAAGTATTGTCGCCGGAAATAAAATTCTGGTTGAAAAATTTTTAGCAGAAATTGCTAAACTCAAATTAGCTAGAAATTAATTAATTCCTCTACTTGAGGATTAAGCGCTTCAAAGGCGTCCCACTCAATTGATTTTTCGAAATTAGCCGCCATTTTTTCATTGAGATTGCGCTCTTTTCTTATAGATAAAAGCCAGAAGTGGGTGAAGAAACAGCGGAATTTGTAGAATTTAACAAAATCATTTTTCCAATTGTCGGGTTTAGTGCGTTTTTCAAAGTAAAATTCAAAAAACGAGTTGATGTAAAGTTTTTGTTCTTTGCGGAAATGAGTACCTTCGTAATCTCTTAAAATGCTCATGACCGGAATAGTTAAATCGTATAAAAACCAATGGTGGCAACTGTCATCAAAATCAAAAATATAAAGTTCGTTATCCTTGCAGAAAAAATTTCCGGAATGTAAATCCGCATGAATTAAGCCGAAGTTATCACTTCTTTGCGGCTGTGTTTTCATCCAACTGATAATTTTAAGAGTTTCATTTCTAATGTTTTCGCCGGACTCACCATGAGACTCGAGAGATTTTAAAAAAGCTGAATCTGTATCCCAGTAATTTCTTTTTATAACCCCGGCAGGAGGGCTATAGACTTCCGCTAAGTTGTGCATTTGAGCCAGACTGTGTGCCCAGTTTTTTACTATCTTCATATTTAAACTGCGCTCTGGCAAACGCTCGCCTGGAACTTTTTTAAAGACTACAACATGGTAAGTAGTATTACCATGTTGTACCGTTTCAATTTCTTTTTGATTAACTGATTTTACGGTTTCACAAACCTTTAGAGAATTATTTTTTAAATGATTAATCCATGCGAGCTCTGAAACAATTTCATCTGCGGTTCTCTGTGATGAAGGCGTCAGGCGCAGAACTACATCTAGAGGTCCTTTCTGCGAAAAATAAATATCGTTGGCAACGTTGCGATGAAAAACTGGTTCCTGTGTTAAACTCCAAAGATGTTGTATTTTGTTAAGTAGTTCTGTGTTTTGATTCACGAAAATACACTAGCCTTAGTTCCAGAGAAAGTCTAGTTAAAGACCACGTTGCATTTTCTTCAAATCATATTCGCTTCGTCTCAAAGGAAAACACATAACGTTTTGTAAAACCCACACGGATGTGGAGAAAGAGAGATAAAAATGACTTTTTTAACTGACTCGATTATGTCTCAGAATTTGATTTCAATAGAAGAAAATCAAAAAGTAGAAATGGCCGAAACTTTGATGAGGGTGAATAGTATACGGCATTTGCCAGTAGTTGATGAACTGAACGAACTTTCGGGAATAATTTCAGCAACCGACGTGGCGAATGCCCACGACAAAAAAATAAGCGTTAAAAGTGTGATGAGCCCGCGTGTAAGAATTATAAAACAAAATTCAAATATTAAAAAAATTATTGAACAGATGCTGAGATTTAAAATTTCATCAATGTTAGTGGCGAGTGGAGATGAACTTGTAGGAATTGTAACGACAGACGATCTTTTACAACTTTTATATGAATTATTAGACGAAGATGAACATGTTCAGGCTTCTGAAGTACCCAATTTAATCGAAAACGATTGGATTGATGGTGATGATGAGCATGTACTACAACAGGTGGGTTACAGTACTTAAGTCTGGTCGGGCCGCCGACAAAAACTTAACAGGACTAGTCAACTTTACTGACTGTTTTTTCCTAGACCTTTTCGCCAGCCCTCGTTTTTTTGACGTAGGGAACCAAATATCTATTCAACACGACTAAAGTTTACGTGGCATTTATGTTGCTGCTTATAAAGATGGATTGAAAAGTCAGAGTTATAGCTTGTTATCAAGGAGGATAATTTGGCTGAGGAAAAAGCACCAACGACAGAAACAACAGCCACTCCCGTAAGTACACCTTCGGGTACTAAACCTTATTTATTAATCGGCCTAGTTGTCGTTAATATGCTGGTAGTTGCATTCGTAGGATTTATGGTATGGAAAGGCCGCAAAGCTGATGAAGCTAAGCCGGGTATTGAAAAAGTTATAGAAGGCGAGCATCAAACGCAAGTTGAAGAGCAGGCAAAACCCGAAGAAGTGGGTAAAGTCATTCCACTTGAAACTTTCATCGTTAACTTGGCGGGTTCAAAGGGCCGTAAAGTATTGAAAGTAAATATGGAATTAGAAGTTAAGGGCCAAGAGGTTATACAAGAAATTGAAAATCGCAAAGCTCAAATCCGTGACTTCATTATTATTATCTTATCAAGCAAAAGTTACGACGAAGTGTCGGCTAAAGAAGGCAAAGACGCGTTAAGAAATGAAATAAAAGACAATATTAATTCGTTTTTAAGTAAGGGCAAAATTATTAACGTTTACTTTACTGAGTTAATCTACAACTAGTAAGGAAAGGGACGCACGTGAATCAAATATTATCACAGAGCGAAGTTGACGCATTACTAGCAGCCGTAACCGATGGTGATGTGCCTGCTGGGGGCGCTGGCGGCGGCGGAAGTGGTGGTAGCAGTAACGTTAAAAGTATTAACGGCGGCAATCTTGATAAGAATGTTATTTCCTACGATTTAACAAGTCAGGACCGTATAATCCGTGGACGTTTACCTCAACTTGAAGTTATTTACGAGAAATTCATGAGGTCTTTCCGTGTTTCTCTTTCGGCTTCATTACGCAAAATTGCTTCTATCACTTTAACATCCACTGAGTTTTTAAAATTCGGTGAGTTTATTAATACTTTACCGATTCCGACATGCATGAGCGTTCTACGCTTTAACAATTTACGTGGTTCTGCATTATTTGTTATCGAAGCTAAGCTGGCCTACGCGTTAGTAGACTCTTTCTTCGGAGGTGCCGATCGTCCATACGCTAAGTTAGATGGTAAAGAGTTTACGCCGATTGAATTACAGATCGTTAAAAAAGTTGTGGAATTAGCTATTAACGACCTTGAAATTTCATGGTCAACAATTGAAAAAATCGACTGTTCTTTCCAAAGAACAGAGGTCAATCCACAGTTCGTGGGTATCGTACCACCCACAGACGTTGTTATTGCCTCTACTTTTGACGTCGAACTTGAACAAGCATCAGGAACTATTTCAATTGTCATTCCTTACTCGACTATCGAGCCTATTAAACAGAAACTTTCGACAGGTTTCCAAGTTGAATCGGATCAAACAGATAAAAAACTTTGGACATCTATTATTAAAGAACAGCTTTTAGATACGGATGTAGATATCAAAGTTAATTTAGGTGAAACAGAAATCAAACTTAAAGATTTAATGAACCTTAAAATCGGTGATGTTATTCCGTTAACGCAGGATTCTTCGGGAGAATTAGATGTACAGGTTGAAAACGTAAAAAAATTTAAAGGTTACTATGGCGTTCATCACGGCACAGTGGCTATGCAGATTACCAGACAAATAGAGAAATAGGGGGATATAAAAATGTCAAACGATCCAATGGATAAAATTGCGGACCAGCTTGGAGATATACAGGAAGCCAGCGAAAGCACGGCTCAAACATCAGGTGTTAAAGATAGAAACCTGAATTTAATTTTAGATATTCCTTTAAAGGTAACGGTGGAATTAGGTCGCACAAAAATGCCGGTCAGTGAGTTGCTGAACTTAACTCAAGGTTCGGTTATCGAGTTAGCTAAGCTAGCCGGTGAACCGATGGAAGTATTAGTGAACGACAAATTGATCGCACGCGGTGAGGCCGTGGTAGTAAATGAAAAATTCGGTGTGCGTTTAACAGATATTATTTCGCCATCAGAAAGAATCGAGCAATTAAAATGATAAAAAAGTTAGTATTAACTTTCTTTGTATTATGCACGACTGCAGTATCTTTTGCTGAAGAAGCAGCTGTTCAAACAGCTACGATTACAGCAGAGGCTCCTGCAGCAGCAGTTGAAGCTGCGGTTCCAGTTGCACAGGCTCCGGCAGAAAAAGCTAAGTTAGCTGAAGATCAAATCCCCCTTTTGATCGAAGCTGACAAGAAAAATGCTGATGTAGGATCTTCAACTTCAAAAGCTATGATGTCTGCTGTGATTATTTTGGCCTTGTTAGGTACGACTTACTACTTTGTACGCAAATACAAAATATCTAATACTATTAACAAATCAAATATGCAGATTAAAGTTTTAACTCAGCACTATTTGGGTCCTAAAAAAAGCTTAGCTATCATTCATGTGGCAGGCGAATCGATTTTAGTAGGCATTACAGACACCAATATTTCAATGATTAAGTCTTTATCTTTAATTGATGACGAAGTTCCGGCAGACATGCCTAAAACTTTCAGTGAATCAATGAACCAAAAAGCAGGCGAAGTTGAGCCTATGGTAGACGAATTAGACGAAGAGTTTTCATTTGCAGGTGTAACCGACACTGTTAGTAAAAAAATTAAATCAATGCGGAGTTTTTCGTGAAACTATTCAGATTTTTAATTCCTATGACTATTTTAATGCTGGGTTCTTGGGCCTTTGCTCAAGTTACTTTGCCTACATTAAACATGGGATTTAAAACAACTCAGAATCCGACCGAAGTGGTTAATGCGATTAAAATGGTTATGGTTTTAACCGTGTTAACATTAGCTCCGGCGATTTTGATTATGATGACAGGTTTTACCAGAATTTTAATCGTACTATCTTTTCTAAGGCAGGCGATGGGCGTGCAGCAGTTGCCGCCGAATCAGTTGCTGGTAGGTCTTTCATTATTTTTAACTTTCTTTGTTATGGGACCGGCTTTTACCGAAATTAACCAAAAATCCGTGCAACCGTATCTTAGTGGTAACCTTGGCCAGGATCAGGCCCTTGAAAATGCATTAGTTCCTTTACGCCGATTTATGTTCACGCAAACACGTGATCAGGATTTGGCTTTATTTGTAAAATTAGCCAAAGTTGAACAACCAAAAACCAGAGCCGATGTTCCTACGATCGTGCTGGTTCCGGCTTTTATCGTATCTGAGTTAAAAACAGCATTTATGATAGGTTTTATTATTTTTCTTCCGTTTTTAATAATCGATATCCTTGCAGCCAGTGTCTTAATGGCGATGGGTATGATGATGGTTCCTCCTATCGTAATCTCGTTACCGTTTAAAATTATGTTGTTCGTGTTGGTCGATGGTTGGTCGTTACTTATTGGCTCTATGGTCAAGAGTTTCGGATAAGGGATTATAAATGAGTGAAGATATCGTAATCACCCTTGGACAGGATGCTTTAAAAACATTGGCGATGTTATCAGCGCCTTTGTTGCTGAGCACCCTCATTATCGGTTTGATCGTCAGTATTTTTCAGGCGCTCACACAGATTAATGAAAACACGTTAACCTTTGTTCCAAAAATGATCGTCGTAGCGATCATTTTGATTTTAGCAGGACCTTGGATGTTGGATACGATGACCTCGTATACAACTAATTTGTTTGAGAATATTGCAACCATAGTAAGAGGACCTTAATGTTCAGTTTTTCGCAGCTAAACGAAGTACAGATACTTTTATTTGCGCTGATTCTTTTAAGAATGTCGGCGTTTGTAGTATCGGCTGCGATTTTCAATACTGGAAATATTTCAGCTCCTTTAAAAATTTTAATTTCATTAGTATTTACTATCGTTGTATATCAGAATCTGGCAACGAACCAAGCCTTGGTTCGTTTAAAAGAGTCTCAAGCCGATTTACTATTATTAGCAGGACGCGAAGTTCTTTTGGGTTTGGTTCTGGGCTTTATAACCAGATTATTCTTTTTTGCAATTTCAATGGCGGGCGAGCTGGTTTCAATTTCAATGGGCTTAGGTCAGGCACAAATGTTTAATCCGATGATGGGTTCTATGAGTAATGCTATGGAGCAGTTTTATTCTGTAATAGCGACTTTAGTATTTTTAGCTATGAATGGCCACCACATGATGATCATGGGGATTGTGGAAAGCTTTCAAACCTCGCCAGTGGCTCAGCTGAGCTTTCATTATTCTTCATTCGCAGAAGTGGTACTGAAAATGCAGAGTTTCTTTATTATCGGCATTAAAATATCGGCACCTATTCTGATTTCAATGATGATAGTCCAGTTAGGTATTGCATTGTTAAGTCGTGTGGTTCCGCAGATCAATGTAATGGTAACTTCAGCGTCGGTAACAGTTTTGATCGGGTTTGTGATCTTATTTATTAGTTTGCCTCTATTAGTTATGCAAATGGCAGGATTAATGGATTTTTCGATGGGTGAGTTTTTTAAGTTTATTAAAGCGATTTAGTAGTTAGTTAAAATTTAAAGAGTAACAGGAAGTTACAGAAAGATAAGAAGCTAGGATGGCTGAAGATCAAGAAGAAAAAACCGAACAGGCAACGGACGCGAGGCGGGAAGAATTCCGTAAACGTGGACAGGTTGCTATGACGCGCGAATTAAGCACGGCATTGTTCTTTCTTGCGTCTGCCGGAATCATGTACGCTGCTTCAAGATTTTTCATGACGAATGTTGTTGATATTTTTAACCGCACAATGGGCGGCGAATTGGTTTACACTATTCGTGAGGGAAAAATTACAGAAATTTTAAGTTACATTGGCTATAAACTGTTAATTCTAGTTTCACCTTTATTTTTAGTATCATTAATTATCGGCGTAGCTGCGCAGGTTATGCAAACGGGCTTTTTACAGGTGGAGGATGCCTTACAGCCCAATTTGAACAAATTAAATCCATTAAATAGTTTAGGTCGCATTTTTTCTATGAAGGGTGTGATGGAACTGTTGAAGTCCATCATTAAGCTAGTTGCGATCAGCTGGATTGTGTATTTAATCCTAAAAGCTGAAATAACTAAAATCCCATATTTATCAGGTTATGACTTAGAAACTATGTTTTCGTACTTAGGCGTTATTTCATTTAAATTATTGCTGACTGTTGGTATTTTTATGCTTGTTTTAGCAACAGCCGATTATTTCTTCCAAAGATGGCAGCTTGAAAAAGAAATGATGATGACCAAGCAGGAAATTAAAGAAGAACATAAATCCCGCGAAGGTGACCCTTTAATTAAAGCTCGTATACGTAAAGTGCAACGTGAAGTTGCCAGCCGTAAAATGATGCTGGAAGTTCCAAAAGGCGATGTGGTTATTACAAATCCAACTCATATTGCTGTTGTATTAAAATACTCTGATAAATTACCGGCTCCGCAATTAATTGCAATGGGTGGAGATTTAGTAGCAGAAAGAATAAAACAAATAGCACGTGAGAATAATATCCCGATAGTGGAAAACAAACCTTTGGCGCGCACCATTTTTAAAACACTGAAAATCGGTCAGGTGATTCCACGTGAATTATTCGTAGCAGTAGCAGAAGTGCTTTCATACGTTTACAGATTACGTCGTAAAAAAAGAAAATCAGGCAACGTTAATAAAAATGCTGAGCGAGGATTATAAGAATGCAACAAATTTTTCATTTTGCAAAAAGATTTGAAAAGTACACAAAAAATACCGATTTGTTCATCGCATTCGGTGTATTGGCAATTATCGGTGTAATGATAATCCCGTTACCTGCAGTTATGCTTGATATCTCATTAACATTTTCATTAGCTTTAAGTTTATTAATTTTATTAACTTCAATTTACGTAACCAGAACTTTAGATTTCACATCATTCCCATCATTACTTTTAATGACGACCTTATTCCGTTTAGCACTGAATGTTGCAACAACTCGTTTGATTTTATCACATGGTCATGAAGGCCCGCAGGCAGCCGGTGGAGTTATTCAGGCATTTGCCAATGTTATCGTTGGCAATAACTATGTCATCGGATTTATTATCTTTGCGATTTTAGTTGTTATTAACTTTATCGTAATCACTAAGGGTTCTGGACGCGTAGCTGAGGTTGCAGCCCGTTTCACATTAGATGCAATGCCAGGTAAACAGATGTCGATAGATGCGGAATTAAACGCAGGCGCTATCAATGAGGCTGAAGCTAAAAAGCGTCGTCGTGAAATTGAACAAGAAGCAGACTTTTACGGAGCCATGGATGGTGCGAGTAAATTCGTACGTGGTGATGCTATTGCCGGTATTATTATTACAGTTATTAATATCGTTGGTGGTTTGTTAATAGGAGTTATGCAAAAGAATTTAGATTTAACGACTGCTGCTAAGTATTACACCATGTTAACAATAGGTGATGGTCTTTTAGCTCAGATTCCGGCGCTTATCATTTCTACAGCAGCCGGTATTATTGTTACTCGTAGCAGCTCTGGCGAAAACATGGGTACGGAGGTAACAAGTCAGTTATTTGTTAATCCGCGTGCTATATACATTACTGGCGGCGTACTTGCTGTACTGGCTTTAATTCCTGGTTTACCTATGATTCCATTTTTAACTATGGCGGGTTTATTAGCTGGTTTTGCATGGATCATTGATCAGTATAAAAAAGAAACTGTGGATAATGAAAAGAAAAAAGCAGAAGAGCTTCTTACAGCTCCTAAAAAAGAAAATGTGGAAAGCATGTTACCACTTGATATGGTGGAACTTGAAGTGGGTTACGGTTTAATTAATGTAGTAGATTCTTCTAAATCAGGCGACTTACTTGAGAGAATTGCTTCAATCCGTAAACAATTTGCATTGGATTTAGGTATCGTGGTTCCGAGCGTTCATATTCGCGATAACTTACAGCTAAATCCGGGCGAATACAGATTTATGATTAAAGGTAATAAAGTTGGCGGTGGTATTTTAAAACCTGAAGCTCTTTTAGCGATGGACCCTGGTCAAACTTCAGAACAAATTGATGGAATTGCTACAAAAGAACCTGCTTTCGGCTTAGATGCAGTTTGGATTTCTCCTACTAACCGTGACCGCGCAGAACTAGCCGGCTATACGGTGGTGGATTTACCGACTGTAATGGCCACGCATATTACTGAAATGATCCGCACTCATGCGCATGAACTGCTGGGACGTCAGGAAGCTTCTACTCTGGTAGATAACTTCAAGAAAACTCATCCAAAAGTTGTTGAAGATCTTATTCCTGATGCACTTTCTCTTGGTGGAGTAGTTAAGGTTTTACAAAACTTGTTGCGTGAACAAGTTTCTATCCGTGATTTATTAACAATCTTTGAAACTTTGGCAGATGAAGCGGCGAGAACAAAAGATTTGGATTTATTAACTGAATCGGTACGTAAACAGTTATCACGATCTATTACAGCTAAGTACAGTGCTGAAGACGGTGCCGTAACGGTTATGACATTTGATTCTAAGTTAGAAGAGTTAGTGGCTAATGCATTATTACAAACTGAACAGGGTGTTCAATTAGTTATGGACCCGCAGTCAGCTTCAAAGATGATTTCAAATATTGCGGCGCAAATTGAAAATCATCCAGAGATAGCTTCTCAACCGATATTATTAACAAGCCCGACAGTTCGTAGACATATTTCAAAATTAGTTTCGCGTTTTATACCGCAGTTGATTGTCTTATCACATAACGAGATTACTGCAGATGTGAAAGTTCAGTCCGTTGCCAACGTTGGTTTAAATTAAAGAATAGGTAAAGAGGTCGACTATGCAAGTTAAAAAGTTTGAAGCCAGAAGCATGAAAGAAGCACTTGAGATGATTAAAACTCAGCTCGGACCTGATGCGATTATTCTTTCAGCGAAAGAAATTACCAAAGGTTTTGGTTTAGGCGGAGAAAGAAGCATTGAAGTTACGGCGGCTTATTCAGAAGCTGTTTTGAATAAGAAAAAATTTACTGAATCTAAAATGATGACTGAGCAAAAAGAGAAATTTCAAAAAATTTCTGCTCGTGATCAAAAAGAAATCATGCGTAAAACTATTGAACTGCAAATAGCTAAAATGAATCAAAATCAACCTGCAAAAACTCAAAGTTCGACTCCTAAAATTGCAGCAAGTACAATTCCTTACAAAATGACTGAAAAAAGATACGCAGATATCGATAATGACGGCGCAGATACAGGTTCATCTATGCCTCAAGATGTGGCGGTTACAGAGGTTGCAAAAAAAGCATGGAACGACATGGAAGTAACATCTCTTAAGAAAGAAATCGAAACTTTAAAACAAGTTATGACGCAGTTCCAGCAAGTGCCACAAAGCTTCGTGCAAGCTCATCCAGGTGCAGATTACGGTGTACATTATCAAATGAGTCCGCATTATCAAAAACTGGTAGCTAGTGGCTTAATGCCTGCAATTGCAGGTGATATTATGATGAATTGTCAAAAGCAGTTATCGCAAGCTCAGCAAGGAAATAAAAATATTGTTGAAAGTTGGGTTGCTAAACAAATTCTGGATACAACACCGATTTCGCATGAAATGAGTGAGCAGTTTCATTTATTTGTGGGTCCTTCAGGTTCAGGCAAAACAAGTTCATTAATTAAATTAGCCAGCGACATGATTTTAAATCAGCGTAAACGCGTGGCGATAATTTCTACTGATTGCACAAAAGTAGGTGCAGCAGAACAAATGAAAATTTTTGCGCAGATCTTAAATGTACCGTTTTTATCAATTCGCTCGCAGCAAGATTGGTCTCACGTCATTCCGCATTTAGATCAGTTAGATCATATCTTAGTGGATTTCGCGGGACTTAATTTACGTAATCAGGAAGAAGTGAACTACATGAAGCGTATGTCGCCTCCTGTGTTTAAGTCAATGCGTACGCATTTAGTATTATCAAGCTCGGCTAAAGATGCAGATTTAATCGAAGGAGCTAAACGCTATGAAGCTTTTGGTTTTAACGACGTGATCTTTACAGGTTTAGATGAAGCCAGTCAGCACGGTAATGTTTACAACTTTGTACGTACTATAAATACCCAATTATTTGCCTTCGGTATTGGTACAAAAGTTCCGGAAGACTTCGAGTATGCAACAGCTGAAAGAATTGTAGATTTGATTTTAAGAATTACTCAAAATAAAAAGCAGGAAGCAATAGCATGAAGATTATCAGTGTAACATCAGGCAAAGGCGGCGTAGGCAAAACATCAGTGGTCAGTAACATGGCTATGGGTTTATCTAAGCTCGGCAAGAAGGTTTTGATCTTCGACGGCGATTTAGGAATGGCTAACGTAGATATTTTCTTTGGCGTACACCCTCAGAAAAACTTGCAGGATTTAATAGGTGGAACTCCTCTTAAACAGTGTTTAACTCCGGTTGCGCAAAATATTGATTTATTGGCGGGTGGCAGCGGCTTATATAATTTGTGTCACTTAAATGCATTTCAACGCCGCGATATCTTAGCACAGATAGATGAAATGAATTTTATTTACGATTATCTGATTATCGACACGGCTCCGGGCTTACATGATCATGTATTACATTTAAATTCGGTAGCAGATGAGTGCATGGTGATTATCACTCCGGATCCATCAAGCTTTACTGATGCTTACGCACTGATTAAAGTGCTGCATCAAAAGCATAAAACACAAAAAATTTCGATTATTTGTAATCAAGTGTTGGATGAAAAATCTGGTGCACAACTTTACTTGCGTTTTGCAGACGTGGTTCAACAGTTTTTACCAATTCGCTTGAATTACAAAAAAACTATTCCCTATGATCAGCAGTTAAAGCTTTCTAATCAATTGCAACGTCTCATTATAAGACAGGACGCAAAATCAGTTTCATCACAGGCTTTAAGCTCGTTATGTGCTGAAATAGTGTCTCAAAATCAAATGGACGCCTCGGCGGGCGGAACTGTGCATGGTCTAGACACATTATTTAGACCAGCCTCTGGTCATGCTTAAACTGTTTGGACTTTTTAGTATTTAACTTATCGGATAACATAGTTTGTAGAGGGGTCATTAATGTCAAAAGCTAATCTTCTGAAAAAATATAAAGAAGAACCCAAAAAAAATATTAAGCGCAATCAGAAAGAAGAGCTTATTAAAGAATATGCTCCTTTGATCAAGTTTATTGCACAAAAAATTGCAGTTAGACTTCCTCCCAATATTGAATTAGATGATTTAATTTCATCAGGTTCTATAGGTTTAATGGACGCTATCGATAAATGGGATCCAACACGTGATAATAAATTTAAAACCTATGCAGAGTTCCGTATTCGCGGTGCTATGCTGGATGAATTGCGTTCGCAGGACTGGGTTCCGCGTTCGGTACGTGATAAATCTAAAGCTCTTGATAAAACTGTAGCGGCTTTAGAAATTGAAATCGGTAGAACTCCCACAGAAGAAGAAATTTCAGCTAAACTGAATATGCCTTTAGAAGAGTTCCATGATTTAGTAAATCAGGTGCGTCCGGTAAGCTTACTCTCTATTGATGATCAGCCTACATTTACAGATACCGATAAAAAATCCATTGCGAACCTTTTAGAAGGTGCGAAGTCGGGTAATCCGTTTAATCAATTAAATTTAAAAGTAGTCAAAGATGTGGTGGCGAAAGCTATTGAAGAGCTACCTGAGCGCCAGCGCCTGGTATTATCTTTATATTACTTCGAAGATCTGAATTTAAAAGAGATTGGCCAAGTTTTACAGGTAACTGAGTCACGCGTGTCGCAATTACACGCTCAGGCTGTTATCCGTTTAAGAGCAAAATTAACCGCTACAATTGAAGCCGGTGAGTTAGAAGCTATCTAATTTAAAATCTTAAATTTTATGTATTTTATAATGCCGACAGTATGTCGGCATTGTTTTTGTAATAGTGCTCCCTATATCCGTAAGGGGGCCTTGTGCTTGTGTTTAAACCGAGATTAGCTTTATTTTATATCTTTGCACTGGTAATTCTTTCATTGTTGACCAATCGCTTGTCTATTTCACCCCAAATGGCAGTAGCTGAAACTCAGACCGGAAAAATGATAAATACCTGCGATGCGACCAATGTCGAAAACTCAAAATAATCAGTAATTAGAGCTGGCTCTCCTATGAAATTCACCTGAAAATAGAGTGGTGTTACGCCTCGTTCAGCAATTTCATTCAGCATCGGAGAGTGTATGCCGGCTCATTTCAAACGCGTCTATTTAAATTCTGTGGGCTCTTTTTTACCAGGGCCTGCAATTAATAATGAAGAAATGGATGCCTATGTAGGCTCTATCAATACGCAATCATCACGCATCAAAAGACGTATTCTTGCCGAAAACGGAATTCAGAATCGTCATTACGGAATTAATAAAGAAGGGCAAACCATGTACTCTTCTTCGCAAATGGCGGCAAAAGCTATTGATGATACTTTGTCTAAAATTAATAAAAATATAAACGAGATTCCTTTTTTGAGTTCGGGAACTGTGGGAGCTGATTTGGCGGCACCAGGTTTTGCTAATTTAATTCAAGGTCACTACAAAGCTGCACCTATGCAGACTATGTCTTTTCAAGGTATATGTGCCTCTGGCGTAGCGGCTATGAAAGCAGCTGCGCAGGTTGTAGAGTTGCAGGAGTTTAAAAGCTCTGTAGCTGTAGCTACAGAGTTCCCATCACGTTTATTTAAAGCTTCACGATTTCAAAAGATTGAAGAGAACGTGGATTTTGACTCACATTTTTTACGTTGGATGTTATCCGACGGTGCCGGCGCGGTTTGTTTTGAAGATAAACCAAATGAAAAAGGTATTTCATTAAAGCTCGATTGGATTCATTTAAAGTCTTTCAGCGGTGATTATCCTACCTGTATGCAAATCGGCGCTCCTTGGAGTGATCCTAATAAAAGTTATTTAGACTATTCTTCTTTAGAAGAAGCCGAAAAAAACGGTTCTTTCCTATTACGTCAAGACATCCGCTTACTACCTAACTTATTTGATGTAGGTGTAAGCGAATTTATGAGCTTAGTTTTAAACAACGATGTTCAACCTCAGGAAATTGATTATTTTCTTTGCCATTATTCTTCAGAAAGATTTTCGGGCGTTATTAAAACATTACTGGATAAAGCCGGTTTAACAATTCCTCCTGAAAAATGGTTCAGTAATTTAAAAACTAAAGGTAATACAGGTGCCGCTTCAATATTTATCATGATGGATGAATTTATGAAGACACATGATCTGAAACCTGGGCAAAAAATTATGTGCTTCGTGCCTGAGTCAGGCCGCTTTACGGTTTCATTCTTATTATTTGAAGTGATTAAAGACGGAAAAGCTAATGAGATAAAAAAAACTACGCCGCCTGTTCGCAAACCTGTAGAAAGCTTATTATTGGAGCTTGGAGCTATCTGGCATGATTACCGATCGAGTGTTTTGCGCTCTGAATTTGCCCATAAAATTTTTAACGGCACAATTACAAAAACTGACTATCAGAAATGGATGGAAAACTGGATTCCGCAGGTGCGCGAAGGAAGTATCTGGATGCGTACAGCCATTTCAAACTTATCCACTAAGTTTGAAGGCATTCAAGAATTAATCGAGATGCACGCTGGTGAAGAACAGTTCGACTTTAATATTCTCTATTCCGATTATAAAAATGCCGGCGGCGCAAAAGCTTTAGACGATTTAAAGCGTAATGCTGGTGGTGAGGAACTTAATAACTTTATGTACACCAAAGCCCGATCAAAAGATCCGCTAGGTTTATTGGGTGGTATTTTTATTATTGAAGGTACAGGTAACAAAATTATTCCAACATTACTTCCGTTTCTTAAAAAAGGTTTAAATATGCAGATGAACGTATTTAAATTCTTAGAGTATCACGGTGAAAATGACGTTCATCATATTGAGCGTTGGGCTAATGCCGTAGAAATGGCTTTAGCTATTGAACCATCAAGTTACGACGAAATTATAGCCACTGCACGTAAAGTGGCGGAGCTTTATAAAAAGCAATGGGAGCTTGTTCTATGAGCCGATCGAATTTTCCAGGTATCGATCATATAATTCATGACCCGAATGATCCGAATCCGTGGCATGCACTCTATTTAGATAACAGCACTCCAATCAGACCTACCACTAAAGAAAAGTGGCTGCGCGATTCGGGCTCGCTTTCGCGCCAATTCTTTTTACCCTTTGCGCGACCGTTTGCAAAACTGATGATCATGATTGTTCAGGTTATTAAGGCACTTTCTCCTATCGATTGGAGAGCTTCCAAAACTTTACACAAAATTATTGCCTTCAGTCTTAAAACTTTTGTTCGAGCTGATGCCAACGAGTTGATTTTGCGCCACTTTCACGCAGGCTCTGAAATTTTGGCTTTTATTGCTGGAAATGTTAAGGGCACTAATATTCCGCTCAATCCTTTAAAGCCGCGTAATTTAAAAGGTCTCGAAGATGATACGATTTTAAAGCACGACATAAACATCTATAATTTTGTAATTAATTTGAATTTACAGCTCAAAGAAAAAAATCTTAAAATTGTACCGGTTCCGGCAGATGAAATTGACTATTCGATGATTACCGAAAGTGAGTTTGATATAGAGCCGATGAAAGACGGGTTTTTAAATTTTATTGACCTTGAAACCGCTATCGAGCTTTATACTCCGTTTTTCCAATTTATGCTGACTGATAACGATTTCTGGCGTGCAACCAACTCGTTACAGTTAGACGAAACCATAGGGCTTTATGGAGCTACAATCATGAACTCTACTCAACTGATGGTTTTAGTTAATAACAAACATCCTATGATCTCCTTAGTTACGCTGAATGCAGGCTTCAGACTTGTGCTTCACGGTTTATCTACTGAGATGGCTCATTGGTTTCTGGTTCAGAAAAAAATAGAACAACGCGCTTTAAGGCAGCAAAAAGCCCATGCTTGATATTACAATTGAACAAATCATCAGTTTGGGGCGCTTAAATTTTTTCCTGATAACAGTGGGTTACTTCGTATTTCTTTACTTTGCTTTTACGCTTCCAGCGTATTATTTTTTTACTAAAGGTAAACATTTTCAGCTATTCCAAAAAAAAGATTTCAGACCCAATCAAATTAAAACAGAAATTCAGAGATCAATGGTTTCAATTTTAATGTTTGGAATTCTAGCTTTTCCGATGTATGAGGGCTTAAGGCTTGGAATTTTAAATATTAAATTTGAGTTCAACTGGTTAATTTTTATTTGGGAGTCTATTGCACTGTTTTTATGGAATGAAATTCACTTTTATGTGGTTCACCGTACATTTCATTTTAAAATATTCTATAAATATCATGCAGATCACCATTATTCCAATGTGCCGAGTCCATTTTCGGCCTATAGTTTTCATTGGAGCGAGGGGATACTGCTTGGTGCAGTTATGCCGATTATTATGCTCTTTCATGATTTTCAATTTTATGCACTTATGACCTTACCGGTGATGAGTATTATGATGAACGTTTTAGGACACTCAAATGTCGATTTTAATCCGGACCAATCGATGAACCATCTGATGAGTTTTTCAAAACGTCATTCGCAACATCATAAAATCCCTCATTCAAATTATGGTTTTTTCTTACCTTATTTTGATATTTTATTTAAAACTGACGGTGATGGAACCGGAAATCACGGTAAAAATAGCAAAACATGACAGAAATTTTTATAAAGATTTTTGCGGCGGGTGTTATTAAATATTTAATTATTTTTGCTCTTCCATATTTTATTTTCTGGAAGTTATTTCCGCAAAAGGTTAAAAATCTTAAAATACAAGCTGTGGAAAGGCAAAAGCCTCAGATCCCTCTGGAGCTTCGTTATTCTTTTTCAACACTGATCATTCAATCGCTAATTTTTTTAAGTATTTACTGGCTTAATGAAAAAGGCATATTCAATATTTATGCAGGTTTTGGTTCTCAGGGTTATTTAAGGGAAGCTGCAGGGTTTGTAATTTATTTTGTGGTTTACGATGCTTATTTTTACTGGTCGCACCGGCTTTTACACGAAGGCTGGTTTTATAAAAAAGTTCATGTGGTTCATCATATGTCATTGAACCCCACGCCCTTTGCTTCTTATTCATTTCATCCAATTGAAGCGGTGGTGAGTCTTGTTTATTTTTATCCTGTTTTGTATTTTTGTCCTATGAGTTTTGAACTATTTTTACTTTTAATTGTTTTAACGGATTTTGGAAATTTAGCCGGGCATCTTGGTTATGATTTTATTCCTAAAGCTATGTGGAAAAGTAAGTGGGGAGCCTGGTTAACTACACCTACGCACCACAATATGCACCATCAATATTCGCGGTCTAATTTTGGTTTATACTGGCGTGGCTGGGATGAGATGTTTAAAACTCTACGCAGCCGTACCGGGCAAGAATTTATAAGGGTTAAAGACCAAGGAGATTTTTTATGAGTTGGATTTTTTTATTTATCCAGATAGCTAGTGCTAATGGCAATTTAAGCTGTAATTCAAACTATATACCGTCAGTGGCTTCTCAGGTAAGCTCTTTGTTGCCAACAATAGTTTCTGATTTTCCTTGGATGCGTGATCCAGGTGTTATAGCTTACACGCAAAGCGACAAAGCCAAAAAAATGTTAATTTATGCAACCAATAACCGAGCTGCAGTTGGCGCTCAGAATTCATTAGGTAAATGTAACTTGTACGTAGTAAAAGCCGTAGCACATGCAGGCTTGCCCGCATGGACTGGTGCTACAGCTTATTATGCTTACCAAGTAAAAGACGAAGCTAAAAAATTAGGATATAGGAATTTGCTGGAAGAGTTTCCTGAAATAACTGAAAGAACTGCGCCTGTAGGTGCAATTTTGGTTTATTCGTCAGAAGCCAAACCCAATGGATGTAAGGACCCCAAAACCAATCTTGGTTGCGGTCATATTGAAATTAAAACTGACTTGGGTTACGTCAGTGATTATTTTGATAGACGTCCAGTGTCGGATTCAACACGTACCAAATTTAAATTAACAGCAGTACTTGTACCCAAAGCTTAAGCTGAGTAGTCAGTAGACGCATCAATCCGGCAGTCCCATATACAGACTAAGGTTGTACTCTTGGTTTGTAAAAGGGTGTTGTTTGCTGAAGTTTATTGGCTAGGTTAGTATAGAGTGCAATGAATGATTCCATTTTTTTCATAAATGCTCTGCCTCCCAATGATCGTAGAAGTGATTTGGATTATGTATCTACTTTAGATTTTTCTATACAAAAAAGCTGCGATCTGGGATTCAAACATACATTAATAACTATTGGTGATAAGCGATATGATCCTTGGGTGTTAGCACAGTATGGGTTGAGTAAAAATGTTAGCTTTAAACCGTTGATAGCAACGAACCCCATCCATCAGCACCCGGTTGCATTAGCAAAACGATTAATTTCGTTAAAAAGCATTTTTAGTACTGAGGTGGCTTTAAATTTGGTTTCTGGTTCATTTGTTTCGGAGTTAAAATCCATAGGAAATAATTTAAATTTTGAACAACGTAATGAGCGCTTGATTGAGTTTCTTAAAATTATCCAAGATTTAGGCTCAACTAGCTCAACGTACTCTTTCAATGGTAAATATTATCAAATTGAAAATGTAGATCTGTATCCACGCACCTTAACTAGCGCAAAAAATAGTATATTTATTTCAGGCCATTTTGAAGCTCAATTACCTCAATATGTTAATGAGGCAATTTATTTTGTTAAAAACTACCGGCCACTTGACCAATTACAAAAGGCATTTAGCTCGAAAAGCGGTTTAAACGTGGGCATTTGCGCACGCTCTACTGATGCTGAAGCTATGTCGGCTGTTCATGATCTTTATCCAATGGATCGTCAGGGTGAAATGCTATTTACCTTGGCTGTAAATAACAATGAAACACCTTGGAATATCTGGATTAAAGATTATCTTAAAAAGAACCGGGATGATGACCCACTATTTTACCTGAAGCCTTTTAAAAATTATCAATCATCAGCACCGTTTATAGTTGGTTCGTACGAAAAGGTGGCTGAGCATCTGAAAAAATGTACGGAGCTGAACTACAATTTCTTTATTTTGGATTATCACCGCAGCGACCACGATCACATTAAAGTTTTAATGCAGATGTTGAAGCCATCTTAAAACTAAGTTGTTTTTAATTTAGGCCAATGCTAATTTTAATGTATGGCATCTCATATTGAAATCATAGATCTTGTTATCCGTCCAAGCTTACAAAAAGCATGTTCGACTATTCCTAATGTAAATGCCAAGGGCGATATATCCGCCATAATTTTTTACGGACAGGAGGGCGCTATTTTAGACTCTCTTAACTTAGTTAATTTTATTTTCTTACTAGAATCTCAGCTAAGTGAGGTTTTAAAAGTTAACGTTAAATTTGAAACGGAAGATATTTTAAATACTGAATTAAAGCCTTTTTTAAATGTCGCAAATTTAACTTTATTTTTAGAAAAAAAAATGAAAGAAGCGAAGTGATCGGTAAAGGCACAAGCCTATTAGGCGTAATAGCACAGCATATGTCTGACATTTTTTTAATTACGGACTCTGCTGAGTTCAGCTATGCTGATTTGTTCGCAAGAGTAAACTCACTAGCTATACGTTTAAAAAATAAACCAGTAAAAAATATTATTGTGCTAGAGTCTGAAAATAATTTCGATTGTTACGTTAAAGTTTTAGCGTTGATTGAAAGTCGGCATCCATTTTTAGTTTTACCGCTCTATTTATTTAATAATTTAAAGTATAGAGAATTTTTAAATTCTGAACTGAAGTCATCTTTGATTTTTTGTTCGCTTAATTCTGATATCACTCGAATTGCTGATGAGAATCAACAAAACCGTCTTCATAATCTTATTCAAATTGCCGTTAATTCTGACAAAACTCCCTTTTTGGTAAGAACATCTGGATCATCGGGAAACCCGCATAAATTTATTCTTCATGACGCTGAACTTTTTTTAAAAAAATATCAAAAAGTAGGTCCACATTTTCAATCTACCTTTGCATTTTCACCTGCAGAGTCCATTGCAGGTATTGAAACTTTATTAGAGTGTGTTATGCATGGTAAAAAATTAATAGCCGCCCAAGGAACCTATTCTCCTGATAAAATCAGTAAGCTTTTAGGTCTTCATCATGTTGATTACTTTCAAACCACTCCTTCTTTTTTAAATTTAATGTTATTTGCCGGAGAATTAAAATCTGATAAATTACCTTACTTAAAAAAAATTGCGTATGGTTCAGAGCCTTCGTACTCAAGTACAACCAATGCATTAAAAAAAGCACTGCCATTTGTAGATTTAATACATACCTATGGAATGTCTGAAATCGGGATATTAAAAACTATAACGGACCAAGCTCGGGCTGATAGTTTTAAATTTGATAATTTTTACAATGAAGGTCGCATCATCGACGGATATCTAGAAGTGAAAAGCGCAACGCCTATGTTGGGTTATTTAAACTATATAAATGAAGAAGCATCAGATTGGTTTAGAACCGGCGATCTGAGTGAAATCGATAGCAACACTCAGCTTGTTAAAGTACTGGGGCGCGAAGGTGATCTTATAAATGTGGCAGGACAAAAATTTTTTCCGATTGAGCTTGAAACCTTAGTGCTTGAAATGGCCGAAATTATAGATGTGTTAGTAGCAAAAGAAAAACATTCTTTGGTAGGCGAAGCAATCGTGATGAAATTGAATTTAGACAAAAATACGACAATTGAACAGTTCCAGAAAAAATTTAAAGTGTTTTGCGAAAACAAGTTACCACGTTTTATGCATCCTCACAGATTGATATTTGTTGATCAACCGCTTTCAAACGATAGATTTAAAAAGGTCCGCGTCGAATGAGTTATAACAGTCCGCTCTTTTTCTTATTAATTCTGTTCTCTATAATAATATTTTTAATAAGTCCTCCGCGATTTCGGGTTTGGGTGCTGTTGCTTAGCAGCGCGGTATGGTACTACACATGGAGTCCTTGGTGGTGTGTGCTGCTTTTCACTTATACAGCGGTGCTATACTTTTTAATTAAATGGACTAAGCGCTATACAGCCTTAATTTTTTTCAATATTGTGCTGTTTGTATTTTTAAAGTCGATCAATAGGTTTTTTCCGAATGTCGCCAGCCCTAATGGAATTAGTTTTTACTTTTTCAGTATCTTGGGTCTGTTAATAGATCAAAAGCGTAGCCGAACCGATAATTTCAACATCAGGTTTGACTATTTTATGTTGTTTCCGGGCTATTTTGTAACTTTGCTTGCGGGACCTATTATGCGGGCCAAAGTTTTTTTTGAACAACTGCAATTTACGCAAAAAGCTTCATTCAATAATATTGTAGATGGCGCTATTGTCTTTTTTGTGGGATTTTTTAAGTTGCAGGTTCTCATCGCGCCGCTAGTCCAAATAACCACACAACTTTTTGCAAGCTACCGAGCCGATCACTTTTATTTTTGGTTGGCTTGTTTTTTATCTACTTTCAGAGCTTACATTGAATTTTCGAGCTACTGTGATATGGGCCGCGGCGTAAGCCGTTGTTTCGGTATTAACCTGAATATTAACTTTAAGGCTTTCTACTATGCAAAATCACCTATTGATTTCTGGAATCGATGGAATATTACAATAGGCGAATGGCTACGTGACTATTTAAGTTTTCCTTTGATGCTCAAGTTTGGTAAACAAATTAATCAGTCAGTTTTAATTATTCTCAGCTTTGTGATACTCGGATTATGGCACGGGATCAGTTTGAACTGGGCATTGTTCGGCTTATTTAATGGTATTTTGGTCAGCTGTTTTTATTTTTTAAGTCGCAGTCTTGCCCAAAAGCCAAAAATGCTTGGCTTGTTCGGGTACATATTAGCTTGGGTCATTTTTTTAGGAAATGGTTTGTTTTCCAAAACAAACTTTATACAGCTTTTAAGTCTAAAGCGAAGTCTAGAGCCAGGATTAATGGCGCAATACAGTTTACTGCCTTGGGTGATCTGTTTCTTCATACTTTTGATATTTGAGTTTTTTCAAGAAAAAATGAAAAATGTGGATTTTTACTTAACTTGGCCAAATGCACTGAAATCGTTTGTCGCTATTGTACTACTATCTTTATTTTTATATCAGATGACCATGCAAATATCAGATGCTCCTAATATATTGCCACCACTTTATTTCAGATTTTGAAATTTTTTACTTTTTCTTTTAGCTGCTGAGGCTTTTGCCCATTTTTTTAAGGTATTTTCTTTAATTGGGTCAGTGTTGTTCAGTATTCTTTTTACTTCAACTAAGGCGTCGTATGAATTTTGTGAAATTAGCTTTAATACTTCATTTGTTTTTTTATTCAGATTTTTATTTGTCGTAACGTGAGTAGCTAAACCTAACTTGGCAGCTTTAGATGATGTAATCGGTAAGCCCGTTGTGCCGTAATGCTTAAATGCCTTTGCACCGATTTTTCTGGTCACAATAGGGCTGATTATTCCTGGAATTAGTCCTAACTTAACTTCGGGCATTCTAAATACGGTATTAGTCTCGCAAATAACAACATCTGCAGAGCAAGCTAAGCCTACACCGCCGCCAAGAGCTAAGCCTTTAATCTGGGCTACTATTGGGCGTTTAAAATTTAAAATAGCATTGTACATGCGTACCAGTTTGAGCATGTCTTTGTAGTTTTCATCAGAGCTAAGATTAGCAGCGGCGGCCATCCAATTTAGATCTGCTCCTGCGCAAAAGTTTTTACCCGATGATTTTAAGCAAACAATTTTAATTTTTTTATTCTTTTGTGCGGCTATAAAAATTTTTTCTAAATCTCTAATAAGCAATGGGTTTAAAGCATTGTGTTTTTTGGGGTTATTTAAAGTAATATTTAAAATTCCATTTTTATAATTGATTTTTAAAAATTTAAATGAATTCAGCACTGAAGGTTTACCATCTTATTAATGCTGTCTCGATAGTTAGGCCTGGTCCCATAGTTACCATAATGCCATTTTCATTTTTTTTAGCAGACTTTTCAGATAATAGTTCTTTGTAGGTGAATAAAAAGCTACCACTTGATACATTTCCATATTTTTTTAATACTGAGCGCGTATGGCGTAAATCAGTAGAGTTTAAGCTTAATTGTTTTTCAACTTTATCTAAAATAGCTGTCCCACCGGAATGCAATATCCAATGCTTAATTTCATTTTGAGCAGGTCCGTCTTTTAACAAGTAATCTATGGCCTTTTGGATATTAGCCCCTAATAAATCAGGCGTTTCTTTACCAATAAAAAATTGATAACGGTTTTGAGCATCATTCCAATCAAAGCGTAAATAGGGTAATGTGTTTTTTGCTGTTAAGCTGGTAAATTTAATCAGATGAGGGGCATTGTGTACAGGTGATGTGGCTAAACTTACAACAGCTACAGCAACGCCATCTGCGAAGAGACTATTTACTAAAGCGCTGTTTTCGGTTTCATCTAGGCAGTATATAGCCGAGCTGATTTCACAACATATAAGTAAAGCATTTTTATCAGGATGAGCCAGGCACCAATTATTAACGGCTGACAAACCATTTAGGCCAGCACTGCAGCCCATGCCAACAATGTCGGTTTTTTCACAATGAGCATTTAAATTTAAATGCTCAACCAAAAGGGTACTAAGAGCGGGAACAATAAATCCGGTTGAGGTCACACAGCAAATGTAGTCAATATCACTCAACTTTAGTTTTATATTTTGCAAAGCTTTTTCAATCGCCTGAGTTGAAAGCTTAATGCTATTTTGTTTAAATTTTTCTAATAAGGCTGAATTTTTTTGTTCACTGATTTGGTCAAAAGCAACCAAATGCCGTGTTTCGATGTGTTTATTATTGAAAAAGCGCAAAGCTTTTTCATTTTTAATATTCAACAACTGAGCTAATTGTTGCTGAGAGTATTGTTGTTCAGGAACAGCCGTAGCCACTGACAAAATTTGAGGTTTTAAATAATTTGAATCAGTTGCGCCGGTCATATCTAAAGTGTACCTCAGCAATTGATAATACGAGCCAATTGCTGCACTGCATTTTTATAAAATTGCACAACAAAAATAATCTTAACAATTCAGAGGCAAAGACTAACACTCAAGAGAGTGAAATTTTTTATTTATTGTTTATTATTTCTTTTGTTAACCGTTAATTTTTTTGGTTGTGGCAGATATTTAAATAGATCCACTCATGTTTTATTCAGTAAACCTGATTTTATAAGTGCTAAATCTTTCATTCCTAACGGCATTTCATTCGCACAAGAGTTTATATTTGATCGAACAACATTGGCCAATGATCAACTTAATTTAACAAAATGGGGTGGATTTAACGAAGTTATCTGGAACACAAAAAGCAATTGGAAAGAAATTGGCCTCAAAGCCCATCTTTACAATTCATATTTATGGCTTTTTGTTATTGTAGATGAAACCAAAAGAGTCGGCTTTAGAATTAGCAAGAATCCTCAGTTTGAAAGTGGCTTTTATGAGATGTCAGCGAATAAATTGTTTTTGAAATCTGAAGCCTTCACCTCAGCACTGGATTTTTCGGCTAAAAATGTAATGGACATCAAATTGATTTACCAAAATGGCCAGCTGGCTTTAATGATAGACGATAAAATTTTTTTTGAAAAACCAATAGATCTAAAAAATAAATTATTTAGCTTCAGATCATCAAATGTAGGCCAGGTTGTTATAGACGATCTTTATATGTACAATAAAGACGGCACTCAGTTATTTGAAGATTTTTCGCCAAGATCACAAATAGTTAACGGGTTGTTGGCGTTACTATTTCAAGCAATGTTGGCAGGCACGTTTGTTATTATATTAAAACGTACTGAATTTAATTTAAACCAAATATGTGGTTTTGCTCTTGTTTGTACGACTAATTTAGTTTTTTGGGTTTGGCTTGATGAAACTAAGCTTTCACAACGTTACTACAATGTAACAAGCGATGCTTGGTCCGGTCATCTTAGTGTTAATGCAGATGTAGCTTTGGAAGTGGCCCGCAAGCACGTTTTAAAATCTATTTACGGTATTGCAATGCAAAAGCAAAATTCATTTATATTGGATTTTAAAGATTACACTTACAGTTTTGTAATACCAGAGAATATTAAGCAAATACCTGAATTTGCCAAGCTACTTTTTCATTTGAATGGTTTAGAAAGTAATTTATTAGAAACCAGAATGAAATTTATTGAACAAAATACAAAATTAACTTTGCTGAAGGATTTTTCTGAGCTAGCAGGCAGAGATAATCAATTTCAGAAAATTGTTTTCATGGGTTCATCGCAAACTTATGGAGGAGGGGCAGCTAGCATGGAAACAATATTTTCCAGTCAAGTTGTAAACGAGTTAATTAAGTGTTCGAAACGCCCGGTCGCTTCAGTTAATATTTCCTCTCCAGGCGATCGGATTGAATACTTCTTACGGACATATAAAAAATTAGTACAGTTCTGGAAGCCGACTTTGCTAGTTGTTAGTTTGGGCGCTAACGAGCATGATCCAGATGTGTTTGAAGAAAGCTTAAAGCAAATAATTAGTTGGAACGCAGAGATCGGGGCCAAGACAGTACTAATTAAAGAATCAAATACATTAGAGATCGGAAAAAATAACTTTGCTTCCCAGTATGAAGTTTTAGAACGCTTGGGGCGTAAATACAGTTTGCCAGTGTTAAATCTGGATGCTTTTATTAATTCGACAGAAATTTACGACAAAGGAATTTTGTGGATGGATCAGGCGCACTTCGACCGTGCAGGGCATGATCTAACAGCTGTGTGGCTACTAGCCGAACTGAAAAAATACAAAGTAGCTGGTTGTTGGTAAACGCAAATAACTAGAGTTGCAGTCGCTGAGCCCAGCTCTGCATCATTTGCTGCAGTTCTTGTGGCGTTATTTTAAAAGAAGGATAAATACGTAAACTGATGCTCAGTTTACCGTTCCAGATCACAGCACCGGCGCCTATTGGATGTGAAAGCAGTGGCGGTACGTAAAACTTTAAATTAGAGCTGCTGTCGTCACAGCTCCATTCACCTAAATTTGAAAAAGCGCCGATGTAATGATTGTTGTGAAGTTTTTTAAGCGCGAAGAATTCAACAACTTTTTCAGGCACATATTTTCCCAGATGTTGCCACCACCAGGTGGCCCAGTGTTTTTGTTTTTTTAAAGATTGGGAAATTAGTTGCTGGTGTTGTTGTAAATTCATCTTAGGCGATATTTCCAGTATAAAATTAGAAACATAGTTGGCTTTGTGGCTATGGTTATTAATATCCATTCCTAAATCGGCCCGCATATTTACTGGCATCCACCAAGCTCTTAAACCTTTTTTCCACTTGTAAGTTTGTTCGAGCTCTTTATTGAGAGTGTAAAAAAGTAAAGTATTTAACGAAACTCCGAAATTACGTGCCATTGCTTTAAGTGTTTCTGTTTGGGTAATACTCAGTGTATGGCTTTCAGTCAAAGTACTACCGGAACTGGCTTTATGAAACTCAAAAGGCCAAATATTTTTAGTGCGGTTTTTAGTCCATTCTAAAAATGCGATACAATTAAGAAAGTAATTAAATTTTTTGAGTTTATGTATCTTCGCGGGCGGGGCTAAATTTTTAATTTGCCAATTGTAGTGCTCAGCTAGTGTAAATAGAGCCCCAGCACCGTCAACTTTTTCATGTGGCATATTAACTTGTTTTTTTTGGTTGTTAGATTCAATTTCAAAAAGGATATCAGCACATTCGTTGTTACGGCGGTAAATTTCAAACCACAGGCCGACATAGTCGCGCTTATTCATTTTTGCTTTCAGTATTAGAGCAAATAAAATCAGGTATGATTATTGTTCGATGCAAGGCCTCACGAGATACCCTAAAAACATTATTACCTATTCGAATACTCAAGTGGTTCAGTGAATCAAATGTAGAGGCCTTGATTTTATGATAGGACTCAAAGTTTGTATTAGTTAGTAAAAAAAATGGCGTTTCAAGACTTTGTTCTTCTGAGTTAAAGACAGAAATTTCAGGTTTGCGGGCTAAAAAATTTAAGGTTTTGTTTTTTACGAAATGATCTTTTTCTGATTCGCAGGACCATTGTAGCTTCAACCAGTATAAATAGCTAAATTTTTTGCAATAGGATAAATCAACACCTATAAATATACCAATAATATTGCCGCTTTGGTCTTTTTGAACACAAGCCACTTCGGATTTTCCAATGCCATAGGGTAGGTAATTTGTTTGTTGTGAATCAGTGTTTTTATATCGAATATCATCAGGTGTATCTTCATAAGGAACTAAAGCTTTTTTGGCATCGCCTCTTAAACGGTTTAAGTCAATTTTGTTGTTTGTGCTGTGGCCACCGCCACTAGAGCAGCCAACAAGAAATAGTGAAAGTAATAAATATCTCATTCGTGCATTCCGCCAGTCATAGCATCTTTAATTTTTTTCATCAGACGTGCTTCGGTTTGGCGAACGGCTTCGCGAGTTATGCCGTACTTATCGCCGATTTCTTGTAAAGTTAAAGGTTCATCGCTTAATACACGTTCTTCTAAAAGAATTTTTTCTTTTTCATTCAAACTTGCGCGCAAATCATTAACCGCATTCATGAGTATCGAAAGTTGTTCATCTAGCGCCATTTGTTCGTCTAAAGGAAGACTTCCATCTTCTTTTTTTAGTAAAGTAGAAAGGGGAGTGCTGCTGTCGTCATCGCCACCGGTAGGCTTGTCGAGGCTTACATCGCGCGAGCTTAAGCGTTTAGCCATTTCAGTGATTTCATCTTCGGGAATTCCGAGTTTATGCGACAGTTGCGCAATGTTTTCAGGAGAGGACATTTTTTCCAGTTCCTGCTTTTGACGTTGTAACTGATAAAATAATTTTCTTTGATTGGCAGTTGTTCCAATGCGCACCATTGAAAACTGGCGCATTAAATATTCTTGAATGTATCCGCGTATCCACCAAACAGCATAGGTAATTAGTCTGTTGCCTTTGTAAGGATTAAATTCTTTCACAGCATGCATAAGGCCCACATTGCCTTCTTGTATTACGTCAATCAGCTTAGATGAAAACTTAGCGTACTCCGCTGCTATTTTAACCACAAAACGTAAATTTGATTTAACCAATGTCTGCGCTAGTTGGGGATCTTTAGTTTCGTAATATTTTTTTGCAAGATCCGCTTCTTGCTCTTTTGTTAAAAGAGGGTATTTGCGAATTTCATTTAAATACATTGTAAGCGGATCGGCGGACGTAGTTAGGCCGCGTTGAATTGAAGGAACTATGGCGACTTCTGCGGAATCGGCTTCAAAATCTTCTTCCGGCTCTGGTTCGATATCCATGGGTTCATCATCCGAAATAATCTCGGCACTAACTTTACGTACTTCCTTGTCGTCAGTTTTTTTACTCGCCTTTTTGGGAGGAGATTTTTTCTTCGTCTTTTTTAAAGCCATAATGAAGCCTAAATTCTGTAATCTAGAGTATTCGCTTTAGATTTTTTTCGATTGCTTCCTGGATTTTACCCTTAAACAGAGCCAAGGCAAAAGGTACTTCCACATTGATGGACACGGTGCTTGATGCACTATCTTTGGCCTTAACTTGAAGCTGGGCTTGAAACTGACTGCCTTTGACATTGCACGTTTGACTAGACTCGTCGAAAGTACAGGCCACTTTAGGGTCAAATTTCTTAAAATCGTTTTCGCCTGACAGTAAGTTTTTAATCTTAGAGTAGGCAGTTGCTGAATCTAAAGGCGCTGGTAGTTCAAAATTGAATTTTGGCATATGCAAAGATGATATTCCGACAACGAGTTTTCGTCTACGAAAAGTATTCAATCTGCTTATGGACCCCATCAAAAGATGGGTTTTGACTGGGCTTTATTATTTATGCAATTCTAACTGCTATGAAATTTGTAAAAGAACTCAAAAGAACAGAATACTGCGGAAATTTAACATCAGCTCATGTTGGCCAAAAAGTAGTCCTAATGGGATGGGTCAACACACGTCGCGACCATGGAAGTCTTGTATTTATCGACTTACGTGACCGTGAAGGCTTAGTGCAAGTTGTACTTGATCCAAATAAAGCCGACACAACTTCTGCAAAAGATTTCAGATCTGAATATGTTGTAGCTATTGAAGGTGTGGTTCGTGCGCGCCCTGACGGAATGAAAAATGCTAAACTTAAAACCGGCGAAGTTGAAGTTGAAGCTGTTCGTTGCGAAATTTTAAATTCAGCAGCTACAGTGCCTTTCCAAATCGATGATGAAAACGTTAACGAAATGTTGAGGTTAAAATACCGCTATTTAGATTTACGTTCGCCACGTTTGCAAAATAATTTAATCATGCGTCACAAAGTCGCACGATTAGTGCGTGAGTTTTTATCGAACGCCGGTTTCCTTGAAGTTGAAACTCCAATTTTATTTAAATCAACTCCAGAGGGTGCGCGTGACTATTTAGTTCCTTCACGTGTAAATCCGGGTAACTTTTATGCTCTTCCGCAATCTCCACAGATTTTAAAACAGCTGTTGATGGTTTCCGGTTACGACCGCTATTTCCAAATTGCCCGTTGTTTCCGTGATGAAGACTTACGTGCAGACCGTCAGCCTGAGTTCTCACAAATCGATATGGAAATGTCTTTCATCGATGTGGAAGATATTTTGGATATCAACGAAAAAATGTTACGTCATATTTGGAAAGAAATTAAAGGAATTGATGTTCCTAAACTTCAACGCATGGATTTCTTTGAAGCTATGGACAGATTCGGTTGCGATAAGCCCGATACACGCTTTGGTTTAGAAATCGGCGACCTATCAGAAGTAGCTGCGGGTTCTGGATTTAAAGTTTTTGACGATGCTTTATCGCGCGGTGGAATCGTTCGTGGATTAAATATTCCGGGCGGAGCGGCGTTCTCTAGAGGCCAATTTGATAAATTAACTGATATCGCCAAGAAAAACGGCGCTAAAGGTTTAGTTTGGATGAAGCAAGATGCAGACGGCACAATCAATTCACCGGCTTCAAAATTTGTTTCGCCTGAAAAATTAAAAGCTATGTTTACCAAACTTGGTTGTGCAGCTGCCGACTGCGCATTAGTAGTAGCTGACGATTACGATCCAGCCTGTGCGGCGCTTTCAGCGTTACGTTTGCATTTAGGCCGCGAATTAAAATTGATCGATTATTCTAAATACAACTTCTTATGGGTTGTGAACTTCCCGTTGCTTGAATACTCGCCGCAAGATAAACGTTGGGTATCAAGACACCATCCGTTCACTTCGCCTACGGATGAATTCTTTGAAGACATGATCGCCAATAACGAAAAGGCATACCCTAAGATGTTAGCAAAAGCTTACGACTTAGTTTGTAACGGTTATGAAATGGGCGGCGGATCGATACGTATTTATCGTAACGAAATCCAGCAAGCTATTTTCCGGTTGTTAGGTATGACTGAAGAAGAAACTAAAGCCAAATTTGGATTCTTCCTAGATGCTCTAAAATACGGAACTCCTCCCCACGGCGGTATTGCTTGGGGATTGGATCGTTTAGTGATGTTGTTAACTCAAACTGAAGCCATCCGCGAAGTTATTGCTTTCCCTAAAACAGCGAAAGCAACTGATCTCATGAGTGATGCTCCAAGTCCGGTTAATAGAGATCAATTAGTCGAAGTAGGTGTGCGCTTAAGTGCACAAGCTGAAAAAGCGCTCGAAGAGAAGAAGAATATTCACGAGTAACTTGTTTGCTGATTTATAAAATTAAAACGCCACTTTCTCCTCTACAGCCGCACGGGAGTGCGGAACTCGGATAAAGTGGCGTTTTAATTTTATAAGTCATCTATCTGTGTGATCGTGAATCCGCTGCTTTCTAGCGAGTTTATTTCGTAGATGCCCTTTAGTTTTCTTATTCCGTCTTTTTTTTCTGTTACTAAGATGTAATTCAGGCTTAGGAAAATTAATTTTCTTATTGAATCTAGGTTCCAGGTTGTGTCCATTTGGATTAGCATTTCTAATCTTAATAAGGCCTCTTGGGCTGATTTGGCGTGTAGGGTGCCGAAACTACCGTCATGGCCCGTTGATAGAGCCAAGAGTAGTGATCTGGCTTCACTTCCACGGATTTCGCCTACGACTAGGCGGTCTGGTCTCAGCCTGAGGGCTCTTTTTAAAAGGTCGTCCATTGTAACATTGACTACGCTTTGGTTTGGATCAAAACGTGTTAGCAAGGAAATTCCTAAAGTATTTGGTGGATTTAGTTCTTGAGTGTCTTCGATAATGACTGCACGTTCAGACTCAGGAATTTCGCTTAGTAAAGCCTGTAATAAACTGGTTTTTCCAGAGCTTGTATTGCCAACAACTAGAAAATTTTTTTGATTGTATAAAATGCTTTGAATCAGAGACCTTTGATGTTCGGTTAGAAAATCACATTGTTTAAATTTTTCCAGGGTCCAGGAGCTCAAAGGCTGCTTTCTTATTGATAAAATTGCATTTCCTCGTGAAAGCTCGCCAGAAACTATACTAATTCGTAAATTTTTTAATTGAGCTTCCAGATAGGGCTTTTCACGGTTTAAGCAACTGCCACAGCCTTGATAAAGCCTGTCCAAAACAGCAGCATAGGTTTCTTCTGAAAAAAAATGATCATCGTATTTAAATAGCTGGCCATTGCTTTCAAAATAAATATCTTGATAGCTGTTAACTAAAATTTCGGTGACTTCTAAGTTATTGATAAGCTGATCTAGAGGTCCATAGCCGTGGAATTCGCTCTCTATACGCTTAACCACAAGGTCGTCCTGCATCTGCAGTTCACGTTTCCAATCGTATTTGAAATTATCTTTTTGTTGCTTAAAAATAAAATCTATTTTTTGTTGAACCTCTATTTGCATTAAAGCACCAGTTCCGGAGTAACAAATATGGCCAGCTCGGATTTGTTTTCTTGAAAATTTTTACTGTTAAATAGGGCTCCAAGAACTGGGATATTTTTAATCCAGGGCACACCCTCATTGTTTTCGCTGATTTCACTTTTTACCAGACCCGAGAGAATAATGGTTTTACTCTGTATTAAATCAAAAAAACTTGAAACACGGTTAGTATGCAAGGCGGGCACATCATCAACACTGATGCTGCGGTCTAATGTAGATATTTCGGTTTCAATATGTAAACTCATCTGTCCTAATGCATCTACGATGGGTTTTAGTTTTAAACCAATGCCATATTTTTTCCATTGAATTTCTTTGGATCTTAAACCCAATACTTTAATTGGGAACTCGCCGCCGGCAAAAAAATCAGCTTCTTTTCCGCTTCTGCAAATTAAATTAGGAGAGGCCAGTACTTTAGCATCACCAGATTTTTCAGCGGCATTAAGAGCTATATCAAACGAAGCAGCGGGTGCATATGTTGAGTTATTCAAAACTTCGGCCTGATAGCTATCCGGCCACCTTACTCCTATTTTACGTTCAAAGTTTTTGCTGACCTCTACAATTTTGACCGAGATTTTAATGTTTTCATTAATTTCAGTACTGTCATTTTTAAATTCGGTTTTTATGCCCATACTTTTAGTTACTTCTAACAAATGAATTTTAGATTTGTTCTTAGCTGTATAAACACTCCAAGGTTCACCAAATTGAAATTTTAAAGGTGTAACTGATTTTTTTCTGAATTGTTCTTCTAAATACTTTTGCAATGAAGTTTTTAAGTCAAAGGCCACATCCATAGCCATTAATACATCCGAATTGGTGAGTTTAATTAAATTGAGTATTTGGATGTAATCGCTTAAGCGATAAAGTTTTCCTTTTAAGCATAGGTTTTCGCTGCAGTAGTCCGGCTTAAGACCCACAAACTTATTTTTTAGCTGTTGCCATTCGGCCATTGAACGGCGCGAACCTATATCGGACACGACGACTTTATAAAGCTTGTTATCCAATCGATAGTAGCTAACTCCTGTTGTTAGCGTTTTAAGATAAAATTTATTATTTTTAACTTCGGGAGAAAATATTTTAGGATTTTCAATCCAGATTTTATTAAAACGGATGGAGATCTCCCGCTGCTCACCCAGTTCCATGTAAATGACTGGGCTAATTTTCAGCGGTAGGGGGGTTGCTTTTGTAAAATAGCCCAGTAAGCAGCTCAATATGAATATCAGCATTCTGATAAACAACTTCAAAAGTTATACGAGTCTTTAAATGTATGTGGCGCAGGCCAGGTCCGCTTAAGTTGATAAATCCGAACTATCGGAATTTAAAGTAAACACTAACACCGTTTGAACGGTTAGTAACATTCAGCTCGGCATTTTGGCACTTCATCAGAGTGTTGCAAATGCTAAGCCCTAAGCCCATTCCGACCGAGTGATTCATGATGTTTTCATCTAGCAAAAACGGCTTCATGATTTTTTCGATAATCTGATTGGAAATTAAAGGCCCTTGGTTATCAATACAGATAATAGCTTTATAATTAAGATCTTTATAAATTTTAACCTGAATTTCACTTTGGGCGAGACCAAATTTCGTCGCGTTATGTAAAGCCCGCGTAAAAGCAGTTTGGGTGAGCTGTTGATCCAGTTCTATGCTGTCGATTGATGTTTCAAATTTAATATTTTGGCCTTTGGCTTTCACAGAAGCGCCCACATCAGCGTTTATATTTTTAGTAAACCAGTCGCTATTTACAATATCTTTTTTTACCGGTATTAAACCCACTTCGCCTTTAACGATTAACAGCACATCGTCTACGATATTTCTGAGCTTTTCAGAAGACTTGGTGATTCTATCGGTAAAAAGTTTTTGCTCATCGGAAAGAAGGGTTTCTTTTAATAAAGCTGCAAAGCTCAGAATTGTGGTTAATGGAGTTTTCAATTCATGATTAATTAAAATCATAAATTGATTTTTAGCTTTATCCAGAGTTTTTAGTTCATCTAAAGCTTTTTCCAACTCCTGGTTTTTTTCTTTGAGTTGAGTTTTAAGAACATATTTTTCATAGGCCTGGTCGGTTGTATTTGTTAAATCCACCGCGTCCCATGGCTTAGTAATGTAACGGAAAATCTGCCCTTTATTGACGGCAGCAATAACAGAATCAATGTCGGTATAGCCGGTCAGAAGAATTCTCGATGTATTAGGATGAGACGCTATTGATTTTTCTAAAAATTCTACTCCGGAAATTACCGGCATACGTTGATCGGAGATGATAACAGCCACATCAGGACAATTGTCTAGTATCTCAAAGGCCTTGGCTGCAGATGTAGCTTTAAGTACCTCATACTTCTTACGGAACAGCCGCTCAAGCGCATCCAGATTATCGATCTCGTCATCAACGCAAAGAAGTTTTGGTTTTAGTGTTTCCATATGAGAATTTAATTTAACGTGTTTTTTTGCCCAAGGTCCAGATTTATCAGGGTTTACTGACCTAAGCCTACTTTTGATTACAGATTTCGCGACAGTATGTCGAAGAGTGATACGATGAACTATTAGGAGATCCTATGTTTGCGAATAATTTTAGGTATGTGTATTCGTTGATTTTTGTCCTTTTGTTGGGACAAACATTACACGCTCAAAACATGTGGGGTTCTGGATATTATCAAGGTCAGATGGTATGTCCTTACCCAACTAAAACTTCAAACAGTGCTGTAAGCATGAGTGATGAAGAAAAAGAAGAGCGTAAAAATATTACGCGCCTTAAAGGGGAACTTAAGTTAAAGCAGGTTGAAAAGAAACGTGCTGAAGCTGAAGTTGACTACCTAAGAAAAAAACTGGATCGCTTTTTTGATTCTTCAGTTCTTGAGTTCCTTTTAGATACTCATGTTGAAGGCGCGAAAAAATGTGACGATTACCGTACATACCATGCTCGTTGTAATCCACAACCGGTTGTTCAAAGCGTTCCAGCTTCAGGCGATGCAACTCCTGCTGATCAGGCCGCTGCTACAGTTCAAAGAACAGTAACTCCACAATTATCCGCTGAAGACAGAACTTTCTGTGATGGCTTAACTGAGCCACCGGATTTATTGGCTAAAAAATGGAACTCAAAAGATTCATCTGGAAGAGGTAACTACTGTGTTGGTAATTCTAAATCCAGCGCAGGTTCTGTAGCTCCATCTATTTGTAGTGATGCTTCTTTAAGGCCTTCAGACACTCCTAAATACAGAACATTTAACACGTCAGAGTGTTCAAGTGCTTTAGCTAATTACCGTAAAAAGAAAATTGCATTATCAAACGCAGCAGATAAAGAAGAGCGTATTTCAGAAGAGATTTCTGATCGCACTTATGCAATAGCGGACGCTCGTGAGCGTGCAAAAATTGAAAGAGAATACAAACAGACTTTAACCGAAAGTGATTGTGAAGACTGTAATAGAGAAGCCCGTGGTTACTCTTATGAAAAACCAAAACGTGACTGGGTATCAACTGCAGTTAACGTAGTCGGCGGCGCTTTAATGATCGGTTTTGGTAAAAAAGCAGAAGAAGCAGCTAACGAATCAAATGCGCAAGCGGGCTGGCCTTCAACGCAATCTTATGGTTATCCGTTTTATCAAGCGGGTATTTCAGGTGTAATTAATGGTTTAGTTGGTCCTGGTGCTTACGGTTGTTCTGCAGGTCTTAACGGTTCTGGTTTTCCTTACGGAGCTGGTGGCGGTTGGAATTTAGGCGGATCAGCAAATGGTGCATTCGGTCCATTCGGAGCTAACGGTGGTGCATTCGGATATCCACAAAGTATGTACGGCAGCCCATGGGGTGGCGGTGCATTTAATCCTGGTTTCGGACCAAACGGACAAATGAATGGTCCATTCGGCGGTGTTAATATCGGCGGACAATTTGGCTTTCCTAACAATGGCAATATGGCGATGTGCTTTACCTTCCCATGTAATATCGGTAGTGGTGGCCAATTCGGTGGCAACCCAATGCTTGGTGGACAGTTCGGTGGGCAACTAGGTTTAGGTGCTCAGTTCGGTGGTAACCCAATGTTTGGTGGTCAATTTGGTGGTAATCCATTACTCGGTGGTCAATTCGGAAATCCACAATTAGGTTATAACGGCGGAATGAGTGCTCAGTATCAGTTGCAGATGTTACAACAGCAGCAAGCTATGCAGCAACAATACTATCAGCAACAACAACAGTATTACCAAATGCAAATGCAACAGCAACAACAGCAAATGCAGGTGTATTATCAGCGTCAGCAGCAATCAATTCAAATTCAACAACAAATTCAACAGTTAACAATGCAGTTGCAAATGATCCAACAGCAATCGTATTACGGCTCTAATGGTAGCCTGGGCGGCAACGGATTTAATTTCGGTGCAGGATTTAACTTTGGAGTTGGCGTAGGCGTAGGCACAGGTGGAGCTCCGGCACCGGGTGGTTTCGGCAGCGGAACTACCATGTACCCAGGCGGTACTCCGGGTTTCTATAACCCTGGTACGACTTATCCGGGAACATCTTTTCCGGGCACTGGTGGCACAACTCGTGGTCGCTAGTTCGGCTTAATAAATAAACTTTAAAAGAGGCTAGTTATCACTAGCCTCTTTTTTTTTGTTCATATATCTTCATAACGTGACCGAAAAAATAATTAATTGTTACGACAGTCATACACATTTTTGGGCCACCGGACAGGTGGCTGAAGGTCTTAGATTATTTGATCTCCAGAAAGCAGAAGATATTTCTAATCTGCAAATAAATAAAAACCATTACCGCAGTCAATGGCTTGTGGGTTTTGGTTGGAATCATAATAACTGGATGTTACCGCAATTTCCCGATAAACATTTGCTTGATAAATTTTTTCCAGACACACCGGTTTTTTTTTCGCGTGTGGATGGACATACTTCGTGGATTAACTCTAAGGCCATTGGCGAATTAACTCGGTTAGGTTACGATTTTACGACTAATCCAAAAGGTGGAGCCATCGAACGTGATGCGAAAGGCGAGCCCACCGGAATTTTACTAGATCAGGCTCATATCAATGCATTACTAAAATTACCCGATTTTAGCGAAGTACAGCATCAACTTTTTTTTGAGACTTCACAAAAAATATTTAATCGCGCTGGTTTTACTCATGTTAGAGACATGTCGATGAATTTAAATGCGTGGCAACTACTTTGTGCTATGGAGGATAAAAAAAATCTGACAGTAAATATTGAGGCATTTGTAACAGTTGAAAATTTGGCGGATTTAGCTCGAGTACTGGGTGAAATTAAACAAATTAAAAGTATTCCATCAAAACAAATGCGTTTGTTGGGTGTTAAAATATTTATAGACGGCTCTTTAGGATCAAAAACGGCCTATCTTTCACAAAAATATTTAAAGTCTGACAGTCAAGGAACACTGACGTGGCCGCATCATGAAATTAAAGAGCTTGTACGCCAGTCTTGGCAAGCTGGCGTGCAAGTAGCTATTCACTGCATAGGCGACGAAGCCGTTCATAAAGCCGTGCTGGCTGCGCGTGATGTGGCGGCTGAAGGTGTGCTTGGACGTTTGCATTTAGAGCATGTTCAGATTTTACGACCTGAAACAGTTTTAGCTATGAAGCCTTTGCACGTGATTTGTCATATGCAGCCGTGCCATTGGCTCAGCGATCATACATGGCTCAAACAGGCATTACCTGCATCATTAGTTTCGTATTTATTTCAATGGGAATTACTTAGAAAAAATAAAATTCCTTTTTATTTTGGTAGCGATTCTCCGATCGAGCCCACTTCATTATTTAATAATAAAAAAGCTTTGCAGCTGAGTCATGAGTGGGGAGTGCCAGCATTGAATGCAGATTGGAAAATCTACCATACGCATCCAGATAATCAGTGGGCGCAACATCATACCGAGATTTCGCAAGATGAAGTAAAGCAAGTTTTTTTCAATGGCGAGCCTCTTTTGTAAATGAAAAATCATTCCTATCCGGCTTAACAAAGCTGTCTTTTTTTCTGCAGCCTTCAGGTTTAAGTAAAATCCAGCTTATATGATTTAGATTTAAGTTTAATTTGTAATTGCCACAGGATCCTTTGATGAGAGGTTTTCGTATAATCCGGTTAAAGTTGACGGAATCACTTTTAACAGGAACCCCTGCATAGCTAATAAGATAAAGTGGTATCTTAATAATGGATGTTCTTAATTTTCTTACAGTATCTGGCGGTACTGGTTTTTTAAAAATTAAGACAAATTCAGATTTATCAAAATCTTGTGAGTTCTGAATCAAATCACGTGCTCTTAGAAGTTCGTTTTCAATCATTTTAAAAAGTAAAGAAGCATGTTTTTTGTTTATTTCGCCCATTAAATCCAAAAGCATGTCCAATTGGCTCAGATTCAGATCTTCGGTATTAAGTATGGTCACTATACTGTTTCTAAATTGTTCTAAAAACTGGGTTGAACCAAGATCCACCTGATTCATAAGTTGATTGAACTGAAGTGCTGGTTTATTTTTTATATCGTTAACAAATACATCTGTGGTGCATGTATAGTTTTCGCGTGAGCACCAGTCTAAATAAGTGTTTGGATTTATATCCTCTGTTGGTATAAGTAAAACTGCAGCTTGGGCAAAGCTAGCAATCAATAAAATAGTTAAAGTGACGATAATTTTCATAAGTCCTCCTCTTTTTTGTAATATTCGATTTCTATATTTTTTAACGATTTAGTTTTGCTGGACGTTGGCCGCTGCTCTGGCAGGATTTGTAAATCATGAGCTGCAATACTTGTTTGATCGACACTGGTAGGCTCAGCAGATCTGTTTTGAATTGAGGCCCAGAAGGGACCCTTAAATTTCATTATCTGCTTAGAAAGGTTTTCAGTAACAAGCACGGCGTACTGATTTGGATTTAGTGGTGCTCTCAATATTTTAATTCGTGTGGCAATTTGTACGGAATTTTGTTCGGTGTCGCCACCATACAAATCGATAACTCCAAATTGATTTATCAGCCCGGCTACGGCATTTAAGTTAGCTAGTTCGATGGGCACAAGGACATAGCCTTTGGGTATCAGTGTATCGGCGTATATGGTTTCAGTAGCGGTTTTTTTATTAGTTCTATTGTTTAAGGTAAAGTAAAGAATCAAGAAAACAATGAAAGATCCGGCTAATATTTTATTTTGCGGAGTCATTTGTAATTTACCGAACATGTGAACCAACAGTATTTTCTGAGAAATTATTAAAGTTGTAAATTTTTTTACTTTTTTGGTATTCAATAAGCTTGCTGAAAATAATTAGAATACTGGCTAGTACAAAAGCTAGAAATAGAGATTCAATTAGAATTTGTCCTTTTTTATTCAGTAAATAATTTCGACTTTCCATTTATTATTTTCCTTTAAAATTTTTACACCGCATTTGATTTTGTATTTTATGAAAAAGGTGTAATCCAAATAAAATGCCAAATTGTAAACCTGCTTAATCGGTTGTTGGATTTCGAATTCCGGATATTCAAAGCTGGAGTAATCATATTGAACAGCTGTTTTTATATTTTTTAATTTTGCGGCAATAAGACCAGCTTGTGTTTTGGCTTCATGATTCAGTTTGTTGATTGAAGGTGTCGCTAGCGACTCAGCTTCCAACAGTAACGGAACAATTTTATCCTTTGCTTTGAGGCTTTCTTCAATACAGGTATATTTGTATTCTGCTTTAAATGAAGTAACGATTACGACACTTGCCACACAGTAAAGAATACTTATGAGTAGCGGCATTAGAACTAAAGTCACAACATTAGAAAAACCACTAATGTTGTTCTTTATATCGGACGGATTTAAGTTTTTTTTCATATTCAGCATAACAACTTTGTTTTTTGTTATAACGACATAGGTGAAGATCGTTGTTAAATTCTGTTACTAGAGAGCTCGAAATAATTTTATAAGCCAATGTAAAAACAAGCTGTAAACTCAGTAAGCAGACAGTTGCGGTTATTAAAGTTTCGATCAAGGCCTGTCCGCACTGATTTTTCAGCGTGCACCTTTAAGAAAATCCGATAAATCTTTTTTATTGAGTTGGCTTTGATCAGCATTTTGCATTTGGAGCTGGTTACTGGTTTTTGCACCCAGAGCCCGATTAATATTTTCATATTGAGCGCCGATATTATAACCGACCACTCTTACAACACCTATTGTGCCAGCGGCAATTAAAGCCACTAAAATCATGTATTCGACCATACCCTGGCCAGATTTACCCTTGAAAATATTAAATTTATTATTTTTCATTAAAACCTCAAATCAGCTGTTTGCAATTTAAAAACTGATCTGAGATCCAATAGAGATGTATTTTAAGAATACCTGAAACGGATAGCGGAAATAAAAATTACTTCTTTTTGCCTGCTGGTTTTTTCTTAGCAGGTGGAGCGGCTTTTTTAGCTGCTGCCTTAGGGGCCGCTTTAACCGGAGCTTTTTTAGCAGCCACAGCTTTAACTGGAGCGGGCGCCTTTTTAGCTGGTTCAGCTTTTTTAGGAGCTGGCGCAGCTGCTGCTTTTTTAGCAGTAACGGCTGCAGCTGTAACTTCAGCTTTTTCGCTTTTCTTTTTCGCTTTACGGGCATTTACGATACGCTCAAGGATTTCGTAAGCTTCTTTTTGTAAGTCATTTTCAAAGATAAAACGGTAAAAGCCTTCAATTTCAGGGCTTTGGCGGAACTTTTTTACAGAGGTGGGGATGCTTTCAGATTGAACAAAATCGATCGTGTTACCATCTTTTGAAAGTTTAACTTTATCAGCCATTTATGCCTCCTGAACGCTAAAACTTAAGGTTCCAGCTTTTTATCGAATTTGATTGCAATTTATTCTACCAAAATCGCAGCGTCAAGGGCGAAACCATGTTTTAAGTCGTTGATTTTCTTTACGTTTCAGCTCATTTTAAAGTCTCAGGTGGTGATATGCTTCAGTTAAAAGGTAAGCCCGTCGCTGAAAATGTGTATAGTCACATTAAAGAGCAGCTCAAGACATGGACTCAAAAACCTCATTTGGCAGTTATTTTGGTCGGCGAAGATCCGGCAAGCCAAGTGTATGTTTCACACAAGCAAAAAGCCTGCGAGGCTATCGGATTTAAATCCACACTGGTGAAATTATCCGAAAAAGCCACAGAGGCTGAACTGACACAAAAAATCACTGAACTTAATAAAGATAAAAGTGTTGATGGAATTCTTCTACAGCTCCCATTGCCACCGCATTTAGATTCTAAAAAAATGTCAGACCTAATTGCCACAGCTAAAGATGCCGACAGCTTAACAACTCCCTCATTAGGTTTGTTGATGGCCGGGCGCCATTTAGTATCTTCATGCACTCCTTCAGGTGTGATCGAAATATTAAAACACTACAATCTTTCGGTTTCTGGAAAAAAAGTTTTAGTAATAGGTAGAAGCTTAATTGTGGGACTTCCTTTATTTCATTTACTCAGTCAGGAAAACGCAACTGTAACCGTGGCTCACTCAAAAACAGAAAACGTAAAAGAATTATTAAAAGAATTTGATTTTGTTTTTGTAGCTGCAGGCAAACCTCATTTATTTAAAGCCACTGATTTTAAAAAAGATGCAGTGGTGGTAGATGTTGGAATTCACCGTTTAGAGTCAGGCTTAACTGGCGACGTCAACCCTGAAGGGGCTGAAGGTCATTTAAAAGCTTTAACTCCGGTGCCGGGTGGAGTAGGGCCCATGACCATTGCGATGCTCATGCAAAATACTTTTAATTTAGCCAAAGAGCAGAGATCCAAATAGTTATGTACGAATTAATTAAAAATCAGTGGTATGCAGCTGTTTCCTCAAAAGATTTAAAGCCTGAACAAATGCTTTCTCTGGAAATCATGGGTGATCCCGTTTTATTTTTCCGTAAATCCACAGGCGAGGTAAGTGCCATTCGTGACATTTGCCCGCACCGTGGAATTCCGTTTAAGCACGGTCGTCTCGTGCACGATATGGTAGAATGCCCTTATCATGGTTGGAAATTTGATGGCGGCGGAGTTTGTCGCGAAATTCCTTCTTTAACTGAAACTCAAAAAGAAAAATTAGACTGCACTAAGATCAAGGTAAAATCCTATCAGGTGCAGGAAAGATACGGTTGTATTTGGGCGTTTATCGGCGATGCTGATTTTGATCAAACAAAATGTCCACAACCTCCAGTATTAGGTGATATGCCATTAAATGCGAAGCCTAATATGATTCAGGTTGAAACCTTTGACTGCCATATTGATCACGCAGTGATAGGTTTAATGGACCCGGCACACGGTGCCTATGTACATAAAAGCCGCCTCTGGAGAAATGAAAAATCCACTTATGAAAAACATAAAGCCTTCGGCCCTGTAGATTATGGCTTTCAGATGAAGCGCCATCAGCCTTCAGCCAATTCAAAGGCCTATAAAATTTTCGGTGGTCAGCCCACCACTGAAATTACCTTCAGAATTCCGGGTAATCGTGTTGAGCATATCCAAATTGGTTCCAGATACTTTTTTACAGCGACGGGTTTAATGCCTATTAATGAAAAGAAAACCCAGATCATTCAGCTTTCATATTGGAATATGCCTTGGCTCAGTTTACTAAAACCTTTCATTGCAGCATTTGCTGATAATTTTCTGTGGCAGGACATCGACGCTGTTACCAAACAGCAAGAGGGCCTTAAGTATGATCCGAACCTCATGCTGATCAACGATGCCGACACTCAGGCTAAATGGTATTACTCTCTGAAAAAAGAATGGTTCGAAAGTTCCGAGCAAAAACGTGAATTCAATAATCCTGTAAAAGATGTCACTCTTTCTTGGAAAAGCTAAATGAAAACTTGGCGAATTAAAAAAGGTCACGACTTCCGTTTACGCTCGCGCCATCCGTGGGTGTTTTCAAATGAAATTCTTGAAAGCCCCCGAGGCATTGCGCCTGGCGAACTCATTGAGATGACCGACATCGAAGGCCACTTTATTGCCCGCGGTTACGGTAACCCACACTCATTAATTTCTTTCCGTGCTATGAGCTTCATTAAAAAAGAAGAATTTTCGATGTCGCCTGAGTTTCTTTCTGAAAGATTGATTCAGGCCTGGAAATTTCGTCACCGAAGTGGCTTCCGTACGAGTTTCAGACTTTGTTATTCTGAAGCTGACCAAATGCCGGGGCTTATTTTAGACCGCTATGTTTTTGCTAAAAATAATAAAACTTATCAGGTATTTTCGTATCAGCTTTTAACTTCGGGCATGGATGTAGCTTTTAAAAATAATAACAACTGGGAAACAATTTGTAAGTTGTTGACTGAAAAAGCTATTCAGGAAAAATTCAGCGATATCAGCTGGGAAAACACATTAGTTCTGCAAAGAAATGATGTGAATATCCGTAAGCTCGAAGGCTTGCAGGTAGAAGAACCGGCGGTTTTGCGCACAGTCGATTCTGAAACTTTAACCGACATAGCCATTCAATTGCAGAACGTCATTAAGCCCGATGAAACTGTTTTATTTAATGTGAATCTGCCTGACGGGCAAAAAACCGGCTTCTTCTTAGATCAAAGCTTTAACATGCGTTTGGTTGTAGAACACTTAGAACGCCAAAAAGAGTATTTAAAAAATAAAAAAGTAAGAATACTCGATTTATGTTGTTACATGGGCCAATGGTCCACACAAATTGCGGCTAATTTAAAATCCTGGGGCATTGATTGTGAAGTTCACTTGGTGGATGTATCGGAGTTGGCTCTGCAAAAGGCTGCGCAGAATTTAAAAGTTTATACCGACAACGTAAACACTTATAAAAAAGATGTTTTAGCCATTTCTGAAATTCCGGAATTTGCAGATATTAAATTTGATGTTGTGATTTCAGATCCTCCGGCCTTTGTTAAAAACAAAAAAGATCTTCATGCCGGATTGGCGGCCTATACTAAATTGAATATGCAGGCCTTCAAGCTTTGTGCTGAAGGCTCTGTTATTGTTTCCTGCACATGTTCCGGTTCTGTACCTTTAGAAGATTTTAAAGAAGCGTTAAGAAAATCAATTTTAAAGTCAGGTGCAAACGCTCGTTGCATAGCTTATGGCGGGCAGGGGTGGGACCATCCTAATCTGATGAACTTTCCTGAGGGTTATTATTTAAAAATGGTTCTACATCAAGTTGAATAGCGGGAAGTCATGTCACAACAAAATAAATTAAAACCTTTCTTTTACGGACTGGCTGAATTAGGCCCGGCCAGCATTGATATTTTCTTAAAAGTATATTTGTTACTTTTTTTTAACGTCATTTTGGGTCTGTCTCCGACGCTAACCAGTTTAGCTATTGGTCTTGGAGTGCTGTGGGATGCTCTTTTAGATCCTTGGATAGGCATTTTTTCCGATCGCTACTATCATAAAAAGGGTCATCGAAAAGGTGTGATCTATTCAGCTATTTTAATTTCAGTTTTTTTATTTTATGTGATGTGGAGAATCCCCCACTACAGTCAGCTCAGTACTTTTTTATTATTATTTCTGGTTTCTTCTTTATTGAATTCAGCTATTTCGCTTTTTTCGGTTCCCTACATTGCAATTGCGAATGATCTTGAAAAAGATAATTTAAAGCGTACGGTCTGGACCGGATGGCGTCTGGCCTTTTTTAATTTCGGTTCATTTGTAGGTTTATCAGTTCCAGCGTTTTTTTTAACCACCGCTGCTAAACTAGATTCATCCGGTGCAAGTGCTGCACCTTATGAAAAATCCACTCTGGTTTTAATAGCCATTATGCTGGTGAGTTCGATTTTTTCAATTTATTATGTGTACCGCAATACTGAAGCTACTGAAAACAGTACTGAACTGGTGGCACATGCAAAATTTAGCCATCTTGTAAAAGATAAAAAATTTCTTCGTATGATGACTTCATTTTTTGTTGTGAACTGTGGGTTGGGGCTTAATTCGGCTTTGGCCCTTTATTACTATAAAAATTATCTCGAGTTTACCGAAAGCCAAACTCAAATTATTCTTGTAGGTTTTTTACTTGTATTTACTTTATCGATTCCGCTCTGGATTTATTTGATACGTTTTTTTGATAAGCGAAAATTAATTATAGTCGCTGCTTTTTTGTTGGGTTTATTAACCGTATTGTCTTTTCCCAACTACAAAGGTGTGGATTTTTGGTTAATCGCCAGTATAGCCAGTGGTGTAGGTGGCGTATTAGTGGGTGTGGCCGTAGTGCTTGAAATCTACTTATCAGACTTTATTAAAGAAAAAGAACTTGAAACTCAACAAAATGTTTCCGGCCAGTATTTAGGGGTATGGAAAATGTCTTCCAAAATTTCGCGTGCAGTGGCCATTGCGCTAGCCGGGCCAATTCTGGAAGTGGCAACAGACACAAAAATACTGGCTAATTACTTTGGTTGGGGAGTGGGTTTATTCTTTATTTTGGCCGCGGTGGTGATGGCGTTGCCGATAAAGTCTGATTTAAAAGACTAATCTTTTTCGTTACGATTTCTATAAGCGAAAAAAAATAGTGAGCCTACAGATATACTAAAAAACAACCACACCCAACCAACGCTGACTTCATCAGGATGTTCAGCTGATTCCAGTCCGTAGTAATAAACAGCAATTTTTAAAATAATCATCGATTGAAAAAAAGCCCAGGCGTATTTAAAAAATCGCCAGAATATTTTTTGTTCTTCAGTTTTTTTAACAGCTGGCTTGGTGTTAGTGGTGCTGTAACCCCATTGATTATTAGCCATAAAGTTCCGTATTACTTCAGACCAAGCCTGATCTGTGGTGCTATTTTCTAAATTTTGCGATAAAAGTTCGGCGGCTTTTTGGGTAATAGCTAAACGATCTTCATAGCCGAAGTACCCACTTAAGTGAGTGGTTAAATCAACCCAATAGGTTTTGGATACATTTAACACATATTCTTTAAATTGCGGATCATGCCGACACGAATCAATAAAATAATCTGCAAATTCTTTTTCCGTTTTCACAACACTTGTGTATCATAATTTTTGTTATATGCAAACAAGTAGCAAACCTCAAAGAAGCATTTATTTTAATATTCCGATTAGTGTTTTTTTAGGTTTATTGATTGGTGGGCTAACTCTCGGTTTTATAAAAGCTCTGAATGTAATAGAGCTGTTTCATAACTATTTCAACAGCGGAGTTCCTTATCACCTAATAATAATTCCGCTAGTGCTGGTTATTATCTTTATTGCTAAACGCCAAACACTTTATTTTCCGGCTAAAGTATCTCAGCTGCATGATGAAGTATCCTCTCAGTATTGGACGCCGATGATGACTCCATTTCATTACGTAGGAACTTTGCTGAGCCACTTATCAGGAGTTAGTGTAGGGCGCGAAGGTGCAGTGGTGCTCTACTCTGCAGGTTTAGTTAGACTGTTCAGGATGTCGTGGCTTTACTGGGGGCCAATTGCAAGTACAATAGGTTTTTCAGCAGTGGTTGGAAACTACTGGGCTGCACCTTTTTTTATGAGCGAACTTTACAAACGCACTAGTTTTTTACAAAAAATTTACGGCTTTATGGGATCAGCGGTAGCCGTGCTGTTCATGCAGACTTTTCAGGAAGAAAGCCTGTTCAGTAAAATTACAGTGCAAACAGATATGGGCTTTTTTAAAAAGCTGATCTTTTTCTTTTTCTTTGCTTTATGTGCAGGCCTGTTGATGCGTTTTTACAAAAAGCTTTATTTTTTATTTTCAGATTACTTCAGCAAGAGCGGTTTGAGCCTTAAAATTTTTATCGCTTTTCTACTGGCGGTATTTCTTTATTTTCCGGAGTTTCGAAAATTTCAGAGTTTAGGTTTACAGCAGTTTGGCGACTTGCAACTACTGGATGCTTCGTTTTTTAATGTTGTTGTGAAGCTCTTTTTAACCCTGATTTCAACCACTTTGGGCTTTTTTGGTGGCGAATTTATTCCACTGATATATTCAGGAGTTCAGTTTGGACACAGCTTTTTCAGCTACTTTGGTTACGATCCTTTACTGGGAGCCGTTTTGGCAGCCTACCTGCTATTTGCCTCAGCTACGCGCTTTAAATGGACCAGTTATGTGCTGATTCTGGCTTTAATGGGGTTTGGCTGGTGGTTTTGGGCTTATTTTGTTGTTTCATTAGCTGTGGGCTTCTCCGGCGAAAGTAGTATTTATAAAAAAGAAACTGTGAATTAGGACTTAATTGCTTTTGACAGCCTAAAAACAGCACATCTATAATTTTATTGGGCTATTAAATACGCATTTTTTGTAAAGTCATTAAAGTCGGGGGACTTATGAAGCTATCAACAAAATTATTTTCTGTAATTGCAGCAATTGCTTTTGTTAGTGCTTGTAACAATAAAGGTGATGCCGATTCAAATTTAAAGGCTAAACCTCAAACCAAGCCGAGCGTTATTGATGTATTAAACGGTAAATCTCACATTCAGGTTCTTGATATTAAGTACAAAGCACTTAAGGCTGATTGCAAACTAGCAGCTATTAAATCAACAAAAGGTCAGTTGCACGAATCTGCTGGAGTTACTCCACCTCCGGATCAACCACCTTTAACTGGCAACCCACCAACAGTTGTTCCGGTTGAAAATCCAACACCGGATTCATTAATCTACGATCTAAAAGCTCAGGCTACTATCGATAAAGAATTAAAAGAATTTATAAAGTCATCGTTAACAACTTCAATTGATGAGCAAACACTTAAAGTGGATATTTCTATTTCACCAGTTATGTTTGAAGAGTATTTGACTCTTGATATTAACCAGAAAAAATATCTTTTGAAGCACACACCGGTTTTATCGTACATGTACAATTACCAACTAAAGCGTGGCGACATGCTTAGCACCGAAAACGGTACTGGCAGAATCTATGAAAAGATCGAGGCCGGCAAAAAAGTAGTTAGCACAAAAATTGGTGATGATGCTTATGATTTTGTTTTAACTTGTAAATCAAGCCGCGAGATTAATAATGATAATCCGGATCTGGCTTTTGAATTTGAATCCCAGTGGGCTAATATTGACTGCCAATCTCCTAAAAATGATGAGGAAAAAGCAATCTGCTCAAAAGTTCATTGATGAACTTTTTTAAAAAACCAAATAATGTTGAAAAGGAATTTAACATGAAAAAAATCATTACCGTTGCAGCCTTAGTATTAAGTTCTATTGTAGCTCAAGCCTCTCCGTATGTTCTGGAAGCCAAACCCCTCAAAGATTTAATAGGCTTAATTCAAAGTTCGTCATTTAAATACAAAGACACCGGAATGGTATTTGGTTTTGCAACAATTAAAAGTTGTCTTTATGTTGCAGATGGTTTTGCAATCTTAAAAAATTACTGCGTACCTAAAAAAGAATATCCGGCAGCCGGTTACACAATTATTTCCCCTAAATTCGGCATTATCGATTTATATCAGGAAGATTTGGAAACAGTTATCAAGCATGATGTTCAAATCACAACATTCCCAGATATTTTAAAAGGTTTTATTAAAACTCCCGTGCATACTCAGAATATTGCGGGTCTAAATAAAATTTTAGAAGGCGTTTACAATCTCTACGGGCCGGCGTGTTGGTCGACTAACGCTACTTATGAAGACCAAGTTCCTCAGGTACAATGTTACCCGAGACAGGATGTTATAGGGTTTGATACCTGGTCAGTTGAAACTCAAAAAACAACAAATGATATGAAAGCTTGGAAACAGCTAATGGAAGCTGTCGAAGCTGCTATTACAAAAAATCAGTAAAGTATTAGTAAGGGGTGAACGCCATCCCTTGCGGAACATTGATATTAGTCCAATTAAAAAATTCGTTTTTAAAAGTAACCAGGGCAATACGAGAGTTGCCTGGTTCTGCAATATAAATATTCCCCACAGTGTCCACGGCAATTCCGGTTACGCCGGCTAATCCATCGGCTACGACCGTTTTACCGCTGGGTTCAGCTTGGTGATAGCGGTAAACCTTTGCATTAGTTGCGGTTCCCTCAGCTACAAAAGCGCGTCCATTAACATCAATTGTAATTGTAACGGGTTCTTGAACAGTATCACTAGGGGAGCTATTGGCTCCGCCCCATAAAACTTTGGCGCTTTCAAATAAACCAACTAGCATGATGTCATTAACTCCAAAAGCCACCGCAGTTGGTTTTGCCGTGTAAGTATTAATAATTTTGCGGTCTTTCACCCGCATGATATTAAGTGCAGTTGGACCTTCCTGATTTACATAAACATCCCCGAAAGAATCCACCGCAACCGCGCGGGGATCAAGCAAACCATCGGCCATAACAGTTATGGCTTTAGAATTTAAATTAATTTTAATTACGCGGGAGTTGCCGGTTTCAGCAACATACATATTCTGAAATTTATCAATGGCAATACCTCGTGGGTCGTTTAATCCGGTTACAAAAGCTTCACGGTTAGCTTCTTTGTCGTACTTCCAGATTGTTCCGGTACCATCACCTGAAGAAATATAGAGAGGAAAATTATAAATTGGCGCCTGGCCAGTGCGTAGTAAATCCGCCGGATGCTTACCGCAGGCAAATAGACTCAGCAAAAAAAAGAGTACGCCATATTTTTTCATTAGAATGAAAATCCAAATCCAAACACGGGATAGCCATCTTGTTGCTGAATCGGCTCACTTAAATCTACGCCATCCTGTTTTTTTAATGTTTGCTGTTTTACTTTATAGCTTGCGTGAAAAAAAGGTCCGCTACCGCCACTTTTTGAAAGTGAGAAGCGAGCACCTAAACCAAACACAACTCCTGAACCGGTTTCTTCTGCAATTGCACGGTCGGTGTAGGCTCGCTTAGCAGAAAGTAAATAACCTAACTCCAGATAAAAATTAGACAAATAAGTTTCAAGTTTAATTCCGTAGGCAGAATCTTTTTCGTTTGAACCGTGTAAGTCGTAGTCAAACATGGCTCCGAAGCCAACGCGTTCATAAGCCCAAACAAACTCACTACGGGTTAAAATTGAAGAACCGGAAGGGCCGGCCCCGCCTTGTGTGGTCGAGCTGTTCAAGGCCATGATGCCAACCGAAACAATCTTTCTTGCCTTAGAGCTGCCGCCTTTTTGAGAGTAGGAGTTGATAGATAACAGCAGTACACCCAGAAACATTAAAATTTTCATTGATTACCTCAAGGTTCTGAATGAGCGGGTTCCAGATACACTTTGGTTGCCGCACGAATCTTTGCTTCTCACGTTGTATTGATAATATTTGTAAGGTTGTAAGCCCGTAATATCCATAGCATGAAAAGTAACCATACTGGTGTTTTCTGTGGATACTGTAGTTGGTCCTGTAATACCATGACCTTCTTGTGAAGTTGAACTTTCATTTGTTAACCATTGAACGCGCGCTGAGTTGGAAGTGATGTTCACAACTTGAATAGAAGAAATATTAGGTGAGGCTGTATCTAGTAAACAGTCGCCAGGTACAGCTCCGCCACCATCTAAAGGTGAGTCAGGATTTACAGGAATTTCGCAAATTTGTGCAGCGTAATTACCTTCTAACACTAAGTCAGGTCCGTTAACAGAAACGCCGTAAGTGCGCGTTGTTGTATCGCCGGCACCAAAAATATTGGCAATAGGACCTGCAACGGCGATATTCAGTTTACCTTGTAATAATAATTCTTTAACTTTGGCAGCACCTAATAATGAAATCAGATTTAAAGTTACGGTTTGGTTGCTATTATTAGACGGAATTGCATTTATAAAATTATTCCAGTAGGTTCTGCTATCGGTATCCGCGCTCCATGACTCAACAGCCACTGTGGCGGGACCTCTATCGAAGCCGTCTTGGTCAATGCCTATGCCGTTAATAACGATGGCCACTGGGTTCGCATTTGTACGGCGTAACTGAACTACTATGTCGGCTTTTGTAATATTCAGTAAATCGTAAGAAGAAAGTTTCGGTAAGCGTGGGTCATAGAAAAACTCTACAGAGCGCATTCCAGAATAAGCCGTACTCCACGAAACAGAGGGAGTCAGCACAGTTCCGCCGAAAGCTGGCTGTGAAATCGAGTTGCCGTCATTATGAATATAGGTATTAAGCATTTTATAGGTAGGGCTGGTTGTACAAGTTAAAGCTGTTTTGGAAACAGTAAAACCTTCCATAATTAAAATCGGTTTTGAGGCTGTAGCAGTGTCTGTTTGTACAAATGCATCGTCACCAGTAACAACTCTGAAAACTCCATCATCCAGTAAATTTTTAATTGTTAAGCTCGTAGAAGTTAATAAATCTATAATGCCGATATCAAAAGTATTAGGAGTGCTAATTTTATAATGGCTTAAAGCCCAATCCATGAAGTAAGTATTGGCAGCGCCATTTGGTGCTGTGGCTCCTGAACAAGTTCCCACGCACGAATAGTTTCTGTGTTGAATTTGCGTTGATGTGCCAGATACCATTGAGCTAGGCGGGCGCCCCGTAAATACGCCATCAACAAAAATAGCTTCTGTGTCCGAGCTGTCACGCGCCGTAACGACTAACAGGCGTGCATCGCCTAGTTCATAGTTTGCGATTGGGTATGTATAATTAAATTCAAACGGCCATTGTGAATCGGTGGCACTAGTACCCAGTGCGCGGCGTGGGCCAGTAAATGGTAAATCTGTGGCGGTCCAAGCCGGAATATCGTTAGTGGCTTCTACAATGCGTGTAACGGTGTAAAGCTGCCCACTCGGCGAGCCATCAGTACGCGTACCGCCATCACCAATAGTGGGTGCGCCAAGGTAATCCCCAGTAGAAAGCGCTTCAGCCTTACCATCACATGAAGTCAGGTAAAGACAATAGGCTAACAATAACAATATCTTTATCGTAGCGGCTATACGTCCCATATAGATATATTATCGGTGATTTCAGGCCTGAATTGAAGAATTCCAATTTTTTTATGTGAAAAACGATACAAACCCCTAAAGTGTCTCTAAATGAGATGCCTCAGAGGGAAAACCAATAAAATCTCATTTTCTAAGAGTAAAAATTCCAAATATAACTACTTACTTCAACAGAGCTTTCTTGTTGATATAAGTAGTTTTAGAAGTTTTCGGAAGCTTCGAAGGTGAAATTTTTTGAGTTTCCACTGAAGCGGAAGAGCTTATCTATGGTTTGAAAGTAGGCTTCGCCTCTGTCGTTTAATTTAAACATATTGGTCAATCGCTCAGCTTCGTCGCCAGTTGCCGTAAAGCTCATGTATTTTTTTGAAGCTGAAATGATTGTGTTAGGAGATTTATTTATAATCACTTGGCACTGCTGACGATATTCGCCACAAACTAAATTAAAATCACTATCAGCGCTGACAATTCCTTTGCCTTTTCCCAACATCGTATCTTGCTCGGGTACGTTCATAATTTGGTAAAGGTCTGTAGAGTCTGAATCGGTATTACCGTATACGTCAGTTGGAGTAATAAAGACAATAGCATTTCTGTCCCCAACAAAAAAACGCATGCGTGTAGCTGAAAAACTCAAAGAGCTCAGAAGAGTAATAATTAAAATTAGAATTGTTTTCATAAGTTCTCCTGCAAAGTATAAAAATATTTATCAGTTAAGTCTGTAACAGACTCCCATTCTTTGGCAAATAAAGAATGGTATTCAGGGTAAAAATCTGCAAAGTTCTGCTTGCGGTAAATATCCTGACGTTTCATCCAAATAATGAACTGACGAAATTTCAAAGTGTTACTTGGATTAATGTCCAAATATCCAAGTACTTCAGGATTTTTCACATGGTTTCGAACAACTGATTTAACTTGCTCTGGCAAAGTGTGAATTGCCAGATAATCAGGTGATTGCACCATATTGATGTAATGGTTTTCACCTATGTTTTGTTTGTGCCAACTTAAAACTTTGTCAGCTTCAAAACAATTAACCGAGCTGATTGTTAAACTGCTCATTAAATACATATTACAATTTAGAATATTTTTTAAATTTTTTACGTCCTCAATAACGTTTAACAATGTAGCCCATTTGCCAGGCCAACGTGTATATTCGAAAGTCTTTTCAACACCGTCTATACTGAATGAAATTTCAATCATTTTAAATTTATCCCAGGCTCTTTTCAGTCGTTCACTTGGGTGATTTGTTCCGTTGGTGCTATAAAATAAGGTCATGTTATCGCTGAGATTTTTTTCAATTAAATATTCTAGCAAATCTAGGTGGGTCTGATTTAAAAAAGGTTCGCCTCCGAAAAAATCAATACGTTCAAGATTTTCAGCAATTTCAAAAAACTGTGTGAAGTCTGTGTGTTTGCGGGGGGCTGATGCAACAAAGCGGTTGTGTTTAAAATATTTTCCTTGATGTAAAGAAGTTGTTCCAAAGGTATCAACATAAAACTGACCTTCTTGGTGATACATGCTGGAGTCCCAGCCAGCACAACTACGACAAGCCAAATTACAAATATTACTCGTTTTAAAAACCGCAACCTTGGGGCCTTTTAACCATGCATCGGATTTAATAAATTCTTCATAATCATTTGGGCAGTCGGTGAGAGTTCTTTGGCGTAAACTTTTTTTTCCAGCTTTTTCTTCAGCCCAGCAACGGTTGCAGGCTTCAGGTTTTTTTCCATCGATAAAATCCTGACGGAGCTGATTGAGCTCAGTGCTTTGCCAGCGTTCTTTCGGGTTTAAATGTCCGTGCTGCCATTCCCCGGCACCAAATGCGCACGGACTATTTTGTCCGAAGGCATTTTGTCGAATGCTTTTAAATGGTAGCAGGCAAAAGTTTTCAGGTCTTTCCTCTGGGAATTTCATTCCTATATCGTAGATAAAAAAAAATTGAAAATATAGGGTCAACGAGTCATAATTTACTTTGAGGTATCGCACATTATGTCGACCAAACAAGGCAGTAGGCCTGACCTTACGGATCTCACAGACGAGGAAATACTCAAACTTAGGTTTAAGGATATACCTTTGCCTATTGTTGGTACCGATGTCGAAGAAAAAATTAAGCAACTTTACTCTGAACTTGAAACCAAAGGGCTCGCCTTTCGTCCAAATATTTTTCTTGGCGACGAGTGGTTCAGTCCAGAAGGTATGAATGCCATTGCCGTTCCCTTTTATTTGGCCAACCCACGTTTAAAAAGTTTGGAAAAGTCGCAGATGCTTGAGGTTGAAGGGGGTACGCATGATTGGTTTATGCGCTTACTACGCCATGAAGCTGGTCATTGCTTTGATCACTGCTATAAATTTTCAAAAAGAAAAAAGTGGCATCAGATTTTTGGTTCACCTAACGAAGACTACGAGCCCGAAACTTATCGCCCGCAGCCATACAGCAAAAGTTATGTGAAACATTTGGATCGTTGGTATGCACAAGCTCATCCCGATGAAGACTTTGCCGAAACTTTTGCAGTTTGGCTTGATCCTAACCGCGATTGGAAAAAAGAATACAGTAAGTGGCCAGTAGCACTCAAAAAACTTGAGTACATGGACGAACTGGCTGCGGATAGCCTTAAACTAAAAAATCTTGCCGAAAAAGGCCGGGTTCCGAGTAATGTGGCCCAGTTAACGACGACATTGGATAAGTACTATCAAAAGCGCCGACGCGAAAGTGCCGATGATTATCCGGATTTTTATGACAGTGATCTCAATAAAATATTCAATGGTGATGTGAGTTTATCTAAACGAGAATATTCTGCATTAAAATTTATGAAAAAGCACCGCAAAGCAATTGTGTCCACGGTGGCCTGGGCTACTGGAGAAAGTAAATTTACCATTGAAGCTTTGGTTAAAAGATTAACCGATCGTTGCGAAAAGCTTGATTTACGTTTAGGAAAATCAGAAACCCAAACTACAATGGAAGTGGCAAGTTTTCTGACCAGCTTGGTTAAAAATTATTTATTTACCGGAAAGTTTAAAAGGAAGGTTTAGTTTTATGAAGTCATTAAGGATTTTACTCTTATTTGATCTGTCAGTAAAAATAGCTCCCGAAGATTATAAATTGTACTGGGATACGCCTGACTGGAAAACTGAAAAAGATATTAAAAATACTCTCAAAAAACTAGGTCATGAAGTGATTCCTCTTGGCATTTACAACGACATTGAACCCATTATTCAAACAGTTCAAAAAGAAAAACCAGATTTGGTATTTAATATGAGCGAGGCCTTTTCAGGAAATCGTGATTTCGAGCCCGACATGACGTCTTTGCTTCAGTTGATGGGAGTCCCTTTCACCGGTGCAGGTCCTTTGGGTCTGCGTTTGTGTAAAGATAAAGGTTTAACCAAAATTATCCTGAACTATCACAATATTCGTACACCACAGTTTTTAATGATCAAAAAAGCTGCTCCACAAAAAAGTCTTAAGGAATTTACTTTTCCTGCATTTGTAAAGCCTTTGCAGTTGGAATCATCAGAAGGTATTTCGCAGTCATCTTATGTTGAAAATGAAAAAGATGCATTGGCGCGGATAAAATTTGTTCATGAAAGTCTTGGTGTAGATGCTATCATCGAGGAGTATATTGAGGGACGAGAGCTGTATGTTAGTGTTTTAGGTAATGAAAAACTAACTGTTTTCCCTCCTCGTGAACTTTTCTTTAAAGAAGTTCCAGAGGACGAACCCAAATTTGCCACATATCGCAGTAAGTGGGACAAAGAATATAGAAAAAAATGGGGTATAGATACGGGCTATGTTAAAAGCATGCCGGAAGGTCTTCAAAAAAACATTAATGAAACCTGTAAAAAGATTTATAAGCTTTTATCTATTCAAGGATATGGCCGCATTGATTTGCGTGTAAAGCAAAACGGGGAAATTTATTTTATTGAGGCTAATCCAAATCCCTCTATAGGTAAAAATGAGGATTATTCTTTATCAGCATCGCGCGATGGTGTTTCTTATGACGAATTACTGAGTAAAATTATTTCATTGGCTATGCACAAGGTGCCAGTCAATGCACAAAGCCACGGACAAAGCCGTTCTCAGGCTACTGCTGCGGCTTAAACATTATTTAACAGCTTGTTTTTTGAATCACATTAACAGCAGCTGCATAGATTTTTTTAATATCACCTTTATTGTAATAGCTTTCATGCTCAGCCAGGTAATCTGTAAGCTTTTTCTCAGGATAGTGGAGGCTCTGGTAAATCAGGTCTTCGGCTATAATGAGCACCGCAGCCAATGGGAATATAGTTAAAAAATTTAATTTTTGTGGAAATCCTGTGCCGTCAAATTTCTCATGATGCTGGTGAATTAGCTTATCCACATCAGGCGGACAACTTGTCCAGTTAGTTACGAACTCTGCAGCAATTGTGGCGTGGTTGAATATTTTATAATTGGTCTGATGGTGTAATTCTTCATGCAATTTTTGGTTTTTTATAAGCTCTTGTTTATTCGAAAACATAGTATCGCTTAGTTCCATATCGTGCAACAAACAGGCAAAAGTCATCTTTTGCTGTGTTCTCGGAGAATTCCAAGCGAGCTCTTTTAATATTTCTCCTGTTAAAAAAACCAAAGAATAGCAGTGAGGAGAAACATAATTTTTTGAGTTTGAAAGCTTAAGTCGCTCAAAAGTTTTTTTAAGCTCTTGATTTTTCTCAATTACAGCAAGTGTTTTGGCAATATTTTCTTTTGCTAAATCGGTAACTGAAGGAGACCATCCAAAATTTCTCGAAGCTTCCAGGATTAAGCTCCAATCACCCTGTAAATTTGCTAAAGCCTCGTCGGTATTAATGTTATCCCAGTCAGCTTTCGCAAAAATATTGCGCCGGTAATTAGAAATCAAAACTTTCAAATCAACGAGTTCAACATAAAGGTGAGTCAGTTTTTTATTTTTAAAGCGCACAACCTCATAAGAGTTAAATTGAGCACTATCGTTTAGAACTTTAATGTACTGACTAGCATTGAGTTTTATAAACAGCGGAACACCGGGTACTTCAATTTTTTCAAGTAAATCAATACTGACAGGTAAATAGCTTTCTTTCTGAACTGGTATATTTTTTTGCGATATTAATGATTCAATTTTTTTAGTCAGATCTTTGTCATCAAAAGGTTTAGCTATGCCATCAAAAAATGTCGGATTAGGGACTTGCTTTTTAAACTTCTCTTGATCAGTACTAATTAAAATAAACGGTGCATTGCTATTTTTTCTAACTTCAGCGTAAACTTCAGCGCCGTTCTTATGAGGCATATTAAAGTCACATAAAACAAGGTCAAAAGGGCCATCTGAGTTTAAAACATCTAAGGCATTTTGCCCGTCCACTGCTTGTAGGATGTTTACATCGTAGTGAGAGGTTATCAGCATTGACAAAACTTCGCGTATGTCTTCTTCATCATCAATAATTAAAAACTTCATGGTATTCCTTTGGTCATATATATCGGCCCTCTTTAAGGATGACTTGAGAGAAAACTGAGCTCTGAATTAAAGCGATACACGCACTGTTAAGAAGCTGTAAAGAACTCGATTTTTTGCTGTTTAGACCTACCAGCTTGTTTAATTAAAAAACTTTGGAAAAAACATACCCGTGTTTTTTATATAATTCTTATAACTATCCGAAAAACTACTTTCTAAAAAACTACTCTCTTCTTTTTTGGCTGCCCAGTAGTAATAGCCAGCTATGAGAAAGATTATTAATGTTAGTAGCTTGGATGGTAAGCTGACGATAAGGCTCAAATAACACAAAATATAAGCCGTGTAAAAAGGGTGGCGTATGTATTTGTAGGGGCCAGTATGTAAGTGTAAATGTGGCTTTTGATAGTCAAAAATGGCTTGAAAGTTATTTCCATGAATATGGCGTGCTGAGATCCAAAACAAACACAAAGAGGTAACACACATTAACATAGCTGCAACAATCAAATTATTTTCGTTGAAGTTACCAAAAAATAGAGCTTCTATGAAAGCCCCGTACCACAGAGTCAGTGTCATAAGTCGCAAAACATACCATTGAAAATTTTTAGGTTGGCTACTTTTTTTAAAAATTTTCAGGCTTGAATAGTAATAAGAAATGAAATTGATCGCCAGTAAAATTAAGTAGACAATCTGTATAAGCTCTAGCGAATGCATAACCTATTCTAGCTGGTAAATTCAGTCTGTCAAATTTTTTGACAGGCTGAACATTTTTATAGGCCCACACGTGCCTCATGTATAAAAGACTCGAAATCAGCTATAAACTAAGCCATGAATCAGACCCTTGTGACCATAAAATCTACTGTTGATCTCTTAACTCCGTACTTGGAGTTTCGATCTTTTGAAGCCAATCAACAAAAATATTCTGATGTGTATCAACAGGTTTTAAAAAATCGCAAAAAATATTACTTAAAACATGCCCCACATTTGTTAGCCGAATCCGAAATTAAGAACGAAATGTCAGTGGACCAGCAAAGTAAGATTATCTCGGTTAGTGCTCAAGGGCAGGTCATTGCCTCGCTTCGTTTAACCCCACGCCCGTATGAGCTCGAGACTCACGATTCACACAATTTTGATTTCGAAAACTTTAAAAACTACCTTGAAATTGGCCGATTGGTAACTGATCCCGAAATCGAGCAGATAAATTTAGCTATTTTGGTGCGTTACTTACTTTGTGGTGCAGGTTTAGTAGCTTTTGAAGAAATGCAGTCATCTGGATTTGTGGCTATTTGTAGACCTTATCGTCTGCAACTATTTAAAAAGTTTGGTTTACAATATCACTTCGATATATTTTCACAAAAAAGAAAAATTCAATATTGCTTTTTAAGCGGTAGCGCCTCAGAAATTTTGAGCACCACCGCTGGTTTACAGACTAACGAAGAAGTTTATCGAAAGCGACTTGAGCGCCTCGGCGGACGAATTTAGTATGGAAATTTCAAACGCTATTGAAATGACAGAAGAAAAAAGCCGAGGAGCGAGTGCGCCACCTAAAATATTTGAAAAGTTGGCCTATTTTTTTCCAATGTTTCAGCTTTTATTGGTGAGTAGCTGCTTAATTTTGTTTATTAGGTTGGGCTCTCTGTGGATTTTGTTAGGTTTATTAATAAGTATTTACATATTACCTGTTTTAATTTGGCGAATTTTTAGTTTTTTTTATCCTTTGAGCGAAAAAAACGCTTATATCGGCAAACAAGAAAAAGAAACTCACTCTTGGTTTATTAGCTACAAACTTCAAAGCTTATTTATTAGCTTTCCATTTTTTGAGCGAATTTTAATTTTAATTCCAGGAGCTTTTAGCACGTGGCTCAGATTATGGGGTAGTCAAATAGGACACAAAATTACATGGACTCCTCGTGTTGATATTGTTGACCGCGCCAGTTTAGAAATTAAGGATTATGCAATCTTTGGTGATAAGGTTTATCTGAGCGCGCATATCATTATACGAAAAAATAATCGTTTGATGTTGTTACATAAAAAAATCAAAGTAGGTGAAAAGTGCCTTATTGGCTATGCCAGCGAACTCGGCCCCGGTGCAAATGTTCCTGATAACGAAATGCTACCTGCGTTGAGCCGCGCTTATATGAATAGAATTATTCGCGGAGGTGCGAATGAGTCTGCAAATTAAACACAGCATGCTGGCGCCCCAGTTTAAAGATCAGTCACGAGAACAGCTTATTTCAATTTTGGCTTCATCCACGCAAACCAGCAAAGCTAAAAATACATCCACAAAAATATATTGGAATGAAAGTTTTTACGGTTTAAGTAAATCAAAGATATACACCGATTTACCAGAAGACAAAAAACATGAAATTTTATATCAATTAAATCAAAAGGGTTTATGTCTTTCTTATTTTATTGAAAAATATGGACTGAATTATGGCGCTAAAATGGTTTTGAGCTCAGAAACTGTTGAGGAGAAATCTCTCTACACTGTTTTTGGAGCCGACGAAGTTCGACATCGCCTTTTGTTAGAGCCCTTTATTCAAATGCAAATTCCAGATAATATCGAATTTCATCCCTTGTTGCCGCTTTTGGCTTTAACTCTAGAAGAAGCCAATAAAGAGGCCACAACCTTTGTTATTCAGGTAGTGCTTGAAGGTTTTGGCATTTATCATTACGCCAACTTACGTGATGCCTGCCAGTCTGAAGAGTTAAAAAATGCATATACCGAAATACTTAAAGATGAAGTAAATCACCATGGTATGGGAGTTTGCTTAACTGCTAACAAGCAGATGACGACTGAAACCAAACAGCAAATAACCGAACTAACATCAAAGTTTGTACGGGCCTTAATTAAAACTGAATGGACTCAACAAAGTGTAGAAGCGGCCTACGGTGGTTTTAGCGTAAAGCAAAAGCAAGATTTTTTAAAAGAGATCTCATGGCAAGAGCAGATGCAGCTTCGCGTGGAGCGCCTAAAGGCGCTAATGAAGAAGGTGGGCTTTGCTGGGCTAGTGGATGATCTCGAAGCTAAAGGTGTATTTCAGATTAACTAAAATTACTGAGCCCCAAAATCCACATAGTCTTTGGGCATTTGGCGACGTGGAGTCGAAACTTTCCATAGGTACTCAAATTGATTTTTAAACAAGGCTACAGTTTTTGAGTCGCGAATGACATAAAAGTTTTCGAAGTTGGCTGTCATGCCGGCATAGGTAAAGTTGGCGGCGCCAACGAGCACCATTTTATCAAACACAATAAATTTGTTATGCATTTTTTGAGCTGCGCCGAAAGAAGTTTGGGTAAAACGAACTTGGGCTGAAGTTTTTTCGAGTTGCACAATTTTTTTAGAGTCTAAAGCTTCATTTACATAATCTTCAGTGGGTTGAATGCCTCCCCAGTAAAGATCATCATCAAAAATAGCACGGCTATCATTACTTTTTGAATTGGCAAAGGCCTGAGTAATTCGGTCAAATGAGTATCGGTTAGAAGCCATAAGTACTTGCGATGAAGATTTAATATTTTCTTCAATTAATTTAACTAACTTAGCAGAATCGGCCGGAATAAAAAGGCTTTCTATTTTGCTTTGCTCATTAGTTTTTTGTCGACATTTGTTTAAATCTTTTTTGAACTCAGCTAAGTTGTCTTCATAATCTTTTAACGCAGCAATTAGGCATTGGTGGTTTTGAATGATGTCAGATTCATTTGAATCGGTTACAGTGGTCCAAGTTTCGTGATTGATGCTTAAGGCCGGATTTGAAAAATTTCCCGTTGCAAAAACTAAAGTACTTTCATCAGCGCCTTCGGCTAATAAAAATTTATTGTGATGTAAATCGCCACGTTTGTCTTCGTCTTCCACAGTGCCCACAGTTACAAGTTCTGCACCACATTTTTTTACAGATTCGGCCACAGTTTGTTCGGCACCGGCGTCGATAATAACTGTCACACCAACTCCGCCTTTAATCGCTTGGCATAGGGCTTCGGCCACGCCTTTATTCGAAAATGTCATTGTGCCTAAAGTGATATGCGTATTGTTTTCATTTTTTATAACATCGATAACTTTTTGATAAGGGCCTTTTGGGTTAGCTTGAGCACGTGGTAAATCTGCGCGAGTGCAATAAGCGTTTCGTGGTTTGGCATCATAAGCATTGCATTGCGGATTGGTAAAACGAATATCAAAATTTTGGGCCTGAGCTATAAAAAAAGTTTGAAAAACTAAAGTAATAAAAACTAAATACTGAGTCATAAATGCCTCCTGAAACCTGTGTTACGGGTTTGCTTGTTCTAGGGTTTGAAATCGACATTGGCAATTATTAAAATGTCCGAATTAAGTGATTTTGGCGGAAAATTACACAAAACCAGCCTAACTTATTGAAATTAATGAGGTTCTTTGAGGTCGCAAATTGCGACCTCAAGCTTTTGGGGTTACAGGCTCGCACGTAGATAGGTTTCATCTAACTCAAGGCCATTAATGGAAGTAAGAAATTCGCAAGTCAGCTTTTGAAGGAAAATGTTGAACCTGTGTAGTCGAGTATTGAACCACGGTCTTTGAGCTAATGGCTTAATTTCTCCTAACTATATGTAAATACTCATATAATTCAGTCCAGTTGTTTTTTTTAAAAATTACTATAAACTAGTTTGTAATACAAACCGATAAGTGTATTAACAAGGAGTTTATAATGTCGAATAATCAAATTACTAAAAATTCAATAAATGATCTGGCCTATATTCAACGGTTACTAAATAGAATAGAAAGTAATGAGTTTTCAATGCCACTGAATAAATTTGCGCTTGAGATCAATATATTATTTCAAAGTCTATGTCTTTTGTTTGCAATGGCCTTTGTCGGTTACGAACTCGTCAGTAGTGGTGGCATTACCTCAAGTATGTTGCTATCGGCAAATGACAGCGAGCTAGGACATTTAGGAATGCAAACGGTTTTGCTAATACTCTTAGGCTTGGTCGCCGTGTTTTACTACTTAGTTTGGCGAGCGTCGGTCGCAAGTGGTCGGGATCTCAGTCAATATTTAGAAGTAAATTTTAAATTTTTAAAAAATCTTTCACTGATTTCAGATTTGTTAGTCAAATTTATTGTGGTTTATCTCATGGTAACCCTTGGTCAACCTCAGTTTGTTTCACTTTTGTTGGTGCTGTTTGTTGGCGACTATCTTATACAGGGCCGATTTTTTAATTTGTCTTTAAGGCTGTCGCTTATCGCGGGTATGCTTTGCTTTGTTGTTGCCGGTTTACTTTATTGGCAGCAGAATTTCGGGCTTATCTATCCATTGATTTTGTTCAGTAGTATTACTCTGATTTCTGTTTTTAATTTGGTTCAATCAAAAAAAATGTCAGTTGCTCAGTAGGTAATACAAATGAAACCCATTGATTTAATTAATTCCATAAATCCGTTGCTGCACGACCGAGTTAGACTCGGAATTATGGTGACACTAGTAAGCGCTGACAAACCCGTTGAGTTTAATATTTTACTCGACGCGCTTGATTTAACCAAAGGTAATCTTTCAAGCCACTCGCAAAAACTTGAAGAGGCAAAGCTAATTAAGGTAACCAAAGAATTCGTGGATCGCAAGCCTCGAACCAGTTATGCCTGCACAGATTTAGGAAGAAAAGAAATTAAGAATTACTTAAAACAAATTGAACACATGTTAACCAAAGCAAGTGAGGAAGTATGATAAAAAAAGAAAACCTGAAAAATATTGGTTACTACGTCGCACTTATTATTTTGGTTTTTATATTTATAGCTGGTTTAGTTTCTTACGGGAATGCGAGTTTTAATCAGTTTAATCATAAGGCTCGCCAATCAGAAGCCAAGGTATTGCTAACGCAGTTATACCAGCTAGAAAATAATTTCTTTTTAGATCAAAAAAAATATACAAGCTGTTTAAGTAATTTTATAGCAGAACATGAGCCGCTGCCTAACCGAAAATATTATGTGGGCTTTAACCCTGGCAGCGCGAATGAAGTTCAGTGTGCTCAAGGCTCTTCAATTTTAAAAGCAAATAGTAAGCTGAGTGATTTTGACTACCTTCCGTACTTCGAGAAATCAAATGTGAAGTCGAATTCATTTACCGCAATTGCAGTAGGTAAATTTTGTGAGAGTTGTGATGTGGATGTATGGTCGATAAATGAAAAGAAGGAACTGGTAAACATTCAATCGGGAATAAGGGCGAACTACACTTGGCCTATTCCACTAGTTTCATTTTTACTTATAATTGTTATGGTAGTGGTAAGAATTAGAAAGAAACGTAAATATGGTGCCCAGTGAGTGCATATTACCCCCACGTCGCTAATATAAGTATCGGGAATCATTGCTAGAGTCAACTTTATTTAGATTTGAGAGTTAGTCCGCTTTAGCCTGA
>JAIELP010000004.1 GCA_019752925.1 bacterium
ACCATCGCAACCAACAAACGGTGGTAAGTATTTAAGAACTGATGGAACAAATTCTACATGGCAGAACATTGTATCAACAGATGTGACAACAGCGCTTGGTTATATACCTGCAAGTTCCACTGGTGTAGTAACAAGCGTTACAGCTGCAGGAACAGCAAATAATCCAATAGTAATTGGTGGAACAGCATCTGCACCAACAATTGATATCCCAAGAGCTACCACAGCAGTAAATGGTTATTTAAGTTCAACTGATTGGACAACGTTTAATAACAAGATAAGTTCCGGAGCAGCAGCTTCTGGAGATTTAACGGGAACGTATCCGAATCCGACATTAGCAGCTGTAGGAACAGCGGGAACGTATGCAGTAGTAACAACAGACTCAAAAGGTCGTGTAACATCAGGAACAGCAAGTTTAGATTTAACAACAAGAGTAAGTGGGATGTTGCCAGTAGCTAACGGTGGTACAGGTGCAGCAACATTTACAGCGGGTAATTTATTAGTAGGAAATGGCACAAGTGCATTTAACAGTTTAGCTCCGGGAGCAAACGGAAATATATTATATGTATCAGGTGGCGCATGGACAAGCAGCACTCCAACAGCTGCTGGCTTAATGAATAATACATTAAATAGCGGTCAAATATTTGTTGGTAATGGGTCTAACGTAGCAACAGCAAGAACTTTATCGGGCGATGCAACTATGAACTTGTCTGGTGATTTAACACTGTCCTCTGTGGGCACAGCAGGTACCTATGCGTTGGTTACAACAGACTCAAAAGGTCGTGTAACATCAGGAACAGCAAGTTTAGATTTAACAACAAGAGTAAGTGGTGCATTACCAATTGCTAACGGTGGTACAGGCGCGACAACAGTAACCGGAGCCCTTAACAACTTATTATCAGCACAAGCTGCAAATAGTTTATTGCAGTCAAATGGTACAGTAACCTCGTGGTTATCATTTAATCCATTGGCATCAAATAACACTATAGTACAACGTGATGGTTCAGGAGTTGTAAATGCAAATGGCTTAGGTTTAACAAATACTGGTACAATTACGATCAGCGCACCAGCAGCTGCTTCAACTCATTCATTAGTTTTACCGGGATCAATCGGTTCAAATGGCCAAGCTTTAACAATAGCCAACTCAGGTACTGGTCAATTGCAATGGTCAACAACTTTAACTGGCGCAACTACATTCAGTGGTGATGTAACAGGTACAAGTTCTACAATGACCTTAGCAAATACAGGTGTAACAGCTGCATCATATGGATCAGCCAATGGAGTGCCAACATTTACGGTGGATGCAAAAGGTCGTTTAACAGCTGCAAGTGAGGTATCATTAGATATCACGAACGGTACAACAGGTACATTAGGTGTAGCACGCGGTGGTACAGGGGCCACAACATTAACATCTAATGGTGTATTGTTAGGTAACGGTACAGGTGCAGTAGCAGTTACGGCTGCCGGCGCAGCTAATTCAGTATTAAGAGTACCAGCAGGCGGTGGAGCCCCTGTATTTAGCAATCTTGTATCTACGGATATTTCGACGGCATTAGGTACTCAGTCAGCAAATTTAGTTTATGCTGGTCCTGCGAGTGGTGCTGCAGCTTCTCCGGGTTTCCGTGCTTTAACTTCGGCCGACGTAAGTGCCGCTGCATTTAGACCGGGCGGTAATGCATTTGGTTCTACTGCAATATTAGGTACGACGGATTCTAACCCATTATTGATCAGAACAAATGGTTCTACTCGTATATCTATGGATACTTCGGGTGGTGTTCAGTTTAATGGTCAAGGCTGGTCGCAAGCTTCAACAACGTGTTCTGGTGCCACATGTACGTGGGATGCTAATACAAGTAACGTAATGGTGTACGCTGCTGGTACTACGGTAAACCCTGCAATCAGCACAAGTAACTTCAAAGCCGGTGGTGCTTATATGTTAGTTGTAACTCACTCGGGTGCAGGTACAGGAGCTATCTCGTTAGGCTGTAATAATACAGCTGGTTCAGGTACGAACTTCTCGTATGTTCCTGCCAACGGAACTCGTGTGAATGGTACTAAGGGTAAAACAGTGTACACAATTATGTTTGACGGTACAGATTGCTTGATCACTTGGATTACTGGCTTCTAAAATTATATTTTTCAGTTAAATAAAAAACGGCGCTCAAATGGCGCCGTTTTCTATTTAATTTTTCGTACAAATTAATTTAAATTTTTCTCAAATTAATTCGTGGAATTTTTCCACTAAAATCTATCAGCGCGCTTCAAATTGAATCAACAAAAATTTGATTAAAGTTTTAAACTTATTTAACCGAAACTTTTACGTCGGCCATTAGTTGCACGTTAACTGAAAGGAACTACCGTGAAAAATAACCTCACAAGTTTTGTTTTGCTATTGCTGTGTGTATTTAACGTTGAAGCTCATAATAACAATAGCAATAAAAAACCAGTTATTGATGCCTATATTTCCATTTTAGATGCTCAGCATTTAACTTCAGTACGTGTAAACATAGAAAAATCTGACGACCCTGATGGTAAGATAACAAAAACTGAAATTAATTTTGGTGATGGTTTTGTAAGTTCAAAAGATGATGTTATTCATCAGTATGCTGCTGATGGCGTATATACGATTACAATTAAAGCCTGGGACAATAGAAATGCTGTATCAGTTGTTACTAAAAACATTGATGTAGCATCAAACTTAATATTAAGCGATGGCGCATCTATTTACGGACCTATTGGTATTAAGGATAATAAAACTTATTCTTTTAATGCGAGTGCATCGCAACTACAGAAGAAGTTTAAACTAATTCTGACCCAGCAGCCTGAAAATAGATACTCGATGTATTTAAACAAATTTTTAAATTGGTGCTATAAATTTTTAGGCCATAACCACAATGATAAATTTGAAGCCAATGTTGAGCTTAACGGCATTGAGATATTTGCAAAAAATGAAATTTCAAAAAATACTTTAAAAGCTGAAAAATTTGTTAACCTAAAAAACTCTAATAAAATTAAAGCTGATTTTGATCATGAGCATGGCAATAAATTTAAAGTTGAGATTAAAGAAGTAATTTCTTTAAAAGATGAAGTAGCGCCTGTAATTACAATAAATGTTCAATCGGGATCGGAAGTAAACACCGATCATATTCCAGTTAGTATTTCAGATATTTCCGGACAGGTAACCACGGATGTGTGGAAAGTAATGCCTCTAGCTCAAAATGGACCTCCAGTAAGTGCGGGCACTGTAAATCAGCATATTCTCACAACAACCGCCTCTAGCTTCAATATTCCTTTAACTGAAGGACTAAATAGCTTTATTTTAAGATCTCAGGATATTTTTGGTAATGTAAGTAATTACTATTATATCAACAATATACTTTATGATGGAACTGCGCCGGAAATTTTAAGCTTAACTCCGCAGTTAGCAGGAACTTTTTATTTTTACGAAATTCCACCGGTTCAGGTTACATTGCCTATAACTAAGTTTTTTGACATTGTTGCATCTGAAAGAATTGCATCGCTTGAATTAATTTCGGGCGCCAGCAACTTAAACTTAGTTTTTACAGATGTGGCTAGAACAAAAGTCAGTGGCAGATTTACGATTAATCAGGCTGGAATTAGTGTTGTTCAATTCAAAATTAAAGATTATGTGGGAAATGAGCGAGTTTATACTTATTCAATAAATAATATTATAGTAACTGAACCAATTCAGGTGTCTTTACAGCCAGCACCGAATCAAACCTATTATACAAATCAGCACTTTTTCAATATTTCATACCAAATGCAGGCTAATTACCCGGTGTATAGTAAAGCTTTTGTTAATACTCACCTGCAAGCTACCACTGATGGAGCAAATGCAAGTATATCAGTGCCGCTGACTCAAGAGGGCGTAAATAATATTGATATGCATTTCTTGTATAGTTTTGAACCTAGATTTGCGGCAGCAACTGGGGCATGGACTATTATTAAAGATAGTGTAGCGCCTAGTTTGAGTAGCTCTGCTCCGGATAACAATACTACTGTTTATACAAATCATTTGCCGCTAACTATTCCGGTTAGTTTACAGTTTAGTGAAAATTTAACTAACATAAGCGTTAACGGAGTTTCTTCGCCTACTTTTACTAACAGCTATTCAACAAATCATTTTGTTTCATCAGCTGGAACAAGTACTTTAGAAATTTTAGCCTCAGATCGTGCTGGTAATATTGGTCAGCTGAGTCATCAAATAAATGTTCAATTTTCAGATGCTAGTTTAGTTTTAAAATTAAGCGAAAGCTCGACTGATATATTAACAAATAAAATTAGCATTCCTTTATCTGGAACTGCTTCAGAAAAGCTTCGCTCAATAAAAATGAATAATCAGCTTATAAGTATTGCAGGCGATGGTAAATCATTTGATGCAGTATTTGAAGCGCCTGCTGACGGGCTTTATCATATTGTTTTTGAGGGCACTGATATATATGGAAACTTAGCAACAACCGATACTTATATAAGAGTGCTAAGTGGTATGCCTGATGGAATTGAGAATTATAAAGGACCAGATGGAACTTATACCAATGGTCAATATGAAATAGATGCAGGTCAACTATTTGGTAGCGGACCGGGCGGCGATATTTGTAATGCACTAGACTCCTTTTTTGGAGGCACAAGTGATATTGAGTTGGAAGATGTAAGTAGTGTGCTAGGGCATTTACCTAAAGATTACCAAAAGAAAATTCCTAAAGTTCCAAGTTTAGAAAATTTTTATAAAAAACATATTGATCGTGACCCAGCCAACATAGTGAAGGCGGGCTATCTGATGATGTGTCATGGTTTTGAATTATTTGCAAGTGGTGATTGTCAAAAAAACCGTGAACTATTTAAAAAAGTTATGCGTAAGTATCCTGAGCCATTTATTATCAGAAAACTTCCTGTACCTGCTATCGTTCAAGATTTTTTAATAAAGCGTTACAATATTTGTAGTGGACTCGACACTTCAGGATTAGGCTGCAAAGATTTGTCTATATTTGTTCCGTTTTTGGCCGACTTAGCTTTGCCCGGAATAGGCCAAATGATTAACTCTGACATGGCTGAATTTGTAACTGATACTTTTTTATGTAAAGAACTTTGCGATCAGCCACAGTATGCAAGTACTCCTCTTTGCCAAGAGTTCGAGTTACCAAAAATTCCTAACATTCCAAACTTTGGAGCGCCTAGATTTAGTTTTCCTAGTGGTGGATCGGGTGGAAGCTGGGGGCGCGGTGGCAGTTGGCCAGGTGGCGGCGGGGGTAGTTGTGGAGGCTGGTTCCAGCCGAGATGCCCTGGTAATGGTGATAGTGGTGGTGGAGCTGGTGGAATTGGTATAGATTATATTTGTTCGGCTGTGCCGAGTTTGTGGTTGTGTCACCCAGATAATCCAAGCAATACCGGAACAATTACAATTACTCCTATCAATGAGTGTAATCTTAGCTGGACAATAAACGACATTGTAAGCGCCAACCCTTCAATGAGTTTACCAATGGCATTTACAAATTATGTATCAAGCTGCTTACCAAGCGGATTGCCGTTTATTCCGGATAACAAAAAGCCAATTTTAACTGTGACAGCTCCTGTTCAAAATCAGGTTGCAACTGAAAATACGGTTCGAGTTATAGGCTATGTGGATGATGTTACTTCGCAAGTTAAAATTAACGGTGAAGTAGTAAATACATTGCGTGGTCCGAATGGGTTGCATTTTGATGTAGATGTTTTAGTGCCTACCAACTTAAAGATTTTAGTTGAAGCTTCGGATGCGAGTGGGAATTTGGCTGAGCCAATTGAAGTTACTTTACAGAACAATACTGCAAATTTAGGTGCTGTTTCTAAAATTAGTATTGGTGAAAGTCACGCATGTGTACTCATTCAAAACAAGATTAAATGCTGGGGCGGAAACCAAGGTGGACAGTTGGGTAATGGTGGAGCCCTTAGTACAAATACACCAACAAATGTTGTGAGCTTACCAAATGGTGAAATTACAAGTTTTTCGGCAGGTCGATTTGCAACGTGTGCTGTAGTAGATGAAGCTGTTTATTGTTGGGGTAGTGGATTGCCAGGAGTTCCGCGTACTAACTCTGCCATGTTACGCTCAGGTCTTGAAACTGGTGTTAAAGCAGTTTCTGTCGGAAATACGATGGCTTGTGCATTAATGTTAGACGGAGTTGTAAAGTGTTGGAATGGCCCACAACCTTATATAATCGCGGGATTAGAGGGTGATGAAGTTGATCAATTAGCAGTTGCCGAGGGGGTTGCTTGCGTTAGTTCTAAAAACGTTGGTGGCGTAAAATGTTGGGGATCATTTACACCAACTAGAGTAGTTGGATCTTCTCCTGTACAAATACCTGGGATAGATGAAAAAATATTAAGTTTAAGTGTCGGCTTTAGATTTATGTGCGCAGTGACTGTAAATAACAAATTAAAATGCTGGGGACAGCAAGAAGACGGCTCATTTTCATTAATTGCGCAAGAAATGTTTAGTTTTAACTCAATCAAAAAAGTATCAACTTCAATGGCTTCTAGAAATGTATGTATTCAAGAACAGTCCGGATTGAAGTGTTGGGGGCCAGGAGAGTTGGGGCAGCTTGGTGACGGATTAAATGCGAATAGTTTAGAGCCTGTTGATGTGGTCTCATTGAATGGATATATTGATGACTTCGACGTAGGTGCAGGATTTTCATGTGCTTTGATTAGAGGAGAAGTTTATTGTTGGGGTCTGAACTACCAAGATAAACAAAAAATTGAATTTAAGCCTATTATAACAGTAACTTCACCTGTGCAAAATCAACAAGTTTCAGGGAGTATACAGGTTACTGGTTACGTAGATAATGTCAATGCAGCTGTTAAAGTAAATGGTCAGCAAGTTATTACAACACCAAGTGCACAAGGGGCGTATTTTAGCGTCAACATAGTTCCGCCATTAGATTTAAAAGTTAAAGTAGAAGCTGTAGATGAATTTGGAGTAAGTGCAGACATTATTGAAATCAATTTAACTAATGTTGCCATTTCAATTAATAATTCATTAATCGACTTACATAACTTTGGATTAGTGATAATTGAAGGAGACGTGTATACGTGGGAAAATGATGCAACAACATTATCTCGAGTAAGTGGTATTCAAAACGCGACTGCTGTTACAGTTGGTAAAAAACACACTTTCTTCTGTGCCATATCTGACAAGAAAGTTTATTGCTGGGGTCAAAACAATAGTGCACAAATAGGTATTCCAACTTCACAAGCGGATTTTGTTGCCAATCCTACATTTGTTGATCTCGGTGGTGATGTTGAGCAGGTAAAAGCTGGCTACGGTCATGTTTGCGCACTCTTATCTAATAAGACTGTTAAATGTTGGGGTGGAGGTTTTGGTTACGGTTTGGGAAATGGTAGTATTGGAAGTTCATCTCCTTCTCCTGTAACTGTTCTTAATCTGGACAATACGGTTACTAGTATTGGCTCATATGGTAATTCGAGCTGTGCATCACTTGCTTCGGGAGTCGTAAAATGTTGGGGAGCTAATTATAGTGGACAACTTGGTGATGGTACAACAATAGATCGTGCAGCGCCTGTAGCAGTTCAAGGTATTAATGTACTTGGTGTTGTAACCAATATTTCAGGAATCGAAGACGAGCGAGGCAGTTTAGGTGGTGCATGCGCTCAAAGTAATGATCAAATTAAATGCTGGGGAAGCTTTGATATCAATGGGGATGGTACTTTAAATAGTGCAAATCCACCGATTTACCCACTGAATTTACTGCAGCCATTAGTTGGCAATTCTTTTGTTGCTGGCGCCGGAAATAAATGTGTAATTGATGCCACAGGTATAAAATGTTGGGGAGAGGACAGTAGAATTTTTGGCCCATCACAGTCTTCGATTGTAACTGTGCCAACTTCTGTTAGTTATGTAAACGCTTCAAATATTAAAGCTATAGCGCTTAAACGAAGTCTTTGCTATTTAACTAATAGCAACGATGTTTACTGTGCTGGCCACAATTACAGTAACGGCGTGCCAATTAAATTAAATAGATAGGCTGGGGCTAAAGTTTCTGTTTTAAAAACCACTGGTACAGACGGAATTAAAGACTTTTTCATTCAAATTATTAACTAGACTAGGCCTCCCAAAGTCTTAATATGGTCCGTTTTATCGGTGGATTTTAGATAAATCTGATGAAGTCTTTTATACTATAGAAGTGTTATTTTTCATTCTTGCGGAGGCTATGTGCTGCAAAGACTTTTAGTTATTACCGGAGTGCTTTTATTTTTAGGTAGCTGTATCAGCAGCTATGTACGTTTGCCGAGTTCTGCAAAGCAAGTTTATGGTAACGGCGACATCCAGCAATCATTACTTTTACTCGCGCAAAATAATATTTTAGTAAATATCCCTGAAGCTACGACCCGTGAATTTGAAAAATCAGAAATCGATCAAAAATGCCGCTCAATTAAAGAACCTTTGTGGTCTGAAAAACTTTCAGTTTATTTAAATGAATTCCGCAAGCGTCCGGAACTTTTAAGCCGCTTTCACGTTATTGAAATGAAGCGTGCAGATACAGCTGATGTAAGAGTTCAAAAAGATTTAGATGGAGCAGTTACGCTTTCGATCAATTTTGTTAAACTTGAAAACTACGGTAAAGTTTCTTTTCAGACTAAATTACCATGTAATGGTTCTATAGCTGAATATTTAGGGCGCGAACTGGTTAAAACTAACTATGATTTTCCGGGTATAGAGAAATTTGTATTAACTCTGCAGAATCTACCTGAAAAGAAAGATCTTCCGCGTTTTCAGTTTTCAAACAATTTCTTAAGTTACTTAGCTGAGCGCGGAGCCATGTTTAAGTTTTCGCACGAGATGTCTTTTGAAAAAACAGCTCAGGGAAAATATGTAATGGCTGAGTTATTGAATAAGCTTTCAGAAGAAGTAAAACAACCGTTTCATCAACATCTTAATTACTGGTTTAAACAAATTAATGAGCAAAGTACGCAAGCGCATTTAATTCAGATGTTTGCGGCTCTGCCTGACCGTGAAATTAAAGCCGGCGTAAGAGTAGATGCTAAAAATGAAAACTCATCGGTAAAAGCTGCGGGTGAAGCGGATTTAACTTATTTGTATATTACTTATAATGTAGAAAACGATCAGATTAATTCTGCAAACTTACAACAACTTGAAAAATGTTTACAGAATTTCACTGAAGATATGAGCGGAATTAAATTAAGAAAACCTGCGGCTACAGAAAAAGCCAGCTATCTACGGCCGGGTTATTCGTGTAATGTTTCAAAGCTATAAGTTAGTGCCGGTCCCTGTTATAGACCAACCCTGCTGCAGAGTCCAGCTGATGCCGCCGTTATTGCTAGAAAATAGATATGAAGTGTTAGCGGTAATTCCTGGGCCAGGGCCTGCGGCCACGTTAGCTCCTGGTGTTGTAGACGTATTGTCGACGTAGTAAGATGCAGTGTTTGCTACACCAAACGCGCCCGTGGCTCTGTTGTGAGTTCCAAACACTACTACGGCGTACTGATTGCCAAAACCATCCGGCCTATAAAAAGTAAATTCATAAACAATATTGGGAGATCCTGGGGTTCCGCTAGTTGCAGCGGTGCCTTCGTAGCGAATTCGGAAGTAATTAGTTCCAGAAATAAAATAAACACGTTGGTAGGAGTTATCATTGGCTCCAAGCATAAATTTATTTAAAGCTGGGTTTGAGCCACTTATCACTGGTTGACTGCACGGTGGCCCGCAAACATTTGATCCAGTATCGCGTGTAATAAATGTGTTAGAGCCTACAAACCAAGAGCGGCTCGAGATTGAGTTTATGGCAAAGTTAAAAGGTAGCGTAACTCCTATATTTGCGTCATCTGCGCTGGTGCTTATAATTTGAGTCATTCCTGCAATGCCTTGTAGGGTTGCTACAGTGGGCGATGGGGTTGGGCAGTAAGAGGCTTTACAAGGCGTTAAGTCCTGCCAAAATGAGTTGGGTATAAATATTTGAGAATGCGCAGCTTCGAATATAAACTGTATAACAATTATATAAGAAAAATTTTTAAATATACCCATATCTCTAAGTATACAAGAAGTTAGGCTTTAAATCATCAAATACAATATTATTTGGTAAACATAATTAGTCATCAGCTAAAGAAATATTTTTAGGCGCTTCCAGAGCTTGGATGACGTCTTTTAATTTAAACAGCATCACTAATCCCGGAACGGCCATAACGGTGGAGAAAATAAAGAAATTAGGCCATCCCAGTGAAACAGTTAAAATACCTGCTAATGGACCTACCCAAACGCGTCCAACTGCTGAGAAAGCTGAAAGAAGCGCATATTGAGTAGCTGTAAATTTTTGGTTACATAGTGCCATTAAGAAGGCCACGAAAGCTGCTGTTCCCATTCCGCCGGTGATATTTTCTAATCCCACTGCAAAAAGTAAAAGCCAGTCCACAGTAGATGCTTCTTTTAGTGAAACAATTAAAATATCAAAGGCAGGTAAAGTAAATCCGCCCCAGTAACCTTTTCCTAATACAGCCACCATCCAAAAACCTAAATTAGAAAGCAACTGTAAAATACCGAATGTAAAAAGTGAGCGGTAAAGTCCTAAACGCATCATCAGAACACCGCCGAAGATAGCTCCGAAAATTGTTAACCACATACCGATGACTTTGTTAACCACGCCGATTTCAGCTTGAGCATAGCCCACACCTTTTAATAAAAAAGGAGTTAATAGCGAGCCGGCAAATGCATCACCTAATTTGTAAAGAATGATGAGTGCTAAAAAGCTTGCCGCGCCTTTCATACTGAAATAATTGGCTAATGAAACATTTAAAGTTTCAAACTTAGCTTTTTTACTCGCCCACCATGCCAGTGGAACGGTAAATCCTATTCCAAGTAATAACGAAACCATGTCGGTCCATTTTTTTAAAGCAGGATCTGCAGTTCCGCCCTCAAGAGGTGGGAAAAATCCCGACAAGATACTTTCAGAAAACGGCTGTGCTAAGCGATTGGTAAATTGATAGCCCACAAATACTGCGGCAACTAAAGCTGCAAAACCTATAAGATCATTTTTAGCATTAGTTGTAGGAGCTACATTTTCTTTTGGGACTGAAGGTAAAAATAAAAGTGTAATAGCAGCGCAGGTAACCATAATGCCTGCCATCACTTTATAAATAAACGGCCAGCTCCAGCCATTGCCGGTTACAGCGTCAGCCCAAACAAATGCAATACCGCCTGAAACTATCATGGCTAAGCGGTAGCCAAATACACTCAGTGATGAGCCCATGCCTCTTTCGCTAGGTAATAAAATATCGGTGCGGTAAGCATCAATAACAATATCTTGAGAAGCTGATAAAAATGCAATTAAGGTTGCAATCAGAGCTAAGCTTTGAGTTTGCGTGCTAGGGCTGAATTCAGAAATCAGCATTAAAGCCGCCGCTATTGATAGCTGCGTAACGACCAGCCATCCGCGACGTCTGCCGAAGAAAGGAATTTCAAATCTGTCCATGAGCGGAGCCCATAAAAACTTAAATGTATAAGGTAAGCCCACTAAGCTAAAAAAACCTATTGTAGCCATATCGATATTATCTAGTGTAAGCCAAGCCTGTAGCGATTGTCCGGTTAAGGCCAAAGGCAAACCGCTGGCAAAACCTAAAATCAAAATAATAATCAATCTCCATGTGCTCGAATTTTTGACTGAATTAAACATGACTGTTTACATCCTTTCGCATTTTCCAAAGAAACTGGCTGATATACGGACGGCGGGTTTCGCCTGTAGTTACCATCAGAAGCTTGGTAATTTTTAAATTAGTTGGATCTGTTAAAAGCAAAATAAGCATTTCCTGAATGTAGTTGGTGTTAAGAGTGATGTAATTGTCGGTACCTACTCCTAAATTTACATTTTTCTTTTCCCACCAAGAGAATGGATGGTCTTTATAATCTTTAAACTTACCCGTAAGTTTATTATTTGAAGAAGGAAGGGTAATCAGAGAAACACCTTTTTGAATCAGGCGGTTTAAAACGTCATGCTGGTATTGTTCTACATCGCGGGCAGTGTGGAACTTGGCTTTTAAAAATTGAGTGCGGTCAGTTTCAGTTAGAATTTCGCCCGATAAAAGTTTTTGCAGAATTGGGCGGTAGTTGCCCCAGTTTAAATCCATCAACTCTTTATAGTCTGTTGTATTGGTTTCAACAGCTTTTCCCGAAAGATTATTTAAAATAATTCTTTGATAAAGCTGATGGAAATACAAATTCGGATTAATACCTAAGCTGATCCCGTGTTCAAGCGCATCGATGTGCCAGATGTTCATCGCATTATCCACGGCTTGGATGCCGCGCTTTAAAGTATGCCAGGTTTCCCCATGATGGGATTTAATTTTAAAACCGCGGTATTGTAATTTTCTGAATCCGTGCTGAAGCTCGATGAAATGCTCTTTGCGGTACATTTCTTTTTCGTCGCCTACGGTGTCGACTTCGTGAAGATGGGCACCGAGTTCGGGGTGTTTGTCGATTAAAGCCAGAATTTCATCAATCTGGTACATGAAGTGCTCTTTGCGGGTAGCAAACTTACCTTCATCAAAATAGTTGATCTCTTTGCGGAACGAAGGCGAAAGCGTAAATTGAAAATTTTTATGTTCAGACTGAAACTTTTTAAAGCCTTCGTAAAGACCCATGACCACATCTTCAGAGGTCACCTGATCAAGTCCGGGAATTTTATCGTCAGATTTAGAGGTCGCTCTGTTCATCATAAACTTTAAACGTATCGAGCCCACATTGTGTTTGTGGTAAAGTTCGGTTGCCATATGGTAGGCGGCTTCAGCATGGGCTTCTTTAGAAATAAAGATCAAGCTGGCTAAGAATAATATGCGTAAGTATGTGGAAAAGCCCTCATCTTCTTTAAGGCGAATGAGTTTATCCACATCTTCAGCTGATGTAATTGGCCAAGCGGCTTCGCCATAGACGTTTTTGATTTTTTTCTCGTAGATAGCTTTATTAGGCCCTTCAATCATCGGTTGAAGCTTACTCCAGATAAATTCAGCACTTAACGAGCCTGATAAATGAATGTGTTCTTCTTTATATTTCAAAGGGAAGCGTCTGAAGAACTCTTCCAGCACCATATTGAAATTGTGGTTCTTCAGAGTTTGGATATCAACTTTGTTAACCATGAATTCATTCAGTAGTTCGCGGTACTCTGAAACCCATTGGTAAGCTTCAGCATTTTTTCCTTTGAGTGACGAAGAGAGCATTAAATCAAGAGTGTCAACCAGAGAAATACCGTTAGTTTCAGAGACAATTTCAACAAATTCTTTAACCAGAAGTTTATGAGTAAGCGAGATAATCATGGCGTATTTATACATCCTCTTCAGTTGTTTACTTAACGCTATCGTTAGTTGTTGATCTTGTACACGAAATTATCAGTTAAAATTTAGTTTTTTTTACAGTGATTTTGCTATACGCTATTTCTATAGTTTTCAATGAGGTTATAGATGTCAGTTTATGAAATTTTCTTTCTAACTATGGGTTTCACCGTTGTGGCCATGTATTGGGTACGGATACGGTCCGTAAAGTTAGAAAATTTCGGTATTGTAGACGCTGCGTGGTCTGCAGGTTTTTTACTTCAGGCTATTTTGTTTTTTTATTTCGGCGAAGGTTGGTTTTGGCGGAAGCTCTTATTTTTATTAATGGTGGGTTCATGGAGTTTCAGGTTGGCTTATTATTTAGGGCGCCGGATTTATTCCCATCATCCAAAAGAAGACACACGTTATGAACAATTGCGAAAAGAATATGGTGCTGATTATAAAAAAAGATTTTTATATTTTTTTGAAATGCAGGCTGTGAGTATTTCAATTTTGACCTTGCCGTTTATTTTTGTTTTTAAAAATCCAGTCAACGAAATCGGAATTTTTGAATATATAGGCTTGTTTGCATTTGTGATCTCTCTCTTAGGTGAAAGTCTTGCTGATTTACAAATGAACACATTCAAATCCAATCCTGTTAACAAGGGAAAAGTTTGCAATGTCGGTCTTTGGAGATATTCAAGGCATCCCAATTATTTTTTTGAGTCTTGCATCTGGTTCAGTTTCTTTATTTTCATGCTGGGAACACCAAATTTGATATGGTCCATATATTCCCCGTTGATTATTTTGGTTTTATTGTTGAAAGTTACAGGTGTACCACCTTCTGAAGCCCAATCTCTTAAAACCCGAGGTGAGGCCTATAAAGAATACCAGCGAAAAACCTCTGTCTTTGTTCCGTGGTTTACGAAAGAGTAAAAAAATGAGCAAAAGCAAAGTTAAAACTGCTAAATCTGTTAAAAGTCCGCGTAAGCCTAAAAAGGCCCGTGATTACAACAATGATAAGCGTTCTGAAAAATCAAACCTCAATCGTCAAAAAATTATCGAGCTTTATGTAAATTTACTGGTAGAGGCTAACGGGCAGGATGTTCCGCTGCAAATGCTGGCAAAAAAATCCAAAACTTCTATGCGTACCTTATTCCGCTTTTTCGGAGACAAAGAGTCTCTGAATAACGAAATTGATAATTATCTTGGACAGTATTTGAGCTCTGTTTCCGATAATCTGAATAAAATGAAATTTGAAGAATACTCTGAGTATTCGTTCAAAGTTTTTGATCAGTACGAAAAACTTTTTAAAGCTTATCTGTATACCAACTTCGGTCAAAAATCGCGTTTGTTGTTCAGAAAAAAATTCAATGATTTGCTTGTGCAAAAAGTTTCTCACGAGATTGGAATAAATCCAAACCCGGAAGAATTAATGAAAATTTATTTTGTGGTTAGTTTGGTTAATGCCAATATATGGAAAGACATTAAAGACAGCTTTGAAGTGAGCGGAACTGATATTTCTGCGACGATTCGTTGGGCAACAGAAACTCTTTTAAGCAATATTAAATCTCAAAAAGCTCCATAATTAATTCCAAAAAATAACTTTAAGCAGCTTTAGTCAGTAAACCACTTGTACATAATTTTGTGTGGTCCAGCCAAAGGAATATCAAAAACATTCTCAAAGCTGGTGTAACCTAATTTTTTATAAAAGCCTTCGGCACTGGTGCGGCCGTTAAACCAGAGCAAATCACAATTTCTTTTTTTAAGCTCGGCTTCGGCGGCTTCAATCACCATGCGACCCAATCCATGTTTCTGAAATTCGGTATCGGTGGCCATACCTCTTAATCTGTAAGCTAGCGCTGCTTGCGGAAATTCTTTATGAGCTTCCTGAACAAAAGTTCCATTGCAAACAATTTTGTTATCCGAATTAACAATTCCAATGTGAAAGCTATTGACGGAGTGATCACCGGCATAAATACAATTTTCAATAGGCTGGCCTGGTCTTAAAATACGGTGACGTAAATCAACACACTCATTTCCGGAAATAAATTTTACTTTTAATTGAGGCATCAGGAGATACTAACATCAGACTAGTTAGTTTTGAATCTTAAATAATCTTTCCACACACTCGGGGATTTGTCTTCGCGGTCGCCACCGAGGTTAAATTCAACCACCGGCAGCCAAGTGGGCGCTTTCGGCGGGCGGAGTAAAGGCATTTTTGCTTTTTCCGGAGTGCGGTTAGCTTTTGTTTGGTTGCAACATCTGCAAGCCGTAACAATATTGGTCCACGTTTTCGGTCCGCCCTGTGAAGCCGGTAAAACGTGATCAATGGTTAATTCTTTATAAGTAAATTTAACGGCGCAGTACTGACAGGTGTAGTTGTCGCGTATGTAAACATTTTCACGACAAAAACGAACACCGTCTAATTTCTTGGGACGCACGTATGATTTTAATTTTAAAACGCTTGGGAGTTTAAACTGATCTGATACAGATCTTGCGAAAGCTGAGTGATACTCGATTATGTCTACTTTTTCTTGAAACCACATCAGGAGTGCTTTTTGCCACGAAATAATGCGTAGAGGTTCGTAACTGGCGTTTAAGACCAAGGCTTTTAAACTGGTTGTGAGGGCGTCGCTTGCACTCATCATATATATAATTGTACGTCTCACATTGATAGGTTTTCAAGAGCTTATAACTTATACTTGCTATAAGTGAATTAAATGCTTTTTAGGACTAAAGTCTCAGTTTAATACTAGACCTTAGTTTGATTTAAATCTTTTTTCCCTCAACGTAACTTTTTATTGTGCCGATCGTTATATATACAACAAGGAGTTTTCATGAAGTTAAAAATTTGTTTTTTAGTATTTGCTTTAGTTGGATTTGGTTGTAAAAAAAGCGAAACCGCATCAGCTGTAGATATTCAGGAAACGGCACAACAAGTTGGTGATGTGATGGCATCGGTTGATGAATCAGGTGGAAGCTCGGGTTCCATTGCCAATTTAAATCAATCCATTCAAAAAACTTTTGATCGCCATGCTCCAAACGAAATTAACGAAAGTATGATTGCAAATATAATTTTACCAAAGGCTCAGGCGGCAAGCTGTTCAGGATCAGGTTTTGCGGCATGTAATGGTTCATTTCAGATTATCAGAACATTTGGCGGTTGTACTGTAGGCTCAGCTGTATTCAGTGGTGATGTAACATTTCAGTGGAGTGGTGCTGCGTGTGCATTGTCAAATGGTCAAAATGTAACTCGCTCGCCAAACTTTACGGTCACAGGCAGAAGAGGCGCTACTCTTGCTGTAACTAAAACCGGTACATTCGGTCAAAGAATCAATCGTATCAGCGCCGGCAACTTTACTTTTGAAAATGACGGCATCAATCGTAAGTTCACATTACCAAATTCACAAATTTTATTTAATCAAACAACTACCGTAACTTCAGCTATTACAATTACAGGTGCATCGCGCTCAAGTCGTGTGATGTCGGGTGGTAACTTGCGTGTTACCAATAATATTTCAAACGTAACTTGTGACTATGTGCCTACGGCGGTAACGTGGAATACTACGAGTTGCAATTGCCCGGTCAGTGGCAGTTGGGCGGGTAGTTGTTCCGACGGAAAAAGCACCTCGATCAGCCTAACAGGATGTGGAACGGCCACATACACCGAAGGTAGCGATACAGAAAGTATTACTTTTGATCGCTGTGGTACATAAAACTCAACTACATTCTTAAAAACAAAAAAGCCACTTAGTTAAGTGGCTTTTTTGTTTTTTTGTATAATTGAAATGATCAAATTATTTTTGAGATTTTGTTATAGTCTCTGTGCAAGTTGTATCATCGACAAGAAGTTCATGCACAGAGCCATCTTTGTGGTTAGTAACGACTGGCTGTTTTAATTTTGTTACACTTGTTGTAACGCCAGCTTCGGTTTTGTAATTTGTGATGTAGTTACCTTCGCCACTTTCTTCAAAGTTTACAGTTTTGCCATTTGAAGTGTAAGAGTAATCGGTCAAATAAGTAACAGCGCCGTCGTCAAAAACAGTCATCTGAGTTTGGCTATCGACTATTCGCGTATCTGATTTAGGTTTGTCTTTTCCTACGTAAAACTTATAACCATTGCGACCAGTTTGAGTGTATTTTCTTGTTTGATATACCTTAAAGTTTTTGCTGTCGATCTCTTGTGTTTTTGAAGTTCTTGTTCCTTTATAAGTGTAATCTGTTTTAAAAACAGGTTCAATTTTATCATCAATTTTTTCCGTGTATTCAGATGTAAATTCGCCTGTAACATTGTAGTAATTAACGCCATCTTTTTTCTCTACAAATTCTGATATGCTGATTGACTTATAATTTGTATCAGAAATTGTATTCTTAACTTTTCCGTCTTTATCTGTTTCTTTTACTACTTCTTTAGTCACGCATACATTAGTTCCAGTTGTAACATTTGTAGCTACCGGAGTTGGTTTATCCTGCTTAGGTTTAGCCGCATCATCAGCTGCTCTGTCAGCAGCTTTTTGACAACCTGCTAAAACTAATAAAGAAATTAATGCAATCGAATAGATTTTCATACGTACTCCTGTAAGTTATTTATATCGGAGCGGAAGTTATCACTTGTGACAAAATTAAGCGAATTTATATTTAAACTGAGAAAACATTTCATACTTTTCAGTTGTTAATAAGCCTTTAACAAGATAGACCTATTTCCCATATCAAACCTAATAGGTAAAGGATGCTTTATGAGTACTAGAGTTATTGCTTTTAATTACGTTTTAAAAAATTCACATGGCGATTTACTGGATGCATCTGAGCCAAATCAGCCCATGCCTTTTCTTGAGGGCAAACAGCAGATTATTCCGGCTTTAGAGGCGGTTATTTCAAAAATGAACGAAGGTGATAAGCAAAAAGTAACTCTGGCTGCAAAAGACGCTTATGGTGAATTTCGCCAAGATATGATTATGGAAGTTCCTAAAGAAGAGCTGGCTCATATCAAACTTGATATCGGCGCTCATTTACAGCTTCAGTTAGACCAACAGGTTAAAATTGTTAAAGTAAGTAAAATTGGCGACACTCACGTAACTTTAGATGGCAACCATCCTTTAGCTGGCGTGGATTTGGTGTTCGACATTGAAGTTATGCTTATTAGACAGGCTACAGCAGAAGAATTACAGCATGGACATGCTCATGGTTTACATGGTCATGCACACCACCACTAAAGCCCTTTTGCGACCCGCCAAGCTCTTGATCTTTGGCTAGCTTTATCATAGAAATCTTGTCTGATGCTTAGGCTCATTTTAGCCTATAAGTCAGATCCCGTCTTTGTGTAAGTCAGTGCGTTTATGTCTTTCTTGCTCCCGGGGTTATTAACTAAATAAAGCCTTCGGAGGAACGAAATGGCAAAAAAATTATACGTAGGGAATTTAGCATTCTCAGTAACTGATGACGAATTAATGCAAGCATTCGCAGCTTTCGGTAACATCGCTTCTGCGCGCGTTGTTATGGATCGCATGACTGGTCGTAGCAAAGGTTTCGGCTTCGTAGAGATCGAAGACGACGCACAGGCTGATGAAGCAGTGAACAAAATGAATGGTCAAACTATCGGTGGTCGTCCAGTACGTGTTTCTGAAGCTAAACCTCAAGAAGATCGCCCACGTGGCCCACGTCGTGAAGGCGGTGGTGGTTTCGGCGGTGGCGGCGGACGCGGCGGACCTCGTCGTGAAGGCGGTGGCTTCGGTGGTGGCGGACGCGGCGGTGGCGGCGGACGTGATGGCGGTGGTTACGGTGGCGGCGGAAATCGCTACTAGTTGTCTGACTGTTTACTCGATTTAAATTAAATTTCTTATTTAAGAAAAATCTATTAAGATCCTAAGTCTATGCTTAGGATCTTTTTTTTTATACCGAGTTTTATTCTATTAATGAGTTCCCAGTCTTTCGCAAAAAAACTTATTTTTTTAGGAGACTCACTCACCGAAGGCTATGGCGTGCCTCAAGAGGCAGCTTTTCCGCAGCTTATCGAACAAAAATTCAAACAGGATAAATCAGAATGGATTATTAGTGCTTCAGGCTCTAGTGGTTCTACCAGTGCTTCTACATTGAGCCGTTTAAAATGGATTTCAAAAGACAAGCCTGATGTGGTTTTTGTTTTGATGGGTAGTAATGACGGTCTTCGCGGCTTGAAGGTTGAAGAAACTGAAAAAAATTTGTCTCAGGCTCTGGAGTGGGCTTCTGAACAAAAAATAAAAATTATTTTGGGTCAGTTGCATGTTCCACCTAATTACGGAAAAGACTACGGAAAAAGATTTACCGAAATTTTTCCACGCTTAGCAAAAAAATATAAAGTTAAGCTGGGACCATTTTTATTAAATGATGTGGCGGGAAAGCCTAAGCTCAATCAGGCTGACGGAATTCACCCCAACGAAAAGGGTCATGCGATTATTGCTAACAATATTTATAAGTATCTTAAGAAAGAGCTCTAGTTATGGGACTAAAAATTTCTAATTTAAAAAAGACATACGCACAAGGCAGTGAAAAGCTCACTATTTTAAATCAGCTCAATTTAGAAGTGAACACTTCCGAAGTTGTGGCAGTTGTAGGGGCGTCAGGCAGTGGTAAATCAACTTTTTTGAGTTTGGTTGCAGGTCTTGATTATTTTGATGAAGGCGACATTGCTATTAATAATCAATCTATTAAGAATTTAAAACGCGAACATATCACTAAATTCCGTGCTGAAAATATCGGGTTTGTGTTTCAGCAGTTTCATTTAATTTCGCATTTAACTGCTTTTGAAAATATAACGTTACCATTAGAAATTTTAGGCCGTCCGTACGCAGACGAAGAAATCTTGAAGGCGCTTGAAAATGTAGGACTCGCTCACAGAGCTAAGCATAAGCCCACAGAAATGAGCGGTGGTGAATGTCAGCGTTTGGCTTTAGCACGGGGTTTAATTACTAAACCTAGTCTGCTGTTGGCCGATGAGCCATCAGGAAATCTCGACAGCGAAACCGGCGTTAAAGTTATGAATTTATTTTTTGAACAGGTGCGTGCCACTAAAACAACAACTGTTTTAGTTACTCACGATATGGAGCTGGCAAAAAAATGCGATCGCATTTTTGTTTTAAAAAACGGAAGTTTTAACTAGAGCATAAAATGAAAATAAAAGACCTGTTTAAACTCTCTATACTGGAATTAACTCGCTACAAAAGTATTTCGTTATTTTTGATACTTAATTTAACCTTAGGTTTAATAGGTTTTTTCTTATTGCAGATTTTTCAGCAAAGTTTAGTACTTCAGTCGGCCGAAAGAGCACAAATTGTTTTAGGTGGTGATATTTCAATTAGCGCGCGACGCAGTTTTACTCCCGAAGAAGTTAAACAGTGGGAAGCTGAGCTAAAAATTGAAAAGTTCTCTAAATTTTACAGTATGTTCTCAATGCTTCGCACCGCTAACGATTCTAAATTAGTAAGTGTAGGGGTGTTTGACGATAATTTTCCATTATATGGCAAGTTTAAACTTTCAGATGTTAGTTTCACCAACGATCAGCCACGTGTGTGGATAGATCCTGAAATTTTAGATATTTTGTCTTTAAAAAACGGCGATATGGTTGAAATAGGAGATCAGAAATTCTTGTATTCAGGCATAATTGAAGAAGATCCAACTCGCTTATTTAGAGGGGCTGCCTTTGCGCCTCGCGTTTTGATTCATCAAAAATATCTGGGTGTAGCTGGTTTAATGAAAGAGGGCAGTACCTTTACTGAGTACTGGAATTATAAATTAAATCCTCAATCCAATGTGGAGCTGAACAAAACTAAAATTGAAACTCTGGTAACAGATCCGGTTGTACGTGTTCAGTCAACCAAAGATAAAGCCGAAGATTCTAACCGTATTTTAAAATACTTTGCTGATTACTTGGGACTCGTGGCGCTGGTAGCGCTGGGCCTTTGTTTTTTATGCAGCAGTTATTTGTTGCAATGGACTTTTTTAACCAAAAAGAAAACCATCGCCATTTATAAAACGCTCGGCTTAAGCGATAAAAAAATAATTTCTATTTACCTGATTCAAAATTTAATTATTTCAGTACTGGCCTGTTTTTTAAGTGTGGTGTTAGTACAGAGCTTGCTTCCAATCGTGCAAAATCTGATCATCAATAGATTTAATTTGCCTTTGCAGCTCGTATTTGGCTTTAAAGCTTTCAGTGTTACTTCGATGATAGCGATATTTGGCCCTATTCTAATTGTGGTTCCGCAAATCATGCAAATTATTGATCTACGTCCTCTTATGCTGTTTCAAAACGTAGATACAAAAGTTAAGAAAAACATCTGGTATTATATTTGGTTGGTAGTTTCGGTAAGCTTGTTCTGGGCTTTAGCAGTTTGGCAGAGCCATTCCTATCAGGTGGCCAGTATTTTTACTGGAGCTTTAGTGGCCTTGATTATATTCTTCCAATTGATTAACAGAGCAATTTTAGTTGTGTTGGAACGATTCAGTTCTAACTTTAATTGGCTGTTAAAATACTCGGTAAAAGGCTTAACCCGCAAGCCGGCATCAACAGGTTTGGTGTTTACGACAATGTGCTTATCAACTCTGGTGCTCAGCCTATTACCACACGTTAAAACCTCTATTATCAGTGAGGTGCGTCCTGAAAATGCTTCATTGATGCCGCGTTTATTTTTATTTGATATTCAGCCTGATCAGGTTAACGGAATTAAAACAGCCTCAAAGGAAATTTTAAAAAGCGAACTTGAGTTAAGTCCGATGGTGCGCTCGAGGATTTTAAAAATTAACGATAAAAACTACGAACGTGCGGCAACTAATGACAACATGACCCGCGAAGCCGATCAAGAAGCCCGTTCACGGAACCGCGGTATAAATATCACATATCGTAATTATCTGCAGAACTCTGAAAATATCATTGAAGGAAATTTTGAGCCTGTACACACTGATAGCGAAAGCTTGCCACAGGTTTCTCTCGAAAAGCGTTATGCCCAACGTATGAATATTAATGTGGGCGATAAAATGACCTTTGATGTTCAAGGTGTGGAGTTGCAGGCGCAGGTTTCTTCGCTACGTCAAGTGCGTTGGACCAGCTTTCAGCCTAATTTCTTTATTTTATTTCCAGTCGGCGTTTTAGAAGAAGCACCTCAGATTTTTTTAACCTCTGTTTACAGTGATGATCTTAAAGCTACAAAAAAATTTCAGAATCGCGTATCCAACGAATTTAAAAACGTTTCTATTATCGACGTAAGCCGCACTATAGAAACTTCGCTTAAGTATGTAGATCAGATGTCGGTGGGTCTGCAATTTATGGCTTGGTTGGCGGTGCTTGTGGGTCTATTTGTGTTTGTAGTTTTGCTTAATACGCAAATCAAAGAGCGTCTGCAGGAGATGAATTTACTGCAAATTTTAGGTGCACCAAGTGAAAGTGTTTTTAAAATTGTACTAACCCAGTTTGCAATTTTAATTACCGCTTCAATCTGTTTTGGCGTTCTATTGGGACTTGCGATGGCGTGGGTTTTAATTACATTCTTCTTTGATATTAAAACCGTTTACGATCTGAATTATTTATTAATTTTAGGGTCTGTGTTGTTGCCGGTTTGTGGCTTGGCTCTTTATGTGGGGCTAGAGCCATTAAAAAAACTCAACCCAATGGATTTAATACGTCAGCAATAAATTACACCTGTTTGCTGACTTTATCTAACTCCTGTTGAAAGTAATTTCTCATGCTAGGGCTTTTTTCAAGTTCTAAACATTTACTAAATGCTCTTTGTGCCAATTGAAGGTTATTCATTTTTTGGTAGATCATCCCCAAACAACCCCATGCGCGTATGTTGCCAGGAGCCAGCTTTAAGCAGCTTTCAAGATAGTAAATCGCCATTGTGGGCTGTGATTCCTGCCAGAACAAATGACTGCCTAAAATAAAAAGAGCATGAACGTTATGTGGTACTCTTCTTAGTAAAGTTTTGAGCTGCATTTCTCCAGTGTCGTGAATTCCTTTTTTAAGATTGCCTTTGACTTGCATCAGTTCGATGTAATCCAGAACTTCCTGATTTTTTGGATCAATTAAATGCGCCTCAGCCAATAGGCCATTTACTTGCGATGTAGGAGCTTCGATATCAATAAGAATTTTTACGTAAGTCAGTAAAAAATTAATATCTTTTTTATACTTTTCTTCTGAGGTGTACATTTTTCGGGCCACAACCAGTGCCATTTCTGTGCTACCTGATTCACAAAGTTCCAATAGTGAAGACGTTTGTTGGGCATTTTTAGATTGCTCAGTCGTCATAACAGTTTTACAGAAAGGGCAAACGCCAACATAGGGACCGCTCAGAGCACCACAACCTGGACAGGCAATATCAAAACTCATTTAAACCTTCTTCCCGCATGAAGAGCAGAATCGGGCGTTCGCTAAAACTCCTGAACCACAGTTAGAGCAAAATTGTGACGAATGCGAAACATCAATAGCGGCTTTTTCTTTTTCGTGATAGTCGGCACCCATAATGCCTTTGCCTAACATCAGACCCATCATCATATGCATTGGGTTATTGGCGTCGGCTTCGGAGCCGCTTTGTCCAAGACTATTGGCCGCTTTATAAAGAAGATATTCTTTTTGCGATCCGATGATCTGAATGGCATTTTTAGCTTCCATTGCTTCTAAAATTTCTTTTGAGGGTAATGCTGAAAGCAATTGAATTTTAGAAATAGAAACGCCGTAAGAAGCGATTTCATTTTTAACCAGTTGTTCAAGCTTTTGCGAAATCTGATTATAAGACTGAGAAAGATTTTCAAGGCTCGAAACTTCTGATAAAGCCTGAGGAAGTAATTCAATGATTTGACCTTGTATAGTTTCTTCAAGTTCAGTGATACTGAAGGAAGAACGACTTCCCATAAGCTCTGTAAAAAACTGTGTAGGTTCATCTATGCAGATATTAAAGTTTCCGAAACTGCGAATTGGAATTGTGGCATTTAAGCCATTGATTTTAACAAGCACAGGCTGCGGGGTTCCCCAGCGACGCGCAATAAACTGTTGTTTTGAAACAAAAATAAGCTCGCAACGTAAAGGGTTTTTAAAACCAAATTGCCAGTTAGCCAAACTTGTTAATAAGGGTAAGTTGTCAGTCTGAATAGTGTGGGTGCCTGAATGTAAAACATCGGCCACTTGGCCTTTATAAATAAATATTGCGGTTTGGCTGGGTTTAACCACCACAACAGTGCCTGTATACAAATCGACAGTGCCGCTGGCTGGAACCTTGGCAGCAAGTAAAGTTCCGGAAAGATCCTCAAACTCATATATACCTTTAAAAAAAGCAGATTGATTTGTGTCTGACATGGTTTCTCCTGACGTAGTCCTTATCGGAAGAAACTGAAATTAGTTAACCCTCATAAGGTACAGAGCTGGACATAAGCTCAGAGATTGTCTAAGTTAGGCCTTATGTTAAGCCTTGAGCAGCAAATTGTTAAAGCTACGCGTTTATTACAGCAAAACGAGGTGGTTGCCATGCCGACCGAAACCGTTTATGGCTTGGCTGCGCGTATTGATTCTGAAGAGGCTGTAAAGAAGATTTTTTCAGTTAAACAGAGACCTTTTTTTGATCCACTTATTGTGCATGTGGCTTCTCTTGATCAGGCTCAATCCTGTGCGAGTGAGTGGAATGATTTAACACAAAGTTTAGCGCAAAAATTCTGGCCGGGTCCCTTAACTCTAGTTTTGCCTAAATCCGAAAAAATTTCAGATTTAATTACTTCTGGATTAACCAGTGTTGGCCTTCGATGGCCTCAACATCCAGTTGCACTGCAGTTAATAAATTCTGTCGGTATTCCTTTAGCTGCGCCGAGTGCAAATAAATTCGGAAAAACCAGTCCGACGAAGGCTCAACATGTTCGTGAAGAATTCGGCGATTCAGTTTTTGTAGTTGAAGGTGATTCAAGCCAGATCGGAATTGAATCCACAGTTCTTTCTGTTAAAAAACAAGAAGGTATTTACCAATTGGCAATTCTGCGTAAAGGTGCAGTGCTAAAGTCGCAGATCGATAGCTTTTTAAAATCAACGGGCTTTGCTTATAAGTGGCTCGAAATTATCGATAAAAAAGAATCACCGGGCCATATGAAACATCATTATATGCCGAGTATTCCTTTTGTAATATGCCGTAATCCGCATATGAAACTTTCAGAGCTTAGTGCAGAACTCAATAAGAAGCTTATCGAGCTGCCCGATGAGGTTGAAGGTGTTAAAATAGTTAAACCTAAGTCTGAAATTAAAAAAATTGAATTTCTTAAACTATCAACCGATCCCGTACAAGCTGCGCGCGAGCTTTATTCACAATTAAGAGCCGCAAGTTTGAGAAAGCCCGATGCCCTTTGTTTTATTCAAACTCCCCAGTTAAATGGCGAAATGTGGGACAGTATCTTTGATAGGCTTTACAAAGCGGCCTCTTTGATTTTAGACTAGATGCATGTATTCAATATATTCTAATATTCGTGCCGCTCTCAGATTTTTAATGTTTATTGCCGTTATCTTGCTTTACTTTGTGTTGGCAATATTCAAATACATAAGTACTTCTGATCCTATTGAGCGCCGTAAAAAATTAACTAAAAACGGCAGTTTTGTAGCCAACTTAATCATGAAAGCTTTCAATATTGAGCTGATCTGCAAAGAAAACATTCCTGAAGAGGAAGCTTCGTTGATATTAGGTAATCACGTTGGTTTTATCGATATCGTTTGTTTGGTTTCTTTGAGAAACGGCGTATTCATTACATCGCTTGAAATGAAAAACACGCCGGTTCTGGGGCAAATAGCCGATTTAGGCGGTTGTGCTTATGTGAATCGTCAAAATCGTTTAGGTATTCAGGATGAACTTAAAGGAATGGTTGATGTGCTGAAGCAAGGTTTCCGGGTTGTGCTTTACCCAGAGTCTGTTGCTTCAAATGGTGAGCAGGTGCTTCCATTTAAAAAAACGTTAATTATGTCGGCGGGTCTCGCGGGCAAACCAATACGTCCATTTGTATTTAACTTTCGTAAAGTTAACGGTCAGCCGGTTAAATACGAAGATCGTGACTCTGTTTGTTGGTATGGCGATCAAACATTTTTACCTGCTATCTGGAGATCGCTAAAGCTCGATTCAGTCACTTGTGAAATAGAATTTTTGCCATTAATATTTCCAAAACCAGATGAGGATCGCACTCAGCTATCACTTAGATTGCACGCTATAGTGAATGACAAATATGTTCCATTTACTCCAGACATGAATATACAAGTGAACACTTCGCCAACAAATAACAATCCGGTGTCGGCGTACTAAAAGCCATACAGTTTTATTAATTTTTTTTTAATGTATTGTGGTTACTGCAATGCAAAAAATTATTTGAACTAAACATCACTTAATTTGTAAGGTAGCCTCTATAATTACTGTTAAATGAGTTTTTAAAATTAAAACAAGGTGGAGCTATGTTAAAAAGGTATCTATCAGATAAGCGTATACTTCTTTCGATATTAACTATTGGAGGTTTGTTGGCCTACTTCTGGATTGAGTCGCGCTATCCACAACTTAACATGAAGCAATCCATGGGCGATCGTAATGTTGTGTTGGGATTATCATTTGATATCTGGGTACCGGTTGAAGATGGTGCTCCACTTTGGAAAAGAATTATAACAAGTACTTTAAATTGGTCTTACACCAATCGTAAAGGTATGACTTTCGGTGTTTTGCTTGCGGCCGGAATTTTAACTTTATTATCAAGATTAAATATACGTGCACCAAAGTCACCATGGTTGAACGCCTTACTTGGTATGGGAATCGGTGCTCCGCTTGGTGTTTGTGCCAACTGCGCTACGCCAATTGGGCAGGGATTTTACGATGCTGGTTTTAAAAAAGAATCCTCATTGGCCTTGGTTCTCAGTTCTCCAACATTGAACATAGTTGTATTATCAATTCCATTTACGACATTCCCTTATTATATGTCGTCGCTTAAGCTCGGTTTTACATTATTTTTGATTTTAGTTTTAATGCCATTACTTGCTAAGTATTTCTTAAACGAAAATGCAGCCAATGTGGTTGAGCAACCAAAGGCCGAAGTTCAAATAGTTATTGAAAGCTGGTTTTCAGCTATAAAAGGCTTTGTTGTTACATTATTAAAAAATCTTTGGTTTGTAATCGTAAGAACAGTGCCTTTAATGATTCTCGCGGGTCTCTTAGGAAGCGCTTTAATTGAGATTATTCCGTTTCAGTATTTAGATAAATTGCAGTTTTCATTTCTGTCGGTTTTGGCGGTGAGCTTTCTTGGTACATTTTTTCCGGTACCAGTTGCCTTTGATGTTGTAGTGGCAGGAATGCTTTTGGATTCAGGTTTACCAACTTGGATGGCAGCAACTCTGCTATTTACTTTAGGTATTTTCAGTGTGTATCCCTTGATGCAATTTGCTAAAACAATTTCTAAAAAATTTGCTGCATCTATATTTGTAACTGTGGTCATTCTAGGTATGGCTATGGGATATATAGTTCAGATAGTGGAAAAAAATATTGCGCAGTCGACTATTACGATGTTGGATGGCGGATTTTTGTCGAGCTCCGATAAGCAGACTTTTTTAACTGATAGTAATAAAATAATTAAAGATCACTGTGAGCAATTAGTTAAGTTATCTTTACCTGGTTTCGATACAGCAGCTTGTTCGGATAAACTAAATGTTAAAGTTGCAGAACTGTTTACTAAAGACTTCTGTAATTCAGTAAGTAACCCCGATGAAAAGAAAAACTGTCTTTCAAATCAAGAAATAGAAGAAAATAAAGATATTAAAAAATGTCTTACTAACCCAAACCCAGCAGACTGTCAGAAAAGAGTTATATACCACAATAGTATTGAACAGATTTTCGTTAAAGAGCCTATTTGCGATACTGGTGGTAATGCAAAATTAGTACCTCTATGTGAGACAGCACGCGATTTTTTTGTTACAGTTAAAAGCCAAACTGTCGATAAATGTTATAGATTGCCTGCAGAATTGCAAAAACCTTGTATACTTAAAGTTGTTGAGTTGCAGCTAGATACAGCTAAAGCAGAAAAAATATGCAGTCAGTTTGGAACCGACTTTAAAGACGAATGTTTCCTTGCGATAGTATCTGGCTATAAAGAAAAATTCAACAATGTCGCTTATTGCAAAAAAGCCGGTGATATCAAAACCATAGAGAAGTGTCAGGATATTTTGATTAAAAAACAAATTTCTAGAATGGAAAGTATTGAAGATTGCGGCATCTTCAAAGTAGCGAGTGTTAACGGTTTGTGTAAGCAACTGTATCTCGAAGCTAAGGCTATTAAAGACATACGTCTAAATTATGCAAATCTGGCACTAAATTCAACAGAGGATGTTCTCAGTTTTTCACCATTAAACGAAAAATTTGAATTCGATATGCGTAATTATGATTTGAAGCCTGAAAAACTTGAAGAACATGCGTTTTACAGCGATCCAAGCTCTAAAGTTAGCGTAACATATGTAGAACATAACAAACGTCAACTAGCTGGAGACGGTGAGAAAACATTTAAAAGGCATTTGGGTTCTGATTTCGGCATTGGCCGATTTTCAGCGGCAAGTAGCTTTGTTAACAGTGGAAGCGGACAGGCTCTAGGTTCAGCCGACATTAACGGAGACCATTACCCTGATTTAGTTACAACAATGGGTGGTTTTTTGACGGTTTATAAAAATCTCGGCGGCAGTAAGTTTGTTGAGCTGCCTATATTTACAAATCCAAATGAGAAAATAAAAAGACGCATGAAGTGCTCCCAGGTGGGCTTTGTTGATATTAACAACGATACCTACCCGGATATTTTTTGTTCTACAGAAAAAAATGTTTTATTTTTCATAAACGATAAAAAAGAATTTAAATTTTCTAGAATTCGTCCTCTAGATAAAAATTTATTGGAGCAAAAGCCGCGCGCCATAACATTCGGTGATTTAGACCGCAATGGAAAGTTGGATGCGTATTTGGGATACTTCACGCATTTATCAGGTCCTTACTATGAAAAGGCCAATGAAAATATGCTTTACATGCAATATGAAGACGGCAAGTTTACTCGAGTAGCTCCACCTCTGGATAATATGGGTCCAACTATCAGTGTGTTGTTCTCTGATGTAAACAACGATGGTTGGCTAGATCTTTTTTCTGCTAATGATTTTGATATTCCGGATAACATATATTTCGGAGGCGAAAAACAATTACTTACACCGGTTACCAAACAAATGGGTATTATACCGGCGGTACCGCTAGCTAACATGAGTTATGATACCGGCGACATTAATAACGATCTTTTACTGGATGTCTTTACAACTGAAATTACGTTCAAGCCGGATCAGGAGCACCAACAGTACTGTCAACTTCTTGAAGACAGACAATACCGTGAAGTCTGTGAAGAAAACGTAATAGCTTATAAAGCAGCTAAGAGCGTAAATATAAATATGTGTAAGGATATCAAATCTAAGTTAGTTCAAAAAGAATGTGTTATTGAGGTTCTAATCCGGTTTGCAACAATTACTAAAAACGACACTATTTGCAATAAACTAATTGGTTATGAACCTCGCTGTAAGCTTATGGCTAACCGTAATAACAACATATACCCTAAGCGCGGCGATGAAATTGATCAGAAATTCCTGCAGAACGTACTTTTGCTAAATTCAGCCGATGGCAAATTTAAGGATTTAACACAGCAGTACGGTGTTAAATCAAGTTATTGGAGCTGGAGCGGTAAATTTGCAGATTTAGATAATGATACTTGGCAAGATATTTACGTGGCCAATGGCGATGATCTCTTTTCAGAAATTCATTCCAACACATTCTTCAAAAATGTGAATGGCGAAAAATTTGTCGCATCAGAAGGACCAGATGGGTTGACTGAATATCTGCATGTGCGCGGATATACATATCTAGACTATGATTTGGATGGAGATATGGACATTATGCTAATACCATTCTTGTCGCCGATGATTGTTTTTGAAAATGTTAATACAAAAAACAACTCAATCACTTTTGAGCTAAGCGATCACGAAGGCAACCGCGGTGCTGTAGGATCAAAAGTTATTATTCGTTATGGCAATGGCAAGCATCAGGTTCGCGAAGTTAAAGTAGGTGGAGGCGCATTGGCATTTGACAGTAACGTGATCCATTTCGGACTGAAAGATTTCGAGCATGTGGATTCAGTTGAAATCATAGGTACTAAAGGTAATAAGGTTGTTATTAATAAAAAATTCCCTGCTAATAAGCAGTATATCGTTTCTTTCTAGCGATTTACTGCTTAGTTACAGCTGAGTATCCGCGAATTTGTAGTAGTTATGATTTTATCGTCGTAATTTAAATCAATATTTCGCATCCAGATAGCAAAGGGAATATTACGTAATTCATTAGGGCGTGGGTTATTGCTGATCCGGCCCTTAATATTTTCACAGAGCATTTGTGCAGTTTCCAACTCAGATTTTCCGGTTCTGATGTGCACTCTAACCAATAAACTGATCTGAGCGGCTCCTATCAGTGCTCCTCGTTGCAAAATCTGAGTGGGTATCATGGTGCCATCTTCCTTACCTAGATAGTATTGCTTGGTGTAATCTAGAGGGCGCGAGTACATTTTAAACTCATTAAATGGAAATACTAGGCTTGTGGTTGCGAAAGTTTGGTCCGAAGCACTGGATGGTGCCACCCAGGATATCAGCAGTATCAAAGCAGCCACTGCCGCTGAGTACTTACGTTCTTTAATTAGTGATTCGCCGGTTTGCTGTGGTTTGGTTAAAGTTAAAATCAGCAGAAAAGTAATGACGGTCCACCAAACTATATTCATAACAAGGACTATGCCGAGATGAACTATTAGCAGTATCAACATTCCGGTGCGCGCATATTTTTTTGATAAAATTAAAAAAATGGCGGCCATTTCAAAAATAATAATACTAAATAAGGCTAAAGTACTAAAATAGGTAGGCTGTGAGAAAAAATCCACGATCCAGTCAGGTAAGCTGACGAAACCTAAACCAGTTTCATAGCGAAAACGGCTTACGTGCATTAAGAGCCCCGTATTCCACTGATTAGCCCAGAATTCTGTCGGTACTGTTAGTTTTGAAATAGCAGCTGATGCATAGGTAATACCTATAGCGCTGGCCGTGCAAAGCCAGCTTAACCAGGTTGCGTCTGCTTTATTGTTTTTAAAAAATAGCGGGGCAATGCAAGTAGCAGCCCAGTAACCGGTTAGAGCATATGTTAAAATATCAAAAGCTGGTATTCTTCCATTGGCGGCATAGCCTGTTATATGCGCGGAAACAAGAAGTAAAGTAGAGCCGATTTTAACATACTTTTCTGTAGTAAATAAATAAGCCGCAACTCCGGTAAACAGTAGAAATAATAATTTAGAGGCATCGCCAGTTAATAAGTTTAAATTAAAACGAAAATAATTGCTGGGCTCAAGCCCGGCGCGGTATCCACTGAGGTCAACGGCCAAAAACATAAAAAGACGGGGCGGGAGCCATCTCATCCAGGTAAAGTTTAAAAACAGCAGGACGGATAAAAAGTAAAAGAGCGAAAAATAAACTTTTAAGATCTTATTTTTATTGGCGTCTGTGAGGCTTATTATGGATTTAAACACTGTTGCCTTTCGATTAAGGTGTCATTTTTTTTTACACTCGAGGAGTTTTTACGTCAAATCTATTTAAGTAGAGCTGGTCTATTACATTATTATCTTCAATACATTATAACATTTAAAAAGTTTTAATGAGGAGTCATCATGTTCAATAAGTTGGTTTTATTAGTTGTATTGCTGGGTTCAACCATTAGCTTTGCCGAAACCTCTGCGGTGGTTTTACAGAACGGTTCAGTTGCGCGTTGTTCTGAGGGCGGCGATGCCAATAGTCGTGCTTATAGACTAAAAGTTATATCGGCTGACAGTGCTAAGATTATTCTACAATTAGATACATTACTTTGTATTAAAGATAACGACAAAGTTTTGCTAGTGTCGTTTCCGCTGTCTCATAAATTAGTTTTCCACAACAATAAAGACATTATTACGTATGAAATGAGTAAAGCATCTATTCAAGTTACAAACTCAGAAGGTACGCAGGAGCTAGCGCGCGTTGCAATCAATCCAAATGTTGCTTCTCAGACATTAGTAATCAAAACGCCAAATATGGATTTGAAAACTTTGGATCTGACTATTCAATCTTTATTGCAAATCAAAATTAATGATAAATTATCGGATCAAGGTATGGTTTTTGGCGGTAACTACCGTATTATTAAACAATAACTAAAAACATCAGAGGAGTTTTGCTTTCAGAACTCCTCTGACCGAGTTAGCAACATACAGATCATATTTTTCTATTTCATCAAAATTTAAATTCTTTTCTTCTAGTTTTACGATTCCGTATTCAGGCAGTGCGATTTCTTTATGGCTTAATGCATATCTGCGGTAAGTGCCGTTGAGGCAGCCGGAACTCAACATGGGCGTATAGACTGTATTAAGCTCATGGTTGTAACAGAAAATATTAAAGCGACAGGTCTCTACGATCTGCTGGCTAGGATTAACTAACAGTAGATCGTCGGCATCTTGCTGTTTTTTAAGATTAAGTTCTTCCCAGTATGTACGGTTCTCCCACTTAAACTCAAATGCGTCCTTAGGGTGCTGTTCTAAATTAAACAGTTGCAAACGTATTGTGGTATTAAGCGGTTTTACAGGTTGTATTGCGGCAGAATACTTAACCGGCAACGAGTCCGAAAAAACTAAACGCAGGCACTCTTTGGCGCTAATGCGCTCGCTAAAGAGCTGTTCTATTTCCGCATAAATGGCTGCGATACTGGATTTGTCTACCGGAAGGTTTAAAAAACGGTAGGCTTCGAAGGTACGGTCTATGTGGTAAGTGCAGAGATAAATGCCGTAGTCTTTAAATACCAAAGTATCGAGAATGCGCTCTTTGAACATGACGACCTCTATTTGGTGTTTTTCAGGCTCAACGAACCGGCTTTAAGTAAAAACTCATCCCACTCTTTATGCGCATCGGAATCATAAACAATTCCACAGCCGGCATGATAATAAAGTTGGTTTTTGTATTTTATAAATGAGCGTATGCAGATATTTAAACTGAAATTGTTGTCTTTCCACCAGCCAATTGTGCCGGTGTAAGCTTGACGTTTATAGACTTCAAGTTCTGCTATTACATGTAGGCTTTCGGCTTTAGGGCAACCTGATATTGAGCCGCCAGGCAATGTGCTTTGTAAAATTTCAGGAAGAGTTTTGTCAGTTTCAATTTCAATTTCAGAATAAGTATGCTCAATATAGCCCAATTTCATAAGCTCACGATGGGCTGTGACTTTAGCAGAGCTTTCTTTTTCAACATGATTTAAATCATTTCGGAGTAAATCTACGATCATCGAAAGCTCTGCATCTTCTTTTGGATTGTCGATGAGCTTTTTGCCGGCATCCGTAGTTGGAGCAATGCTGCCTTTAATCGGTTGAGTTTTTAACTTTTTATTTTGTTTTTTTAAAAATAATTCTGGTGAAAAGCTGATCAGATCATATTCTGTAAGTGGCAGTAATGCTTTATACTGGCCGCTGAATTTTTCAAAAAAATTTTTAAATATTTTTTCACCGGTGTAAATACTATCGCTCACCATAGGCGCAGTTAGGTTAACTTGATAGAGTCGTCCGTTAGCTATATCTGTTTTTATTTTTTCTACTTTTTTTATAAAATCTTGCTCTGTTTCCAGAGTATTAAACTGTAGATTTAAGGTGGTAATAGTACTTGGTATTTTGGCTACTAAACTCTTAGCAGGCAACACTTCGTGCTGATTAAGCACAAATACGGCGGCTTTAGCTGCCGGGTAAAGTTCTTTTTTGTCTTTGAATAAATCCTGATGACTGTATTCAAAATTAATTTGTACGACTTTTAGTTCTTTTTTAAAATTATTTTCGATAGAGCTTAAAAAATCATGAACGCTTTCATCGGGTTTACAGCTGTGTAAAACGTAATTGTCGCTATAGATATATTGATCTTCCTGGTAAAAACAAATAAGTGGTTTCACGTGCGCAGCCAATCATTTAAAATTTTCAGATGCGTTTCTGGCTGAGCTGTTAAAAAAGATTCCGGATGAAACTGTACGCCCATCCATCTTTTCTGTTTGTGCCGCAACCACATTGGAATTTTGTCGTCGGCCGAAGTGGCAAGAGTTTCAAATTGGTCTGAATCGTATTTGCTGCAGTACAAAGAATGGTAGCGGGCCACAAAACTATTATCTAAAATTTTATATTCCGGTGCATTCACAATTAATTTTGATTTTTTACCGTGAAGTGCTGGTGCGTAGGGCGAAACTGTTCCTTGCGCAGCATGAACTAATATCTGCATTCCAAGACATACTCCGTAAACTGCACTGCGCGGAGAAAGACTTTGGATAAACTCCACCACGTGCGGATAATCCTGTGGGGATTTGGGGCCGGGCGACAATACCACCAGATGCGCATGAAGATTTTTTTGTAGATCACGGTGATTGATAACTTCTATTTCTTCACAAATTGGTTTGAGCCAATCCTGCAAATTATAGGTAAAAGAATCATCGTGATCTATCAGTAGTGCTTTCATTAGAGTGTTCAAATTAACATGCTATTTTTTCTAAAGGGAGAGGCGATGTGTATATTTGAACTAACGTCTTTAGCTGAGGGCAACCACATAGCTAACCAGTAGCTGCACGAACCATATAAATACGTTTAACTTATCGAAATAATTACGCTTTCTAGAAACAAATCCTTTTGAACTGATAACTGACTTCATGCAAACCCCTCTGCGATGCTAATTAATTTACATATGACTTATATATGTATATAATATGTAAATTATGTAAAATCAATCCACTTTAAAAAAGAATTTTTAAAACTGGATAAAAGGCGAATGTTTTAAACCCATATTGGTTCTATGCGTTTTGAGCGTATGGAATCAAGAATATTTTCTAAATTAAGATCTTCCAAAAACAGTTGGGATTTCCAGGATTCAAATTTATTGGGGTTGTGGAAGTCGCTGGAAGAAATATAGGCTAAGCCCGATTCATAAACTTCTTTTGAAAACTTAGATGCTGTCGCGCATTCCCAGGCATCAAACAAATTTTTAAGTTGGTCGCGCTTGTCCCACAAATAAGTTGTTTTAAATTCGTAGGATTCTTCCCATAATGGATGTGCGGCAATCGAAAAATATTTTGAGTTGTCTTTTAAAAGTTGTTCAACACTTTTATTTGGATCAATAAAATCATCAACACCTAAAAATACGATGTGAGCTCCGCGCTGTTTAGACCACGAGTTTAATGTCACCTCTACGCCTGGTATTAAAAGCATATTATATTTTTGTTTGGCGCGAACAGCTTCTTTTTTTATAGTTTCCAGATATTCTGGCATATTTTTCAGGGAAAGACTTAAATTCAACTTATGAGTAACAAAACCTGTTAATGTCTGTGAGTCAGCCAGATGGTCTGTTATTGCAATGGCGCTAAACCCTTTTTCCCCATACAAATCCACAATGTCCGGAATACTTAATTTACCGTCACTGAAATTAGAGTGGATGTGTAAATCTATTAGATGGCGCTTGTTCATAATTTAAATGCATTATGAATAAGATTTTGTAAACAAACACATCAAGATTAGGTCAAGAGGTGCCTATGCTTATCTTAACAGAATCATGACTTAGTATTTTACCATATTAATGTTCTACTTAACTTAATGATAAAGAATTTATTTTCATTTATCGAAGCTCCTGTGTATCAAGGGCAGAAACATTTCGGTGCTTCTCTTGGCCCGTCGTTTATACGCCAATGTTTAATTGATCAGAATTATAATTTTAAAACCCATTCAGTGGTAGCAAGTCAGTGTAAGGTGTCGCCTTCATTTGAAATTTACGAAGAGCTCAGTTACATAGTCGAACGTGAAGTTCGTCGTAAACAACCGGTATTTATTGCCGGAGGTGATCACTCCCTATCAATTGGCTCAGTACAGGGGGTTTTAAGAGCGGAGCCTGATGTAAAAGTTTTGTGGATAGATGCTCACGGCGATATCAACACAAAAATATCTTCTTTGACAGGCTCTATTCACGGAATGCCGCTGGCCTACTTGATCGGTGAGGAAATTTTAAATGAAGAATGGTTCAGCGAATATCTTAAGCCAGAAAATTTAATCTATTTCGGTGTGCGTGATTTAGATAAAGCTGAAAAGTTATTTTTAGATAAAAAGAAAATTACTCACTACAGCTCCGATGACATACGTAAAGATCTAACACGGGTTATATATGAAATATGTGATCAATTTAAAAACAGTAAAATACATTTAAGTGCAGATGCAGATGCTTTTGATCCACTACTCGCACCTGCGACAGGAGTGCCTGTTGCAAACGGATTGTGTTACCAACAAGCAAGACAGCTGCTCAATGCTTTAGTCAAAAGTAGTGATATTATCAGTTACGAGTATGTGGAATTAAATCCGCAGTTATTCACAGCTACACAGGATGTATTCAGAGCAGCCCAGATAGGGATAGATTTATTTTCAGAAGTATTAAGACAACAAAAGGAGTCAGTTTATGGTAGCTATGATCGATTCAGTTATCCAGCAAAGTCAGATTTATTACACCAGAATTTCTAAATGGAAAAATAAAGTTGATTTTAAAATTCAGGCTGGCCCTTATGTTTTGCAAATGGCTCAAAGTAAAGAACAGGTATTACAGTGCTTTAAGCTTCGTTACGAAGTATTTTGCAAAGAGATGGCAGGCAGCACTAAGAAAAAAGGCCTAGACTACGATAAATACGATAACTTCTGTGACCATTTAATAATATTACATGAGCCGACTCAAAAAATTATCGGTACTTACCGCATGAACTTCTCTGAAACATCAGATATTTTTTATACCGAGTCAGAATTTGAAATCACCAATTGGATAGCTGATCAAGCTAACCCATTTATTGAATTAGGCCGTGCTTGCATTCAGTCCGAGCACCGGCGTGGAATAGTTATTTCTTTGTTGTGGAGAGGTATAGCTGAATATATGAAAATGATGGGAGCTGAAACTCTAGTCGGCTGTTCCAGTGTTAAAGTAACTGATGCGCGTTCTGCGGCGTTAGTATTTAAATACTTTGAAATGAATAATGCTTTGAGCTCTGAAATTTTTAATTCCCGTGAAAAATATCAGATGAAAGACTTGCTATTTTGGCTCATGGTGTTTGCAAAAGGTCTTTCTGAAAGTCAGATAGAAGAAGCTGAAGAAAAAATCCCTTCACTTTTAAAATCTTATATTAAAGCGGGCGCTAAGGTGGCCAGCTATCCGGCCTATGACCGCGACTTCAGATGTATTGATTTTGTAACCATTCTTAAGCGCTCTGAAATGGATCAAAAGCTCGTAAAAAAATTCGGTGCTTAGATGTGCTTCCTGATTTGATCAATAACCCATGGGGCGTCGTCTAAAGGGAGATCATGTCCGGCGTGAGAGTTATATTCTATCGGGCAAGCCCAGGTTTCGGCTATAGCTTTACTACAATGGTAACTTACTAAACGATCTTTTTGAGAGGTCAGAATCAGGTTTTTACTTTTTGGAACATTATTAAAATCTACTTGAGATGTCAGTTTTAATTGTTGAATAAAATTATTAAGACTGACCGGATGACTATTCTGAAATTCAGAGTAATCTTTTACAAGTGGTAGCCAGTTTTCAGTTCTGTTCGATGTAGCACTTAAAATAAATTTTTCTATTGCAGACGGATTAAAAATAGCTAAGTTTTTAAGAATTCCTGCGTATTGGGTCGGATTTAACCTTTTGTAAAAAGGGCTAAGTGATGAACTCGAGTTGATCAGAACTAAATGACTTACTTCACTTGGGTAAAGCTGAGCCCATTTGGTCGCCAGCATGCCGCCTAAAGAAATTCCAATAATGCCGAAATTTTTAAAATCGGAAGGCAATTGCTTTTTTAAATCTATCAAGGCTTGTTCGATATTTTCCGGAGTAAGTTGGTCTGCCAAGTAGCCATTTCCTGCAAGCTCAACGCACTCGACAGATTTTAAATTTAAATCTTTTTTTAATTTCTCCGGAAAGTTTCCCCAATGATACTTACTGCGTATTAGTCCGCGTATAAGCACCCAGTTTTCGGTTTGTTGCTTAGTAGCGGATGTCATAATACTGCTCCAGAGCTTTTTGTTTTACAATATCCGTGCGGGCAATTTCAGGGTTAGTCCAAACATGATTAGATACCAGACTATGCAAAACAAAATCAAAAAACGGACGGTGGCGGCGCATGGTACGGTTCTGGCGGTGTTCTTTAATCGGATTGAATAGGCCGGTTTTAGAAAATAGTTGAAGTGGATTTTTTTTAACCCAGATCCATGAACCCATTTCAAGTGTAAGTGGGAGGTAAATTTGATTTTCTTTTTTTAAATTTAAGTAACAATAGTCCCAGAGATCACCGTGAGTTAAATAGTTTTTACTTTGTGCTTCGATTTTATAAATATGGTAAGGATGGCTTTTTTTATAAAGCTCAAAAAATAAATACAGTTCATTGATCTGTGTAAATGTTTTTTTACTGTTCGCAAAAGGAAACCACAGCTGATCTTTAAAGCCAAAACCAGAATGCACATCTAGCGAAATCAGGCAGTTAGATTTACTCAATATATCTTTAACTGTATCAATAACAAAAGTTGTTTCAGTTTGGATGGAGTGGCCCCTGAACCAAGGCAGTTTGTTACTATAGTGGTGCCCACCCAATAAAAAAGGTGCAGGATCAGTGGCTTCTATATCTGCATTACGCATTAAATCTACACCGTTTCCATTAGAGCGTGTTGATTCAAAATAACCAACCGGATTAACCAGAGGAATAAAAACAATTTGAATTTTAGAGAGCATCTCTTTTAGAGTTTGATCCCAGGCCAAGCGCTGTTGAAAGCTATTAAGCAGCGACAAGGTTAATTGAGCGCCAATACGCTCAAGACCATGAACACCGCCGGTAATTAACAATGTGGGGGCCTGTGGATTTCCGTAATGAATTGAAACCAAAGGATACTTTTGGTTTTTATAAGTAATTTGATGTGGAATTTTGATTTCGGCGAAATCTTTGTAGGACGGATAGTTCTGAATGAAGCTTTCTAAATTATACACACAAATAAGATAACAGAGTTTAAGCAGGAGTTTAACTTTTAAAGTTAAACTCCGACTCAAGTTTGAATTATTCTAATACTAAAGTGCCCCAGGCTTTTTTCACTATAACACCAGAGAATTCATCACCTGGGTTATATGTGCAGTCGTGTCCATTTGAAAGTCCAACTTCAATACCTTCAGTTAAAACTTCGTTTAAGTCTAAAGGACAAACGCGGCTTTCATTATAAAGCTTAATAGTTTCAGGTGTTACTGTAACAGTACAACCCATCATCATATCGCGGCTTTTAATATCTTTAACGGTTGCGATGATTTGCGCCTCACCTAAGCAGTTGGCGTTAGCTGAAGACATAGCAGCTAAAGTTAAAATAGTTAAAAATGTTTTCATAATAGGAACTCCTTGGTCTTTTAAGTTATTGGCAAACAACTTTAGTAACGTGGTAAACGCCCCAGTTTTGAGTACTGTGGTCGTAATTATCTGAATAAGATGAGTATACAGTAACTGGATATTCATCAAACTGATACTGATCTACGCCTTGGCGTACCATGATTTCAGTTACGTAATTAAAATCGATAATGCCTTGGTCAACTTTGATCGGAGATTCCAGACTTGAGAGCTGGATAATAACACCATTAACACCACAATTTCCAATGATGGCTTTTTCGATAGCTTCTTGATGGCGCAAATCATAGGCTGAAAATTTTATGGCTGCAGATGAGATTTGAGACAATAACAACAAGAATACAACAGAAAGTGTTTTCATTTTTAATCCTTTTGTTTGATTTCGAAAATATGTATAACAGAAATTGGGCAGAAGAGTGTTAGACTTAGGTTAATTTTTAATGTTTCTGTAAAATTAACAAGCTGAAACAAATTTCGTAACTCTCTTAAGGGTGATTAATCCCGTATAGTTAAACCTTGAAATGGTTCTAAAACCTGCATGAGTTCGTTAAATCCTAAATAAGATTCGTAACTTACAGTTTTGCCGGATTCAATATGGAGGCGGTTAACTTTAAGGCTAACTTCAACCTGAGCTGCGTAGGCTATTTCACACACAGATAGGCTGTTATCACGTATCACTAACATTGACTGGTCTACTGCATTTGTAGCTGTATAGGCTTGGTTTTCAACAACATTACTTGTGTAGGTTTTAACACCGCAGTAATCGATGTTAACTAAGGTCATTTTGTACTCAGTGTTCACAACAGGAATCGGCATAGCTTTGCAAGAAATCATGCCTGGGCGTTGTGGGCAGATGTCGTTATAAATGCGTAATGTAGCTTTTTCGCCTTTAAATGTGAAGTTGATCAGGGTTCTGAAGTTGAAGAGTTCTTTATCTAAGTTTGACTGAACCAGCTCAAATTGGCTTGATGGAAATGGGCGCGCGGCCTGAGCTTTGTAAGTTAAAGTTAATAACGATAATAAAACGATTACGAATTTCATAAATTCCTCTTTGTTATTTAAACAATGGCTATGAAATATTGAAGATCAGCCCCTAAAGCCACCTCAAAACTGACTTTTTTAGTAAACTGGGTAGAATTTATCCCATCAGTTCCAAAGCGGAATCGGCTATATTGCTTATAAAAAATAGTGGTTTCGTTTTGGATCCTGCGAGGGCAAAAAAAAAGCCCGCTGGGTGCGGGCCTAAGAGTGCAAATTGTGTTTAAAAACAGAAGCAATTATTTCATTACGCAAGTAACTGAAGTAGCAAAATATGCACCCCAGTCTTGAGCATTGTGGTCGTACATATCAGCATATTCAGATAATACTGTGATTTCATACTGATCAAAAATGTTTTGATCCATACGTTGTGAGCCAGATAATACCGTTACGTATTTGATATCTTGAATTCCGTTATCCACGTTTACGATTTCCTCAGTTTGTGCAACCTGAGTTAAGTCACGCATGTAGCCGCATTGTTGTTCGATAGCAGCAGTTATTACAGCTTGGTGGCGAGGATTGTTTTGTGAGTTGCTGATTTGTGCGAACACAGTTTGAGAAGCCAATAAAGAAACGATAACCAATAGATTTTTCATAAATATCTCCTTTGATAGTTATTTGAGAGCCCACTAACTACCATAGAAAATATTTAATTTGTGTTAATATTACGTTAAGAATGCACTAGAGCTACATATCTAGTTCGGGCTCGTTGGATTTGAGGCCTTTTTTCTTCATTTTTTCCACCAAAGTGGTGCGGTTTAAGCGAAGCAAAAGGGCCGCCTGGTTTTTATTCCAGCCGGTTTTTTCAAGAGCCTTTAAAATCAGTGCATTTTCAAATTGATCTACAGCTGAGTTAAAATCTAAACCTGACTCCGGAATATCTACAGATCCGGTTTCTGCAAAACTAGCAGCAGTTGATCTGTACTTGGGAGGGAGATCACTTACTTCAACAGAGCCAGCACCTTTTAAAATACTTAATCTTTCAATTAAGTTTTCAAGTTCGCGGATATTACCCGGCCAAGAGTAATTCATTAAGCATTTAAGTGAGTCTTGTGAAAAACCAGTAAGAGCTTTAGTTTTATTTTTATTGAACAAGTTCATAAAGTGATTCAATAAAATAGGGATATCTGTTTTTCTTTCACGTAATGCCGGGATTTGAATAGGAATTACGTTTAAACGGTAATAAAGATCTTCTCTGAATCTTCCGTCTTTTACGGCTTTTTCGAGATCAACGTTGGTGGCTGTAATTACACGAACATTAACTTGAACGGATTTTGTAGATCCTACCGGTTCGAAAACTCTTTCTTGCAACGCTCTTAAGATTTTAACTTGCATGCTTGGATCTAAATCGCCGATTTCATCTAAAAATAATGTACCTTCGTCAGCCATTTCAAAACGACCGATTCGGTTTGAGATCGCACCAGTGAAGGCGCCTTTTACGTGACCGAACAATTCACTCTCTAATAATTCACCAGGGATTGCACCGCAGTTAATTGCGACAAATGGGCCTTTTGCTCTATCAGAGTTATAATGAATAGCGCGTGCGATAAGTTCTTTACCTGTGCCGGATTCGCCCATCACTAAAACGGTTGAATCTGAATTTGCAACTCTTTCAACTAATGAAAGGCAGCTTTTGATGCCTTCACTTTCGCCGATGATCTGGTTAAATTGATAACGTGTACCTAATTCACTTCGAAGCTGTTTGTTTTCTTGTTCAAGAGTTTTATGAGCTAAGGCTTTATCTAATAAGCTCATCAATTCTTCTACATTGAAAGGTTTTGTTAAAAAGTGATAAGCACCTTTTTGCGTTGCTTGCACTGCTGTATCAATAGATGCAAAACCCGTTAAAACGATGACTTGAGTGTTCGGTGAGATACCTTTAATTTCCGAAATTAAGTCCAAACCATTTCCATCCGGCAAATTCATGTCGATGATGGCGATATCAAAAGGTTTGTCGGGAGTCATAAAGCTACGGGCTTCATCCAATCTTTGGGCGGTCACTACTTGGTAGCCTTTTCTATCTAATAATCTAAATAGGGCTGTTCTCAGTGTTGACTCATCGTCCAAAATCAATACTCGTGTAGGCTTCATGAACCTTCCTTCCATGGTAAGTTCTAATACATTTGATCTAGAACTAGAGTAATCCAATTTTTGACGGAGGTGTCAAAAAATCTGCATGATATAGACGATTTCAGGACGTACGTAGGTTAAAAAATTTAGTTAAATGTGTTCAGTGGCAATTTAATTAAAAGCTGCAGCCACATTGGCTGAGGCTCGGATATAACAAGTTGAAATCCTTGATCTAAAATACTTTTTTCTAAGGTTATAAGGCTCAAATCATTGGAATTAAGCCTCAGATCATGCGGACCTAGGTTGGATGAAAAGCTCAAATAGGAGTTAATTTGGTCTTGGGAAATTTTGACCTCGACCAAGCCACTAAAGTTGGATTTGTTTTGTTTTTTAATCCGCAATTTGTGCAGGAAAAACTGGAATACAAGGTGAATAGTATTGCGGAAGTGCAAAATTGAAATGTCATGCATAATTGTATGAGCCGGTGGTTGGAACGAAACAATTAAATGCTCTTTCTTTAATTGCATTTGCAGTAAATCCAGATTTTTCTGAAGCACATCATTAATATCCAGATTTTCAAGTTTAATTGGCGCTTCTTTGCGCGAGAAAAAAAGTAAATCTTCAATGTGCTTTTTCATACGGTTGGCAGCATCAGTTAAAAACTGAATGTCAGAAATAAACGGATGCTGGGCCGGAAGTTCCATTTTCATAATCTGCAAGTAAGAAAGTATTCCGCCAAGAGGGTTATTTAATTCATGTGCAATAGAGCTTGATATAAGTCCCAACTCAGACAGGCGTGCTGTTTGCTGAAATTTACTTTCAAGGGCTTTTTGCTCAGAGATATCTTCGTAAAAATGAATCCAGTAATTGCGGTCGCTATCAATAGAGTTATTAAACTTATTAGACTGTACTCTGTAAGTTTTTACATCTTGCTGAACTTCAAAGTGGGAGCCTAGTTGGCAACCTGTGCAGGGCTTGCTGCGGTTAAATAGCATTTGATAGCACTTAACATGATCTTGCTCTTCAGTTGCTTTTTGCTCAGCTGCCAGATTAGCCTGAAAAACTTCATAGTTATTATCAATAATAATAATCGGATGTGGAGAGGAATGAAATGCCAGATCAAACAGACGTTCATTCTGTTGAAGTGATAGCAAATTATTATAGCGGTTTAAATTAATTTGCAGGGCTTCGGTCAATTTGCTGAAATAATTTAAATCGGGTTTTTTAAATGCGCGTCGGTCGCCTTTAAAAAAGAAAACATCAAAATCATGGTTGTTAATCATGATGCGACTAATATGCAGTGTGGATTCTAACTGATTACGTAAATCAATTTCAAAACGGGCGCTGTCTTTTGCCGGAATAATTCGGAGCCAGGTGATTAAATTAAAACCGACAAGTAAATCGTTTAAAACGCTTTCAGCTTCGCCTAAATTTTTAACTTCGGTCGTAGCAAAAAGCGATTTGCGCAAAATTTCAACGCGGTTGTTGATTTCAAATATTTGCTTACGGCTTTCTATCAGGTTGCGCGACTTTTCGTGAAGTTTGTTTTCAAGCTCATGACGTAAAATTTCATATTGCTGATTGAGCTCAGTAGAAAGGCTCAGGTAAGTTTCATCCTGTTCCTGTTGGTTCAGAATGCCCCATTGTTCGTATAAAAAATCCGGGGTAATTTGCTCGGGCTCCATGTAAAAATCACAGTTAAGTGATGCTAGTTTGTGAGTGCTTATATGATTTTGGTGATCAAACACAAAAGCAATTTTTAAAAAATCTTTACCTTTTTTTGAAGAAATAAGCTGCAGGTCTTCTTCCGATAAATTATTGGAATTATCAAAAATTAAAATATCAATATCGTGGGGCTGAGAGCGGATGTCGTTAATGTTCAGCATAAGAGGTTCTTGCGCCGCCAATTGAGCCTTAACTTCAGGTCGCTGACTGAGTAGGGCTACTTTGGATTTTATAACAGACATGTTGGAATTAACTCTTTGTGATGTTTTATGTGATATTGAGGCCTACGAGGAAGTTTATTAATATCTCCGCGGTCTTCGCCGAACTCAAAATAGCAGGCTGTGGCATCTATAGAAAGTGCATCCGCCATTTCGGATGAAATTGAATTTCCAATACACAGAAGTTGTGAGGGCTCAATTTGTTCTCTTTGGATAATTTCAATAAAAGAATCTTTTTTACGTTTTTTAAGTAAACTGTTTACAACAAATATTTTTTTAAAATCCTGAGTTATACCCAATGATGCAGCTTTTTGTAGCTGAGCTGCTTCGGAACCCGCTGTAACTAAATAAAGCTGGTATTTGGATTTTAAATAATCCAGATTTTCACGGGCCCCTTCCATTAGCGGAAGTTTTTCTGGAATTGTCGGGTCATAAAATAATTTTATGACCTCAGGTAAAATCTCAAGAGTTTTTTCATTTCCGTACTGGTGGGCTAAAATTTCAAAAACTTCGCGGTGTGAAATGCTTTTAATCAATTCAATTCGACGTTGTTCACACTGTTCCAGATCAAGCTGTAAGCCATTCTTAATTAGGTACGTAAAAGCATCTTCTGTGGCCTTTGGGGCTAAAATCCCTGACGTGTCTAAAAGAGTATCGTCCAAATCAATCGCAATTGCTTTTATCATCTCTTTTTAGTGTGCCGCTAAAGTCACTATTTTGCCAGAATTAAAAAGAAAGTAACTGACGAATAGCATTGTTGTTGTTTACTATTACGGCATGGAATTTACAGCAATTATATTAGCCGGTGGCCAGGGTACTCGTATGAAGAGCCCTTTGCCAAAAGTATTACACCCAGTAGCTGGGCAACCTATGATTTCACGAGTGGTTCAAACCTGTCGACAGGCAGGCGTAACTGAAATCCGTGTAGTCGTGGGGCATGGCCAGAGTTTAGTAAAAACAGTTTTAGAACCTTTAAATGTTCAAGCCTATGTTCAGGAAAAGCAGTTAGGAACAGCGGACGCAGTTAAATCTGCAAATTTAGACTCAATAAATTCTGATGTCATTATCATGAACGGCGATCATCCTTTAATAACGGATCAGGATCTTAAAAATTTTATTTCTGATTTTAAAGAGCAACAGTTAGATGTGGCCGTAGTTACAGTTGAGCTTGATGAGCCGGGCGCGTTCGGTCGCATTGTGCGAAACAATAATCAATTGGTTTCTATTGTTGAGGCCAAAGATGCTTCAATGGAAACACTTAAGATTAAAGAAGTTAATACAGGCATTTACGTTGCTAAAGCGAACGTCCTTCAAAAATATATTCCACGTATTCAGAACAATAATTCTAAAAAAGAATTTTATTTAACAGATCTGATAGATCTGGCTTTAACAGATAATTTAAAAGTTCAGGCCTTGCTGAGCAACAATACCGATGTAGCTCATGGCGTGAATAATCAGTTAGAGTTAGCTGAGGCCACTAAAAAAGTATTTTTAACCAAAAATAAACAGCTAATGGAAAATGGCGTAATTTTTATCGATGCCCATACAGCTTATGTTGAAGAAACAGTAATTATTGGCGCCGGAAGTGTTATTTACCCTAATACATTTGTACGTGGTAAAACGGCTATAGGTGCATTTACTGTAATTGAGCCCAATTGTTTTATTTCAGACTCAATTATCGGTGAGAGCGTTCACTTAAAAGCTGGTAGCTATATTGAGCAAACTATAATTAAAAACAAAGCCAGCGTAGGGCCCTATGCGCGTTTACGTCCTGAAACCACCATTGGCGAGTCGGCCCATGTCGGTAACTTTGTGGAAATGAAAAAAGTTAACTTTGGCAATAAATCTAAAGCTGGACATCTAACTTATTTAGGCGATGCCGATGTAGGTGAAGATGTGAATATTGGTTGTGGAACGATTACTTGTAATTACGCTGCCGATAAGAAAAAATATAAAACTGTAATTGGTGATCGCGTGTTTGTCGGGAGCGATTCGCAATTAGTAGCCCCAGTTAGAGTGGGCCATGATGCATTAATCGCATCCGGTACAACAGTAACCAAAGATGTGCCTGAAGGAGCATTAGCTCTGGCCCGTTCGCCACAGGTCAACAAAGAAGGTTACGCTAAAAAATTTAAAAAATCGGAGTCATAAAATGTGCGGAATAGTTGGTTACTTAGGTCCTCAGGATCCTAAAAAAATTATTATCGAAGGTCTTAAAAAATTAGAATATCGTGGTTATGACAGCGCTGGTGTTGCAGTACTTCATGATGGCAAAACTAAAAGAATACGCGCTGAAGGTAAGCTTAAAAATCTCGAAGACAAGTTGGTAAATGAAAATTTTAACGGACACTTGGGTATAGGTCACACGCGTTGGGCCACGCATGGCCCAGCCGTAGAAAAAAACGCCCATCCCCATCAAGTTGGCGAAATCAGCATTGTTCACAATGGAATTATTGAAAACTATCTGGAAATTAAAAAAGAATTATTAGCTCGTGGTGCAAACATTACTTCTGATACAGATTCGGAATTAGTGGCGCATTTAATCAATGAAGAAATTCAAGTGAGTAAAAATTTGCTTTTGGCAGTTCAAAAAACTTTAAGTAAGTTGATTGGCGCTTTTTCTGTTGTTGTTATGTGGGAAAAATCTCCCAATGAGATGGTCGCTTTTAAAGATGGTCCGCCGTTAATTGTTGGAGTTAATGAAAAAACTAAAGAATTTTTTGTTGTGAGCGATGTTCAGGCGGCTCTTCAATACACTAAAAACTTCGTGTATCTTGAAGATCGTGAAGTTGTGCATATTTCAAATAATGAAGTGAAATATTACTCAGCCTTAGGAGCTCCTCTTAAAAAACAAGTTGTTACTATTGACTGGAAACCCGAGCAAATCGAAAAAATGGGCTTTAAGCACTATATGCTTAAAGAAATTTATGAGCAGCCGCGCGCAGTGGCTGCTGCTATTAAACCGCATATTAATATTGAAACCAATGAAGTGTCGCTTCAGAATGTGGGTTTTTCTGAGCCCACAGATGTGGTGTTTAAAAAAATTGAACACATTATTTTTATTGCCTGCGGAACCAGTTATTATGCGGCGAATGTGGCTCAGTATTTGGTAGAGCAAATCAGCGGTTTATCGGTTCAAATTGATATCGCCAGTGAGTTCCGTTACAGAAAACCTATTATTCCTAAAAACACATTGGTTATCACAATTTCACAAAGTGGTGAAACAGCTGATACGTTAGCCGCTATCCGCCTAGCAAAAGAAAAAGGTGCGCTCACATTAAGTATTACAAATGTACAGCGTTCTTCGATTGACCGTGAAGCTCACGGACATTTGTATATGAACTCAGGAGTAGAGGTAGGCGTTGCCAGTACTAAAGCTTTTACGAGCACTCTTGCGCTGGTTAATTTATTAGCCTTACAAATTGCCAAAGTTCGTGGAGTATTAAACAAAGACCAAGAATACGGTTATGTTAAAAGCTTATTAGCGGTGCCAAGTCAGATTGAAGTTGTTTTAGCCTATGATAAATACTTTAACGATGCGGCCAAAAAACTAAAAGATTTTAAAGGCTTTTTATATTTGGGTCGCGGAGTGAGTTACCCGATTGCTATGGAAGGGGCGTTAAAACTTAAAGAACTGGCTTACATGCACGCCGAAGGTTACGCCGCAGGTGAAATGAAGCACGGTCCATTGGCTTTAATTGATGCAAGAATGGCAATTGTAGTTGTTGCGCCGGACGATGAATTGATTGAAAAAACGATCAGTAATCTACAGGAAGCGAAAGCGCGTGGCGGAAAAATTATTTCAATCGGTACGGGAGAGAATGCTGCACTTAAATCAATGAGTGAATATTATCTTTCATTGCCGTCAGCTAATTGGATGGTGAACCCGATCATTTCAGTGGTACCTCTGCAATTGATGGCTTATCACTTGGCAGATAACTTGGGTCATGATGTGGATCAACCGCGAAATCTGGCCAAGTCGGTAACTGTCGAATAATTTCTGTCTCAGACTAGTACACTCAATCACTTTTAATTTAAGATCATAATGCCCTTGCCCGATAAAAAAGGTGGGGGTTCCATGAGAGCTTTGTTTGGCTTTTTGGCCATAATATTATTATCAGTTTATGGTTTTACGGCGAGTAAGGGTTTAGAGGATTTAAAAAGCATTGTTCTAAATAAAGTTGATAAATCCGGAACCAAAACAGCCCGCAATATTTACGAATACAAAATTGTAGATGAATCAGGCCGCATTGCACTTGCTAATTTCCGTTTGAGGTTCTTGGGCGAAAATAAAAACTTTAGAGCAGTTAATATTTACTCTTTAACAGATAACAAAAAAACAGTTACAGCTGTAAGTGATATCAAATTTTCCGATGTGCAGAACTCCTCTGTAGGTATAACAGATTTAAAAATGGCGCTTATTCCTATTCATAATTTAAAAATAGGTAGTGTTGTTCATATTGAATATGACGTAATTAGTCCAGCTATGGCCTATGGACATATGAATGACAGCTTTGGTTTTCAAAATGATAGGCTGGCTCAAGAAGAGTATCATTACTACGAATCCGAACTGCCTTTGAAGACACTCAAAGAGGTGTCGGACAAGTTCTACACAGTTAAAGAATGGCAAAAAGAAAGCAAATATTTTTTGGAAATTAAGCCAACTCCTTTTGCGTACGAGACGGAGGGGAAAAACATCAATGCGGGCTATATTACAATTAGCACTTCTCAATCATGGGAGCAGCTAAGTCAGTATTTTAGTTTACAATACAAAAAAGTATGGGATTCAAAACTACCGCCTGAATATCAACAAATTGTATCCAACGCTGCAAAATATAAAACGACTTCTGAAAAAATTGAATATGCAGGTCAGGAAATTTCTAAACTGATTGCATACTCGGGGACTTGGACTAATCCACAGAACAAGTTGATACCACAGGATTTTGCAAAATTATTGAAAAGTAAAACTGGCGATTGTAAGGATTATTCCGCTTCTTTGGTGGCGGTGCTACGTGCCCTTAAAATTGAGGCCTATCCGGCTCTGGTTAATAGATCTAATATTTATTCGCCTAAGCTAATTAAAGAGTTCTCAACATTTCCACAGCTGCTGGCTTTTAATCATGTAATTGTATGGGCAACAGACGAAACTAAAAAAGTTTGGTGGGTTGATCCCACTAATCCTATGGTTTTTGCTGAGAATATTAGTTCGGATATTTTAGGAAAGTTTTCTTTGGTTCTTGATGGAGTGTCTAAAGATGTGAAGTTTTTGCCTGAAAGCAATAGCATTGCGAATAATTTGCGTTTGGAATTGTTACTGAAAATTAACGATGACAACACGGTTTTTGGTGCAGGAAAGTTAGTTTTAAATGAATCGAGCTATAATTCAATTGGTCAGTTGGAAAGATTAAAAGGTATTGATGGGATTAAGCCGGTTATTAACTTATTGCTTGAGCCTACTTTAAAAGTGGATGTTGATGTAGTTAAAAACAAAACGACAAGAATACCAAGCTACAGTTTCAGCTATGTGTCGCCTAGTTTTATTGTTGAAAAGCTTAAAAGTTATAAGGCTGTTGTGGTGGCTAATGCGGCCTATTTGCCAATTTTAAAAATTCGCGCTAATGAGGAAAGCAACTTAGGTGAGGTGGGCGAATTTAAATCCGTAACAAAAATTTTAAATGCCAAAGCAGTGGATAGTTATATGTCGGATTGCTACGCACGAACGCCTTGGATAGATGCTGAGCGCTTTGTTGAAAATAAAAAAGATCACATACTAGTAACAGATATCGTACGAACTAAGAAAAAGGTTATAACAAAAGAAGAGGCCTTATCAGAGGCCTTTCAAAGTGATTTGCAGTCATTAAAAAAATGTTATACAGCAAATTCTATATTTCTGATGGTTGATTTGTCTTCACGTAGTCCGGCACGTGTAGAGCTGGATAAAAAATTAGGTCCTGATGTTTATGAAATGACTGAACAGCAGGCGGATGAATTATACGCTGTTATTTCAGATGAGGCCGTGCTTGAACGTTATACAAAATTATTGAAATACTACAATATTAAGTTAGCGGAAAAACCTAATGAGATAAAATATCTAGCACGTAAAAGCCAGCTTATTTTAGATATAGCCGGAGTGTACACCAGAAATGATATAACTTCTGCATCAATGATAAGTGACTCTTTGGCTGTTAATGAAAAAGCTTTGCAGTTAAATAAGGGCAAGTATCATAAAGAAATTTATAAAAGCCGCATTTATGCAAACTTAAAACTCAAAAATTTTAAAACAGCTCTGAGCGACTTAAAAACATATGTGGCCAATGAGCCAGATAAATTTAGTAGTTACGAGATTGCCGTAGACTCATCATATCATCAGAAAAACTATGAGCTGGCCGAACGGCTTTCTAAAGCAGCGCTGAAGTTAAGTAAAACCTCTGTTGAAAGATCAGAAGCTCAAAAGCGTTTGGCCGTCATTTATTCTAAAACGAAAAAATATAAAGAAGCCATTGCCCTACGTGAAGAAATCTCTAAAGATGATCCTAAAAATCCGTGGGTTTACTACGATCTGGCGTCGCTTTATATTAAAATTTCTGATTACGACAAGGCTATTGATTATGCAAAAAAATCTCTAGATATAGCTGATTTGTCACAACCTAAAGAAATGCTTTCGTACCTTTACTACAGTAAGGCAGAGCAGCTTAAAAATGCATCGAAAGTTGCTACTGATTCATCCAGTCGTTTGCCGGCATCGACATCGTCGACAACAAAGCCTGCTGTGAATTCGTATAATGATGTCGATTATGAAAAATTTCTCATTGAGTCTTACAAATGGAATAAGAAAAATTTTGATACTGTATACCAACTCAGCATGTACTACCTGAAGTCTCATGTGCAGGACAAAAATAATTTAGCTCACGTGAGTAAGGCTAAATATTACTCTGGTCTTATGATGGAGATTGATCCTAATAATAAGTTAACACGTGAAGTGTCGGCACTGACGAAAAAAATTAGCACTACTGAAGCAGCTATTGAAAAATAAGTTTATTAACGATTGTAAGTAAACTGTGCGATGTGCGATTGAACTCTGAAAGCTGTATTCAGTAAATTATAATAACTGAATACCTTATTAACAAAATCCACTGTTTCATTACCACGGGCAAAGCCGTGATTTAAAGTTGTGTAGTGTTGTTCTTCTTCTAGCTTAGGTAGAATTTTTTTAAATTCATTCCAATTGTAAGGATTTTTTTTAAGGCGTACAGCTAAGTGGTGCGCATCTCTTAAATGTCCCCATCCGATATTGTAGGCGGCTAGAGCCAGAACCCAGCGTTGGTGTTCAGTCAGCTTCTGAGGGGTTTTGTTATAAAGGTATTTAAGATAGTAAGCTCCGCCACGGATACTTTCAAAAGGATCTTCGCGATCTTCTACTCCTACATGGGCTGCGGTTTTTGAAGTGAGTTGCATAAGGCCTTTAACGCCAGTATGGCTGACGGCATCTTCATCCCATTTAGATTCTTGATAAGCCACAGCGGCTAACAGCGTCCATGGAATATCGTATTTGTCTGAATATTTTTTAAAATAACTTTTATATAAGGGGAGGCGGGACTGGGTGTGATCTTGAAACTTCTCAAAGGCGTAATCTGATAACTCGTGATCAATGTGAAATTTAAACAGCGGTGCCGACTCTTTTAAGTCTGAAACTGAAGTTGATAAAAGTGCTAGCAAAAGCATCAATGCCGTAATTTTCTTCATTGCTGAGCTAGTCTCTAGTACAGAGGCTGTTGGAGAGTCACCCTAAAATGCTTATTTTTTTGCTATATTGTAATATATAGCTTCTGAACCCGTGTTTTTTTGCATAGCGTGACACTTTATACGCGACAAAAGTCCTGACTATATAGATCATTTTAGTATCTGTTTAAGAGGGGGAAATCATGAGCGGATGGATTGAAGTGGTAGCGGGATCGATGTACAGCGGTAAAACGGAAGAGCTTATCAGACGTGTGCGCCGTGCTCAGTATGCCAAATTAAAAACTCAGGTTTTTAAACCTATTATCGACCAACGTTATCATCAAACCAACGTCACTTCTCATAATCAGAATCAAGTTGAAGCCATTCCGTTAGTAAGTATTCACGATGTTTGGGATCACTTAGCTGATGACACCAAAGTTGTAGCCTTTGATGAAGGTCAGTTTTTCACTATGGATTTAGTGCAAGTTTGCCGTGATTTAGCAGCGCGCGGACTTCGCGTGATTATTTCTGGATTGGATATGGATTGGAAAGGTATGCCTTTTGAACCAATTCCTACGTTGATGGCCATTGCAGAAGATGTAACTAAGCATAGAGCGATCTGCACTAAATGCGGTGAGCTGGCTACTTATACGCAAAAAATCGGCGGATCGACGGAAGCTCAAGTGGAAGTGGGCTCTCAGGACTTTTATGAAGCTCGTTGTAGAGTGCACTTCAAGCCTAAGGTCGAGCAATCGGCGATTACAAGCTCAGCGTATATAGACCAAAGCCTGTCTTAAAAAAATTAAATATTTTAAATCACCTTTTTTGTCTTATTCTATTTAAGTCTGTTTATCATTACATAAGACAAAGGGGTTCTAATGAACAAAAAGCTAATAGCTGTGGTTTCAGCTGCGGCAATTTTCGTAACGTCATGTACATCTTTTCAAGGTATTCGTCAGGTAGCAAGTGAGCCAGATGTAGAGGCAATTGCAGCTCAAGGCCGTGATTATTATTTCGACGGTGATCAAAGAGCACGTCCATTTGGCGGGCCAGAAATCAGAAAGCTTGCAACAGCACCTGATCTTAAGTTGATCGATGGTCAACTATTAAAAGACAACGATGCGGCTTTTGATAAAAAGTTGGATATGATTAACAGAGCAAATGAAGAAATCAGAATGGTTTACTTCATTTACGCAGACGATGATTCTTCATCAGTAATCAATCAGGCGTTAATCGCTAAAGCTCAATCGGGTGTTAAAGTTAAATTATTAGTGGACTTCATCACTAACTATAAGAACCTTGATTTATTCCAGATGTTAGAAGCTAAAGGCGGCGGAAATATCAAAACTTATTTCTACAACTTCCCGGGCGGTCAAATTGTACAGGACTCTAACTACATGACTTTATCATGTCCTGAAGCAGCAAAACCTGATTCAGACACTTGTTATAGAGACAAAATGGCTAAGATGAATGCGATTGATAAAAAATCTCCAACAGCATTCTCTAAAATTTTCCTTTCTGGCTTATACGGTAAAAACGCAACAGCTATTAAAGTAGCTATGGGTTACGGTGCACAGATTGATCCTTCTAAGTTCAAGCAATCAACTGATGGCAAAACTGCTAAACAGTTAGAAGAAGAAAAAGACAACTTAATTGAATTTGCTGAATTGGTTTCTGATGCATTCATTAAAAACAGCTTATGGGCTAAAATTAAGCTTTCGATTGCAATGGTTGCTTACGGCGATACTTTAAATCCATTAGTGAATGAAGTAACGGGCCGCTTGCCGATCAGAAGTATTGAGAAAAACGAAGACCATGGCCAATTATGGGATCACTTATCTGATTACACTCATCATAAATTATTGGCTATTGATGGCGAAGAGTTTATCTTAGGTGGCCGTAATATCGAAGACTCTTATCATATGCAAGAGCGTGTAGGTTCGTCTGGTAAGTACATTTTTATCGACACAGATTTCTGGGGTAAAACGGCTAAAGGCGGAACTGCTGCAGTTGAAGCTTCTTATGACACTATCTTAAAAACAACAATGGTTGCTGATATGGTACGTGTTCAAAGAGTAGTACCAAATGACTTCATCGCAAATACTAAGCGTGCTAGTGCCGAGGTGCCAAGTGCTTCTGAAATGGCTGTGGGCGCGTGTTTACAAGCTAAATCTGCTGACTTAGGTGCTTGTGTTCTTTCTTCTTTACCGCAAATGCCGGGTTACAAGAGTGCGGCAGACCGTATTGCGGCTCAAGAAGCTGCAATGGCTCAATCAGTTGCACGCTACCAAACTAAATACGTAGCTGCTGGTAAAAAACAAAATAACAAATCTTTCGGTCAATTATCAGCTAACGATTTACAAAACGCTGAATTCCATTATTTAGAAAACGTAAATTACAGAAAAGGTAATTTAAATCAACGTATCATGGGTTCTAAATTAGGTGCTGAAGCTAAGAATAATAAAAATATTCAAGCGGCTTGGTACGGAGCTCTTGAGCACACTTGCCGTGTAAGTCGTAAACAAGAACGTAATATGGAAGTTGTTATCCATACAGCTTACTTATTGATGCCTTCTGGAATGGTTCATCGTATTGCTAAAATGATGAATAATGACTACGGCGATTGTTCTCGCGTAAAAATTATCTTTATTACAAACTCTCCGGAAACTACGGATTTAGGCCCGATCAATTTATTAGCCCGTTACCAACTGGGTGCTTTATTTGATCACTATCAGGGTTTAGTTCAGTATGAAAAGAAATCTAACGAAAGCTGGTTAGGTCGAAAACTCTACAAACGTTTCTTCCCAACACTTGAATACTACGAGTACAAAGCTACTGGCGGCGCAGGTCAGTCTTTACACACCAAATTATCACTTATTGGTGATGACTTAATCGTGGGTTCTGCAAATGCTGATATCCGTTCGTATTACATGGATACCAATAATGCCCTTATGATCAGAAATGCTAATGAGCTTAATCAGCAGTACCGCGATTATATTAAAGGTTTAATATCTTCAGGTCGTATTGAAAATAGAATGGCTAATTTCGTGGGCAAAACAGCTCAAGAATTACGTGGCGAAAATTCTTATATGCTAGATGTAAGTGCTAAACGTTGGAAACAAGAAAAGCGTTTAACTCCAGAAAGACGAGAATCCATTCTTAACAATCTAGATAAAGCTGGTGCAAAAATCACTAACACTACAAAACGTCTGTTAGTATTCAGAGATGAATTTGATTTTAACCGTGGCTTTGGTAGAAGCGAAGGTGGTAATGATAACTACTATATCAATAAAGAGTTAAACGAGATCGCTAACGATTTCGACGGAACGTTCAAAGTATTCTAATTTAGATCTTACAAAACACAGAGAGGTTGAGTGAAATCGGCCTCTGAACAAACCCACATAGAAGACTCATGTGGGTTTTGTTTTTTAAGTCTTTATTGTTTGGTATTGGCGTTAAACATATTAATATCCTGTACTATATGTGAAACCCGCTCTTTTTGAACATCGGTAATTTCCGCAAACTCTAGGCCCACTATAGAATTCATATTTGGGCGCACCAGAATAAACCGGATAATAGCCATAGTTGAAACTTCAGCTCTTTTATAAATTTGAAATTTAATTTTTATAATATCATCGCGCTGGTAAGTGGGATGTTGCTGTGTAATCTCAAAGCGTATACCACCCAAAGAAATATCCACGACATTACATTTAATGGGCTCAGGCTTTGTGGAGCTGCCAAGGATAGCTGCGGTTTGGGCCCATTTTTTGGGAATCATAAAGCGAGGTTCTTTACGGCGTTTAAGCTGAATAACCTTGGAACCCATATCAAAGTAATAGCGGTTCATGTGGGATTTAATAAATGTTTTAACAAAAAACACTTCAGTTCCTACATTGAATTTAATAGAAACTTCTTTATCGGGATCAATTTTAACAACATTTGCTTCAGAAGGTAAAAGAGCGCGTTTATCCAGAAAGTTCTCAATAAAGGTTTTAATTGGTGTTGGGTGAGAGTCGACTTTAAAAACTAGAGCGGATTTTTCACTATGGGCTGAGCGTAGCGCCGACAGGGAATCACTCTCGTTGAGTTCACTTAAAAATTCCGTAATTCCTTCTGCTTGCGACATAGCCGATTATTATATCATCGAATCCAAGAGCGTAAAGCTTCTTGTGCGCGTTGTATCTGTTTTGTCTTCTTTTCTTTTTTGTCGCGCAGCTCTTCCGGCCATGGGGGAATGAGACCAAAGTTTATATTTGTCGGTTGGAAATTTTCTGCACGGAAAGGGTCGGTAATAGCTTCTAATAACGAGCCTAAGGCCGTATCGCGTGGCGGTGGAGAAAGAGTGTGATCGCTCAGTTTTTGTTCAATAAAGGTGGCCACAAGAAGTCCTATGCAGGTCGATTCGAAGTAACCTTCAACTCCGGTGATTTGCCCTGCAAAAAACAACCAAGGATCGTTTTTTGAAGACAAGTCTTTATTCAGTCTCTTAGGTGAATTGATGAACATATTGCGATGAATGCTGCCGAGTTTTAAAAATTCGGCGTTTTCTAATCCTGGAATCATTCTAAATACACGCGTTTGCTCGCCATAAGCCATACGAGTTTGGAATCCCACAATATTGTACGCCGTACCTTCTTTATTATCCTGACGTAATTGTACTACTGCAAATGGGTAGCGTCCGGTTTTTGGGTCCGTTAAACCAACCGGTTTCATCGGGCCAAATCTTAATGTTTGAGGTCCGCGCTCTACCATCACTTCAATAGGCATGCAGCCTTCGAAAAATTCAGTTGTTTCAAAGTGTTTAGGTTCAATTTTACGTGCGTTGGTTACTTCCTGAATAAAATTATTGTACTGTTCTTTGTTCATCGGGCAGTTGTAATAATCGGGAGTGCCTTTGTCGTAACGATCGGCTTTCCAGGCAATGTCTTTATTGATGGAATCGGCATCAATGATAGGTGCGATGGCATCAAAGAAATAAAGGAACTCGTCGCCGAAATGTTTTTGCAAATCCTGCGCAAGGGGTTCGTCAGTTAATGGTCCTGTTGCAATAACAGTAGGGCGCTCAACTTGATCCAGAGAAAGCACAGCTTCGCGCTTAATTGTAATTTTAGGGTGAGCCTCAACCATTTCGGTAATTTTTTTTGCAAATCGCTCGCGATCTATGCCCAAAGCCTGACCTGCAGGCACAGAGGCTTCTTTAGCCGCTTTTAATATAAATGAATTTAATTGCTCTGCTTCCCATTTAAGTTGGCCAGGAGCCGATACCTCCGACATGCTACCGAAAGAATTAGAGCAAACAAGTTCAGCAAATTGGTCTGTTTTGTGTGCGGGGGTGGGCTTTGTGCCGCGCATTTCGTAGAGAACGACTTCAAATCCTTTATGAGCCAATTGGAGAGCACATTCACTTCCCGCAAGACCCGCTCCCACTACTGTAATACGCTTATTATTTTGCATGGACACTAAGTAGACTTTATTAATGAAAAAATCAAGGCCTTGTGATAGCTCTATTTACATGTCTTCAGAGCGTGATTTCAAAACTAAATTTCAGACCGGCGCCGAAGTGCTCCACAAGCTTTTAGAAGATAAGGCGGGGCCTGTGTCCGACCAATATCTGCGCTGGAAGTTGTGGCTTAACTGGAAAGATGTGGTAGGCCCTACGGTATCGCAAAATGCTGAGCCCATTTCGTATCATCAAGGTGTACTTTGGTTGTGCGTAAAAAATTCGGTTTGGATGCAGCAGATGAGCTTTATGTTGGAGCCGATTAAGCATTCAGTAAATCAGAAATTTAAAGCGGGATTTGTTAAAGAAGTGCGTTTAACTTTAGATCGTAAACTAACTCCTCAATCTAACGATGAGGAGTTTAAGAAAAACTTGACGAAATTTATCAAAAAATAATTAACAGCCAGAACCTTCCATGATGATCTGATGGATTTTTCCATTTTCAGTATCAAGGATTAATAAAGACGGGAAAGTTACTCCGCATTGAACTGCTCCAGTAGGTGCAACGCCGAATTTAACAGATTTGATTGATTTTAAAATATTGAAAGCTTTTTTAACTTTTAACATACCATCAGCAAATTTAATTTTATCAGCATCAGTTTGTTCGCCATCTTCTAAGGCCTGATCTAAAGCGTTTGTAATATAAGATTGTGCGCCTGAAAGATTTTCTAAGCCCCAGCTCATTGAGTCGGCTTCCCAGGCATCTCCTGAAGTGCTTTTCCAGCTGGCTTCGAAATCTTCTTCAGATTCAACGATTTGTTCGTTTAATCCGAATTCAAGAAGCATCGCTTTAGGTGCGCCGGCTTTTACCGTGTAAGTGTTAGAGCCTTCTGCGATTGAAGCCAGAATATCGGCTGCAGTTGCAATACGTTTAGAGATGTTTTGGGCCTGTGAGAATTGAGATAGTAAAACCATTGAAACGAATATTAATAAGTTTTTCATAAAATTCCTTTGTTTGTTGATGCGCTCTTTATAGGGCAAAGGTGCTTAAAACAAAAGTGAATTTTGCAACACTTGATATGCTAAAATTGAATTGTAATATTTACTGTCAGATTTTGGTTATTACTCGTCGATTGAAGACTTCAAAATACTCTTAACCTGTTGGTCTTTTTGGCCTGCGCCCAGTATATTTTTAATTCTTTCATGAATAGAACGGTCGTTGATTAAGGCACCTAAAGTGCCTTCGCCGCGATCTACTTTGTTCATAATGCTTTCAAGCTTAGCCACCGAACCATTAATTGAAGCTACATTCAGATTGGCTAAGTTTGCGCTGGCCTTTTCCATGTTGTTAACAATGTTAGGCAACTTATTTTGTTGCGCTAATGACCCTGTAATTACTTTAAGGTCGTTGAGGATATCAAATAATTTTTCACTTTCATTTCCGCGTTTAGAAAGTACGGATAAAATATCATTTCCGTAATCAGAAGCAATTTCGTCGCCGTTTGAAATAGTTTCTGTTGAGACCGTTCCTGGGGTGATATAAAGGAATTTGTCTCCTAATGCACCTTGAGTCCGTATTTCAACACGGCTGTCTTTTTTAATTTTGCTTTTAGCTTCGGCTTCAATACGAGCAGTTACTTTTACTAAATTGCGGTTAGAGTCAAATTCGATATTTTCAATATTACCCACTTTAACCCCGGCCAATGAAACCACAGCGCCTTTATTTAGGCCCTGAACGGAGTCGAAATAACTATTAACTTCTACAACTTCCTGGAACATGGATTTGTTGGAACCCAACATAAAAATGGTAGTTAATAAAACGGCTAAACCTGCTGCTAAGAATACGCCAACTTTAATTTGTGTCATAGAATATTTCCCTCGATAAACTGGTGGATTAAGCCGTCGTTTTTGTTCTTCAGCTGCTCAATAGTGCCTTGTTCTTTAATTACTTTATCTTTTAAGAAAGCAAATTTATCACATACGGCAAAGGCCGTAGGCATATCGTGTGTAACTAAAATAGACGTTACACCTTTAGTTTTTAAATTTAAAATTAGTTCCTGAATTTTTTTGGTATTGTATGGATCTAAACCGGCAGTAGGTTCATCATACAAAATAATTTCGGGCTCCAGCATCATGGCGCGGGCTAAGCCCACGCGCTTTTGCATACCGCCGGATAATTCATTGGGATAAAGTCTTTCTATGCCGCTTAAGCCGAAGTCGGCTAATTGCGCCTGAATTTTTTTCGATATTTCAATTTGACTGAGCTGAGTATGTTCTTTTAAAGGGTAAGATAAATTTTGAAATACAGTCATAGAGTCAAACAGCGCGCCGCCTTGAAATGCGTAAGCTACTTTCTTGCGTAAATGCCTCCAGTTGGCTTCCGTATAACGGGTGATTTCTTCATCGTTAATATGTATGCTGCCTGAATCCGGCTTTTCAAGACCTATGAGGCTTCTTAAAATAACGGATTTACCGGCGCCGGACCCGCCTACCAAACCCAGACATTCGCCTTTTTTTACATAAAAGCTGACATCCTCGTGTACGAGTTTTGTTCCGAATGATTTACGAAAGTTTTGAACTTCTATTACAGCCATTTTTCAATAATCCAGAATAGTTTAGCTAAGAAAAAGTCGCCTAATAAAATAAGTAAAGAAGATGTGACCACGGCCTTACGAGTGGCCATTCCCACTTCTTGAGTGCCGTTTTTAACAGTTAAGCCGAAGTAGCATGAAGGCACTGAAATAAATAATGCAAAAAAGAATGTTTTAGCAAATCCCGACAGATAATCTTTGATGTTGGCTGTATCTAAAATGCGGCGGTAGTAAAATTGAGGATCAAGGCCCAATTCGCTGACGCCGATAAGCCATCCACCGGCATTGCCTAGAACGTTAGCCATCGCTACTAATAAAGGAAGAATAATTAAACAGGCCAAAATACGCGGCAGCACTATTTTTTTAATAGGCGAGGTTCCCAGTGCACGTATCGCATCGATTTGCTGGGTTACAACCATAGAGCCGATTTCGCTGGCCATACCGGCTCCTACTCGGGCCGCGAGCATTAAACTTGTAAACATGGGACCGATTTCGCGGAAAATAGTTGAAGCCACTAAACGGGGAACATAGGGTTTTCCGCCGAATTTTTCTAGGCCGAAGCCAAATTGCAGAGCCATCACCATGCCGATTGTAGTTGAAGTCACGAATACCAGCGGAAATGAGCGCACACCAATTTGATAGATTTGTTCAACTAATAAATTCCAGTAAAAAGGTTTTCTGAAACCTTCGCGTAAACAGTCTCTGATCAAAAGGGTAATGCCGCCTAAAAAGTAAAGCTGCTCTTCGATCCATAAAATCAGGGGAGAGGTCACTTTATTCATTCAAAGCTAAAACCATTTAAAAATTGATCAAATTGCTTGCGGTCGTTAGTTAAATTATTAAGCTTTCCTGATAGAGAGGCCACATAGCCGCAGGATTTTCTTTTAAATGAAATAGACTGAATTTCAATCTCAACTCCATCTAAAACTGCATTTATATTTCGTGCAAAGGCGGGCCGATTTTGTAAAGTAAGCGTTTCTTCTTTAATAACTTTAATATTGTCGAGAGAGCTTTCGATGATCTGGTGAAGATTGGAAAGTTTACTGTCGGAATCGCTGCAGTTTGAAATGATTGAAATAACATTGCCGCTTTTGAGATTTTTCCAGGAAGGATAAACGGATGTGTCCATTTTTATAAATGGAGATGTTGGCTCGGTCAGTTTTATTTCTTTACTGAATGTCGGCGGTGCATCTTTTAATATCGATGAAACGCAGGATACAAATATAAAAGGTAGAGATACTATAATAAGTGTTGCAACTAGTTGTTTTTTCATGATGTTCCCTAATTATGTGATGACTTATTGAGTGCGTCGAGTCTAGTTAATCAATAAGCCAGTGTTGAGTTTTTTGTGTCAGAGATTTGGCTGGACTGAGCCAAAAAAATTGGATTTTTTTTCCTAGCCTAAAATTTAAAGCATCTGGGGAATCAAAAGCCATGGCACCTGAAATGCTTTTTGTTCTATTTGATGAAAAAATCATTTTTATACATTTTATGTTTTTTGTACTTTGTTAGCTTAAAATCACTAGCCACAGATGTTAAAGGTGCAGTTGCTCTTGAGGGAGAAACTTTCAATTTTGAATTATCTGGACAAAAGAACTGGGATTACGATTTGAAGCGCATAAAAAGTGGGGGCCAATCTAAAGTCCAGCTTTTTGTAAAATCAATCGATCAAAACTTTATTGATAAAATCCGCAATGTGGAAAACCCTTTTGTTAAGTCTATTTCAGTTACTCAGAATGCAATTGATAATAAATGGCTGGTCGAATTCGTACTTAAAAATGATCAGGTTGAGACTTTTGATTATTTAACAGATCAACCATCTAAACTCATTATTGATTTTTATAAAACTGAAGCTCCAGTGGCAGAACTTGTGGATACTAAAGTGGCCCCGCCGGTTGCAGTTTTGGCTAAAGATCAAAAAACAGCTCAGGCTTCTAAAAAGAAAACCGGTGACCGCAAGCCAGCCGATGTGGATTTCTTAAAAATCGAAGAACCGGGTGGAATTGAAACATCTGTATTATCTAAAGCGGGTCTTTATGATGCCGGTGATGCCCAGTTTGCCCGCTTTAACATGAGAGAATCTGACTATAAAGAAGAGTCAGTTATTAAAAGCCGTAATAATTACTACTTAAGATTTCCAGTATTGGAGTCAGAATTTTCATTCTGGAAAAAAATGAAGGACAATCCGCCACTCTATGAAGTTTCACCTGAAAAATCAGATGAAAACAAGCAGGCGCGTCTTTTAAAAACCTTGTTTGATAAAAAACGTTATTTGGTATTTATACAGACTGCAGAATGGTTTAAAAAAAGATATCCTCAGTCAAAATATTCAGAGCTGGTTTCATTTATGTCCGGCGATGCCTTTATCGAGCTTTGGAAAGCTGAAAAAATTGATTCATTTTATGAGCAAGCGCAAAACGCATACCGTGAAGCACTTGAAAAGTACCCAGAATCCGCTTTAGCAGAAAGAACTTCATTATTAGCCGGCATGTTAGCTGTGGACAAAAGTGATTACATGTCGGCTATTCGTAAACTGCATTCGCACATAGACAATAAAAAGTTTGATGCTAAAATTTCAAAAATGTATGCCAAAATTGGTTTGGCTTACAGCTACTCTAAAATAAATAAATTAGATGAAGCTTTAAAACATTTAACTGAAATTGAAAAAAGCACGCAGGATCAGCTAGTATTAACTGAAGTTGCTGTCCGTAAGGGCGATTTCTTTTTCTTTACTAAAAAATTACCTGAAGCGATTGCTGCTTACGACTCAGCTACTAAAAACTTCCCGTTAGTTTCAAAATTATTCCCGAGTGCGTATTTTAATAAAATGGAAGCTCAGTTTTGGAAAGAAAAATTCCAGGATTCGCATAAATCGGCTTTGGGTTTTGCCCAGTATTTCCCGGCCCATGAATATGCTCCGTATGCTTTAACTCGCGTTGGTGAGTTGTTGGATATTATGGGTGCTGAGCAGTCAAAATCAGTAGGTGCTTACCTTGAAACTCACTTTCGTTATGGTGATAGCCCTAAAACAATTGTAGCCCGCTTACATTTATTAAGTACAAAAATGAAATCGATGAAAGCTGAAGAGTTGGACCAAACTCTTATTAAAATGGATGAATTGGCTCTTAAGAGTGATCTGCAGAACGTAGATCAGTTTAAGGTAGCGATGATTTCTGATGGTTTCTCAAGACGTAAAGAATACTTAAGGGCTATTGATATTTTATCTAAGTTTTATCAGCAGAATCCGACACGTTCGGATGCTAAGCAGGTAACTCAAAGGATAGTTAAAAATATTAATGACCAACTTAAATATTTATCAGATCAAGGCCATTACAAAGATTTACTTAAAACTTACCGTCAATACTCTGATACTTGGCTTAAAACTCACAGCCGATTAGACACGGACTATTTCCTAGGCTTATCGTATGAAAATGCAGGTGCTTACTCAGATGCTATTACCAAATATAAAAAAGTTTTAGCAGGGTTAAATGCTATCAAAGGTGCGAGTTTTGAAAAAGAAGTTTATGTCAATCAGTACTTGCCTAGCTTTGACAGTTTGTACCTTAAATTATCACAAAGTAGTTTTGACAATATTTCGTATCAGGATGCATATCAGTATTTAGAAAAAATTCAAACACCACTGGATTTGTCTGACGAAGAACAAGTGCAACGAGTTCAGCTAGCTTCAAAACTTTACGAGCAAAAAGGCGACACCTCTACTTCTATACGTTACTTAAGTGATTTATCGAATTTATGGAAGGGCGAAGAAAAGCTTTCTTTACCAGTGCAGTTCAGATTGGCTGAAATGCAAACTCAGCAAAATGATATTTCAGATGCAATCGGTACTTTTGAAAAATGCCGCGAGATTATTTTAAACAATCCTAAGCCTGAACGTTCAGATGTAGTGAAATTGGCTAATGAGTATTCTCAACTTTTAATTAAGCAAGATAAGGCCGATGATGCAATCGGTTTATTAAAAGAAATTTTTCAACGTCATGGTAATAAGTTTGTATTAAATCACGAGCGTTATTTACTGGGTGATTTGTATTTTAAAAAAGGTGAAATCAAAAAAGCTGAACAAACATGGGCTGAACTAAAAGACGACAGCACAGAAATGTGGAAACAGCTTTCAACTGAAAAATTGAAGCAGGCAGCCTGGGATGTTGAATACAAAAAGCATTTAAAGAGAATACCTGCAATGTCGCAATTAGAGGAACAACAACAATGATAAATTACCAATATGGTTCTTTTCAGATTCAGAGTTCTGTTATGCACCAAGTGCTGGAAGCACTTCATGCCAACAACGACAAAAAGTTTTTTATCGTAGTTGGTGATGTGGGAACCGGTAAAAGCACGATGCTCAATTACATAAATAAAGTTGTATTTAATAACACTCAGACTCAGCTTTTTGACGAAACAGGTCTGCCGACCGATGCCTTAGACTCAGTTATAGTGGCGACTTCTAAGGAGAGTGCTTACGAAGTTATTAGAAAATTTGATAAAAAGTTTACTCATATAGTAGAGATGCCGGCCTTATCTGAGCGCAAAGCTGATGTAACGGCATTTGCTAACTTCTTTATCGAAGTTATAGGGCTCATGAATAACAAAAAGGGCCTAAGATTAACCGAAAAGTCATGTGAAAAGCTCTTACAATATAATTGGCCGGGAAATTTTCATGAACTGGAATCTGTACTGGAGAGAGCATTCGAAAATGCGCAAACAGCAGATTCCAAGTCTACAATAGAACCGGAACATATCGAGCTCAATACACAAACTAAACAATTGGAATTTTCTATCGGGCAGAAGTTAGACGAAGTTGAAAGAAAGTATATTTTACAAACTCTTTACTTCGTTCATCAGAACAGAACTAGAGCTGCCGAGATCCTCGGTATTTCTATTCGCACCTTAAGAAATAAAATAAATCAATATCGAGAGGAAGGTTATTTATGAGTAATCTGTTTGATAAAACAACAGATGCGCTGGCAACATCGTTGGCCATGCGCCAAATACGTCACAATGTAACTTCGGCCAATATTGCCAATGCTGAGACTCCGAATTATCACGCTAAAAAAGTGGATTTCGAAGATGCGCTGGCAAGAGCTCTTGATTTAGATGGAAACAATGCTTTGTCAACTTCGCATGGTGAACACTTCGGGGTAGGCGGGAAACCTGCTGTAGAGCCGGGAATTTACGAAAATCCAGACGTTGCTATGAATAATGACGGCAACACCGTGGATATGGAAAAAGAGATGTCAGCGTTAGCTGAAAACTCGATTCTTTACAAATCAGCATTGCAATTAATTAATAAAAAAATGGCAGCCATGAAATATGCCATCAGTGAAACACGATAGGAATAAACGATGAGTGATTTTTTATCAGGCTTTAGAATAGGTGGAAGTGGTATGGCGGCTCAGAGAGCCCGCATGAATACTATTTCTAGTAACATGGCCAACATCAATACCACACGCACGCCAGAGGGTGGTCCGTATCGCCGTAAGGATGTGGTTTTTGAAGCCATTCCGGATTCAAAATCTTTCGGTGACATCATGAGTGTAAATGATCCGAAGTCCGACTTTAATCGAGTTCAGGTAACAGATGTGGTGTATGATAAAAAAGCACCGATTCTGAAATATGATCCTTCACACCCGGATGCAAATCCCGAAGGATATGTGGCCTACCCGAATATTAACCTCATGGAAGAGATGACCAATATGATACAGGCGTCCCGTTCTTACGAGGCTAACGTACAGGCTATTCAGGCAACTAAAGATATGGCTTTAAGTGCACTGGAAATTGGTAGATAATTTAACTAGTATTGTGCCCTAGTTTTTATAACATTACAGAGGAGTATAGACCATGGATGGTTTAACAATCTCAAATGCGAATCGATTCTTAGAAACAGGAAGTTTAGATAACAAATCTGTTAAAATCGATCAACCAAGTTCAACTAAAGACGCGGGACCTTCTTTTGCGGATACGTTAAAAGAAGCTGTTAACAACGTAAATCAACTTCACTTAGATGCGGACCAAAAAGCACAGGAGCTGGCAACAGGTAAAACTGATGATATCGCTGGCGTAATGATTGCGACTGAAAAAGCGGACATCGCTTTAAGAGCAATGGTTCAGGTTCGTAATAAAATTATCGACGCTTACCAAGAAATTATGAAAATGCAGGTGTAATGTGAATAAAATTTTCGGTGGAATCATAGGGCAATTTCAGGAATTTTATAAGTCGCTTGGGCCAACAAAAAGAATGGCTTTGGTGGCTTCGATCCTTATTGGCTTCTTAGCTGTAGGCTCCGTTATTTTCATGGCTTCAGGAAAAGACTATGCGGTATTATTAACGAATGTGCCAACAGATCAAGTTCCGACAATCATTGAAAAATTAAATGCTAAAAATATTCCTTACCAGTTAAAAGATGACGGTAAAACAGTAACAGTTCCTAAGGATTATTTGCATGCTACGCAAATGCAATTGATGTCTGAAGTGGGTTCTGCAAAAATGGGTAATATCGGCTTAGAGCTTTTTGATAAGCAAGAATTTGGTATTAATTCATACGCCCAAAAAATTAACTATCAAAGAGCCCTACAAGGTGAGTTGATCCGAGCAATCAATACTTTGACTGCGGTTAAACAATCGAAGGTAATTTTAGCTTTACCTGCAAAGAAAACAATGATGGAAGAGTCTGCTCCTCCTTCGGCCTCTGTTGTTGTTGAATTACATGCCGGTAAAGAGCTTTCGGCTGACCAAGTACGCGGTATTCGCTACTTAGTTGCCAATGCCGTTGAAGGTATGGATCCAGAAAAAGTAGCCATCTTGGATGACCGTGGAAAAATGATTTCACGTCAATCAGACGGTTCTACCGGTGCTTCAAATGAAATCATGGAGCTTAAATCTAAAGTTGAAAAAGACTTAGAAGGTCGCATCGAAACAATTTTATCTAAAGTTGTTGGTCACGGTAAAATCGTAGCTAAAGTTGATGCGACTATAAATCATAAAATCACGACGGCAGTTGAAGAAACTGTTGATCCGGATAAAACAGCTATTCGCTCTCAGACCTCTCAGGAAGAATCTTTAGATGGTGCCAGAACAAATCCTACAGGTGTTCCGGGCTCACGTTCGAATATTCCAGGTGCTGAAGATAACAATGGTCAAGTGGGCTTTAAGCAAGATGTTAAAAAAGAACTTAAAACTGTAAATTACGAAGTTCCTAAAACAGTAAAAAATATCAGAGAAGCTGCCGGTGCGGTTGAAAAAATCTCAGTAGCCGTTTTAATTGATGGCGTTCCGACAACTACTACTAAAGCTGATGGCAGCACAGAGACAACATGGTCTTCACGTACGCCTGAGGAAATTGCTAAGTATGAGTCTTTAGTTAAAAATGCAGTGGGCTTTGTTGGCGCGCGTGGCGACAGTGTTAAAATTGAATCTATTCAGTTCCAACCAGAAGATTTCAGCGAAAGCGAAAAAATCTTAACAAATATTGAAAAAAAGAAACTCGTACAGTCTTTATTTAAATGGGGTCTGTTAGGCTTTGCATTATTATTATTCTTCTTTATGGTGATCCGTCCATTCATGCAATGGATTACGGATTCATTCACAGATTCAGTGGAAGAAATGTTGCCGAGAACTATCGAAGAGCTGGAAGAATTACACTCTGTTGATAACTCATTGCCGGGATTATCGGGTGTATTGCCGATTCTACAGGAGTCTGTGGACCCTGAAAAAGCTGAAAGTGAATTGTTGCGCGACCGTATTATTACATTAATGCAAAGAGATGAAGAAAAAGCATCTAGTGCTATTAATGTATGGGTTTCTAGGAAGGAATAGGCATGAGAGTAAGTCGATTTGATAATTTAGATTATGATCAATTACGTGGTGTGGATAAAGCAGCTATTCTGATTAACTATCTTGGTAAAGATGCTATTAAAGTTCTTTTCCAAAAAATGGATGATGGTGAAATCCGTAAACTTCTTCACTTAATGTCTAAATTTAAAATTGTTCCTGTAAGTATTACGAAACGTGTACTTGAAGAGTACTATGAAATGTTAAGTGAATCGGAAGACTTTATCTTCTCTGAGCAAATGGCTAGTAAAGACACTATTATCGATGCATTGGGTGAAGAACGTGCGCGTGGAATCTTGGATGGTTTAAATATTAGCTCAGGTTCGGGACGTACTTTAGAATCATTAGAGATGGTTGACGCAAAATCTTTATCAACATTCTTAGTGAATGAGCATCCACAAACTGTTGCGGTAATTTTAGCCCATTTAGAGCCTGAGAAAAAAGGCGAAGTATTAAGACGTTTACCTGAAAGTTTACAAGCCGAAGTTGTACTGAGAATGGCTAACTTAGATAACGTCGACCAAGAATTAATTGCTGAGATCGACAAAGTTCTCAAGAATCAATTATCTAACAGTCACACTGTTGAGCAAGCCTCGCTTGGTGGTGTTCAGCCAGTTGCTGAAATGCTTAACGTTATGGACAAAAACTCTGAGCAATCGATTATGTCGCGTTTAGAAGAAAAAGATCCTCTGTTAGCGGAAGAAATCCGCAAGTTGATGTTCGTATTTGAAGACATTGCAAAAATTGATGACCGCGGCATTCAAATTCTTCTTAAAGAAGTTCCGAATGATAAATTATTATTGGCTCTTAAAACGGCTAATGATGATATCCGCAATAAAATCTTCAAGAATATTTCTTCACGTGCGGCAGAGATGTTACGTGAAGATCTGGCTAACATGGGCCCTGCACGTTTATCAGACGTAGAGTCTGCACAGCAGGAAATAGTAAATGCCGCCCGTCGTCTAGAAGCAGAAGGAAAAATTATTATAGCTCGTGGTGGTACAGAAGATGCGATGGTCTAGTATTGTTAAGAAAAATCAGGAGGAATCGGACAATAACGCAGAAGTTACTGTTCTTAATTACACTCCGAAGCAATTTAACTTCGGCACTCCTGAATCAGCCATGGAATACCTAAGAGAAAAAGAAGAAGGCTCTGACTTCGTGATGAGCGATGTGCTAAGAACTACAACCGGCGTTGAAGAAATTGAGCGCTTAAGTGAAGAACAAAAAATTGAGCAAAAAGTTTTAGAAAAAATTTCGTTACTTCAAGAAGATGCTTATCAACAGGCTTATGAACTGGGCTTTCAAGAGGGAACTCAGAAGGCAATACAAGATAAAACTGAAGAATTAGAAGCTAAAAGTTCTGAGTTAGAGGCACTTTTGCAAAGTTTAAATAAAATTAAAGAAGAAATGGCCCATCAGAACGAAGCTCATATGATTAAAATGATTTATGAAATTGCTTCGAGACTGGCTTTTGATCATGTTAACGAACATCAGGATGTTGTATTGAAATTGATTAAAAAATCCATTGAAGAAGCTCAAGCTGATGAAAATGTAAACGTATTAGTATCCAACGAACAGTTGGAATTTCTTGAAAAAATAAAACAGTCCGATAAGCGCGAAAACGAATTTTTAAGAAAAGTTAAATTCGTAGGTTCAGATTCTGTTTCGATAGGTAGTTGCGTTGTTGAAACCAACTATGGGGTAATTGATGCCCGAATTGAAGAACGTGTTAGTAAATTGTGGAATGAGCTTAAACAAGCTGTTCCGAAAGTTAAATCACCAATCGAGCCCTCATGAATATTAATTTTGATAAATACCAGAGTATTTTGCACAACACGCATCTTACTAAGGACAGCGGTAAGGTGACAGAAGTTACAGGCCTTATCATTAAAGGTTATATCCCAGGTGTAAGCGTAGGAAGTATTTGTGAAATTCAAACGGCAGTTTCAGACAAACCAGTTTTGGCTGAAGTTGTGGGCTTTAAAGATCGTCATGTTTTGATGATGAGTCTAGGTGGAATGCGTGGCATTTCGATGGGTTCAAAAATTACCTTAAGTAAATCAATTGCAACGGTAAAGGTAAGTGAAGAGTTATTAGGTCGTGTAGTGGATGGTTTGGGTATGCCACTTGATGACGGACCTGAAATTGAAATCTCAAATGAAATTTCACTTTATGGTGAAGTTGTTAATCCTTTAAAGCGTGCACCTATCCGTGAATCCCTAGATGTTGGTGTAAGAGCCATTAATGCGGCGATCACCACAGGGAGAGGCCAGCGTGTGGCTATTATGGCAGGTTCTGGCGTAGGTAAATCTGTATTAATGGGAATGATGGCTAAACAAACTGAAGCTGACGTAAATGTTATTGCGCTAGTGGGAGAACGTGGCCGCGAGGTGCGTGAGTTTATCGAAAATGAATTGGGTCCTGAAGGTATGAAAAAAACCGTAGTGGTTTGTGTAACTTCAGATCAAAGCCCGCTGTTGAGAATGCGTGGCGCTTTTGTGGCTACGGCAATTGCAGAGTATTTTGCTCATCAAGGAAAAAAAGTTTTATTAGTAATGGACTCTGTTACGCGTTTTGCTATGGCCATGCGTGAAATCGGATTAAGTATCGGCGAACCACCGAGTACTAAAGGCTATACGCCATCTGTGTTTTCGACTTTACCTAAATTACTAGAGCGCGCCGGTAATTTCGATGGAGCGGGCTCTATTACAGGATTTTATACTACATTAGTTGAAAGTGATGATATGAATGATCCGATCGGGGATGCTGTACGCTCTATCGTTGACGGTCATATTGTGTTAACACGCGCTTTGGCTCACAAGGGCCATTTTCCGGCAATTGATGTTTTACAGAGTGCAAGCCGTGTTATGAAAGCGGTTTCAAACTCTGAACAGGTTAGAATGGCACAGAAATTACGTGAAATTTTGGCCACCTATGCAGATGCAGAAGATCTAATTAATGTTGGCGCCTATAAAATGGGTGCCAATCCTAAAATTGATAAAGCAATTAAATTAATAGAACCAATTAATGATTTTTTAAAACAAAAAACCGAAGACCACTCGAATATGAACCAGTGTTTACGAATGCTCTCGCAAATACTAGCGGGCGCTTAAAAGCTTTAACAAAAAAGGCTAAATGAAAAAATTTAAGTTCGGCTTAGCAAAAGTTTTAACTCAGCGAGAGATTGTTGCAGATCTTGCGCAGAAGAATTTTGTTGAAGCGCAAGCCGCTCTGGATGCTGAAATTAGCAAATTAAACGAAATGATAACTGTAAAAGAACGATCTTTAAGTGATAGAGCGGCTATGATCCAAACCAGCACCGATTGGGTTAATCAGGTCGATCAAATAAATAAATTCCTTATTGGCCAAGACCTTAGAATTAAAAACCAGAACCTACGTCTGCAAGAAGCGGAAAATTTAGTCGAGTCGAGGCGCGAAATTTTGCGGCAAGCCGTTTCTGAGGTTAAGATATTAGAGAGGCTCGAGGACAAGCAGAAAAAGGCGCATATGGCCGAAGCTGTTAAAGTTGAGCAAGCTGAATTGGATGAAATAGCAGTACTCAGATTTTCAAGGAATGAAAATCTAATTAAAGGAAGTCATGAAGACGGGATATGATCAGCATTTTAAAAAAGTAAAACAGACACATAAAGCTCCGAGCTTTAATGTAAAAATGAAAAAGCAATCTTTTCCAAAAAAAGAGAAGAGCTCATTTCCGTTAATGCCATTAATTAGTTTTTTACTTGTAGCAGGTTCAGGTTTATTGTTCTTGGATAATTTTGACTCTATTGAAACTTATTTTAAAAAAATAGAAATTTCTATAGGTACGGCACATGCAGAAGAAGGTAAGTCGGCTCCTACAACAGCGACACCAGCAGCTGCTGCTGTAGACGGACAAAGCATCCCGGTTGAAGTAAAAAAAGTTGATGATGCTGATTACTTATTTAAATTAGCCGAACGTAAGAAGCAGTTAGATGTCCGAGAAGAAGAGTTAAATAAACTAGCTGCTACTATTGAAAAGCAAAAATTAGAAGTTTCTGAAAAGCTTGCTAAACTAGAAGAAACACGTAACAAAATTTCTACAGCCTTAGAAGAAAAAATTAAAGTTGATGATGTTAAAGTGGATACATTGGTTCAGATGTACACCAACATGAAGCCTGTACAAGCGGCTAAAATATTTGAAACTTTGGATGAAGATTTAGTTATTGAGATTTTAGGCCGTATGAAAAAGAAAAATGCAGCCGATATATTAAATTTAATTAAGCCTGAGAAGGCCCAGATATTTGCAGAACGCTATACAGGGTATAGAACTCCTGCAAGTAAATAGACTGAAAGTTAAAACATAACCAAGGAGGGAAATGTTTGATAAAATGTTAGGTGTCAGCCCCCCACGAAAGGGAGACGCCAACGACTCGAAACTTGCAGACAGCAAGAATTTCCGAGGGACTTCAAAGAGCGAGTACAAAAAAGATTTTGAAAGCGCTCTGAACGCAAAATCGGACAAGAAAAAAGATCCGGTAGAAAAGAAAGAAGTCGCAAAGAGAGAAAACGAGCCGAAAGCGGACCTAAAGGGTAAAAAGGCAGTAGCCAAGTCACTTGGGGGAATTAAAAAGAAAGTGACGGAGAATGAAGATAAGATAGTTTCAAACGTTATGGCCTCGCAAGAGAGTAAAGTTGAAACTCCGGTTCAAAAGATAAAAGACCCGGCAGAGATCGAAATCGACATTCCAGAAAAAACAAAAACAGCAGATACGTCAGCACAGGCGGCAGGCGGGTTGCTAGGTTTATTAGCCCAGCAGGCTCCAGCAGCGCAGTCCTTACAAGGTCCATTATCGCATCTGGATTTTCAGAAGCCAGTTGTTAATCAACAATTAGCTACCGATCCCGTTAATCAGCAGTTGCAACAACAGGCTGCGGGTGAGGCGAAGCCACAGAATGCAATGGCTAACTTTGAAGCGGAGTTAGGCGCAGCTGTAAACTTTGTTCCGGATGCGAAAGCAGATCAGAATAAAGATTTACTAGCTAAGCTTAAGTCTTTTGAAGGCGAAAAAAATCCTTCGGCTGTAAAATCACAATCGTTTGAGCAATCTGTATTAAGTCGTTTACAGAATGAGCAGAGTTTAGCTCAGCTTCCTGTTGCGGGTCAGGCTATGTCTGATCAATCGCAAAAGGGATTTGACCATAAAGACTCAGATCAGCTGAAAGACCTTAAATCAGAGCTTTTAAACACGAACCAAATGCATCAGGCAGCGGGACAATCGCACAACGATTTCAAAGCCAACCTCAATGCGGCAACAGCTCCTGAAACGTCTTTAAGCAAGCTTGAAGAAAACCGTGAAGCCAACATCGACAGCATTATGAGCCAAGCTCAATACTTGGTTAAAAAAGGCGGTGGTGAGATTTCGGTTAAAATGAGCCCTGAAGGCATGGGAGAGGTTCACTTAAAAGTTCTTCTACAAGATGGAAAACTGAATATTGAAATGCAAACACAGGATAAAAATGTGAAAAAGCTTATCGAAGAGAGCTTATCTGACCTTAAGTCTGGTCTAGCCGCTCACCGTTTAAGTTTAGAACATGTTAAAGTAGATACTGTGAATGCAACAAATGCTGACAACAATATGCAGTTTCAGTCAAACTTGAATCATGGCGGTTCTGAAGGACGTGCGCAGGAATTATGGAATGGTTTTCAACAAAACATGAACAATCAATCCGGTAAAAAATCTTCGTACAGCGATTCAGCGTCTTCACCGAAAGTTTCATCCAATGAGTCTAATCGTACAGCTCAAGTGAGCCCAGCGATCAGAACTTATGGCGGAACCAAAGGTGCAACGGTTAACCGTGTGGCTTAGGTTTTAATAAGGAGAGAATATGTCGACAATGGGAATAAAAAATGGAACTAAAACTTGGGCTGATAAGCCTAAGGCTCCGGAGCAAAGTGCAACGGAAGTTCAACAATTGACGGCAGATCAGAAACAAAAAATCGGAGCTGAAGATTTGAATGCGGTTTTAAATAAAGCCGCAGATAAAAACTGGGTTGACGACAGTAAACGTGTAGCCGGTCATGGTAATTCTGCAATGGATAAAGATGCATTTTTTAAACTGATGCTTGCACAGTTAAAAAATCAGGATCCGATGAATCCGTTAAAGAATCATGAAATGGCAGCACAGTTGGCGCAGTTCTCAACACTTGAGCAAATGACAAATATGAATACGACTCTTACTAAAATGGAAGGCCAAGGTTCTAAACCTCAGGATTTCCAAGCGCTGAATTTAATCGGCAAAACAGTAGCAGGCGATTCATCACGTGTTGTGCGCACACAGTTTGATAAAGAGCACGATTTTAATTTCAATCTTCCGCAAGACGCCACAGAAGCCACTGTTAAGCTGATGACGGCTAAGGGTGATTTAGTACGAGAGTACAAATTATCTAACTTAAAATCAGGTAATAACAAAGTTTCTTGGAACGGTAAAAATGAAGGTGGAGTTGCGCAATCTGCTGGAGAATATATTTTCCAAGTAGAAGCAAAAAATAATGTAGGACAAAAAATTCCAGTGAAAACAGAATTCCAGGGAGTGATTTCAGGGATGAGTTTCTCGGCTGAAGGCCCAGTATTACAGGTCGGAAGTCAGACTATTAAGATGCGTGACGTTCGTCAGATTACAGACTCAAGTGCTAAGCAGAACGACCAGAATGTAAAAAATTCTACTAGCCTTGACTTGAAAAACACTGATGAGGCAGCGCAAAATAATATTAAGCAAGAGGATACTTCATCAAGAGCTCCAGTGTTTCAGCAGGGAGATTTGATGTCCGGAGTAGCGATGTCCAGAGATTTAATGGCAAAGCTGCAGAAGGAGACGAAGTAATGGATAAGATGAAAATGTCTAATCCCGCGTTACAAAACGGGCTAGATAGAATCTCGAATCTGATTCCGACGAAACCAACGGAGATTAAAAAACCCGAAGGTACAGACGGAACTTCCTTTAAGGAAGCTCTAGGCGAGGCTCTGAAAACAAATGAAGTAGCAGCCCCGAAGTTGGCCGTTACGAAAACAGATGTTCCTCAACTAAAGTTTTCCAATCACGCGATCGAACGTATGCAGTCACGCGGAATAAGTTATTCTCCGCAGGATCTGGATAGGTTGGGCGAAGCGGTAAAGAAGGCCGCAGCTAAAGGTTCGAAAGATACATTAGTGTTAATGGATCAATCGGCACTGATAGTCAGCGTGAAGAACAACACAGTTGTAACTGTGATGGACAAGAATGCATTAAAAGAAAATGTATTCACAAACATCGACAGCACAATCGTGATGTAAGTTTAAGGTTTTAAAAAGAATTAGGGCTGGTCCTCGTAGAGGGGGCCCTTCATAACGAAACTGGTCAACGACAGACTGGTTTCATAAAACAGATAAGCTAACGACGGCTTATCGCATGACATGGAGGTCATTATGGGTATCTTATCATCAATGTGGACAGGCGTTTCCGGTTTACAAGCACAAGGCGAAGGCTTAAGTGTTGTAGCGGACAATATCGCAAACTCAAACACGACAGGTTTTAAAGCATCGCGTGCCGAATTCGAAGACATTATGTCTCGTAATTTAAAAGGTATCGACGGCGGTAACCAATTAGGTCGCGGTGTGAGAATAGGCGCCATTAATCCAATTCTTTTACAAGGTAATATCGATCACACGGATCGCGGTACAGATTTAGCGATTAACGGTGACGGTTACTTCCAAGTAAAAGGTTCTGAAGGTGTAAGCTATACTCGTGATGGTTCTTTCACGTTTGATAAAACAGGCTACTTAGTAACAAATAGCGGTCAAAGAGTTCAAGGTTATCAAGCTGATGAAAAAGGTAAAATTGAAAACCGCATCGGCGATGTTAAGTTCCCTAAAGCTTTAGTAAATGCTTCAGCAACTAAAGATATCAACTTAGAATTAAATCTTGATTCACGTGCTGTAGCAGATGCAAAAGTATTTAATCCTAACGATCCATACAAAACGTCTGACTTTGCTACGGCCGTTGAAATCTATGACTCTCAAGGTGCAAAGCATGTGATGAATTTATTCTTCAATAAGGGTATTGATCGTACATGGACTTACCGCGGTATGGTTGATGGTAAAGAAGTTGAAGCACAACCAAATGAAGACGGAACAATTCCAGAGATGGCACAAGTTACTGAAGGTAAAGTTTCATTCACTGAAGATGGTAAATTATTTAATCAAGAAGTGATTTCGCAAGCATTCAACTTCAAAGGCGGCGCGAAACAAGGACAAGAAATCAAAATTAGCTTCGGTGATGCGATTGCTACCGGTGGTAAAGGTGAAGGTACTAAGCAGTATGGTAAAGATTCTGATGTGATCAGATGGAACCAAGACGGTTACTCTGCAGGTACAGTAACAAACTTATCGTTTAATGATGAAGGTGTATTAACAGCTTCATACACGAATGGTCAGGTATTAGATTTAGGACAAATTTTATTAGCTAAGTTTGAAAATCCGGAAGCCTTATTTAAACAAGGTGGAAACTCATTCAAACAATCACGTGATTCAGGCGAGCCTTCATTAGGTGCGGCGAGAATGTCAGGTCGTGGTTCAATTATGGCTAAATCTTTAGAGAGATCTACAGTGGATATCGCCTCTGAGTTTGTGACCATGATCACGAATCAAAGAGCCTTCCAAGCCAATGCTAAAACTGTATCAACTTCTGACGAATTACTTTCTGAAGTAATCCAAATGAAAAGATAATAGTTTAGTATAAGTATTGACTCTCCATAGTGTCGGTTAATTTTCTATGTCGTAAAACCCTTAGGCCAGTTGGTCTAGGGGTTTTTTTGTTATTAGCATTTCAGATTATATGAAAACTAAGGTTGTTGTCTTTTAGAGTAGCTGTTTTCAAAAAATGTTATGATTTCATTGTCATGAAATAACCATGTATTTAAAATACCCCAGAAATGATCATTGGAAAGATTTATTACGGCCTTAGGTTGTAAAAATTTTTGTAGTTTGATCTGATTTTTAGAATTCACTATTGTATCTTCAGTGGCAATAGCCATTCCGATATCTTTAGTTTTGTAGAGCTCGCCTTGCTTCATGGGTTCAAGTGAAAAAACTTTCGTAATGGCTTCGATATTTTCATTATCAGATTTAAAACCATAGCGTTTTCTACGATCAGCTTTAAGTTTAACCATGGCTTCTTGTTTTGAAGTTACAATAACTTCTGCGATGGGCGCACCGCCTGTAATTATGAATACAGAGTCAATTTTAGTTTGGGTATTGGCCGCAACGCTGGCGTGCAAAGCGCCTACACTGGTTCCTATTAAACCTATAAATGGCGTATGAATATTATCTAAAACTACAGTGAGAGCTTTTTGCGCACGACTGTAAAAATTTTGGTGAATGCTTAAGTCTGTTACGGTCTCCTTGTCATCGGTCCAAGCGTTAATTACATAAACATCATATCCGGCTGCGCAAAATTTTTTGGCATAACTTCGGTCAATAATATTAGTTCCACCGGTAGGTGGAAAAATAATTAAACTTTTTGTCGCCTTGGTTTCATTTTTATAAGTGCTGATATTCACTTTCATGTCGGCTCTAGCGAACTCGCCATCGCGGGTGTCGCAGGAAAACTCTGGTAACATCAGAGTACAACTGCTGAGCCAGAATATAAGAAATAAAAAACCTGCATATCTGATAGATTTCATTGGTCTAGCTGAACTTAAAATGATTTTAAATGCAATAAATTTAGGGAATAAAAAAATTGTTGATTTAATCAGCTTAATCCATTAGCTTGATTATATCTTAAACGATAGGAGGACATTGTGGCTGAGTATGTATTAAATAATTGTTCTTCTATTTCTATTGTATCCTTATAAGAAGACCAATTATAAAACCAATTTTAAAAAACTAAAGGGTACTAATTTATTTATAAATTAGGAGTTAATTTGAACAAAGATTCAAATTTAGTTTTCCGTGTAATTTTTGAAAGTCGCGAACAATACCGCCTTATGGATGAAAATTTAAACATCTACTCGGCCACCATTACCGGAAGTATGAGATTTTCATCTCAGGAGCTGCCGGCTGTGGGAGACTGGGTTTATGGTTCTCACCAAAGCGGCGATTGGGTGCTGATTCAAAAAATTGCGGAACGAAAAAGTATTTTAGGTCGAGCTGATCCGAGCCGTCCTAAACAGCAGATTTTAGCAACAAATGTGGATATTTTATTTATTGTGACATCTGCGAATCATGACCTGAACTTAAACCGCTTAGAGCGCTATATAATTATGGCTCAGGCGGGTGGAGTCAGACCGGTGATTATTATTAATAAAATCGAATTAGCAGAGAATCCTCAGGATATTTTGGATCAAGTAGCTACGCGGTTTAGCAGTATTGATGTTTTTGGTATGAGTTTTTACGAAAACTGGAATCTTGAACAATTGCAAAATTATGCAATACCAGGAACAACCGTCGCCTTTGTGGGTTCATCGGGAGTTGGTAAAAGTAGTTTGACCAATTATCTTTTGGGCGCAGAGCAAGCGGCGGTGGGTGATATACGTCAGAGCGACAGTAGAGGGCGTCACACCACCACTCATCGTGAGCTGCACATTGCATCGAATGGGGCTGTGGTGATTGATACTCCAGGACTGCGCTCGGTAGGTTTAAGTGAAGAGGCTTCACTCGATGAAGCCTTTGCCGACATTGCGCAGTTGGAACAAAATTGTAAGTTCAGTGATTGTCAGCATCAGACCGAACCGGGTTGCGCGATAATAGAGGCTTTGGATTCAGCTGAGCTAGAGGTTGATCGCTGGAACAGCTTTTTAAAGCTGCAAAAAGAGATAGCTTTTGAAACACGCAAGGTCGATAAATCACTAGCTTCGGCTCAAAAAAAGAAGTGGGCAAAGCTTACACAAAGTGTACGTGAAAAAACTAGAACTAGAAGATGATTTGCTGCAGCTTGAGTTTAATGCCCGGCTTAATAGGTCGGGCATTAAACTTAAAGTTGAAATAGAGCAGTTCTGGGGCTACAAATTTTATATGCGGATTATTTATGTTGTGCAGTCTTCATCAGAAGCATTAAGTTTGGATTAATATGAAATTTCTTATTTTTTTTGTTTTATTTTTTATGCTGTCTTGCTCATCGGTTAACAAAAATAGTGAAAATTCAAATTTAAAACAAAATACGATAACACTGGCTTTTGTCGGTGATGTTATTTTGCATGAGCGTCTACGCACTCGTGAAGAAAAAACTAAAGAGGGTTACCAAGTTATTTGGCAGGAAATTCAAGCTTACTTAAGCAGCGCCGATTTAACCTACGCCAACCTAGAGGGCCCCGTAGCACCTGACATAGGTGGTATGGGAACATATCCAATGTTTAATTTTCCTGAAAAAATAATTCCTAACTTAAAAGATTCGGGTTTTGACGTGGTTTCAACTGCGAATAACCACGCTTTAGACAGGTTTTCGATAGGTATAAAAAAAACAATTGCTAATCTCAATAAGTATAAGCTCAGTTACTCAGGTACGATCAGCTCTGAAAAAGCATTGGTTGATCGATCTGAAACATGGTGGGCGTTAACACCGATAAACGGAAGTGCTCAATCGGTGGCTTGGCTAGCCTGTACAGAAGCTACTAACGGCATGGCCGATAAAAATAATCAGGTTTTACACTGTTTTAAAGATCGTGAAAAAATCAAATCTTATATTCAGCAGTTATCTGTCGATGCTTCGGTTGCTTTTATTATTTTAAACCCGCATTGGGGAACTGAAGATAAATTTAAAATTGCCAGATACCGTTCAATCTGGGCTCAGGAAATGATCGATCAGGGTGCGGTGGCTGTGGTAGGATCGCATCCCCACGTAATTCAAAAAATTGAAAACATAAACAGTGCAGATGGACGCAAGGCTGTTGTTAATTACTCATTGGGAAATTTTGTGAGTAATCAGCGTAATTTAAAAAATCGCCTATCTATTATATATTACATCAAAATGCAGATGGAGGCTAACGGTCAATACACTTTGAAAGAGTCCAAAGCTCTGCCGCTGTGGATGAATCGTACAATAAAAAAAGATCGTACGGCAGTTTACCGTTTGACGCCTATTTGGGACTTTGCAAAACTACCCAAAGAAATTAAAAAAACTTGGTTTGAAAATATAAATACTGAATATTTATTTAAAGACGAAGACGAGCTGAAGAGTTTTTTAAATATTCCTTCAGTTCAATAATTATTTAACTAATTCTAAAATTTTTTCAGTATAGAAATTGCGATAGCCTTTATAGCCATTTACGAAATCATCCAATGTAATATTGTAAGGATAATCAGGCTCGGCTCCGTTATTTTCTACAGGAGTTCCATCGGGTCTGAAAAACATTGAACGTGTCATGCTAACTGCGATCTGGGAGTAATTCAGTGGAGGATTTTCATCTACATGTCCGCCGGCGCCCATGGTTCGTGTACCCAAAAGTTTAGCGCGACCTAAGCCTTTCATCATCACAGGGAAAGCATCCCCGCAAGACGCCGACATTTCATCGATGAGCATAATGATAGGTTTTGTGTAACGTACGAAGTTGGGTTGTAAGAAGTCTTCGCCGTTTAAGCTTACCAGCGGAGTCATTCTTTCGCCTTTAACCCACGAGTCTTTAACAATATCTGCCACAGCCTGAACCTGATCGTGCATTGAGGCCAATGGATCGATTGAGTCGGCCATTTTTTTATATTCTAAATAGTTTTCTTTACTGGCCACCAAGCTAAACTGAATAGGTTTGTAAGCTTGTTGCATGAAAAGGCCTAGCATTTTATTTCCTAAATCAACATAGCCACCGCAGTTGTGATCTTGATCGATAATCAATCCAACAGTGTTTTTTTCCATGATCGAAATAACTTTTTCGTATCTTAAAAAGAATGCATCTAAGTTGGACGACGCCCATTTAGCTTCATCTTCTGGGTAGAAATGACCAATCCGCACATATCCGATGTTACCTTTAGGCGTAGGCCAGTAGTAAGAAACAAAAGGCTTTTCTGAAACGATAGTAGCATGAATAGGAATTTCTATGCGTGATTCGCCTGAGCACATGTAGGAGCGCTCAGACTTTTTATTAGCTGTTAAAAAATCTTTAATTTTTTCTTTGATTGAAAGCTTTTGTAAAAACGAAGTGGGTCTAAATGCCGTTAACATTTCTAGAGGATTTTCGTTAACGACTTTCCAGTTAAAAATTTCGGTTTTAGTTGTGTTGCGGCCGTAGAGTTTAATAGTTACAAGTGATTTGCCTTCAACTAGCGGTACTCGTTCAGCTTTGCGAGAGGTAATCATCCAAGTTGCAAAACGTTTTTGAGTTTTTTCATAGCCTTCGCCTACATAGGGTAAAAGCGATTTAATAATTTCAGCCACGGGTTTACCATCAATTGCAATAAGTTCGTCGCCTTTTTTAAAACTGAACTTATCTTCATCGACCAAATCGGTATTAACTGATTCGATAATCACTTTGTCTTCAACCAGATCTACATAAAAAGGTAATTTAGCTGAAGCTTCAGTAGGAATTTCGGCTACAAAATGAGAATCGCGAAATTCTGAAATAAATTGGGAAATTAAATAATAAAATTCGTCGTTAGTTTTGGACTCTTGAATTTTTTTTAAATATTTTTCCTGCAGCACATCGACATCGATGCCCTGAGTTTGTTTTTTGTAATTTAAAGGTCCGTAGCCGGACTTCATGCGACCGATTAATTGCATAAAATCGAGAGTTTTTTCTTCAGGAGTTAAGGGGGCTGCAATAAGCTGTAATGATAAAAATAAGGCGGTAAAAGTTACTAAAATTTTAGTCATGAGATCCCCTGATTTAATCCCAGATAGTTAAAACAATTCAGAGGGCTATTCAATGTATTTTGAGAGAGTTTTTGAGTTATTTTGCCAATGTTGTTATATATCTTCGCCCAAGAAATTGCACTTTTATTGGGCTGAAATTATTTTAGCATAAATAGGCTTCAATAACGCGAGGATCGTGCAGTAAATCTGAACCTTTACCGCTTAAAGTAATGCTACCTGTTTCGAGTACATAAGCTTTCTCAGAAACTTCCAGAGCTAAAGAGGCATTTTGCTCAATTACCAATAGTCCTAAGCCTTTATTTTTAAGCTCAACGAATTTCTGGAAGATTTGCTCGATAATAATCGGCGCCAAGCCTAAAGAAGGTTCATCTAATAAAAGCATTTCAGGTTCTGACATCAAAGCGCGCGCTATAGCCAACATTTGTTGTTCGCCGCCGGAAAGTGTTCCGGCCACTTGATTGCGTCTTTCCGCTAAGCGCGAGAACATTTCAAACTGCTGGTCGATAAGTCCCGAAATTTTAGATTTAGATTTTTCTAAGTAAGCACCTAACATTAAATTTTCGGTAACTGTTAAGTTAGGGAATACGCCACGACCCTCTGGGCATAGCGCTATTTTCATTTTAAGTCTTTCGGGCGCGTTCAGGTTTGAAATATTAACATGAGCTGAGCCGTTCAGAATAATATCTCCACTATGGGGAAGTAGGCCGCATAAAGCTTTAAGAGTTGTTGTTTTTCCTGCCCCGTTGGAACCGATTAAAGAAGTGATTTCTCCAGCTCTAAAAGAAAATGAAATTCCCTTCACGGCTTTAATTAATCCGTAACTGACTTGTAGGTTTTTAACTTCAATACTATTCATGTTTACGTTTTCCTAAATAAGCTTCAATGACCTGCGGACTATTTTTAATTTCGTACGGAATATTGTCGGCAATTTTTTTACCACGGTTTAAAACCACAATACGATCGCAGATATTCATAACTAATTTCATATCGTGTTCGATTAATAAAATAGTCAGGTTGAATTTATTTTTAATAAAGCGTATCAGCTCGTTTAATTCCTGAGTTTCCTGATGATTCATTCCGGCCGCAGGCTCATCCAGCATTAAAAGCTTTGGCTTAGTAGCTAAAGCGCGTACGATTTCGAGCTTTCTTTGGGCGCCGTAGGGAAGTGACCCAGCCTCTTCTTGAGCGAAAGTATCGAGCTCAAATATTTTAAGCAATTCTAGCGCTTCGAGCTTTAAATTGAGCTCTAATTGCTGGTGTGATTTTGTATTCAGTAAAGACGAAAACCAATCTTTAAAGCTGCCGTTATGTTTGCGTTGCTGCAAAGCCATTAAAACATTTTCTAAAACCGTTAATGTTTTAAATAAGCGAATATTCTGAAATGTACGGGCTAAACCGAAGTGATTTACTTCTGCTGCATTGGCTTCTGTAATATCCTGATCTTCAAAATTAATTTTTCCTGAGTCGGCTTTGTAAAATCCCGAAATAATATTAAACACTGTGGTTTTACCAGCTCCATTCGGACCTATTAAGCCGAGCAATTCGGATTTATTAATATGAAAACTGACATCATCAACGGCCTTTAAGCCGCCAAACTGAATGGATAAATTGTCAACGCTCAGTAATTTACTCATTTGAACCTCGCGCTTTAAATTTTGTTAAACCAAAATGGCTGAGGCTGATTTCTTTGCGCCCAAATAAACCTTGCGGACGCACGATCATCATAACGATCAACAAAATAGGATAAATAATCATACGTAAATCAAGCGAACCTGTTTGCACACTCCGCAATGCTTCGGGAAGAAAAGTTAGAATAAGCGCAGCTACTATCGAGCCGCTTAGAGACCCTAAGCCACCAAGAACCGCCACAATTAATATTTGAACTGAAATAATAAAACCGAAAGAGCCCGGACTGATATAGCCTAAATGATGCGAGTAAAAACCGCCGCCAAGGCCAGCGAAAAAACTAGAAATTACAAAAGCCCGGCGTTTTGTTTTCGCTACGTTAAGGCCCATAACTTCGGCGGCTATGTCATCTTCATTAATAGCCCACAGGTTGCGGCCAAACCATGAAAATTTTAAGCGATACATGGTCATAAAAGTAAATGTCAGCAGTAAAACAGCAAAACCGAAGGAAAAATAAAATTCGGGAAATTTTGTAATAGCATTGTAACCGCGGGGGCCACCAACGTGATTCCAGTTAAGTAAAACCACGCGCACGATTTCGGCCATGCCCAACGTTACAATAGCCAAGTAATCACCTTTAAGCCTGAAAGAAGGCAAAGAAATTAAGTAGCCTGCGCCGGCAGCCATAAACGCGCCAGCTAATACGCCAATCGGAATCATGGTCCAATCGTTATTGAAAAATTCTTTATTCAAAACAGCTGAAGTGTAGGCGCCGATGGCCATAAGGCCCGCTTGTCCAAGCGAAAACTGATCGGCAAGGCCAGTAATAAAATTTAAACTCAAGGCCATGATCGCATTAATCATAAAGCTGATGAAGACCGCCTGAATATATGAGTTCATAAAGAAATTAAGAACCACACCCAAAACAATAACTGATACTAAAAAGATTAAATATTTTTTCATATTATATTTTCTCTTTTCTTGTAGTGCCGAATAATCCCGTAGGTTTGTACAACAAAACAATAATTAAAATTAAAAACGAAAGTGCGTCTTTGTAAGTTGAAGCGCCGTAACCAATTAAGTAATACTCACCAACACCTAGTAAGAAGCCACCGATAACTGCACCATGAAGGCTGCCGATACCGCCGAAAACCGCTGCTACAAAGGAGCTGGTGCCAATCTTAACACCCATCATCGGATCAATTTTAGGATATTTAATTGAAACCAGAACGGCAGCCACTCCGGCTAATGCCGAACCAATAATAAACGTAGTAGAAATAATTTTATTGTTATTAATACCCATTAAAGGAGTCATATCGGGGCGGGTGCTCACCGCACGCATAGCGCGTCCGGGTTGGGTTCTGTAAATAATAAAACTTAGAATTCCAAGTGATACAAAACTCACCACATAAATTAAAATATCAATTAGATGAACTGGAATTTCAGCTATGTAAAATAAAACTTCATCTTCAATTAAATTTGGAAAACGTTTAGGGTCGGCACCAAAAATAATTTGTCCACCGAACTGAAATAAAATACTAACACCGATTGCAGTAATCAGCACATTCATCTTAGGAGAATTACGTAAAGGCTTGTAAGCAAATTTTTCTACAAAGTAGCCGATGATGCCAGCACCCAGGGCTCCCGCTAATACACCTAAAGTAAAGTTTATAGGAGAAGGGGTTTCCATTCCCATAAAACGAGCCATGTAAAAAGTAACAAAGGCTCCCATCATGTAAATTTCAGAATGGGCAAAGTTGATCATGCTCAGGATTCCGTAAACCATGGTGTAGCCTAACGCCACGAGTGCATAGATGCTGCCGAAACTGAGGCCATTGAGTGTGTGCTGTAGAAATTCTTGCATGAGATATTTTTGTATTTTTTTGAGGCTGTGGCAATAAAAAAGGCCAGCCTTTCGGGCTGACCTTTATAATTCAAAATACTAAAGCGATAATTACGGATTTACGCTAGTAATGTATTTGTAATCAGTGCCTTTAACTTGAACTACTACGGCGCTCTTAACAGCATCGCGGTTAGCGTCCATAGACATCTTACCTGTTACTCCGTGGAAATCTTTAATTTTTGACAACTCTTCACGGATATTTTCAGAAGTGATCTCTTTAGAGTTTTTAATAGCTTCAGCCATTAAGTAAACAGCGTCGTAAGCTAAAGCTGCCATAACGTCAGCATCTTCGTTGTATTTAGCTTTGAAAGCTTTTACGAATTCTTGAGTTTTAGGATCAGTTGATTCAGTTGTGTAGTGGTTAGAGAAGTAATTGCCATCAATCGCTTCTTTAGCAATTTCATGCAATTTAGGAGAAGACCAGCCATCGCCACCAAGTAAAGGTTGTTTCATACCTAATTCTTTAGCTTGTTTAGCAATAAGAGCCACTTCGTTGTAGTAGCCTGGAACAAAAATAGCTTCAGGGTTTTTAGCTTTGATAGCTGTTAACTGAGATTTAAAGTCGATATCGCCTTCTTGGTAAGAAATATCAGTAACGATAGTTCCGCCAGCAGCTTTAAGTTTTTCAGCGAAGATATCAGATAAACCAACAGAGTAGTCGTTTTTGATATCGCGTAAGATAGCGGCTTTTTTAAGTTTTAAATTTTCAGTCATGAATTTAGCCATAACCATTCCTTGGAACGGGTCAATGAAGCAAGCTCTGAAAATGTAGTTACCAACTTTAGTTACATCTGGATTTGTTGCAGATGAAGTTAACATAGGAACTTTATTTTGTTGAGCTACCTGCGCACCGATTTTCGAACGTCCAGAAGTGGCTTCACCTAAAATAGCTACAACTTTATCTTGGCTGATTAAACGGTTAACCACCGCTAATGTTTCATCGCCATCAGATTTGTTATCGTAGTTGATGTGTTTTATTTTTTTACCATTAATGCCGCCTTTAGCATTAATTTCTTCGATGGCCATTTCAGTTCCGTGTAATTGGAAAACACCGAAAGTTGCAGTGGCACCAGTGTTAGAACTGTAAGAACCGATTAAAATTTCATTTTCGTTAGCTTTCTTTGTACAAGAAAACACAAGCATAGAAATAGCTACTAAGGCCAATATCTTTTTCATGGAAAAACTCCTTAATTGTTTTGTTTTATTATGACTTAGATATTCAACTAAACAGAAAGCAGTCTGGCAAGATTAATCAAAGATTTATCTCCGGCTTTCTGATTAGTTGTTACGATTTCCAGAGGTACTTCTACGAGTTTATCTGCCTGTATACCGATCATTGTGTTGTGGCGCCCAGATATTAAAGCTTCAACTGCTGCATAGGCTAAGCGGGAGGCCAAAATGCGGTCGTGAGCTGATGGGCTTCCGCCTCTTTGCTGGTGACCTAAAATACAAACTTTTGCATCTAAACCTGATTTTTTACGAATGGCCTCTGATAAATCGTAAGCTCTGCCGGGTTTTTGACCCTCTGCCGTAATGATAATGCTGCTGGTTTTACCTCTGGCTCGGGAGTTTTTGAGGTTTTCTACAATCTTATCCACAGGAAGGATGTTGTCGTTGGTTAAAATTTCCTCAGCGCCGCCCGCAAGGCCCACCTGGCTTGCGATCCAGCCCGAATCGCGTCCCATAACTTCCACTATAAAAATGCGGTCATGGCTATCGGCTGTGTCGCGGATTTTATCTATAGACGAAAGCGCAGTATTAACGGCGGTATCAAAACCAATGGTGTCATCGGTACCAAAAACATCGTTATCAATTGTACCGGCAATTCCAACGACGGGAATTTGGTGTTCGGCCCAAAGTGCTTGAGCCCCTCTGAATGAGCCGTCACCACCAATACAAACTAAGCCATCAATTCCTTGATTTTTTAAATTTTGCGCAGCGATTTTGCGGTATTCAGGCCGCATAAACTCAGCGGATCTGCCGGTTTTTAAAATAGTGCCGCCACGTTGGATAATATTAGCCATGTCACGCATTTGAAGAGGAATCATTTTATTTTCAATCATTCCCACGTAACCGTTAAGAATTCCCATCACTTCAATTTTTTTAGATAAAGCACTTCTAACTACTGCACGGATGGCCGCATTCATTCCCGGAGCATCTCCGCCGCTAGTAAAAACTCCAATTTTTTTTATAGAATTCACAGTATCCGCCTTGATTACTCAGCCTGCGAAGCTTTTGAAATTAGCCAATCACAGAAATTATTCATTATGTAGCCTAAAACACCAATTATAAAAATACCAGAGTACATATCAAGAATTCTGAAAGAATCCCATGCGGACCATATAAAATAACCCAAACCGCTCTGGCTTAGACTCATTTCACTCACAACAACTAGTGTTAATCCGTAGCCGGCACCTGCTTTCACGCCAACCAGAAAAGATTTAAAACTGCCTCTGGTTAAATAGGTGTACCAAAAATGGTAAGAGCGCACTTTGTAAACTTCTATCACGTCCTGAAGTGAACTTTGCAAAATGAATACAGCACCAAAATAAGTATTAATATAAATTAAATAAAATATTCCTAAGCCAATCAAAATAATTTTTGATAAATCGCCAGTTCCGAAAAACAAAAGGACCAAAGGAATCAAAGCCACCTTAGGTAAGGGATAGGTGGCGGTGATGAGAGGATTTAAGAAAAAACGAGCTTGTTTTTGTCCAGCAGAAAGCACAGCCAATAAATAAGCCAATGGTGCTGAAAACAAAAATGCAATCACTAGGCGATAGCCACTGGATGCAAAGTGCGGCGGAAGTTTTTGGTTAACAAATAGGAGTTGCCAGGTGTTACCGATAATTTCAATAAAACCCGGAAACAACTGAGGATCTTTTATAACAAAACGGCTGATCAGCTCCCAGGCCAGTACCCAGGGAATAATTCCGAAAAAATCAAGTCTACGCATTTTCGTCATCCTCTTTAAGTAGATTGAATAGTTCGGTATAAATGCGTTGATACTCAGGCGAGCTTTTAAAGCTCAGATAATCTCTCGGATACGCTTGTTCGATTTTAAAAGAATGCGTAATAGTTTTCTTTTTGCGGGATAAAAAATGTATATGTTGCGATAAAAATAAAGCTTCATCTATATCGTGGCTGATGAACAGAATTGTTCCTTTATTTTTTTGCCAGTAATTCAAGAGATAATCCTGGTTAGATTTTCTGTTGATTAAATCGAGCGACGAGAAGGGCTCGTCCATTAAAAGCAAATCATTTTTATGGGCGAGAGCGCGAATTAGACTTACTCTTTGTTGCATTCCGCCTGAAAGTTGTTTGGGCTTAAAATGTTTATATTCAGATAAATTAAATTCTTTAAACAGATGATCAATATGCTCTTCAGAAACTGAGCTGCATATTTTAATATTTTCAAAGGCCGTCAGCCACGGAATGAGCTGACTGTTCTGAAAAACAAAACTTACATTATTTCTGATAGGGCTGGGCTGCGCAACATGATTTAGATCAGCTAGTGTCCTGATAAACTGCGATTTTCCTGCGCCGCTAAGACCGACAAGACTGTGAAATTCGTTGTCTTGTAAGTTTAAAGAAATATTTTTTAATATTTCGCTGGACGATAAGCTTAGGTTCAGATTTTGTATATTGATTGACACGAATATTAGTTTAAACAAGTATTTTAGGAATGCAACAGTAGGAGTAATTTATGAAGTTGATGATATGTGTAGTTACGTTTTTGGTAATGTTAGGAGTTCAGGTTAATGCAGCCACTTCAGTTAAGGTGGGAACTTCTCCAGCGATCAGTACGGCCGGTATTTATCTGGCTAAAGAAAAAGGCTTCTTTAAAGATCAGGGGCTGGAAGTAGAAGTTACTGTATTTAATAACTCAGGCGCTCCAATGACCGTTCTTCTTGCTAAAGGAGAAATTGATGTGGGCGCAGGTAATTTAACGGCTGGTCTTTTTAATGCCATCAGCAAAGGTAACAAATTTAAAATTGTTGCAGATAAAGGCCGTGTTGAAGCTGGCAAAGAATATATCGCTTTAATGGTGCGTAAGGATTTAGTTGATAGCGGGAAAGTTAAAACACTTAAAGATTTGAAAGGTCTGAAAGTTTCATTAACATCTATGGACGGTTTGTCGCAACAGATTGTGCTGGATAAAATGCTGAGCAGTGCAGGTCTTACAGATAAAGACATCACTTTAACTAAATTGTCTTATCCTGAAGCCGTAGTTGCATTAAAAACTAAAGCTGTAGATGCAACAATTACAATCGAACCTTATGTAGCCCAGGCTTTATTTGAAAACACAGCGGTTAATTTGGCCTCATCGCAGGATTTTGTGCCAGATCAGCAAAGCGCCGCCATATTTTACTCACCTAAATTTGCTGAAAATAAAGAAGCCGGTACAAAATTTATGGTGGCTTATTTGAAAGGTGTAAGACTTTATAATGAATCTTTAAAAAATCCTGAATTAGCAGCTGAAGTTAACACCATACTAAAGAAATATATGCCAATTGAAAACGAACAAATCTGGAAAAACATGATTCCGGTAGGATTAAATTCTGATGGGTATGTGAATCAAAAGTCTATAGAGTCTGATCTTAAATGGTATCACGACAAAAAATTTGTAGAGACAATTCCAGATATAAAAGAATTTGTAGATGATAGTTTTGTTAAATCAGCTTTAAATCAGCTAGATACTAAAAATAAGACCAAATCAAAAAAGAAGAAAACTACTAAAAAGTAATTTATTCTCTAAATTTGCCTCAGCTGCTTAGCAGTTGAGGCAAATAAGTCAGTTTTAATAGCTTTAGAATTGCATGTAAATAAAACGTATCTCTTCGTTATAAGATCCCAAAAATCCCGTTACCACTAGTACTGTGATAATTAAAAACCAAAATGCAAAAGAAGATTTATTCCAAATGCGATCAGTAAATACGTATTTGATCTGCAAGTAATGAATAGTTTCCATTGCAAAAATGGCAATGAGCGCTGTTTTAAGCTTAGTGGTCAAAATTAAGCTCTTGCTGATGTAATTAAGATCCTGCCACGACCACGGCATCCATACATTATTGAATAAAACTACACTGGTGGACCAATTGGGCGAGCTGAATAACAATGTCGGCGGTACTACGATAATAAAAAATGTAAATAAAATTGCAAAAAATTTAAACCAGTTAGCTTCTGAGTTGATACCAATTTTGCTGTAAATTTTGTGACGTCTGTGGCGTGTGAAGGCGTCAAATACTACGAATGTTCCATGCCAAAATCCATACAATACAAAGTTATAAGTTCCGCCGTGCCATAGTCCTAAAATTAAAAACGTAAGTAAAATTAAGCCATGCACTCCAATTCTAGCGACCGGGGTTGAAACCAGTGGATAAAAAACATAATTGCGTATCCAGACTGAAAGTGAAATATGCTATCTTTGCCAGTACTGTGTGGCGGAAGTTGAAAAAAACGGACGATTAAAGTTTTGCATGAGTTTAAAACCCAGTATTTGAGCTGAGCCCAGGGCAATATCTGTATAGCCTGAAAAATCACAATAAATCTGATAGCGAGCTAAAAACGCGGTGAGCCCTATGGCGGCACCTTTGTGTTCGGCGGGAGTTTGAAAAACGATATCAATGATAGGAGCTAAAGTGTCGGCAATAACCAGTTTTTTAAAAAGACCGACGCTTATTAATAAAATCCCGAAAGCCATTTGTGTATAGTTAAAATCCACCGGTTTTTTGATTTGAGGTAAGAAATTTTGTGAGGGTTCAATAGGACCGGCAAGTAGATGCGGAAAAAAACTCAAAAAGGCGGCGTAGTTTATAATATTTTTTTCAGCCTCTATCTGCTTTCGGTAAACATCAAATAAGTAGCCGACTGTCTGAAATGTATAAAATGATATTCCCAAAGGAACAATAATATTCAGCGGGTTCATCCAGCCGGTTGCTAGGCTTAAATTGTTCCAGTATTTAGTTGTAAACAGCAGTAAAAATTCAACCAATAGAGCTCCAAATAGAGCCATAAGTCGTTTATTTTTGTTGTTTGAAGACTCCATAATCCGTGCGCAAAAAAAGCTAACTCCGGTTGTAATTAAAATAAATACGATGTAGCGGGGGTTAAATGACAAATAAAATATGTAACTGGCAATTAATAAGATGCATATTTTAAACTTCTGTGGAGCTTGGAAGTATGCAATTGTAGTTAGAGCCAGAAATAAGTAGTATGAAGTAGAAATAAATGACATCAGAACTTTTCCACTTTTTCAATAAAGGCCGTTTTTAAAAGCTCGTAGGTATTTAACTGCACTATTTCCTGTGCCAGAAAATCAACATTGAAATCTCTTTTTATATAAATAAATATTTCCACATGCCGGATCGAGTCCCAGTTGGCAGGAGAGCCGTATTTGACTGAACTTAAATTTGTTGTCAGCGGCAAATTCATAGTTTTGATAAAGAGCTGTTCAAATTTTTGAAGAATTTCAGATTTCATGACGTTCCTGCTTTTGAAGAAATAATTCTTTAAGTAATTTTTTATCTACCTTGCCACGTATAGTGACAGGAAGTTCATTTAAAATCATCCAATAAGAAGGTATGCGGTATGCAGGCATGTGAGCACGGCACCAGTTTTCAAGTTCAGAGCTGGTCATATGCGTGTTGGGTTTAAAACATACAGCAGCAGCCACACTGTGCTGAGTAATAGAATGCTCCACAGGAAAAACACTGACGTTGGCAATAGAATCATTAGTTAGCAAAACATTTTCAACTTCGCTCGGGTTAACTTTTAGCCCACCTTTATTGATCAAATCATCATTGCGCCCTTTTAGTTGCAATCCTTTGTCGCTGTTCCATCTACCGATGTCGCCGGTGTTAAAAACTGAATTTTTAAGTCGGGCTTCGCTGAGTTCAGGTAAACCCCAATACTCAAGAGCAAGGCCTGGCCCTTTAATGAGAATGTTGCCGAGTTCTTCCGAGCTAGAGCCTGTTATGTTGAACTGCATACCCCAACCATGTCCAACAAAGCCAGCGTCTTGCGAAGATGTTATTTTGTGCCCGGACACCCAACCAGCAGTTTCGGTTGTTCCGTAAACATTGTAAATATCTGCAGTCGGACTCCAGCTTTTTATTTTAGTTAACAGGTTTTCTGTGAAATCAGCCGAAGCACAGTGAATTCTGATAACAGATTTAAACAATGTTTTTTCCGCAGATTCTAGTAGGTTCCAAATAGAAGGAACGCTGCTTACAAAAGTAATTTCGTAATGATTTAAGGTTTGTGCAAGTGATTGAATACTTAAAGCGCTGAATGTTTTGCCAATAAAAAGTTCGGCGCCGGAAAAAAGCGGAAAAAGGCAGTTACCTATAAGCCCGTGACCAAAATGCGTGGGTAAAATGCATAAACTTTTGCGAAACTCCTCATTCGGCACACTCTGTTTAAGACATCTCAGTCGTTGCTCAATACTTTCCAGACTGTGAACAACTCCTTTTGGAGTTCCTGATGTACCTGAAGTGTATAAAATTAAATCCGCATGGGCATTGGGTGAGCTCAGTTTAGAAAACTCGGTTTCGGTGAGGTTATTTCCGGGTTCAATGAGTCTGTAGCTAGCTTTACAGTGATTGATTAATTGCTGAACTTCAATGTCGGGGTTGCTGGGATCAATCGGTACAGCGCAGGCTCCGGCTAACCACAGGGCAAATAAATCTATAAAGAAAGACGTTGAATTTCCATACTCAATGAAGACTCTTTGGCCGGTTTGTAGGCCTTGATTTTTAAAATCTTCACAGCGTTTTTTGGCTTTTGATAAAAGTTCAACCCCGCTGGTCGTTTGTGAAGTCTCGACATCGGTAATATGGCTGTTGTTACAGAGTTGTGAAATCAGATTCATGTTTAAAAGTATGGAGGGAGATCGGGAGGAGGTCAAAATAAAGACAAAAAAAGAGCCTCCATGAAGGAAGCTCTTCCAATTTTCAAAGCTAACTTGAGTTAATTACTTAACTAAGTGTTTGAATTCAGCGCCAGCGCGGAATTTTGGAGCCCATGCAGCTGGAATTTTGATTGATTTGCCAGTTTGTGGGTTGCGGCCCATACGAGCTTTACGTTTAGCTTTAGTGAAAGTACCGAAGCCTACTAATTTAACGTCGTCACCTTTTTTTACAGTTTTTTTAACGTTAGTCATGAAGCAGTCTACGATTGTTTCGCATTGTGCTTTAGGCATTTTAGTTTCTGCGGCGATCTTTTCGATCAATTGCGCTTTATTCATTTTCGTTCTCCTTCTTGAGACGATTTCGCCAGTTTCGCGTGGCGGAGGTTGTTGTTACGTCCTGTTGTTAATCTATCATCCGTGATGTCATCATCAGAAAACAAAAAACAGTTGCCGTCAAGTGGGCGCGGGTAAAGCTTGTCGCTGTGTGGTGCGCACAGAACCCACCACTGTGCGAGTTTCTGCGTTGGTGGGTCTTTAAGTTGTAGTCAGATGGTACTTTACGCTGGTTACGATCACATTTTTTTTGTACATGAGTGAAAGTTTAATCAGCCAAGCAGTTTGATTGTGCAATAATTGGTGATGAAATTTAGCAGTTACAAATTCAGGGAAGATCACCGTAATAAATTCAGTTGGGTGCTCTTTTGAAACATCATCAATAAAATCCAAAATTGGCCCCGAAATAGACCTATAAGGTGATTCAAGTACGTGCAATTTCATATTCGGGAACTTGTCATCCCATGCGGCTTGCATACGCTGATATGATTCTTCGTCGGTTTTTACAAAACAAACGCGTAGATCATGTGAAATGCTCATTCCGTAGCGGATGGCATTCATAACGCCGCGGTGAAGCCCGGAAATAGGAATAACCACTACATGATCCATAACTTTTTCACAGGTAGGCATATCGTAATGTGACTGCGAAATTTCACGGGCAAACATAATGTAATGAACGTGTGTGCGGTGGAATACGTAGATCATTGCTGGTATAACAATCACTACAACCCATGCACCGTGCGTAAATTTAAATGAAGCGACAACAAATAAAACGATTGTTGTGCACAGCATGCCGAAGCCATTCAGAGCAATTGATGATTTCCAGCCTTTTTGACGAAGTCTCCAGTGGCGCACCACCATGCCGGCCTGAGACAAACTGAACGATAGGAAAACACCCACCGAGTAAAGCGGAATCAGGTAATGGGTTTTACCATTAAAGAAAATAACGAGAATAATCGCCATCATCGAAAGACCAATAATGCCGTTGGAGAATACTAGGCGGTCGCCCATACTTGAAAGCTGGCGGGGAGCGTAGCGGTCTTTAGCAAGCAATGAGGCCACGCGCGGAAAATCAGCATAAGCAGTTGAGGCAGCTAAGAATAAAATCAGAACGACTGCTACCTGTACGACATAAAAGAAAATTCCGCTGCCGAAAATCAGTTTATTTAGCTGAGAAATTAAAGTTACACCCGGAACATGAGTGAGCTCATGAGCATAAACCAAGTAACTTGTTCCAAAGAAAAGCATAGCAAGGATAAGGACCATCAACATTAAAGTTGTGCGTGCATTTTTGGCTTTAGGTTCTTTAAATACGGGCACAGCATCCGATACGGCTTCAATACCGGTTAAGGCCGCGCATCCTGAAGAGAAAGCTTTAAGTACCAGAATTAAACCTATTTCGGGATAGTTGGTTTCCATTACATCGCGTATCGGGTTAACGCCTTCGTGTGGGTTGTGAAGAATACCGTTAACAATCAAAACACCTATAGAAAAAATAAAGAAGTAGGTTGGAATTGCAAATACGGTAGACGATTCGCCGATCCCGCGCAGATTTAATGTCATTACAATCAGGATAATCCAAATACAGAAAAAGATCTGAACGCTAGCCAGCTGAGGAAAAGCAGAAATTAAATTTTCCACACCGGCAGAAACCGACACGGCAACAGTTAAAATATAATCAATAAGTAAGGCTGCCGCAGCCACAAGGCCCGCGCCTTGTCCGAGATTTTCTTTAACAACTATGTAAGCTCCTCCACCCTGGGGATAAGCCTGAATAGTTTCACGGTACGACATGGCTACGATAAACATCAGCACCACAATGGCCCCGGCAATCGGTAATAACCAGTGAGTCGCAAACGGAATAGTGGCTGCTGCTAAAGCAAGAGGAATAACAATTTCTTCAGTGGCGTAAGCAACGGATGAAAGTGCATCCGCAGCTAAAACCGGAAGAGCTTTCCATTTAGGAATCAGTTGATGTTGTTGGTGAGAAGAGCTCAGCGGAGAACCAATCAGAACGCGACGTAACTTAGAAATCAACATTTTAATACCCTCGTGACTGCTTCAACTATACTCTTCTGAAATGTAAAGACAAGTGGGGTCCTAGGCTTCGTCTTCCTCGTTATTATGAGAGCCATGTTCGATTTCGTCGGTAAAATCCTCTGGATTTAAATCAGTATTTAATTTAGTGGGGATCTTATATGATTCGTCAGCCCACTGACCTAAATCAATGAGTCTGCATCTCTCAGAACAGAAAGGGCGGGCTGGGTTTTCTAGTGAGTAAAATGTAAAACGCCCGCACTGCGGGCATTTTATCTGTTTTGCTTCCATTTTTAATATTAAAGACCGCAATTTTGCGTTTGGCAAGTTCTCATAGTTCCTTGAGCTGCCGTGGTGTTACCGATGAGTAGGTTGAAATTCAGGTTTCCACCAGTTTGCGGATTACCATTCAACACTTGTATAGTAACCATTGTTTGGTTGTAGCCAGTCCAAGCATCTCCGTAAGCGCGGGCTTCAAAACCTTGGTTGTTATTTGTAGGCGAAACAACCATTTGTAGTTGAAGCGGATTACGATAAGCACCAGTGTAGTAAGACGGATCTGGAATATACATTTGGCCACCAGTTAAGTAGCCAAGAGCAGCACCTATTAATCCCCAGCCAGAAGGTAGCTGACCAGTGTAGTTAACATAAGGATTTTGGCGCGGTCTTGCGATAAATGTAGCTAACGCATTACCATTTAGTTGAGCTGGGAATTGTAAAATCACATCTACATAACCTGATAAGTAGTAACTGCAGTTTGCACTACCGATGTTTTGGTAGTTTTTTGCACCGCGATCACAAACTCCCATTGCTAACTTGAAAAACTCTTTCATTTGAGTTTGATCCGTAATTCTAAATGAAGTTGTTCCAGAATAATTGTCGGCATAGTAACCGTTATTATATGCAAAGTTAGAGCCGATGGTATTTGAACCATTAGTACATGTTCCATTGGTATACCAATATCCATTCGGGCAGGCTGAGTTGCCAGACACGAGCGCGATTGGATTTACATTTCCATCAGATTGATTTTGCGGACCACAACCAGCAAACATTAGCGCAGAAGCTAATAATGTTGATGCTAATAATAGGTTTTTCATGACTGACTCCTTAATAAAAACTTTTTAATTCATATAGAGGTAGTACAAACCAGAGACCAAGCTTATAGGCAATGTAAGCAAGTATAGATGTCAAAATATTTGACGATAACAAATAGGGCTTACCCTCTGTCTCAGAGTGAGACAGGTATATTAAAACGTAAAGCGTCAGTTAAGGATTAATACTAATTTGCTTAGAGATTTCATCGGCAATTAATTTATGCCCGATGGCCGAAGGATGTATGGGGTCTACATAATTTTGTGCAATTGTATCAGTGTTCAGTAATTTGTAAGCATTGACGTAGATAAGCTTTTTGCTTGCGGCATAGTTTTCAAGATCTATATTAAGGGTTTGAACGTCTTTAGTAACCCGGTCCGGTTCTAAATTTTTAGCTTGAGCCAGAAGTTCAAGAGCTTCTTTGCAGTTACCTTGCTGTGCGGTTTTTTCTACAGCGTGATAAAGCTCTTGAATTGTAGCTAATGAGTAATCAGGATTTTTAGTTTTTAAATAATAAGGCGTATTTATGATGATAGGTTTCATTGATAAACGCTCGGCTTCAGAAATAATTTTGTCCGTGTATTCAATAAAGTTTTCTGGTGATACACGCTGATTAATGGATCCCAGTGGCTGGCAGTTGTATTTAAGACGGCTTTCATCTGTAAAAAGAGTCAGTAAATTTATAAAGTTAGAATAGGGTGCCAATTTAAACAAAAGCGGAAAGTTCAAGCTGCGATCAAAATAAACCCGGTCTGACTGGTAATTATCGGTATAAAATCTGAATTTATCTAAATCATTAATACCATAGGAAATTATTAAATATTGGGGTGGTTTTTCCATTCCTTTAAGCAATTGCTGAAATAAACGATCACCTTGGGCAACCGAGTAACCTATTTGAGAAGCATTGAACGCCGGCATTTGCAGCTTTTGCGCAAAAAGATTTGTGTAGGTTTCTTCAGACTCAACTCCCCAGCCAAAAGCAGATGACGGACCCAGAGTTAAAATCCAGTTACCTGATGTTGCTATAGAAGACTCAGCACGAAAACCATTGTCATCGGAAATGACTGCTTTTTCTTCAAATTTAGTATTTAAATTGGCCTGAAGTTTCCAGCCCAGCTCATCATCGGATTGCAATATGCGTTTGGCGCGGTAAGAGGGATTGTCGGTATTTTTCAAAAACAGATACGAGCCGGATTCAACTATAACAACACATATAGTCAGTTGAATAAGAATAAATGCCGTTACTTTTAAAGCTTTCATGTAGAGGCCTTTACCGATGTATTTAAATTTTCATTTAGCCAAAGTTTTGCGATATCTATTTTGTTTAACATAAAACGGGCAAGGCCGGCTTTAAATCTATCATAGCCTATAACAGGTTCAAACAGCCAGAACACTAGCATGTTATAAACTACAAACGGGTAGCAATCGTGTTGCATGAGTCTATCAAATTCTGAGCCTTTAATATTTGGATGAGGAAGAATTTTTTTGTCGTAAAGCCATTGACCTGTAGTTTTTTTGGGTTTTACAGTTGCGGTAAAGCCGTGACGGTCCACAATTAATCTGTCGATATACCTTTGATCTTCAGGTACTTCCCAATTGATTACGGGGCTTGAAAAGCTGATGCCGTAGTTTTTGTATAAATCGGCAAATAGGCTGCGTATTTCAGGCATGTGACCAGGTAAATGCATCAGTTCCTTTGTCATTCCGTCAAATACTGTACTGATATTATGTTCTTTACAGTAAAGCACAGTTCGGATGTGCCAGCTCAGTGAACTCAGTCCTGGGGTGCACAGGTTGTAAAATCCAAAACGCAGTAAATTTACAAAATAATTTTCATAACTGAGCTCTTTAACAATTGAATCTGTTGATATTAAAGTGTGTGTAAAAACAGTCTTAGGAAAATGTACACGCAGTTTTTGAACGTTAGCTTCCGGCGAGGTTGATGACTGAGTGCCGGTTTCAAAATAGGTAATTAAATGCACTTCCTGATAGGTTTCAGCAGCTAGGGCTGCTGAGCACAGCGAGTCTGTGCCGCCCGAAAACAAAATAGCACAGCTATTTTTCATAGGTGCTTCCTGCGTTTAGTTGTTTTAAAAGCCATTTGGCAATAAAGCCGAATAGTTTAAAAGGTAAATGAACAATCTCAGATACAACTTTAAAAAAAATGAGTCTGATTTTGTAAGGAAGTATGAGGGCTATCAGGCAAATTATAAGGCTCATTAAAAATCTCGGTATAATGAGCAGCTTGTTCATTATATTTTAGCCTTTGAGCGTTTAGCGTCTTTCACAAAGAAGCTTACGCAGAATACGACAATAATAAGACTTATAATCTGAGATATTGAAAGTCCGAAAATAAATAATCCGCGGAAGTCGTCGCGAAAATATTCTACATTAAAGCGTAATAAACTATGAAGAAGTAACCACTTTACAAATAATGAACCTTTCGTCGGCATTGCCTTTTTGCCTTCAAAAAGCAGTAAAACAAGAAAAATTACAAATTCACCCACAGCCAAGTACAAAGCGGTAGGGTGGCGTCCACTATATGCCCATGGTAAAAAACAAATGCTGCCGAAGCAGCAGCCCGACAGAAAACAACCTATGCGTCCAAGTGCATGTGCAAGTGAAAACAGAGGTGTAAAGAAATCAGCCCATTCACCAAAGCTAATTTTTTTGATGCGCGCATAAATAGTTCCGGTAATAAGGCACGAAATTAAACCACCCAAAAATACGAAGCCACCGTTCCAGAAAGCTAAAATTTGCCAAGGGTTAATCAGGTAATAGTTCAACTCTTCATAAAATACATGCATGAGGCGGCCACCGACAAACCCTGAAAGCATTAACATCAATGCAATATCAAAAGCCTGCGCACGATTTTTCGAAAATTGCTCTACCCGGTAAGAAAGAAAAACTAACAATGCACTTAAGCTTAAACTGATAACTAAAAAAAATGTGGGAATTTGTAATGATCCAATACTGATATAAGGGATCATGAAGCGTCACTTTTACTTTCTGGTGAATTTTCCGACTTTTCAGTCAGCATAAAGTAAATCAGAAAACAAACTCCGCCAACAATGGCCATATCAGCTATATTAAAGGCCGGCCACGATAAAACTCCGTAGTGAAAGTCTGCAAAATCAATTACGTAACGGAATTGTAAACGGTCTAAATAATTGCCGATTGCCCCCGCAAAAATTGAGCTTAGTGCCAATATCTGACGGGTATCATCGTTTTTAACACCCTTTAAAATATAAAGAATAATTAAACAGGCAATAGGAGAAACCAGTAAAAAGAAAATTTCGCGGAACATCTGCGGCATTTGCGATAAAAACCCAAAAGCCGCACCGAAGTTTCTGACATAGGTGATGTGGAAAAAATTCTGAATAACCGGAACTGATTCATGTAACTGAAACTGCGTATGCACATAAAGCTTGGTGATCTGGTCTAATGAAATAAATAAACCCGAAATACACATTAGTAATAAATACTTACGCTCAAAGTTAAAACTCACGATAAGGCCTCAACACACTTAGGGCAAACTCCTAAAGTTTTTTCAGCTTTAGAAATTTCATTTGAGTAAACCCAGCAGCGAACGCATTTATCGCCTTCAGCTTTTGCGGCCAATACGCCGTAAGAGCCTTGTTTCAATTCCACTTTAGACACAATTAAAATTTCACGTAAGTCTGTAGCGGCTTTTAACGAGCTTAATACTTCGTTATCGGCAGTTACACTAACTGCAGCTTCTAAGCTTGAACCAATTGTTTTAGCCGCGCGTAGTTCTTCTAATTTTTTCTGAACATCGCCACGTACATTTAAAATTTGTACAAACAATTCATGAAGGGCCGGTTGGTTCCACTCTTCTTGAGCTTTAGGGAAATCTTCTAAGAAAACTGAATCCTGAGTTTTTCCTTTAAAGTAAGAATATGTTTCTTCAGCTAAGAAAGATAAAATCGGCGCCATCATGCGGATTAAGGCAGATGTTGTGTAATACAATACTGTTTGCGCACTTCTGCGAGCAGTTCCGTCGTGCTTCCAAGTGTAAAGACGGTCTTTTAAAACGTCCATGTAGGTGGCCGATAAAGTCACAGTGAAGAAATTATTTAATAAGTGGTAAACTTTGTAAAACTCATATTTTTCGTAAGAGTTTGTTACGTCCATGATTAACTGATTCAATTGATGTAACATCCACTGATCAATCTGAGTCATGTTTTTAACATCTACTTTATCTGTTTTGAAATCAAAGTCAGAAGTAGAGCCCAATAAGAAGCGCATAGTGTTTCTGATTTTGCGGTAAGTTTCAGTTACGCGGGTTAATTCTTCTTTACCGCAACCGATGTCGTTACCGTAGTCGCCGTAAGCTGCCCATAGGCGTACGATTTCAGAACCGCTCTTAGATGAAACTTCGTTAGGGTCAATTACGTTTCCTAATGATTTACTCATCTTACGGCCTTGAGAATCATTCACGAATCCGTGAGTGATTAAGGCTTTAAATGGCGGTTTTTCAGTTGTCGCCATAGATGACAACATTGAAGTGTTGAACCAGCCGCGATGTTGATCTGAACCTTCTAAGTACAAATCAGCCTGAACATTTTTGTAACCGAATTTTGAATGATTAGAATGAACGGCTGCGTGACACACGCCTGAGTCAAACCAAACATCTAAAATATCGCGACCGATTTTGAAACCTTGAGTTCCAAATTCTGGTTTAGCATCAGCTGGTTTTTTCCAAGAAGTGCCAGCTAAAGCATTTGCATCAGCCTTGTAGTAAGCTTCGATGCCGCCCTCAGCCACTATGTCGGCTGCTTTGATCATGATATCATAATCAGCTAACGGTGCTCCGGTAGCGACGCAAGTTAAAATAGGAATTGGTACGCCCCAAATTCTTTGGCGCGATAAACACCAGTCTGGGCGGTTTTCCATCATGGCTTGGAAACGCGCACGCCCCCAATCAGGGAAAAACTGTACATCGTCTAAAGCTTTTAAAGTTTTTTGACGTATTTGCGAGCCCTCTTGATCAATGCCGATAAACCATTGTGCCGTTGTTCTAAAAATTAACGGAGTTTTAGATCTCCAGCAGTGTGGATAGCTGTGTACGAATTCAGAAAATTTTAATAAATGGCCTGAAGTACGTAATTTTTCAATAATCAACGGATTAGCTTTGAAAATATTGGTACCTTTCATTTCAGCAAAGTCTTCCGTGTAAAGTCCGCCATCATCAACAGGATTCAAAATTGGTAAGTTATACTGTTTACCGACTCTAAAGTCGTCTGCACCGTGGCCCGGAGCTGTATGAACGGCACCGGTACCGGTATCAGCTGTTACGTGAAGACCTAATACGATTGTAGAAGAACGATCAATAAACGGATGTTGGGCTTTACCTAATTCAAGCTCTGCACCTTTGAAAACTTTTTTCTCAGTTAGTGTTAAGCCAATTTCTTTTTCGAAAAATTCTTTTAAAGCTTTTGCGATCACTAAGTTTTCTTTTTGGCCGTTGATTTCAGTTGAGTAAACGGCGTAATCAAATTCTGGGTGCAAAGCGATACCCGTATTTGCCGGGAGAGTCCAAGGAGTTGTTGTCCAAATAACTAAAGAAGTTTTTTCTGCAGGACTTCCTAATTTTTTAAGAGTGTCTGCATCTTTAACTTCAAACTTAACGTAGATCGAAGGCGATTTATGATCGTGGTATTCAACTTCCGCGTCGGCTAAAGCTGTTTTCAATGTCCAGTTCCAGTAAACAGGTTTAACACCTTGATAGATCACGCCGCGCTTAAAGGCTCTGGCAAATTCACGAACTTCTTCGGCTTCGTATTCTTTCGACATTGTTAAATACGGATTTTGCCAGTCGGCCATTACACCTAAACGTTTAAATTGTTCGCGTTGGTGATTAACCCAGTGGTTAGCTTCAGCACGGCAAAGTGCTAAAATTTCCTGATCGGTTTTAACTTCTTTTTTATCGGCTAAAGCTTTCATAACTTTGTGCTCGATAGGTAAACCATGGCAGTCCCAACCTGGAACAAAGGGTGCGTAGTGGCCTTTCATCGCTTTGTACTTAATAACAAAATCTTTTAAAGATTTATTTAAAGCATGACCGATGTGAATAGAGCCATTCGCGTACGGAGGGCCGTCCGGTAAAGTAAAACCAGCGTTGTTTTTATTTTTTTCTAAAAGGCGTTGATAAATTTTATCGCTTTCCCACTTCGCAATAATTTTTGGTTCATTAATCGGTAAATCGCCCTTCATTGGAAAGTCTGTTTGAGGCAGACGAATAGTGTTTTTGTAGTCCGGGGTGTTGGTGGGTGTTGATGTTGGGCTCGACAAGTGAAAACTCCTTATAGGTCAGATGAAAATAGTAGCAAAACGATTGGCATATGTGCAGTATTTTAAATATTAGATAGGGCTTGCCTAAGTGCGACAAATAGAATTTGTTTAGTTCATTTTTTTAAATTGCTTATAACCCAAAGAAATCAATGCGCGTAAAGCTTCAATATCAGAACTTAAATTTAAGTTCTGTCGAACTTCAGCCAAAATTTGTAGAGATTGAAGATCTAACTGTCCTAAACTGTTGTTATTTGAACCCGAAAACTGGTTGCCATTATTTTGTAACGTAGCTGTTGTTTCTTTAATCGTTTGAGTTAATCCAGCAACAGGTAAAGCTTTAGTTTGAACTGAAGCTTGTGGCGAATTTACAGGTGTTTGCGGAGCTTGTTGTTGAGCGATCTGTGTTGAATGTACTTGTTGTTGGGCCGCTATATGCGCGGCCTGCTGCGGAGTTTGTAAGTCACCAATCATCGACGCCAGGTTTTTAAGCTCTTGTTTGAAGTTCTGAATGCTTGGAGTATCTAACGAAGCTTCACCACTACGTTGAGCTTTTAAATACAAGCTCACTAACATGTCTTGAGTGCTTGCCATTTCTTTAACAGACGGACCTTGAGTCAGAAGCCAAGTGTAAGCTTTCTGCAAAGTTTCTTTAGTGTAGGCCTGTGGCGGTAATGGATTCACTGTCATGGGATGGCTACGCTAACCATCCCGATAAATTGAGTCAACAATATCGTTTTGCAAAATTTTGTTAAAAATTATCGCGAAAAAAACTACTGCTGATTTTTTGGTTCTGCGTAATCTTTCGCCACGATTCCGTACTTCTCAATTTTACGAAGTAAGGTCTTTTTAGGAATGTTGGCGTGAATAGCAGTTTGGTTGATTCTACCCTTGAAAGTCTTTAAAGCCTTGATAATAAACTGCTTTTCGAACTCTTCTTTTTGGGCATTAAAATCCAGCAAACCATTACTTGGGAAGGCAATGCTGATATCTTCGTCAGAAGCATCGTCCAAACCATCGTCTGAAAGTTCCGAGTCAATATCAAAATCGCTTTCTGAATCGATTTCTTCATCGCTGAAGCTCTGAGCAGATTTTTTTATTGTTTCTGATTGACTCTCAATAATCGACATCGTTTCAACCAAGTTAACACCAACAGCATCCAGAACCGCTTCAGGTAAGCTTCCTAAGCAAATTGAATTTGTCGATTCAAGTACGAAGGCATGCTCGATAACATTTTCTAGTTCGCGGATATTTCCCGGCCAGTTGTATTTTTTTAATACCGTTAAAGCATCAGCCGAAATTCCGGTAACACGTTTGTTGTGCACCTGATTGAACTTGCGGATAAAGATGTGGATTAAAACTTCTAAGTCGCCCTTACGGTCACTTAACTGAGGTAAGAAAATAGGTACAACGTTTAAGCGATAAAATAAGTCTTCGCGGAACTGACCGGTTTTCATCATTTCTTCTAACGGGCGGTTAGTAGCGGCAATGATACGTACGTTAGTTGAAATCTCGCGGTTAGACCCCACCGGAGTAAATAATTTTTCCTGTAACACGCGAAGGATTTTAACCTGCATGAGCTGTGGCATATCGCCCACTTCATCCAGGAATAAAGTTCCGCCTTCAGCGTACTGAAACTTTCCGATTTTTCTTTCACCTGCGCCGGTGAACGAACCTTTTTCGTGGCCGAATAACTCAGACTCAAATAAATTTTCAGGAATTGCCGAACAGTTGATCGCAACAAACTTTTCGTCTTTGCGGGCCGAATTAAAGTGAACGGCCTTAGCCACTAACTCTTTACCGGTACCTGAAGCACCTCGAATTAAAACTGGCGTGTCTACTTTAGCTAACTTATGAATTACGTTAAATACCTTTTGCATCTGTGAAGTGTTACCGATGATTTTACGGCCTTCATCTACAAACACCGGTGATGAAACTGCTAAAGTAGAAATTAATGTGTGAGCATTAACAGCTTTATCTAATAAGTTTAATAACTCTTCACCGGCAATTGGCTTAGATAAAAAGTTATAAGCGCCATCGCGTACCGCTTGTACGGCTACTTCAACGGTAGCGTGAGCGGTTAATACTAATACGATGATTCCTGGATCGTGTTCTTTGATTTCTTTTAACGTCTGTAAACCGTTTTTGCGAGGCATGTCTACATCTAAAATAACGATATCATATGCACGTTGACCTGCAGGGCAGGCTTTAACTTTTTCAAGAGCGTTAACGCCGTCAAAAGCTTCTTCTATAGTGAATTTTTTTACACCTTCAAGGGCTGATCTAATAGATAGGCGTAGGGCCTGATCATCATCAACTACGAGAACTTTTAACATAACAGCCTCCAACAGACTTGTTTTTTACCGGTTACACAGTCTTTACGCGTGCATTCGCAAAGTGGTGCCTTCGGTAATTTGAGAATGAAATATAAACGATCGTAAAATAAATTTCGCCTGTTATTTTTCTGACAGGGGATTGTAGATTTTGCCTGTATAGGGATTTGACGGAGTGACAGAAATGGGGGCGTGGTTTTCATTTTAGATTGGATTTCGAATCTGATTTCGGTTTTCAGAAATTGAATAATCTGATTATTGATTTAATTCTCCTAAGGCTGAGTATAGGTTTTGCGGTCAGTGTGTTTGATTCAGTCCAAATTTGGACTGAATCAAATAATCAATAATTTCAATTACTTATGTAGATTTAAGGAAAAGGTGTGAAATGCCATATAGAAGTGCGCAACCATTTGAAACTAGGCCACCAAGATTGAAGGATTTGGTTAATCAATATGTCATGAGGATATTATAGAAAGCATATATCTAAGAATTAAGTATTCAGTGGAAGAGTAACTGTAAACGTAGAGCCGTGATTTTCCGAAGTTACATCGCTCTTAACTGTGATTTCGCCTTTATGAAGGTTAACAAAGTACTGAGCTAAGTACAAACCAAGACCAGTGCCTTTAATAGTAGAAGTTTTCACATTATGGCTTCTGTAGAACTTCATAAAGATGTTAGGTAGGTCTTCAGCAGGGATACCCATGCCGTTGTCTATAACCTCGATTAGGACCTTATCACTTTCTTCGCGGGACTTAACCGTAACAGTTGAATCTTCAACGCTGTACTTAATGGCGTTTTCAACTAAATTAGATAACACCTGCTTCATTAAATCAAGATCTACAGGCACAGGAAACATGGGCTCAAGCTCAGTATTGATTTTGATCTTTTTAACCTTAGCTAAGAACTCGTGCTTTTTAATAACGTCTTTTAACAGCTGGTTAATGTCTTTAGATTGCTTATGAAGCTCTACGCCTTGGCTCTCGATGCGGCCGTATTGAAGGATAGAGTTAATAAACTTTAAAAGGTCGTCAGAAGAGCCTTTAATGGTGTCTACGGCTTCTCTTTGAGTAGAGCTAAGGTGAACATCGTCTTTTAAAATAACCTCAGTCATGCCCTGAATACGCGCGATAGGGGTTTTAAGGTCGTGGGACATCATCGAGATGAAGTTAGTTTTAAGCTCTTCTACCTGTTGGAGGAGCTTATTCTTTTGCAGGTATTCCCAGCTGCGACGATTTTCGATGATTAGGCGGTAAGGGATGAAGAAGTAGTAGCATAGGAAGATGGTGAGCAGGGGGTGGGCCATATCCAGCCAAATATTAAAGCGAGTTAAAAGTAAGCCTGAAGTGATCCAGAAGATTATAAAAGTACCTAATAATATTAAAATGCCTCTAGAGGGCTTAACAGATAGGGCGACATAAAGTGTAATTATTGATAGTAAAAATGTAATGAAGAAATTAACTTCTTTTGGTTGTTTTTTTGGAGCGTTGTTGTTAATGAGGGTTTCAAGCATGTTAGCATGTAATTCTGAAGTAGTTATTACGTCTTTGCCCTCTAATACAAAAGGACTGTCTGCATAGTCATCAATTGAGTTAAATGTATTCTCGCCAATTATGATAATTTTGTTATTAAATAAAGACTTGTCGATTTTGCCTTCATAGACGTCTGTAAAATCGTATCTAGGGAAAGTATTATTTGGCCGAAAGTGGATAAAGACTTGAGTTGTTCCACTTTTTTCAAAAGAACCCCATATATTTTTTTTGTCTTTAATGTCTTCGTTGTATTTTTCGGCTAATTGAAAATGAAAAAGTTTTTGATTTTGGTAATCTAAGATAATTCTTCTAGTCACTGGACTTTTCGAATTGATTTTACTGTCTATTGTTTTTGGGGCGGACGAGAGGGGGAGAGCGTTCATTGGTAAACTAAGTTTAGAATTTAAGAGTGCGCCATTTCCTGCTAAGTCCATGTCATCAAAAATAAAAAAGACATTTTGTAATTGTATTGATTTTTTGGCAAAAGCAGCTTTTTCTTCATACGAACCGTCTACGTTTGATAGCTGGCCATTTGTTTTTCTTAAGTTGTAAACTATATTGCAGTTAAAGCAGCCTTCTATTTTTTTAAGTAAATCAGTATGATGTGAAGCTTTTGGGTATCCAGAAAATTTTTTTACGGTTTCAGGTGTAATCTCAACCAATACAACATTGGGAGATTGTTTTTGATCTGTTCCTATTGAGGTAGCTATTCTAATTTGCGAGTCACTTAAATATACTTCTAAAAGATCGAAGCTTATTGATTGAATAACTGTCGCAGCAATAGCTGCTACGATCAATTTATAAACGAATACAATTTTTCTATTATTTACTAAATTATGTTTGAGAGAGGAAAAGAAATTCATAAATAAGTTACTCTAGGTAACTTATTAAACTTTTGGTTCGCAACCAGTGCCGCCACCATTGCCGCCATTACCTGGCCCAGCGCTCTTATGTGGCTTAACTTTTTTAATATGTGTTGTCTTCATATATTGTCCTTGTCTGCCTTATGGATTAGCAGCTCTAGCTAATTTGTAATACATAAGTACCTGTAAAATCAAGCTTCTTGTTCGTTCACAGAACAAAATACTCTTTTTGTGTTTATCTCCATTATGCGATCTATTGATGTGCATACAGCCGCCGCCACAAAGGAATCTGGCCCAGCAGGTGTTGCAATTATTTAATTCTATTAAAGATTTCGATAGCTTAGATAGCTTCTCATGGTCTAGCTGTTCATTGCTACCCACGGATTCCTCTTTTAAGTTGGCGTCCCAAACGCAGCTGTAGAGCTTGTTCTTAGCGTCTACCATTAGGTAGTTTTTTCCAGCACCGCAGAAGTTTTCGGTCTTTTGCTGGTTATCTAACATGTAAAAATAGTGATCTACAGACTTGATCTTACGTAGCTCTTTCTCGCCACCAGCGGTCCATGCATGCGCTAAAATCTTATTTAATCCTTCGATGTGTTTCTGTTGAACTGCTGGATCTTTTTCATCATTTGCAAAAACAAATTCGATAGAATCTGGATTTAAACTTTTAAGGTAGATATAATTTTCGAAAACATTAGTATTAGTTGTTGAGGTAATAGCAGAAAAATTAATGCTAGAGATTTGTCCGCGATTCTTTTGAAGTTGAGCCAAGCCAATTAGGATTTTTTCTGTAGTGCTGCTGCCGTCTTTAGAGGGGCGAGCGATGTCGTTAGCTTCTTTGGTGCCATCAAAACTTATTGTTAAATCAACATTCATAGAGCGTAGAATCTCTAAAGTTTCATCTTTAATTAACGTGCCGTTAGTTACAATTTTAAACTTTGGCTTGATTTGGTATTTGCTAGATTCTGTTATTACGTACGCATTAATTGCTTTGATCGCTTTTGGGTGAAGAAGTGGCTCTCCACCAACAAATGAAATTGCAAATGTTTGTCCGGGCTTTACACTTGAAAGAAAATATTTAAGTTGAGGAAGAGTTTTTTCAACTGAAATTTGCGTAGTTGGGGTGCCGTAAGTTCCATCTCCACCGGCAGCGCAGTATGCGCATTTTAAATTACAAATCTGATTTACGTTAAGTGTGATGCTGCGGATTCCGAACTCCATTTTGCCTGATTTTGCGTCGGGATTTAGTTCGCTATTCCATTCGGCCAAAGCATTAAATGCGCTAGATTCTAAGTCTATTTTGTCTTTGGGAATTTCTCCGGTAAATACGCTGATTTCAGTCATTTTATCGAAGGTTTCTTGATCGATTTCAGCTACTTCAAGGTTCGAAGCATGGAACGCCGTTATGGTGTCGTTTAATACGACACCGGTGTCATTTTTGATCGCTATAATGTCTTTAAAGCGTCTTAATTGCATTTGGCGGTTTTTCCTAGTTTCTAAGAAGATAGGAGCAAAAAATTTGCCATGAAATTAGGTGGCAAGTTGAAGCTTAATTGTCACTCTTGAATACTCGTTTTCGGTAGATTCAATTTTCAAGTTACCACCCATTCGATCAATAGTTCGCTTGGCATGTAGAAGTCCAATTCCATTTCCTTTTTGGCCTAATTTAGTAGTGAATTGTTTTTGACCAAGTAATTTTAGTACGCTGTTAGGTATACCTGTTCCATTATCGTAAATTTCCAAAATGATCTTATTGTTTGAAATTTTTAATGAAACTTTTATTAATCGTGGTTTTTTGTTTTTTAGTGCGAAAATTGAATTATCAAATATATTGCTTAAGACTCTTTCTAACTCGATAGAGTGGGCCGAAGCGAATATTTTTGTAGAATTACTATTTAATATAAATTCAATTTCTGGGTCTAAGAATTGTTTTTCTGATATTAGTTTTGAAAGCATTTCATGTAAATCAACATTATCAAACGTATTTTTGGATTGGTCTTTGGAAGTATATTTTGTAAGAATATTTTCAGCTGTTTCATCTATACGTTTTAAGGCGTTATTTACTATTTCTTTGTGTTCAGGATTTTCGAATTTTGTACGACTGAGAATTAGGCCTATAGCACTTAATGGAGATCTGATATCATGTGCTACTTTTTCTGAAACGGATAAAAGTGCGTCAATTCTGGTGTCACTGATATCTTGTAACTTTTGTCGTTCTTTTTGTTTAAACATAGCAAGTAAGATCACAGGAACCGCTATATATTGAATAGAAATTAACATGATATACGTCGACGTCATATCCATGTAGTAACTTAAAGAACTGTACAATAAAATTTGAGAAAGAATAGCTAATGGTAGAATTAGCAAAAAAATATAAAGTTTTTTTTGAGCACTGATTTCGATTAAAATGAGTAATATTAAAACTAAACTCAAAACGTAAAGTATATATTTACCGTTTATATATTTAATATAATCACCAGTTTGAAGAGTACTGATTTGATTAGCCAGAATATGATGCAGAGGGGTGAGGCTATCGTTTAAGTTGGAAGATGCTAAAGGTTTGCCGAACAAATTTAGTGGATTTTCGGAAGCCATAAAACTAAACTCATCAACCCTTCCAAGTACGACAACTTTTTCTTTTAAGGCATTAGGATTAATATTTCCAACTATTACTTTTTCTGCTTCTAAAGCGTTAAATTGTGCTGATTTATAAAATTTGTTAAATAGTTGAAGTGTATTCATTCTTTCAAATGCATATTGAAAATTGCTTATTGGAAGGATCTTTAAACCCATTTCCTCCAATGTAGTGTGTAGTGTAGTATTGTTTGATTCTCCGAAAAACTGTAAAAGCATTCGTCTTGGTGAGGCATAAGTATCATTATCATCCGTGGTGAATGTTGAAGGGTAGCTAGGCTCATAGTCGGAGAATACGGAATCCTCGTAAAATTTTATCTTACCAGATCGCGATTTTGTATATTTGCTTAGGTAGATATTATTTGTTTTTAAGAATTGATATAATTTTTTTCTTTCATCAAGGGAATCTGTGAAATCTATCGGTTCTATGTTTAGTAATATGGCTTGAGGATCATATTTTTTTAAGGCTAATATAAGTTTTTCAATTTCTGTAAATCTTAGGGGTGATGAAAAATTAATCGTATTGCTGTCAATATCGACTATTGCGATTTGGCTTGATATTGTTGAGTTTATTGGTGAGTTAAAAAACTGTAAGAAATCTCTTGCGAAAATATCTACCGGTTTTGAATATACATTGCTGAAGACGTAGCTAGTTATGCACAAGGCAAGTATTAATGATGCTTTTGAGGCATTTTTTTTAAAAAATGAATAAATCCTACTCCCCATTCAACAACTTCCGCTCATTCTCCCTATCCTTTGCAACAATCGCATCAATCTCATCTTTACTCCAGAGCTTCCCTTTTCCGACTCCCGGACAAAACGATGCTACTTCGGATTTCCATGCTTTGGCGTTCATCACTTCAGGCCAAAAAGGCCATGTACGGCATTGGTTGGGGCGGGCTTCGTAAACTGAGCAGCGTTTGCTTTTTAAGAACATGCAGTCGGTGTTTTTTTTGTCTTCTTTTAAATGCCAAATGCCATTGGTTTGGTCGCAGTATTTCTTTTTAAACTCGCCAATGCCAATACCTAGGTGCTTGGCAAAGCGGGCGCGATCTTCTTTGGTTAAAAATACAAAGCCAAATTCGCCGTGCGAGGTACAGCATTTACCTGATCCTTGGCACTCAAACTTTAAACCTTGCTCATAAAATAAATCTTTTTTGGTGTTTTCTGGCATGTTTGTATCTTATGCCTGAGTCGGCCTTGACTCAAGCTTAAGAATTAACAAAACTAGCACTATTGTTATGAATTACAAAATATACTCTCCGCAGGATTTTCCGGCCTATTTACCAAAGCTTAATATGCTTTTTGATGATTTATTTTCAGGCGGTAAAGGTTTTAGATCAAAACTTATAGGCTTTGTGTCTGAACCCCTGTCAGTTGCACATTCAACGCAAAATTTATTAGCACAAACTATCGAGTTTATTCATAACGCTTCTTTACTGCACGACGATTTGGTCGATAGATCACACCTCCGCCGCGGTAAAAAAACCGCATGGCTTAAATACACACCCGAGTACGCCGTACTTTCCGGCGATTACCTTTTAGCCCGCGTAATGGTGAACCTTTCGCATTTTGGTAATATCAAGCTGGTGCAATACACCTCAGAAATGATTTCAGATTTACTAGAAGGCGAGTGGTTGCAGGATTCTGTGGTGGGCGATTACTTCGTTACGCTTGAGCAGTTGGACCGCATTCATAACTTAAAGACTGCGTCGCTGTTTAAGTGGTGCTTACGTGCTCCGTTTATCGCGCAAGAAAACTACGATAAAGAATTGCATTTTATTTTAAACGAAATGGGTTCAATTTTAGGTCAGCTCTTCCAACGCAGCGACGACTTACTCGATTACGACATCCGTAACGACGAAGGCAAAGCCGTACTGGGAGATCTTAAATCCGGTTACTTAAATTCATTCGGTGCCTTTATGACGAGCGGAATGACTAAAGCTCAGCTCGATCACGTTATTAAATCCACCACTATTTCAGAGCTGTATTTAGCGTTTTCAAATAATCCGGAAGCCGGCAAAAAAGCCTTCACCGCTAAAGTTGAAGAGTTTGACCACATCAATACAAAGCTAATTGATTTATATAACCACCATTTAGAAAATTTAGACAAACTTTTAAAACCAGAACAAAAAGCTTTAATTAAAAACTTAAAACCTTTAACTGAAGTTCTTTACTGGCGCAGAAAGCCTTCTGCCTAAATGCCTACTCAGTACATCACTCTTAAAAAGAATGATCCTGATTTTTTAAATCACCTGTGGGGCAGTAAAGAATCAAACCAAAGAGCTATTCCGGTTAAAACCTACAACCTAGGCACCGAAGAAGAATCCGTTACTTTTGAATTAAAAGAAATTTCAAAAATTCAGAAGCCTTCAAAACTTAAAGTAGTGGCTTCGTTAGTAAAACTTAAAAGTTTTATTTTAATTTTATTTCCATTGTTTTTTGTTTTAGCTAAAAACTCAGTAGATAACCGCTTTTTTGACCCACATTCAATGTTGTTGGTTTCCATCGCAACTTTATTACTGTTTGCAGGTTTAAATATCCGTAACGATGTTTACGATCATATTTCCGGCTTTGACCGAGTTAATTTAGATTCTACCCGCAAACCTATCAGATTAGGCTGGATCAGCGCTCATAAAGCCTCAAGAATTTCACTTTGGTTAATTTTAGCTTCGGCTATTTTAGTTTTACCAGTGGCTCTTGTGCAAATAGAGCTTCCGCGAGTTATTGCAGTTGCACTAATTTTATTTTTTGCCGGACGCTTTGCTAAAGATAACTCCTACAAAAACCAGCACTTCGGCGAATTTATTTTATTTATGTTGATTGGTCCGGCTTTAGTATCAGGTTACCAAGTGGCTTTAGGCTCTGGGGTAGATACCGAAGTTTTAGCTTTCGGCGTGTTGTGGGGCTTTGCCGTTTTATATTTAATTCAGGTGAATAATTTTTCGCATATTATGACCTCATCGCAGTCGGGTATACGTAACAGCATGACTAAGCTGGGTTTTGACTGGTCACAAAAGTTTTTACTCATTGGCTGGGTTGTGTTTATCGGGCTATGGGTTTTATTTCATTACTTTTATTCAAGCACATTCTGGGCGGTGTTTGGCAGCCTATTATTAATTTTTTGGTCCATTCCTATGTTCATGAAAATTTCAAATATCAAAAGCCCAATGGGTTCAGGTTTGCAAACCGTTCGTAAAGAGGCTTATAAAACTTTTATCATGATGGTTTTTATATTTTTTATGGAAATCCTCTGGGCGTTGTGGGCCGACATCATTTGAGCTCACAAATTAATTTTACCAATGTAAACACCACCCAAGCAGCACAAACCGCAAAGCAGTGGACTGAATTTTTGTTACATAATAATTTTAATGCCGGTTTTATTCGAGAAATCGACATGTCTGCAAACTGTCCGGCAATTTTTGATAACGATGGAAATAAGTTCTGTATCAATTTTGTAGATAACAAACAAAATTATCACAAAAAAAAGGCCGGCATTAAAAGTGAACTCATTTCTAAAGCGCTGGGTACGGGCCGCTACGGGCTTAAAGTTTTAGATTTAAGCGCAGGGCTTGGTATAGACAGTGTTTTTTTAGCTCAGCTGGGTTACGAAGTTACAGCTCTTGAGCGTAATCCCTTAATTTACTTAGCTCTGAATGAAGCCGCACAACACGCAGCTGATAACGGAATGAGTTTAAACTTAAAATTTGAATTCGGCGATTCGTTAAATTATTTACTACAAAATAAAAACAAGACTGATGTCATTTATTTTGATCCCATGTTTCCAGAAAAAACAAAATCAGCCCTACCAAGGCAAGAAATGGTATTTTTCAGAAACTTAGTAGGTAGCGACGACGACGCCGCACAGGTGCTAGAGGCCGCAATGAGTTTTAATGGAGCAAAAAGGGTAGTGGTTAAGCGTCCAATCAAAGCGCCACAGCTACTAAACCCCCACTCAAGTACCGAAGGTAAATTAATTCGATTTGATATTTACGGAGTTAGATTATGAGTAATATAAAACAGACTGTTCAACAAATCATAAACGCTGTTAAAGACACAATGCTTTCGTACACACCCGCACGCAGCCAGCTTGAAGGCATTATAAAGTACGATTTTAAAATCGGCGACGCGCGCACCAACTTAATGCAACTGTGTTTTTCAAATATAGCCATGTGGCCATTAATTTTTATTATTGCGACCATTGCGTTTGATCCTTTTAAAAACTCATGGTCGCTGGTGCAGCTTTTATCTTTTGAAAATCCAATCGTATTATTTTTATTAGATGGCCGTTTAACAGCTATGATTACATTTTTTGTAATATTTTTTGTGCTAGAATGGCTTATCCGTAAAGAATATATTTTAATTGCCCTTGTGTTTTACTTTTTAAACCGACAAGAGCTTCATATTAACTTAGCAACAATTGCCATATTGGCTATTTACTTGTCACGTATTAGCTATTTATGGTGGTTATCAGCTGATGTGGAAAGCGAAACTAAAAAAATATGGAAAGCCGTTAGTGTTCTGCAATTTGTAGCGTGGATTGTTTCATCGGTGTTTATTTTAAATGCGCTCGATTACGCTCAGATTAATTATTTATTCAATCAAGGTTCAAGCTTAAACCGCTACGACTTTTTATGGTTTGCCATTATTCTTCATATGGCGTGTAGTCATTTATTTTTATGTTTCTGGGGGCACTTTTACTTTAAAAAAACAGTGGAACCTTCGTATTTACCAACTTATTTTTCGACGGCTAACTGGATTTTGCGATTTAACATGAGTTACTATTTGCAAAAACTACTTAAAACTCAAATTAACTCACAAATTGAAAAGCATACACAAAGCCAGAAGCAGTTTGATGAGCTTAAGATTGCGAGCCCGGGGCTTGTGAAGCTTTCGGTGGAGAGTGTGCTAAAAAAAGAAACCGGCTTTTTAAAAGAAGCCGGTTTAAGATTGTCTAAAATATAAAGCCCAGAGCTATATTTTTTAGTTTATTGTAGAAGTTATCGGGCAGCTCTAATCGCTGCCTATGTGGCTGATTCAAAATAAATCTCCCAATCATCCGAATATTGAAAGCGGCATGTTGTTGCAGGTTTTAGAGAGCTAAAACTATCAGAGCTTTTTAAGTTTTTGAAATTAACTTGTGTCATCATAACGCCTCTCTTTGTTGGTGTATGAGAATTTATCTTCTCATGTAGTCAATGTAGTCTAGAATTTTTCATAATTGAAATTCGAAATTTCGGGGTTAACAATTAGTTTTTGTTATGTCATTTTTTGAGCGTTTTTTAAGAATTATTGTTTTTTGTGATTACTTGGTAATCAAATTGCAATCCGTTTGAGTTTATGAAACTTACTCAACTACAAACAAAGCTGCTTTTTGTATTAAGTACATTATTTTTATGGAGCTGCTGCCCTAAGGGTGGAGTAGATCGCAGTTTTACCGTTCAGCAGTTTTCAGTAGCTGTTGACTATTACTCGCAAGGCGAACCCATACAGGCGCAATTGGTGCCAAAATCGGACACCGCTGTTGAAATATTTGACGCCGAAAACCAGTCCGCAAAACATTTACGCGTAGAGTATGAAGATAAAGTTCCTAACCGAGTTATTTATTATTTTTCTGAAAGTTGGACTCCTGAAAAACTTAAAACCCTTAACCTTAAATATGGAAATTTCCAGTACAGCAATGTTGATTTTAATATGATTGCAAAAACCGAATACCTACGCGAAGCCATGCCTTTAAAAACATACTATAAATTGCCGATTCAGTCTAAATTACTACAACAAGTAGAATGCTTTGCGCAGGCGGTGGCATCATTAGTTGTTTCAAGAGCGCATGCACTCAGTTGTCCGACAAGCGAAAGCTCAATGGTGAGCTTCAGACCTGGCACTTTACTAGAGCTTCATTTGAACTAGTGTCGTTTCATTGCAACAAGCGCAAAGCTAGGACTTGACCCAAACAGCAGCAACCTACAGACTTATTGCATGTCCGACGAAAATACACAGCTCAAAAAACAAGTAGCGGCTTTACAAGCCGAGCTCGCTAAAAAAGACTCCGAAGTCATGACCTATCGTCAGGAGCTTCTGAAGTTTTCGCAAAAGCTGGATGTATTAATGTCGCAAATTGCGGGCGATATGAAACTTTTAAATCAAGTACAAAAAGTTTTAGCTCCTACTGAAATTCCCACTATTCCGGGTTTTGAGATCAGTCGTAAATTTGTGTATGGCTCAAAACAGGGTGGCGACTACTTTGATATTTTTGAACATGAAGATAAAATGAAGTTTGGGATGTTGATCGCTTCGTCGTCGGGCTATGCCATGTCGGCGCTGTTTATGTCGTTAATTTTAAAAGTTTCGCATGTACTTGAAGCTAAAAAAGGGAATTCTCCGGATAAAATCCTGCAGCAGATTGCCGAAGATTTAAAAAAGCTGGCCGCTCCGCAAGACTCTACCAGCGCTTTTTACGCGGTTGTGGATCGCCGGGATTTTTCTTTGCAGTTTTGCAGCGCTGGAAACATAAATGGTTATTATTTGGCTCCGCAAAAGCCTTTACAGGTTTTAAAATCCACAAATAGCGCATTTAGCCAGCAGTTTTCTGAAAAATTGAGCCTAGCTTCTATCGAATTAGAGGCTAAATCTAAAATTTGTATAGTGACCGAAGGCCTGTCAGAGGTGCTTGGTACTGAAAACATTGTGAAAATCATGACCGATAACGCCAAAAATAGTGTTCACGACTTACGCAATGAATTACTTTTTCAGGCCCAAAAAAAGTCCGGTTCGGAAGAGCCTTTACGGGATCAGACCGTAGTCGTAGTAGAAGTTAAAGACCGCATGATTAAGCTAGCCAAATAAGTAAGCTTTTGATAATCCTTTTGAATCACAAATTCAAAAGGATTACATATGGCAGAAGTTAATATTTATGAAGGCGCTTTAGATAAAGGTCTTGAAGGCGTAGTGGCTTGTACAACAGCAGTATCTTTTATCGTGGGTAACACATTAATTTATCGCGGTTACACAATTGAAGACTTAGCGGCCAACTCAACTTTTGAAGAAACTACTTTTTTACTTTGGAACAATCGTTTACCAAATAAATCTGAATTAGAAGCTTTCAAAGCTGAATTAAATAAAAACATGACATTGGATCCTTCGTTTGTTGCGGTATTAAAAACATTACCTACAAATGTTCACCCAATGGCTTGGTTGCGTTCTGCAGTTTCTTTATTAGCTCACTGGGATGCTGACGCTAATGATATGTCGGTTGAAGCCAACCAACGTAAAGCGGTTCGCTTAACGGCAAAAATGGGTTCCTTAGTTACAGCTTTTGAAGCTATTCGTAATAAACGCGAAATTTTAACTCCTAAGCCTGGCCAGTCTATGGCTTACAACTTTATGTACATGCTTAAAGGCACTGAGCCCGATGCGGAATTAGTAAAATTATTTGATACCTGTTTAATTTTACACGCAGACCACGAGTTAAATTGCTCTGCTTTCGCTACACGCGTAACGTCGTCTTCATTGTCAGACATGCACTCTGCTATTGTTTCGGCTATTGGCGCCTTAAAAGGCCCATTACACGGCGGCGCTAATGAGCAAGTGATGGTGATGTTAGCTAAAATCGGCACTATCGAAAAAGCTCAACAATTTGTTAAAGATGCTTTGAACGCTAAAGAAAAAGTTATGGGTATTGGTCACCGCGTTTACAAAGACGGCGACCCTCGTGCAGCCATTTTAAGAAAATTCTCGGAGCAGTTAACTAAAAAAATAGGTCGTCCTGAACTTTATGAAATGTCAGTGTTGATTGATTCAACAATGAATAAAGAAAAAGGCTTAATGCCAAACGTAGATTTCTACTCGGCAACTGTGTACCACGCTATGGGAATTCCAACAGATATCTTTACTCCTATCTTTGCGGTATCTCGTATTGCGGGATGGATTGCTCATGCTAACGAACAGTACGAAAAAAACCGTATCTATCGTCCACGCGGTAAATGGCAAGGTAAAGAAGGCTTAACTTGGAAGCCTGCAGAACAACGCTAATGAAATTATTTTTTGTATTAGCTGCAGCTCTTATTTTAAGTTCATGTTCGAGTTTAACTAAGGATCTTATAAAAGATCCTGAAGTTAAGGTGATTGATTTTTCAGTTACAAACGTAACTTTAGAAGATGTGTCTATTGCCGTTAAAATGAATATTAAAAACCCTAATCCTATCCCACTTAATTTAGATCAAGTGACCTATGCACTTAAGTTTTCGGGTAAAGATGTAACCGAAGGTACATTTTCAGAAGGTATAAAAGTTCCGGCTTCAGGCGAAAACAATGTAACCGTGCCTTTAAAATTTAAATATTCATCTTTAAATAGTTTGGTATCGAGTTTGTTTAACAATACTTTCACAAAAGAGTATGAAATAAACGGGTCGGCAAAATTGGGAATTTTTAATATTCCTTTCAGTGAAAAAGGCGAAGTTAAATTTAATAAAAAATAATCGGGGTGAGCCATGGCATCTGTGTTTACAAAAATTATTAACGGCGAATTACCAAGTTACAAAATCCACGAAGACGAAAAAACAATCTCAATATTAACCATCGACCCAATCAGTCTGGGACACACTTTAGTTATCCCAAAAATGGAAGTGAACCACTGGTTCGACGTGCCGGCCGATATTTATACACAATGCGGATTAAACGCCCAACGAATCGCCAAGGCTATTAAAGAAGCTACGGGCTGTCCACGTGTAGGTACAATAGTCGCGGGTTTTGAAGTGCCTCATTATCATCTACACCTTATACCAGCTTGGAGCATTCCCGACTTAGACTTTAAACGTGCCCAGCGTAGATCCGAAACTGAGATGAAAGAAATTCAACAAAAAATTATTAGTTTACTGAAATAATATTCCAAAATTACACGTCTCATTTTCCACATTAGATCTTGTTATGGATTAGATTAAATTTATCTAATAGTTGTTCATATTGAGATGAGGTATTCTTGTTTTAACCGTTCTAACGGTTTGAAAGGAGGTGGTGTTATGGAATCGAAAACATATGACATAACAAAGGCGGAGGTGCTGACTTCATAGGTCGCACAGAATGCTAGACTCGGTGAGGTTTACCTCCGCCGTGAGTCATATAAAAAATATTATCTAATTATTGATAATAAAGAGGCCGGTAACAAGTGTATGTGACCGGCCTCTTACTTTTTGGGATACAAAATTTTAATTTTTTACGTGGAATTATTCCACCTAACATTCAGATTCTGTTATTTTTTTAATCGATAAACAAAAATATATAATTAAATGTTGACCTGTTTAAAAACCGCAACTTAGGCTTTGACGTGCATAAAAAACTCATGGAGGAGAAGTAATGCGGCAAATGATGTTGCTGCTACTGTTTTGTTTAGGACAAAACACGTACGCAGAAAATACACCTATATTCGAAATTCAAAAACCAATATTGAATTTTCATTTTGAACCAGTTCAACCCAAAGTTGGACAAAAAATTTCTGTTTTTGTGCAAACAGAAACAAGCTTTTTAAATAACGAAGTTGTTTTAGAAGCTAAGCTCAATGAAACCACTCTTAAGTTAACTAATACCGGTGATCAGTTGTGGTCGGGCGTATTAGTTTTATTGGAAGCGAAATTGTCAGAAGAAACCGATCCGGCGCTGATTCAACAACTACAAGAAAAGATTAACAAAATTAATGATTTGGTGGTAAAATTGCAGACAGAGAAAAGCCTTCTTTTTAAAGAAGTCGGTGTTTCAAACCATTTGAATTTTTCAATTTGAGGGCCTATGAAAAAAAAATATGTATTATATATTTTGGGTATTTGTGCACTAGGTGCGATTCTGTATGTAGGACTCCCACCTAAAGGCTTGGGAAGTAAGTCTGTTTTAACTAAAGCGTGTGAGGTGGCAACGCCAGATATTTCTTTACAAACGGATATTGTTCAATCTATCGAAAATTTTTCGATTGTTAGATCCCTTAATTGGATCGACTCTCAAAAGAAACATAACTTTCCGTTGTCTTTATTAAAGTCTGACTTTGTAGGTGTATTTAAGAAAGAAAAAATTATTTTAGCCGCTGGAATTCCAAATACAGAAAAAGACAGTGAACTCTACCGTATTGAGATTTTAAATGACACCTCTTGTGCGCTAGTCAAATACTTTAAAGATGATGCCAATACTGTTTTTGTGGGTTTATTAAATAATCCTTGGTATTTCCTTAAGTCAGTGTTACAGGATTCATCGAATTCATTAACTATTAGCCATTTAAAGACATTAGGTTTCAAAGTTTTAGAAAAAAATGGTGACGAAATTATATTACATTCGTATCCAGCGTTGTCGATACAGCTTAAGATTAAAACCTCAGAAAGTTGTAAAGAATCTAACTGCGATGACTTTGCTGAGGTTGTGGAAGTAAAAAATGTTTATAAGCAATTTATTATTGAAGACGATGCTGGAGCTGTTGTCTCGAAATCTAATCCAATCAATTATAGCCTAAATGAGCAAAAATTTCCTTTAGCTATAGGTAAGGATACGCAGTAGTAATAGCCCTTAAGATGCTGATTTAGAGCATTTAAGCTACAAAACAATAAATCTTACTTGTATTTATTTTAATTTCTCTTAAATTCAAAAAATGCAAATTAACAGTTACATCGACAATGCCTTTTATCAGTCAGGTGCCCAGTTTATTAAGTTAAACCCATACACCTTGCAAAAGCTCCACGATGTGCAGTCGTGTGACCTGATGGGCACTGTGGCGGCTATCCAAGCGGCTAATAAAGCCTTTGTAGACTGGAAAGCCAGTTCGTTAGATGAACGCATCAACCTAGTAGAAAAATTCAAAAAAATTATTACCGAAAACAAAGACCAATACGCAGCCCTTGAAGCTTTAGACCAAGCCTTACCACTGTGGTTTGTTAAAAAAAGCTCCATCGATATGGCCCTACAGTCGATTGATGAGCAAGTAGCAGCAGTTAAAGCGATGCACCCTAACTCAGGGATTCAGTATTCCCCAGTAGGCGTAATAGCCATCGTAGCCTCATGGAATTTATCTTTACGTTTAATCTTAGACCGCTTAGTTCCAGCAATACTGGCCGGAAACGCAGTAGTCGTAAAAATTTCCTCCCAATCCCCAGTTACAGCTTTCATTTTAGCCGATATACTAAAAAAATCAGAAGCCTTAGCAGGTTTAGTAAACGTAATTGTAACTGACGACGCCGAAGTAAAAAAAATAATAGTCAGCCACCCTGGTGTTAAAGCAGTTTCATTTACAGGCAACATCCACTCCAGCAGCGAAATTTTAGCTTTAGTTAATAAAACTTCATTACAGAGCTTTAAAAAAATTCAAATTTCATCTGGCACTAAAAACTCCGCTGCAGTCATAGGAGAGCCGACTTCAGAAAATTTTAACGATATTATGAACTCGTTCATGTTAGGCCAAGGCCAAATGGCTTGGAACTCTTCAAGGCTATTCATTGTGGAAAAGCATGAGCAATTGTGGGAAGAACGTATAGCTGCTTACTTGAATAGTTTAAAACCCTCAGAATCCATCGAAGATAATTCAGTATGGACTCCGTGCCTAAAAAAAGAATCTTTTGATAAGTTCGACGAAATTAAACACATGGCTTTAGACGACAAAGCAAAACTCTTACAAACAGGCTTTGTGTTAAATGACGAGCAAAAGAAAAACTTCCTACCGGCAGTGTTCACCAAAGACATGTCGAGATGTTCGACTTTGCAACAAGATCAAATCCATTCGCCTTTCTTTATTTTATCCACAGTGAAATACCCATTTGATATTCCGAAGTACTCCAATGTTTCGTATTTTGGTTTTGCAGCTCACCTGTGGGGTGAAAAAGAAAAGCTAACTAAGGTAGCCGATGCGCTCGACGTAGGTCTTGTTAGTTATAATAGATCGTCAGTAGATGTGGCCGGAGCGGTTAGCGGTGTCAAACAATCGGGCTTTGGGCTTCAGGATTTTCAAAGTTTTGGCGTTTTTTATTCAAACGTCAAAAAATTAACGTAAGTTTTACTGTAATGAATGAATTTTGGCGCGGGTTCTGATTTCGCAATCGGGGCACGTAGCTTCTTCTTTAATTTCACCATCGCCTACAGTTTCAAATTTTAATTCAAGGGTAGCATTGCAGAGTACGCAGTTACATTGAAGCTTTAAGTACGCTTGCTGGCTGGCTGAATCGGTTTTTTCGTAGTAGTTAATATCTTTCATGGCGTACTCCTCAGTTCATTTCCACACTTAGTGGGTGAATTGATTCATATGCAAGCGCTGTGCACAATCTTAAGTCGGTCCAGAGGTAAAACACTTTAGTGGTCGGTTGAAAAGCGACTAACTAAATGTAGTGGTGAGCGTAAAAAATTAAAAACTTAATTTCAATTGATTGTCGGTGATGTGAGTTTCAAACGCCAAATTTATGAGGGCGGTGATCAGGTCTTTATACTGTATACCGGTGGCCTGCCACATTTTAGGGTACATCGAAATTTGTGTGAAGCCCGGAAGCGTGTTGATTTCGTTTACAAACACGGAGCCATCTTTTTTAAGGAAAAAATCCACACGGGTCATGCCATCGCACCCCAAAGCCTTATAAGTTTTGATAGCCATAGCTTGAATGTTTGCAGTTTCATCTGCCGAGATTCGGGCTGGAATTTGAATAACAGCACCGTCGGGATCAACGTACTTAGCTTCATAAGAGTAAAATTCGTGTTTAACAATGAGTTCGCCGGGTAAAGAAGCTTTTGGGTGGTAGCCGTGACCCATGACCGAGCATTCAATTTCGCGGCCTTCGATAAATTCTTCAGCTACAACTTTGTGGTCGTATAAAAACGAATCGTTTAACTTTTGCGTAAAATCCATTTCATTTTTAATTTTATGAACACCTACCGATGAGCCGGCATTTGCAGGCTTAATAAAAAATGGTGTACCGATTTTTTTTACTAAATCGGCGTAAACGTAGTCTTCATCTTTTTTGAGAATAATAAACTTAGAATTCGGAATTTTGGCATCGGTTAAAATGCGCTTCATGTAGTCTTTATCCATACCCACCGCGCTGCTTAAAACTCCGCAGCCGACAAATGGCAAATTTAAAATTTTAAAAAAGCCTTGAAGTGTGCCATCTTCGCCCATGGTGCCGTGAACAATCGGGAAGGCACAGTCTAAAGCAATTTTTTCCTGGGTTTTAATAACCATGAGGTAAGTTTTTTCGTGAAAAGTTAAAAGGCTTACTAAGTTTTGCCCCATCATTTCCGTATCGCTTATAGATTTATATTTTTTAAAAACTTCGGCGTCGCTAAAGTAATACCAACTGCCTTCTTTAGATATGCCGACTAAAACCGGATCGAATAATGTTTTATCAAGAGCAGCGTAAATATTAGAGGCTGAAACAATAGAAACTTCATGTTCAGCCGAGCGACCACCAAATACTAAGGCAATTTTCTTTTTCATTAAAAACAATATTAATTAATTATTGTCCAAATGTGTAGCTATTAACGTTGTAACATATGTCAGCTAACACTTTTTGCGGTACGCCCTGAATGTCATATAAAGAGCGTGTGCAGTAACGCAAAAGGCGAGATGAAAACGGTACATGCGGGCTTAAAATCAAAGTGTAGTGTATACGCTTTGGTTTTCCGTCAGATTCAAGCTCGTATTTACGGATTAAATCAAATTCAATTTTTTTAGCTGGAATTAAACAATTATAAATGTCGGCACAAGCATGTTGATGAGCCGAGCTTGAAGGAACTTTGTAATTGATGTCGGTTACGACCAAGTTATGGCAGGTTTCAGGGTAGTTGCCTTCGTTGTAACAAGATCCCAGTGCTAAATTTTGCACCACTTGGAACATATACATAGGTTCATTGACGTCGGCCTGAGCGGTGGCTTGTTCATTTTGCTTAGCTGAAAGTGCAAAGCCGCTGTATTTTTGAAATACTTTACTCCATTGGCGTGTAGATTGTGATGTTTGCCCGCCGCCGTTATAGGAAATGGTGGTGGCTAAAACATTTAACTGTAAATAAGTAGACGTGTTGTTAATACTTTGAATAGTAACATCCTGCTGCTCAATAGTTTGCGAGTTGCCTTCCTGAATAGATTGCGTCAGCACAATGCTGCTGACTTCATTGGGTTTCATGTCGTTGTAGTCAATAGGGCCAAAACCGTCTGATAAAGCCTGTGCGACAGATTCTGGTGGCACAGCATCGCCGAAACTTTCTTCTTCAAGGTTTTGTTTTTTTAAACAAGAGGCTCCAAAAAAAATAGCAACAAAGATTCCGGTTAAAATAATTCGTTTTTTAAGTAGAGTGAAGTTTTTCATATTGAATCCCAACCCCAAACCCACAGCGGCATAGGTAAAAGGTTTGATAGTTTTTGTTGCGCATCTGTCGAAACAAAATCGAGAGCATTTACATTTAAAGGGCCGAATAAAAGCTGAATTAAATCAGATTCTTTTGAAAGTGTGTATAAATCAGTGCCGAAACCAAAAACAAATTGTTCGCCTTGTTTTTCAAGCACAATTTTTTCAAAGCCTTCGGCTCGGAATGCTTTTTTTATTTTTGTTAAGCAGGATTCTTGATTGATAATTTTTAACATCCCTAAATAGCCTTGGTGTGAAACACTGGCTACTGGCTCCATCTGAGCACGTAAATTAGTTGAGTGAGCTGGACACATAACGGTAATAACCTGATTTTTTTGTGCGCGTATGTACTGGAATAAATCCATGAGCGCATCCACTTGACCTGACCATTCGTGAACGTAATTGATTAAATCAGCGCCCTTTCCTTCAACTGCATAAGCTAAGAGTTGATTGTTTTGATCCCAAGCGGTGTAAACATTTGAGTTTGGAATTTTTAGAAACTGACGGAAGTCTTCGGCGCCGCGTACGGCGTGTACTGTGTGCTGCGAGTAAAGTTTTAAAAGTGCATTAGGGTCTACATTGTTGCCGGTAACAAAGCGTAAGTTTTTATTTTTGATCGGTGAGGCGTCATCAAACACGTAGCTGTATTCAAAGCCCGCCAATTCAAAACCCATTTTGCGGTAAAAATCAAATTGGTCAGTCCATAAAATAACTAAATCGCATTCCTGCTTTTGTGCGAGTTCCATACATTTTTCAATATTTTTACGGCTGTAACCTTGTTGACGGTGATCAGGATCGGTTACAACAGATCCTATGGCTCCCACCTTAAAAATGGCGTTGGGAGTTTTAACAATTAGTGTTTTTAGAACTGCGTGTGATATAATTTTTTCATCTTCTGTGATGATGCTCATATTGTGAATGTTGTTTGTGGCAAAAGCGGTTGGGTACTCGCTGGCAATAGTCCAAGAGTTGTTTTGGCGCAAATTAGCATTCAAAAAGTCGACAACTTGAGTCCATTCATGACTCTCGGGCGAACGGGGTCCTTCCATAGATCCTCCAAAGCCCTATTTTAGCTGTTTTCTGCACCCAGATGATACATCCAGAAGGGATGAAATTGACTTAAGCCCAGAAGTTTTTTACATATAATAGCTCATAAAGATTTCCGGAGGCTAAAATGGCTGATTTGACGCAAAAATGGAAAGAAAATAAAAACGGCAAAATGTTCGTTGATCAATCCTGTATTGCCTGCGACGCCTGTGTTTTATCGGCCCCTAAAAACTTTGCTATGCATGAAGATGACGGTCATGCTTTTGTTAGTAAACAGCCAGAAACTCCAGAAGAAGAAGCGGCTTGCAAAGAAGCTATGGAAGGTTGTCCAGTAGAAGCAATCGGCGACTTTGGCGACAAATAAAGCCACCAAGCGTAACGGCAGCAAGACAAAGGTCGAGTTTAGTTACGGACTCAAACTACTTAAAAAAAATTATCCTTACGCTCACTGCGCGCTTAATTTTACAACTCCCTTTGAACTTTTAATTGCCACAATTTTATCGGCGCAATGTACAGATGAGCGCGTAAACAAAGTAACTCCTGAACTTTTCAAAAATTATCCCGATGCTCGTGCCATGAGTGAAGCCCCAGTTGAAGAAATTGAAGAGCTCATTAAGTCGACCGGATTTTTCAGAAACAAAGCCAAAAATATTAAGGCTTGCTGTGAACAACTTGTGCAAAAACATGGCGGAGAGGTTCCTAAATCGCTAGAGGAGCTTTGGGAGCTGTCGGGAGTGGGTCGCAAAACAGCGAATGTTGTTTTGGGAAATGCTTACAATATTGCTTCAGGTGTTGTGGTGGATACTCATGTAACCCGATTATCAAACCGCTTTGGCTGGGTTAAGGGTCAGGATGCGGTTAAGATCGAAGCTCAATTAAACAAGATGTGCCCACAAAAAGATTGGATCATGCTTTCGCATTATTTAATTGCACACGGTAGAAGCCTTTGTGTGGCGCGAAGTCCAAAATGCGAAGTTTGTTTTATTAACGATGCTTGTCCTAAGCGCGGAGTTTAGGTAGCATTTAAACATGCTTCAAGCCTACTTCGAAAGTATCAAATACGTCGGCCACTTATTACCAATGTCTTTCTTAAGAATTTTCTTAGGATATTTTTACATCGATCTGGTTTTAAAAGACTGGAAACAATATATCATCGGCGTTGGCGGATATTCTGATGTTTTTGTTGAAGCATTAAATAAAGCACAAATTCCTTCATGGTATCGTTTGCTTCTCAGCGAACAAATTATTCCTAACTGGCATATTTATGCTTTCGTCATTATTGGCTTACAATTAGTTGTAGGTGTGTCCTACGTAATTGGTTATGTGGTTAGACCGGTTTCAATGTTAGCAGTATTTTTATGTTTAAATTATTTAACCGTTTATTCTGTAGACCGCGAAATATTTTTTAAATTATTAATCGCTTGCCATATTATGTTGGCTTGGGTTGGTGCTGGCCGTTGTTTAGGGCTAGATTATTATTTCTTCAAACGTCGTCGCGGACTTTGGTGGTAATTGAATGAGACATTTTATTGTTTTTGTGGTTTTAGTGTTTGGTGCGTTGACTGCGTTTTACTATAATCACGGCGATCAGGTTAAAAATATTGAAGACAAAAAAATTCATGTTTATGCGTCTTCTTCATTTATTGCTAAATGGGGTCCTGGCCCTGAGCTTAAAGAGCTTTTTGAAAAACAAAATATCTTTAAAGTAGAATTTGTTGAAATCTCTGATATGGCCATGGCCATTCAAAAAATTAGTTTTGAAAACGACGCCTCAGTTGCTGATGTGGTTTTAGGAATTGATCAGTTTGATGTAACTCGCGTAGCTAATAAAATAAAATGGCGCGACATTGAACGTAACAGTGGAGTTAAGTTTGTAGAAAACTTAGGGCCTGCAGCGGTTGAGAAAACTTTTGTACCTTATGACTGGGCGCCTATGTCGTTTGTAGCCCGTAAAAGCCTTAAAACCAGCGTGAGTTCACTAAAAGATTTACTGGCCCCTGAGCTTAAAAATAAAATTGCTTTGCAGGATCCGCGTACCAGTTCACCGGGCTTACAGTTTTTAGCATGGGTATTTGAAAGTAAATCCGGCGAAGACGCTATTAAATATTTAAAGCAAATGAGTAAGCAAGCCCACAGCTTCTCACCAAGTTGGTCGGCTTCTTATGGCCTATTTAAAAATAATCAAAGCGATTTAGTGTTTTCCTATGTAACCTCGCCTGTGTATCACTTGGTTGAAGATAAAGATGATCAGTTTTTAAGTATTGAAACAACTGAGCCGCTGCCGGTTCAGGTTGAGTTTGCCGGTATTCCACAAACCTGTAAAAACTGCGAAGCCGCTGAAATGTTTATTAACTTCATGCTTTCGCCTGAGGCGCAAAAAATTATAATGCAAAAAAATTATATGTTGCCTGTTATCGCGCATGTAAAAGAAGCCACAGCATTTGATGCACTTAAAGTTTATAAAACTTTGCCTATTAAGTTTTACGAGCAATCCAAATTAGATAAGTGGATCAACACTTGGGTCGAAATCCGTAAGAATGAAGGAATTTAAAGTTTCGCACTTACTGCGTTACAGTCTTTTACTATTTTTTTTAATTCCTTACGCGATCTTTTTGTTTTATTACAAATTTTCAATTGATATCGATTTGTCTGAGCTGTTGTGGGCTTTAAAAAATACGCTTACTCAATCAACACTAACAGCGCTGATTGTAACGGCCCTCAGTATTCCGCTCAGTCAAGGGCTAATACTACTTCCTGAGCGGCTGCAAACCATTGTTAAGCGTTTGTTAATAGTGCCGCAAATTTTACCAGCACTTTATTCAATATTAATTGCATTTTCCGTTTTAAATCCGTTTCCGATGGGAACAATGGGAATTGTTTTTTTATTTGTGCTGATTGATTTAGGCTTTGCAACCTTAATGACTTACTCAGTAACAACAGAAAAGCTGGGGAATATGTCGGTAATAGGTGAGGTGTACTCACTAGGTAGGCTTAATTTTTTTAAAAAAATTTATTTCCCTTTGTTGAAACAAGATTTAATAGTTAACTTTTTTATTATCTTCATTTTTTGTTTGTCGAGTTTTTCTATCCCGCTAATTGTGGGTGGCGGGCGTGGCACTAACTTAGAAGTATTAATTTATGAAAAAATATTTGTTGATCAAAACTGGTCAGCAGCTTTTTCACTTTGTGCGTTTCAGGCAATGGCCATATTTTTTCTGAGCTTTTTCTTATTAAAAAATAAACAGAAGGACTCTGAGCCATTTGTAGCTGGGAATTATCTAAAATCCTACGTGGGCTTAGGGGTTATTATCGGCTATTTGGGATTGTACCTGGGCGGATATTTTATAGGTCTGTATAAATCTTTCTTTTATATAAGCTTTGCCTCTATGTATGTGTGGGACCTTTATGATGCCGCTATTTTTACCGGTAAAGCTTTGGCGGTGTACCTAACAGTTAATTTTATCATATTGGTTTTGTGGCTATTGGATTATTTAAATAATAAAAAATTTAATTTAGCTACAAACTTAATTTCGGCATCGACAGTGCTGGTAGGATTTACTTTGTACTTAGCTTTTCCAGTTACGCGCGAGTACGATTTAATTAAAATGACTCTGGCCATGAGTATTTTGTTTTTTCCATCACTGTTTAAATTATTTTTGCAAAAGCCCATTGAAGATTTGCGCCAGCAAATTTTGGTGGCTGAAGTTTACGGCTTATCAAAGCCTCAAATCATAATTGAAATTATTTTCCGGCAGATATCAAAACAGATGCTACTGTGGGTGTCGTTTTTAATTGTTTGGTTTATTAGTGAGTATGCGGTTTTAAAATCGCTTGGCGTGCAAACACAAACCTTGGGATTAGTAACGGAAGGCTTTTTAAGTAGCTATCGCTTGCCATTGGCGTATTTAATGAGTTTCTTTATTTTGATTTACTGGGTTGGTGCTTTAGCTGTTGTGTCTTTAATATTAAGGGTGGCCTATGTCGCATATAAAAAACTTACGATTTAAGTTAGATAACTTTGAACTCGATATTCCTGAGTTAAATATACCTGAAACAGGTGTAACCGCTATTCAGGGAAGTTCTGGCTCAGGTAAAACTACTTTTTTAAAAACTTTGATTGGCTTACATCAACCTTCAGGATGGTCATGGATCTTTAAAGGTGAAGAATTAAGTCGTTTATCAATCAGCAAACGTAAGCTAGGTGTGGTGTTTCAGACCTATGATTTATTTCCGCACTTAACAGCAGAAGAAAATATATTTTTAATTCTGAAGGCGCGTCACGAAGAACAAAATCATAATGAAATGCACAAGCAACTGCAAAAGTATAAATCTCAGCTCAATTTAGAATCCTGCTGGAAAACTTTAGCCACTAATTTATCGGGCGGGGAAAAGCAGCGTGTGGCTTTACTGCGTGCTTTAGTTTCTAATCCGCGAATGCTTTTATTGGACGAACCATTTTCAGCTCTTGATAGTGATTTAAGAGTAGAAGCGCGTCGTACAGTGAAAGAATTAATTCAACAGATAAATATACCGGTGTATTTAATCACTCATGATCAAGAAGACGTGAATACTCTCGCAAATCACGTAATAAAAATGAAGGCTGGAAAAATAACTCAGTAGTTTCAGCTACTTTTATTGTTTCAATTTGAGAACTTTTAACACTCTCTTGACATTGGTCGAGCCTATCCTAGACCAAGGTAATATTTTTATCAAAAATAAAGCTTAGTTATTTCAATAGCTTATGAAATCAATTCATTTTTTTTAAAAAAAACTCGACCAAAGCCTAAAGTCTCCTAGACCTACGTCCGAATAGTTGTTTGTACACGTTGGTGGGACTAAAAAGAGAAAGAAAGACCTCAGATCGAAAGATCTAAATCTGAAATCCCTTCTTAGGCGAACTCGCAGAGCTATGGGTCAGTCACCCCGGATCTCGTGCGAGTCATCCGCCAACTTTATTTTGATAATTTAATTTTTTATTTTTTAGCGTTTTGGTTATTAACGGTTTTTAAACAAAGAAAGAGAACAACAACAACTTATTAGGGGGACGTTTATATGGGTTTAAGGGTGACAACAAACATGGCTTCAATAGCCGCGCAGAGATCTCTATCCGCACAATCAAAAAAGCAGGAGCATGCTTCACAGGCACTAGCATCGGGTAACCGAATTGTTAGATCCTCTGACGATGCTGCAGGCTTGGCCATTGCCGAGGGTATGAAATCAGAGTTAAGAGCAACCGGGGCAGCTCGTTCGAATGCCTTCAATGCCATCTCAGCCATTCAGGTGGGTGAGGGTGGACTATCCGAGATGACCAATCTAATCACGCGTTTACGTGAGTTGGGTGTTCAGTCGGCTTCAGATACGATAGGTGACAAAGAACGTGTCTACCTACAACAAGAGGCGAAGAGCTTATCTGAAGAGATAGATCGTATTTCTAAAACAACTAAATTTGGTGATAAAAACTTACTAGATGGTTCAAATCCAGTTTTTGACTTCCACGTAGGTACAACCGCCAGCAAAGAAAATATTATTACTTATAAAGTCGATGGTAATGCCACTCCTTCTGAACTTAATTTAGATTCGGTGGATATTGCATCCAAAGACGGCGCTCGTGACTTATTGGGTTACACCGATTCCGCTCTAGAAAAAGTTTCGAGAATGCGTGCAGGTTTTGGTGCCTTGCAGTCCAGATTAGAATCTACAGTTAATGGTTTAGATGTTAAAAACGAGAACTTATCTGCAGCCAGATCACGTATCATGGATGCGGATATCGCTAAAGAGTCATCAGAGTTGGCATCTTCATCAATGTTACAGAATGCTTCTATCTCGGTTTTACAGCAGGCCAATCAGCAACCATATGCTGCAATGAAATTATTGGGATAATAATAGTTTCAAAATAATCGTTTAATTTCGGTGAATTGGAAGTTGTCACCCTACAAAAAAGATAACTTCTTGAACCCTAGGCCCTGGCGGATCACCGTCAGGGCTTTTTTTATTCGATCTGGCGCCGAGACTGTCACTCAAGTAGTCGCCATATGTCAAAATTACCTGTAAAAATTCTTACTCTTTAGATTTCCAAAAACCTGAGGTAGAACTAAGGCTCTATTAAACATTAAGGAGTTGGAATGAAAGCATTAGTTTTATCATTATTATTAGCGGTATCAACGCAAGCTATGGGCGCAGTTGAATTAGGTAAGTACAGAGCAATCGATAAAGACACAAAATCAATCACTGCAGACTTAAACTTAAAAGCTGATGGTACGGCAACTATCGTTATCAACTCTGCGGATCTTCCGAAGCCAGTTCCATGTGAAGGTAAATATAAAGTCGAAGCTAAGATGTTAACTGCAGATGTTAAATGTAAAAGCGAAATTTTAGCTGAAGCTAAAGTTCAAATCGACATCACTAACGTAACTCCAGATTCGGTTCGTTCTCCAAACGGTGCTGAAGTTGACGTAATCATCGATGCATTAGGTGATGACGCTTTAAAATTCTTATTAAAAAAAGCTGACTAATAAACGACTTGATCGATTTGAGATGCTAATTTAATAAATTAAATTTCCATTTAAGCCGGTGTTAAGCCGGCTTTTTTATTTTGTAGAGTTCTTTAATAAAACATTAAAAGGGTTCTTCTAAGCGGCGTCGTTGAATAAGCTTTTTTCTAATATAGGGAAATCAGGATTCTGGTTTGGAGCGCTCTTAGCTTGCTCTACTAGAGTATTAATAAGGTCGTAGTGTTCGATTTCGACCTTATCCGGTATGAGGGTGATTTTCTTTTGTCCATTTTCATACTCGGCCAGTGCGTTGTATTCTTCAATTTTATGTCTCATCTCATTAGTGGTTTGGACGATCTCAGTAATTATGATCATGTGAGCTTTATCGTATTTTACCAGTTTCTCACATTTATACTGGATTTCTTCCTCTTGGTTTCTGATCTCCTCTGCGGCCTTGGGAGCTTCTACGTGGTCCCTCATGAGGTTCTTGTGTTTAAATTTGATATGCTCGTCTATTTTTGACGTGATCTCATATAATGTATTAATAAGTTGCTGGTATTGATCCTGGGTTGAAAAGTTAAGGTCGCTTATTTTTGTAAGCTTGGGAGCCAAGAAGGCATAGGTATCGGCTTCTTTTTTTAAGACAGTTTCGATTTTATTACATTTACGTTTGATTTTGCCGCGCAAGTGCATTTTTAAAACAGATATGCGGGCATCGAGGTGGTTGATTTCTTCTTTGCGGCGAGAAAACACATAATAGGCGATAGCATATCTCATCAACCAAAATGAAAATCCTATGGAACAAGTATATAATAGAACTTGGCTGATAATACCTAAATAACTCATGTAATACATTTCGGCTGAAATGTTTGTTTAGATGAGAGCATTTCAGAATAAAAACACACATTCTCAAAGTAATAAAAATTTGATGAAAATTTAACAACTTTTCACTCTGAAAAAAGGTCTTTTTTTGAAGTGAAAAACACTCGACGTGCACCAAGGGCTGTGAAGCCTTACGTCTGAAGGCTAATGGTCCTATATAGACTGGTTGGGACTAAGGCCTTTTTAGACCTAGGTAGCCCAAAAACCCTATAAATAGGTCTATTTTTCAAAACTTTAGTCCAGTTTTGATTAGACCATGGTCCAGTTTTACAGGACGAGACTAAAGCGCCACACAGACTAGCCGAAAGGTACATCAACAACAACGACCCAGACTCGACGGATTAAGTACCGAGAGCATTTCAAGGTGTGACTGCCAAGAAGTGATCGCTACCAGGGAAAGAGAAGAAGAGAGCAAGTCACCAACGTGTACCGAGACTTGAAAAGAACAAGCTCGACTAAGAAAGAGGTCTATTATGGGAATGAGAATTACAACGAACGTAGCAGCATTAAACGCTCAAAAAGTTATGTCTACGAACTCAAGAGAAATGCAAAAGAGCATGGCTCAGTTATCAACTGGTTCAAGAATCACTAAAGCCGGCGACGACGCTGCAGGTTTAGCGATTTCTGAGAACTTAAAAGCGCAAATCCGTTCATACGGTCAAGCAGCAAGAAATGCGAATGATGGTATTTCGATGATGCAAACGGCTGAACAAGGTATGGGCGAAATTTCAAATATTACAACTCGTTTACGTGAATTAGGTGTACAAGCTGCATCTGACTCAATTGGTGATGTAGAGCGCGGATTCATCCAAAAAGAGGTGGACGCATTAAAATCAGAAATTCAACGTGTGGCTGAATCTACATCTTTCGGTTCACGTAAATTATTAGATGGTACTGGCGGTATCTACGACATCCACGTAGGAACTTCTGCTAACGAAAAAACTGACTGGATTGCATATGATGCATCAGCAGCTAACGTAACTATCGACAACTTAGGTATTGCTGATCTAGATTTCAATACTAAAGAAGGTGCGCGTGCTGGTTTATCATCACTTGACCAAGCTCAATCTTCTGTGAATGGTTCTCGTGCAACTCTGGGTGCCTTACAAAACAGATTATCTTCAACAACTGAAGTAATCGGTACTATGGTTGAGAACATGAGTGCAGCTAACTCTCGTATCCGTGATACAGACGTAGCCGCTTCAACTTCTGAGTTAGCTCGTAATAACGTGTTATTACAAGGTACGACAGCAACATTAGCGCAAGCTAATCAGTTACCACAGATGGCTCTTAAATTAATTGGATAATTAAACTTTAATCAAAGTTTTTGGGCGGGGCGATGACCTCCGCTCTAGTCCAAAAAAATACTTGTCGAAGGCTCAGGGTCACCTGAGCCTTCGTTTTTTGCGTTCTAAGACCAAAGTCTGTGTCTCAATTTAAGTCTTTTTAAAATTCTTCCGATAAATAGATTATGAATATCAAAAACCTTATTGGAAATTCAGCTCCAATTACGCCCGCAAATAGCGTCGCGAAGGTTGACCGTCAGATAAAAACCGACAATACCGCAGATCGAGATGCCAACGGGCAGCAGTTTTATCAGAAGGAAAAAAAGAAAGAAAAAATGACTAAGGAGCAATTCGATAAAGCCATCACAATGCTCAAAGAAAAACATTTTATAAAAGACATGCACTGGTCCGTTATGCCAGTAAACGAAGGCGATATAAAATACGCGTTGGTTCAAGATCAAGCCGGAAATACAATCCGAAAAATCATCGAGTACGACCTATGGGAAATCTTCGACGAAGTAGCCGAAGAGACCAAGGGCCAATTACTTAAAAAGACCGCCTAAATTAATAACCCGACTTTAATGTGAATTTTCACTCTTAAAGCCTCGGACAGCCGCACAGGAGTGCGGAACTCGTTTTAAGAGTAAAAACTCACATTAAAGTCTAGTAATAAATGGCAGTTTTTGCCTATAGGTAATTGGTCTAAGTCAATCAACTGACTCACGTAATTTCACTTTTCTCAGTGATAATAAAAGAGTACCGGATCTTCAATTTCATGGAGGAAATAGAAGTGTCAATACGCATTGGCGGATTAGCAAGCGGATTACCACCGAACTTAGTCGATCAAGTGATCGAAGCTGAGCGCTTGCCCGTGAAACAAATGCAAGATCAAAAAGCCAAAGTTGAAGACAAAGTAAAATTAGTAACAGACCTTGAAACAAAAATTAACGATATCGGTAAAAGTTTAATGACAGTTCTCGGAGCTAAAGGCTTCGTAGATAAAAAATTTACTTCAGGTTTTCCGGATATCGTAGGCGGCACTTTAGACCCTGAAAGAGCTGAACCGGGCGAGTGGACTTTAGAAGTTATGCAATTAGCTGGTAAACCCTCAGTGGTTACAGGCGGATTTCCTGATAGAGATAAAACCACCATGGGTGTTGGTTACATTAAATTCGACACTGCAGATGGTGAAAAAGAAGTTTACATTAGCGAAGATAATTCGACCTTAGATAAAATTGCGCAAACAATTAATAGCGCAGGTATCGGTATACGTGCAGTGATCGTAAATGACCGCAGCGACAAAGAAGACAGCTACCGACTGGAAATCGCCGGATTAAAAACCGGTGATGATAATGAAGTAAAATTCCCGACAGTTTATTTCTTAGACGGTCAGAAAGACTTTACATTCTCGGCCAATATGAAAGCGCAGAATGCTAAGTATAAATTAGATGGTCATGAATTTGAAGCCACTGAGAATATGATCACTGATCTTATTCCGGGTGTAACTATTGACTTGAAGCAAGCTAAACCAGGACATCCGATCCGCTTAAATATTTCTGAAAACTACGACGTTATTTCTGAAAAAGTTAAATCCTTCGTCGATTCATACAATGCAGCTCTGGGTTTTATTCAGGGTCAAAATAAATTAACTCAGGATAAAAACGGCAATCCACGTTTAGGGCCATTGGGTGGCGATAGTATGTTGCGTATGACTGAAAGTCGTATGCGCGGGATTATTCAGGATCTGCAGGACACGGGTAGTAAATACAACCGTATTATTCAGTTAGGTGTTGAGTTTAACCGAAACGGTACATTGAATTTTAATCAGGATAAATTCCGTAAAATTTTAACATCTGAACCATTAGAAGTGGTTGAGTTTTTAAGAGGTAATGGAACAGATACAGGATTTATTACCAACATGAAGAGACGTTTAAGTAACTTGACGGACCCTTCAGCGGGCACAGTGGGAATACGTAAAAAATCAATGCAAGATCGTACTCAGCAAATAGATCGTCGTATTGAGAATAAAGAAAAATCATTATCTAGAAGAGAAGATCAATTAAGAAAACAGTTTGCAAAAATGGAAGAAACCATGTCGAAGATCCAAGCACAGGGACAATCGGCAGCAATTAACGGAGGAGGTAAATAATGGCAAATCCGTACAATAAGTACAAACAGACTTCTGTGCTGAGTGCAAGTAGGGAGCAAATTTTATTGATGCTATACGAGGGCGCAATAAAGTTTACAAAGCTGGCTATACAAGCTGCGGAACAAAAGAAAATTGCCGATAGAGGCCAGAATATCATGCGTGCGTTTGATATTATCGTGGAGCTCAATGCAACGCTGGACCACAAAGTTGGAGGCGAATTGGCAGTGCAGTTAGAGCAGCTATACGTGTTCATGATGGATCAGTACACGAAAGCAAATCTTAAAGGTGACCCAGAACCCCTCAGAGCCAATCTGAAAGTTTTGGAGAATCTTTACGACGGCTGGAAGCAAGCCATAGACAAAATCAAAAAGGAAACGGAACACAAAGGGGGAGCAGCATGATTCGCTTAATACAGTTTTTAAATGAGAAAAATCACTTTCTAGAAAAATTCTTTGCTTTAAATGAAGCGCAAATTACGCGCATGGAAGCCGGAAGTTTTGATGAATTAGAAAATTTCTATAATCAACGTGAAGATTTGCTTAAAATCATTAAGTATATCGATGCAGAAATCAATAAAGCGCATATGATTCACAAAGATGTGACGGGTGCATTTAGCGAAGAGCAAAAATCTGAAATCCGAGATTCTTTACGGGTTAAAGAAGCTTATGTTAAACGTATTCTTGAGCAGGATTTGCAGGTTTTGGGAATGATTGACGATGCTAAATCTACAATCATCAAAGAACTTAAAGGAATCCAAACAGCTAAAAAAGCTTTAGCTGGTTACAAAACAAGTGCTGCTTAATTAGTAAAATTAGGCGAGTAGCTTTGTCGTTTGGTTAAAATTAGATCAACAGCTAGTCATAGTTTTGACTGGCTGTCAGAGAAAATAAGTGTTTGCTTATTGTTTCGCTAATCCAGATGAAATAATTTTGATTTAAATGTGGCACTGTGATTGCTCTTAAAATAAATGCGACTTATGATGAGTCGCTTTTTTTGGAGGGCATGATGCCGCAATCGATTTCAGTCTTTGGTCCTGTCGAGGGAGACATAAACCAGGGAAAATATTCATCAGCGATGATGAAACTCACCACTCTGTCTAATACGTACAGCAAAGACCTACATTTTTTAGGTTTATTAGCGCAGACACAAAAAGCACTTTCTGATTACACAGGTTTAATTAAAACCTTAAATACTACGGCTAAAATTGCGAAGACTCCGGCGTCTTATCTTGATTTAATGTATTGCTATTACACTCAGGGGCGTTTGAACGAAGCTTTAGATGTAGCTCTTTCTTTACAGGAAATGGGTCTTAAAGGAATTCAGGAAAAATCTCTAGTTCATTGTTTGATCCGTATTTACCTAGAGTTCAGTGATTACGAAGGTATTGAAGAAACCGTTAAATCTTACAAGGGCACTCATAAAGACGGCTTAATTATTTGGGCTATGGGGTTAGTGCGTTTGGCTAACGGAAACAAAAACGACGCGTTAAGGTTATTCCGTAGTGCGGTTGAAATTAATCCGGCTAACGATCAAGCTTGGGTGAGTTTAGCAATGTTACACGAAGAAATGGGCGACCGCGAGTTAGCTTTGGCAAATTTAGAGCGCGCGCTCGATAAAAACTCAAAAAATGCAACGGGTCTGAAATTAATGGCTAAGTGGCACAGACGCGACTTGGAACAGAGTCAAAAGATGATGAGCCGAGTGCAGTATTACTTATCTCAACACGAGTTTGATGAAGAAATAAGCTTGTGCTATGTCCAACTTCTGAAAGAGAACAACGCGGTTGATACAGCTCGCTTTGAACTGGATAAGCTGATTTTGACTTATCCAAATAAGTCCGAATACGGCGCAATGAAAAATAATTTAGAACAAGCTGCTAAGGTGTGATAGCCTTTTGGGGTGTTGGTAAAAGTACAACCCCAGTATAAAAGTAAGCTGACAGATTCATTAAAGGTTTTTGATGCTCAAAAACCTTTTTTTGAAGAAGTTGGCAACTCTGCCGATGCGGAACTAGTGATTGGCAGCTTCGATTTCTTAAAAGACCTCGCTTTCAGCAACAAATCTAAAATTTTAATCACCGGTGAAAACGAGTTGGATGCAAACCAACTTAAAAATATTTCGTCAGGTACTAAGCTCTACATTGTTGAAGAACAGAATAATTTGCAATTGGGACAGGTTTTAGCCCGTATCAAAAACGAAACTGAAAAAAGTTCTCAAGTGCAGGCCATTAAAGCCGAAATTCAGAAAAAGCGTAAAGAGCTGGAATTACTAACCCGCCAACTTTCTTCTGAAAGTGAAAAGAAGATTGAAAGCCTTGAAAAGTCTCACATTGAAGAAACCGAAAAAAATCAAAATGAAAAAAGCCTTTTGCATTTTTTAGATTTTATTCAGTCCGAATCTGTAGGCGACGATTTTATTGAAAAAATATTCCGCTTTATTTGGAAAGATCTTAAAAAACAGGGGCGCTTACATTTAATCGGGTTGAGCATGACCACTCAACAAGGAAAATCAAAAATTCTATTTTATGATGGTGTAGCCGGCTCTACCACTATTGCCGGTATTGATTTTACTGATAGTAAGGTTTCGAGCCAGTTGGCCTCTATCTGGGGGAGACCGGTTGGCAAGATTGTTTCGTGGCAACTGCCGGAAATTTCGCGCGAATCTTATTTATTTTTAGAAGTCGTAGATCAACAGTTGAATAACGAAAAAGTTAACTCCTACTTTAATGAGCGGTTACCTGTTTTGAGCATGTATTTAGACCGCTGGATGATTGAAAAAGAAATTGAAGTTGTGGTGGACCGCTGGAAAAATACTTTTAAGTCTTTTTCGGGATATACGCATGTGGTAGATGAAAATTTTAAAATTTATCAATCTAACTACCCACATCAGGCAGGGGACTATTGCTACAAAATTTTGGCACAAAGAGAAGCACCTTGTGAAAACTGTCCAATTATTAAAAGCCGTAATACTAATTTTGTATTAAAAGATGATATGAGCGTGAAGGCTTATTATTCACAATTTAAGTTTCAATCTAAAAACTTTTATTTTGTTATTTACGAAGATGTAACAAAACTCAATTTGCTGCATTCGCACATCATTCAAACTGAAAAAATGTCCACGCTGGGTCGATTAGGTAACCACCTGGCTCACGAGTTGAATAATCCTCTGACGGGTATAAAATCTTACGTGCAAACCATTATTGATGACGCTCAAACAACGGCATCATTACCTTCAACTGCAAAAACCGATTTAAATGAAATTTTAAAGGCCACGGTTCGTTGCCAGAAGATCATTAAAAACTTTATCGACTTTGCACAAAAGAAAGAACCTTCTTTAGAGCGCGTGCGTTTTAATGAGGTTGTAGAAAACACAGTGGTATTGCTCAAAACCGCATTAAGATCACATCGGTTGTTTATTGATTTAAAAAACGATGAAATTATGGCCAATGCCCATGATCTGCAGCAGGTGCTTTTTAATTTAATAAAAAACTCCTGTCAGGCCATGACTGAAACAGGATCTGTTAAAATTTACCAGGAAGTAAAAGCTAATAAAATTTATTTCCACATTGAAGATACAGGTAAAGGTTTCAGCGAAACTATTTTAAAAAATATTTTTCAGCCGTTTATGACCACCAAAGAGCAGGGTGAGGGCACGGGGCTTGGACTGTATCTTTCAAAAAAATTAATGAACAACATGAATGCCGATTTACAAATTACAGCATCAAGCGAAAAGGGAGCGAAAATTTCTTTAATTTTCGATAAACTAGTATGAAGAAGTTTTTGGTTGTTGATGATGAAGTTCTAATCCGCAAATCCTTAGTGCGCGCCTTTGGGGCTTCAGGTTTTCAGTGCGACGAGGCCGAAAATGGGATGCAGGCTTTAGATAAAATCAGTAAAAACGATTACCGCGCTGTTTTATTAGATGTCATCATGCCCGAAAAGAACGGCTATGAAGTTTTGCTGGAAATGAAAAAGAAAACTCCGGTGTTTGTGATTTCGGCCTTTACCGGTGATGACACCAATATCGGCTACATTCAAAACGACCCGCGAGTAGTGGAATATATTACAAAACCCTTTGATGATATTTTTGCAATTGTAAAACTTGTGGTAAGCAGAACTATATGAGAATCATTTCCGGAAAATATAAAGGCCGTGTACTGACTTCATTTCAGGCCGATAATATACGTCCAACAATGGATAGAGTTAAAGAAACTTTATTTAATAAGTGGATGGGCTATGTTGAAGAGGCCAGTGTTCTGGATTTATTTTCCGGCACTGGAAATTTAGGAATTGAAGCTTTATCGCGTGGCTGTAAGCATGTGGACTTTGTTGAAATGAATGTAAAATCCATTCAGATTATTAAAAAGAATGTTGATATGCTTAAACTCAGCAACAATGAATACAAAATCCATAAAGCTGATGTGTTGCAGTACTTGAAGCGCTATCAGGGCCCTACTTATAACCTTATTTTAATCGACCCACCATTTACTGAAAAAATGGCCCATGACGTGATGCAGGCCTTGGATGCCAGCCAGTGTTATGACGAAAATACGCTGATTGCTATTGAGTCGATCAAAAAAGAGCGCATGGATGAAGCCTATACCAATTTATACCGCTATGACTTCAATGATTACGGCGACAAAGTGCTTTCTTTCTTTGCTAAAAAAGCGCAAGATTAATTCATGTCAAAAATAGCAGTTTACCCCGGTAGTTTCGACCCGATTACAACGGGCCATTTGGATATTATCGAAAGAATTTCCCATATTTTCGATCACGTTATTATTTTAGTAACTGAGTCTAACGAAAAAAAATATTTATTTTCGGCCGAAGAACGCAAAGCTTTTTTAAAAAAAGCCACCGCAGATAATAAAAAAATTGAAGTGGATAGTTTTCAGGGCTTAACAGTCGAGTATATGAAAAAACGTAAAGCCCATGTCATTGTGCGTGGCTTAAGAGCCGTGGCTGATTTTGAATACGAGGGAACATTAGCCAGCATGAACCGCCGTTTAGCTCCAGATATTGAAACCTTTATGGTTTTTTCGCGCCCGGAGTATTATTTTATTTCTTCTCGAGGAGTTAAAGAAGTGGCCCGCAACAACGGCGAGCTTAAGGGTTTGGTTCCGGATTTTGTTATTTCTGATTTGCAAAAAAGATTAAGAGGTTAGTTATGTTATCGCAAAGAGCGCAGAGTTTAAAAACTTCACCCACATTATTTTTAGTGGCGAAAGCCAAAGAATTGCAAACTCAAGGTCACGATGTAATCTCATTAACGGTGGGCGAGCCCGATTGGCCCACTTATCCAGCCGCCGCGGAAGCGGGTATTGAAGCCATTCGTAAAGGTATTACTAAATACACTCCCGCTAACGGAACTGTGGATTTACGTAAAGCCATTGTTGAAAGAATTAAAATTGATTTAAATCAAACTTACGCTATTAACGAAGTGGCTGTTACCAGCGGTGCTAAGTTTGCCATCTTTGCAGCCTTACAGGTTATTTGCGACACTAACGACGAAGTCATTATTCACTCTCCTTACTGGGTGAGCTATCCTACTATGGTTGAATTGGCCGGTGCTAAGCCAGTATTAGTAACCTGCACAGAAGAAACTAATTTTAAAATCACCGCGGAAATGCTGAAAAAAAATATTACTCCTAATACAAAAGCATTTTTATTTTGTTCGCCTTCTAACCCAACGGGTTTTGTGTACAGCAAGCAGGAATTAAAAGAGCTGGCTGATGTTATCAAACAATACCCACGTATGGTGGTTATTACGGATGACATGTACAACCGCTTAATGTTTGATGGCTCTAACTGTGCTCCACACATACTGGAAGTGGCTCCTGAATTAAAAGACCGTACTATTGTAATTAACGGTGGCTCAAAAGCTTACTCTATGACCGGTTGGAGAATTGGTTGGGCATTAGGTCCTCAAAAGGTGATTCAGGCCTTAGGCGACTACGCTTCGCAATCTACAGGTGCACCTTCAAGTATTTCACAGCACGCAGCAGTTCAAGCTATTACTAACTGTGAAGCTAATATTAAAGAAACGAACGCCACTTTAAAACAAAGAATGAATACGGCTTTAGCTGAATTCAAAAGCGTACCTGAATTTAAAGTATTCCAGCCGGATGGCGCATTTTACTTCTGGGTGGATGTTAAAAAAGCTTTAGGAAAATCCTACCAAGGGCAAAAAATCGTAAGCTCTAAAGATTTCTGTCAGGTATTACTAGAAAAATTCTTTGTAGCAACTGTGCCCGGTGAAGAGTTCGGTAACCCAGGTTATATGCGTTTAAGCTTTGCCATTGGTTCTGAGCGCTTTATTCAAGCTATACACAGAATGAAAAAGCTCATTAGCGAAATGAATTAAGCTTTCAAAACTATTTTACGATTTTTCTGAACTCAAAAGGTCTAACGGTTTTGCCGTTTTCAAGTTTTGTTTCAGCAGCGCCCATGGCAGCTGTTCTTTTATCATCTAAAAAAGTTTGTGGAATCTGCGTAGAGTTCATTGCGATCGTGTCGTTGAACTCTTGCTTGATTTGATTCATTGAACTCATATCGGGCTTTGCTATATCAAAAGCAGTGGCTGACATCATGCTGTTCATTTTTTGTATTTGTGACGAAAACTCCGATAATTCCTGAATTTTGTTTTCGGTACGGCCCATGGCTTCATTACCGGCAGCAGCTTGCACCCAAGCCGGTAAGCTTTCTTCTGAAAACTGTAATTCTTCGCGGTTCATCTTAATGATCATTTCAATTTCAGCGGCGGATAAATCAATTTTTTGGCTGATCTGATCTACAGAAAAACCCTGATTAGCTAATTTAGCGGCCTGAACATATTTTCCGGTTTTTTGACGCTCAGCCATTTCTGCATGAGGAACTTGTTCGTAAAATATTTTAGAAACATCTAATGCTTTAGATAGAGCGCCTTCAATCTGCGCAATTTTTTCGTCAGATTGAATGAGTTGACCTTGAACATCCTGAGACTTTGTTTCAATTAAATGAACCCATCTGCGTACTTGCTCATCTGTTTTGTCTGATAAATCCTGAAGAATCGAAATTTTGTTCTGTAAAAGCTGAAGTCCTTTTGTAAGACGTTGATCTTCAACCTTAGATTTATTTTTAACGAGTTGATTAAATGTTATGTAAGCAATTAGCAGTATGTTTAAAAGAGATAGAGATAATAACCAGTAATTCACAAGAACTCCTTCGCCAGTGTTTATTTTAGCGTCATTATGAATTTCTTGAAAGTCGGTGTCGGTATAACCGGACTTAAGACCTTTATGGTTTTTGGAACAGTTGGAACAGAGTCAGTTCAGCACTAAATCAATGATTCTGCTGAATTAACTCACTATTTGTGCTGGCACTGCGATTGCTTTATTAGACCAGTGTTACTTAAAACCAAACAACCATAAGTACAGGGGAAAAATAATGAAAAAAATACTATCGTTAGTGATGATAATGTTAACAGTGGCGATGGCCGCTAAAGCAGACTCTTTAGACGATGCTCGTCGTCGTGAGCGCGAAGCCCGCGACCGTATGAATGGACCAGGATACTTAGTTCCAGGTGGACCTCGCCCAGGTAACCCATATCCGGGAAATCCTTACCCAAGCGACCCATACCCAGGTCAACCATATCCGGGAAATCCATACCCTCAAGACCCATATCCATCTCCAGGCTATTCTGATGTTTATGGACCAGGTAGAACTGTTCGTTGGCTGGACATGGGTTCACACAGAGCTGACAAATTTATTGATAGAACCATCGTTTTACGTGCTAACGGTCAATACGTTAATGAGCTTTTCATTGCAGCTCAAAACAACCACGTAACTATACGTTCTGCGTTGGCTCGTTTAACTAATGGTCAAATCGTTGATTTAAGATACTTAGTTGGAACAGTAAGAGACGGTCAGCAATTAAGACAGCAACTTGATTACCGCAGTTCTTTGCGCGTTGATAGCATCGAACTTAACATCGAATCGGGTAACTTAATCGGTTCTCGTGGATCACTTAATGTTCATTTAGGTTTAGCGTTTTAATTTTAAAAATTAAAATTGTGAACTTTGCCAAAAGAGACTTCGAAAGAAGTCTCTTTTTTATTTTAAACCTCTACTTTTGTCTTATTGTGATACGAAAAATTGCAGAAACGTCTCATTTTGAATAACCAGACTTAAGCCCCCTATGCTCAGAATGAGAATTGATTTATTCTGATACTAGATAGGCAGGGGAAGTTCATGAATGTGGTCAGGATAGGTCTTTTCGCGGCATTGCTATTTTCATTTTATACATCATGTGCACCGGTTAAGTTTACAAAATCAAATAACATTAACGCCAATGTTTCATGTAGTGGTTCTGCCTGCGCCGCTTCTGCAATTACTTGTGATCCGAAAATTAACACGACACTTACAACATTTACTTATACATCTTTAACTTCAGGTTTTCCCACTATTTCATCTAACTGTTCACCCTCAACGGTGGACTACAACTGGGTTGTTAAAAGAGCTGATTCAAGTGTCGTTGCAACAGCAATTCCGGGTTTGACTGGAACTAATCCAAGTAACGTAGATTTTACTGTATTAGGTGCAGGAAACTATTACGTTTTTTTAAATGCAACTCAAACCGGTGGTGGATTAAATCCGTTTAATGCTGCAACTCCACTCGAGTTTGTTGTTCCTGGTCCTGGTGTTGGTAACAGTTTAACTTGTGATCCTAAATTAAATTCTACGTTTACGAGTGTAGTGGTGGCTGCGGCTGATCCCAATCCAGTTGTGAGCTCTAACTGTGCTCCTTTAGCTGGGACTTATTTATGGACCGCTACAAAAGATGGTTCTCCATTTGTAATTTCGGGTTTAAGTGGTGCTTCATCTACACCTAATATTAAATCTTACGGAGCGGGTACTTATAGAATTTATCTTTATGCTACATTAACGGGTTCGGTGCACTGGCAAAGTTCAACTCCTTTAGTTGTAACAATTCAGGATCCGCCTCCGGTAATTACTGCAATAGATTGTAATCCGCGCATTAACGGATCATTAACTAATTTAACTTTAACGACAGCTTCACCGTATCCATTAATCAGCGGTAACTGTTTGCCTTCGAATGTTCAGTACACTTGGACTGTTACTAAAAATGGAAGCAACGTTTCAATTCCGGGTTTAAGTGGATCCAATTCAAATCCTGATTTTTTATCTTCAGGAACAGGTACTTACTTAATTTACTTAACTGCAAGTGCTCCGGGTTATTCAAGCTGGAACACAACAACGCCTTTAACAATTACTGTGGATACAATTGGTTCGGGCTTAACTTTAAATTGTGCTCCACGTTTAAATAATACTTCTGTTGCGGTAACTGTAACACCGAGCGGGTCTAATCCGTTGGTAACTTCAGGCTGTAACCCATCGACTGTAACTCATAACTGGAGCGTGTTTAAAGCCGGCTCATCAGTTGCGATCTCAGGCTTAAGCGGGGCTTCGTCTACAGCTGATTTTATCGGTGCAGGACTAGGAACTTACTTTATTTATTTAACCGCTTCATCTCCGGGATATAATAGCTACGTAAGCCCGTCACCGTTAGAAGTAACTGTGGCTCCAGCGAATACTCCGGTACGTGAAGTTATTTATGAAAGACTAGTTACACCTTCAGATAATAAAGTGGATTTATTAGTTGTAGTGGATGATTCCAACTCAATGGCTCCGGAAAATACTCGCTTGGCTCAAAGGCTACAAGCCTTCGTAGGGGATTTAACGGCATCAGGCCTTGATTGGCAAATGTGTGCGACAGTTACCAGATCGCAAGATGTTTATAATAATGGAACATACTACTGGGGGGCTTCACGCAACTGGGTAGGTTATGTGGGCTCTCCTCAATGGATTCTTAAAACCGGTGCAGCGGATCCTTACTCAATCTTTACTAATACGATGAGCGCTATAGGTGCTGGCTGGGCTGGAACGGATGATGAACGCGGTATCAAAGCGGCTTTCTGGAGTATTGAGTACGCTGAATACAACAACTGTTACCGTAACGATGCTTCATTAGCTGTTATTTTAATTTCGGACGAAGACGTAAGATCTGTTGGTGGCAACTCTTCATTACAATACTATAGTGGGGAATACAAAAATCTTGAAGCTGACGACCAACCACAGGGCTTAGTTAATAAAGTAAAACAAGAGTTCGGTTTGCAAAAGCGTTTTACGTTTAACTCGATTATTGTTAAGCCAGGAGACAGCACTTGTATGACAGCACAGGATGCCGCCGGTTCTAAATCGCACTACGGTTACAAATATAACGAGATTTCACAGTTAACGGGCGGAGCTACGGCAAGTATTTGTGATGCAGACTATTCGAACAACCTGTATTACTTCAAAGATCGCATCATTAATACCCAAGCCTCAGTTGCGCTTGAATGCGCTCCTGTAGGGCCTGTGGCGGTGACAATAACGCCGGCTATGGCTGGTGTAACAACGCAAATTCAGAATAACACATTAGTATTTAATCCGGCTGTACCTGCTGGCCGTACAATTAGACTTGTATACAACTGCCCTCGTAATTAAACGGGGGCTATTTAAAATCAATTTTATTTTTTAAGGCTTCGGTGAGAACCCAATAAAACTCCGGAGTTGGGTGGCCATCTAAAGGATATTTGAGGTTTTGACCTTCCATCATCTGAGGGATATCTGTAAAATCCAATACGCTTATATTTTTTTGCGTGTCCAATGCCTGTATAAAATCTTTTTTTGTTCTTATTCCACCCATGAAAACCACATAAAATTTTTCAACAGGTAATTTTTCATTAATTTTTTCTGAAAGCTTTTGAAAGCTTTTTGCAAAAATATCGATTTGCTTCTGCGAATATGTTTTATGAATTGCAATACCCGAAAACTTTATAGCTTCCGACGCGCTCAGCAGCTTTAAAAAACGTCGGTAAGGATCAGTTGCGTCTTCAAAAGTTCCTTTGTAGATAAAGTCATTGTCGGCATATTCATAGTGCGGGTGCTGTCTAGTGTAACTGTAGGGTCTTTGGTAGCAGAGCAGGTTGCAAAAAAATCTTTCAAACTGGTCATCGATATAATACCAGATAATAATTCCGGATTTTTCTTTAATTTCGTTCAGATAGCCGGGTTTACTTTGTAAGTTAAATAAAAAATTATTAACGCTGGCCCCACGTATGCCATAGTTATAAACTTTCCACTTGCTGCTAATTTTTTTTGTAAGCTGAGATGCCAACTCATTACCATTAGAAACCCCTTCACCGTAGGTGAAAGAATCCCCTATAGTTAAAACAAATTTTTCAGCTTTGGTTTTAGAATCCTGAAATTCAACTTTACGCGTGCCATTTTTGTTATGGGTATAGTCGGCTGAGTATATATAAAGATCTTCATTCGGAGGTAAAAATTTTAGATCTACACGGAAAGAGGTATTTGCAATGTTATCCTGGTACTGTTGCATCGCTTGAGCGATGTTTAATTGACTGTGGCTGAGAAATTTAACTCTGGGGTTAGGTTTGATTTTTAAATCATCCGGGGCGCCGAATAGGTCAAAACCGTATTTGGCTTTAAATTGCTCTAAGGGTAAAGGTTGATTTTTATCATAATTAATAAAGTTTCGACGCGCTAAAAAATTGTATTTGGAGTTAAAAATAAAAAATAATTCGATAAGAACAAGTGCTGCTAAAAATACACCTAAATTAATGGATACAATTTTAATTTTTTTTTTGAATAGCATTTTAGAAAGAGCCGATTAGATTATCGGGCACTCTCTTTAATGAAAGCGGTCATGTAATGACGAACAAGGTATTCAGGCTTAAAGCTTAAGCCTTTAAAGGTCCACATAACTTCTTCGAAGGCGCCCCATTTGGCTTCGATTAATTGCTCGTCCATAACAATCGTTACGTTCTCTTTTTGTTGAGGTTGTGGAATAGCCATATTGCCAACGTAGTGAAACCTTACGCTGATGAGCCCTGAATTTTTAATTGAAAAAATCATTTTGTAGCCATTACGGAATAGCATGAAGTCGGCATGTGTTTTGGCAATACCGTAAACTTTAATGCGTCCAAGTGCTGAAGGTTTTAATTCATTAAAACTGGCTGCGGCTTCAGCAAAATCAGTCTTAAGTTTTAATAAATACGTGATGGTTTCGTTAACAAGAATTCTTTGGGTATCAAGTCCTAGGTTCATGTCGATCATAACTGACTTTTCGATTTGCTCGTCAGCTGAAACAAGTTCGCGAATCCACGTCTTATTTTCTTGTCTATTGATTTCCATGTTGCACTCCTTGCAGTCCTAATATCTATTTTTCAGGACTTAGGTCGTTTTTGTCAATCTAAAAGCCGCCAATTTGCAAGCTGAGCCCCAATTGCGAACTGGAAGCAAATAAAGGCGAGTGCGGAATATAGTAACCGAGTACAAAATTCATAGCTAAAACATAGCCAATTGTACTTTCTAATTTAAGTTCAATGCCTGAATTCCAGAAACTTTCATTTAGCCTTAAATTTTGCACCGAAAGGTTTTCGGCCAAAGCGTTACCCTCTACGCCCAAGCCATCTACGATAACTGCGCCGATAATTCTTTTAAAGAAATAGGCATCGGTGCCGGAGCCGCGTTCAATATTGCTAACTGGAAATCTGTATTCAAAGTTAGTATTCCACATGCTACGGCCAAAAAACTGAGCTGACGGGTAAGCACGCAGAACAAACTGAGGGGTCAAGCCATCCTGTTCAAAAAAGGTAGAGGAGCTGCTGGCGCCATAGCGCCCTAATACGCTAGAGAAGGTCTGCATGCCACTGGCGCGAGCTTTAATAACGTGGTGGTGGGGTAACCAAGGTGAAGCGAAGCCCACTAAAGTGAAAGACGCTTTTTCGTAATCTTTGGCGATAATATTGGTATCGTCGCTGAGTTTGTAAAGCTTTTCAAATCGCAAAAGCCCACCCCAGCCGGATTCAGGAGAAATTTGGTAAATATTCTGCTCAAAATTTTTATACATTGTTTCAAAATAGGGTCCCAAATGCTGAGAACGCGTAGTGTAGTAAGTTTCTTGTAGTTGTACACCGGCCTCAAAAGTCAAATGGCGGTTAATCCAGAAAGTGTCCGGTAAAAGCGAAAATGAGTGAGTTGTTGTCTGCACAATATCGTTATAATTGCCGAGAGCACGGCTTTGAATCGTGGAACTGACTTTGAAAGGTATTTTCTGGGTCGAATTAACGTAAATACCGCTGAAATTTCCTTTGTTGAGTTCGCTGTCATAGCTGGCCGCCAAAGAATACTGATGCTTTTTTATCGGATCTTGACCGGTCGTCTGAGCTTGCAGGAAAACACCTTTTGAAGAGCTGTTGGTTGAAACAAAAGGAATCCAGTAAGTTGGCCATAAATACGAAGACGCTTCATATTCCGCAGTATTGAATTTTTTGGGCGAGTAGTCGCTAATTTCATTAAAGGAGTAACGTTTTTGAATATCGTTTTCAATCACCGGCAAGGTTTCCTGTTGTTGCGAAAGTTCAATTTTTTTAACTTTGAATCCGGCCTCGGTCATTAATGAGGCCCAAGCTGCAGTTCCTTCGCTGTTCATATCGTAACTCCATGTACCTGTAGCTAAATGAGTTACTGGTTGGGCTGTTGCGAGGTCGCTTGAGCGGTAAATATTGTTAACGCCATTTTCAGATGAAACAAAATAGAGCGAATTGTTTAATTTTTTTAAAAAACGAATTTGTTTAAAGTTTAAAGCGACATAACTTTCAACTTTATTACCGAGATCAATTTTGACTAGGCGATGAATGCCGTTGGCATCAATTTTAGAAGCCAGTAAAGTTTTGTTGTCCCAGAAAACCGGCGACTCATAACGCACACCCATTGTGGAGTTAATTATAAACTTAACGGCTTTTGTTTTTAAATCAATAGTGCGTAGTTGGGTTTGTCCTGAAAATGTTGTAACAAATACGGCTTGATTACCGTCTTCTGAAAATCTTACGCTGCGGGCTCTTTGTGAGTGAGTGATTTGCTCGGATTTATCAGATTCGATATCATAAATATGCAGGTCCGATAATATATAATTAGAATCTATACGTTCGATTTTACTGTAAATAATTTTTTTTTCGGTCGGATGAAAATCCAAGTCGGTAATTTCACCGGTGGGAAGCTTTTTTAAATCCAAATTTCTTTCGGCTTCATCAATAATTCTTAAGCGAGTATCGCCCTCTTGGTTTTCAATAAAGGCCAATAACTTAAATTGTGGTGAGTAGCGTGGTTGAATCGAAGAATTGTTTTTCTGCTGAACGCTTTGCACGGCGGTGAGTGGTTGTGTATTAAGTTGTTTAATTTGTTTTTTTGCATTTTGTTCTGTTGCATGAAGCGCTATCATGTACTGCATTTCATAGCTGTTATTGGTGAGTTCCCTCATAGGTTCTTCTATGAAATAAGGAACTCTTTCGCCCTGGCGATCGGCCAAGTAACTGATGGATTTTATATTTTTAGTGTCATAAGCTAGCTGACTGAAAAACATTGAGCCAAATAAATAAGATCTTGATCCGTAAGGCCATGATGGAAGCACTTCATTGGCTTCGGATATGCTGTAATCAAAAAGTTTTTTTTCTAATACTAAGCTGCGGATTGTTGCATCCTGATAGGTTGAACGTAAGCGTCCTCGTGGCGAAAATTGAGTTTCCATTTCGACGGACATGCCTTCTTTCCACCAAAGCGGAGTTAGCATATTCGGCGCAATAATAGTACCGAATATAGGCCTTAACCAAGAGTAAAACCCAGTGGCAGGCTCAAACTGAAATATGTGTGTAAGTTCGTGGATAAGGAGTTCTCGCGCCCAGTCGCCGGCTTCGGAAAGCGATTCGTGCTCGTTAACTGGCACCGCGTAGGCCATAATGTGAGGGTAAGGTATGCGGGTAGCAAAACCATTGGCCTCATCAGTCGTGTCATTTACTATAAGAACTATTTTTTCAGTTCTATTGCTGAATACAGAGGATAAAACATGATAAGCCCTTTCCGCAGCATGGGCGTAATACAGACCTAGGTCTTGCTGCTTAGCAGAAACTATGACGTCAAAATGCTCGGTATGAATCGTTTTCCAGGTTTCATCATGATGTCCGATTCGCTGTGCATATGCTGTATTGCAAGCAAAGAATGCAATACACAGAGACATCAAAAAAATATTCATTTTCATAGAGAATATTTTGGCGAGTAATGTGTGACTTGTCTATGAAAGTTTGTCAATATAGACGCTACAGTTTAAAACACCAACAAGGAGATAAAAATGAAAAAAATATTATTAGCATTAGCCGTTTTAGCTATGGTATCGGGTTGCGCTTCAACACGTAAAAACTCTGGCGAAGGAGTAGCCAACGGAATAACATCTGAAACGACTGCTGATGGTTCGACTGCAAAAGTAGATTCTTCAGGAAGTTTTGCGGGCGCAGGTAGCGACAGCGGAACTATCGAAGGTTTACAAACAGTTCATTTTGAATACGACAAATCAACCTTAACTGATGCTGAACAAAAAAAATTAGAAGGTAACGCTGCTTGGTTAGCTAAAAATGCTAACGTTAAAATGTTAATCGAAGGTCACTGCGACCAACGTGGTTCTGCTGAGTACAATCTTTCTTTAGGTGAAAGACGTGCTAATACAATTAAACAAATGTTGGTAAAATTAGGTGTTGCGGCTAGCCGTTTAACAACTACAAGCTTCGGTAAAGAAAAATTAATCGCTACAGGTGATTCTGAAAGCGAATTAGCTCAAAACCGTCGCGCTAACTTCGTTCCTGGTAAATAATTAATATGAAAAAAACGGGTCTCGTATTATCTGCAATTTTTTTAATGGCTTGTGCCAGTTGCGTGCATACGGATCCACCTATTCTTGAATACACTTTGGCAGATACTGCAATTAAGGCTGCCAAAGCTGTTCAAGCCGTACGTTATTCGCCGGGCAATTGGCACGAGGCTGAAGAGGCTTACCGACAGGCCCGCATTCTTTACAACGAACGCGAATACGAACAAGCGATAGAATTATTCAACAAGGCTCGCATTGCTGCTGAAAAAGCAGAAAACTCTGCGCGACTTATACGTATGCGTAACGGAGAAGTTTTATGATCAGAAAAATAATTCAGATTTCTTTGTTGTCTGTTCTTTTAACTTCGTGTTTAAAAACACGATCTGAAGTTGCCGAGCAGGATCAAAATGCAGTTTACGGCAAAAAGAATGCTGAGAATCAAGCTGAAGCACAAGCTTCTAATCCGGCAATAGCTCAGGAAGTGCAAGGACAAATCGCAGCACCTATCGCGGATGAAAAAGATGAATTAATTCGTAATTTAAACGGCCGAGTTGAAACTCTTGAAAATCAATTAGCTGCAATAATTAAAGAAAAAGAAACTACAGCTACCGCAGATTCTCAGAAAATTGTTTTGTTACAAGAAGCTTTAGCCAAAATGGAAGGTCAGATTCAACGTTTGGAAACAGAATTGCCGATTAACAAAACCACTGACGGCGTTTTAAAAAATATTGAAGATACAGAAGAAGTTACTGCAGAAGTATCACAGAAAAAATTAGGCCCTTACGAAACTGCACAGGAATTTTTTTCTAATAAATTATGGAAAAAAGCTATTTTAAGTTTTAATGAATACACCAGCAAATATCCAAAAGGTAAAAATGTAGACGATGCTAAGTACAAAATCGGTGTTTGCTTTGAAGAACTGGGTATGAAAGATGAAGCTATGGCTTATTACGAAGAAGTGGCAGCTAATCATGCTAAAAGTGATGCCGGTAAAAAATCTAAAGCCCGTTTAACGAAATTAAAAAAATAATTGTGAATTTAATCCAAAGAGTTCTTGCAGTAGAAACCAGTTGCGACGATACATCAGTTGCTATTGTCGAAGCTGACGGAACTGTTTTAACTCAAGTTTCTGCCAACCAGGATTTAGAACATGCACCTTATGGCGGAATTGTTCCGGAAATTGCCAGTCGTAATCATTCTATTTCATTATTGCCTTTGATTCAGCACAGTCTTGATAAGTCACAACTGACCTGGAAAGACATTCACGGACTTGCTGTTACTAACAGACCTGGTCTTATTGGTTCGTTAATTGTCGGGATTATGACTTTGAAATCGATTTCGCAGGCTTACGATATTCCTTTAATAGGTGTAAACCATCTTGAAGGCCATTTACTTGCGCCATTTTTAAAAGACGAGTCTTACCAGCCACCTCAGGATTTCACTTACCCTTACATTGCGCTGGCAGTAAGTGGCGGACATTCAAGTTTGTATTGGGTTAAATCTTTAACTGAATATGTTGTTATCGGCACTACAAAAGATGATGCAGCCGGCGAAGCCTTTGATAAGTTTGCTAAAATGGTTGGCCTTGGTTACCCGGGCGGTGTGCAGGTTGATAAATGTGCCAAGCTAGGTGATCCAACAAAGTATCAGTTTCCGCGCAGTCTTATTTTAGAAGATAATTTAATGATGAGCTTTAGTGGATTAAAATCTTCTGCTCACCGCTTGTTGGAAAAAATGCCACCTGAAGAAATGGCGAAAAATCAAAATGATTTATGCGCTTCTTTTCAAGAGGCCATAGTTGATGTGCTTATCAATAAAATGGTAAAGGCTGCTGAAAGATATAAATGCAATAGGCTTGTAATTACGGGTGGAGTCAGCGCCAATAGCCGTTTACGTGAAAAAGTGGCGCAATTGGCTCCTAAATACCAAACAGTTATACCGCCGATACGTTATTGTACCGATAATGCCGCTATGATCGGGTACACAGGTATTTTGAGATTGAACCGCGGTGAGAAAAATGATTTATCTTTAGGACCGTCACCACAGTTGTACGAAAATGATTTTTCGTACAACTTACAATAAGGATTTTTTTTGACAGCACTTGAGAGATTAGAAAAAAGAATGTCTGAATTACAGGTACTTGCAAAAAAGTCCCTGGGTCAGAACTTTTTGGTTTCAGACGGTGTGATTAATAAAATCCTAGCTGCTGTGGCTGATGAAAAACCTGAATATTTAATTGAAATCGGTCCGGGCTGTGGTGCTTTAACTGATATACTTTGCGAAAAATATAAAAAATTAACTTTAATCGAATTAGACCGCGGCTTTGCAGAGTTTTGGAGAGGTCAGGGTTTAACAGTGATTGAGGCCGATGCTTTGCAGATGGACTGGAAGTTTTCTGCGGAACATTTGCTTGTAAGTAATTTGCCTTATCAAATTTCCTCCTCATTAGTGATTGAAAGAAGTTTGGATGATGTACAACTTAAAGCTATGGTGCTGATGTTTCAAAAAGAAGTGGCACAGCGTTTACGTGCGCAGGCTCAAACTGAGCACTACGGAATGTTATCGGTTATCGCACAGGAATTTTGGACTATGGAAACTGTTTGCGATGCGGGCTCGCGCGAGTTTAAACCTGCACCTAAAGTTTCAAGCCGTGTACTTAAGTTTTGGCCGCGTAAAAGCAACATTACTGAAAAAAAACAATACTTGAGTTTTGTAAAAGCCTGCTTTGCACAGCGCCGCCGTGTTTTAAGTACTAATATCAGCTCACTCGAAGCCAAATACGACAAAAGTAAACTTCAACAATGGCTTACTGATAATAAAAAAAATGAAAAGGTAAGAGCTGAAGAGCTTTCGCCTACCGAAATTAACTCGCTTTATCACTACTTGAGGGCGGACTAATGTCGGAAATTTTAATTATTCAGGATAATAGATCCGTACGTCACGATTACCACATAATCGAAACATTTGAAGCCGGCCTGGTGCTAACGGGCAGTGAAGTTAAATCTATCAGAGCCCGGAGTATTCAGTTAAAAGATTCGTATATAGCTTTTAAAGGCAATGAAGCTTTTTTACAAAATGCCCATATCAGCGAATATAAATCGAGTAGCTACAATAACCACCATCCGGAAAGATTACGTAAAATCTTACTTCATAGAGATGAGCTGGATAAAATATACGGAGCTTTACGTGAAAAAGGTTTAACTTGCGTTGCTTCGAAAGTTTATTTTAAAAAAGGCCGTGTAAAGCTGGAAATTGCTTTGGTTAAAGGTAAAAAACTACACGATAAGCGCGAAGCTATTAAAAAACGAGATGTTGATAATCAGCTCCGCCGAACTAAACAGACCTCCAGATAATGTTTGTCATTTAAGCCGAACTTGCTAAAATAAGGTATGAAAAATTTTATCTTACTAGTGCCTCTCATTTTTTTGATTTCCTGTCAGATTGCCTCTCATCGCGGCTCTGAATCCAACGTAAATGCTCCTTTAGTAGATCCTAAGTACAGTATAGCCAAAGACCGTGAAGAGCTTGATGCTATACGTGAGTCAGTTCCTCAAGAGATCAAAAGCCGCAATGATGAAAAAGCATTAATGGCCGAGCTAATGGGTGAGCTTAAATATGATCCATCAGTTGTCCGCGAAAAATTCGCTAACTTGGTACGTAAAAAAAGAGAATTATTCAATAAAGACATGAACAGATCACGTGAAGAGTTTTCTAAACGCGAAAAAAAAGAGCGCGATGAATTTTTTAAGGAGCTTGAGAGCGACCGCGAAAGTTTTTTAAAACGTAAAGTAGACCGCGAAAAACGCGCAGACTTTTTTAATGACCAGGACGAGGCCCGTCGTACATTTATTGCCGAACAACGTGAAAAACGCGACGAGTATGAAGCCGATACGCGCGATAAACGTAAAAATTTTGAAGATTACGTAAAAGAAAAAAACGATGAGTTTAATGCTGAACTAAAAGAGTATACAGTTAGATGGAAAGAAAAAGAAAAGCTCGAGCGCGAAAAGCAAGAATTAGAAAATAGTCAGAATTAATGCTCGAAATATTTAAATATTTTTTACATCTGGGGCTTACCGGTTTTGGTGGTCCGCTCATGCTGATTCAGCACATGCGTAAGCATTTTGTGCACGATACGAAACAGATGACATCTGAAGAATTTGATCAGGCTTTTACACTGATTAAAGCTATGCCCGGGCCAATAGCTTTTCAAATGGCGAGTTTTTTAGGAAATAAATTCCATAAAGCTATGGGAGCTTTTTTAGCGGGTTTTGCACTATTGCTTCCATCATTCCTGATGATGCTGATGGCGGGCTATTTTTATTCGGATGTGGTTAAATTTAGTTCTGTCGATATAGTGCTCGATGGTTTTTTATTTTCAGTTTCAGCTGTAATTTTAATAAGTCTTAAAAGCCTGGTAAGCACGAATTACAAGTCGTTGATTTTTATACCAATTGTTCTAATTAATATGTATTTAGCTTGGGTACAAATTGTACCGGAGCCAGTGCTGATTATAGCTTTTGGTATATTAGGTCTTTTGTTAAATCAAAGATTTGATCGATTGCAGTTATTTTCAGTAGCTTTTTTCTTTGTTGATTGGCAAAAAGTTTTTGAGCTGTTTAAAGTCTGTTTAGTTTCGGGGGCCGTGGTGTTTGGTACAGGTTTTGCCCTGATACCCGTATTAAAAACCAATTTTGTAGATATGAACCACTGGCTAACGATTAAAGAATTTAACGACGGTGTAATATTGGGGCAGATGACGCCAGGACCGATCAGCATATCAGGAGCTTTCTTTGGTTATCAGGTTTCAGGCTTTTTAGGTGCGCTATTGGCCATAGTGGGTGTGTTTGCAATGCCGTTCTTTCACATGGTTACATGGTTTCCTCACGCAGTTAAATGGCTATCAAAACAGAAGTGGATTAATAATTTTTTGCTGGGGGCAACAGCGGCGGTGGTGGGTTCTATTTTAACCACAATTATAACTATGAATGCTCAGTCTTATAATAAAATCATGTTCTGGACTTTATTTATAACTACATTTGTTATTTTGGCTTTGCGGCCTAAAACCTCTATCGTATTTTTAGTTTTAGCTGCAGGTATTTTAAACTTACTCTTTAGCTTTGCCGCGGTGAACGCGGTCTAAATGCATCAACATAGATTGTAGATCGGCAATTAAGGTTCCACTTGGTTGATAATAACTGGCACCTATTAATGTAGTGCCCTGGGCTTCAATGAATTTAATATGCTTGGCTGTAAGAGGAAGTTTCGGAAACTCAAACTTATCTAGTTTGATGTATAAGTCTAATTCGTCATTTTGTTTTATTTCGACAGTGCCATTTACAGAAATCTGACAGCCACCTAAGCTCATATCTCGGATTTCAGCTTTTGTAGTGGTTTTTACGCCATTAACATCGCGAATTTCACATTTGTAAACCACTCCGACTGGCATTGAAACACGATAGTCATTACGACGCTGTAACTGAAATATTTCCGAAGGTACTTCAACAATATAGTCTATATTTGTGCTTGAAAGATGTGATTTAAAGAAATAGCGATCTTCTTTTACCTGAAAGGTACAGATAACTGGTTCATTTGAAAAATCATATGAACTGAATTTCATAAGGCTGATATGTTTATTATTTTTCAGCGAGTTAATATTAGTTTTAATGTGCTGGTTAACAATTTTAATAGTTATTTCAGATTGATTATGATCCAGAAACTCTAGAAGTTCGCTGGCTGACACCTGACCTATTTTATTAAAAAAAGACTGTATACTCATTTATCATTTAACCTGTTTTATCCATGTTACTTCATTTTTATTCTGATACAAATGGATTATTCGGGAGTCAGGGTATGTGTTAAATTCCTTTAACACATCGAAATCACATCCACCCTTGAACTTAATGGTGCAAACAAAGTTTTTAACTTGTGACTTGTTATGCCAGCTTTCAACTAGACTTAATAAGCGTTGCGGTGTGCAGATAATATCTGAAAACAACCAGGTGCAGTCTTTATAGTCCATAGGATTAACCTGAAATGCATCCTCTGATTTATAATGAATTTTTGGGTTAGACGAAATTTTCGGGTCGAGTTCAGCTTTGTCGATGGAGTATACTTTTTTAACATAATTGCTTAAAGCCCATGACCATCCGCCGGGGCTAGAGCCCACATCTATAACGATGTCGCTAGGTTTCAATTGGATGTAATTCAAACATAGAACTTCCCATAATTTTAAGTAAGCGCGGTTGGGAGGAATACTTTTATCTTCATTGAACTCGTGCCACCCCAGTGGAAATTGGCTTTTTGGGCTGTCGCAAATGATAAGATATTCGCTGTCGAATAAACCCCACGCAAAATATTTAAAATTAAATTGAGATGGAACTTTAAAATCAATGCGACGTAATTTGAGTTCACGTAAATCTTTTTTAATGGATTCAGCCAGTTTTGCATTAGCATCAGTTTCAAAATGAACACCGAGGTTTTGCATGTTTTTTAGAATTTTAACGCCAGCGGATTTGTTTTCAAATTTTACTAAACGGCAGTCGCTGAGCCAATCCTGTGCCCAAAGTGGTTTGCTTGCTAATTTAGATACGATTATATATTTAGAATCTTTAAACAGAATTTCTGTATGAGATAAAAGGAGCTCGTTTTCGAGCTCCTTTTCATACCTTAGAAAGGGTATTAAAACATCAAAACTAGGCTGCAACTTTTTGTGCAGGAGAGAGTAGTCCATGTGAGTCGAGAGCTTTTACGCAATCGTTCCAGAAGGTTTCTTTAGAGTTGATTTCGTTAGAGTTGAACTTAGCCTTAGGATAAGTCGAGTTATAGAAATGGTCGCAGAACTTATTTTCATCTGAGCTGCGTACAATTTTCATTAACATTGTAAAATGCATATCAGTAAAAGTCTTATCAACAAGCATTTTTCTTAAAGCTGATTCCGGTGTTTGGGTTAAAAATTGATAAACCAAATTGGCATCATAATTTGTATTCACGTGAGGCCTCCTATTAATAATCATATCGGACTGGACTAGACTCAACATGAATGTTTTTTTAGGTCATTTTTGTATCAAAGTGGTACAAACTATATCAATACAATTATAGAGGTAATCAAATGACAGCTTTTTTAAAAACAGGCTTATTAGCAATACTATTATGGACCAATACTGCTTTTGCATCGGCCATAGGCCAAGCCATGATCGTTAAGGGAAATGCTTCTCAGGTTATAGGTGGAAAATCGGAAGTGATTAAAGTTGGCACCCAAATATACGAAGAAGCTAGCATTCAATCCGATGCTGATGCTTATATTAAAATCGTAATGAAGGATCGTAATATTCTAGTAGTGAGTGGTAAATCAAGTTTAACTATTAATGAGTATAAAAAAAGTAAAAAAGTACTGATTAGCTTGCATGAGGGCTCATTACGTCACGCCTTAAAGCAAAAGTACAAAGAGGATTTATATCAAGTTAGAACAGCAACTTCGGTTGCGGGGGTTAGAGGAACAGACTTCTTAACTCAATACGAAACTGGCACTGGCGATACTGTGCTTTGCACCTTAGAAGGCAAAGTGAGCTTTGATGTATTAAAAGACGGTGTGCCCGAGAATAACCCGGTTATAGCTTCGGGTGGCGAATTTATCAGGTATAAAAAAGATCAGAAGCGTCCGGAAGTAATTGCCGTAAAAAAACCTTGGTTGGATAAAGCTCTAGCTGCACATGCACTTTAAAAAAAAAGGGACTCTTTGCAGAGTCCCTTTGGTGGTTCTAATTTAAGTCTTAGATTATTTGTTGTTCTTTTCTTTCTCAATCATGATTTCGTCTATTGAGTACTGTGAACCATCTTCTTTTAAGTAATTTCTTAAATTATAAGACTGGTCACTGATGTACGCATTTTGAGATAAGATTTCTTTAAATAAATTGTTAGTAACAAAAGCCTCAGTAGTTGGGTAGTCCGAGATTACTGTAGGTTGTTTCTTAGCCGACATAACAAGTCTTGCGATAACAATTTTTTCAAGATCAGCAGATGGTATTGTTTTTAATAACAAAGCCGTACTGATTTCTGCAAACAAAGGAATTTTTTCGTACATGTATGTGAACTCTGCGTAACGGTCTTGGAAGCTGTATGCAGAATTTAAAGCTATTGCTAATTTTTGTGGAATCAATGTTAATTCCCAGTCTTTATAAGCAGTAACATAGTCACGTCTTTGGAAAGCTTCCATTACAGGGTCACGGTCTTCGCTGGAGTATTGGTCTTTTGCACCCAATGGTCTTGACTTAAGCGTGCCGTAGTTTTTCAGGATTTCAACTAAAGCAGCACGGATCGTTGCTTCGTCAATATTCGTTTGTAATTTGAATAAGTTTGTATTGAAAGTAATATCTTGTTGTATATAAGCTTTTTCAACCGATTTTTCAAACTGCCAGTTAGGTTTGTTCAATTTTTCATAGATAGCTGCTGGTAACATTCTTTCAAGACGGAGCATCAAATCATTATATTCAGATTTGCGCATGATATTGTCTTCACGTACTCTTGAGTTTTGTAAGCCGATAAAGTCGATGGCTTGATCACCCATGTCAGTTTGAGTTAATAAGCTGTTTGTTGTGGTTTTCTTGTCGCCCCAGATGACGAATGAGAAAGAGTTGTTAGCGCTGTATGAATCTAATTTGAACTTAGCTTTTACTGAATTGTCGTTATTGGCATAAATCGTAATTTTAGAGCCAGTTTTAGATTCTGAGTTCTGAACTTTTAAAATTTTTAATAAGTTAATTTTTTGACCATTTGAATAAGTTTGTACTTCATTGTGGGCATTTAACAGCTTCAGAATGCTTCTTTCCATATAAGGTTTATTTAAATCACCTTGCGAAGCTGCATTTAAGTCGCCTAAGTCTGCAATTAAACGCTTACGCATAGAATCGTCAGACGCAAATGGGTTTGCCGCTAGGATTTGTTTTTTAATTACATCTTTACTGTAGATATGTAATTGCGAACCGATAACGCTGTCGTAGAGGTCACGGGCTTCTTGTTTGTTCATGTTGAAGATATAATCGGCAACAAATAAGTCCGTGTTGCTTTTACCGAAATAGAATTCAAGAATTCTAGTGTCGATTAGTCTATTAACGATCATTTCGCCAATACCGTTGAAACCTAGTAAGCTGATACCAACAGAAGCGCTCTTAGATTTAGATTTAGAAGCTAAAATTTTTACGCGTACTAAGTTGTTATCCATTACGAATACGTGAACGTCAAATTCACCGGAGATTGCATAAGATAAACCTGCAGAAACGCCCGCAGTTATTCCACTAACCGCTGTCGTAGCGATTGAGCTGAAGCCTTTACCTAAAGAGAATGTAAGTGGGGCGCGGTAGCCGATGAAATCGCCGGATTTTAATACCGGTTCTACTTCACCAGTGAAGATGTTTTTTCTTTTTGCAAAGAAGATTTCAGATTTTAAAGGTAATTTACTTACCGGATCATAAGGAACTCTTAGTAATGATTCTTTTTGAGTTTTGAATTGTTGAATATATGTAACCTGGCGTGCCATTGAAGCACCAATACCTACGCCGCCGGTATCCATAATACCGAATAATTGCGGGTAAGCTGATAAATTAACTTCCCAGATATCAATACCTGAGTATTTACCGGCTAAAGAAGGTGTTGATTCAATTTTATAGTAAGCACCTAAGTTTAAGCCTTTTGCCAACTCAAGAGTTGGTAAGTTGACCTGCTTACGGATACTAGCGTTTTTTAAAGCTTTCTTCGCTTCTTCCCATAACTTGTTGCCAAGTCCGCTTACTTTATCGCTCACGCTTAATTGGCTAGAAGTTGCCGGTGCAGCTGCTATTGCCGCTTCGGCGATACTTATTGTTGAGCCATCACTTACTTGTGCAGTTTGTGCAAATGCATGGAATGGCATCAATGCCGGGATCATAGCTACCGCTAATAGTTTTTTAGTTGTCTTCATTTTTCACCTCAGATTCATCTAAGGCAATCGGCATGCCTGAAATAAGGGGCTGTTTAAAACAGTTTGCTATTAAAAAGTGTAAAGACTTTAGTCGTTATGACGTTTAAGGATTAACGTCTCAGATTGAGATTGCTGTTTTTACCTGAATTGATTAAGAGTTAAAGATATGAAAGTTGATAAAGACCGACCCTCTACGTGGAAAAAATATGAATCTGAAAATTGCCTGCGTTGCAAAGGTAACTGCTGTGCTATGCCGGTTGAGGTAAAAGCAGAGGATCTTATACGTCTAGAAATTGCTACACAGGATGAGCTCGATAATTCTATTAAGAAATTAGCTAAGCGATTAAAAAAAGAAGGCTACATTTCCTCTTACCGTGACGGAACCGAATTTTTCATGCTGACTCAGAAGGCCAATAGCGATTGCTATTTTCTTGATTCAAAAACCCGTCTTTGCACAGTGTATGATAAGCGCCCTGAAACTTGCCGTAATTTTCCGTCTCAGATGGGAACGCGAGTAGGCTTTTGCCCGGTTGAGTACAAGTAATTTCCCCTCTGAAAAACTGTCTCAAAAAGAGCTACAAAAATGCAAGTTGTACAGGGTTTTTACGCTTCGGGTGACCAAAAGAGTCGTCTTTTGCAGACTGTCTCATAAAGATAGTACCAGGTCCTCTATATAATATATGAGTTTGGCAAGTTGGTACCGTTTATGCTCATACCTTATGTAAGGGAGTATATATGGAAACAAATCTTACTAGAACTGAAAGAACAATTGCAATCACAGCTATAGCTGCGATCTCTGTTTTCTTTGCTATGTTTCTTAAGGTAAATAACCGTACCCATTCAACATCATCTCAATTTGAGACAGGCTCGGCTATTGATTATAAAATGGCAAGACCTGAAGAAGCTTATTCTGAATATACTCTTGATGGTCGCGAAATCGATGAAACCTTTGAAGGACTTCCTGTAAAAGAAGTTAAGGATAAATTAGATAAGAAAAAACAAGACTTAATTGCTAAACAAAATGCTGAAACTAAGAAAAAAGAAGAATTAAAGAAAAAGCAGGTTCAAGCTGCTAAAGCGCAAGCTCAGCAACAACAAGTTGCTAAACAAGCTGTTGAACAAAGAAATCAGTTAGCTGGCGACAGATCAAAATCAACGGATTCTCGTGATGCAGTTAATTCTGATAATAGTTACACTTCAGGCCAATACTCTAACAACAATACGCCTGCAGCTAAAATTGAAGATAAAAATGCTAATCCAGAAGCTAAAAATAAAAAGACTTTTGCTGAATGGAGAGCATTACTGTTTGCTAACCCAACTTCTGAAAACTTCGCTTTATTTTTGGCTGCTTTTCGTAAGTCTGAAGTAACAGGTGAAGAGTACTATGCAATGGCGCAAGATTTAGTGGAGCAAGCGGATACAAAACAAAAAGGTTTAGGATTAATGGCTTTAAGATCAGTTCCGTCATTAGCAAGTTTATCGCAATTAGTGCACTTATCAACAGCAGCCATTGGTAATTACCAGTCTTATGTAGATCAAACGTATTTATCATACTTAGCACCGCAAAATATCGGTTACTTAAGCCAGGCTTTAGGTACAAAAGATAAATTGTTAGTTGTTAAAACGTTAACATTGTTAAATGTAAACTTAACGAAGTTCAGCCAGGGCGATTTAGACGCTTTAACAGACCCACGTAACAGACGCGAAGGCGAAGTTGCTACTTTCAATATGGCAAGCTACAGATCGTTAGTGCCGGCATTGGCACAGCTTTTAACTTCACCGGATCAAGAGCTGTCAACTTTAGCTCAACAAGTAACATCTGTTATTCAAAGTTCAAATAACATCGCTCAGAACTAATTCTGGGCGAAATAAAACTTAACTGGCTATTGCTTTGATTTTTCAATTATAGAAGTGGTTGATTTACCATTTACAAAATTTAAAGATTGAACGGATCCACCGTAAGATAATACAAAGTCACTACCTACGATTTGATCTATTTTCCAGTCGCCACCTTTAACAAGCACATCAGGTTTAACATTTTTAATTAAATTCAGTGGAGTCTCTTCGTCGAAGATATAGGTGTGATCTACCGACTTTAAAGCTGCTAAAATTTCGCTGCGATCATATTCGTTTTGAATAGGGCGGGTAGGGCCTTTTAGCTTTTTAACAGAATCGTCTGAATTAATACCAACAATCAGAACATCTCCGAGTTTTTTGGCTTCTTCTAGGTAAGTTACATGGCCGATATGAAGTAAATCAAAACAGCCATTTGTAAAAACGATTTTTTTATTCTGTGAGCGGTAGCTCTGTACAGTTTGCTCGAGAGTAGCCGAATTTAAAACGCGGGTTACATTAAGCATGTGGGCGTTTAAATAAATTTACACCTGCAATTTGGCCGGCCATGTCTTTATTGAAAAGATACGACAGCACAGGGAGTGTAATAAAGCCTGTAAATATAACTATGGCTGTTCTTAGAGCTAAACGCGGGATGTACATTAAAGAATCCATTTGTGACTCTTCACCGCAACGTTGATCAAAAGCCCACTCTCCCGGTGTATAACCAAGGAAAGCGCGGTTAACAACCATATAGATGAACGTAACTGATAAAAATAAACCTAGTGTAGCCAAGTAAACAAATTGAGAAGTTTCAGGGTGGCTTAAGTTCATGAACAGATCCACTTTAGTAACACTCAACATTAAAATCATACTCAGTAGGAACGCTGCTAAAATTAACATTCCGTCTAAAATAGCTGCAAAAAAATAAGGCTTAGACTTTTTCATTTCATGACGTACTTTTTCAGTATCGTTAGCAAAATCCATATTACGTTTTTGATTTAAATTTTTCAGAATTTCATTAACAGCCGTTTGTGCTTTTGCAATTGAATCATCTTCAATTGTGGGTACTTGAAATTTTGCAGTTGAATCTGTGCGGGTTTCTGCACGGAATTCATTGCGTGGAAGAGGAGCAGAAAATGAAGTATTACGTGTTGCTGTTTCAATAGGAGTATTGGCGTTAAACTGAGGAGTTGATGTAGCTCCTGTGCCCGTAGATCTTGTAGGTGTTGGACCTGAAGTAAAGCCCGAAGCTATTGTCGATTGAGCCGATTTCTGCTTACGATGAAAACCCAGACCTTCATTAATTGGACGAAACTCAAATTCTTCGAACGGATCATTATTGATATTAGAATTTCCAGCCATGTTAGCTCCTATTTAAGCAACCCGAACTCATACTTTAGGACGGAGACTAAAGTCATGCAAGCCGTTTCAACACGTAAAACCTGACTTCCGAGAGTGACTGGATTAAGGCCTAGTTGCTGCATTTCTGATACTTCGGCCTCTGAAAATCCACCCTCTGAGCCTACAATAATCCACAGGTTTTCGGGTAAGACCCCTGTATTTTTCTTTACAGCCTCTAAGTGTTCTTTTACACCCAGAACGCTCGCTCCCTCATACGCAAATAGACACCAATTTTGGTTATTTGGGTTAATCTGTTTAAGCATAGTTGACCATTCTGTAGGCTCATAAACTTTCATAAGCTCACCACGGCCGGATTGTTGGGTAGCTGATACAACTATTTTTTGCCAGCGCTCCATTTTACCGTCCGGTAAATTATTAGGCTTTCTGATGAAGCTGTAATCAGAACAAAAAGGTAAAATCGACTGTACACCAATTTCGACAGCTTTTTCTACGATGGAGTCCATAACGTTATAGCGGGAAACAGAAAGAGCAATGTGTACATGCGGGGTTGGAAGTTTTTGAATTTGGCGTTCTTCAATAATACGTGCTTGCGCCTGCTTTTTTTCTTTAAGAGTAACTTCAACTAAATAGGCTTTTGAATCTTCAGTGAGAACTTCGAAGTGATGACCCACGTCTTGGCGGCACACATCGAATATGTGGTGGTATAAATCATCTTTGAAGGTTACGACATCCTGATAGATGGCTTTTTTTTCAATCCAGTAGCGGCGCATTTTTAGTGTTCCAGTTTTTGAACCCAGTAGCCAACCCATTCATCTTTTTGAATGCGCTTAATAACTTTTACCGGATTTTTTTCGATGAATTTTTCAAAGAAGGTATTGTCGCGTTCCTGAAGAATTCCTGTTAAAAATAAATGACCGTTTGGTTTAGTCACTTTTAATAAATCTTTTTGTAATCTGATTAATACGCCGTCGATGATATTAGCTACAACGACGTCGTACTGATCGCGGATTTCATCAATTTGCAAATCTGTAATTTCAATATTTTTAGTTTGGTTAAGCTCGCAATTTTCGCGGGCTTTACGGCGCGCTTCAACGTCGATTTCAACTCCTGTGATTAATCCGTAATTTAATTTTTCAGCTAGTACAGCTAAAATAGCAGTTCCGGTTCCAACATCCATTACAGTCCAATTTTTAATTTGATCCATATTTTCTGTGGCTAGTTTATGGATAAAGTAAGAGGCCATTTTTGTTGTAGCGTGAGTGCCGGTGCCAAAAGCCATACCCGGATCAATTTTAACCTCGGTCTCGGCTTCAGGTGGTTTTTCTAGCCAAGAAGGCACAACCCAGGTTTTGCCCACGAGCTTGAAAGGCACAAAACCTTTTTTCCACTCTTCAAGCCAATCTTTGTTTTGTTCTTCGTTGGTTGAAGCTCGCACGTCAAAAAATTTTTCTCTGAGTTCTTTAAAAAAATCATCGCTGGGTTTTTGTTCAAAAAAAACATCCAGTTCAAGTAAACGGCGAGAAATTAATGAAGGATCATAAGTTAAATCAGGCTGTGTAAAACTTAAAACTTCGCTAAGCCCGAGAGCTTTGTGTTCAAAACAGAAATTGGTAATTTCCTGCTCTTTTGGGGTGCTGACATTAGACAATCGTATACGGAAATAAGTTTCACTCATAGGGGGCTATTTTTGCCATAATTCAGGCTCAGTTACCAGCAGATTTGTTTAAATTGCCTAACAGTTTCTTATAGGGGGTGGTATTTGTAAAAAATCGTGAGCTCAGGATGTGTCCAAAGTCAGTAAAATGAAGCTGATCGTGCCACATATTACCGCTATCTACCACCGCTGGGGACTGAAAGTATTCATGCAGACTGACTAACGGGAGCTCATTTTCTACTGCAAATTGGCGGATAAAAGTGGCCTTGGGTGTTTCAGTTTCGCTATATTCATGACTGTAAGCTTCTATGGTTAATAAAGTATTAATTTGTTTTAAATTAATTTTTTCAGAAAATTCTTTGAGTTGAAATTTAAAATGCAGATCCGGTGTTGGTAAATCATTTGCACCGAAACTAGCAATAAATAAATCAGGCTTAAATTTATTAATCAAATCAGCACGTTCAATAAAATTATAAAGCACACCACCGCAAATTGAAAAATTAATTCCGACAACTTTACGATTTGTTTTGGTGGCCAGAGTTTTAATAATTAAAGCAGCCCAAGTCTTGTTTAAACTAGTGGCGCCTCCACCCCAAGCTTGAGAGCCACCAATGAAAGCTACTTTTAAATAATTACTTTGATTAATTTTTTCAATATCGGAATTTATATCTTTTTTAAAAATAGTATGTCCGTTGCTGTCGATGATCTGAAAATCGTTAATTCCAATTCCTAGGTTTTTTTGCTGCAACTTTTGAAAAGGCTGAAACCAGATATTTTGATGTAGGAAAAAATGTTGGCCATGTAAATCGGATTTACTAACAAACAGTTTATTTCGGTACTGTTCCAAATTGTTCAGGATTTTTGTACCAGTTTTCGCAGTGGGATTGGTTTTTTCTGTTAAGTAAAGATGACTCCAGTAATAGTTATCAAAGACATAAAAAACCAAGCTTACCAATAACAATACGCTAAGTGCTGTATAGCTGATATTCCAAACTTGTATATTTTTCCGAAAAAAAATTAAAATCACCAGACTCAGCACTGAAATTATTGTTAAGCAAATTAAAAATATTTTAATAGAAAAAATGGTTTTAAAATTGAGCGCAGTAGTTTTATCGGCGACATCTGTAAAATTGATTGCTGATATATTTACAGGTGAAATGCCTCCCATAAAGCGAATTGGTTTGTATTCAAAAGCATATTCAAATTTTGAATAGGGTATATCGTTGAGCCAAATTTCGTAATTTTGACCTTGGCGTCTTACGGTGAATATATGTCCACCGGTTCCAATGCTAGAGGACGAGCCCAAATCAACTCGGCGGAGATATTCACCTGAGTTTGAAACCAATAGTAGGGCTGTTGGGTATTCGGAGTTTGCGCTGGCACGGAAAGCCCAGCATTTTTCTTGATCGCAGTTAAGATAAATAAGTAGGTAGGATTTTTCAGACTCTAAATTGAAATGAACACTGTATTCTTTAAAATCAGGTAGAGGTTTTCTGTACAGAATATCCTGATAGCCAAACCAAGTGCCCAGATTTAAATTTTGTCCGGCTAAGGATTGGCGTTCAAATAAGAACTCGTCACTACCCATGAACCCCAGAAAATAAGAACTACTAATTTTTTTAAAAGAATACCATGAATTTTGACTTGCAAGAGTATGGCTTTGTAATGCGATCAGTTTTTCTAATACAAAAGCGCACATTAAGCATAAAAATAAAACGGCTGCTATTTTTTTTATCACAGCCGTTAGGATGACATAATTAAATTATAAAGGCAAAAATTAGATTTCAGTCAGAGGGATGGCGTTTTGTTTTCCGGGTAAACCTTGAGGTACTACTTGTTGGTTTGCTGGCTCGCGCTCTTGCTTATTTTGTTCCGGAGCGGCGGTATCCGATGGTGGCGTCATAACTGAACCGGCATCGGCTGTTTTGGTTTCAGGGCCTTCTTCTTTTACAGGCTCGGCTTCGCTTGTTTTACGTTTATAGTTAGGCTTGCTGTAGTCGATAAAAGATCCATTTAAATCGATGCGATCGCCTGACATAATGCCAATTTGCTCTAGCATGGCTTCTTCATCGCGTGAAATGAGTTTAAATTCTCGTGCAACAGAAACCTTATTGCCTATTTGAACAATTTTTAATTGTCCGACAACTGTTTCAAAATCTCCGACCGATTTTGTTCCGGCATCTTTTACGTTGATTTTTCTTTTAACATTTACAACCATATTTTTTCTTAGCGAAGAGCCTTCACCTGCGTTGATATAAAAATCTTTATAAACCGGATCTTCATCTGCCAGAGTAATGTTGCGTTTTACATCGACTACGCTGATTTCTTGAGCGCTTGTTTGTACGCTGATTAATAGGCCTAAAATAAAAATGAAAAATATATTTGTTTTCATAGGTAACTTATCGGGTTTTATGGGGGAGTGGTTGAGTCGAGTCTAGTCGAGAAGTGCTCATATTAATCAGCTCTGGACCTCAACTAGTCTATTGTCACGTCTCGTACTTAATGCTTTATGCCGATTAAATGTCTCATAGGAGCAACACCATGGCATCGATCGACAAGCAAATTCGTTCTAAGAGATTTAAAGTAAAAGACAATTGTGATTTAAAACTCGTAATAGATTATTCTAACGGCGATAAAATCAGTTTAAATGTTCAGGATTGTTCGCAAAATGGTTTATCTTGTTGGACTGACTATACTTTTTCTGATCATGACAAAAATAATTCTGACCAAATTGTTTCTGCTGCAAAACTTCAATGGGGAACCTCAGAATATTTCTTAGGCCGTTTGTCTTTTAGACGTATTGAGCAAAAAACAGACGGTAAGTGGGATGTTGCTTTTTCTACTGTCGATGTAAAAGTTCCTGTTACAAGTGCTATTTCTAAATTACTTAACATTCAATTTGAAGAATTGGATGCGGGTGGTTCCGAAGAATTAAGTTCAGATAAATTCTCTTTAGCTCATTTCGTTGAAAATGAATATTCCAATGTGGACTTATTTGATCGTATGAAAAAATTTGAAATTTTCCGTGGAAACTGGGAAAGAAGTAAAAAGTATGGTTATAAAACAGTACGCGAAGCCTCTAAAGGTGAGCGTGTTGAATTATCACGTCCTAGAAAAAATAATCGTAAAGACTATATTGTAATGGGCTCCAATGACTATTTAGGTTTAGGTTCTCATCCTGAAGTCGTAAAGGCAGCTCAAGATGCAATGAATTTGTATGGTTTTGGATCGACAGGTTCTCCTGTTACTACTGGAACAACAGATTTACATAATGAATTATGCGACAAAATTGCTAAAATTCACAAAAAAGAAGCTGCGATTTTATTTAACTCTGGTTATGTGGCTAATATAGGCATTATAAGTGCTGTTACAGCTGCTAATGACTTAATTGTTGCAGATATGTTGTGCCACGCCTCTATTCAAGATGCGATGCAGTTATCAAAAGCAACATCACGCTTTTTCAAACATAATGATGTTGCACATTTAGAAGCTATTCTTCAAAAAGAGCGTCAAAACTATAATGGCTGTTTAGTTATTACCGAGGGTGTTTTCTCTATGGATGGCGATACTGCCAAATTAGATGAAATTTATTATTTAGCAAGAAAATACAACTGCCGAATTATGGTCGACCAGGCTCATTGCTTTGGCGTGGTTGGTCCAAATGGTTTGGGTATCTGTGAAAAACATAATTTGTTAAGGGAAACAGATATTATAATGGGTACTTTCTCAAAAATCGGTGGTGGAATAGGCGGCTTTGCCACAGGTTCGGTTGAATTGATTGAGTGGTTGCGTGCATTTAGTAGAGCGCAAGTTTTCTCAGTAAGCTTGCCGCCTTCAACAGTAGCTGCTGTTAGTAAATCATTAGATATCTTCACCAGCAATAAAGATTTGTTAAATAAACTTCATTCAAATATTCAGCACTTTGTTAAAAATTTAGAGTCTATAGGATATAAATTTCCAGCAACACATGAGAGCGCAGTGGTTCCCGTTGTTGTGGGTGATGAGAAAAAACTTGGCGAAATGTATCAGAGCTTACTTGATGATGGCGTGCTTTGCGTACCAATTGTTTACCCTGCAGTAAGCCGCAAAAACTGTCGCTTTAGATTTACTGTAATGGCTACACACTCTAAGTCAGATTTAGACTATGCAACGGCTTGCCTTGAAAAAGCCATGCTTAAAGCGGGCTTTTCATTTCCCGAACAGGAATCTGTAAAAAAAGGCGAAGGCAAAAAAGTAGCTTAATTAATGCAAGAATTTTTAGTCACTATTTTACTAGGACTTTCTACTTTGCTCGGGATCAAAACTATTCCCGAGCAAAGTCCTTTTTGGAATATTGAAACACAGTGGGTCCAAAACAATAAAACTTGGGAATTTAAAGCTTCAACAACTCGTGTATCTGAGATATGCAATAACTCAACTGAATCTCTTGTGTTTCCACAAGTTGTTCATGGAATTCATAAAATATGGAGTGATGATCAACTTATAGTTCAAACCGGTGATGACACTTTTCAGAAAACCTCACCATTCTATGGAAGAACTTCAGTTTCCTGTGCATTACTGGCTAAAACTAAAGTGTTAACATGGGAAGTGAAAACTTACTCACAATATTTTGCGCGAATCTCACATCTACCAGACATATCACATTCTCCAGCAAAAAATTATTTTTTTGATGTAGTTCTTAATGTTGTTTCTGCAGGCGCTCTCTTAGTTCTCGCATTGTTCTCGTTATTTATATTTTCAGGAAAAATTGAATCGCGTTATGTATTTAGTTTAGCTGTTGGCTCTGCTTGTTTTGCCATTTATGGCGCAATGACCTCGGCTAACTTACTTGGAATTACGCTTGATATGTTTACCGCCCATAAAATTGCCGATGTGTGCGTGTGGTTAGGTTCGTTTTGTTATGTTTATTTTTTTAGAAAATTTAAATATCTAGGTAAAATCGAATTTTCAATGTTTTTTGTAGCTTTTATAGTTGCGCAAGCCTTGATTATATTTGGTTCTTCTCCTGATGTAGTGCAATTAGGTACAACATTACCAATTCCATTTGCGTTTGTGTGTTTAACATCATTTTTAGTGCATTCATTGCATGATAGCTGGAAGAGCGGTCTTAAAAAGCACAATACTTTCGGTATTGTTTCAATCGCTTTGTTTGTCTTTTCCGCTATGAATGATTTATTTCATATTACGGGGCTAATTGACTCTTATATGATAATGCCAATCGGTTCTGTGTTTGGCGTATTTTTCTTGGCAGTATCAGTGAATCAGGATATTGAAAAAACTTATGTTGAGCGTGATGATTTGCTTAAAAACTTACAATCTAAAGTTGATGAGCAGACACAGCACTTATCATCTGCCTTAGATCAGGTTAAAAAATCTCAGGCAGATTTAGTTCAATCTGCTAGATTAGCTTCTTTAGGTACTTTAAGTGCAGGCATTGCCCATGAAATTAATAATGCTATTAACTTTGTTAATGGTGCTGTGGTCCCACTTGAACGTAAAGTTCTTAAGCATATTCCCGAAGAAGATAAAGTCATTGTTAATAAGCTATTTGAAGCTGTTAAGCAAGGTACACATCTAACTGTAGAAATCGTCCGTGGATTACGAAATTTTACAGGTTTAAATCAGTCTAAAATTAAAGATGTATCGGTAAAAGCGGTTGTTGATACTGTTCTTGTGATTCTTAAATCAAAACTTAATGCTGTACATGTTGAATTAGATATAGAAGAGGATGCAACACTGACATGTTATCAGGTGGGTCTAAATCAGATAATTATGAATATCGTATCTAACGCAATTGATGTGCTTCCGGCAGAGAATGCAAAAATTAAAATAGCGGCGCATGCATTAAATTCTGAACTAGTCGAGATACGAATTTCAGATAATGGAAAGGGCATGAGTTCTGAAACTCAGACCCGTATATTTGATCCATTTTTTACCACAAAAGAAGTTGGTAAAGGAACTGGTCTTGGATTACACATAGTTTTAAAAGAAGTTGAGAAACATAACGGCAAGATAAAAGTAAAATCTGCTCTAGGTGAAGGAACAGAGTTTATTATTGAGTTGCCAAGAAGCTTTGAAAATATACAAAGTGAGGCCGCATAATGAAACCAATCATCATGTATGTCGACGATGAACCAATGAATTTAACAGTGATGGAAGCTGCACTTCCTTCAGACTGGGAAGTTCATACGTTTGATAGTCCACTTAAAGCGCTAGAAGCTGTATCTAAAATTAATCCTTGGATTGTAATTTCAGATCAAAAAATGCCGGGTATGTCGGGAGTCTCTTTCCTTGAAATTATTAAAAAAACAAATCCAGAGGCCTTAAGAGTTATCGTTACTGGTTTTTCAGATGAAGATTTGGTAGTGGACTCGGTACGTAAGGCACAAATTGCTGATTATATTAAAAAACCATGGGATGTTGACGACTTATCTCATCGAATTCAAAAACTAGTCGAAACTTACCTGTTGGAGCTCGATGTAAAATTAAAAACAGCTGAGCTTGAAAAAAAGAATAATGAATTGCAAACCGCACTGGCGCAAGTTGAAAAATCTAAAATTGATGAACAAAATTTGCGTAAAGAACTTGAAAGCTGGGCGCCTCCATTTATTTTGGACGCCATAGGTAAAAGTGTTTCGTATCCATTAAAAAAAGATTTAACTCTGATAACTTATGATCTAATAGGTAGTTCAGAGTTACATGCCGTTGAAATTAATAATAAGCCTGCAAAAACACTTATTATGCATAAGTTTACAGAGTTAGTTTTGAAGTTCGGAGGATGGAGGGAACATCATGCAGGTGATTTGGCATATGCTCACTTTGGTCTACTTAAAGATATCGATCGTTCATGTGATATTGCATTAGCCGTTGCTTCTGAATTTAGAGTTTTTTTAAGAAATTTTAATATTCAACATGGAACTAAGGTTGAGTGTGGCATTGGGTTACATTTTGCAAAAGATTGTCTTGTTGATTTACATAAAATTGAAGTGAGCACTGATTTTGGCAACTTTGTACAGAAATCTTTTGATACCTCATCTATTGAAGTAGATTTAGTGTTCAGAATAGAAAAAGCCGCTCATGATATTCCGGGCTCTAACATTATTATGTCAGAAGGATTTTATGAGAGGCTAACGACTAAAGACGCTTTATTATGTAAAGTTGAAAACTTCAAACCAAAAGGTTATGGAAAAAGCATATGTATGTATGTTAAGAAAAGTGATTTCTGTACAACTGAACTGTTTGAAGATTTTAAGGTCAAACTCGCAGCTTAGTGTAATTTCTACTGTCTAAACATTGGATATTTCATTAAAGCCAAACTCTGTTAAGATCGGCTCTTTTAAGGAGCCTTTATGCGTTCAAAAATCATTATAACTTTGTTAATGGCAATAGCCTTAAGTTCTTGTAACAACAAGAAAGACAACAATGATGCGATTGCAATCAAAGGCGGCGGTAACAAAGTTACTTCTACTCTGGTTACGGATTTAATGAAGATGCAACTCAGCATGAACAAAGACCTCAATCTCAGAGATGGTGAAAAAGAAAATTTAACTGATGAAATCAATGGTCAAAAAGTCGAATACACTAAATACACGTACGCAATTCAGAATAACAAAATTGTAAAACGCACTGAAACTGTCGGGCCAACCCATTGCACTCTAACAGCAGCTCTACGAGCCGATATCAATCCCGACAATGCAGTTTTGGAAGCTCATTCTAGGCTGAGCCTCAACAAAGCGGAATATAATGGGAAAGCTGAAGAAACAAATGGTTCAGGTACTTCATCTTCGAAACTGACAATGGCTTTAGGTTATGGCCAAAAAACTACTGCTACGGTTTTAAATATTGCTTGCGTTGAGCTTACAACGCTAGAAGAACTTAGAAATCAGATCGGTGAATTCATAGCCATCGAAAAAGCCGAAGATAATAAATCTAAATAAGTTTTAAAGTATTCTTCATTTACGGCTCTCGTCTCATATTTATACAGTTTAAATCTCTTATATTGCTTATAAGCATGGAATAAGCCCTGCATTGCAGGTTTATGCTATGAAAAAACCAATTTTGTACGTACTGGCTCTAGCGGCCTATGTGTCTGTGCCATTCAATGCTTACGCCATTTTCGGTGGTCAGAACATTGATTCTAAAGACTATAAAAAATCACCTGTTGTGGCTCTTATTCACTCGGAAGACTCTTCTGGTGGTGGTTTGATTTGTACGGCTACCTTGTTAAATGCGCGTACTGTGCTGACAGCAGCCCACTGTGTGCTGGATGAGTACAACTATTTGCAACGTAATGTGAGCCCTGGACGTCGCATGGGGAGTGGCATGCGTATTAGCAAGAGTCAGATTAATATTCATCCTGAGTATAATCGCAAAAAACATTTAAACGATCTAGCTATTATTAAATTAAATAGCGATTTACGTGATACTCAAGATGTTATATTTCCGGAATTAAACGAGCTTAGCGAGTATGATCTTTATAAAATATTTGGTTATGGAGAAGACGCTAAAGGAAATGACGGAGAATTAAGAACTGTTTCTAAAGCTAAATCTGACATTAAAAAAATGCGTGCTAATGATGACAATACCGAAAATTACTTAGAGTTTGATCAGCGAAATGGCTCGGGCATTTGTTCGGGTGACTCCGGCGGGCCGGTATTTGCAGAAGCCGAAGGAAAAACATTTATCGTAGCTATCAACACCTCTGCTACTAATGAAGAAAAAAAGAAAAAATGCAGCCACAGCGGTATTGTTACGAAAGTAAATACCGCATTAGGTTGGATTAAATCTTATCTATAAAAATTATTTTTTATCGAGAGCTTTATCAAATTTTTTACGTGTTAACTCTTCATCTTTAACGCGTTTTGATTTGTGGCGAACATCGCGGCGTCCGTGAGTTTCTTCAGGAAGATCTGGTAAGAATACTCTTTGAGTAGCGGCCTCATTTAAGAAAACCATTTCGCCACGGCCTAGTTGTCCGATGCGTAATTTACCGATAGCCACGCGGTGAAGTTTAAGAACATCAAAACCGATTTTTTTAAACATTTCACGTACTTGGTGATTTTTACCTTCTGTAATAACAATTTTGTACCAATCGTTTTTATCAGAAGTTTTTTTACCTGCTGCTTTGATAGGTTTTAATTTTTCAACATGCTTGGCTTTTACACGTCCACCGGGAATTGAAACGCCGGTTAAGAGTTTTTTAATTTGGTAAAGTTGTGGCTGGCCTTCCAGTTTAACATGGTAAGTTTTAGTTACTTCTGTTTTTGGATGCATTACTTTTTGGGCGAACTCGCCATCATTAGTTAATAATAATAAGCCTTCACTGTCCCAGTCTAAACGGCCGATTGGGAATACGCGTGCAGGAAGATCGGCAACGAAGTCGGCAACAGTCGGGCGCTCTAAAGGATCGTTCATCGAAGTGATTACGTTTTTAGGTTTATTAAACATTACGTAAATGTTCTGGCTTTTTGATTTGATGGGTTTGCCATCAACTAAAATTTTATCTTTATTCGGATTAACTTTAATACCTAACTCGTACACCTTTTTGCCGTTAACCATCACTAGGCCTTCGGCAATTAATTTATCGGCGCCACGGCGTGAAGCTAGGCCGCGTTCGGCTAAAAGTTTATTTAATCTAACAAGATCTTTTTCTGAGTTGTCTTTTTTAGCTGGTGTTTTTTCGCTTGTCATTTCAGAGCCTCCTGCATTTTGGGCTTAAGCTCGCTAATTTCCAGAAACTGGGTAAATGTGAGTTCTTTAAGTAAGACGCCATTTCTATTGATAAATATGACAGTTGGCAAGCCTTTGACGTTATATTTTTTGAGAACCTGTTGAATTTGCTCGGTGTCTTCAGTGGCGTCAAATCTGACTAGTTTAAAGCCCTTTGCTAGCTCTTTAAATTCAGGTGTGGAGAAGGTTTTGTCTTCCAGTTCGTGGCAGGCGCCGCACCATTCGGCAAAGAAATCCAGCATCACCGGCATATTTTCGGCTTGTCCGGCAGCAATAGCCTCATCAGAGTAAGTAGCCCAGCTCTGAGTTCCTACAGGCTTTTCTTCGGTATTTATGTGAAATGCGCTGCTTAAATACTGAGGTTTAAATACGCTTAAGATGAGTACCGTTACTGAAAATATAAAAAGAGCCAGCAAGAAGCTTTGGCGGATGTAATTTTTTTTATGAAAACTGAAAGCACCTTTCCAAGCAGCTAGTGCAACAAAGCTCAGTGCAATGAGTGCGGTCCACCAGCGATCGCTCATTAAAAACTGAGCGTAGTAAAGAGCAGCTCCCCACATGCCGGCACCCAAAATAAACTTGATAAAATCCATCCAACGGCCAGATTTAGGAAGCAATTTTAATGCTGAACTGAATACGCCAATAACGATAAAAATTAAACCAAGTCCTAGTGCAAACGTAAACAGTAAGCCAAAACCTAAAGCAACATCTTTGGTCGTGGATACATAACTTAAAATAGAAACAAGTACCGGTCCTACGCAGGGGCTTGCCACAACTCCGGCTACTAATCCCATCACAAAAGCTCCGAAGAACCCTTGGCTTTTTCCGGTGCCGAAGCGGTTGCGTATAAATGCCGGTGACTGTAATTCAAATGCGCCCCACATGCTGAGAGCCATTGTGAAAAATAAAACAACAAAGCCTGTCACAACATATTTATTGGTCAATGCTGAGCCAAACAGGCTACCAGTTAAGGCCGCAATAACTCCTAAGGTAGAGTAGGTGATTGCAATACCTAAAACATAGGATACCGCGCGTGAAAAATTATGTAGACGGCTTTTTTTATCGGCGTGATATCCTAAAATAGAAATCGTAATCGGCAACATCGGAAAAATACACGGTGTAAAACTTGTTAAAATGCCCGCAATAAAAACAGATAAAAATGAAAGTAATAAACTGGTTTGTAAAGTTTCTTCGAAAGATTTCAGCAGCGAAAAGCTTTCTTTGATCGGCGCGGTTACTTTAATTTGGTTAGCATCAGAAGTTGGTGTATTAACGATAACCAGTGTTTTTTGCGGCAAATAGCAAACAGTTTCGCTACATATTTGATGACGTAGTTTAAAAGTGACTTGTTGAACTCCATCAGAAACTAATTTTTCTGCAGAGGGAGCTTCGATCAAAACAGAAATGGTTCCTTTTTCAAGAAGACCTTTACGATTTTTTTTGCTGAATTTATCAAAAAAATCAATTTCAGGGATTATTTTAATTTGACCAACTTTAAAACTTTCAGGCTGTACATCAATAATTTTAAATTGATCTGAATAAGCGTGAAACTTAGCCGGCATATTAACTTCAATTTTAACTTCTTTTATTTCGCCCGGTTGCCAAACGGAGTCTGTAAATACAGTGCCAGATACGGTCATTTCTTGACTGAGCCCCGGAAGGGACCAGTAAAAGGTCATACATATTAAGAGAAAAATCTTACTATAATTCATCTATATAATATACGGCGTGTTTGGACCCAGATCAAACTCGACTTTTTTACGGATTATAGAGGGTCTAGTTAATAAGCGTCTCATAATAACCGATCAGAAGTATGTCAAAAGAGGTCATAAATGGGATATGCAGGCATAGTAGTAGTTTTTGTGATGGTGTTCGGTGGCTTTTTATTAGCAGGCGGGCATTTATCTATATTTTTAAAAGCAGCTCCATTAGAGTTAATGATCATTGGTGGTGCTGCACTAGGAGCCTATATCATAGGTAATCCGATGAAGGTAATCAAAGCAGGCTTTAAGTTATCATTTAAAGCTATGACGGCTAAAGGTCCGCAAAAAAAGGATTATCTCGACTTATTACAAATGCTTTTCCAGCTATTTCAAACTTTCAGAAAAGAAGGACCTCAAGGGGTTGAGAAGCATATCGAGAATCCGGAACAAAGTGATATCTTCAAAGCTTATCCGTCAGTAATGAAAAATCATCATGCCATTGATTTTATTTGCGACACAATGAAGATGACTTTATCGACAGATTTATCCCCATACGATGTGGATGATTTAATGGATGGTGATATAAAGGCTATTCATGCTGAAGAGCATATGGCTCAACATGCAGTGCAGATGGTAGCTGATGGTTTTCCAGGTTTAGGTATCGTGGCTGCCGTTTTAGGTATCGTTAAAACGATGTCGCATTTAACTGAAGGTGTTGAGAAAATTGGTTCACTTGTGGCTGCAGCTCTAGTGGGAACAATGCTCGGGGTTTTTGGTGCCTATGGTTTAATCGGTCCTACCGCTACAAAAATGGCGGCGGATATTGAAGCCGAAGGAAGATTTTTAGGTTGTATTAAAGCAGCCATGGTAGCTCTGCAAAGAGGCGCGCCTCCTTTGGTATGCGTGGAGTATGCTCGACGTTCAATTATGCCGGAAGAGCGTCCTAGTTTTGATGAGTTAGATAAAGCTACAAAAGATATTAAAAAAGCAGCGGCCTAGTTAGTAATTGACTTAAAAGATTTATAATTAAGAGGAAAAAGTGGCTCAAAAAAAACAAACGATCGTTATAAAAAAAATCATAGTGCAAGGTGGAGGTCATCACGGTGGCTCATGGAAAGTTGCACTGGCTGATTTTATGACGGCTTTGATGGCATTTTTTTTAGTAATGTGGTTAATCGGTCAAAGTGACGAAACCAAAAAAGCCGTATCTGATTATTTCTCAACTCCATCGATGATCGAATACAATTTCCAGAATTTCGGTGCAGAAATTACATTGGAAAAATTATTTTTAGATTTAGTCAATGAACCTTTAAAAGCTTTTCAAAGTTTTTTAGAGCCGGCCGATAAAACTCCAAATATTTTAGATATGGGTTCTGCTAAAGTTGTTGCGGCGTTCATGGCTGACAAAATGACGGATACGGCTAAAAATGTAAGTGTATCGCAGGATGGATTTGATTTTGATATACCGGATTACTATTTATTTGAAAAAGGTACGGCTCAACCTAATATTAAGTTTGTAGATGTGATGACACGTTTATCGCAAATAACCTCAGGATTACAGGACTCTGAAGTTAAAATTACTTCCGCTTTATTTATACAGTCTATGGCCGACAAAAAAGAATCCACTGCGCAGAAAGTTGCTAAAGACCGTTTAGATGTAGTCAGTGCAAAAATTCAGGCGGCATTTGAGCATAATAGTAACAGCTTAGCTGGAGCAGTGTCTGTAAAGGATAAAAAAGGTGAAGTCGATCAGGAAAAAATTATAGGATTTATTCGTGTATCTATACGTCAAAAGCAAAACGATTCAAATAAAAGCCGCCGCAAAATCCAAACGATATTCGGCGACAAAGATACTGCTAAAAATGTCTATAACAACTTTGCTGAGCAGGTTTCTAACCGCAAAGAAGCACCGGTTAAAAATAGCTTTGGTCAGGATCCTAACTTGATAAATCCAGCTGATCTGGAAGTGCAAAAAGTAGACAGCGAAGCCGATCCGACTAGTACGATCGAAAATCAATAAGCACGATAACTAATAAGCGAGCTTAATTCCAATATAAAACGCGGCATCACCGCGTTTTCCGAACTGTGACTTATTTGAGTTATAAGTTGCGCCTATTTCGGCGTTTGAATATGAATTAAATAAATACTGTCCAACGACGCGTACATCTAAATAGCTGTTTAAAGTAGACGTGTGGCTATTTGTTACACCAGCATATCCGCCAAATCTGAAATCTTTTTTGTAGTCGAAGAGTTTTCCGAACTTTAAATATTCAGCGTTGGTTTTTGTGCCTTCGTAGTTACTCATCCACTCAATTCCAAACTCATAACTTTTATAATTAAAATCCATTCCTAAGTTTTGGCCATTACGTTGGTTGGATTTATAAAAATGATTGTCGTATACAAAAATATCTGCAAAAAATTTATCCGTGAAATCAATATGAAAAGCCGCTACAAGTTTAAACCAAAAGTTGTCGTCTGTGGCACTGAGGTTTGAAATATTACTTCCCCATAAACCTATTTTAGCCTGCTCTCCGAGCTTTGCTAAAAAGGATGCATTCATTGCAGGGTTGCTATCGCTGTAAGACAAACCTTTTACAATTAAGTGGGATACGAGCTGAGCTTCACCGGTGAGGGCGTAATCCGATTCATTGTTTTTTGATTTTTCGTCAGCCTGCGCTAAAGAAGTAAAGGCTAATGCTAAAATCCACATATAAATAAACTTCATTTGTTTAATAATAAAGTAAATCGCTTTAACTTCCAATCAACAGCTGGACCAAAGATATTTATTAAGTTACTATTTTTCAATGCAGTTTGATCTTAAAAAATCTATTAACGAATACCCAATAATTGCTTTTGATACTGAGACTAGCGGAGCTTTTCCTCTTGAGTCCGAAGTGATAGAGCTGGGTGCAGTTAAATGGTTTAAAGGTGAGGTGGTTGGTAAGTTTCAAACCTTGCTAAAACCTTCAAAGCCATTAACTCCGGACAACATCCGAATTCACGGTATTACCAATGAAATGGTTGCAGATGCTCCTTTGATGAAAGATGAGATTATTAAGTTTTGTGACTTTATTGATAATTCAATTTTACTCGCGCATCATGCACCTTTTGATCTTGGTTTTATAAGTTTGGCCATTGAAAAAAATAATTTACGAATGCCGAACAATTTAAATTTGTGTTCTAGCCTTATTTCACGTGCGTTATTGCATACAACCAATCACAAATTGCAGACTTTAATTAAGGAACTTAATCTGGTCGGCGGAGAAGCGCATCGTGCTTATGATGACTCTTATGCCTGCTTACAGGTTTTATTTAAATGCCTAGAAAAAATTAGCAATGATACATCTCTTGAAAGAATACTTGAAATTCAAAAGAAAGACTTAAGCTGGCGTAACTACCAGATTTACAGCTCTCAGAATCAAAAAATTATTTCTTTAGCCAAAGCGGCTGAGGCTCAAATCTCAATTAATATTATTTACGAAGGTGGACAGACTAAAAACAAAACTCGCCCGATCAAACCCATCGGTATGGTTAGAAATCCCGACGGTGATTATATACAAGCCGAGTGCGGCATTGATTTACAGCGCAAACGTTTTTACCTGGAAAAAATTAAAGAAGTTGAACTGATTTAAGTTTCATCGTCGGTGTATTCGGCAACCAATACGGTTTTTTGCTCATTTATTTTTAACATTTTTTTTCTGACTTGTTCTGCCAGATCTTCTAAATGTTTGAAGTCATCATTGGTTCTTAACGTTAATGCTGCGCCAGTTTTAGTAAGACCTTTGCCATCAAGGATATCTTTTAAAAATCTCTCAAAGGCGTAAAGTGGGCCAGCTATACGATGTGATATGAGTTTCCCAACTGTAAATAAAATGATGGCAAATATCAGGGCTAAAACAATATAGGTAATCAAAAATGGCTTAGTGAATTTTTCAACAAGTGCAGGATTGTTGCCGACAAGTTCTTCTATTGTTACTTTTAAATACGTGTAAGAAAACACTAGACTAATTAAAGTTAAGAATAAGCCTGTAACTGTAAAAAAAACCGAATGCTTTATTTGAAATTTGCGGTTAACCCAGAAAGTTTTTCTTTCGTTTTGGTCGGGCCATAGGCTTTCGCTGTGCTTGAGTAAATAATAAACCATGAATATATAGCCGACCCACTGAATGATGTCAGCCACGTTCCAGATGGGTGATTGCCAGCCAAACAACTGAACAGAGATAAAATCAATAACATAGCCGTAAAAAATCCGGTCTAGTACGTTTCCTAAAATTCCACCTATCAATATAGACAAACTGAGTCTAAGCCCTAAAACTCTTCGCGGAATAATGTATTGAATCAAAGAGTAAATACATAGAATAAAAATTCCGCTAGTTGATAAGGTCACGATACGCAAAAGTGCAGGTAACTCTGAGAACAGTCCAAGCATGGCGCCATGGTTATGAACTAGAATTAATTTTATAAATCCATAGTTTTGCTCAGTACTAAGTCCAGATGCCCAGCTTTTTGTAAGCTGATCAACGATGATGGTAACTAATAGAATGATGGCAACGACCAGCCAATCTTTTCTTTTCATAGAACTATTCTGCCGCTATACTCATAAAAATGAAAACTCAAAACACTAAATTTTTAATGCTGGTCTTGCTTTTAACTACAGTCTTAAACCTAAGTCCAGCCTTTGCCAAAATGAGCAAATTTAAACCTAAACCTAATGAGGCTGCTGCATTTAATGCAATTCTTGCTAAAAATAAAATCAATACTGCTGATGTCAGCTTACAGATTTTAGATGGTGATGAAGAGATTTTCGCATTAAATCCTTATGTTAAAAAAACGCCAGCTTCAATTTCAAAAATTTTAACAGCCTTCGGAGTACTTAAAAAATTCCCACTAGGTCAGAAATTTTATACCAAATTATTTTACGACGGTAAAAACCTGTATTTGCAAGGCGGTGGTGACCCAGCATTTGTATCTGAAAACTTATGGTATTTAGTAAACGAATTTACGCGTTCTGAAATTAAAGAAATTAAAGGTAACATCATCGTTGATGACACTTTATTTGATAAAGTGCGCTTTGACATAAGCCGTGAAAAACAAAGAGTAGATCGGGCTTATGATTCGCCAGTGGGAGCAATGAGTTTTAACTGGAATGCAGTTAATATATTTGTAAAGCCGAGCAAAGTTGCGGGTGAAAAAGCTCGTGTGAAAATTGACCCTGATAATGATTATTTTGATTTAGTTAATAATACTACAACTGTAAGTGGCAATGGCAAAAAAGAACTTGTTGCTACTATTTCGAATGAAGAAAAGCTAATTACTGTAAGTGGCGATGTGCCTTTAGACATGAAAGAAAAAGGTATTTTTAAAAGTGTAAAAGAACCGGATTTGTGGGCCGGAGCAAATTTAGAATATTTCTTAGGTCAGAGAGATATTGTAGTAAGTGGTAAAGTTTTAGCCGGCAGAGTGCCTGAAAATGCTGAGCTAGTGGCTACCTACGAAAGTAAAAATTTAGCCTACATGCTTTCAGATATGAACAAGTTTTCTAATAATTTTGTAGCGGAGATGCTTACAAAAAACTTGGCCGCACAGAATGTAAAAAGCAACGCTTCTCTTAAAATGGGCGTTCAGGCCATTAGAGAAGAGCTTGCAAAAATCGACATCGGAACTAATGAAATTGTTTTTGAAAATCCATCAGGTTTAACCCGTGAAAATTCTTTTTCTGCAGCAACACTTAACAAAGTACTGACTAATATTAAAAATGATTTTTCAGTATATCCAATTTTTCTTGATGGATTGCCAATTGCTGGAGTTGATGGAACTTTAAAAAAACGCATGAAAAACTCTCTTGCTGAAGGCTGGGTTCGGGCTAAAACTGGATACTTAGATGGTGTTGTTAGTCTAGCTGGCTACGCTGGACGACGTGATGGCAAGGTTCTGACCTTTTCATTCCTGTACAATGGTCCACGTGATGAAGCAATTGTGCGAGAAGTTTTTGATCAGTTAATAAATAATAGTTTAAAATAATGAAGTGAAAATATTTTTTATTACATTATTATTTTGTTTAAATTCAAAAGCCCTAGTCGAGCGTTGGTCATCAAGTTTACCTGAAGATTCTAAATTTCAGGTCAGTAAAGCTTTAAAATCCCGAGTAAATTTTTGGATTAAGATATACTCACACTACACAACCACTCAAGGTGTGTTTCATTTAACAGATGAACCCAACTCAATTTTGGGTGAAATTGATTTAACTGATATCTATCAAGATGATAATTTATCCGACACTCAGAAACGTAAAATGATTGAAGTAGCCGTTAAGAGTAAAAAAGCCCAGCTAGTTAAAAAATTTGACTTAGATCCATCAGATGTGCGTTTACAAATGGGTTTGCGTGATCGAATGAGAAAAGCCTTTTATCTTTCGGGTAAGTATCTGAATCAGATGGAAGAGATCTTTGCTAAAGAGGGTTTGCCAATAGAACTTACGCGTATAGTGTTTGTTGAAAGCTCTTTTAATGTATTTGCGCAATCGAAAGTCGGAGCCAGCGGGCTTTGGCAAATTATGCCGAGCGTAGCCCGTCCTAAAGGTTACATTACTAAAAACTACGACAAACGTAATCACCCTATATATGCAACTAAGTTAGCGGCTAAAATCATGAAAGAAAACTATAGAGGTTTAAAGTCATGGCCTTTAGCCATTACTGCTTATAATCATGGTTTTACCGGCGTTAAACGCATGATGAAAAGAAGTGGCTCTCCTAAAATTGAAGACTTAATTGATGAAGAAAATGTTACCAGAACCTGGGGTTTTGCTTCTAAAAACTTTTATGCCTGCTTTTTGGCAGTTTTAGAAGTGGAAAGAAATGCACCGGAATTATTCGGCGATGATTTAATTAAGGCCGACTCACTGAATTTTAAGGAGTACAAGCTGCCTTATCACACACGCAAAGCTGAGGTGCTGAGATGGTTTGACGGAAGCCTTACACGCTTTCGCAATATGAATCCGCATTTAAACTGGGCTGCTATAAAAAGTAAAAATATAGTTCCGGCCGGTGTACCATTGATGATTCCTAAAAAGAATTTTGCTCTCGTAGATAATTAGTTTGAATTATTATTGCAGTGTTCTTTGAGGTATTCTTTTTTTAAAGGGAATATCAATTGATTTGCGGCATTTAGGCATTCGTTTTTGCCGATTTTTTCCTGAAACTGCTGGTAACAGAAAAATACAGCATCATCATGATTGTAAGCCGATTTAAATTTTTTAGTTTCAGTCAGACAGCTATTAATGTCCACGGCTGCAGTGGTGTCGTAAAAGCATGTAGACGTAATTTCCTCATTTAGCTTACTAGAATCCAGTGCACTAACTTTTTTCTTAATCAAGTTGTAGCAGGTGTTTTTATCGATTTTAGATTTGTGTTTATCAAAGCACATTTTAACCGCGTCTTCTTTTTCAAGGCGGTGCTCCTGCGATACAGCGTAAGACAGGCATTGATCAATCTCACTGGCTTGCAAACTAAGGCTTACAAAACCAATAAATAAAATACTGGTGATTATTCTACATACGTCCACAAAAATGCTTTATTCAAAAACTCCGCCAAATTAAAAGCAAATAGCTTCAATATGAGACGTATATATTGTTTAACTTTGAGACAGCGACCGCAAACTGAGCGCTTTATAGCCTTTTGAAGGCCTCATAACTATTATATAGAGTTTAAAGGCAAGCCAAGAAGGCTATTCCGGGAACACTCATTGCACAACTGAACTTGCTATGAAAAAGTTGAGTTTTTGTTTACTCATAATTTTAGTGTCTCAGATTTTGGGTTTTACCACGGCTGATGCGGCTAACCGTTGCAATATTTATTTCGGTGATCAACAAAATGTGCAAACAGCACGTAGCGCTCCAAAGTTAAACTCAAAAAACTATGTAGAATTGTTAACGGTTAACGCCAAAGTAGAAACCATGAGTGGTGTTAAGGTTGGTAATGACCTTTTAGAGGCTTTAGATAACCCAACAGTTAAACAAATTATCCGTGATAATCAACAACGCAACTATCAGGTTTTATTAACAGCTAAACTGCCGGCTCGTGATGGCGGTGGTACATTAAGATTAGTTACCTTAAACGAACGTCTAAGTAACCTAGCATATAATCACATTGAACTAACGGCGCTACTAAGAGTAAATCCGGAATTAGCCAATGCTCTTGGTTTTTATCGTGTTGAAGGTCAGCACAGTATGGTGTGGGCGCCAGATGTTAAAACTGTTAATTTCCGTATGAAGCGGCTGGCAAAAAAATTCGGTTTTGACGATGGCATCTGGGGTTATGAAGCTGCCGCCGGAGTTGTAGATACCATGCCTTACCTTAATTTATTAGCTAAGGGTAAATTTCCGTTTTCAGGCGATGCTGACGTAAACCTTTCTGTACACGATGCTATGCACTCAATTGCCTTTGCGGTATTAAATATTACTCCCGGCGGACGTGATGTTTTGGAATCTGCTAAATCGCGTAACCAAATTATTTTAAAAATTAATGAACGCCTTAAAAACGAAGTGGACCCTTATTATTCTCAAAAGTTTATTGATAATATTGCGACCTATCTTTCTTCTGACTCTCTCGAAAGAACGATGTTGTTATCGATAGTGTTAACGGGTAATCACGATTATTTTTCTGCACACAAGGTGCGTGAAAACAATAGCGGGCTCTATTTCAAAAAACAAAATAAAGAGACGACTGTGGCGCGCATAGAAGAGTTGCTGAAGTTATTTAATTATTCGCATAAAACATTTGAACAGGCTTTAAATGAATTAGCTCCTGAGGGCGATGCGCACAGGGCTGTAATTAAAAAAATATTCACTCAGGAAATCAGAGCGCTTAAGAGTGCTAGCTTAACAAGTATTAAAGCGGCAGCAAAACAGATTATTAAATTTATGCCAGATGAAATATTTGGTGATAACGTAAGAGCTGGATCTACTTCAAATTCAAAACTTGAAAATCACGATCCAGCCGGTCCGGAAACTTTAAGAGCGGCTCGCTAACTACGGGCCAATGGGTCCGATACCTACATTTAATGCGCGGTATGGATTATCAGAGTAATCAATTAAGTATAAGAATGGCTCGATATTTTTTTGGAATACAGGCTGGATAACGCCAGCTCCCGGATAGAATCCGCCGCCACCAAATCCGTTGTTAGCCGGATCTAATTCAAATGTGAATGAAATGATTTTGTGAGCACCGTAGGACCAGTCAGTGGTATCGCCACTGGCAATATAAAGCTCAGAGCTCTGCTCGGGAGTGTAGCCATTCCATTCCGCCATCTTGCGCGCCATAACCTCATGTACCTGTTTGTCGGCACCGGTTTCGATCCCAGAATATTTATGACCCCAAGGATATAAAATTAATTTTGAGAAACTGTGTATTGTTAATAACACTGTAATGTTTGTGTGTGTTTCTACATAGTCACGGATAGCTTTAGATTCAATTTCTGAAAACGGAGTAGGGCCTTTATAGGTGTCGCTGCCTGGATCCGCTGAAGATCCGCCGGTGCCCCACTGGTAGCCGTAGTTACGGTTTAAGTCTACGCCGTAAGTTCCATTCGCATTGCGTGTACGGTTTTTTCTCCACATTTTGTAAGAGCCGTCTTTAATGTCGTATTCCATACCATCTGGGTTTACTACCGGAATAATATGAATATCGCGCGAGTTAACAAGGCTAATGATGCGCTGATTGCCGGCGCGGTATTGATCAACTAAGTACTGCGCTAACATGATAGGCATTTCTACAGATAAATGCTCACGCGCATGATGACCGCCCATGAAGATGACAGCAGGTTTATTCGGAGCTGTATTTAAATCAGAAGTTATTCTTAAGGCCCAGATATCGCGGCCTTCTTGAGTTTTTACAATGGAAGACATCTGAACGATATCAGGATTATTTTTTGCTAAGGTTGAAATAGCTTCCGTTAACTCTGCATAGTTATGATAGGCCGCATCTTTAGTAGGGAAGTCTTTCGTGCGCATTTCTTCTGCTAGGTTAGAAGAAGCCTGTAACCATCCCATTTTTTTGATTTTAGCCAATTCGATATCGTTACCGTAAGCGATAACATAATCATCTTTTACGATTTCAATGGCTGCACCAGTGCTGGCAATAACCGAGCGCTGAAATTTATCGCTGGCAGAAATTTTCATCCAGTAATATTGAGTGTCTGTTGATTGGGCCTGCTTCACTGATGACAGAGTTAAAAGTGCAACGGCAGCTAAACTTAGTAGAACTATTTTCTTCATATTCCCATCCTTGGGTTAGACGTTAGTCATGTATTGAAAAAATACTAGCATGACCCAAAATGGAACCAATTAATAAGAGTGGGAAATAGACAAACTAGACCAAAGTACTAATGCAGCATGAAATTATTTAGAGAGCTTTTCCACAAGCTCTTTTTGCTTGAGGAAGGATACTCCGAGACCGGTACCTTTAAACCAAACCACTTCGCCGTTTACAACGTGGGTTTTGTTCACTTGTTTAAGATTAATGGTCATGCGCACGATGTCGCCAATTTTAGGAATATACATAGAGTTTAAGACTTCGAAAAAAGCGCCCGTAGAAGATAAGTTATTCATACGACAGAATAAAACTTCTTTTTTACCGTAAACCTCAATACGCGCAGGTTCTTTGGTTAAATGTCTTTTAGCTGTTAATTCTTGGGTTATTGCCTTTTCGCTCATACTTACTTATCGGAAATTCAGATGTATTTTTTAAGAGGTAAATCACAGATATATCGGCAAAAAGTTAGACACTTTGGTTAGGATTCTTTTTGCTCTTTAGACCAGATCTCATAGCGAAGTCCGGGTACATTTTCGCTGAATTGACTGAAGGCGATCATAAATTCAGGTGGTAATTTTAACGAGTAAAAAGTATCGCCATTGTAGTCGCCCGGAATTCGTGTGATATACAAAAAGTCTGTATCTTTCATGCTTTCTTTATAAATCTGGCCGCCACCTACGATCATAACTTCTTCTGGCCACTGACCGGCAAGAGTCATTTTTTCGGCTAATGCGTAAGCGTCTGAAAGTGAATTGACGTATTTTACATTTTCATCTTGAGAGTCCAAATTAGACCTCGAAATAACAATGTGAAATCTTTTTGGCAGGGGCTTTTTGAATGAATCAAAAGTTTTACGCCCCATGATCATAATTTTGCCGGTGGTTCTTTTTTTAAAATACGCCATATCTTCAGGAAAATGCCATAGGAGGGTATTGTCTTTACCAATAACCTCATTTTCACTGACCGCTACGATATGGGATAAAATCAAACAGCAACCTCAGCCTTTATTACAGGGTGTGGGTCGTAACCAGTAATTTCAATATCTTCGTATTTGAAGTCGAAAATATTTTTAATTGCAGGATTTAATTTTAATTTAGGAAGCGGGCGCGCTTCGCGAGATAATAACAATTTAACCTGTTCCATATGGTTCGAGTAAATATGTGCATCACCTAAAGTGTGAACAAAGTCGCCCACTTGTAGATCGCAAACCTGAGCCACCATGTGAGTTAGTAGTGCGTAACTTGCAATATTAAACGGAACACCTAAGAAGATGTCTGCGCTACGTTGGTACAACTGACAAGAAAGTTTGCCGTTAGCTACATAAAACTGAAAGAAGGCATGGCAAGGCGGTAAAGCCATTTTGTCCACATCACCGGGATTAAACGCGATAACTAAATGTCTGCGTGAATCCGGATTTTTTTTAATTTGATCAATAACATTTGAAATCTGATCAACGGTTTTTCCGTCGGCAGTTTCCCAGTAACGCCATTGTTTACCGTAGATAGGTCCAAGGTCACCGTTTTCAGAAGCCCATTCATCCCAGATCGTAACTTTGTTATCTTTTAAAAATTGAATATTAGTTTCGCCTCTTAAGAACCAGAGTAATTCATAAAAGATCGAACGTGTGTGAAGTTTTTTAGTTGTTAAAAGAGGAAACCCCTCTTGTAGATTGTAACGTGACTGATAACCAAAAACACTTCTGGTGCCTGTGCCTGTGCGGTCTGCTTTATCTGTTCCGTGATCTAAAACATGTTGAAGTAAATCGTGAAATTGCTTCATGACAAATACCCCTCTAAATGGTGGCTGATATCTCTTAATTTATTGTCCCCCAACTATAGATTTTGTCGAGGGCTTTTGCGTGAATTTGGATTAAAAACTAAGACAAGATGCGTAAACTATGAGCTTTAAATAAGCGACCTATTTGCTGCTATGTTTTTTAGACGCTTTCTGTTTAATTTTGCCTTTGGCTTTGGCTTTTTCCTTATGCTTCTTTTTAGCTTTTTTTGCGGCATTGTGAACATGTTTTTTTTGTTCCGCAGTTGGCTCTGCCAGAGTGCCCTTAATATCCTTATTTTTATCATTAAGCTCAACGACAGGAGTGCTTTGAGTAATAGCTCCATCTGCCGGCTCTAGTTCAGCAAAAGCAAAATGGGATAAGAATAATAATGAGATAAGAATTAACTTCATAAAAGAGCTCCTAGTTTATTGAAAATTCTGAACTTGTGCGATGTAAGGTAAATTTCTGAAGTAACCGTCGTAGTCTAAACCGTAACCAACAACAAATTCATTGGTGATCTGGAAGCCCACGTGATCTAGTTTGCACGGAACTTTAAGAGCTTCAGGTTTTTCAAGTAAAGCAACTGTTGTTAATGAAGCTGGGTTACGAGATTCAATAGCTTTTTTTAAGTAGTTCATTGTTAAGCCCGTATCAACGATGTCTTCAACTAAAATAACGTGCTGGCCTTCAACCGGAGTTGATAAGTCTAATGTTACTTTTACTTCGCCTGAAGAAGTAGTTCCGCCGTGGTAGCTTGATACGCCGAAAAACTCACAAGTGATATCTGTATTAATCTGGCGGATTAAATCAGAGTAAAACATGAAAGAACCTTTAAGAACGCAAACAGCTGTAACCTTTTTGCCTTTAAATTTTTCAGTTAAAGCTTTACCTATTTCGGCAACTTTAGCCTGAAGTTTTTCTTCTGAAATATAGGTTTTAAGTTCAAGATTTTTAGCGTTCATAGGGAACTCCTTAAATTTGCTGAATTTCATTTAAAATAATGCAGAATTATTTATAATCGGGTTCGAGGATTATGACAAACTCTGTTTTGCGTGTCATAAAATCGGGGGATTTAAAGACCTGAAAGGGCGGCATATTCAGTCTGGCTCTTTCGGCTGTAAAGTTTTCTCTTTTTAGCGCTCCAACTATGAAAAAAGCGGCCCCTTTGGGTAAATCAAACTCAGCCGGGTAGGACTCACTCCCTTGCGATGAGTTTCTGGTAACCATGATATTTCCATGTATACCGTCAGCTTCACTGGCTCTGTATTCAATTGCCGTAATTAGGCCTATTACTTGCGAGCCATCATCGGTCATAGTTCCTGATAAAATCGAATTAGTGGCGCCTAAATTGAGTTTAATATCCGAAGTCTTTAAGTTTTGTTGAAAAGTTTCACGGCGTTTATTGAAATCATAAAGAATTCCGGCTGAGTAATCTGTTAAACTCTGGTACAACCCGAGCGCCGAGCTGTCGCTGATCCATTTTCTGAGCATTTCCTGAGATACTTCGGCGTAAATAAGTTTGAAATTAACAGAGCTTAAATCTTGGGCTCCGCTACCCATTGATGAAGCCGAACCAACTGTGGCTGATGTGGCACTAGAAGCTGTTACTCCGGCTGTATCAGAAACGCGGGCTGAACTGAATTCTTTATTTTTAAGCGACTCCAGCTGTTGTGCTTGCGAAGAGGAAGCGTTTTCTTGAATTTCTGCACTGGTGGCAGGGGAATTCGCTACATCTTCTGAATCTTCAGAAGCGGAATTTTTGTTTTTTTCAGATTTGCTGACGCCTTGAAAAGGAGACATTTTCTGAACCCATCTTTGAGGTTCTTCACTGCGGATAATGTATTGTCCGACTAAAGCCGCAGTTAGGAGAAGCAGGGCAATTTGAACTCCAGCATTTCCAAAAAATCGGGTTAGTGGCGGGAGTTCTTTTGGTTTAAACGCTTGCATATCTACGCCACATTGGGCGCAATACTGATCTTTAGGTTGTGAAAATCCACAGCGCGGACAGTTGATAAGCATGATGTTTGTTACTTCCTCTACTTAGAATAGTTTATTCTATCTTGACGCACAAATTATCGAAAATTATTATCATACCAAAGTCGAGGTTCATTTTGAGTCAATTACACAAACCAGTTTTATTAAATGAAGTTCTCGATTCGTATAGCGAACTAGGAGCTAATCCGCATCTTGTGTATTTCGATGGTACTTATGGGCGTGGCGGCCACTTCCGTGCTGTTCAACAAAAGTATTCTCCATCCCTTTCGTTTATTACCGATCAAGACGAAACTGCTATCCAGCAAGCCCATGCCGACTGGAATGAACAAATTAAATCAGGAAAAATAAAAGTTTTTCATCAGAATTTTTTTGATTTCGTTGAAAGCAATGTCGGAGGACAAAAAATTGATATGGCCTTGCTCGATTTAGGTGTGAGTTCTCCGCAGCTCGATGAAGCAGACAGGGGCTTTAGTTTTAACAAAGATGGCCCTTTAGATATGCGTATGAATCAAACTAAAGGCGAAACTGCAGCCGATATAATTAATACTTACGATGCTGAAGATTTAATTCAGATATTTAAATCTTATGGAGAGGTTCCAAATCCGGCCCGCGTGGTGCGTGCTATTGTCAGTGATCGTACGACAAAACCATTTGTTACAACTTTACAGTTGGCAGGTTTAATTGAGCGGGTCGATGGCTGGCAAAAAAAAGGTTATCACCCGGCAACTCAATATTTTATGGCCTTACGTCTAGTGATAAACCGTGAACTGGAGGTTGTTGAGAATGTATTGCCATTATTAATTGAGCAAATGCAGGACAAAGGTCGTATTTCAGTTATTACTTTTCACTCACTCGAAGATCGCATTGTAAAAAACATTTTCAAAGATTCTACAGCTGGTTTTTTGGTGAATAAAAAAGTTATTGTTCCCTCTGAAGAAGAGTGTAAAATAAATCCAAGGGCGCGCAGTGCCAAACTCAGAATTTTTCAAAAAGGCGAACAACCTGAAAAACCTGATAAGTTTGCATTACGTCGTGCACAACGAGATCAGCAATAAAATTTGAATCATGATGATTCAATATAAATAGAGGATCAGGATGAACTCCAGCGAGATACGACAGCTAAGACCTTTCTTAAGTTTATTATTTATTATCACAACATTGCTAGGCCTAGTTTTCATAAAAATGGAAGAACGCCGTTTATCTTATGTGGTTTTAAAGCTCACGCACGAACACAAAAAAACAATTGAGATTCAAAAAGAAAAAGAAATATCACTGGCAAAATTAACACGTCCACAATTGTTGGAAAACGTGGCCACCCAGAAATTAACCTTAAAAAGAGTAACGGCTTCTCAGATTATTCATCTAACATCGACTGAGCCGGTAGCTAAAAACAACACTAGGAAAGCCAATTGAAAGCTAAAATCATAACGGTCTTTATTTTTATTTGTTTTTTGTGGTCGTTACTTATTTTCAGAGCGGCCTACTTACAGTTTTTACCTCATAATAAATTAAATTCGTTACAAGCCCGTCAGTTTCAAACAGTTGTAACCTTACCAGCCCGCCGCGGAACTGTATTTGATACCAATGGTAAAGAGCTTGCGATGTCTTCTCCTTCTTATTCGTTATACGCAGACCCTAAAATTATAACTGATAAAAAAACTATGGCTGAAAGACTTTCAAAAATTATCGGACAGCAACCCAAAGATATTTTACTTAAAACTAAAGACTCCACTAAACGCTTTGTCTGGATCGACCGTTTAATCGAAGCTTCACAAGCTGAAGAAATACGTAATCTTAAAATTAAAGGTTTGGGCTTGGTTGAGGACTGGAAGCGCGTTTACCCAAACGACAGCTTGCTGGGATCTACTCTTGGATTTTTAGGAAAAGAAGGCCAAGCGCTTGAGGGCTTAGAACTTTATCATGATAAAGAGTTACGCGGTGAAAAGAAAAAAGTAATCATGCGCCGGGATGCAAGAGGCCGTCCACTGGTTCAGGATGGCTTGTTATTTACTGAAACTCCGCAAGGTAAAGAAATGAAGTTAACTATCGATTCAGATTTACAGTACTTTGTAGAATCTGAAATGGCACAAACCATACGCGATCACGATGCAGCCGGTGGCTGGGTTGTAGTACTGGATGCAAAAACCTCTGCTATCCGTGCTATTGCAAGCTTACCCACATTTGATCCAAACAACCCTCAAACGGCTTCATCATTTACAAGACGCAATCGTGCTGTAACTGATACCTTTGAACCAGGTAGTACACTTAAAACATTTGTTATAGCCGATGCTGTTGATAATAAAGTGGTAAAACCAAATACAAAAATTTTCTGTGAAAATGGACATTTTAAAATCGGCAAAAGAATTATTCGTGAAGCTGAAGCCGATCATGCTCAAGGTACAATTACTGTAAGCGAAGTTTTAAAATACTCTTCAAACATAGGTACATCTAAAATTGCATTGATGATGGGTGATGAAAAACTTAAAAACGGATTATTATCATTCGGCTTTGGTGAAAAGTGCGGGGTTGATTTACCGGGCGAAGCTAAAGGCATCACCGTTAAATTACCTTGGTCGGATCACTTATTAGCGAACGTATCTTTCGGGCAGGGTATTACAGTAACGCCATTACAGTTAGCTAATGCTTACGCTGTAATTGCAAATGGCGGAGTTTTAAACCGTCCCTACATTGTCGAAAGTGTTAAAGATGTTGAAACCGATGAAGTTCAAACAACAGAAGTGCACGAAATCCGTCGCGTAATTTCAGAACAAACAGCCGCCAAAATGCGAATGATGTTAGCCGGTGTTACGGCCGATGAAGGAACGGGAATTGCCGCGCGAGTTCCAGGTTATACGGTTGCAGGAAAAACCGGAACAGCTCAAAAAATTAAAACGGTAGGTAAAGGTTATATGAAGGGTGGATACATCGGAAGCTTCGGCGGATTTATCCCGGCAAATGATCCTAAGTATGTTATCTTTGTAGGTATTGATCATCCTAAGAAAAATGGTTACTACGGCTCAATGTCAGCCGCTCCATTATTTTCAAAAATTGCTTCTTACGCAGTAAGAAAAAGCGGCATCAATCCAGAGGTGATGGTCGAAACGCCAATGGCAAAAGTTGTAACTCCACCGGCCAAAAAAGAAGAGCTTCAAGATAAAGTCATTAAAATAACTCAAAAAGACGCTGAAATAGAAACTCCACTTACAACAGTTGTTCCTTATTTAAAAACACTCACCATGCGCGAAGTAATCGGCGCAGTGGCCTCAGAAAAAATTCAGGTCAAATTCATAGGCACCGGCAAGGTAGAAACTACCTATCCCGAACAAGGCCAACCCCTCGGGGAAGATCGTCATATAACCGTAATCTTGAAATAATTATTTTTTAAATTTGCAGACTGATTGTTCTGGAAAGCTTGTATTTTTAGTGCAGCTTACAGATTTTACTAAATAGCCTTCTACGTCATTACAATCAGTTGTACACGTAAGTTTTGCTCCTACTGCAGATAGTAATTCAATTACAGTGGCCGAGGTTTGAATAGAGGTTTTAACAGTTTTTGTTGTGCCATCATCCTTTTTAATTGTGAAAACACATTGTTGGCTGTTTTCTGAATTTAAGCGACTGCAGTTCATATTTACTGCGGATAAATTGATCTTTTGAGGAAGAGCAAGGCTATTAATGGCAACTGGGTCTTGAATTCCTGCGCTTTCCATCACACCAATTAAAGCTTGCGCATCAGCACCAGTGAGAGTGGCATTTGGAGTGCTTTCATAGTTTTTTTTGCTGCAGTTTTGAAAAACTACAACTAAACAAATAAGTCCTAATGTGGCAGCTAGCCATTTAAGATAAGATTTCATACTTTAATAATAAGATAATTCCTAAAACTTAGAAATAAGTTCCTGTTTTTGGGAAAATACCTAGGCCAAAATCCTTAAATTCGTTTTAAGGCATCTAGTCGCTGGTCCTGTTGGTGCAATGAGGCTCCTGAGTAACTCAATACAAAAGGAGATTTCAATGAAATTTATAATAGTTTTGGGCCTGCTTATGGCCGGAAAGCTATATGCTTTACCAACCTTGTATCCGGATTATTTTAATAAAAGTATCCGCAATAATACGTCATCAAATATTTTGGCCGATAGTGAATCATCTAGTCGCTACTATGTGCTGCCGCCCAATGTTTCTTTTTCGAAAGTTAAAAGCCTACATACGGTTAGTGCCAATGTGGGGTTTTGTGCCGAAATTGCTAAACTTCAGGAATACAATTTAGATACAGTAAAACTTTTGAATTCTTTAAAAGATAAAGACATCCAGTTTAAAAATCAGCTTGAGGCTGAAAATAAAAAATTACTCTCTGCAAACGAAGAGCTTTCAAAATATGTATTAGCCAATAATCTTCAGGAAATTTCAGCTTTGGATTTAAAAATCACCCAACTAGAAAGAAGATTAGATAATCTCTACATTGTTGCCAGAAATTGCAATAAAGAATGCGACGCTATTAATTCTGATATTCAAACGACACAAATTTTAAGAGCTGATTTAACTACGCGACGCTTTGAGCTTTCATCCGGCAATGTGATGTTGTCGAATGAATATGAAAAAAAGAAAAGCTATGTAGAAAGCTTGCGTAAAAATATTGAAAATATCAACACTAACTGGCGCGATTTACAACGTGATTTAAAAGACCTCTACGCCGATTTTAACCGTATGTACGATGCGCACGCCTTGCGCGAAGGCGGTAAAGTAGCTATTGAGTACTACAGTGGCTGGGACGAAAATGTAGCCCGTCTGAATCAAGATAACCCCGGTTATAGCTTTGAAAAAATTCAAACCAAAAATGCTAGTATTAAAATGAATGCTTACAGTAAAAATATGCTGGTGCCGGGTGGCGCGGTTATGGCTTTTGATGCGGGAGGCATTTCGCCAAATGGAGTTTTAAATTTAGAGTCATTTCCCGCTAATTTAAATGCCAATGTCACTTTAAACTTATTAGGTATTTGTCCGTTGTTACATCCGGATCTTTTTGGTTTTAAAAATGAAGATCCGTTGCGTGCCATTAGCTATGGTTTAACAGTTGCTTACGAATATCCAACGCGCATGAAGTTTGATATTACGGCTCGCTATAATATGTATCGTATGTACAAAATTTTTAAATCACAGGGAACCAGTGGAGGATTCTTTAGTTCAAGCAGTTGGTCCAATCAAGAGGAAGAAGAATTGTTCAGTGACTCATTTAAAGTAGACTGGAGCGTGCAGGACGAAAAAATACAAATACCTTTTGAAAAAAAGTTAGCGATTAACGCCGATATTCGCCGTCAAATGATGAGCCGTTTGGCGAGCTTTTTAGTCATGAACGATCAGTCGGTTAAATTAGGAGCTGTGGCCGGTTCGCCAGCTACAGGAGCTACGGTTTTGGCGGATTCTTTAAACAGTGCTTGTCCAACAAATGTCTACTGCAAAGGTGCTAGCATCGTTTTAAATGTTTTGCAGGCTGTTTTTGGCTCTTCAAGTAACGAGCAGCACGTAAAACAAAAAACCGATGTCAATATGGTGGAGCGTTACTCTGACACTTACGTTGTTATGCAACCCATGTTAACCACTTACAGATAGGAAACAAAATGAAAAAATTAATAATAGCTTTATTGTTACTGAGTGCTTTTAATGCTGTAGCCAATGAATTTATCTACAATGATTTTTGGTATGCGGCTAAACCTCTGCAATTAAAACTAAAAGTTGAAGGCTTGCAGGATTCATTAAAAGAAGAATGCAGTGAACATTACAAAACGATTAAAAATTTTTCTGAATTTAATGCTGAGGATGTCGCATTTTACAATAGTCTGCCACTAAAAAAACAAATGGGGAGTCGATTTTCATCGGTCTTCCGCATTAAAGGTTTGAGCAGCCAAGGCATGACTACTTCAAGCAAAGCAAAATCACCGCTCCTAAAACTGGATTTCGGCAGCTACAGCGTCGATTTACTAAAGGCTGCTGTTAAAATTTCATCTTACTCATCCGAAAGCTTAAGTGCATTGTCGGCGAATGCCGGCGCAGCGATAAAAGCCCCTGAATTTAAAACTAATTCAGTGCTGTCAGATGAAATTTTGCTAACTATAGAAAGAAGAGATGTTGCCTGTGATCTGATTAATCAGCGCATTCAACTAATTGTTACAGTTCCTGTGAATTATACATTATCAGAAGAGAGCCAGCAAAAAATCCAACTTTATATGGATCACCTGGGTCGAAATATTTATTCTATTTTAAATCAAGATGAAAGTTCTTATGTGAAAGCAGCTAAAATAGGATTAATGGCCGCCGAGTTACAAACAACGGCGCAAACGTCCATGCAATTAGTAGAATATATTTTCAGTAAACTCTTTATAAATAATTCGTTAGAACTCAGTGCGCGTTGGAGTCAGCACACAGACGGGTCTTTTCATCTTTTGCCAGAGTTTAGTTCAACGGAGCTAGCAAATAACATTTTAATTGAATTGTGATATTTTATGAAACTAATCTCGGCACTTATTTTATTACTGGCATCAGTATTCTGGCTTTTTAGAGCTAAAAAAAATATTATTCCAAAACAAACGGCAAAATCTATCATTACAGAAAAAGTATTGAAAAGCCCTCATATTGAAATTCCTGAAACACATGATTTAAAGATTTTCAGAGGAGATTTGGCTGAGTTAAACCATCATATTAAAAAGTATGAACATTTAAATTATGAAACATTTAATCAAGGCGATCTAAAATTATATAATCAGCTGGTTTTTGAAAAAGCCATGATTCTTAAAAGGCAAATCTTCAGTAAAGCTGCAAAAAAGGGATATTATTTATGAAGTTTTTGATGCTTTGTTTTGCGGCGCTAACTTCTGTTACAGTGCAAGCCAATACTCCTTTAGTCGTTAGTGAAACCTATTCTGCTTACAGAATTAATCCGGCCGATCAAAAAAAACTTGTAGATATCTGCGTTTAGTTAAAAACAGATCACCTGCAGGATCTAGAACTACTCCATCGCCTACACGCAGATTTTAAAATCTTACTTAGTAAGGCAGATTCAGCTCTTGATTCTCAAGCGCGAAATCAACTGATCTACAAAATTAAACAAGTTACAGAGCGCATTATTGCCGCCTCTGACCCTGCTTGGAATAAAGAGGTTATTCCTTTTAGCATAGTCTGGAATCTGCCGCGTAATCTATTTTTTGATGAAACTGAATATAATGCCGCGAAGCACAGATTGAATGAATATGACGATCTCATCAGAAATAAAGACAAAATAAAAAATTTTGTTCAGTTGATTAACCCCAGAAGTCCGCCAGCATTGATCTCTTTTAAAAATTCAAAAATAAAAAATAGTGATTTTCTTATGGCGGCATCTCATCCAAACGAGTTTACGTCTATTAGTGTTTTGGAGTCTTTTTACATTAATAAGCCGAATCACGATATCCAACGCTATTTTTCAACTCCTTGGTATACTGAGGATAAATCAGGATTAGACCTGACTTTTGAAAAAAATGTAACAGCCTTGGAATTTTGTCAGTTCCTGCCTAAAACGAAATTTTTAATAAAAGTTGAATATATATTTGAGGAACTGGGTCTTACATTTAAATCCAATCAGGATTTTTTACTTGAAATTAAAATGGAGAATTTATGAAGGTAGTTAAAATAGTCTGCACAGTGTTTTTATTATTAAACCTAGCTTGTTCCAAACAAGGAAATAGCAATATTAAAAATACGCCCGAATTGCCAAATAACAATCAATTTGCGGAAGAGGCAACCCCGTGCAGTCAAAAATTTACAAATCAGATGACTCCCGCCGAAGTTGCTGCAGCCGCACTGAAAATGAAAGAGACCTGCAAAATGACCGAGCAGGAGATAATAAATCTGGCAGAAAAATTTTAATTATTCAGCTTTAGTCTGGTTCGGCTTTAATGTCTAACCTAGACTTTTCGCCAACTCAAACAGCCGTGCATTTATTCATTAGAAATACGCTGTTACCACAGTCTATAATTTATACATGCGAGCAGATTTAAAAGAGGCCTTTAAAAACCGGTTTTTTACTTTTACTATTTTAGTTTTTTGGATGTTTACATCTTTTTTGTTTTTAAATAAAAAAACTCCGTTAGAAGTTTATTCATTGGATTTAAGCTCAGAAGCGGCCGGTATGTCTTATGGTTCCATAGAACCGCTTAAGGCCCGTTTTGTTCAGGAAGTTGCTACAAAAATTTCGTCACAGGATTTAATGAATGGTGAAAAATTAAATCAATTAATAGAAAAATATAATAATGAATTGGCGGCTTCTAATCCGGTTGATGCAATTGATTCTTTTATTTCTTTATTGCCAGAAAATTATCGTCGTCACTTTTCGCTTGTGCACAGAAGTTTTAGTATTCAAAAGGGTACACCTACATCACCGAGAGTGATCCTATACGGTCCTGATGCAAAGCTTATGATAACTTTTAATGCCGGTCAGGATATCGATGGCACTAAAATGCAAGGTGGCGAAGGAATTGAAGTCATTGAATGGAATGCTAACCAAAAAACCTGGGATTTTTCAGAGTTAAAGTTGGACGCCAGCCACCGTATGGTTAAAGAAGTAAATCCTGCTAAATGCACGATGTGCCATGCCGGAACGCCTAAGCCCGTAAATATTAAAAATGCTGAGTTCTACAAAGGAAAACTGAAGCCGATATTTCCACAGTATCCTTTTTGGCCGGGTTTCTACGGCAGTGTAAACGATATTGTCGGAATTGATTCGCCGACCAGTCGTGATACTATAATGCGCAATCTGCAAGCGACGTTTTCTCAGATCAAGGGTTTAACATTTTCTGAAACGGAAGAGTTGTTTAGGCTTCGTAAATTATTAGATGAAAACCCTAAGTACATGGAAGTGGTAAAAAATGAATTAGATGTTCATTCTAAACACTTTGCCAAATTTATGGATGGATCTAAGCAACGCCCGCGCTACCGTCATTTAGTTACTTTAAAAGATATTTATACTAAAAAGGGTGAAGCTGTTCCTGAATACTTGAAGTCGGCACCATTTAGAAGAACATTTGAAAAAGAATACGGGCATTATCTTTTAAGGCCTAATTTTTATCTAACATCGCTGATGTCATTTTATCAGTCGCAGTTTATTGCTGATCAAATGCGTAAATCACCTATTTACCAACAGATTAAATTTTCATTACTGGCTCGTAAATACAATTGCGGGCCTATTCAAGTTGAGGGCCTGTCTCTTACTGATTTAGATCCGAGCTTTGATTTACTTTATCCAAATCTTTCTTCGCAGGAAAGCCGGGACCGTCAGTATTTAGCAGCCTATCAGTATAATGTCGTTGCAGCGGCTAAGGGCGGAGCGCCTGAATTGCCACTGCATGCCTGGAACTTAGAAGCCAATGAAGATATTGCAAGCTATCACTACGGAAATGTTTTTTCAGATTTAAATGAATTAGTTTTATGGAATCTGGCGGGTAGTCACTTTCCTCAAATTAAACCCGCCCATGGAAGGCCGGCAGCTGAAGAACGACATTACTCTTTGCCGAATTCTACATTTTTTAAAAATTATTTAGAGGCCGGCGGTGGATTTGTTTCACGAATGAACGAAAAGCAGATGAATTTTTCGCAAACACTGAATTCTTACTATGGTAGTAAATCGATGTTTAAGGCTTTGCCGGTTTCTTCTTACTGTGATTCATTATTTATTCCTGCAGCCCGCGATGAATTAAAAAAGCTGGCCCCATTTAAACAGCAAAACCAATTACCTCACCAGGTTTTTGCATTAGACAGCCGTTTGTACACATTAAATGAAATCATCGGTAACGAAAAGCCAGGGCTAAATATGGTGCGCCAAGCCTGCGAATCCTGCCACTCTGATAACACCATAGCAGCCTCGCAACAAATTGAGCCACGAATTAATGTCGACTGGTTTTCCGAAACCTATTCTCAGGATATTCGTAAAAACTACGTCAGAATTCACGGAACCGACAAAACTCCGGTAGAACTTAAAAAAGTCATCGATGAGGTTTTATCGCCGACCACTTTGCCAGTACCCTTTGAAAACTCAATGCCCTTTGGCCGCAGACCCATGGAAAGCTTTGCACTTAAGTGTGAGTTAGCCGTGATTCATAACAGCCACAACTCAACTTCAGCGTTAAAAGGTAAAGTTTTTGATTGCAATAAAGAAGTGGATCCCAATTCGTTTGGCTGTCGCTGCCGCAAACTGAGTATTGCAAAAGATAAATTATATAAAGAACTTTATCGCGAACAATAGTTATAAGTTTTAATCACGTAAAAAGATGATAGAACATGATGAGTGTGTATTGTTGCCCATGCCAGTCAGCTCGGTGGCAACGTGACCAAGTTTAAAAGAGCGCCCCATTGGAATTTTACTTAGAGGTACAGTAAATTTAGCGTATTCAGCATTTACAACTTCTTGGGTTTTGACTTGAAATAACAAGTGCTGCTCATCGCTGTAGGATAAATAAAAATCGGCTTTAATTAAATAGTGATCAAGATTAACAGAAAAAGGCTCACTGGCTGATAACTGCGCCTCACTTACTAATAACTCCTGAGATTCAATCAGGTTTTCTCCACCTGCAAGATCATAAATTTCACACTTAATTTTGTGTGCTTGAGTTGTTAAGCCGACAAATAATATTGATAAAATAAAAAATAATTTCATATAACTCCTACTAACTGCTGGCGCTCGAATAATACTTTAAGCAAAATTTCCAGTAGCGTCTTAATAAACTGAATAAAATAAATGGCAACACAAGCGCCCACAAAATCATCCAGTAAGTTGTTGGTTCAAGCAGAATACGTGCTGGTATTGAGGCCACCATGGCAAATGGAACAATAAATATTAAAATTATACGCAAAGCTCCTGAGTAAATAGCATCAGGACGTAGACCTAAGCGGAACAGCGAGTACCAAACATATTGTAAGAAATCGGCGCGCGTAAAAATAATCGACGTACTATTTAAAGCAAATCGTCCGCAGAAAATAACCGATAATCCGGCAGGAATTAAGAAAATAAGCCACAATAATTTAAACCAGTTAAAGTCAGGCAATTGATTTAAGGCCCACAGCAGACCGCCAAATGTAATAAAGAAGCACGGTATATGTGAAACCGAAATACGCTGAGAGCTCAACATAAACATCGAATTTATAGGCTTCATCAATAATAAATCTAAACTTCCTTTGCGAACATTATCGGTAAAGGCCGAAAAATTTGGATCCCATAAAATCATGTAGATCGAATCAATAAACAGAATTAAAAATATAAACACGCGCATTTGGTGTAAGTCCCATTCGCCGATAATTTTGGTGTGGCGGTATAAAACTTCAAACAAAATTAGTTGTGTCGAATACCAGATAAATTCGCCGATTACCAAAACCACAAAATTTAAGCGATACTCAAGATCTGCAACAAAGCTCGCTTTAAAAAATGCTCTATAAATAGATAAGTATTTTAAAATTTTCTGCCATAAACTCATTAGGCACCGGTTCCTGTGTACTCGCGCACACCTCGGTTCCATAGAAAATAAGAAAGTATGCCGGCAACAACTAAGCCCCAGGAGATATTAAAAAATCCTCTGTAAAGCAAATCCCAGTCGCCGCGTCCGGTGATGAAGGCCAAAGGAACATAAACTCCTGAAGAGAAGGGTAAGCTTAAAAGTATGCTCGATAAATTTTCAGGCATTAAATCGATAGGCACTAATTCGCCACCTAATAACATCAAACTTAAGTTTTTTAGTAGTGTAAACGAACGAACGCGGGTTAAGTAAAAACCTAAAGTTGAAACTATAAAGCTCATGGTGTGAACCAAGAGGATGTAGTAAACTACTAAAATAAAAGCAGCAGGTAAGCGCTCGTAATGAACAGGCAAATCAAAAAACAATGAAAAGGCTATTGGCACGGTCATCGAAAACACAGTGGTAATCACTTTGTACCCCAGTGTTTGGCTTAGGTAGTATTCAAAAAAACTTAACGGACGGGTTAAGATAGTGTTGATTGAGCCGCTGACGACTTCTTCCACCATCATGGATTCATACATCCAACTTATGGCGATACGACCTAAAAAGGGTGCCCAGACAGCATAAGCCAAGTAAGAATCACGTCCGAAGCCACCGATCAAGCCTGTGGCGTCTACTGTTTTGAAGATGGCAATCCAAAGTAGTACCTCTATACCCACACTCAGTATGGGTTGAATAAAAGCATCAATGATAAAATTAAATCTGTACTCTAGGTTGGTAACAATACCTAGCCTAGCGAGTGCCAGATTCCGCTTCAAGAAAGCGGTGAATTGCGTCTTCAAAGTCTACTTCCTCAACTTTCAGATCGACCACTTCTCCGGCTTTAGCTAAATCACTTAAAACCTGAGTCAGTTCTTGCGAGCTGAAAACTATTTCTTTTTCTTCTGTGGAATTTTTTAAACGGTAAATTAATTTCTTTTTAAGATCAGTGGTTTGCATAAAGTGTTCAACATTACCGTCGTAAACAATCTCACCTTGTGAAATCAGCAATAACTGGTCGGCTAACTGAGCAATATCGTCCATGTAATGCGAAGTTAAAATAATAGCGGGTTGAAACTCTTTAACGTATTTTTCTAAGAAGTTGCGGATAGAGTTTTGCGCAACAATATCTAAACCAATGGTTGGTTCATCTAAAAATAAAACTTTAGGCTCGTGCAAAAGAGATCCAATGATTTCCATCTTCATTCTTTCGCCTAAGCTTAAACGACGTAATTGTGTGTCGAGCACTTGCTCGCATTGAAGTAGGTTAGCTAAATCCATGACACGTTTTTTAGCTCTGACTGGGTCCAAATCATATATCTTAGTTAGCAGAGAATAGCTATCCAGTGGAGTGATGTCCCACCACAATTGATTTTTTTGTCCTAACAAAATACTGATTTGCTTTAAAAATTCGTTATCACGCTTCCAAGGTTCGTAACCAAGAACATTGGCCGTTCCGGTAGACGGGTGAATAAGTCCTGAAAGAATTTTAAGTAAAGTTGTTTTACCTGCACCATTAGAGCCAACAAGACCAACGATTTTACCGGCTTCAATTTTAAGATTGGCATTTTTGAGCGCCACTTTTTCAGTGTACTTACGGTTATAGAAACCCTTTAAGGAATTAATAATTCCTTCTTTTTTTGAGTAAGTTTTGTATACTCGTCCCAGATTTTTAGCTTCAATAGCGTATTTCATTAGGTCTTTCGTTAAATTCTTTCCAAAATATAGCTTTTCATTTTTTGCAGCACTTGCATAGGAATTTCGTGTCCACCGCGGAAAGAAACAAACTGTGTGCTGATGCCGTTCTCTTCAAAGAATTTTTGCAATTGCACAGAGCCTTTGTGGGGGAGTACTGGGTCGGCTTCGCCATGAGACATCAGCACGGCACTTCCTTTGCGGGCTTTAATTAGCTCACTCCACGTGGTTTTGCTGAGCAAAGTACCTGACATACAAATAAGACCCGCTGGGGTTTCAGGGGCTTTTAAAAATATCTCAGTGGCTAACATAGCGCCTTGAGAAAAACCTCCAATAATGAGGTTTTTCCACTCAAATTTCATGGAGCTAATCATCTTAAAGACCTTTTCCACAGCCTTATCCATTTCAGGAGGGCGTTGATCTGTCCAATCACCGGGAAGTTCAGTCATTTTAATATTCCACCAAGCGCGGCCGGTCCAACCAGGTCCGATAGGCACACTGTGGTGACCATTGGGAAAAAGCCAATTAACTGCGGGTAATTGCAGGGCTTCGCTAAAGCTTGCTAAATCAGAGGCATCTGCACCGTATCCGTGAAATAAGATGACCCATTTTCCATCAGGATTATTGTAAACTTCTATTGCTTGTAAAGGGCCTGCTTGTCGCACTCGTCAATACCTCTGGTGAACTCAACTGTTTGTTGTAAACTGAGCCTTCAAATATTAAGCTGAATTTTCATGAAACTGCATCAGTTATTTTCATATTTTGGAAGCGCCGATCAAAATCCTGATACCAAGGCTTCCCTCGAGCAGGCGCTGCAAAGCGAAGTTCATTCTATTTGCTTTGATGCACGTCAGGTAAAACTTAATTCGGTTTTTATAGCCGTAAAGGGTGTAGAAAACGATGGTCATAATTTTATTGAACAGGCTATTCAGAACGGTGCCATAGCTCTGGTTGTTGAAAATAAAAGCAAAGTGCCTGAAAACTATCCTTATCTGGTGCTCGAGGTAGCGGATTCTCGTCAATTAATCGATATTTTAGCAGCCAGATTTTATAACTTTCCATCGCAAGAGCTTTTCTGTTTCGGTGTAACTGGTACTAACGGCAAAACTTCGATCACGTATATTCTGGAACATATATTTTCATATTATCAGAAACCTATGGGTGTAATGGGAACTGTAAATCATCGAGTAGGAAATACAGTGTGGGACGCGCAGATGACCACTCCTGACCCGGTTACCTTGCAGGGGCGCTTACGGGATTTCATTCATGAGGGGGCTAAAACTGCAGCTTTGGAAGTTTCGTCACATGCACTTGAACAAAAGCGGGCTCACAGTGTGCATTTTAATACGGTGATTTTTACCAATCTGACCTTAGATCATTTGGATTACCATAAAACTATGAAAGATTATTTTGCGGCCAAGCAAAAATTATTTACGGATTTAATGTGGATCACGACAAAAAAGCCTAAATTTGCTGTGATAAATGTAGATGATTCTTACGGGCGCAAATTAAAAGTAGCCGATGAAGTTTTTGCATGGACTTACGGACAAAGAGAATGTGATTTTCAGTTTAAAATTTTAAACATGAATTTTAACGAAACTGAATTTGAGCTGAAAACCTCAATCGAAACCCAAAAAATTACTTTGCCTGTAACTGGTGAACATACAATTTATAATATTGTAGCCAGTTGTATAGCTGCCATTTCGGCAGGCTTCAGTTTGCAACAGAGTGTACAGGCATTAAAAACTTTTAAAGGCGTTCCGGGCCGACTTCAAAAAGTAGATTCAACCTCTGAAAAAACAGTTTTTGTAGATTATGCTCACACACCGGATGCTCTTGAAAATGTTTTAAAATCATTACAAAAAATCCGCAAAACATCAGCTAACTCAAATAAAATTATAACTGTGTTTGGCTGCGGTGGCGATCGCGACAAAAGTAAGCGTCCGTTAATGGCGGGTATCGCAGCGCGCTTAAGTGATTACATATTTGTTACTTCTGATAATCCACGCACTGAAAACCCTAATTCTATAATTGATGACGTTGTAAAAGGTTTACCGTCGGGCTTTAAAAATGTAGATATCGACACAGACCGTGAGCTCTCTATCAAAAAAGCTATAGCTCATGCCAATAGCGGTGATGTTGTGTTGATAGCTGGTAAAGGCCATGAAGATTATCAAATTATCGGCACAGAAAAAAAACACTTCAGTGATTTTGAAGTGGCAAAAAAATATTTGGATTAGTTGAGGAACAATTATGAGATGGTCGTTAGCAAAAATAGCATCATGGACCGGTGGAAAAGTTTTATCTACTCACCGTGAGGATTTTTCTGAAATCGGTACCGACACCCGTAAAAATTTAACAGGTCAGGTTTTTATTGCGCTTAAGGGCGATGCTTTTGATGCTCACGATTACCTGGATAAAGCGGTGCAGGCCGGAGCTGCGGCTTTAATTGTTCACACATTGCCTGAAAAATTTGAAAATCTTAAGAGCCAAGTGAGTATTATCTTGGTTTCAGATACTCTCAAGGCTCTGCAGGATTTCGCACATCATTATCGAAAAACTTTAAAATCCAAAATTATCGGAATTACTGGTTCTAACGGTAAAACCACAACCAAAGAATTTACAGCTCAGATTTTGAGTCAGTATAAAAAAACACATTACAGTCAGGGAAGTTTTAACAATCATTGGGGCGTGCCTATGACTTTACTGAGCATTCCTCAGGATGCCGACTTTGCTGTTGTTGAAATGGGAATGAATCACGCCGGCGAAATCACGCAATTGGTTCATATTGCAGAGCCGGATATTGTGGTTTGCACTATGGTGGGCACGGCTCACATTGAGTTTTTCGGCACGCAGGCCAATATCGCTAAAGCCAAAAGCGAAATTTATTTAGATTCAAAACCTGAAACCATCCGCATTTTTAATCAAGATCAGGATTTAACATTTGATATGATGTATCCGGTTGCCCGAAAATTTCCTGAATCACGCATGCTAAGTTTTTCACAAAAAAACCCTGAAGCCGATGTGTTTTTTAAAATCGACGAACTTAAAATGAAAGAAATGAAAATCACCGGTGTTATCGCGGCCGAACCAGGTTCTGCTGTGGTTCCGGTTTTTGGTGAACAGAATTTAACTAACTTAATGGCCGCAGCTACGATTGCTTACGCTTGCAAATTAAGTCCTGAACAAATTTGGAAGGCTTTATCCAACTGTAAAACAGCCTGGGGCCGTAATCAGTTTATTGAAACTCAAAATCATGCTGAAATTCTTTTTGATGGCTATAACGCCAACCCTGACAGCATGAAAGCACTTTTACATAATGTGCCTATGCTTAAATGCGCCGGAAAAAAAATCGGAGTCTTCGGGCAAATGAAAGAATTAGGCGAGCATGCTCCGGCAGCCCATACAGATATCGCCGATATAGCAGGTAGTTCAGGTTTTTCGCAGATTTATTTTATAGGTGAAAATTTCGACGATTTTAAAAAAGGTATTGAGAAGTCGGGCTACAAGGGCGAGTCGTTCTTACAGTCGGGCTTCAGTGATGAGTTAGGCCAAAAGCTTGGCCAGTCAGTCAAGACGGGCGACATAGTTGTAATCAAGGGCTCGAGGGGAGCGGAAACTGAAAGATTTATTCCCTTTTGTGAGCCGGTAAACTGGAAAAACAAATAGGCGAGTGCTATATGAAAATTATACTAGTTTTTTTATTTTTAACTATATCGGCCAACGCGCAAACTCAAACCCCTCCACCAATTAGTGAACAGTACCGTTGGTTGTATGAAATTCTTTTTGATGAAACAGACCGTATTCAGCAGCCGAATGAAGCTTTCAAATCTTTTTATGTGCACCTGGCAGATTCTGATCTGGTTTTTCCAAAACCTTCGGATATTGAGGCTAAAAATTTAAAACCGGTGCAAACAGTTGAAGGCACAATTACTTACGTTAACGTCATAAAAAAAAGATACACCTACGACATTTTAAAAACAGCGGATGGTATATTCGTAATAAATGTTCGAATTCACCTTAAGGATCCGGTTGGAGCTGATCTTAATAATTTCCGCGAGAAAATACGTGGAGCGCAGGATATCTGGAATGCAAAAAGAGTGGCAGCCGATTTTGAATATGTATTTAAATTTGACTTAGTTGAGAGTGAGGCCGAGGCCAGATATTCGGTTAATGTATTTGATACCACTCGCGGCCCTTACGACCGCAACTGGGGCCGTGACTGGACGCCAAATGTAGTGGCTCACGAAATCGGTCATATGATGGGCTTAGGAGATGAGTATCAGACGCTGTCAGGAAAATTTGATTGCATGAAAACTTCGTTAATGTGTACAGCGTGGTCCGGCGCGCTGATGAAACATCACTACTATTTCATATTGCGCCGATTGATTAATCAATAAAGTTTGTTCAAGTCAGTTGAATATTTTCCCGGTGCATAGGCCACCAAGCGCTCTACATAAATTTCTTGAAAGTCCTGAATTGGAGCTGCGTACGAAGCAAATGGAAAAATTGCAATACCGCCACGGGGAGTGAACTCGCCGATAACTTCAATGTAGTTAGGTTTCATCAGTTTAACTAAGTCGTCACAAATAGTTTGAATGCAGTCTTCATGAAAATCGCCATGATTTCTGAAGCTGAATAAATAAAGTTTTAAAGACTTACTTTCCACCATTTTGTCGCCAGCAATGTAGTTGATAAAAATCTTAGCGAAGTCCGGTTGACCTGTTTTTGGGCAAAGCGAGGTGAACTCAGTACACACAAGGCTTGTCCAAGCCACTTTCTTAGGGTTTTTGTTATCAAAAGCCTCTAAAAGTTTTGGATTGTAGTTAAAAGTGTAATCAGTTTTGGTTTGGCCAAGAGAAAAGTTTGCGAGTTCTTTTGGATTACGTGCCTTTGATGCTTTGGAGTTTACTTTTTTCATAAAATTGAAACTAAGTTAAGCCACTTAAAAAAGCAATATTTTTCAATGATTTCATATATTTAGTAAATTTTTCTTGAAATCGACTCGTTTTTTGTGCTACGAATACCAGATGATATATCAATGGCTTTACTCCTTGGCCGATCAGTACTCGGTCATGAATGTATTTCGTTACATTACAGTACGTACTTTTATTTCTTTTTTCACAGGCTTTTTTCTTTGTTTAATTTGGGGTCCACACTTCATCAATAGTTTGCGCCAAAAACATTTTGGTCAGTCTATACGAGATGATGGTCCACAAACTCACAAGAAAAAAGCGGGCACTCCAACAATGGGTGGCTGGTTAATTTTATTAAGTACGCTTGTTCCGTTAGTTTTATGGATTGATATTAAAAACCCATTAGTGATCGGAACTGTTTTGATTACTTGGGGCTTCGGATTGATCGGTTACGGCGATGACTACCTGAAAGTTTCTAAAAAAAATACTAAAGGTTTATCAGGAAAAATAAGATTATTAGGTGAATTTTTAATTTCAGGTGCGGTGATTTTATTTTTAATCCAGAATTATAATCTCAATACAACAATTAGCTTTCCGTTTGTTAAAAGTTTAATTTTTGATTTAGGTTACTGGTATGTGGTATTCGGCGCTCTCGTTATAGTGGGAACCGCGAACGCGGTTAATTTAACCGACGGTCTGGATGGTTTAGCCATTGTTCCGGTTATTGTTTCCGCTTCAACCTTAGCTTTATTCGCTTATATAGTTGGCCATGCAAGCATTGCTAATTATTTACAAATCACTCATATTGCCGGAGCAGGTGAGCTGGCTCCTTTAGCTGCGGCTATGGTGGCCGGTGGCTTGGGCTTTTTGTGGTTCAATACTTTTCCCGCACAGGTATTTATGGGCGACGTAGGAAGTTTAAGTCTCGGTGGCTTCATTGGAACTATGGCCGTATTTACCAAAAATGAAATTTTAATGGTGGTTTTAGGTGGCGTATTTGTAGTGGAAGCCCTTTCAGTTATTGCGCAAGTAACTTCATTTAAACTGACCGGCAAAAGAGTCTTAAAAATGGCTCCTCTGCATCATCATTTTGAGTTGGGTGGAATGACCGAAACAAAAATTATCGTAAGATTCTGGATCATTTCAATATTGCTGGCGGTTCTAAGCCTTGCAACTTTAAAACTCAGATAATTTTATAATTTAAGAAAGAGGCGAGCAAATGTGGAAAGAAATTTCAGAATTGAAAGATAAAAAAATCCTGATTGTAGGCTTAGGCAAAACAGGTGTGGCATTAGCTAAATTTTTAACTAAATGCGAAGCTCAGGTTACTGTTACAGATCACAAATCTAAACCCGAGTTATCAACTCAGTTAGAGCAACTTGATGGTTACACCAATATCAAGTTTGAATTAGGTTCACATTCGCCTAAAACATTCTTGTTGCAGGATTTAGTTATTTTATCTCCGGGTGTAGCGCCTCATTTGAAAATTTTTGAATACGCTCGACAACAGGGAATTAAAATCACTGGCGAATTTGAATTTGTATCCCAGTTTATTAAAGAACCTATTATAGGTGTTACCGGTACTAACGGTAAAACAACGGTTTCACGCTTGGCGGAAGCCATGCTTAAAGAAAGCGGAGTCGATTGCTGGGTTGGTGGTTCGACTGAAACACCTTTAACTCATTATTTACTGGAAGAAAAAAAAGCTAAAGTTGTTATCGTGGAAGTTTCAAGCTTCATGTTAGAACATGCAGTTGATTTTACTCCAGCTAATATAGTTTTCACGAACTTAGCTGAAAACCATTTAGAGCGTTACCGTTCAATGGAAGATTACGTCAATGCAAAACGTAAAGTATTCAAGAATACAAACCAAGCGACAACTTCAATTCTAAATGCGGACGATAACGCCGTTGTTGAGTTAGCTCGTGACCCAGCTGTGCAACGCGGACGAATTTTTTACTTCTCACGTAAGCCGGCATTAGAGCCACAAATTATGAATATCGGTGGTTCGGTTAACGTTGGCGATGAATTAAGAGTTCGTACCGGTCCTGAAATTGAAACTTTCTCAATTAAAAATATTAAAATGAAGGGTAAACACGCTATCGAAAACGTTATGGCGGCACTACTTCTGGCCCGTGAACACGGCGCCACGCATGAAGCGGTTCAAAAAGTTATCGATACTTTCCCTGGGCTAAGACATCGTTTAGAATACGTTCGTAAAGTTGGCGGAGTTTTATTTTACAATGACTCTAAAGCCACTAACGTACATGCAGTATCGCGTGCATTAGACTGCTTTGACGAAAACGTAATTCTGATCGCCGGTGGTAAAGACACCAATCTGAACTACGGTCCATTACAAAATATGATCAAACGTAAAGTTAAAACCCTGATTCTGGTGGGCGAAGCTAAAGAGCGTATCAATCGTGACTTAGGGGATTACTCAGAAACTTATTTAATCGGTACTTTTGAAGAAGCGGTTCTGATCGCTTACCAAAAGTCGAGAATCGGCGATATCGTGCTGATGTCTCCAGGATGTTCAAGTTTCGATATGTTTGACAGTTACGAAGAGAGAGGAGACTATTTTAAAGAGATCGTAAAAAAATTCAAATGAGCCACGGGCTTGGAGTTGAATGAAAACGCGCTTTTTAACATCTAGTCTTTTTTTAGCTTTAGTTGCACTGTTCGGTATCGGACTTATGCAGGTTTACAGTTCCAGTTATATCTTCGCCACTGAATCATACGGTGGCGATGGTTTGTACTTCTTCAAACGTCAGCTGGTTTTTACTTTAATTTCAGGTTTTTCACTGATTTTCTTCACACAGCTTCCTATTAATTTTATTAAAAAATGGTCTTGGGTTTTATGGCCAGCGACTTTTATTTTACTTTGTGCCACATTCATTCCCGGCATAGGTGTAAAAGTAGGCGGGGCCCTACGCTGGATTCAGCTTCCGTTCGGTGTCAGGTTTGAACCTTCAGAACTTTTAAAAGTAGCATTCAGTTTTATTTTCGCAAGCCTTGTATGTCGTAACGAAAACTTACTGGGAAAATTAAAATGGCATTGGGCTATTTTAATGTTATTGGTACCGTTAGCGGTTCTCAATGTACAGCATGACTTCGGAAGCTTAGTTATAATCCTTTTAGTAGCTACAGCCTTACTATTTACTTTTGGTCTGAATATAAAATGGTTGGCAGCGGCAGGGGTGGCATTACTGCCCATATTTTACTTTGCAATCTGGAGTTATCCTTACCGTCGTGCCCGTATCGAAGCCTTTTTAGATCCATGGTCAGATCCGGCTAAAAAAGGATTTCAAGTTATTCAAAGTATGTTGTCGGTGCATTCAGGTGGACTGACTGGTGCGGGGCTTGGTCAAGGACAAGGAAAGTTGTTCTTCTTACCGGAAGCTCACACAGATTTTACAATGGCTGTTTTCTTTGAAGAGATGGGGTTTTTAGGCGTATTAGCTATATTGGCTATTTATGGCTTTGTTGTTTTTAAAGGCTTTCAGATCGCCATTAAAACACAGGATATGTTTAAAAAAACTCTAGCCCTCGGCTTAACAACTACATTTGCGTTTTCGGTATTCATTAATGTTGGAGTGGTTCTGGGATTAGTGCCTACCAAGGGTTTAACAATGCCATTTATGAGCTACGGCGGAAGTTCTTTATTGGTATTGAGTTTCTTGTTTGGTATTTTATTAAATATTGAAATGTCTGAATCTCAAGAAAACTCTCAGAGCTCGTATTAATGTCTAACACAAGCACCCAAAAAATCATGATTGCAGGCGGTGGTACGGGCGGACATATTTACCCCGCAATTGCCATTGGGCGTGCTTTGCAAAAAAAAAATCCTAATATAGAACTGCGCTTTGTCGGCACAGCTGAAGGTTTAGAGTCTAAAATCATGCGCCGTGAAAACTTATCGCTGGATTTAATTCAAAGCGGAAAATTAAATTTTTCAGGCAATCCTTTTAAAAAAATTAAAACTTTATGTAAAATACCTGTGGGCCTTTTTCAGTCGCTTATTCTGATTTTGAAGTATAAGCCGGATTTTGTTCTCGGAGTTGGCGGCTATGCATCGGCACCGTTTGTGTTGATGGCCGCTTTGTTAGGTAAAAAAACGGCTTTTTGGGAGCCTAATGCCCATCCCGGAATGGCCAACCGCATATTATCTAAAATTGTAAACACCTCTTACTTGGTATTTGCGGCTTCTGAAAAATATTTATCATCTAAAAACAATAAAGTTTTTGGTATGCCACTGCGTGAAGAAATCGAAAATGCGCAATCTGAAGAAAGATCTAAAATTTCTGACCGCTTAACTATTTTATGCTTTGGCGGAAGCCAAGGAAGTCTTTTTTTAAATGAAAAAATGTCTGACTTTATTTTAAAACATCCAGAACTGCATGAAAAAATTAACTTGATTCATCAAACTGGTTCTTTGGATTTTGAAAAAATGAAGAAAAAATACGGCGATATTAAATGTGTTGAGCTCCATGAATTCATTTACGATATGCCTAACCAGTACCGCCGAGCTGATATTCAGTTTTGTCGTGGCGGCGCCAGTACTATTGCTGAGGCTTCGGCTTTCGGTGTGGTGCCTTTGATTGTTCCGTTGCCAGCGGCTGATGATCATCAGCTTCGAAATGCAGAAGTTGTCGTAAAAAATCAGGCGGGTTTTTTATTTAAGCAGAATGAGTTTTCAGCAGACAAGTTTGCTAAAACCATAGCTGAAATGACTCAGAATACGGCTTTAAGAAAAGAAATGTCTGAAAAACTGAGATCTTTAGCCCCTAAGCAGGCCGCTTCTAAAATTGCCGATGATATTTTAGCACAAATTTAAATCTTTGAATGACTTTTACACCTAAATTTGGTGAAACTAGTGCTATGAAACTGGAAAATGCAAAATTTCATTTTATAGGTATCGGCGGAATCGGCATGTGCGGTTTGGCTGAACTTCTACATAACATCGGTGCAGTTGTTACGGGCTCCGATGCCAGTGAAAATGCCAATACTGAAAGACTTAAAGATCTAGGTGTAAAAGTTTACAAAGGCCATGATGCGGCTAACGTGGGTAACGCCAATGTCGTGGTGTACTCAAGCGCTATATCGCGCTCTAATCCAGAAATGATCCAAGCCCGCGCTCAGGACATCCCATTAATTCCAAGAGCCGAAGCTTTAGCAGAAATCATGCGTTTACGCCGTGGTATTGCGGTTGCCGGAACACACGGAAAAACCACAACCACCAGTTTGATATCATCTATCTTCTTAGAGGCCGGGCAAAATCCAACAATCGTTGTGGGTGGCCGTTTTGAGAAAATTAAATCTACAGCCTTGTTAGGTAAGGGCGAATGGTTGATTGCTGAAGCAGATGAAAGCGATGGAAGTTTTAATAAACTTTCTCCTGAAATTGCGATCATTACTAATATCGACTCCGATCATATGGATCACTTTAAAACTTTTGAAAACCTGAAAAAGGCTTTCTTGGATTTTGGCTACCGCATTCCTTTTTACGGAATGCTGGTTGTATGCGGTGACGATCCCGATGTGCGCGAGCTGTTTTCTAACTTTTCAAAACGAATTGTATTTTACGGATTTGATCTGAAAAACGATTACATCATCGACGGCGAAAAAGGCTCTTACACTCTTTTCAAAAATAATGTGAATGAAGGTTTAAAAACCAAAATCGGTGAGTTTCATTTGCCTCACGCTCCGGGAAAGCACAACGCTTTAAATGCTACTGCCGGAATAATTGCCGGAATGGCTGCGGGTATTGATTTTGAAATGTGCGCTCAAGGCCTTAAGAACTTTGAAGGTGTAGACCGCCGATTCCATTATAAGGGCGAAGTTGACAACATCACGGTCTACGATGATTACGGGCACCATCCAACAGAAGTTAGAGCTACACTGCAAGCCTTCCGTGAAAAATTTGAAAAACGCCGTCTAGTTGTTTACTTCCAACCTCATCGTTATTCCCGCACAGAACACTGCTGGCAGGATTTTAAAACCTGCTTTACTCAGTCTGATGTTTTATTTTTAGGTGACGTTTATGCCGCAGGAGAAGCGCCAATTCCTGGAATAAACTCTGAAAAACTTTTAGCAGAAATGAAACATGAGCACGGAATTTACTCACCCAAAGATGCAAATCAGTTAGAGAATATCTTAAAAGAACTCAAGCCTAATGATGTATTTTTAACTTTAGGTGCCGGTGACGGATGGAAGTTGGGGCTTGATGTCCTTGAACATCTTAAAAAACGTTAATTTAGCCCGATACACATCGTGGATGATTGGTGGCGATGCCGAACACTTTTGCTTACCATTAAACGTGGAGCAGCTTAAGCAGGCCTTAGAATATGCAAAAACTAACTCCCTACCTATAACTATTTTGGGTGGTGGCTCTAATGTATTGATTTCTGACAAAGGAGTTAAAGGTCTCACCATTTGCTTAAGACGTTTTTCTGAAATTAAGCATGAAATCAAAGATGGAACTATTTATATAGACTGCTTAGCAGGCACTGCTAAATCAGAATTGCTTAAAGTATTTTTAAAAAATCAATTAGCACCGGCGTTGTTTCTAGCTGGCTTGCCAGGTGATGTGGGTGGCGGCGTTGTAATGAATGCTGGCGTTGCTGAGATGTTTGAGCCACGAGAGTTTATGGAGCTTGTCGACAGTATTGAAGTGATGAGTTTTGACGGCGAAATTAAGAGCATTCAAAAAAAAGATCTCGAAGTTAAATACCGCCATACCAATGGTTGGCAGCCTCATATTGTAATCCGCGCTAAAATCAGCTGGCCTGCGGAGCCTAACACAGAAATTTTGGCTAAAGTACGTGAGGCCAATAAAATAAGACTTTCTAAACAACCTCTTGATATGCCGAGCTGTGGGTCGGTTTTTAAAAACCCGGAAGGCCATAAGGTGGCGCAACTTATTGATCAGTGTGGACTTAAAGGTTTTAAAATTGGCTCAGCCCAGGTTTCACTTAAGCATGCTAACTTTATCGTCAATTTAAATAAAGCTACTGCAGCAGATACCTGGAATCTTATTTTGCATGTGCAAAAAATTGTTAAAGAAAAAACCAACGTTGATATCGTAACCGAAGTTATACGCTTAGGTGATTGGTCTTAATCAGATCCAGTAAATTCCAACTGACCAAGAAAATAAATTGGCAGCAATAGCAGCGGTTAGTGCGCGCGACCAGCTTAATTTATAAAAATAAACCAAAACAATAGCTTCAGTCAGAGGAGCAAAAACTTCAGCAACTACAAGGTAATTTAAGTAATTTCCACTTAACTTCATAACTATAACGGGCATTAAAAAAAATACAACCGGGTGAGTCGCCAAGTTAAGAATTAAATCAATTTGTAAAATTTCTGTAAGCTTTTTTTGATTTCTTAAAAATAACCAGTAGACGATGAGTTCAAGAAGAAATGTTTTCAGAAAATACGGAATATAAAGAGTAAAAGTAATAGGCTCAGCTAAAGTGGTTATTGTGTAAATTTCAGAACATTGGTGGGGGTTAAAAATATTCCAGATTAAGTACCAAGGTGTTAGACAATCAATCATTAAGATCTTTCCTATTAGACTTTAAAAATGGAATAGCGGATATCTCCATAAAGCCATGGTAGGAAGCAATTGAAAAATAAACAAGTCTTGCGGTTTGAAATTCTAAAAATAACCACATCAGCAAGCCTAAAGAGCTAATCGCCAGCAGCACATAAATAGAAGTGGAGCCAAAATCATTAACTAATCTGTTAAAACTCCAGTTAAAGCTCGGTGGATATTCTTGTTGTTGATAATTTTCAGGGATAGCCTTCATCCAAATGAAGTAATGGAGAGCCTGTGAGAAGGCATAAAGCACTACGATATGAAACCAAAATTGATAATCCATTGGACCAGATACAAAGGGGCTGATAATTTCGGAATAGTCCCAGTTTAAAAAAGATATATGTCCGGACGGCGCATACACTTTGTAGAAATTATCAAAAGCTCCGGTCATAATAAAAACCGAAAATAAAATATATAAAAATGCAGAGATTGCAAAAACTTTTAAATCTGATTTGTTTTGGCAGGACTTATACCAGGCAAACAGCGGTAGGTAATTGTGGCCGATCAACGCGGCAAGGGCTGTCTGAATCGGATAAAAATAAGTCGCAGTAATAAAAATCGCAAATACAACGGCTGATAGAATAAATTTAAAATTAATTTTTAGATTTTGCATCCGATAAACATAAAATTGATAAATAAATGAAATAAGTAAGGCAAAAGCTTCAAATAAAAGTGGCTGTGTAGCCCAGAAAATATTTTGATGAAAGATATCTATCAAAATCCGGTAAATAAAAACTGCGCCCCAGATCGTAAATTGAAACCTCAATAAATGTGTACGAAAGTTTTCATTAAAAGATAAGTTTGAATAGCGTAAACTTGAAATAATATGTGGAAGGCCCCATAAAACAGGTCCTGTCAGTAAAACCCATAGCGGGAAAAAGCTACTAACTGTAAAATAAAAGATTAAAGCCATTAAAAAAAGAATCATAATTCGTGTTGATCGCGACATAAAAAATGATTTAAGTAAACCCATCTTAAGGGTGGCCTTCAGAAACTTTGATCTGAGTAAATCTAAGTGAGTTAACATGGTGATATAACTTTGCAAGATTGGTGCTGGTTTTGGGGCTACAGGGTGCTTTATAGCATTTCTCATGCAGGGGGTGTGCTTCTGCGTTTGACAGTTTTAGACGATTTTGACATTTCATATTGAGAATTATTTTATTGCATTTTAACAGCGCATCTCATTTTGAGAATCCAAAAACACAAGTTAATCCAAAAGCTTATGTAAGACCAAAGACCTGCCGAAGAGAAGCATATGATATCTTTGAAAGGTTAAGTGTATGGATTTACAGAAAACGTTTGCATCTCTGATTTTGGTTGTATTTGTAACGGCATGTTCTTCAAATCAGTCAAAACTGGAATCGATCCTCGACAGAAATATTGGAAAAGCAAAGCTTATCGCGCAAACCAGGCTGGAGCTTGACTCCACTTTGGGTAAGCAAGAGTCAAAACTAAAAAGTAGTGTGATTGATTTTTTATCTGATAGGGTAGAAATAAAATATAAAGATGTTTTGGTTGAAGGTCGACGTGCCCGCGTTACAGTAGTAGCGACGGTTCCTAAGATGGACGAAGTGGCCGCCATTCTCATGTTAGCCAGTTTTCTTCCACGCGAAAAAATGTTGAGTATGAGTATTCAAGATGTACTGGAGGAGGTTTCTAAAAGCTCACGGCGTCCGGCTAGCGATGACGACATCAAGAATGAAACCTATGAATTCAGCGTAGATTTTGAAAAAGGGAAAGACTGGGTTGCGGACTCAGAGCAGCTTAAAAAGGCCTACACAAAACGAAATTTAATTTCTAAACGCTAATCGACTAAAGTCTAGGATTTCGTTCTAGACTCCAACCTAAAGGCATTTCGCACTAAAATTTTGGTGTGAGACACTTTAAAAAATTTTTTAAAATAATTGCCGCATTTGTTTTATTCCCGCTGGCGATATTTTTTTCAGTTTACTCATTGGAGCAGCAGGGCTTTTTTAAAATAGATAAAGTGGAAATCAAGGTTAATGCACTGGCTTCGCAAAAAAGTTATGTCACTTCAAAAGTGCAACAGCTTCAGGTTAAATTGAGTAGCGTTAAAGGTATTTCTCTATGGAAAGCGCCACTTGGTCAGATTGCAAAATCTCTTAAAGAAGAAAAATGGATCAAAGAATTTCAGTTGTCGCGTGCGTGGCCTTCGCGCATTGAGTTGATAATTGAGCCGGATGATGTGGCTTTATTGGTTTTATCTCAGGATGGTTTGCCAAAAAGCGATTCTGAGGCCACGGTTATCAGACCGATCACTAAAACGGGTAAAGTTCTTGAAAAAATTAAAACAAATTCTGCGCCGAGTGCGATCGTCACCCATGACTCAGTATTTTTGAGTAGTGAAAAAGTTCGTAATGGTGCAATCGGTGTTATCAATGCTCTTCCAGAAACCGGAAACATGAGCGCAGCGCAGGTTTCCGAAATAGGTTACGATAAAAAAGAAGGTTACTGGATTAAGCTTTTGCACAGTGAAACCAAAGTGAATTTCGGTGAAGAACAATTTGAAATTAAGTCCACTCGCATTTCCCAGGTGATCGATTATCTCGAAAGTCGTAACCTTAAGGCGCGCGTCATAGACGCAAATCTATCTAAAAAAGTTCTTGTCAGGTTGCAGCAGAATCCCTAAGCTTAAGGCTATATAGACATTAGTTCGGATGACTTTTGCCTATGTTGGAAGCAGAAATGCGCCCAAGTAGTTGAATTTTTTTACAACATGATTTGCAACTTTGACATAGAAAAGGATCGACCGCTTGAGTTCGAACACATTTAAAGACTACAACAGTCTAAAGGACTTACGGATGAGTACTTCAAATAACGGCCGCCCCGTGCTGGCATCTCTCGATATTGGATCTTCAACAGTAAAATTAGTTTACAGCGTAGTTAGTCAATCAACTAACAACCATTCAATGCGCGCAGAAACGCAAATTGATGTTGTCGGTGTTGGTTTAGCACCTAACACAGGAACAAGACACGGTGTTGTTGTTAACATCGAATCCACAACGGATTCTATCCGCAAAGCTAAAGAAGAAGCGGAGTTGATGTCAGGTTTTTCGACTAATGAAGTTTGGATTTCTGTTAGCGGCACACACATTCAATCATTCGATTCAAAAGGAATGGTTGCTATTAAAAATAAAGAAGTAACGAATCAAGATGTAGAGCGCGTAATCGAAGCTGCAAAAGCCATTATGGTTCCGGCTGATCGCACAGTTTTACACGTTATCCCGCGCGAATACAAAATCGACGCTCAAGACGGAATTTCTGATCCAATCGGGATGTCAGGCATTCGTTTAGAGGCCAGTGTGCACATCGTAACTGCAAGTCAGTCTGCGATTTCTAATTTAACTAAATGTATTGAAAAAGCTGGCTTTAAAGTGATGGGTATTGTTTTAGATCACTTAGCGGCAAGTAAAGCTGTATTAAGCGAAGACGAAAAAAATCTTGGAGTGTGCACGGTGGATATCGGTGGCGGCTCTAGCAAAATCGTTTACTTCGTTAACGGCAGCGTAGCTCACACAGCGGTTATTCCGGTTGGTGGCGCTCATTTTACAAATGATATTTCAGTTGGGTTGCGTACTCCGCAATTTGCAGCTGAAGAATTAAAGAAAAAACACGGCTCAGCAGTGGCCACTATGGTTTCTGAAGATGACATCGTGGAAGTAGAAGGCGTGGGTGGACGTAAATCACGTACGATTCCTCGCAAAGAATTAGCTCACATTATTGAAGCCCGCGCTGAAGAGTGTTTGGGTATGATTGCAACAAGTATTCGTTCAAGCGGATTACAACCGGTTTTAGGATCGGGCATTGTAATGACCGGCGGCACTAGCAGCATGGACGGCATTGTTGAAATGGGAGAATTTATTTTTGATATTCCTGTACGTCGCGGTTTACCTAAACAAGTAGGTGGATTGAAAGATGTGGTTAAAGGCGGAGAGTTTGCAACATCGATTGGATTGTTGATGCACGGTCTCGAGCAAAGAAAAGACTATTACGTACGTAAAGAGTCTACTGGAATGTTTTCCGGCAACGGAAATGCATCTTTCGACTTATCATCGAAAGTTAAGAAATTTTTTAACGACTTATTTTAGCGCGTCCGCGGATCAAAACCGGCGCGCAACTAAATTTTTTCTACGGAGGGAACATGTTTGAACTTGAGGAGAACGTAAATATAGGGGCCAATATTAAAGTAGTAGGCGTTGGCGGTGGCGGTAGTAATGCTGTAACCACAATGATCGAAACAGGAATGGTAGGAGTTGAGTTCGTAGTAGCTAACACTGACATCCAGGCTCTGAACTCAAGCAAAGCTGGTTACAAAATCCAGTTAGGTGCGGACCTTACAAAAGGTTTAGGCGCTGGTGCAAATCCTGATGTGGGTCGCAGAAGTGCGATTGAATCTTACAACCAAATCGTTGATCAATTAAAAGGTTCTGACATGGTTTTCGTAACTGCTGGCATGGGCGGTGGTACAGGAACCGGCGGCGCTCCGATCGTAGCAAAAATTGCTCGCGAACTTGGCGCTTTAACTATCGGTGTGGTAACTAAGCCATTTGTATTTGAAGGAAAAAAACGCGGTAAGCACGCTGAAGGCGGTTTAGCCGAGTTAAAAGAAAATGTTGATGCATTAGTCGTTATTCCAAATCAAAAATTATTAGCGGTAGCTGGCGAAAAAACTCCACTTTTAGAAACTTTCAAAAAAGCTGACGAAGTTTTACATCAAGCTGTTAAAGGTATTTCGGATTTAATCAATATCAGAGGTCTTATTAACTTAGACTTCGCAGATATCAGAACTGTAATGCAAAACAAAGGTTTGGCATTAATGGGGACTGGTTCAGCTAAAGGTGAAAACCGTGCGATTGAAGCCGCTACACAGGCCATTTCTTCTCCTTTATTAGAAAACGTAAAAATCGACGGTGCTACTGGTATCATTATTAATGTAACTGGCGGTTCTGACTTATCATTATATGAAGTTAACGAAGCTTCTCAGTTAATCACTGAAGCAGCTAGCGAAGACGCTGAGGTTATATTCGGTGCGGTTATTGATCCTAACCTAAATGATGAGGTTCGTGTAACAGTTATTGCTACTGGTTTTAACCATGAAGAAAAAATGGTTGGAACTCCTAACTTTAATTCTATGCAAAACTTCTTACAGCAGGGTAATACACAGCAATTCCAACAACCGGCTCAGCAGCAGTATCAACAGCCACAAGGTTTTCAATATCAACAACAGCCTTACCAACAACCGGTAATGCAACAGCCAGCTCCACAAATGGCCCCACCACCTCCAATGCCTCAGGTGATGATGCCACCACAAGCTTTGCCACCACTGCCTTCAATCGACAATGTGCAAGAGTCGATTAAGTCATTTACACATGATGTGATGGCTCAGGAAGTGGAAATTGAAACTCCAGTTTTAAATGACTTCCAAACAACAGAAGTTGTTTTAGCTGCGCCTGAGCAAAACTTTTCAACTGAAATTTCTCCGGTAGCTGCTTCTGCAGGTTCTACTAATGGTTCAACTGCTCGCGATATGTTGTTAGCAAAAGCAAAAGCTTTCCGCGAAACACAAATCGGTCAGGTTGTATCTCCGGACAAATCAATTCACCCTGAACAACTTTCGATGATGGATGAAGAAAAGCAATTTGAAGACGCGCGTAAAATTGCACGCGATATTTTAGAAGTGCCAGCTTTCATCAGAAAAAAACAGGGAATGGATTTGCAGAACTAAGTTTTGTGAATTCCTGGTTTATATCTGACCTACATTTAAGAGATGTCAATGAACGCAACGGAAACCTTCTGTTGCGTTTTTTGTTTTTGCTGAATCAAAATCCTTCGCAGCACCGATTATTTTTATTGGGCGATATTTTTGATATGTGGATTTCAAATGGTGCAGCCTTTGTTAATCACTACAAATTGCTAGTAGATGAAATTAAAAAATTCAAAGCCGCTGGTGGTGAAGTGTTTTATTTTGAAGGTAACCACGACTTTCACATCGATACCTTCTGGACGGATCAGCTAGGAATTAAGGTAATTGAAGACCTCGAGTATTTTGATATCGACGGTATGAAAGTGCGCATCGAGCACGGTGATTTTATTAATCCTGAGGATAAAGCCTATTTGCAGTACCGCGCATTAGTACGTCATCCGGCTATAGAGCCTTTCGGACATTACTTAAGTGGTCATTTCTGGAAATGGTTCGGCGAAAGTAAAAGTAAAAAAAGTCGTAAAAAAACAGGCCGATATGCATTAGAAAATAGTGATAAAATTAAAAAGCTAATTAGAACTTATGCTGAACGTGTTTACGTAAATGAAAAGCCTTTTGATCTAATTATTACAGGGCATATGCATGTTTTTGACGATTATGTTTTTGAGATTAATAAAAAGATCATCAGATCAATAAATCTGGGTACTTGGTTAGAAGTACCCAGAGTGTTGAAAATTACGAGCAAAGAAGTCAAAATATATCAGGTCACTGATATTCTTAATTCAGTTACGACAGTTTAAGTCTTGCAATTCTATCGTCTAAATCCGGATGTGTAGAAAACAACTTTAAAAACTTACCAGGCTTGCCAGAGATTTTTAGTGTTGCGAGAGCTGGTTGGCCTTGTTCGTCTTCTTGCGAGGCTAAGTTGTAGTTTGCTTTTAATCGTTCTAGCGCGGCTACCATGCTATCTCGATTGGCCAATGCTGCACCTCCGGCATCCGCGCGGTATTCGCGTTGTCTCGAGAAAAATGAAACCACTATCATACCCAGTATGCCTAATAATATTTCGAGCACGAAGACCATCGCAAACTGTACCCATGCTCTTTTTTCTTCATCAACAAATTGACTTAAGAAGTGCCCAACTACACGAGCAAGGAACATTACAAAGGCATTCATCACGCCTTGAATCAGAGTCATAGTTACCATGTCGCCGTTTGCAATATGGGCAACCTCATGCGCTAACACTCCATCGAGCTCTTTTTCATTCATTCTTGCCAATAGGCCTGTAGACACGGCCACCAATGAATTATTTTTTGAAGGTCCGGTAGCGAATGCATTGAGCTCATCTGACTCGTAGTAGCCTACCTCTGGCATTTTACTTAAACCGGCATTGCGAGCAAAACTATATATTTTCTGAACTAATTTTTGTTGGGCTAAATCTTGGGTGTCGGGCGCAATGATTTTTACACCCATCATCCATTTGGCCATAATTTTTGATAAAGCAAGGGATATAAAGGCACCTCCAAATCCCCAAACTATACAAAATCCCATCAGGGACTGATAGTTTATACCTTTTGAATTAAGGTAAGGCTGTAGGCCTAGAACCGATGTTACTATGGATATTGTGCCGATAATTAAAATATTAACGGCCATAAAAAGAAATATTCGTTTACCTAACTTCATGATTTAACCTCCAGTGTTTTCATTTTTTTAGTGTTAATTTTTTCTTTAATAAAACTGAATAAAATCGACGAACCAATTAAAAACGCAATTATACTAAGCGACCATGTAATTGGAAATTTTCCTCCGAAAGCATGGTTTAGATAAACCATTTTTAAACCTACAAAAATGAGAACTGAGGCAAGTCCGTATTTAATATACACAAAACGATCCATTACACCTGCCAGCATAAAATACATCGAACGTAATCCTAAAATTGCAAATATATTAGACGTAAAAACAATCAAAGGCTCTTTAGTTAAAGCAAAAATAGCTGGTACGGAATCGACCGCAAAAATAATATCGGACAACTCGAGAAACACCAAAGCTAAAAACAAAGGGGTTACATAAGTTAAGCCATTTTTTTTGATAAAAAAGTTTTGCCCCTCTATTTGTGGGTGAACCCTAAATACTTTTTTTAATTGTCTAACAATAAAATTGTTTTCTAAATCCTGTGTTTTTGTCCCTGCAAAAAACATTTTTAAACCCGTTAAAAGCAGAAGAGCGCCAAAGAAGTATACAACCCATTCGTAGGCCATTAAGTAAGACCCCATGGCAATAAAAACAGCTCTGAAGAACAGCGCTCCTAGTATGCCCCAAAATAAAACCCTATGTTGGTAAATTTTTGGAATTCCGAAATAGGCAAAAACCACAGCAAATACGAAGATGTTATCAATAGCCAATGATTTTTCGATAACAAATCCGGTTAAAAATTCAAAGGCAGTGGTTTTGGCCTGTTCGTCAGCATTAAAGCCTGGGATCGTAGTAAATCTTTCGTTATTGCTGAATTGATAATGAGCGTAGAGATAAAATAAATAATTAAAAACAAAAGCCAATCCTATCCATATGCTGGTCCAAATAGAGGCTTCTTTAAAACTCACTTCGTGGGCTTTTTTATGAAATACTCCTAGATCCAGCGCTAGCACGGCAAATACAAACAAGGTAAAGCCTAAATAAAAAAACCAATATTCATTAAACGGAAATAGTATCATTTGTTCTCCTTCAATCTTTATTATCGGCACTTTTATATCATTCTTCAAATCGATAAATAAATTGACTAGTATTGCTTTTATAGATACTAAGTAAATGAGGTTAAATATGAATCAATGGATCAATTATCATCATTTGTTTTATTTTAAAACTATTGCCGAAGAAGGCAGTGTATCCAAGGCCGCTACGAAGCTTAGATTAGGTCAGCCCACTTTATCGGCCCAGTTAAAACAGTTTGAAGACAACTTAGGTGTTCAGCTTTTTGAGCGAAAGCACAAAAAATTAATTTTAACAGAGCAGGGGCAGGTGGCTCTCGATTATTCAAAAAATATTTTTAAAATGGGCTCTGAAATGTATGAAGTTTTACATGATCGTATTAGGCCATTAAAGCCCTCGCTTCACTTAGGTGCGCTAGATAGCGTGCCTAAGCAAATTGTCATGCAACTAGCTAAGCAAGCTTTAAAATTTTCAGAGTGCCAGATCACACTTTCCGAGGGCAAGTTTGATGAACTGTTGCGGGAGCTCACTTCGCACCGAATGGATTTAATGGTAACAAGTTTTTTACCTACTGGTTTAAATGCCAAAGGGCTTTATCCTAAGTCGATAACTAAAAAAAATGTCGCTTTTTATGCGGCACCTAAATTTAAATATTTACGTAAAGGTTTTCCGCAGTCTATTTCTGGGCAACCTATGATTTTCCCAACCTATGATAGTAAGTTAAGACAAGACTTAGACCACTGGGCACAGCTTCATAAAATCGAACTCAATATTATTGTCGAAAGCCAAGATATATCAGTTAAAAAACTTATGGCGACGAATGCTTTAGGTTTAATACCAACAGCCAGTCATACGGTAACAAGCTCCGTACTGCGCGGCGAGCTCACTGAGATTGGTCAGCTTCAGGGTGTATATGAAGAGCTTTATCTGCTTACGGCCAATCGCAAAATCGGTAATACAATAGCCGCTAAACTGATGGATACTTTTGTTGTATAGTTTAAAACGATATATTAATTATTTTTTATCTATTTTATAAATCATAATAAAATCCGTAATATTGCTTAAAGCCATGATGGCAACAACAGCAAGGAGGTATTATGATTAGCGAGAAAAAAGAAATTTTAAGACCTATTCTGGAATCTTCCGGTGGAACTCACTTAACTATTTATCTGCAAAAAACGCCCGGCTTTAAGCAGATGAAAAATCAGCTTAAAGACGCAATAGATGAAACTATAAAATGGTTAGAGCCTGTAATGAGCGCCAGCGAGCGCGAAAAGTTTATTGAGCCTGTTAAACAACTTATAAAAGAAACATCTGTGCTTAAAAAAATTAAAACCGATGTGGGTATTTTCAGAACATCGGATTCTTTTAGGCTACTGAGTGTTCCTGTTCAGGTGCAAACCAGTTGTATTGTGGCCACATCGTTTCATGTTAAGCCGCTTTTGCGTTGGATGCAGTTCGATCGTGATTTTTTATTGTTAGGTCTTAATAATACTTCGGCAAGTTTGTATATAAGCAATCAGCACTCCTCTCAGAAAATTGACGAAATTTCTCTATCGCGTTCTATGACTTATGAACAAGTTTCTGAAGTCATTAATGCTTGGTTATTAAGGCTAACCCCAAAACACGCCCCTCCTTTATTTGTGGTTGGTCCAAAACGAAAAGTCAGTCACTTAATGAAATCATTAAAATACAGAAGTCTGGTGAAAACGCCTATTGAAGCTCAGCTCAGTAAAGTGAATTTAAATAAAGTTCTGCATGAAATAAGAATAATATTTAAACAGGATGCTGAGGCTCAACTATCAAAAGCGCTTAGCGAGTTTAGGTTGGCAGATGAAATCAATCTAACTCGTAAAAACATATTTCAAATTGCCAAAGCAGCTGTACAAGGACGAGTTAGAAAACTTATCATTGCTGAAGGCATAAATGTGTTTGGCAAAATTGATAAAAAAACAGGTGGTATAGCCATACACCCTTTTGATTTAGATCATGAAGACGACGACCTTTTAGACGATATCGCTCAAGAAGTGCTCTCACACGGAGGCGAAGTGATAGTTGCAGCACAGGTGGATATGCCTAAAGGTCGTCCGATATTAGCTATATTGGATGGTTCAGAAGTCATAGAAAAATCAAAAGGAAATAATAATTATTTTTCTTACTCACCCATATCTTAGGAGTTGTAAAATGAAAAAAATTTTAGCCATTGCTTCCGTTCTAATTTTTATATTTACAGGGTTGTTGGTGTGGGGGGTGGTCGCTGGATTTAATTATTTAGCAGAGGCGAGACCTCAGGTAGTAGTTCAGGAAAAAATACAGTTAATTCAGGAAAAAGTTCAAAAAATTACTAATGTGTCATTACTGCAGTGCTGGGATAAGGCACACAACATATTTAGTAACGAACTATGGTTGAGTTTTCCGCTGGTGAATACAATCGAAAGTTTAAAGACGGCATGTTTTCAACAACTACCAGCTGATGAACCTAAAGAACAAAATGGCCATTCATTAGGGCCAGAAGTGGCTCTTCAAAAGGAGTATTTTTATGATCAAAATTAAGTTTAAAAATTTAGATCAGTCGGAAATGGCTCGTGAAGCTGTAACTGAGCGAATTAATGTAATTATTGAAAAGTTTCCTGATCTACAAAATTCAAAAATTGATGTTACTTTGGAAATGGAAAACTCTCCATTTAAAGCAGGCCCTGATGCATTTTTAGTTAAAGTTTTCGTGCATACGGGGCGTTACAAGGGGATAACTGTATCAAAAACAAATCCTAATCTGTATGTGGCTTTGGCAGACTTGGTGGATAATATGCTTGAAAAGCTTAACCGATTCGGCGATAAAGTTAGAATTAAAGAAAGAAACAAAGCGCGCAAGCTAGCTCAGCAAAAAGAGCCTGGCGCAGATTATGTTGAAGATGAGTTTATCTGAAATAAAGGAGCTAAGTGAAAAAAGTCGAAAGTTTATTTGAATCTATAATTTTTTCTAGTAGATGGATTCAGGCTCCTATTTACGGTGGTCTTATTATTGGCGCCATTCTCTATTCATATAAGTTTTTAGTAGAGCTTGTGCACTTGGCAACAAACGTAAATACCATCAGTGAAGAAATTTTAATGTTAGGTATATTAACCTTAGTTGACATAGCTATGGTACTAAACCTCTTAGTTATGGTTATAATCGGTGGTTATGCTACATTTGTTAGTCGTATAAATCTCGAAAGCCACGAAGACCGTCCGGACTGGCTTGAGAAAATTAATGCAGGAACACTTAAAGTTAAATTAGCAGGCGCTTTAGTAGGCATTTCTGGAATACACTTACTTAAGTCATTTGTTGATATAGGGAAAAAGGACCCAGAATTAGTTAAGTGGCAAATAATCATTCATGTTGTATTTTTACTTTCAACACTTTCACTTGCCTATACTGAAAAAATACTTCACGATTCAGATAATAAACACGCTAAACATAAAAATTAATATTGGAAAATAAATGAATAATTGGATGTCTGGGCTCTCTGTAGCTCCAAATTGGTTGTGGGTGGGTTTTTCAATTGCCATCGTAATTTTACTTATTGTTGATTTAAGTTTATTTGGAAAAGGCGATAAAAAAGTTTCAACTAAAGCTGCTTTAATTGAAAGTGGAATCTGGGTTGCAATCTCTTTAGCCTTTAATGCTTGGTTTGCCTATACTTACGGAAAAGATTTAGGATTACAGTTTTTAACGGGATATCTTGTTGAGAAAAGTTTAAGCGTAGACAACCTTTTTGTAATTTTACTTATATTCAGTTCATTTAAAATTGCAGATGCCTATCAACACCGTGTTCTTTTTTATGGTGTATTAGGCGCGATTATCTTACGAGCCTTATTTATTTTAGTAGGAGCTCATTTACTTAACTCGTTCCACTGGATTCTTTACGTTTTCGGATTAATTTTAGTATTAACCGCAATTAAATTTTTACGCGATACAGATGATAAAATTGATGCCACCGAAAACTGGTCTGTTCGTCTCTTAAAAAAGTTTATACCTACTACAGATAAACAAAGCCCAAACTTTTTTGTTACTGAAAATGGTGTGCGCAAAGCCACTCCATTATTTTTAGCGCTTATCGTAATTGAAGCTACGGATCTAGTTTTTGCAGTGGACTCCATTCCTGCGGTTTTTGCCGTAACACAGGATGCATTTGTGGCATTTGCTTCAAATATATTAGCTGTATTAGGTCTCAGAGCGCTTTATTTTGTTTTAGCTGACTGGGTAACAAAGTTACGCTACATGAAGCCAGGATTAGCTGCCATTCTGGGCTTTATCGGTGTTAAAATGTTACTTATTGATGTTTATAAAATACCAAGTTCGGTTTCGTTACTTGTTATTTTTGCTGTATTAACGACAACTGTTTTAAGTTCATGGTATGTTGCTAAAGTTGAAGAGCGTAGAAAAAATAAGGCGGACCCTTTTTAGTGATTTTACCTAAACTGCACGAAAAAATCAGAATTTTCATAAAAAAACTTCAACAGTTTAGTGCTCAATTTTGGTATGGACCACTGATATCGGTTTTAGCGGCTGCAGATAACTTTATTGTAATAGTGCCCACAGACGGCATTTTAATTTCCAGTTCAATCTTTAATCCCAAAAAATGGTTTTATTATGCTTTTATTGTATCGGTGGGCTCGACCCTCGGCGCAATGGGGCTAGCTTACGTTGTGGGTTCGCATGGTTTACCTTGGATTCTTGAAACCTATCCGGCAATTGATCAAAGTAGAACTTGGGAAATTACCAATCAGTTTTTTGAAAAGTACGGATTATTAGTAGTTTTTGTTGTGGCAGCCACTCCATTTATCCAGCAGCCAGCAATTATTTTAGCTAGCCTAGCGCATACGCCTTACATGAAGCTGGCTATAGTTATTTTTGTTGGGCGACTACTGAAATATATAATTATGAGCTATATAGCCTCACATGCTCCGAGATTGTTGAATAAAATGTGGGGTATTCAGAGCGAATTAAAAGATGTCGGTGTCGATTTAAAATAAAAAGGCTCCTGGTCAGGAGCCTTATAGTGTTAACAATATTTTTATAAAAATCAGAAATTATAAGTACAACTTAACATTCCAGAAACGCCCGATAATGTCGTTGCCACGTCATTGCCGTTCATATCTTCTAACTCGCGGTCGGCTTGAGCTTGTGAAGTACCATGAGGTAAGTTACCCGGGCCTGTGCCGCTTGAAACAATATTTCTTTGAATAGGTAAATAACGATAATTTCCTTCTACGTTGAAGCAATGATCTGGAATAAAGCAAAATTCAGCTCCTAAGCCCATTTGCATACCAAAGCTTGAACCGCTGAAGCTAGCTTTGCGAGAACCATTTTCAACAGAGCCATCGAGTTTACCGTAACCTAAGCCACCTTGAATATAAAAGTCGATCAGATCATTACTTAAAGGAATAATACGGGCCATAGGAAAAAAAGTATAACCACTGAGTGAGTAACTGTGAGAACCATCGGTACCTGAACCAGAGCTGCTTTGTGAAAAGAATGAAGGTCGTAGTTGAAGAGCTACAAAGTTATTGGAAAAACGGAAAGTTAAATAACCAACATACTCAGTTGCAGAGCCCATGCTTCCTGCTGAAGAGTTGGTAGCAGTCTTAGCTGCACTAATTAAACTATTCATACCGGTTTGATCTGCTGTGGAAATGGCTATACCTAAACCTGCCGATAATGAACCACCGGCGAAGGCACCGCGGCCCCCTCTTTTTTTTGCGGCTTCAGCTGTGTTCGCAAAAGAAAAAATAAAAATAGCGGCTAAGGTGTAAATCGGAATTGAGAGTACATTGTTCTTCATGAAAACTCCTTCATTTGTTCCTCTATAGAATGAAAGAGTATCAGTGTTGGTGCAACTCTAGCCTAGACTTTCGCTCAGGAGTTGTTCGGCGTGAGCTATAGATGTTTTAGTAATTTTTTCGCCTGAGATGAGTCGGGCAATTTCTTCAACACGCAGTTTGGCTTTAAGCTCGGTTACATTCATATTAACTGAGCCAGCTTTAGTGTCTTTATTAATAGAAAAATGTACATCACCACAAGCCGCTACTTGGGGTAAGTGGGTTACGCAAATAACCTGCTGACCCTGAGCTATGGATTTAAGTTTTTTACCGACTTTTTCAGCGGTATTACCTGAAACTCCGGTATCGACCTCATCAAACAAGTAAGTGCGTGGGAGTTCAGACTGACCTAAAGCTTTTTTTAACGCCAGGAGAATGCGTGATAGCTCTCCACCTGAAGCGACTTTTGCGATAGGGCGTTTAGGGTCTTTAGTGGATGCTTGGCAAAGGTATTCAATATCACTGATGCCAGTGGCATTGAGCTGCTCATTTTTTTGAGTTTGAATAAAGAAAGTTACACCCTTCATATTTAAATCCAGCAATTCTTTATTAACAGCTATAGCCAATTTATCTGAAGCCAGAAGCCTTGTTTTATGAAGTTCTTCGGCTTGTTTTTTCAGTTCTAACTCTAAGAGAGTCGCTTGTTTTTTAATTTTTTCTAAATGAACATCAGAGTTTTCAAGTTCATCCACCTCTGTTTTCATTTTAGTGAATACAGAGAGTATCTCATTTAAATCCGGCCCGTATTTTTTCTGTAATTTACGAATCTGGCTGAGGCGGGCTTCTTTTTCTTCCATAGCTTCGGGATCAAGCTGGATTTTATTGAGCTCTTTACGCAAAGAATAAAAAGTATCTTCAATAAGTTGACCAGCTTGCTCAAGCCCAGCCATTCGTTCAGAAAAAGACGGGTTAATATTGCTAATTTCCAAAGATTTTTTCTGAATGGTTTTTAAACGGGCAATAACCGAATCATGATCACTGAATAAAAGGTCTTCGCACTCGTCCACAAATTTTAAAACTTTGTGAGAGCTTTTCATGATTTTAATTTCGTCTTCTAAATTCAGATCTTGTTCGATGTCTAAATTTAATTTTTCAAGTTCAGTTAACTGAAACTTTAAAAAATCCAGCTTTTGAGATTTTTCCTGTGCTTGCTTTTCAAAATCAGTAATTTGAGTTTTTAAAACATTCAGTTGTACATATTTTTGTTCGTAAGCATGACGTTTATCAAAGTGGCCCGCATATTGGTCTAACAAATCTAAGTGATAAGCTTTTGATAATAAATTACGGTTGTCGTGTTGGCCTGTCATTTCAATTAGGGGAGCATTGTCGCCGGTAACTTCGATCATAGGCGAAACAATTTCACGTAACTGAGTTAAAGTACAAAGGCTGCCATTTAAATAAATCTTAGATTTATCGTCTTTAGCAATAATACGTTTAACAATCAGGTTATTGTCGTTGGTATCAATTCCTACAGTCTCAAGTGCGGCTTTAATATCTTTGCGCTTACGTAAATCAAAAGCGCCTTCCACAGTGGCTTGCTGTGCGCCTGTACGGATAATTTCTGAAGATGCTTTCTCACCCATCAACAAAGCTAAGCTTTTTAGTAAAACAGATTTGCCCGATCCGGTTTCGCCGGAAATGATATTTAAACCATTTTGAAATTCAATATGTAAACTATCAATAATGGCAAACTGAGATACCTTAAGCTCCTGTAACATAGCGGTCTCCGAATTTTAGTTTTTCTTTTAGTAGTTCAAAGAAATTGTGATTAGGTTTACGAATCATGTAATGATCAATCGAATCGCGTGTGATGGTTACTTCGTCTTCACTTGAAAGTTCTAAAACCTTTTGGCCATCTACAATTAAATGCGCCAAGCTGGTATTTTTATCCAGTTGCAGAGTTAATTTTTTATTATCTGGAAAAATTAGCGGACGTGTTGATAAAGAGTGAGGCGCTACTGGAGTTACCACGATGGCATGAACTTCCGGGTGAAGAATAGGCCCACCGGCTGCCAAATTATAAGCGGTTGATCCAGTAGGCGAAGAAATAATAAGACCATCGGCCTTAATATGGTTCACCAGAGATTTATCAAAGTACAGTGTTGTGCTAATTAATTGCGAGAATGAACCGCGCTCGATAACTACGTCGTTAAGCGCATTGTAAGAAACTTTTTTACCGCTTTTTAGTTTAACTGTTAAGTGTAGGCGGCTGCGCGTGTGAAGAACCATATTGTTTTTAAGTGTTTCATCCACAGTAGCAAAAACGTCATCCACTGAGTGAGCTGTTAAAAAGCCCAAAAAGCCCATATTAAATCCGAGAATCGGCACAGAGTGACCTTTAAGAAGGCGAACTGCACGCAAGTAAGTGCCGTCGCCGCCAAGAACTATAACCAAAGACATTTCTTTTAAGTCATTAGAGCTAACAAGTAATTCAGTACCAGCAATTTCTTTTTGCTCCGGAGCTGTATAAACTTTATAGCGGCGGGTTTTTAATTTTTCCGCTAGCTTCTTTGACATCTTAACCGCTTCCGGTGAGTGGAGACGGTAGACGATGGCGATTTTCTTATTGGATTTAAGTGTAAGCTTTTTTTCTTTCATGGCGATTATAACAATCCGCTGCGCTTAAGTAATGAATTTGGATCTGGCTCGCGTCCACGGAATTCTTTGTATAGGTCCATAGGGTGAGCGGTTCCACCGCGACTTAAAATACTATTCATAAATTTGCCAGCCACTTCAGCGTTATAAAGACCTTTTTCTTTAAAGTATTCAAATGCGTCGGCATCTAAAACTTCAGCCCACTTGTATGAGTAGTATCCAGCGGCGTAGCCTCCGCCAAAGATATGGCCGAAAGCGCACGACATATTGGTGCCTTGTTCTTTTGGTAATAGGCGAGTGACTTCCATAGCTGTGGTTTCAAACTGATCAACATCTGTAATTTGCGCTGGGTCTGTTGTGTACCATTTCATGTCTAACCATGCGAATGAAACCTGACGTAAGCTCATCCAGCCCGATTGGAATAAAGAAGCTTTTTTAATTTTTGCTACTAAGTCAGCAGGAATTGTTGCGCCGGTTTCATAGTGTTTAGCAAATAAATCTAAACTTTCTTTTTCTTCGGTCCAGTTTTCCATAATTTGTGACGGAAGTTCTACGAAGTCCCAGTAAACGTTAGTGCCTGCAAGGCTACGGTATTTACACTGTGAAAGTAAGCCGTGTAGGGCGTGACCGAACTCATGGAATAAAGTTCTTACTTCGTCATAGGAAAGTAATGAAGGCTTGGTCGGAGTTGGTTTTGTAAAGTTACATACGATGCTTACGTGAGGACGTTTAACACTATTAGACCACATACCTTGCTCACGGTAGTTGGTCATCCAAGCACCGCCTTTTTTAGTTTCGCGCGGGAAGTAGTCCATATAGAACAAGCCAACGTATTCATTTTTTTCTGTGTAAACTTCGTAAGTTTTAACATCCGGATGGTAAGTCGGGATTGTTGTGTTTAGTTTATATGTTAGGCCGAATAGTTTACGAGAATGTTCAAATACGCCTTCAATTACGTTTTCTAATTTAAAGTATGGGCGTAATTCTTCTTCGTTGAATGCATATTTTTGTTCTTTCAGTTTTTCTGAGTAGAAAGCAAAGTCCCAAGGTTTAATTTCGTCACTGCCCTCGAGCTGTTTACGGAATTCTTTAACTTCTTTTAAATCTTTTTCAGCGGCTTTTTTTGAAGGCTCTAATAAGTTTGTTAAGAATTTAAATACAGTGGCAGAGTCTTTAGCCATACGCTCTTCAAGTGCATATTCGGCGTAGTCTTTGTATCCTAGCATCTGCGCGCGCTTAGCTGTTAAGGTTACAATTTTTTTGACGATATTTTGGTTATCAAATTCGCCGCCGAAGGCTTTTGATGAGTTAGCTCTCCATAGTTTTTCACGTAGCTCACGTTTAGCAGAATAAGTAATGAAAGGAATTAAAGACGGAGCCTGTAGAGTAAAGAGCCATTGACCTTTTTTACCTTTTTGTTCAGCGGCCATTGCTGCGGCTTCACGTACACCTTCAGGAAGGCCGTCTAAGTCAGTAACGTCTGTAATCCACATTTCAAAAGCGTTAGTGGCTTTTAGTACGTTTTCTGAAAATTGCGGGCTTAATACAGAAAGCTCTTGGTCTAAAGCGCGAAGTTCTTCTTTTTTTGCAGAGTTTAATAAAGCCCCGTTACGAGAAAAGCTTTTAAAAGTTTTTTCAGTTAATTTTAAATCTTCATTTTTTAAATTTAGCTGTGTGCGGTTATCGTAAACAAATTTAATTTTTTGAAATAAAACTTCATCTAAAGAAACGTCAGAAGAAAAAGCTGATAAGATCGGAGAAATCTGTTGCGCTAAAGCTTGGTGAGCATCGTTTGCTTCAGCCGAGAATAAATTGAAGTAGATATTAGAAATACGATCTACTTTTTCAGAGGCCTGCTCCAAAGCTACGATTGTGTTTTCAAAAGAAGTTTCTTTTTGCGCTTTAATAGCTGCAATATTCTTTTTAGCTTCTTCGATAGCCGCGTTTATAGCCGGCATGTAATGCTCAACTTTGATTTCGTTAAACGGGATAGCTTGATCCTGTAATGTTAAAGATTTTAGTAAAGGATTGTTGGCTAAATCGCTCATGTGAACTCCTTGATATGATTGGAGAAATGTCGTCTTTTATAGAGGACTATAAAAGACATAACATGAGCTAAAAATACTGTCGAAATTAAACGCTTTAGACCAAGCGCAATACAGAGGAAAAGCTTATCTGAAGCTGCTTACGCAAAGGCCTAATGTATTGGCGCTATTGCTAGGGCGGCAGATATAGCCTGACGGGCAGCTGTTAACTTGACTTACGTTACAAGACTGAACGGCTCCGTTATAGCAAGTGCCGTTATTGTAGCCGTAGTTATAGCGGTAAAGTTGTGGGATTGTATTCCATTGGCTGTTGCCCCAGCCGATAAAAAAGTAGGCTGAAAGACCGGCTTTGAAGCTCATGCCTACATTTCTTACGCAACCTAAGCCAGAGTATGAGTTGTAAGTTGGAATGCTGCCAGCAGGGCAGTTACATAAATAAGCATTATTGTTGTAGTAGTTAAATGGAGTAGAGTAACCACCAGAACCACCGTATACGTATGGAGTATAACCTTGATTTTGATTGTAAGCACAAGAAGCCGGGTTTACGGTGCAAGAATTCATTCCCGAAACAACAGCCTCATCGCTTGATTTTTGACATGAAGAAAGAGCGATAATAACAAGTGCAAAATAAACAAACAAAAGCGTTTTCATAAATGACCTCTTAGAGCTATTTTTATAGTCATTTTTTCTTATAAACTCAGAGGCAAAGCAACCGAAAACCGCCATGGCTGCGGTTTGTTGAAGTGCTCTATGAAATTTTTTTAGGGGTTTAGCGCTCGTCAGGAGAATTTAGGCTATTTTTTACTCTGAATCACTCGTAAATACCCTCAATGAGGTCAGCGTATTTGGCTTCTAAGTGTTTACGTTTAACCTTCAATGACTGGGTCAGGCTACCATTTTCAACGGTCCATGCATCATGGATAATTTCAAACTTTTTAATAGCCTCAAAGCTGGCTAATTTTGAATTGATAGTTTGAATGTGCCTTTGCAGGCGCACCTTTAAAACCGGGCTGTTGTAAATATCGGCCACAGATTCGTATTTGAGCTGTTGCTGATCGGCCCATTGTTTGATTTGAATTTCATCGAAGGTTAGTAGCGCGCAAATAAATTTTTTCTGGTCGCCGTGAATAAGCACTTGGGAAATTAACGGATCTTGTTTTAAAAGACCTTCTAATTTTTGCGGAGCCACATATTTTCCGCCGGCCGTTTTGATCAGATCTTTTTTACGATCGGTAATTTTTAAAAATCCCAGTTCATTGAATTGGCCGATATCGCCGGTTGCAAAATATCCGTCAATAATATTTTTTTCGGTTTCTTCCGGATTTTTATAATATTCTACTAAGCATTTTTTACTTTTAACTAAAATTTCACCGTCTGCACCAAATTTAATTTGTACTTCACCGATTGGCTTTCCCACTGTGCCAGCTTCATGTTGTGACAATGTGTTAACAGAAACGGCGGCGCAGGTTTCTGTTAAACCATAGCCTTCTAAAATAGGTAAGCCACAGCATGCAAAAAAATCTACAAGCTCGTAGCTGATTGGCGCACCTCCGCTAACAGCAAACTTTAAATTTCCACCGAAAGCATCTTGAATAGGGCCGAATGCAATTTTATTTAAGGCTTCGTATTTTGCTAGTAAAAGCCAGGGTACAGATTCGCGGGTTTTGCGGTATTTTCGCATTTGATGAGCAGCATCTAATGCCTGCGTAAAAATTTTCTGTTTATATTTTTGGGTTTCAACCTGGGCCATAATTCCCGAATATACTTTTTCAAAAATGCGTGGAACTGCAATTAAAAAATCAGGTTTTACTTCTTTGAGATTTGATTTAATTCTCTCAATAGATTCTGCATAGGAAATGGCGTGGCCGTTCCAGCAGCTTCCCCAGTGCTCAATGCGTCCAAGTACGTGCGCAAAAGGTAAGAATGTCAGCGATTTATAAGTTGGCTTAACGCCGAATAATTCAAAACTTTCAGTTACTTCTGAAACAATAGCTTCGTGGAGTAAAACAGCGCCCTTTGGTTTCCCTGTGGTTCCGGAAGTGTAAACAATTGTGGCAATAGATTTTAAGTCGACCTTGCGACATAAATTAAAAAATTCTTCTCTAAGTTCATTGCTGATTTCACGGTTAAAGCTGATTTCTGCTAGAGAAATTACTTTTATATCACGCGTGAACTGAGATTTAATGCGTTCAATTTGTTTTGAATGCGTTTCATTTTCAATTATCAAAACCGTAATATCAGAATGATTAATAATATAAGCCAGATCGTCATCGCTTAAATTAGGGTACATAGGCACAACAACAGAGCCTGAGCCCAAAAGCGCTAAATCCAGCGCCGACCACTCCCAGCGAGTAGCCGACATGAGGCCCGCATGATTTTTAGGTTTTAATCCGAGTGTTTTTAAAAAGTCGTAAGCGGAAATAACTTTGTGTATGTACTCCTGCCAAGTGATTTTATGCCATGTACGTTTGTCTTTATATTCAACGGCCAAACCTGTGCCGCGCGCTTCTGCTTTGATGATCCATTGGCCGATTGTGCTCATTTTATTTTTTTTGTGGTTTGCCTAATACTAAATTTACATCCATAGACTCTCCGGGCTTGGCTGTAACTTTAACTTCGGCGGTTGCTTTGGTAATAGGGTTGTAGGCCGAGATCACGGTTTCTTTTGAAGCTATAACCGGATATTTCACCACCGGTGGTTTTTCCAGAAGTTCTTTTCCGTTAATTGAAATTTTGGTAAATGCATTTTCATCAGATACTTTAATATTGATATAAGCCGTTGCTACAGAACCTTGCAGGGTCGCAAGTACTTGAGAAGTTTCTGCGAAAGCACGGTTGATTTTATATTCAAGATATCCATCTTTTTTAATGACGATTTCAGCCTCTTTATTTGCATCTAAAGTAATAACAGCTGGGGTTTTGTTTCCAGTTGCTACACCATTTACGTAAATTTCTGCATTATCCGGGTTACTGTTAACTGAAACTTTAACCGGCGCGGTTGACGATTGATCAATTTGTTCTGTCTGCTGAGGCTGATTAGGTTTGGGAGAAGGCTTTGGTTTATTAACTGCTACAGGTTGATTTTTAGCTGGAGCATTAAAATAATTCTTATATCCCCACCAACCACCAAACGAAAGAGCGGCTACGACTAATCCTTTAAATAAAATATCAGTAAAGTCGCCTGACTTTTGAGTATGTGGCTTACTGTAAGATACCTGTGAAATCTGCGTTACTTTGGTCTGTCCATAACTATTGTTCGTTATCGGTTTATTAAACCCAGTACTCGGAATCGATTTTGGTGCTGCAGTGCTTGCTGAGCGCAAACCTTCCAGATTAATTTTAACTTTGGGTTCTGCTGCAAAACCATTTGGAACTTCCGGTAATTCGTCGACACGATTATCGACTTTATCAGGAGTTGCAGGCATATCACCTACTTTTGGTGTAGGTGGAGCTTTTAAAAGTGGAGCTTCTTCTACTACAATTTTAGAGTAAGCCACTAGTTTATCTTTACCTTCTTGATATGCAGTTTTAAAGCTTTCTTTAACAAACTGACTGAAATCCTGTGGAGAAAAATCAGGATATTGAGTATTTAAAAAACGATTTAAGTCACGGTGAAAGTTAGCAGCTGTTTGGTAACGCACGTTACGGTCTTTAGCTAAAGATTTCATGACAATGCGCTCAAGTCCCTGGGGAACTGTCGGATTAATTTTGCGAATAGGAGGAATTTGGCAGTCGCGGACTTTACGTAAAATAGCGGCTTCATTGCTACCTGTAAATAATCTGTCGTTAGCTAATAACTCCCAAAGTACAATACCTAATGCAAACACGTCAGTGCGTGGATCGATGGGTTGGCCCTCAGCCTGTTCCGGGCTCATGTAACTGAATTTACCTTTTAATGTACCGGCTTTTGTTCCTTCAGCTTCAGTTTCAGCTTTGGCGATACCGAAGTCGATAACTTTAACTTCGCCTTCAAACGAAACCATAATGTTCTGCGGACTCATATCACGATGAGTAATATTAAGCGGGCGACCATTAGTAGAATCTGTACATCTGTGGGCGTGGTCTAATCCGGCAGCAGTTTCTTTAATTAAGTAAAGTGCCTGATCGATTGAGAAACTTTTGTTAGTCTTTTTTAATTCGTTGATGATTTGACGTAAATTACGTCCTTCAACATAGTCCATCACGAGATAAAACTGTGATTGTTCTATACCGAAGTCAAAAATTGAAACCACGTTACTGTGATTTAAATTAATCGCCACTTTGGCTTCTTCTTTAAACATCGCAACGAAGTCTTCGTTTGTAGAGAATTGTGGTAAGATACGTTTAATCGCAAAGAACTTATTAAGTCCATTGGCAGCACCGGATCTTGCAAGGTAAATTTCGGCCATACCACCGGCGGCAACCTTCTCAATTAATAGATATTTTCCGAACTGTTCGTAGCTTTGTGACATCTAAATAAGACTCCCTACTTGCAAATTATCGGCTTTTCCTTGAATATTCTTGAAGGAGATTTACATGAAATGGACTGGACTAACCGGAGGTATAGCTACAGGGAAGTCGGCAGCTAAAAAGCTGATCGAAAGTCTAGGTATTCCGGTTATCGATGCAGACCAGATCTCTCATAAGCTATCTGAGCCGGGTCAGGAAACCTACTCTAAAATTGTGTCTCATTTCGGTAATTCCATATTGAATCCGGATTTGTCTATCGACCGAAAAAAACTAGGCCAGATTATTTTCAGTAATGAGCAATCTAAGTTGCAACTTGAAGCTATTTTGCATCCACCGATTCAAGCCGAAGTGCGACGTCAGCGCGAAATACATAAGCAAGCTGGCGCAAAAATTTGTTTTTACGATGTGCCTTTGTTATTTGAAAAAAACCTGTGGAGAGATTTCGACGCTACAGTTTTAATTTGGTGTAGTCCTTCGATTCAGTTGGATCGTTTAATGAAGCGCAATAACTTAACTTTAGAAGAAGCCGTTTTGCGTATTGGAAATCAGATACCCTTAATAGATAAAGTTAAAATGGCTAATTACTGTATAGATAACTCAGGTGATTTGTCAGATTTGGAAAAACAGCTGCAGAAGCTAGTAGAAAAGCTGGCTAGTACTTAGCTAGACCTAGCTAAAGTCCAGTGTCTCAACTTGACTCAAGTACCTCTCAAAAAATACCGATAAGTTATGTATGAAACGGATTTTCATAAGCACAAGAAGTGCACTATTAATAATGTTAAGCTTGCTGTCTTTAAAGGCTGTGGCTAATAACGAGTGGTTTGAGTTTTATAATAATACCAGATCGCTTGGTATGGGCGGGGCATCGGTTGCGGTGACCAGTGATGATACTTCGTTGTATAGAAATCCGGCCAACTTAGGAAGCATCCGTGACATTTACGGAACTGCGCTCGATCCTGAAATTGAAGGAACATCAAATTTAACAGCTGCGCAGATTGATATTAAATCTGTGATGGAAACTCTCAGTACCAAGCCTGATACATATTATAGATCTAAACAGCAAATTTCACCGGTTCTGGTGCGACGTAATGTGGGTTTTGGGTTTATTTATAAAAATGAAATCAGTGCAGAGATATCATCTGCGGATTTGACGGTTATGGATACAAAATACATTAATGATGCCGGTGCAGTATTCGGAGCCAATTTAAGATTATTTGATGGTCGTATTAAAATTGGTGCTGCAGCCAAATTTATTAATCGTATTGAAGTGCAAAACTCTGCATTATCGACCTCTGGCCCAACAGACTTGCAAACAATTGGTTCGGAAGGATCAGCAGTTGCATTTGATGGTGGTCTTTTGATTCAAGCTCCATGGACCTACATTCCAACTCTTGGTGTGGTTGTGCGAGATATAGGTGATACAGCCTTTGATAAAAAAGACGGCTTCAGAATGCGTACAACTACGCGTCCGGCTACAGTTAAGCAAAGTGTAGATGCAGCAATAGCTCTTTTTCCAATTCACTCAAATCAGTTCAGAAGTGTGTGGACAATAGAATACAGTGATATTACCAACTCCCGAAATGATACTGACAGCGCTAAAAGAGCGCACCTAGGAATTGAATTCAATACGCGAGACATATTTTTTGTAAGATTGGGATATAATCAAAGGTATGCAACCGCAGGTCTTGAGATAGCTTCCGAGAATATTGTATGGCAGCTTGCGACTTACGGTGAAGAAATCGGTACACAGGCGGCTCCTAGAGAAGACAGGCGCATAAGTACCAAACTGGCGATTAGGTTTTAAAGAGGTTTATTTAAGTGAAACTAAAAACACTCGTATTTTGCATTTTATTTTTTATGATGAGCTGTGCTCAGAATAATCTATTCAGTGAGCTGGCTGCAAAAAATTCAGATGAGGCTTTATTATTTGATGCAAAAGTGTTCATCAATCAACAGCGCTACAACGAAGCCATTGATGTTGTTCTCAATAAAATGAGTGCCAGTGGTCAGCAAAAAACCGAAGCTCGTGAGGTATTAGCTAGCGGCTATGCCGGAAAATGCGGATTAAATTTTTTAGATTACACAAGTCGTTTGGCTTCGGCTAGTTCGGGAAGCGCATTTGTCTTGATGTCGAATCCCTTTATAGGCGTTACAGTCAGTCCGGCAGATTGTTTAACTTCGCTTCAGACTTTAGATTTGATCGGCACTAAGGCGCAGCGTACTGCAAGTCAAAATGCTTTTGCTGCAGTAGTTGGAATGGTTTTGCTTGGTTCAGCAACACGATCTTATACGGACAACAACCCAGCGGGTGGCGATGGAGTACAGGACGTTGTAGGTATTTCATGTACTTTAACTAATGCGCAAATTGATAATGTTATTTTAGGTTATGCTTATATGGCCCTTAATTTTGATGCGCTTTCGTCTTCACAAATAGGTTCATCGTCTTCGACTACTATTTCAGCTTCAGTAACTATCTGCAATACTGTGGCGGGTAGCTCTTGTACAAACACTAATCCTGCGCTGATCACAACTCAAATGCGCGATACAATGAAAGATTTGCTCAATACTAGTACCTATGGTGTAGGTTTGGCGGATGGTTCTAGTGCAGTACTCATACCGGCGAGTTGTCCATGATGAAATTTATTTTTACTTTTTTATTTGCGGTTAATGTATGGGCAGGTGATTTACATGTTCCGGGCTTGCCTACGCGCTGTTATGCAATGGGTGGAACCTGTATTTCACTTGTTAGAGGTACAAACGCTTTGTTTTTTAATCCCGCAGCTTTGGCACGCGTAGAAGGTTTTGATTTAATTCTTGCGCAGGCTGAGGTTGGCGTTTCGAAAGATGCAAAAGAGTTTGGATCGCAATTTCAGGGAAGTTCATTTTCTGCATCTGACATTAATACTTTATACGGAAAATATTTGGCGGCAGATGTATCTGCTCGCGGTGGTTTTGTAATACCAAATTTTGGTTTCGGTGTTTACAGCAACAACTACACAGCTATGAAGTTTAATGATCCGACTTATCCTACTTTTAATATGAATTTTATCAGCGATTATGGCTATGCAATCGGTGGTGCAATACCTTTTGATGCCAATACATCTTTTGGAGTTACTTTACGTCATGTGAAGCGTTGGGGTGGTCAAAAAGATATCGATGTTTCAGCCATAATTGGTTCTAGTAGTAGCAGTGTAGCCAGCAGTAACTTTGAGGATCACGGAACGGGTCATGGGGTTGATTTAGCATTGATACATACAATAACAAATAGTCCATTGAAGCCTACATTTTCATTGGTGTGGAACGATGTAGGGGTAACCACATTCAATATGACTTCTGGAACACAGGCTCCGCCTCCTCAAAAAGATAATTTAATTTTCGGTACGTCTATTCAGCAAGATTTAGGAATAATGGGGCTCACGCATGCGCTTGAGTACAAATTTATTGGCACTGGCGAAAGTATTACTAAAAAAATACATTTAGGAACTGAAGCTTCGCTGGGGTTGCTGGATTTACGAGCCGGTCTTAATCAAGGTTATCTGACATATGGTGTTGGGCTTGATTTATGGTTCTTCCAAGTCGACGCATCTATTTATTCCACAGAGCTGGGAACCTACTCAGGGCAAGCCCGCAATGACAATTACAATGTCAGCTTAACTTTTGAACTGGATTTTGACCAAAGCTTTAAATTAAAAGATTCGCAGGGTAAAAAAAGAAGACTTAACCAGAGAAGATAAGCTATAGTCTTTTCATGCTTGAGTTTTTAAAAGTTAAGAATCCCAGTCAAATTAAATCGCTTTTAAAAACCTATGATCCTATGAAAGATACATGGATCGTTTCAGATTTAAAATCCAAACAGGAAGTTCAAAACGAATCTTTACTTAAATACGGTTATTACACTGACGACGCAATTTTACGAGTCAGCGATTTTTGGCGTTTATGGGTGCGTAGACTAGAGCCCACACTGCACGTTGTATCCAGCGATTTTATAAAATCATTAATTCAGAACTTCGTAGATGAGCATGGTCATGCGCTTGAAATCAGCGAAAGCGAAGTTTCAACTTTAAATAAAGCTGTGCAGGAATTTGCACCTATTTTATTGCACCCGGCCAGCGGCGATATTCTTGAAGAATGGTTAGAGTCTCAGGAAGAAAAGAAAAAGTGGGTGCGCTGGTACCAACTGGCAAAAGTTTGTTTAAATAATATTTTAAACGAAAAAAAAGTAATTGATGCTAAATGGGCTGCTGCTTACTTACAGAGTTTAGATTTAAATTTACTTTCTTGGGACCGCAAAATTTACGTTGATCTTGGCAGTGAGCTCACAACCGTTGAAATGGGCTTATTTAAACATATTTCGCAAAAGCAGGATGTAGTGATTGTTACGCCTGATCCTGTATGGCGCGAAAAGTTTCCTTATTTGTTAAATACCTATAAAGAAAATTTCGGTTACGGAAAAGTTAGCGAAGTTGCCGGCGAGGCTGAAGATTTTAATTTAAATCAAACTCAGTTGGTTAGATTATCTACACAGCTAGCTGAAGTTAAATATGCGGTTTCTAATATTAGAAAATGGGCCGACCAAGGCGTAGCCCTTGATAAAATGGCTATTATTTCTGCCGATATCGAAAAGTACTGGCCTGTATTGCAGTTTTATCTGGAAGAAGAAGGCTTAACTTATAAAAAAGATGTTGTAGCGCAAATGAACAGTTTGGGCGATATCCAGAGCCTATTGGCCGCTTTAAAAAATATTTCACGTGAAGTGGCTTGGGACAGCTTAGAAAAATCTTTTTTCACAAAAGAATCTAACGTTCAGATCCGCTACGAAAAATTTAAATCTTTATTTTATCAGTTATATGATGAAGACGATTTGGCCCGCGATCAGAAGATTAAAAATTTGTTTTATAAAAAGCAGGATTTTAATTCTGATATGGATCGCGATGATTTTTTAGCCTTCTTGGTTAAAATCTGGCTTACCTTGCCTCAATCCAATAATAAGCCGGACTTATTCGAAGTGGTATTTAAAGACTTCTTAGCGCAGAGCTTGAATATTAAAATTAAGTTTAAGTTATGGGTTCAGTTCTTAAAGAACCGTTTAAGCCATAAAGAAATCACTATTAAAAAAAGCTCAGCAGGCGGTGTACAGATACTTCCACTGATGTCGGCACAGATGATTGATGTGAGCCATCGCATTTATTTAGGTTTAAACGATGAGTTTTATCATAAAAAGCAAACAGCTTTAATGTCGCTGAATGATTCCATGGCATTACGCACTCAATTTGACTTAGCTGTGGATTTTTCTGAGGAAAGCTACCTTGATTTTAATTTACGTTGGCAGAGCTTGGCCTTTGATCAGAATACTTCATTAACTTCGGCTCATTTAAGCTTTACTTCAGAGCCTTTAAACTCTTCTTTATTTTTTATTGAAAACTCGCCTCAGTCTGATTTAGTTAGCCCTGAAGATACGCGCGTAGACGAACTACAGAAGCAATTGTCGCGTCCTGAAGAAATAAGCCTCTTCCGTTCGGGCAGTGCTGCTGAAAGACTGCTTCAGGATGTAAACGGCTTCGAAACCCATGTTAAGTCTGAAATATTCCGTCAGCTTTCTGTAAGCGATATCGAAAACTACGCTCAGTGCTCGTTTAAGTTATTGGCTGCTAAAGGTTTCAGGCTGCGCGATTTGCCTCAGGTGTCGTTAGATTTAGACCCACGCCAAAAAGGTTCTTTAGTGCATGCGCTGTTTGAGCAAATTATTAAACTGATGACCTCGGGTGAGTACAGTTTAGAAAAAGTAGCCGTTTTCTTAGATAATAAACGTGTTGAGTTTAATGTTTACCGCGAGCAAGACGCTTATTGGAATATTCAGAAAAACAAATTCTTACAATTAGCTACTAAATTTTACGATTTCGAAAAATCCCGCATTGCACAGTTTTCAGTTACAACAGAATTAGCCTGTGAAATGTTCTTTGATTTAGAAAAAAGCGAATTTACTTTAACTAAACCAGCTTCTTACTTCAGTTTTAATATACGTATTGACCGCGTAGACACTCATAAAACAAAAAAGTACAGCGTGGTGTATGATTATAAGTCTTCATCCTATCAGGTGAGTAACTTCGGCAGTTGGTTAACAGAACATCAATACCAAATGTTGCTGTATATGATCGCTTTACAGCTGACATTTAAAGAAGAAAGCCAAATTAAAGCCGCTTTGTATTACCAGTATAAAAATTTTGATATTAAAAAAGGTCTTATTGACGAATCTATAGCTATTAATGAGTTCGGTTTAACTAAGCGTAATAAATCTTTAATAAGCGAAGACAAAGAAGCTGAACTAAAAGATAAGTTCGCAATTAGTGTGGCCGATGTGCTTAAAAATTTAAATTCATATAAATTTAACACTATCCCGGATGATATGGAAATTTGTAAGCAATGTGATTGGAGGAAGCTATGTCGGGCACCGCATTTGATGTAGTGACTCAGTCGCAGTTTATACGTGCAGGGGCCGGTGCGGGTAAAACCACTAAGCTGATTAAAACCTTTTTAGAATTTGTTAATGAGTTTAAACAAAAACACAAACGTTATCCGCGTGTGGTTATGACGACATTCACCCGTAAAGCCACTCAAGAAGTTAAAGAGCGTTTATTAGTAAGCGCCTTAGCCGCCGGTGAAAAAGAAGTTTTTGAATATATTAATAAGAAATCTTACGTGCATATTTCGACAATTCACGGGTTATTAAGTATTTACTTATCTCAATACGCTGAGCGTATGAAGTTTCCTCAGGAAATTAAAATAGTAGATGGGCCTCAATACGAGCGCTCACTTAAGCGCCAGATTAACGAATTACTTAAAAAAAATACCCAGTATCTGGATTTAATGGAGCACTACAGTTTTTCACAACTGGTGGACTTATCTTCGCAGGCTTTGAACTTCAGAGCGCAGAGTAATAAATTTTCTTATGTTAAAAAAGACGAGTTAAAAGCACTTTCAAAGCAAAAGCAAAAACGTATTTGCGACACGATCGATAAAGTATTCTCGAATGTTACGGCCGTGCCTGATAACTGGAGTGAGTATTTTAATTATTTAAGCCATCTTTCAAAGTATTTAAAAGAACATAACGAAGCGGCTTTCTTTGATTTATTGGATAATGCTCCCGCCAAGCCCCGCTGGTCTGAAAAGAAACCGCCCTTTGAGCCTATAGCGCACACTTATATTGAAGAAATTAAAAATGATCTCTTAGAAGAATCTTTTGCCACAGATGAATATATTGAAAAGCACGAAAAGCTGAACGCATTATTTTTTGAATATATTAATCAACTCTACACAGTGATGATGGATTACAAGCGTAATACCGGTGAGCTGACTATATCTGATTTAGAAAACCTTTCGCTGCAGCTTTTAGAAGAACATCCAGATACGGCTGAAGACTTTTCAGCCACTTGGGATTACTTTATGATCGATGAGTATCAGGATACTTCGCCTTTACAGGTGCGTATTTTAAATAAAATCATCCGTAATAAGCCTAGCTTTGTGGTAGGGGATCCTCAGCAGAGTATTTACCTGTTCCGTGGTGCACGTTCTGAAGTTTTCGACGAAAAACAGCAGGCGATGCAAAAGAAAAACGCCCACATTCAGTTTTTAGAAACCAATTACCGCTCTGAACCTTCGTTGATGACGTTTATTAATGAGTATTTTACTGGTTTCAGTAATCAGTTTAAACCTATGATGACTAAAACTGAATCGACTAAAAATTCTAAATCAGTGGCGGATGCATTTTATATTAAAGGAAGTGACCAAGCCTCTTCTGTAATAAGCCATATTCAGCATTTAATTTCACAGAATGTAAATCCACAGGACATCTGCGTTTTATCGCGCAGTAACAGTAAGTTGATTGAAATTGCCATTAAAGCCGGTAAGTATTCGGTACCTGTGCAGTTGCAAGCTGCTGCGGGCTTTGAAGAAAAGCGTGAAATTCTGGATTTAATTGCCTTTAATAAGTTTTTAAATAATCCTCACGACGACGAAAACTTAGTAACCTTGCTCCGCAGCCCTTGGGCTTTCATGAATGATCAGGACTTACTGGATCTGGCGCAGAGTCAGTCTGGCCGTCAGCAATCTTTATGGTCGGCTTTAAGCTCTAGTAGTTATGAACAAAAAAATAATTTAATTAAGTTTTTAAATTTATTCGACACTATCGGTGCTTTACAGACCACAAAACAGTTTTTATCTGAAACATCTTTTGTATCATTCTCAGGTTTTTACGATAAAACCGGTAAACGTGAAGCTAATATCTGTAAATTTTTAATTAGTTTAGCTAATGCTGAAAAATCTCAAGGTTTTTCTCTAGGGCTTTTCTTAGAAGAACAGTTTCAATCACTTCAAGGTGATTTAGGTTCATCTAACTCAGAAGCTCAGCCGGTAGTACAACCTAACTGTGTTTCATTAATGACGGTGCATGCTTCAAAAGGTTTGCAGTTTAAGCATGTAATCGTTGTAGGCTTTGCTGATTTACCTCAGCTATCTAAAACTCCGCGTATTACTTTTGATGATGATTCTCACAAGTTCAGCTTGTCGGTATTAGATGAAGCTACCTCTATGCATCAGGCCTCTGATTGGGCCTCTTTAATTAAAGATCAGTTCAACCAGCGTGAATTATTAGAAAATGAACGTGTGCTTTACGTAGCGATGACCCGCGCCATTGAAAGTTTAAGCCTTGTGGCTGAAATAGGTAAGCGCACACCATCTGAAAGAAGCTGGTACCAAAGAAGTAACTGGCCAGAGTTCGGTGAACAGGTTTTAGAAGGCTATTCGATTAATTCTTTAACTTATGATGAAATTCCGCCGGTACATAACTCAAGTGAGCTTAATTATATTAAAGCCAGAGGCCCTTTTGCAGCAGTCAGTACTGATGCTGTTGCCACAAACTCTGTAACAGATTTACTTTCAGGTGCAAAACAAAGTGCAGAAAACTTTAACTTTGAAGCGGCTCTGGGTAATTTAAAGAAAGCCCAAAAAGGTTCAGACCTTCACCGAATCTTTGAAGCTATGAAATATCTGTCGACCGAAAACCTGATGAGTAGCTTAAGTGCTTCAGATCAGGTTATTGTGCAGTATTTGTTAGAGCAAAAAGAGCTGGATTTAAATTCTATATTACAAAAAGGTTTTAATGAGTGGGGCTTTGGTTTAAAAACCAAAACTAAATTCATCCAAGGTCAGATCGACTTATGGGGCGAGCTCGATAACGAAATCCATGTACTGGATTATAAAACGGGTAGTCCTTCGTATTCTGAAAAAGCTTTTGAGCAGTTATCGTTTTATACTTTAGCTTTATTTGCTATGAAGATCATTCCGGAAAACAAAAAGATCGTACATTCGGTGATTTATCCGGTGGATAAAGTGATTAAAACTAAAACCTATACAAATCAGGATGATTTCCGTAAAAAAACCAATCCTGATATTTTGAATATATTTTAAATTTTATTCAGCGGTAGGTGCAGGAACAGGCGGAGTCGGAGGCGGTTCCGTCGGTGGAATATAAGTTAAAGCTTCACATTTTTTAGGAGCTTCGGCTGGAATAGGCGTTGAAGTAGACCAGTCTTTTTCAAAAAGCTCAGTCATTCTGTTTTTAATGGATACATCTTCAAAAATAATTCCCAGCTCGCGGGCTTTTAATAAAGAGTTAAACGAGAAGTTTTCTGAACCTATGAAGGTTGTTTTGTGGTCCACCGTAATTGTTTTTGCGTGGATATAAGGAATTTCAGTTGTTGCTGGGTAAGGCGCACCTCTTACATCAATACCGAAAGATTCTAATTGTTTTAAAATAGGGTGGTGAGCTGAAGGTGGCATACCTAAACCGCACTGCGAAGTTAACAAGCGCACTTTGACCTTACGTTCTATGGCAGCCTTAAGGGCCGCATGAACATTTGTGTTACCCATGTTTTCTATCCAAATTTCAATTGTGCTTTGAGCTGAATTAATTAACGAAATTAATTTAGCTTCAGCATTGATCGGGCTCCAAACTAAGTTGGGCTGAGTTAGAGCAGGTGTAATAGCAGTTTGATTTTTTGCATTTTCGATATCCTGGTTATAAACCTCAAGAATTTCTTTAATAATACTCGGATTAGTTACAAATACACCCAAGTCACGCATTTGTTCTTCGCGTGTAACCCAGTTCATAGTGGAGATGTAAGCTAATTGCTCATCGATAATAAACATTTTCCAATGAGAAATACTGAAGCCTTTAGTAGCTGTGTAAAATTCAACACCGTTGGCTTTTAGTTGATCTATTAAAACAACTTTACTTGGGCTTTTGGTGCAGTTGCTGTCGCAAATAACCGTTACAGCAATTCCGCGCTGTCGGGCTTTAACTAATTGTTCCGTCATTTCTTTGCTGGAAATACTGAAGATACCAACCTTAATAGATTTTTTCGCTGAAGCAAAAGCTTCATGGAGAGGTTTGTGGGTGTCTTCCGGAGTAACTACTAATCGGGCCTGTTGTAGCGGCTCTAGCTGCGTTAAGAATTCGGCGCCGATTTGCTGACTGAATCCAGAGTGTGAAAAAAATAAAACTATGGCGGTGGCGATTTGTTTAAAGAATTGCATTATGACCCCTCACTAATGAATTTTTATAAATTGATTAGCTTACAGGTTTTAATGAATGACAATGAAAAAACTGGAAGCTAACAAAAACCTGAAATTCGACGCATTTGACCAATGCCAGATCATCTATTTTGCTTAATGGGTTGCTTTATGAAGGCGCAGCTCATAAATGAAGCTGCAATAAAAAAGGCCCACTTATAAAATGGGCCTTTGTAAGAACAGATAGATATTAACTTAATTAGCGGCCAGCTGTATCTGGATCAACTAAATTTGAGTAAGTTGCTAAATCATCAATAACCGGTAATTGGATATCAAGATCATCTTTAAGTTTAGTTGTGTTAGACATTACGCCTACAATTACTTGTGCAGGGATCTCACCACCTGATTTTAATGCAATCTTAATAGGAGCAACCAATTCATTTACGACAGCAAATGCAGTTGCAAACAAATGAACATCAACTAATTTATCATTTTGTTCTTTCAGCGAAGTTAACATCGGAAGAACTTCTTCATTGATAGCTTTCTGAACTTGATCGCCCTCAGCTGCTTCTAAAATCTGTTTTGTTTTCATTACAGTGTTAAGTTGAGTTGCAAAAACTTCTCTTAAGAAGTTAACTTGCGTGTCCAGATTAAGCGGAGAATCAGCAGCATCCAGTGATTTTTCAAGGATAATACCCGAAGTATTCAACTTACGAAGCTGAGCTATAAATGTCTGTGCCACTTTGTCAGCGTCAGCTTTAGCTTTTGCTAGCTCTGCGTGTTCAGCAATTAACTCTTCAGCGCTCTTTGCTAAGATCGCTTTGCACTCTTCAGAGTCTTCACCTTTTTCACAAACCTTAGTAATCACTTCTATTACAGCATTGTTAAATGCTTGATCTGCTTTATACATGGCCATCATGCCCGCTGCAAATACATCCATTTTATAGTAGTGGTGGTAAGAGTTACGAGCAGCTACATCTACTAATACACTAGAACCAACAGCATTTTGCGAAGCAAATAACATTCTAGCATCACCTAGGCGAGGATCGTGACCAAGCTTAGCTACGCTTAATCTGTCAGTTGGCGTTGGGCCATTCACTTTACTTACTTTAAATGCTTCAGCAAAGGCGTCGAAATTTCTCCATTTAGATTGCGCTAAACCTATAGTAGAACCGATCGCAGTTTGTCTTCCTACCAGTAATGGAACTTCTATAGCCATATCCTCTAGGGCTACCATTTCGTTAGAGCTTAATTGTTCAGCTTGTTTATTAAATTCATCTTCGGTTAAAGTTGCCGGAGTTTCAGTGCTGATTGGTAAGAAGAATCCAGCAGTCAGTTTATTCTGAAGAATATTTAATAACAGGTTCATAGTTGGAGATTGAGCAGGTTCTGGAATTCCCATTAAAGCTTGTTCAAGATCTAAGTACGAAATCTGAGTATCAGTACTTTCATTTTGCATACGTGAAGCCGAAGACTGTAATAGGAACAACATACCAAATGCTTTATCGTATGTGATACCAACAGTATTCAATTTGTCGCGTCCCATGCCCTTATCAGTAGATGAGCGTGATTCGATAACTTTAAATTCAGATTTTTCTTTTCCTTCTGCATCTTTAACCGTGTACTGTACAGCCGTAAAGCGTTTAGGATTTGCTCTTAAAACCTTATTAGGGTTTTTAGGATCAGCTGGATTTTTCTCATCCACTAAAGCCATAACCGGCTCTTCAGAGTCAGGAATTCTTAATAACTCATGGAAGAATCTGTAGCCCATTTTAGCAGCTTTGAATTGATCCATAACTAATGCACGCCCTTTATCAGCCGGTAAGCCTGTTCCATAAAGGTAGCTCGTAATAGCTTCATCAAGGTAGGCACGGATATTTTGGAATAAAGCAATATTTCTATTGATGATCGCCATTTTCTGAGAGCCACCGAATACGATTTTGTCGTAAACGTAGTTTCGATTTACGTAAGCGCGGTGGTAATCGTTAATTAAGTTCTGTACGATTTCAGTTGCACTGCCACCACTGTCAAAGCGGGCACACATAACACTTGATAAAGTATCTGTGTCGTCACACTGTGCGTAGTATTTTAACAAATCAGATCTGTTGATCGTGTCCCGTGTGAAGTGAACTAAAGAGTCTTTTTTAGCAAGCTTAGTCATCACTTCGTTCATAGAAACAAGGCCATTTTCGGTTACATTGATTACTTTTTTAAGAGCTGGGATTTTAGCTTCGTTAGCTTCAACCATGCCAGTGTAACCAGCGCGGATAGCATGAGCATCGTAAGGTTCTGGGCCTTTATATCTCATGTCGATATCAGCTATATAATCCATAATAGACGAGTAGTTACGACCGGTTGTTTCGCCTTTGAATTCGTAGTTAGCTTTATCAGTTGAGCCTTTGAAGTTATGTAATAAACCAAATGCATGTCCAAGCTCGTGGGATAATGTGCTCATTACATTTTTTCTGAAGTTCAGCATTAAGTTATTTTTTTCGTCTTTTGGATCCATGATCTGAGCTTCATCATTGATGTCATCGCGCGAGTAAGTGAAGCAGCCAGCGCGGTTTTTAACTGCGTTGTCAAATCTTACAACTGCGTCTAACAATTGAGAACGGCGTTTTAAAGCTATTTTAACATTTTCATCTAAGCCACCGAAATCAAGGAAGGCTTTATTAACTTCTAGTTCAAATTGATTAGGATTTTGGTAAGCTTTTTGTTGAACAGCTAAATCTGTTAATTTTTTAAGGAAAGTATCTTTAGTTACTAAGTAACGTACATCTTGACCTTTAGTTTCGCGTTTGAAGATATCTTTAGTTAAAATAGTTCTTAAAGCAGCTGAGTTCTGAGTTTTCTTCATGCCGTTAAGAGCATTTTTGATATCTTTATGGTCAAGTTGTAAAGCTTTGATGGCTTTGTTTAAAGTGATTTTAGACTTTAAAACTTCTCGTTGTATTTGTTGGCTAGTCGTACCTTTGCGATCGTTTCCTTTAACAACATCTTTCGCATCATTTACTACTGTATTGTCGCCTGATGCGTCCAATACAGCATCAGCAGCAGCTTTTTTAGCAGCAGCAGCTTCGGCTTCAGCAATAGCCGCTTTTTTAATTTCTGCGATATCTTTTTCGTATTCGCGCGAAATCTTAGACATTTTTAAAAGAGCTTCTGTCTGATTATAAGTGTTACCTGTGTAAACGATTACGTTTGCAGACTTAATTGTACCTGAACGTGGGTTGGCAGCAGGCTGAGCTACGCCTAATAAACCATTTTCTGCAGGAAGTTCATTGAACCAGATGTAGTTGCGGTCAAGGTCGCCTAAGTGGCCTTCGCTATTTTCATCTACGATTAATTCTAGGTAGTCGCCGTCTCTTTGTAATTCTGTTCCGCGGAATGAAATTTTTAAAGTGTCATTCCATTCTTTAATAACCTGTTTAGTTGCATCAATTAAAAGCTTACGTCTTTCCGGAGAAGTAGCTTCTTTATTATTGATACCACCTAAGTAATATCTTAATTTTTTACCATTACGGAAATCATGAATGATCGGCATATACTTTTCGCTGCCATCACGGTTAGACAAAGTTCCGTTGCCAGTAACTTTATCAGCTAAAGTAAATAAGCCGAAATTAAATGCCGCTTGAGCCATGCTTGAAATATTTCCGGCAAACTGCACATCATGTGAAGGGTCTTTGTGTTTAAGGAATGAAATGCGCTCAGTGATATTGAAGTTGAACTGGTAAGATCCACCCCAGTAAGCTGAGTTTACATCTTTTATAGCAACACATGAGTCATCAGGTCTAACTGTGTATGAACCACTTAAAGAGTAGTTCAGTACGCCATCAGTTGCTAAACGCATATCAGTGTCGGTCACTTTTAAAGATGAAGTCGCCGCAAAACAAGCGCCGCCAGCGTAGAATGCAAGCGGTGAATTTGAATCCGGAATAGTGTTATTAGTCCAGTCGATCATTGCGTATTCAGCTTTTTCTTTAGTGGTTTTTTGAGGCTGAGGAATAGTTAACTTATTTCCTTGAACATCAGTGGTTACCATTCTGAAGTAAGTAACCGGGAATGACATCAGCTCTTCACGGTCTTTTGCGCCTTGACCAGTGTAGTTAATTAATGACTGCTGATTGCGTACAACGATGCGATTATCTTCCAGTTCAAAACGGATAATTGTCATGTCACCAGAAGTACCAGTACGGCCTAGGAACATATTTGAAGCCGCTTCAAAAGTACGGCGGTAGAAGAACTCACCTTTGATATCTGAAATTTTAATTGTGCTGTTGGGGTCTAAAATACCGCTAGTTGCTGAAATATCAACTTGCTTAGCAGCCGCATTTTCACGGATTTCAACTAAACCTACCGATTTAGATTTTTGAACATCTTGTAATTCAATGCGCTGACTCGAACTACCCAACTCATTTTCCTGAGTTAATTTAGCATCTTTGTAGGCAATAGGTATTTCCGACATTAGAACGATAACACAGTCTTTATCAGAAGATTTAATGTACTTAGCTACAGATTCATCCTGACAAGATAAGATCTGTTCATTACTGGCTTTGTTTTTTAATAAACGTAATTGATTTTCATTTAACTTAGCAATCGAAGTGATTTCGTAGACTAACATTGTTTCTGTATCTAAACGAGTAAACACAGTTGTCTCAGGGCTCATGAACTTCATGCCTACCGATAGACGCTGTTGTAAGTCCTGAGCTGTCATAACTTGGTTGTCTAGCTTTTCCTGTGAGAAAACCTGTTTTAACTGTTTAAGCTGGTCTACGCCCATACCAATAACTAAGCGGCTGTCAGTTTTAGCTTCAAGAGTAATGTGAGTCGCATCTTTCCACTCAGATGATTTCAACTCTAAACGTGCTGTTTCTTCTTTTAAATCATTTTTAGCACGAACGACGGTTCCGTAACCAGAAATACGGTATTTAAATAAAGGAACTAATAAAGCTCCTGCTTGTTTGCCTGACTTGATAGCTTCTTTTTCAATTATAGCTTGTCTTTGCTCATTAGATAAAGATTTAGCTTGGCCCGCATTTACTTTGCCGGCTTGAGACATTAACTGAAGTTCTTTAGCTGTAGAAGCAATAGATTTTTCAAGAACTGAAAGTGATTGCGTGTCAGTTATGATTTTATAAGATGTAATATATTCTTTATCTACAGAAAATACGATTTTAAATTCACGGTTTTGTAAGTTGGTTAACGGAAGATTATCGAACATGAATTTCATGCGTGACGGTACATTCACCTCGTGCGCAAAGAGGCGAACCTGACTGTCTAGATTCAAAGCTTGAACTGAATTGTTCGTCAATGACTCCTGAGTAGTCGAAGTGATTGAGGCACTGTATTTTGAGTCTTCACTCACAGTACCAAATTCAGTGATGGCAAAAACGCTGCTTTGTTGCTCTTCAGGCAATTCAGCATTACGTTTTTTTGTACAAGCAGTGATTAACGCCAAGGCGGCTATCAATTTCACCGAGAGTAATATTTGTTTTTTCATTTGCGCTCCTCTTTCAACCAACTAGTAAGAAAGTCCCAGGGTTCCGTAAACCATGGAAGTATTTTCGTTATAAATATCTATATTTGAATCTGTACCATTTGCCTTTAGCGTAGAACCGGCATTTGAATGTCCGATCGCTGCCGAGAAATTATCGTTAATTGAGTAACCAATTTCTTCCGAAATTTCGAAAGCACTTTTTGTATTGCCTTTATAAGTCCAACGTGTTCTGTTCACAAAATCTGCGCCGACACTCCAGTCGCCGATTGAATAACCTAAACTTAAATTCTGATTTGAAGAGTACTGATTTAGAACCGAACCATTAATATCTTCTTCATAAGCATGGAAGTTGCGTCCGGCACTTATACCAACCGCTACTGAAAATCCTTCAGTAGCCGGAGTTAATGCAAAGCCGATTTTACCGCTCAAAGATGTTTGCAACTGATCTTTTTTAACAGAAGTCTGTGAATTAGGAATTGTCGCTGTTAAAGAGTAAGTAATGCGACCATTAAAGCTATCATTCATTTTCCATGTTGTAGGTTTGAATGCAAACGACAATGGAATATCGGCCCAATCACTGGCTCTTTTATCATATACATTTCTTAAATCCTGAGAGTACGCAAGTACAGTTGAGAAAGTACCAAAAGAAACTTTTAATGAAGGACTCACCATATAGTCCATAGAATCACTACGTGAGCCATCCTGAAAATCAATCAAGCTTGAAGAGCGGGTTATGCTGGCTTTAATGTTAAAATCAGGCGTAGTTGGAGCAGCAGCTTTAGGTTTTGCCACAGCCGTGGTTGAAGTGCTGGCGGTGCTTGCTGGAGTATTAGCACTAGTCTGCGCTGTAGCCGAATTGATACTGGCTAACATTGATACAGTAGCAGCTAATAATGTCACAAATGCGTTTATCTTCATTTAAACCGCTTTCTATGAAAGCTTTACAAAGCTTTCATGACCCGCAAAGTACATAGCTAAGATCGTACCAACATGAGAATGTAAACTTTGTAGACGCACATCTGCGTGATCGCACCACTATTATGTGGCAACCTTATTTTCATGAGTTCAAACAAAGTAACTATATATTGCGATGGCGCCTGTTCGGGAAACCCCGGTCCTGGGGGTTATGGAAGTATAGTTATTTATAATAATAGAGTAGTTGAGCTAGGTGAGGGGCATCCGGCAACCACTAATAATCGTATGGAAATGTCAGCTGTCGTGGCGGCTTTAAATTATTGTACGAATCAACTATCTGGTGAAAAAATCGCAGCTATACAGGTGTTTACCGATTCAGTGTACGTTATCCGTGGTATTACCCAGTGGATTTTTGGCTGGAAGCGCCGAGGTTGGAAAAACGCTGCTAACGAAGAGGTTTCTAATCAGGACATCTGGATAGAGCTCGATAAAACGGTTCAAAATGTTAAAAATAAGCTTAAGTGCGAAATTGAATGGAATTTTGTTAAAGGTCATTCGGGAGTGCCAGGTAATGAGCGCTGTGATGAAATTGGCGTGGCTTTTTCAAAAGATAACTATATTGATTTATACAATGGCTCCGCTGACAGTTATGTTTTCGATGTAAATATATTACCAGAAATCAAACCCTTGCCTGAAATGAAAAAAAAGAACGAGGGACCTAGCAAGCCTGCATGGTATCTGAGTTATGTTAACGGTGTTTTAACTAAGCATGCTTCTTGGTCAGAGTGCGAAGCTGTAGTTAAAGGTCGCCCTGCTAAATTTAAAAAAGTAACAAGTGAAGAAGAAGAAGTGGCCGTTAAAAAATCCTGGGGAATTAACTAATGGAAGTATTTCACAAATCGGTACTGATAACAGGTGCTAATCGCGGTATAGGTTTAGCTTTTGCTGAAGCCTGCGCTAAAGAAAAAGCCTATTTAATATTAGCAATACGCAATTTTGATACGGAGCTAGTTGAAAAGCTAAAAAAATTGGGAGCGCCCACTGTTGAAGTGGTGGAATGCGATTTAGTTTCTAAAGAGGGTGTGGCTCAACTTGTAGAGAAAATTAAAGACAAGCGTATTGATTTACTTTTTAACAACGCCGGCTTGTTAACAGGTGGATTGCTTGAAGAGCAGCCTTTAGATGATATTTACAATATGTTTCAGGTTAACGTAAATGCATTGGTTCACTTAACTCATGCCGTACTTCCGCGTATGTTGGCGCAAAAATCCGGAAAAATAATTAATCACGCCAGTGTTTCGGCCGTTATGCATTTTCCCTGCGCGACAACTTATGCTGCGTCTAAAGCAGCTGTATGGGCTTTTACCGATTGTTTAGAGCAGGAAATTAAAGGCACAGGTGTTTCAACTTTGTGTCTTTTTACTCCCGGAATTAAAACTCGTATGTTTGATAAAATTGATGATTTATATTCTAAAAATTTTGAAACTCCTAAAGACAGCATCAGTCCTGAAACCTATGCGCAAAAAATATTAAATGCTGTAAAAAACGATCAAGTTTACTTAGAACCTACTGGAGCTACGGGTTTTGCATTTATGATAGCTCAAAACTTTAAAAGCCTATTCAACTGGGCTGCGGCCCAGCGTTTTAAGCGTTCATAGAAAAAAGTAGAGCCCTGAACTTAATTCTGAGAGCTCTACCAAACCATATAGGTGCGGGGTAATCTACAGGTCTTATTTGATCTGTATTGGTTTTGCTGTCTTTTTTTCCATCATTGGGATTTCAACATTTAAAACTCCGTCTTCGAAAGTAGCTTCAATTTTTTCAGCATCTACACCTTCAGGTAAGCGGTAGCTTCCTTCAAACTTTCCGGTTTGTAGGCCCTTTGTTTTTTCGCCTGATAACTGAATATATCCTTCAGCAGTATCTATTTTAATATTTTCTTTGGTAACGCCAGCTAACTCCACTGTTAAATTCCATGCGGATTTTTTTTCGTCGTATCTCATGACAGACGAAAAATTTGGCTGGGCTTGAGTTTCCGGAAATTCATTTAACCAAGTGTTACGGAAAAATGGTCTACCGAATTCTCTTTCGAAATTGTTTAATATTGCTAATGCGTTCATATTTTTCCTCCAATAATAAATCGTTGATAGTGTTTATATATTTGGAGAAAACCGGTTTTCTCTTACAGTTTTAATTTGAGGTGGGTTTATGAACTGTCAAGGTGGTGTGGTAAAAATCAAAAAAAAGCCGGAAAAACCGGCTTTAAGTGAGTTGTAGGTGTAATTTGTAGTTTATTTGGCTTCTTGAGCTTTAAAGTTGATTTGGGCAGAGCCTACGGCGCCAGTGAAGGTTAAGATAGCATCTTTGTTATCAACTAAAGAAGTGGCCACTGGAAAGCTTACTATATAAGGATTGGACCAGCGGCTGTGGTGTGGGTACATAGACTGAACTTCAGAATAAAGTAATTTCATTTTACTTGGTTTACCTTGATAACGCTGGCCGTTTACATCTAAATAAATTTTCCAAAGATTTTTTGAGCCCACTAAATCTGAGTGTTTGCGTTCAGGAGTGTAGAAGCTTACAAAAAACTCAGTACTTTCGGCATTTTTATTAACTCTTTTTGTGCGCTCCTCTTTGTAAGTGGCTTCATTCCACTGCGACAGGCGAGCATTGTATGAAAGTGCATAATCACTTAATTTTGTATCGAGCCAAGTGGCCTGAACAGTCAGCTTATTGTAAAAACCGTCGTAAACCTCAATTTTTTGTGTGCGATCGCTAACAGCACTTTCGTATTCAGAAATGCTAACCTCGGGAACGCCGGGTGGGGTTTTTAAACGGCTGGCGCAAGAAAAAGTTAAAGAGCTTAAAGTAACAAAAAGAAGTGTGTATTTTAATTTTGACAACATGATGAACCTCTAATTTTTAGTAAATTGTTTTAAATAATCGATAACAACTTTGAATACTTCAACGCGAACTGTGTCGTTATAAAGTTCGTGTTTGCCGCCTTCAACAATTTTTAGGCTTTTATTTGTACTTGCTAAGCCATCAAAAAATTTAAGCGCAGCTTCGCTTGAAACAACCGGATCTTTATCTGAAATGTGCATTAGTGTCGGTATATGTATATCGGCAGCTTTACTTACCACGCGTGGAAACTCTCTTTTGAAGCCCAAATAGGCTCCGGCAGAAATTCGTCCATGGCGGTAAGTGTCTTGCTCGTATTCACGGATAACATCTAAATCGCGAGTCAGCTGTTCGTTTTTAATTTCGTTACTCAAGGTTACTTTGGGTAAAATCGAATTAATAAATCCTGCGCCTTTGTCTTTCCATTCAGGCACTTCAATGGCTACGCCAAACATCGGAGAGCTTAAAATTTGCCCGGCAATATTTGTGCTGAGAACTTTCTTTTCAGCTAAAGCACAAGTTTGTACTAATCCGCCCATCGAGTGGGCCAGTAAAACAACGGGTTTTCCGTGCACTTCAAAAAGCTCTAAAGCTTTTTCCAGAAATATTTTGTAGTCTAAAACATATTCATCAAAATCTTTAGCGTATCCGCGAAGGCCTTCGGATTTTCCGTGGCCACGCATATCCCAAGCGATAAAATTCCAACCCTGTCCGTCCAGTGCATTAACTAAACGCTGATAACAATCGGAATGTTCAGCCTGCCCGTGGGTAATTAAAATTGTGCCTTTTGCGTTTTGCGCGATCCACTTTTGTAAAAAAAGTTTAGTGCCGTCGTAGCCTGTAAAAAAAGTTTCTGAACGTGTATACATATAACAATATGGTCCAGTTAAATCGCTTTGAAGTCAAATTGAAGTCCGACGAAGTTAAATAATCGTATCTTGACCCTGGGCTTCGGTCTTTGGGTAATCCAGCGAGTAATGAATGCCGCGAGACTCGTGACGACGTAATGCACATTCCACCGTTAAATCTGCGACAATTGCAATATTACGGAGCTCGATAATATCGGAATGAACTTTCATGTTGGAATAATATTCTTTTACTTCAGATTTGATATTTTTTAAGCGGTGCTGAGCACGCTCAAGTCTTTTAGTTGAACGTACAATACCTACGTAATTCCACATAAGACGACGGATTTCTTCCCACATGTGTGAAATAACAATCATTTCATCCGAATCTGTATTTTCTGGTTTGGCCCAAGGTTTTGGTTCGGTTGAAATGGTCGTTTTGCTTTCTATTTCGCTCCAATTTTTTAATAAAAAATCAGCGCAATTGTGAGCCATGGTCAGGCATTCTAAAAGCGAATTTGAGGCTAGGCGATTAGCGCCATGAAACCCTGTGCAGGCGGTTTCGCCAATGGCAAATAAGCCAAGTAAATCTGTTTGTCCATTGATATCAGCAACCACTCCGCCACACAGGTAATGTGCAGCCGGTACAACCGGAATGGGTTGTTTAGACATATCAATTCCAAACTCAAGGCATTTTGCAAAAATGTGCGGGAAATGTGATTTTAAAAAATCTACAGGTTTGTGAGTGATATCTAAATACACACAAGGTTCGCCGCTTTTTTTCATTTCAGCATCTATTCCGCGGGCCACAATGTCGCGCGGAGCGAGTGATCCAAGTGCATGATGCTTTTTCATAAAAGCTTCGCCTTGCGAGTTAATAAGTTCTCCGCCTTCACCGCGAATAGCTTCCGTAATTAAAAAGTTACGCGAGTCTTTGTGATATAAACAGGTGGGGTGAAACTGCATAAACTCAAGGTTGGCAACGCGCGCACCGGCACGATGAGCCATCGCAATTCCATCGCCAGTGGCTCCACTCCAGTTAGAAGTGTACAAATAAACTTTTCCGGCTCCGCCTGTTGCAAGAACGGTGGCTTTAGCTTTTATAACTTTAACTTCGCCGGTGGTTTTATCCAGAGCGTATACTCCGGCTATACTGGTTGGGCCGGTAAGAGTGGGATCAATTTTTTTATTAACAAGTAAGTCGATGGCAAAGTAATTTTCAAGAATTTGAATATTCTGATTTTTTTGTACTTGGAGCCAAAGCTTTTTATGAATTTCCGCACCGGTTTGATCTTCATGATGAAGGATTCGCCTAAAAGAGTGGCCTCCTTCGCGGGTTAAATCTTCATCAAACTGGACCCCCCAATTTAATAAATCTTTAATTCTTTCAGGTGCTTGCTCAATAAAATTATGCACCGCTTCATGGCGACAAAGGCCTGCTCCGGCGGTTAGGGTGTCTTCGATATGGCTGCTAAAGGTATCGGTTTTGTCGGTAACGGCAGCAATTCCACCTTGAGCCATGGCGCTGTTTGTAGAGGGAACTTTATCTTTTGTTAAGATTAAAACCTGTTTTGTATTGGCAATTTTTAAGGCGTGCGCAAGAGCTGCTGTGCCCGAGCCGATAATAACAACATCAGTTTCTTTTTTCATAGTCTAGTTCCTATCTCAAAAGTGTGATCAAAATAGAGGTAAAAAATGAATTTGTCCAAAGCAAAATTTAATAAGTAAGTATTGATTCGCGGCTGAAATCGCGACTACAATATAAGAGTGAATAAAGCAGGGATGCAGTCATCAAATAAGACAGGACTTGTCTTAAAAATTTCAGTGGTTCTTTTTATCTTATTAGCCACCGTGGTGTATAAGCTCAATGACTATTTTAAAAACGAAAAACTGTATTCAATGCAGACTCAACTTCGTAGTAAAGTGGTTGCAACCAAAACAACTGTATCCAGCCAGTTAGCTCAGCTTAAAAATACTCTTTCCAGCTATGAAGCCGAATTGAACGACTCTAATATCAACTGGGTGCAATTAGATCCATTTTTTGCGATTGCACGCTTAGATAGAGTAAATCAAAGCTTGCGTGTAAACCAAATGTTGGTTCGCTCAAATACTCCAGCTGACAGATGGAATGCGGCTTACCTAGAAAAAGCCCTCAGTATTAATAAATCCCGTAAGACGGATCCTATTCTTGCGCAGCTTTTCACTGATAAAGCAGGAACTAAATATTTAATTATCAGATTTAAAACATCCAGCGCTAGAGAGCTTGCTGTTGTAGGTGACGCCGATTACTTTCAGAAATTTTTTGATCTAGAAAGAGGCGGCGAAGGCACAGCACTTTTGGCCACAACAGAAAACATGTTGGCAGCTCACTCTGAGGGCGACTACATTGCCACCTTAACTGAAGAAATGAAATTTTCGGCAAAAAAATATCTTTTTGAAAAAGAAGAAATCATCGGTACTAACCTGATTGCCATGAATTATATTTTGAAGAAAAAAATTGCTTCGGGGTTTGTTGTTCCTTGGTCAATTATTGGTGTGGTGGCGGGTTTTGGCTGTATTCTGATCGCAGTATTGTTTTACTCACTTGATCCGATTGAAAAACGTGTTGAGCGTTATAAAAAGCAAGAGCGCGATCAGATTTATAAAGACACAGTTGGCGGCTTAGTTAATAAGGCAGGGTTTGGCTCAGTTCCAGCTCCTGTGCTAACAAAGGGTATTGGATCAGTACCGACTAAACCATTTGTTTCGCAGCCGGCAACTCCTGCGCCTGCTCAGGTTAAAAAAGAAGTGCCGGCTCCTGAAGTGTCGGCACAAACGGTGGCTGAAAAACAAGAATTACCTAAAAACTTTTTTGATATCTCAAATCAAATGGGATCTAACAGTGAGGGCGGCGTGAATACACAGATAGTTGAAGTTAACGAAGATACAAAAACTGTTTCAACGCAAATTCTTGCTGAAGAGAAAACACACGCTAATTTAGATGCATCGGACTTCATCTCTTTACCTGAAGATAAAATTGATCTTTCTGACATTGAGAAAGCTTTGGCATTAGATGATTTCGACAGCGAAGAGCAAGGTATTGAGTTGGCCGCTGAGCTAGAAAAAAATCTAACTCCTCAAAAAATCAGCGTTTCGACGGCAGGCGCCCCGATTGAAAAGCCGCAGTTTGTATTAGAGCGTAAGACATTTAAAGTTGATGAAATTAAAATAAACGTAAGACGACCAGAAAAAGCATGAATATAAGAGAATTGGCTCCTCAGTTTACAATTTTTATTTATTCGCAAGATGCGGATATTGGGAGCCGTGTTAAGTTTTCTTTAACTATGATGAAGTACGAAACTTTCTTTTTTTCGGACTTTGATGAAATGTATACCCGTATCACTTCTAATCCGCCGCATGTAATTGTTCTTGATCAGGCGGGTTTGGTAACGCCTTTAAATGAAGTATTTCAGAAAACATTACAAGTATCTTCAGAAATTAAATTTATTTGTATGGCTGAAGAAGACGTTTTGACCCAGTTAAATGATTATCGTGAATATAACCTAGTACAGTATTTTGACCGCAATCATAAAGCTGTGGTTGAGCAATTGAGTATGAGTGTGGATCAAACCTGTGAAGCTCTTTACCGCTTGTATCAGAACGAGCAGGTTTATAATACATATAAGGGAACAGTTAATGAGCTGGAAAGCTTAAAAAGTCAGGTTCATGAACAACAGCAGGGTCCAAACGCACGCCCGTTCCAAATGCGCATTTCTGAGTACCGTGCGGCTGAAACTAAAGAAGAGTTGATTCAATTCTTCTTTAAGCAAACTCCGAATCAGTCATGGGCTTTTTTAAAATTTATTAAATCAATCAATACTTACATTGCTGTGTCGAACAGTAATATGCCGGAGGCCTGGGTAGAGGGGCTTTCTTTTAAAATCCCATCGGCTCAAGTAGATTTTAATGAAAATGTAATTGTAGGAAATTATCCTGAAAATTTCTTGAGTTATATTAAAGGCAAATGGGAAACAGAAAATTTAAAAATTATGCCACTCATTCTTAAAAATGAAGTAGAAGGTATATTTATTTCTCCTCAGGATATTTCGGCAGAAGCTGCTGAAGATTTTTCATTAATGAGCCTTGTGTATAATTTGATGTCGCTGGAAGCGCAGCCTAAACATTTAGACGTGGAAGATTCGCTAACAGGTTTTTATAACCATTTATTTTATAAAAGAATTCTCGATAAAGAGATTGATCGTTCAAAAAGAACTTTTGCACCTATTTCAGTAATTAAAGTTGCAGTTGATATTTACCGTGAAATTGAAGTGAGTCAGGGGCGTGCATTCTGTGACGAAATTATTAAAAAAGTTGCAGAAGTTATTAAGTCGACGAGTCGCTTGCCTGACTATGCCTGCCGTACGGATGAAAACGAATTTTCAATTGTATTAACTAACTGTAACCGCAAAGGTGCGGCCTTACGTGCAGAACGTCTTCGTCAGCAGCTTAAAACAGAAAGTTTTTCTAAAGCTGGAGTTGTTGTAACTGTAAGTCAGGGTATTAGCGAATATCCTTCTTTAACAAAAACAGCGGAGTCGTTAAATGATTCAGCTCGTAAAGCGCTGGATTTTATAATTGCCAAGGGTGGAGATAAAATTTGTATTTATAAAGCGCCACAAGATCATAAACCTGACTTCCAAGTGAATACGTGAGTTGAAGCATGGAAATGTTCCGAAGAACTTATGCCGACATTAACATTGAAAACTTGATCCACAACTGGCATCAAATAAAAAATGTTGCGGGCGATGATAGATTTATCTGTCCGATGGTGAAAGCCAATGCTTACGGACATGGCGATGTTCAAGTGTCGCAAGCTTTAGAGCGTGAAGGAGCCTTAGGTTTAGGTGTTTGTTTGATTGAAGAAGGTTTATTGCTCCGAGCAGCTGGAATTAAAGCCGATATTTTGGTATTCCGTGGTTTTGATAAGCGCGGTGCTGAAAAAATTCTTGAGTATCAATTAATTCCAGTTGTGAGTACATGGGAGCAGATTCATAGCCTCGAATCTGCTGCTGATGAGCCTGTTAAAGTACATTTAAAATTTAATACGGGTATGAACCGCATAGGTTTTAACTCAGATCAGGCCGAAAAGCTTGATGAGTATTTCAGAAAATCAGAAAAACTTAAATTAAAGGCTGTCTTAACTCATTTTGCTTGTGGCGAGGACTCGCATTTGGCTAACGGGTTTTCGGCTCAGCAAACAAAAGAATTTATACAAATCACTGAATTTTTTAAAAGTCGCGGGGTTTATTCGCATCTTTTAAATTCTGGAGGTATTGCAGGCTTAGCTAAAGCCCGCACTATGAATACTCCGGATAAAAATCAGCATATAGTTGATCGTAACTGGGGGTTCCGCCCTGGCTTAATGTTATACGGCTACCAATCGGCAGATCATTTTAGCGAGATCGATTTAAAGCCGGTGATGTCACTTAAATCTGTAGTTAATAATATACGCTCTATTAAAATCGGTGATTCGGTTTCGTACGGTGCCACTTGGAAGGCTACACGTCCTTCGCAAATAGCTGTAGTGCCAATTGGCTACGCTGATGGAGTACACCGTTTGGTTTCAAATAAATCACATGCGCTGTTTGCGGGAAAAAAAGTTCCGATTGTAGGCCGCGTATGTATGGATTTTCTAATGTTAGATGTTACAGATGTCGTGCAGGGAACAGAGACCTCTCGCTGGATCGAAGAAGATGTTATTTTATTCGGTTATGATGAAAAAGATAATTTTTTATCAGCAAATGAGATGGCATCGCACACAAATACAATAGTATGGGAAACTTTAACTTCAGTAGGTGAAAGAGTTCCTCGGCACTTTAAAGGATTGAAAAAAACATGATTGAAGATAATACACAAAATAGTGCACCAAAAAGTCTTGTGCAGAATATTGCCGGAAAAATCGATGCCTTTTTCGGTATGATAATCGGTTCAATTCAGGAATTTATTTTAGAAATAGGTTCGATCACACTTTTTGGTTTCCAAAGCATACGATTACTTTTTGCTAAACCTTATCGTTATGGCGAAGTTTTAAAGCACATGGAATTTATCGGCAATCAGTCGGTGGGAATTATCGCTTTAACAAGCGTATTTACCGGTCTAGCGCTTTCGTTTCAAGTCTATTTAGGATTTAAATTAGTTAACGCTGTAGATTTGGTGGGACCAACCGTAGCGCTCGGAATTTCGCGCGAATTAGGCCCGGTTTTAACAGGTTTAATTGTTGCAGCACGTGCCGGTGGAGCCATGGCGGCCCGCTTGGGAACAATGCGTGTGAATGAACAAATGGATGCATTAGATGTAATGGGTGTTAACACCAAACAATATTTAATCGCTCCAAGAATTATTGCAGCCGTTGTTTGTATGCCGATGTTAACAGCGCTTTTTGATTTTATGGCGATGTTCGGTTCTTGGTTTTTATGTACAAAATTAGTGGGCTTAGATCATGCGGTATTTATGTCTAAAATCCGCGACACAGTGGAAGTGCATCACATCAACGAAGGTCTGTTGAAATCTGCGATCTTCGGTTTAATGTTTGCGGTGGTTTGTACTTACAAAGGTTTCAACACAAGCGGTGGTGCTAAAGGCGTGGGTGAAGCTACAAATCGCGGCGTTGTTATGAGTATGGTGAGCATCATTATCATCGATTATTTCTTAATGAACTTCATTCGAATTTACTACTTAATCACAGGAGTTTCACGATGACGCCTGCATCCAACAGCCAGCACAAGTATGCTGTCGAATTAGATGATGTTAAAAAAAGTTTTGACGGAACAGAATTTATTTTAAAAGGAATTGACCTTAAAGTTCCTAAAGGTAGCTTAACTGCAATTATCGGTTTTTCCGGAACCGGTAAGAGTGTGATGTTAAAGCATATGCTCGGCCTCTATCGTCCGACATCAGGCAATGTTTCTATTTTAGGAACTAATCTGAATACTTTAGACGATGATGCATTAACAGCATTCCGTTGTAATTACGGTGTATTATTTCAAAGTGCCGCCTTGTTTGATGATATGACAGTTCTTGAAAATGTGTGCTTTCCTCTTGAAGAACACCGTCGTCAGCTGAGCAAAGAGCAGGTTATTAAAATTGCTATGGAAAAATTAAAAATGGTGGGGTTAGATCCAAAACATAATCACAAGTTACCTAGCCAAATATCGGGTGGTATGCAGAAGCGTACTGGTCTAGCCCGCGCGCTCGCCCTAGATCCAGAAATTTTGATCTACGACGAACCGACTACAGGATTAGATCCCATTCTTACAGAAATGGTAGATAATTTAATTCTAGAAACGCACCAGGCTCGTCCTGGGACGACATCAATAATGGTATCCCACGATTTGAAAGCAGCCTTTCGAATCGCGGACTACATTGTGATGTTAGATGCGGGAAAAGTTTTATTATCAGGTAAAGCTGAAGACTTTAATAAATCTGATAATGAACTTGTTAGAAAGTTTGTGGATAAGGGTTTAAAGCACTAAATATTTTCATCGTGGAGACCTTGAGTGAATTTTTTAAAAACACCGGAATTTAAAGTTGGACTGCTTGTTGTTGCCATCGGAGGATTAATTGCCTTCATGTCAATGCAGGTGAGCGATGATCCGAGCTATATGGGTAGATCTAAAAAAGCCTGGTTCTTGTTACCGAATGCAGCCGGTCTTGTTAAAGGCTCTGCAATTAAAGCGGCCGGTATTCCGGTGGGAGTAATCAAAGAAATTTCTCTTCAAGATGGGCAAGCCCGTGTTGAAGTAACTGTAAAATCTGATGTGGGCTTAACACGCTCGGCTTCGGTAGCTCTTAAATCAAACGGCATCTTGGGTGATAAAAGTGTAGAGGTTTATCCGGGTACAGTTGGTGATGCTGAACTTGAAGACGGCGGACAAATTTTAAATGTAAAAAGCGGCGGTGGGCTTGACGATGTAATGGGTCAGGTTTCAGAACTCGCAGCTTCGTTGAAAGACGTAGCTAAAAATTTAAAAGAAGCGGTTTCTGATGACGGTACAAACAAACACGTTTTGGGCCGTATCGTATTAAATATTGAAAGATTAACTGCGGATTTATCTCAGATGACTTCTGAAAACAAAGATCAAATCGGTGAAATTGTTGATCAAATCCATAATATCACAGGCACTCTTGATGAATTGATTAATGACGAAAGTGATCAGGGCTTTAAGAAAACTTGGAAAAGCACTATGGCCCGCTTAGATAACTCAATGAAAAACATTGATGAAATTACCAGTAAAATCAATAAAGGTGAAGGCGCTATCGGTAAGCTTATTTCAGATGAGCAAACGGCTGAAGATGTTTCGTCTGCGATTGAAGGTATTAGTGGTTTAGTAGATAGTGCAAATAAAATTTCTACGGGCATCGACTTTAATTCTTATTATTTAAGTGAGGTAGGAAAAGCCAAAACGAGCATTGGTATTACATTACAACCAGGAATGGATCGTTATTATTTCTTGGGAATTATCACAGATCCTGCTGGTGTGGTTGAAACAACCGATTACAGCACGGTTACCAACGGTGGAGCTACAAGTGGATTTACTGAAACTAAAACCTACAAAGAAAAAACAAAACTCACACTCTACTTTGCTAAAAACTTTTTTGATTGGACGCTTAAGGCCGGTTTAATCGAAGATACGGGTGGTATTGGAATTGATTATCATATGTTGAATCAGGCACTAAAAGCCACAGTTGAAGCTTACGACTTTCAGAAGCTACAGTTGAGAGCTAGTCTTAATTATAAATTATTATATGGTCTTTACCTGACTGCTGGTTATAACGATATCAATAACAAGCGTGGAGCTAATTCGGCTTTTGTTGGGGCTGGCTTATATTTAACCAACGATGATCTTAAACTCTTACTAACGAAGTCGCCATTCTAGCATGAGAGTATTAGTCAGTACCTCAGATAAAACTGGCTTACTGGAGTTTCTGAGACCTCTTGAAAAAAGTGGCTTAGAGCTGGTGTCTACCGGCGGTACTTACGAATTTCTAAAAAAGAATAATTTCAAAGTTTCAGAAGTATCTGAAGTGACTGGTTTTCCGGAAGTTCTTGATGGACGGGTTAAAACACTTCATCCATCTGTACATATGGGATTACTTGCAGATAAAAGTAATCCAGAGCACATGTCGCAGTTAAAAGAGCATCAAGTTAAAGCTTTTGATATGGTTATAGGAAACTTATACCCATTTGAAAAAACTGCATTAAGTCCTGGTTCAAGCTTTGAAGATTTAATTGAAAATATCGATATCGGTGGGCCTAGCTTTTTAAGAGCCTCAGCTAAAAATTATAAATCAGTAATAGTTGTGGCCTCTCCACTAGATTACCCATGGGTACTAGAAAAAATTCTCAGTGCTAGCTTAAATGATAATGACCGTAAAAAGTTAGCACTTAAAGTATTCTCACTGACCTCTTATTACGATGCATTAATCGTTACAAAGCTTTGTGATGATAAAGAAGATTTGGAATTCCTCAATATTCCTCTTAAGAAAAAAATGAAACTTCGCTACGGCGAAAACGCCCAGCAAATAGCTGGCTGGTATGAGAACCCTTTGGAGTCCGGTAATTTATCACATTGCGAAATTCATCAGGGAAAAGAACTTTCGTACAATAACCTTTTAGATCTAGATGCCGCAGTTAATTTAGTTAAATTATTTGATAAGCCGGGTTGTGTAGCTGTAAAGCACAACAATCCATGTGGAGCTGCTGTGTCCGATAATTTAGCAACGGCAGCTGATCTAGCAATTAAATCTGATCCTAAAAGTATTTTCGGTGGTATTGTGGCGTTTAACCGTGCTGTCGATATTAAAACAGCTGAAATGTTCAAAGACATTTTCTTAGAATGCTTAGTGGCACCTTCTTTCAGCGATGAAAGTTTAAAATATTTTTCTTCTAAAAAAAATCTTAGAGTTATCACTTTAAAATCTCTTATGGACCAGAATTCTACAAAACCTAATTACAAATCTGTATCTGGTGGAATGCTGTTTCAGAATGAAGATTCATTTAAACGTGAAGATTGGCAATTTCTGGGAGCAACACCTAACGATAAAATAATGTCGGATATGATTTTTGGCGAAAAAGTAGGTGCAGCACTTAAGAGTAATGCAATCGCATTGGTAGTTAACGGCCAAACCATTGGTTTAGGTATGGGGCAGGTTAACAGAGTAGATGCGGTTAAGCACGCAATCGAACGTATGCAGGAAAGTCGTGAACGTTTAAATTTTGATATGGCCGATGTAGTTTTGATCAGTGACGCATTTTTTCCATTTCCGGATTCAATAGATTTAATTTCACAACATGGAATTAAGTGGATTATTCAACCCGGTGGCTCTGTACAGGACGAAAAGGTATTTGCTGCTGCAAAACAGCACAATATTAATATGGTAATAACTAAACGAAGACATTTTAAACACTAGGGATCTATGTATTTAGAAAAGAATTTAGAAAAAAAATGGCTGGTCAAATCAGAGAATAAAATTCTGGGTCCCTATAATTTTGATCAAATAGTGGATTTGATGCGAAAAAAACAGATCACTATGATTGATGAAGTACGCGATCCCGAAACGCGCTGGTTATATATTCGAGAAAATGCGGAATACAAAAATATTGTTGAAGAGATACGTAAGGAAATAGATTCTAAGCAGGAAAATACAAAAACTTACCAAAGTATATCTAAGTCATTCGATGATCCGATGTTGAAGACTAAAACTGACATTAATAATCAGTTTACTGATATTAATCTTGAAACTAAAGATATATCTTTTGTAAATGAAGAGTTGAGTATTCCATCTGAAACAGCTGTCGGAGTCCGTGTTGAAAAAGCTAAAGTATATGGTGTTCAGACAGATGAAGCTGTTCAAACCAAGCTCAACATTTTTTCTAATAAAATTGTTTTAGCGACAATAGCTGCAGTTGTATTAGTTGTGTCGTCTGTGGGCGGCTATGTTTATATCCAAAAGCGCAACTTACAAAAGCAGGAAGAAGATTTAGCGTTGCAAGTTAAAAAATATAAATACCTAGGTCTTTACCAAAAAGCTGTGGACGCTTTCACGAAGTTACCCGATACAACTCAGAAAAAGTTAATCCCTGATTTACTCGAAATTTTCCCACTATTAGATGCGGCTGGGCAGGTTAAATCAGAAGACATAAAGACGCTAACTAATCTTTCCACTGAGCAGCGCTCGAATGTAGAACTTATCTACTTCTGGGAATCTATGCAGCAACAAAACTACGGACAGGCCCAGGAGTTTTTAGTTAAAGCAACTACGTTGCAACCAGGATCTTTGCTCATTAAAGAAAATGAAGCGCTTCTGTATTATAAAAAGGGTCAGTTCTTAAATTCATTTAATATATTTAAATCTATTTTCGGTGCCGAAAAAAATGGGCGTTACCTTCTGGGAATGGTTTTATCTTTTTATGGCTTATCTAATCTTGAACGTTCACAGTTCAGTAAAGATCTTTTATCAAGCTTAGATAAATACACCTCAACTTATTTTGATTACAAAAAAGAACTATTGCTGGCACAGATTTCTCTTGCGCTTGAGACTAATAATGAGCTTCTTTATAAAATCTCACTTAAGCAGTTTTTCAACACTCCTTGCCAGTTATCTGCTCACTTCACTAAGCCATCGCTGTTGGCTCCCAATTCGTATTTATGGAAAGATATGAATGAAATAAAAGCCATTGTGCAAAAACCACTTTTTGGAGATGATGTAATTTTATTCCAGTTACATGACTACCTTGAGCAGGGGCAGTTAAGCGCAGCTACCGAGCATTTATCAAATAATATATCGCGTGTAGCCAATTTCCAGGTGCGCGAGCAGATGAATTTATTACTTTATAACTCGCAGAATCGCAGCCGTGAGGTTGTTGCACTGGAAAAAGGTAATAAGCTGGATATGAATTCTGAGCTAAATCATTTAATTTTAGCACTGAATCAAATCGAGTTAGATGAAAATGTAAGTGTTGAACCACACTTACAATTTTTAGCATCTAAGCAGCAAGTCTTCTTCAGAGATTGGCTGGTGCTGGAGCAGCTTATTAAAAAAAATTCGGCTGCTGAAATTAAATCTTTCTTAAAAGAGCATTTTATTACCACTCAGAATTTTGGACCTGTTTTCACGGCAAAAAGCCTGGTTAATTAATGCAGAAAATATGGACCTACTTTTTTATAATTTTTCTCAGCGGGTGTTTTCAAAAAGCTGCGGAAGTACAGATTGAAAATGTAGAAGTTAATGAAATTGCCAAAGAAGCCTTTATTCCTAAAATGGTAATGGCAGAAGTACATGAAGATTTTTTGAAAGATACAAAAACCATTGCACCTGTTTATATGTTTATGCCTGTTCAAATACAATTTAACGAGTTAAGTGAAAATGTTTTACGAAAGCCTGCCATTAAATACAGTTTTCCAAAAGGTGGTGGCAGTATTGATCTAAAAGATGTTGTTACAGGAACTGGGAGCTTTTATATGAGTTTTCCTCCCGAGCAATTTGATGAAAATCACGAGTTGATGCATTTGTATTACGTGAGTAACAGTCCGGTACAACAGATAGATAAAGAAAGCTTCGGACTAGGCTGCGGCAAAGTGGTCGATCTTAAAAAAAGTTTTAAAAAATTAAAAAAGCCTGATTTTTTAAAATTGAACACGAACGATATACGTCATTTAAGAGTGTTAGCTGGCAGTTATATTTTTGTATTACGTCAGGCAGCACAGGTTTATCTTTCACAAGTAACCATTACAGACTCACGTTACGTTAAAGAACTTTGTATAGGAGTTGAGTAATGTCGGTTTCCATTAAACTTTTAAACGACAAAGATAATATTTCTGACCGACCATTTTTAGTAAAAGACAAAGTAAAAGGCATAGGTAAAAATGGCAGGGCTTTTTTGAGTTTGTTAGTGGGCGATAAAACCGGCCACATTGATGCCCGTGTTTGGGACCGTGTAGAGGAAATTTCAGAATTATTTGAAATAGGTGATATAGTTAATATCAAAGGCCAAGTTCAGGTTTACCTGAACCGCAAACAGATTATCGTGCATAAGCTTGAAAAGCCTGACCAATCTCTTTTTAATAAAGAAGATTATGTGATCGATAGCCCCAAAATAGATGTTCATGCGCTGTATTCTGAGTTGATTAGCATTACAAATGAAATTCAAGCTCCAGCTATCAAACAATTGATTCTTGATAGCATTCAAGATGATGAAATTAAGCAGTTGATTCTGAAAGCTCCAGCGGCTAAGTCCATTCATCATGCTAAGGCTGGGGGGCTACTGGAACACGTCGTATCTATCTGCAAGGTTATGAAAATGATTGCAGGCCATTATAATTATTTAAATTATGATCTTCTGGTGTTCGGTGCAATTTTTCACGATCTTGGTAAAGTGTGGGAGTTGGAAATCAATCGCGATCAAATCCAGTATTCACATAAAGGCCGTCTGTTGGGACACATGCAACTGGCTTGTGAGTTGATCGATAAAAAATCTCAGCGAATTCTAGGTTTTCCGGAAGATTTAAGAGAAATTCTGAAGCATATTGTTTTATCTCATCACGGGAAACTTGAGTACGGTTCGCCTGTAAGACCGTATATAATGGAAGCTTTTGTGGTGGCTTCAATTGATGAGTTCGATTCTAAAATGGATACAATGTTTAACTTTATTAAAACTGAACGCGAAACCGGTGATTCATGGTCACGCTATAGCGAGCATTTTGACCGCTATTTCTTTTTGGAAAATTTAAAAGGACGTTGGACCTAATGATTGATTTTTTAAAAGCCTATAAAAACTATGACCCCGCTGCTAAATCATATCTGGAAATTTTATTACTTTATCCCGGGCCGAGGGCGCTTTTGTTTCACAGGATAGCTCATTTTCTATATTGTATAAAATTATATTTTATTGCGCGCTTGGTGGCTGATGTTTCTCGTACAATTACAGGCATTGAAATTCATCCGGGTGCAAAAATCGGTAAACGTTTGGTTATCGACCACGGTGTGGGCTGTGTCATCGGTGAAACTTCAGTTATTGGAGATGATTGCATTATATTCCACGGTGTAACTTTAGGTGGAGTTAAATTTGATCCGGTAAAGCGCCATCCTACTGTAGGAAATAATGTTCTAATCGGTACCGGAGCCAAATTATTAGGACCGATTCTTATAGGTGATGGAGCGCGCATCGGTGCTAATGCCGTAGTTTTTAAAGAAGTTCCTCCGGGCGCAACGATTGTTGCTCCTAGCAGTATTGAAATATTAAAAAAATAGATTATTTTTTCTTTTCCGGAACGTACTCCAAAGGATTTTCCGGCCATGCGTGCTTAGGGTAACGGGCTTTCAGTTCCTTACGAACATCCACATAACTTGTCGTCCAAAACCTTTCTAATTGGCTCGTAACTTGAGTCGGGCGGTAGTTGGGAGCAAGAAGCTCAACAGTCATGCGTAGGTTGCCATTTAAAACCGTAGGATTGCTTTTAACACCGAACATTTCTTGAATGCGTGCTGATATCTTAGGGGCTTGTTCACTTTCATAGTCTACTTTAATCACTTTACCATTGGGTAATGTAAAACTACTTGGCAAAGCGGATAAGGATTTGCGGATATTATCCGGAGTGCTGAAAAGTAAAATATCAAATAAGTTCAGCTCAGTAAATTCCTGTATGGATTTCACTGAATCACGTACTGAATCCAGCACCAGCGACTTAAAATCTTCCAAATAAGTAAAATTTTCCGCGTCTAATCCGGCTTCGGAAGATTTCTTCTTTAGAAATTCGACTTTTGTAACATAATTTTTATACTGTTCATGTTGATTTAAAAGATCATCAAAATGTTGTTCGAAAAATTGCAAAAATAAATTTGGATTTTCTTTTTCATTCACATATGTGCGGGCCGATTCAGAAATAGTAAAAAAACCAGCTACTTTTTTTTCAATTTTATAAATTCTATTTTTTTCCGGATCAAAGGCCACATCTGTTATAGTTTTTACGTTATTAGCACTGTACTTTTCAAATTCTGCAGTCGTAAAACCTACAGCGAAATCACATTTAGTCAGTGCGCTGTTAACTTCACGGCCGGAAAATAGCAAATAGTAATCAAGATCTGCACCAAGTAAGTAGGGACTGATTTCAACACCGCGGCCCAAGCTTGAAATCAGCTGAGTTTTTTCTTTTTTCTTGGCAATTTTGTAAGCGAAGTCCGCAAAAAATAAACTAATAAGAGTCTCTTTAAATGATGCAATTGGCTTTTCATTTACAGGAATTTTTAATCTCTGCAATTGGGATTCAATTTTACGACCCAAATCATTAAGAATTAGTTTTTGTAAATTAACAGGCTCTGTCTGTTTATCAAAGTTAGTGGTTTCCAGAAATGCTAAAAATGTACAAGCTTCAGTGAAAAAACCTTTAGAGGAAAGATCTACAAATAATAAAGATCTTTCAATATCCAGCGGACAGCTTTGCACAAGCTTACCTTTAGCTGTAATTTTAAAATCTGCATCAATAAGCTTCCATTGTTTCAACTGATTTAGTGCTTGTTTAAAAGTTTTTTTAGGACGAGTTAGCCAGCTGAACTGATCGGGCTGTTGAATACCGAGAGATAACAAAGTGAGACTTTCCTCTAATAAATCACTCTCAAAAATTTCGGGAACTATTTGTTCGGGCATAGAACGTTCATCCAATTCATGCCATAATCGATAACAGATTCCGGGGCCTGTGCGAGCTGCGCGACCAGCACGCTGCTTGGCAGAAAATTGTGAAATACGTGAGAGCTCGAGCCTGTTAAAGCCGATTTTACTGTCAGTAACGGATTTTTTCATGAGCCCGGAATCAATAACACAATCAATAGACGGAATCGTAATGGAAGACTCTGCAATATTCGTAGATAAAATAATTCTGCGTCCTGCGGAGTGGCCGCTTACAATGCGTTTTTGCTCTTCCAGTTTAACCGATCCATGTAGAATATTAATTTCAAAGTTACTGAATTTTTGACTTATAGCTTTTTCAATAAAGCGAATTTCAGACAGTCCTGGTAAAAAAGCTAGTATATCTTTACTGGATTTATTTGCCGCTTGTTGAAGTGTATCTAAAAATAAATCGGCAAATACATAATCACACATCAAGCGCTGAGTTTTTTTAGCGTTTATAATTTCCAGAGGAAAAACCGGAGTAGTCACTTCAATGTGGACTGATTTCCCCAGATGTTTTTCCAATTGCTCTACATTTAGAGTAGCTGACATCACCAACATTTTGATTTGTTGTTCTAAGATTTGTTTTTCCAAGCAAATACCTAAACACAGATCAATATTGCTAGATCTTTCGTGAAACTCGTCAAAAACAATTAGTTCAAGCTCAGCCCATAAGTCCAAATCTGCGAGTTTTTTTATGAACACTCCTTCGGTCATAAAAATCAACTGAGTATTCGCTGAAGTTTTATTTTCAAATCTAACTTGATAGCCAACTTCTTGTCCCAGTACCCAGTTATTTTCTTCGCAGATACGCATGGCTGAAGAAATAGCAGCAATACGTCGTGGAACCAGCACAATAATTTTTTTAGAAGATTTTGTATTGAGTAAATTCTGTAGAATGGCCGCGGGAACACGCGAGGTTTTGCCAGAGCCAGGAGGTGCGGTTAAAATAAGGTTATCATTTTCTAAGTAAGCTTTAACGATGCGATCTAAAAAAGAATCAATCGGTAAGGGAGTTAAATTATTTTTTAGCATAGATCAAAATCATAAACTCAGCTTTATCAAATTTAAGCTGTTTCTGAATCTGCGAAGGCTTACCTTCTAAAACGGTTTCATCTTCCTGAGATAAATTTAAAGTGAGCAACATTTTACGGTCATCCAGATGGAGAACACACTCTTCCACCATTTTTTTTAAGCGGTAAGGCGTATCCATTAAAACAAAAGGCTCTTTGGTTTTTTTAAGCTGTTGCCATTCTTTTTCACGCGCTACGTTTTCGGCTGGAATAAAACCGCGGAAGTGAAATTGGTGAATTCGCTCAGAGCTCAAAGAAATTAAACCCATTAAGCTAGATGCGCCAAGCGAAGACTGTATTTTAATATTTTCTTTTCGGCAGGCCTCCACTAATTGAAAGCCCGGATCACAAAAGCTGGGAGTTCCGCAATCTGAAACTAGCACCACATTTTGCGTGCGACACATTTCAAGCATGGCTGAAATATCTTCGACTGTAGAGTGTTCATCAAGAACTTCATATTTTTTAGCTTTAATTTCAAAGCCTTTTAATAATTTAGAAGTTTCTTTGGTTGATTCACAGACAACAACATCTGCATTTTTTAATAGCTCAAGTGAGCGTAAAGTAATTTCGTCTGTTCTTCCGATAGGAGTGGCAATCAAAGTTAGCATGATTACTCTCTCCCAAAGTGTTTAATTTTGTAAAGCGGGGCTGTTACTTCCTGCTTGCGCGCATGGGTGGTATCTAAAAAAATAATTTCCACTTCAGGGCAAGATTCAATAATAGCGTTCACATTTACCGGTTCGTTTTCAAAGAAAAATATTTTTTTATATTCTGAATGGTTAAGCTTTTTAAACCATTCGTGTTTAAAAAGCTCATCTTCTTGTTCTTTGTTGGGCTTTAAATAAAGATTTTCTTCGGCAAATGGAAAACCCCACTTTTTTAAAACTTCTACAGTTCCTTTGCGCATACGTGTGTGATCGCGGCCGGTTAAATATTTAATTTCGCAGCCGACATCGGCTAAATCCTGAACAAAACTGATGGCTCCTAAATAGGGAACATCATAGTGCAGATATTCACTGGTAAAAAATCTTTCGCTCCAGAAGTCGCGTAGTGATTTTAATAATTCCAGATCATTTTCGATAGTAAATCCGGCGCGTAAAACAGCTTCTTTAATGCCCCAGTCTTCATGTTTAACTTCAACACCTTTTAAGCGATCTACTTTGTGTAATTCGGCAAACTCTGAGAGTATTTTTTGAGTGCGTGTGCTGACATTAAAAAGTGTGGAATCTAAGTCAAAAACAGCCAATGTGCGCATATTTTGAGCAGCATATTCGCTAGAGGTTTTGAGGATTTGGTTAAGATTTGTAGGAATTGCACTCATTTTCAACCGAGTATGTCTCTAACAGGTAAAAAAGAAAAGTCTTTTCTATAAAGAAGTTGGATTCCGTGCTCTATTTTGCTACGTTCTGACGAAAATTTTGTACTTTAAACAATAAGGGAGAAATATGAAAAATATTCTTATGAATTCACTTGTGTTAACATTAGTAACAGCAGCAATGCTCACAACCGCATGTACTAAAAAAACTGCTGAATTAGGCTCTGTCGACAACCCGATTAAGTTGCACTTTGTTCCTTCTGTTGATGCAAAAGTTATCGAAGATAACTCTAAAGCTTTCAAAGACTATTTAGAAAAAAATACTCCGTACAAATATGAAGTTACAATTCCGCAATCATTCATCGCGGTTGTTGAGGCTTTCGGTACAAAAAGAGCTGACGTAGCAGCTTTAAATACTTTCGGTTATGTTTTAGCTCACGATAAATACGGTGCTGAAGCCAAATTAACTGTATTACGTCACGGTTCAGATACATACCAATCTCAATTTATCGTTAAAGCAGGTAGCTCGATCAAAAAAATCGAAGACCTAGTTGGTAAAAAAATCGCTTATGTTGAACCTGCTTCGACAAGCGGTTACTTACTTCCTGTTAAAACTTTAAAAGAAAAAGGTATCGAACCTAAAGAAACAGTTTTTGCCGGCAAACACGACAACGTTGTATCTATGGTTTACCAAGGTCAGGTTGATGCAGGAGCTACTTTCTACTCTCCGCCATCTAAAGATGACAAAGGCGTTGAAGTAATGGAAGATGCCCGTCGTTTAGTATTAACACAGTATCCGGATGTAGCTTCAAAAGTTGTAATTTTAAGTTTATCTGAGTCTATCAAAAACGATCCAGTTGTGTTCCGTAAAGATATGCCTGAAGAAATGAAAACTAAAATTGTTGATGCCATGTTAGCTTTCGTTTCAACTAAAGAAGGTCAAGATGCTTTCAAAGCTATCTACGGCGTTACTGAAGTTAAAAAATCGACTGATGCTGATTACGAGCCAGCTCGTGCCATGTTAAAAGCAGCAGGCGCAAGCGCTGAAGACTTATTAAACAAGAAAAAATAGTTTTTGTTATTTAGCTTAAGCATTGAGGGGGATTTATGTCTGAGCCGATTTTAAAGGTTAAAAACTTACAAAAAACTTATCCTAACGGAGTGCAAGCTCTTAAGGGTATCAGTTTTGATGTTAAAAAGGGTGAGTTCTTAGTGATCATCGGCCTGAGCGGCTCAGGTAAATCCACTCTGTTAAGATGTTTAAACCGTCTTCATGACCCAACAGGTGGTGAGGCGCGTTTCCACGAAAAAGATATCGTACAGCTGACAACGGCTGCAGAAATCCGTAGCCTTCGCAGTAAAATCGGTATGATCTTTCAACACTTCAATTTAATTCCACGTCATACAGTTTTAAATAACGTTTTAATGGGTAAGCTTTCAACGACTCCAACTTGGAAAAGTATTTTCGGATTATTTTCTGACACGGATAAAGCGGAAGCTATGAAATATTTAAAATTAGTGGGTATTGCCGATAAAGCTCATATCCGTGCCGACCAACTTTCAGGCGGTCAGCAGCAACGTGTAGCTATCGCGCGTGCTTTAACTCAAAACCCAGAAGTTCTTTTGGCTGACGAGCCGGTGGCTTCATTAGATCCGGCTACTTGTCATACAGTTATGGATTACCTTAAAAAAGTAAACCAAGAGCTGGGCATTACTATTATCTGTAATCTTCACTTTTTATCATTAGTTAGATTGTATGCTACACGAGTGATCGCGCTTAAAGGCGGCGAGCTGGTGTATGAAGGCGATCCAAAAAACATCGACCAAGCCTGGTTTGAAAAAATCTACGGCGAAGGCGCTAAAGAAGTACACATCAACTAATCGGAGAAATGATAATGAAAACTAAATCACATGTTTTTAGACGTTCGCTTTTAGATGGTGTGAGTTTCGCACTGTTTGTATCAGTTATTCTTTCTATTATTTACAGCCCGACAGACGAAGATTTACTGAACCTTTCTATGGTTTCTACAATTTTCTTAGGTTCAATGTTAGTAGGCGCATTCATCAGTCATTTTTTAAACCAAGCTGGTTATAAAACATTCGGTGAAAATCTTTTTGAACCGGCCTATGTAAAAGCCCGTGCTGAAGCTAAGCCTTGGTACCAAACTTTCTGGGGTTGGCATTTATTCTTATTTATCCTAGTTTTATTCATAGTGGGTTTATTTAAAACTAAATTCTCTATGTATGAGTTATTAGATGAAGACGGATTTGAAGGCGCTAAACGCTTATTCAAGGGTATCTTCTCTCCTAACTGGCAGGTTCTACCAGCTGCAGTTCTGAATATAGTTGAAACTATTTTCATGGCCTTTGTTGCAACATTCTTAGCTATTCCTTTTGCTTTCGTATTAAGTTTTATGGCGGCAAAAAATATCATGAAGCATCCGGCAGCTTACGCCTTATATATGTTTATCCGTACATTCCTGAATGTAACTCGCTCTATTGAAGCACTTGTTTGGGCGATCATCTTTTCGGTGTGGGTTGGTATCGGTCCATTTGCCGGTATGTTAGCCTTAATGATTCACTCTATTGCATCATTAACTAAACAATACTCTGAAATGGTTGAAACAGTTTATGAAGGTCCTATCGAGGGCGTTCAGTCCTGCGGTGCGAGCAAACTGCAAACAATCTGGTTTGCGATTGTGCCACAAGTAGTACTTCCTTACATTTCATTCACAGTTTACCGCTGGGATATCAACGTACGTATGGCCACAATCATCGGTTTAGTTGGTGGTGGTGGTATCGGTACGATGTTAATTAAGTATCAAGGTCAAGCTATGTGGCCGGAAGTTGGTACAATTATCGTAGTTATCGCTGCAGTAGTTTGGATTATGGATCAGGCCTCAGCTTATATCCGTGAAGCATTAAAATAATGATTTATAAATACGAGCTTCTGATCAAAGAAAGCCATTTAGATTCTTATGGCCACGTTAACAATGCCACTTACCTGGCGCTCTATGAAGAAGCCCGTTGGGAACTTATTACTTCGCGTGGCTATGGCTATCATGTCGTTCATCAAACGGGTTTGGGCCCGGTTATTTTAGATGTTAGTGTTAAGTTCTTAAAAGAATTAAAATTACGCGAAACTATCACTATCACATTAGAAATGCTGTCATACGAAGGTAAAATCTTTAAGATGAAGCAACAAATGCTGAAAGCTAATGGTGATGTGGCGAGCGAAGCTGTATTTACCGGAGCTTTCTTCGATTTAAAAAACCGTAAATTGATTGCACCTAACGATCAATGGCTATCAGCCATTGGAATGAAGTAATCAGCACTAGACTTTGATCAGTTTAATTCGCCAAATCGAACCTATTGCCTTTAGAATCTCTAATGTACCATATTGAGACTAAAAATTTTGAAATTTCAAAATTTATGATATATTGAAAATAATGAAGAAGAACCTAGAACCTATTGATATTAAAAAAGCTCTAAAGGCACTTAATAAAGAACTCAAAGCAAAGAATGTGAGTGATGTTATTTATACGTTGGGCGGCGCTGCTTTATATTTAATGGGCTATGATGAGAGAGCTACTACCGATGTGGATGACCTTCGAGATGTAATGGATGGTAGTATTTACGAATGCTCTGTGCGTGTAGCAAAAAAACTAGGAATCAGTGAGTTTTGGTTAAATACGGGCGTAGCGCCTATTCAAAAATTTTTTGATGAAGGCTGGAAAAAGAAGTGTAACTTAGTATTTTCGGATACGAACCTAAAAGTTTACGCCGTTGACAGGCAGACACTTATCAATACAAAACTAGCTGCGGTTTGCCAGCGCCCTCAAGGCGGTGATGAAAATGATTTAGTTTGGCTCAAAGCAAATAAAAAAGAATTTAAGTTAGCCAAGAAATATGTGAAGAAAAATTATTCTAATATTCCTGTTGTGGTTATTGATGCTTTCATAGCTGCGGTGCTAAATGGATAATAAAAAATATTCTCTATTGCTTGCGTCTATCGGTGTGCCCTACTCAATATCAGGGAAAATAGATAAAAACATCTTACCTGAGCAGGCGTTATGTTTGGCATCACCGCTATTTCATGAGGATGCCAAGGCATGTGCTCTCGTGTATACTCTTTTAAAATACAATTTTGATTTATTTGATGATGTAATTTTAAGTAAAGAAATTCCAAAAAACGAAGACCTTTTGGCCATAGCTTTATTAGGAGGAATCCTTCATAAAGCCAATAAAAATTATTTTAAAAAATCTATTTCTGTAATTTTGAGTTTCACTAAAGATCTTGGCCCGATATCTGTTAAAAAAACAATGAGCTTATTAGCAGATTTTGGCAGAATTCCTTACGATGCAACAATGCAGTCCTTATTTAATATAAAAATAAATGAAATCGAGGCCGTTGAACCGAAAAAAATATTGCCTAGAGCTACGATCATTCAGCGCAATACTTATTTTAGCCAACGAGTTATAAATAGCTATAATCCTCTTGAACAATTCAAGAATGACTTATGTGATCAGATTATAGCTATTGCTGCTAGGCATGAGCTTAAGCAGAAAGAAGTGGCTGTTTTAATGGGAGCCACACCTGCTCAGGTAAATGAGGTGATGAAACGTCGTATGGATCGCTTTACCGTAGATTTTTTGATAGAGAAAACCTCAGTGTTGGTTCGAAATTTAAAAGTGAATAATAATTTCAATGAAAGCATTATGGTTCCAGTAAGAATTGATTCAGATGTGGAAACATAAATTAACTGAGTTCATCCCAGTTTCTGGCACTTTCAATTAGGCCTGACAAAATGGAGTGGAAGAAGTTTTTAGATTGTAATTTCTCTGAACCAAAACGTTTTTTAAACTCATCCTGAATAAAAGGAACATGAGCTGTACCGCCGGTTAAAAACACGTGATCAATTTGCTGCTCGCTGATCTGAGCTTGTTCAAAACATCTTCCCAGAGCAGCAAAAATATTCTGTTTAAAGTTTTCAGCCCAAGTCTGAAACTCCACAGATGAAAATACCTCACTGGTTTCAAGATCGGGATATCCGAAGTTAAATTGTGAAGTCGGGCGGTTGGACAAAGTTTTTTTAGTTTTTTCAATCTCTTCAAAGAAGGGGAAAATTTGCTGATCTTCAATCAGTACAAATAATCTGTCGATTTTTTCTTTATCGGTATCTTTTAAAGCGCACTTACGGACTTCTTTAATAAACTCATAAGTATCTTTTTCTTTTAAGTGTACAATTTGCGAAGGCTTATTCAGTTTTTCCATAATGCCGGCAGGCATTTTTAACAGATTAGTCGACATCGGCATACGATATTGGGTGTTGGCTCCAAAAGTGCTGTTTAAACGGTTCTGCATGAATAAGCTATCGAGCACATCGCCGGCCATAGGGCATCCATCAACCGCCAGCACGTCCGATTTTTTGAAATCATCTTTTGTGATCTTCATAATAGTAAAGTCAGACGTACCGCCACCGAAGTCACCGATTAAAATAGTTTTCTCATCATTAATCTGACGTTTAAAATCCAATGCGGCAGCTAAAGGTTCAGGTACAAAGTGTACTTCCTGAAAGCCGGCATATTCAGCGGCTTTCCGCATGCGATAAATAGCAAATTCATCAGCCACATCGTCCATAGAATAGCGGGCAGGCTTTCCGATAACGGCTTTGGTAATTTTAGTACCTAATTGTTTTTCAGCCCTTTTCTTCAATTCAAGTAAAAACACGCCTATCATGGTTTCAAGGCTTAAAATGCGGTTATCAATGACTGTTCCGATGTAGTTCTTATTAGGAAGGTGGGACTTGAAAGATCTGAATAAACGGCCTTCCATTTCAAATTCATTATATTTAACAAGGGCGTCAGAACCGTAATAGCATTCATCCGCATTGGGAAAATACAGTAGCGTGCGCATAAGGCTTTGATCGCTGTGGGTAGGGTCAATAGGCATGGCCTCCACTCTCTGCTTCTTGTGGAGGGCTCCTACGAGCGAATGGCTAGTTCCGAAATCAATAGCGAGAATGGTGTCTGACATTGAGACATCATAGGCGAAAATGGACTTGGCTTCAAGGCAAGTAAAAAATAATACTGAATCATAACAGAACTTCCTAAAGTCTGGCTGGATTAAAGCCGAAGTCTAGAAAAGAGAAGTATTAAACAACAGGCAGGCGTTTATGAAAAAATATTTTGTGGCTAAAGAAGGGATTCAAAAAGGCCCGTGGACTTTAGATGAAATTACGCAAAATATTCAAAGTAAAGTATTGAGCTGGAACGACTATATTTACGATGAAAAGGTCAATGTATGGCTTTTCTTGTTTGAGTTCCCGAGTTTAACAGAGGCCTTTAATAAAAGTTTTAAAAACCCTGTGCAAAAAAACAAAACTCTTACAAACTTTGACACTTATAAAGACAGAGTTTGGTACATTCTTAAAAGCAATGAAAATTACGGGCCATTTACAGCTGCTGAAATGATTCAGATGTTGCAAAGCCGCACTCTATTTGAATTTGATTTTATCTGGCGTCAGGATTTGAGTTCATGGCAACGTGTTTCGGATGTTGAAGATTTTAAACCGGAGCGAATTAAAGAAATATACAATATATCTGCCGATCAAGACGATGACATCAAGAAAACTTTCTTCCGTCGTAGATTTCCACGCGTCGAGTACAAGTGTGAATTATTAATTCACGATCACCAACGTGTATTTTCAGCTGAAAGTATTGAAATCAGTGCGGGCGGTGCGAGCTTTAAATTAGATCAAGTAAACTTTGAAATCGATAATCAAATTTATCTTCATTTTAAACCGGGCGGTGATGTTCCGGCTTTCAATGCCACTTGTAAAATCGTAAGTAAAAACGGTAGCAAGTACGGTGTGGCTTTTACGACAATTTCAAATACAGTTAAAGATCAAATCGTAAAGTACACAAAAAAAGCCGCTTAGTTAAAGTGGCTTTTTATAATTAAATCTAAAAATTATTATTTCTGAATCACCATAATGCCCGGGCCACCATTGCCTGTTGGAATTGCCACATCACGTGGGACTAAAGGAGTCAGTGCACCGGTTAAAGGATCGCGGCTGTAAGCGCTTACAGATGGCGTATTTGATGAGTTACAGGTGTAGGCAAATAATCCATTAGTGTCGACGCGTATGTCGTTGGGGCCACCGCCGGCGTCAGCTTCTGAAGACAGCGCGATAGCTCCAGTGGTTTGATCAATTGTGTAAGCAATAACTTTTTTAGGATGTACAGCATTTGTTGAAAACGCTGTACCGTAAAAAAATAAACCATCGGGAGAAATGTTTGCTCCGGATCCGCCGTTGTCAGTGTAGCCGGTAGTAGAGTTATTAAGTACTGGAGTCCCAATGCCAGTTAAAGCACCAGTGTTAGTATCAATATTAAATGCGGCCACTCTTTTTTGATTAACTAAGCCCATGTAAAGCCAAAGTCCATTTTTATGAATGGTAATTCCATCGCCGGTATTGTTAAATCCGCCATTGGTATTTGAAAATGGGCTGCCAGCTAATAGAGTTAATGCGCCAGTAGATGAATCTATTGAGAACCCAACAACGCCACCGGTTCCTCCCATAGAAGCTGAGTAAAGATAATTACCCGAAGGGTGTACGACCACACCATTCATAACAGTTGCTGTTCCCGTCGAAAACGGACTGCCGGGTAGTGCAGTTAAAGTGCCATCCGCGGCTACACTGTATCCACCGATATTAGAGCTACTGAAGCTTGATACGTAGAGGTAATTCCCTGACGGGTGAAAAAATAAACCGTTTGGTCCGCCAAAGCCTGTTGCAGTTGGGGTTCCTATAGCAGTTAAACTCCCATTTTCTGCATTGATTGAATAAACTGAAATCGTATTTGAGCCTACGTTGGCTGCGTATAAAAATTTATTATTCGGACTGATCACTGTTCCGTATGTTTGATTATTAGCGGCTATTGAAAAAGGACTGCCAACTACTGCAAGCAGGGCGCCTGTTTCCGGATTTTGAGCATAGCCATAAACTTTTCCAGGAGAATCTTGTACCCCTAGGTATAAAAACGAAGCGTAAGAAAATTTCAAGTTTGCGGGATTAATTGACGGATCAAAAACGCTGGCCTTACCGTCTTTGTTAACAACTGAAATATCAAACACGCCACTTTTCCCAGGGCCTACGTCACAATTGATTTGCTTATGATCGGCTGAAATAACAACATTTTCACAAGCGTAAGGGCCTAAATACACTTTGGCGCCTTGGTAAAAATCATTACCTGTTATAATCAGTGGGCAGCCGCCGGAAATACTACAATACAGTGCACCACCACCATTTGCTGAAATTGTTCTAACTGTTGCTTGAGCATTAGAGGGAGCAAAAGCTTCGCCTTCAAATTTTTTAGCACACTGAGTGAGCGTTGCCAAAACAGACAATGCTGCAAAGCCCACATAAGTTAAGTTCCTGAATAAATTCTTTTTCAACATAAGCAATCCTCGCCTTTGTTAAATAATTACTTCGCAGTAAAGTTTGAAAGCACAATACCAATACTAATGCGGTCCCATTTAATATCATCTGAATTGGCCGCAGAACTTTTCATTTCAGACGAAGTATAATCTATAACAAATCCGAATTTCTTTTTGAGCTGACGGTAATATTGAATACTAAATCCCATTTTACCGTCATACTCGGCAACATTGCCTGCGAGTGTTGGTTTATCGAGAGTGTATTTATCCATTGCACGATAGATCAGATCGAAAGCCTGCTTACCATCGTAAAAGCCGAGTCTTAAGCCAGCAGACGAACCTTTGCCGCCGATGTTTTGATTTCCTAGGGTCGAAGGGTCATCAGTTTGTCCCACTACGCTGTATTCGTAATTTAAACCCAGACGGAATTTTTTCATATTGAATCCGGCAAATAGAGCCACCGGTGTGTGAAGCATGCTGCGATTTAAAACGTCAGTACTATTTCCCATTTTTCCAGAGCCCATCATAACCATAGCGCCAACAGAGGCGCTAACTTTCGCCTGCGCAAATGAAACGCTCGAATAAAGCGTAGCAAGCAGGATAACAAGAACACAACTCAGCTGTGGTAAGCGCATGCGAACTCCTTGTAAACACTCTTCATTATAAAGAATTTTTGCCATGAATTCGACTAGGTAAGTGCGTAAATAGAGTATACTAGCAGAAGGGCTAGAGAGAGACTGGCCTAAGATACTAAATGGCTCAATTTACGAATGAAAATTTTCATAATGAGACATTTAAACCGTCAAAAAAATAAACTAAAAATTGTAAATTAAAATCATTTTTAAAAAATAAAAAAGCCGGAGAAGCTCCGGCTTTTTTATTAGAAATATTTAATTTTAAATTACTGTTTCATTAAAGCATCAACATTTAATTTACCGTTAGTAACTAATTTACCTTCGGCAGCAGCAATGCGAGTTGCAGAATTTAGAATAGCTTCTTTAACTTGTGCATGTGTTTTTTCAGGGTGAGCAGACCAGTAAAGAGCTGCAGCACCTGCCACGTGAGGGCAAGCCATAGAAGTACCATCCCAGTTGGCGCCTAATAAAGGAATAACTGTGTCTGAGTATTTGTTAGTAACAGTTGTAGAGAAAACTTTTACGCCCGGGGCGCCAAGATCAACTGATTTGCGTCCCCAGTTAGAAAAGCTTCCGAAGTTGTTATTAACATCTAAAGCAGCAACTGAAATGATATTGTCGTGAGCGTAACTTGCAGGGTATGCAGGTTTCGAATCATTGTCGTTATCATAACCTTTACCTTGGTGTCCGTTACCGGCAGCGGCTACGAATAATACATCGTGGTCAGCAGCATATTGGATACTGTCTTTTAAAGCTTGGTTGTTTGTAGCATCATCTGGATCTTCACCTTCAGAGCCCCAAGAGTTAGATAAAACTTTTGCACCGTTATCAACAGCATATTTAATTGCTAAAACAGCATCAGCAGTTGTTCCGCCTTCGTTACCGATGAAACGTAAAGACATAATCTGAGCATTAGGTGCAACACCAGAAATACCTTTTGCATTTTGTCCGCGAGCTGCAACGTTACCGGCACAGTGAGTTCCGTGACCCGGGTTACCACCATTAAGTAAATCGCCTAAGCTAGTTGCGGCTAAGTCGTAAGGTTTGTTGTCTTTAGCTAAGAAGTCCCAACCGATGATATCGTCAACATAACCATTTTTATCGTCGTCGATATTATTGTTAGGAATTTCTTTTTCATTTCTCCATAAATTAGGAAGTAAATCTTCGTGAGTGTAATCAACACCTGTATCGATAACAGCTACGATAACTTTATTGTTACCCGGATTTACTCTCCACGCATTTTCAACTCCGATATCTTTCATACCCCATTGTTTACTAAACAAAGGATCTGCACCTGAAGAATTAGAAGGAGCATTCGGAATTGCAGGATTGTCTTGTGCCGGAGCAAAAGGACGAACTGCTTGTTCAGGATGCTTTGCTAAGTAAGCTGATAAAGCTTTTTGCAAAGACGGGTTTTGTCTCAACTGTATTTTGTAGTTCTTTTGAACATGAACTATAGAATCACTTTCTAAGAAGTTCTGGAATTTCTCCAGAGTTGCATTTCCTTGAACTCTGATCCAATTTTCAGTTAAAGCTTCTGATTTAAGCCCCTCGGCTGCAAAATAATTAGCAGCATGTTTAGTTGAAACCGGGTTTGCTACTTTGATCAGCAAATCTTCCGCTTTTACGTTCAAAGATACAGCGATTACCGCAAACAGTGCGATAGAAAATGTTTTCATGACCCCTCCTTGTGAAAACTATTTAAGCTATCCAAAAGTCTAGGTACACTTTGCGGCAATCTCCAACACAAAAAAGTAGTTTTAGACATCGCGTTGAAAGATTTTTATGGATACGTTCAGATGACATATCTCGTTGTCATTACTATGGGTTTTTGTCATATTGCTAGATGAAAACATATTGATAATATTTGTTAAATTTAACAAAGCCATTTTTATAAAATGTGCGAGGTATTGAATGTCTGATCAAAAAAATTTAGACGACATGTCGCGATCGTTCGCTCTAACAACAAAACTTGATGCCATCGTGGCGTGGGGACAAAGAAATGCTCTTTGGCCACTTCCTTACGGAACTGCATGTTGCGGTATTGAGTTGATGTCGGTGATGGGACCAAAATATGACTTAGCCCGCTTCGGTGCAGAAGTTGTACGTTTCTCTCCACGTCAAGCGGACTTACTTTTAGTTGCTGGAACAATCACAGAAAAAATGGCTCCGATCTTAGTTCGTATCTACGAACAAATGTTAGAACCAAAATACGTTTTATCAATGGGTGCATGCGCGAGCTCCGGTGGTTTCTACCGCGCTTATCACGTGTTACAAGGTTGCGATAAAGTTATTCCTGTAGATGTTTACGTTCCCGGATGTCCTCCAACTCCGGAAGCAGTTCTTGATGGAGTCATGACTTTGCAAAAAATGATTAAAGACAGAACTCCGCGTCCGTGGAAAGACAACTGGAAATCTCCATACACAGAATCAAATCCTAACAGCGAATTAGGGCAGGTGAGATAATGGCATCAGCAACTCATTTTCCTGAAGTTTTAAAATCAGATGTTTTGGCTAAGTTCGGCGCAGAACAATTTAAATTTGTTACAACTCCTGTAGGCGATAATGTAATAGAAGCTCCAAAAGCTTCTACACATGCATTGTTACAATACTTAAAAGAATATGCCGGTTTCGATTTTGTTATGGACGTTTGCGGTGTTGACTATCCCACTCGTCAAAAAAGATTTGATGTGGTTTATCACTTATTCAACTCAAAAGATTTCACTCGCGTAAGAGTTAAAGCCCAAGTTGCCGATGGTGAATCAATTCCTACAGCAACAAACATCTGGAAAGGTGCTGACTGGTTTGAGCGTGAGGCTTATGACATGTTCGGTATCGTTTTCGACGGTCACCCGAATTTAAGAAAAATTTTAACGCATCACCAATTTGAAGGTCATCCGCTTCGTAAAGACTATGAAGCCGATGCTCAACAACACTGTGACAGCGTTATGCCGATTCATTTTAACAATACTCCTGATCAACGCGGAGATCTTTTAGATAATCGCTTTGTTCCGATCAACATCGGTCCTTCGCATCCGGCAATGCACGGAACTTTACGTGTTATGGCTGAATTAGACGGTGAAACAATTGTTCGTGCTAACTGCGAAATCGGTTTCTTACACCGTTGTTTCGAAAAAATGGCTGAAACTCACCCCTACAATCAGGTTATTCCTTACACGGATCGTTTGAACTACTGTTCAGCTCCAATGAATAACGTGGGTTACTGTAAAACAGTTGAAAGACTTTTGGATGTAACGATTCCACCACGTGCTCAAGCTATGCGTGTTGTTCTTTGTGAACTATCACGTGTAATTGACCATATCATTGCAGTTGGTACCGGCGGCGTTGACTTAGGTGCTTTAACAGCTTTCTTCCATTTATTTACTTACCGTGAAAAAGTTTATTCTTTATTCGAAAAACTTTGCGGCGCCCGTTTAACTGTATCAATGACTCGCGTTGGTGGTATGGCTCAAAACGCTCCGGATGGTTGGTTCGATGACGTATTAGCTTTCTGTGATGAAATGAGCGATGGCGTTGATGAAATTTCTAAGTTGATGTTAGACAACAAAATTTTCATCAAACGTACTCAAGGTGTTTGTCCGATTTCACAACAGGACGCCATTTCTTGGGGTTATACAGGTCCTCTTTTAAGAGCGACGGGTATCGCGCAGGATTTACGTAAATCAAATCCTTACTATGGTTATGAGCAATATAATTTCTCAATTCCGACTGGTTCAAACGGTGATATCTACGACCGTTACTGTGTTCGTATTGAAGAAATGCGCCAAAGTATCAGCATCATTCGCCAAGCTTGTAAAAATATGCCAGGTGGAGATTACACAATCCGCGATAAAGGCATTGTTCTTCCTGAGAAAAAAGACGTTTACGGAAATATTGAAGGCTTAATGAATCACTTTATGTTGGTGATCAAAGGTCTTCGTCCACCAGTAGGCGAAGTTTACGATGCAACTGAAGCGGCTAACGGTGAATTAGGTTTCTACTTAGTGAGCGACGGTTCTGCAAATCCATACCGCTTAAAAGTACGTCCGCCATGTTTTGCAATTTATCAATCGTTCCCTGAAGTTGTTAAGGGATCAATGTTAGCAGATGCTATCGCAACTGTAGCCAGCATGAACGTTATCGCTGGTGAGTTAGACAGATAGTCGGGGAGAAGGAAAATATGTTTCAACTTTCAGATGAAGGAAAACAAAAAGTTCTTAGCGAACTGAAAAGATACGAATCAAAGCAATCAGCAGTATTGCCGGCTTTGTATATCGGTCAAAAAGAAAACAAAGGTTACATCAACGCTGAAGTGATCAAAGAATTATCTAAAGTCATGGAAATTCCAGAGGCTCAGATTAATGAAGTTTTCACGTTCTACACAATGTACAACAAACAAAAAATCGGTAAGTACCATGTTCAGGTTTGTCGTACTTTATCTTGTATGTTGAATGGCGCTGAAGAGTTAACCGCTCATCTTTGCAAAGAATTAAACGTAAAATTAAACGAAGTAACTGCAGACGGACGTTTCACAGTGTCGGAAGCAGAGTGCTTAGGTTCTTGCGGTACGGCTCCAATGATGCAAATCGCAGATAAATACTACGAAAACTTAACTCCTGAATCAGCGATGAATCTTTTAAGAGGAATGAAGTAATGTCAGCACAATACAACAGTACTCAAACTAAATACTTATCAGAATTTTACCACTTGCCTGAATTTAAAGGTTTAGAAGGTTACAAAAAACATGGCGGTTATGCTGATTTAGCGAAAGCTTTAAAAATGCAACCACAGGCCATCATCGATGAAGTTAAAGCTTCTGGTTTACGTGGTCGTGGCGGCGCCGGTTTCTCGACTGGCATGAAATGGGGATTCTTACCTAAAAATAATGAACCTCGTTACTTACTTTGCAACGCCGATGAAGGCGAGCCCGGTACATTCAAAGACCGTATGATGATGGAAAAAGCTCCTCATCAATTAATTGAAGGTATGATTATTTCTGCTTTCGCCATCAATTCAAAAAAATCTTATATCTATGTTCGTGGTGAATACGACGATTCAATCAATGCTTTAGAAGCCGCTATCCAAGAGGCTTACAAGGCTGGTTACTTAGGTAAAAATATTTTAGGTTCTGGTTTTGATCACGATATGGACGTATACCGTGGTGCTGGCGCTTACATCTGCGGCGAAGAAACAGGAATGATTTCTTCACTTGAAGGTTTAAAAGGCCAACCTAAATTAAAACCACCTTTTCCTGCAGTTCAAGGTTACTTAAAAAAACCAACTATCGTTAATAACGTAGAAACTTTAGCAGTTGTTAAATATGTTATTCGTGATGGGGCTGCTCACTACAGAACTTTCGGTACTGAAAAATCTGCTGGAACAAAATTATTCTCTTTATCAGGAAACATTACTAAACCGGGTAACTACGAAGTTCCTTTAGCATTCCCGCTTAAAGATATGATCTATGGTTTGGGCGGTGGTTTCAAACCGGGCCGTAAACTTAAAGCCGTAATTCCGGGTGGTTCTTCTGCTCCGGTATTAACAGCTGAAGAAGCTGAACGTGCAACACTTGATTACGAAAACTTAGCGCAAATGGGAACTATGTTAGGTTCTGGTGCTATTATCGTAATCGATGATGCTCAATGTATGGTTCAGTGCTTAGCTAACTTAACTCATTTTTATCATCATGAATCTTGTGGTCAGTGTACTCCGTGCCGTGAAGGTACAGGCTGGTTAGATAAAATCGTTCATTCGATTTTAGCGGGTAAAGGCCGTATGCAAGATATCGAATTATTAATTAAGGTTGCTGACAACATGAAGGGTAAAACTATTTGCGCCCTTTCTGATGCGGCTGCATTACCAGTTTTAAGTTTTGTTACTAAATTCCGTGACGAGTTTGAATATTTCGTTCGCGAAGGTAAATCAAAAGTAAAAGGAACTGCATTTAAAGGAGCTTCACATGTTGAAATGCACCATTAATGGCGTAGAGCTCGAAGTAAAACCGGGCACAACAATCATTCAGGCCATGAATGAAAATGCACAGAAAATTGCGCATTACTGTTGGCATCCGGGGTTAAGCATTGCCGGTGTTTGCCGTCTTTGCATGGTTGAAGTTGAGGGAAATCCACGTGTACAGATCGCATGTAACACGATGATTACTGAAGGCATGAAGGTTAATAATACTTCTGAAAAAGTTAAAGATGCAGTTAAGTGGGGATTAGATTTCCATTTAATTAATCATCCTTTAGATTGTCCTATCTGTGACCAAGCCGGTGAGTGCGGTTTGCAAGATCAGTACATGGAGTACGGCAAATACAATCCTGAAATGGCTGAAGCCAAGCAAAAGAAACACAAGGTTGTAGACCTTGGCCCGACAGTGGTTCTGGATTCTGAAAGATGTATTCTTTGTTCGCGTTGTGTTCGTTTTACTGATGAAGTTTCTAAAACAAACGAATTAGGAATTTTCAACCGTGGCGATCACGCTGAAATCGGTACTCACGACGGTAAACAGTTAGATAATAAATATTCTTTAAATACAGTGGATATCTGTCCGGTAGGTGCTTTAACTTCTAAAGATTTCCGTTTCAAACAACGCGTTTGGTATTTAAAAGATTCTGAAACTATCTGTAACGGCTGCTCTACAGGTTGTAACGTTAAAGTTTACTTTAATAAAGAAGGTCTTTTCCGTGTTAAACCTAAACACAACGAAGCGGTTAACGGTTACTGGATGTGCGATGAGGGTCGCGATACATATAAATTTGTTAATAAAGAACACCGTATGTTAAAAGGTTACAAGTATGCTGCGGGTTCTTGGCACAATGAAACTCACGCAGGTGTAGCGGCTAAAGATGCAGCTGAATTCTTAAAAGCAGTAAAATCTGAAGATATCTATTTGGTATTAACAGGTCAGCACACTGTTGAAGAGTACGAAGCAATGCTCGAAACTTTCGTTAACACTTACAAAACTAAAAACGTATTCCACTGGTGGCCACAGGAAGCTCAGGCTTCTGAATTTGATGGTCTATTAATTCGTGGAGATAAAAATCCAAATACAGCAGGTCTTAAGCAAGCTTTGGCTAAATTCGGAATTAATACAAAGTGGTCTGACTTAGAGCAATCTTTAAAATCAGGAAAAGTAAAAGAGCTCGTTGTTATCGGCCCTGAAAACTTTGCTGTTTATAAAGATCTTGATCAAAAAATTGAGTTGTTCGCAAATGCAGAACATTTAGTTTACGCAACGTCAGTTAAAGTTCCGGCTTTAGAAAATTGTAAAACTTTAAAAATGGCGACGGTAATTCCTTTAAAGTCTTATATTGAAAAAGACGGCACATTTGTTAATCACGCAGGACTAGCGCAAAAATTCAAAAAAGCGACGACAGTTGTAAGTGAAGCTTTAACAGGTACTGAATTGGCTCAATTATTATCTGGTAAGGCATTACAAATTAATCCGGTAAGTGAAAAAGCTCTTTTCACGGCTGTATCAAATACACGCCCAGATCAGGTTACTTTGGATCACCGTAAGAAAAATGAATTTGTTTTCAACCGCGGTCGTTTATAAGGCGAATGAGGATATATGGCAGTAGTTACTAAAGAAAATAAAAATGTTTGGTATCTTCCGGGTGTGATGGGCGGTCTTTGGATCACTATGAAGCACTTAATTAAGAATTTAACCAACAAAAAACAAATGATCACTTTAAACTATCCGGAAGAGAAATATGAATACTCTCCGCGCTTTAAAGGTAACCACATTTTAACAGTTAAAAAAGACGGGGCTATACGCTGTACAGCTTGTATGTTGTGTGCGACCAACTGTCCTGCAGAATGTATTACAATTAAAGCCAGCGAACATCCGGACGCTCACGTTGAAAAGTATCCAATCAATTACGAAATCGATATGCTTCGTTGTGTATTCTGCGGTTTCTGTGAAGAAGCTTGTCCAGTAGATGCAATCCGCTTAGGTCCTGAGTGGCAAACACCAGGCTTAAATGGTGCTAACTTTATTTACGACATTAATCACTTAGCGTACCGTCCTCAATTAAAAGGTGGAGTTCAATCAGCGGTTGATGATAAGGATCGTAATAAAGCCGGCATCTAAATTTATAATTTACAAAATGAATTTTTCTTAAAACGGATAGTGAAAACTATCCGTTTCCATTTTTATGGAAGTTAGCTAGCATTGTTTGAATTTCTTTGAGCTGTTGTTTGTTCTTCTTTGTTTCGATAGCCTTGATGGCCTTGTCGTATAAGGCTTTATTTTTATTATAACTTTCAGAAAGAATCATTACAGCTGTGCGTGAAGGGTCTTCTTCATCTAAAGCCAGTAAGGTATTTATAGTTTTTTTTACTTCTTCCAGATCTTTTTTAGGATCCAATTTTTTCTTTGAAAAAGCTTCGATATTTTTCATAGTATCTGCTGGTAGATTAGCTATCGTTTGTACTGCTAAAGCCGAAAATGTAAAAAACATAATTATGAATGATGCTAATATTTTTTTCATATCAATCCTTTTATGGTTTGATCATTACGCCTACTAATTTGTAGCGTGTTCCGTATCTACGGGCACCGGCAGTTTCATTGATTGCATCGCCGGAGTAATAATCACTTACATAACCTGGTTTACCTTCAGAATCTGTTTTAATTTCAACGTGACCACAATCAGGAATTCTGGTTCCAGAGCATGGGATACCACTTGAATAAACCAATACTGCGCCTTTAGGAGCTCTACTTGGTGAATTTCCGATGCGAGACTTATAAGGCTCAGAATCTAATAAATTTACGAAGCCATATGACTTAAGAGAATCTTTTGCAGAAAGAGCAGCCGTGCCGGAGTACCAGCTTGGAATTAAGCAGTTACCAGTGCCGCGCCCACGGTTTTTGGAACAAGATAATGCATCTTTAACGCTACGGTAGCATTTACCTGTAGATCTAGGTTTTTTGTTTCTTAATGCAAAATCAATCGTGTTTTTTGTAGCTGCAGATTCGCTGTAAGCTTTAATTTTAGCATCGAGTGATCCCGGTGTATTTGATGCCGGAGGTGTAGCTACTGGAACTACTGGTTTTACGGCGGGTTCTAATATTTTAGGTTTTACAGCAGGATGTGTATTGGCGGCTAGGGTTGCTGATTGGGCTACATCAGACAAATCATTTATATTTTGCTGTGCTGATTGGCCTGAATTTAATGGTGGAGTTGAACATGCAAGGCAGGGCGTTTGTGGTGCTGTTCCTTGAGTAGGTTGTTGAACAGGGGCAGTTTCGCCGCCTAAGTTGACAAAGTCTTTATCGTTAAATTTACTTTTGTAAATCCAATATTCTGAGGAAGGTTTAACGTAACTATCGGGCGTTAAGCCTACCATGTGAATTTGGTAAGCCTGGGCTCCAGTAGGTAAAGTTACAATTTTAACAACTCTAAAAGTAGCGCCGGGTTCAAGAGTGCCGATTTTGTTGGACTCATTGCCGGGACTGAAATCAGGTGTACTTCTAACATAGTAACCTTGGTTCACGATCCTGTATGTTTGTGCAGATACGTAAGGCGTAATTAAAAATAAAAATGTAAAGGCGCACGATATATGTATCTTCAACATGCTCTATATTTCGGTTTTTTATAGATTGAACTTGATTGGCTCAAAAAAGAACTAGACCCAAGACTTGGGTCTAGTTGAACTCAAAACTTTATTGCAGAACTAATTACTTACTTGTGCCGGTGGCCTTTTCAGTTTTTTTACCGCCAGGAGCTGAAGATGTAACTTGTCTTTCAGCATTCACTCCAGTGTTCATTGTACCGTTAAATACACCATTCAAATCAGAACCTTTAACTGAGCGTTCACCTGGGCAAGCCTTAGCAGCTTCGCATAGTGAATTTGAATTCAATAAGCCAGCCATTCTTTCTCTTAAGTACATACCCATTGCTGAGTTATCAAGAGATGTAGCCATTTTTGTTAATTGCAATGCTGCATCTGCACTTTGTAGTTTTTGTCCGAAAATAGAAAGTTGAGCTGTCGTGAAAGCTGATTTTACACTTTCGTCAGCGGCTTTTCTCTCAGCTGAAACTGCTGTTGAAGCTTCATTTTCAGCTTTATATTTAGATTCGGCAGCCGCTAAATCTCTTTGTTGTTTGGCTAGCTTGGCGTCTAATTCGGTAAGTTGTGCTTGTTTCGCGGCTACTGCTGCATCACATTTTGCGCCGTCGGCTGCTGTAGGAAGGCGTTTTGGTTCGCGCTTAATCCATTGCCATAAGCTTCTGCTGTTATCAAAACAGTCAGGATTTTGATTTTGTAGAGTCGTAATTTGTCCACGTAAAGTTTCAGCTTCAGCTGCCGTTGCACGGCTTTGTAAGCAGAGTGATAGAAGCTCATCTTTTCTTGCTTTAGAAAGATATTGATCTCTTTGTACAGATTGACGTTGGCAGAAATTTTGATCGGCTTGGGTTGGTTCTGCAGCGTTGGCAAGAGAAGCAGACAAAAGAATACTCATTAATAACACAAAAACCTCCATGTTTTTCGTTGATTACTTTTACAGTCTACAGCAGACAGGAGGTTATTTTTAAGTCCTAAATTTTGATGGCTGGTCTTAGGTAGATATTAAATATCTAAACCGAGGAAAACTTTAAGATACATACCGCTCAGATCGACATTTTTTTTAGTCGAGTCAACGCTATTGGTAACTTCACCCCATTTAAATGACATGTAACCGGCTTCAGCACCTATTTTTAAAGGAATAACAACTAAGGGTTTTACTCCTAGCTCAAGACCTACAGAATAAGATGTTAAAGAGCCAGGTGTTAAATCAACACGTGTGGTGCTATTTTCTTTAATGTTCATACTGCCACTGTGAGAAATACCGAAGGAAGCGATCGGACCGAAATGCACAATTGTATCTATTAGGCGGTAGTTAACTAAAATGGCTGTTCTTGTATATTTTAATTCGCCTTCAATGGATGAAGTTGAAGCTGAGAGTTTCATATCTTCAGTTCTTAAACCAAGCCCCATAGGGAAAAACGGCAATTCTACAATAGCATCTAGTCCTAAACCAAAAGTGGGAACAATAGCCGGTGCATTAGACGGAGTAGCACAAGATCCTTGGCATATATCAGCTAAGTTTTGCTGCGATGCTAGGCTTCCATAAGTTAAACGCGCTTCAAATAAAGCCCATGAGCTCAATGGAGCCAATGTTAAAGCTGCAAACATAATTTTTGTTAATAAACTTTTCATAATTCACCTCACTAGAATCATTCTATGTCTGCTTTTGGCTCGCAGGCAATCCTTCATTAAGTAGAGTCAAAACAGGACATAGGTCGTGTCTTGAAAGACACAGCTATCTTGCTTTGAGATTTGGTATTGAAATGTACGCATGACGTCTTATTTGCGGGCCGAAAAATACTTTAAGCTGAATAAATATAACTCTGAGCAATACTTTGGTTCACAATGCTCTACTAGGCTTTATCAAAATTTTGAAATGGCAATTTACGACATCACCGCATCGCAGCTGCAGTTCATGTCGCATAAAAATTATATTGGTGTTGTTAAAAACGGTTGTTCCCTTCTAGAGACTCTCAATAAAAACTGGCAGAGACAATCGTTAAATATTCAGTTAAAAAACAAATCACAGCAATGGTTTGAGTTTATTGAAACGCTTAATACAGATACCAATTTTGTGGTGTGGTCTTCTGAAAATGAAATTACAGGCGAAGTTATTTTAGACGAAAATTTATCTTATGAAATTCACGAACGCCTATCAAAAAAAAGAATATTTTCTATTCAAGTTACGCACACATTTAATGCCGAAAAGCTGAAAGCGCTGCCAACACATGCAGTGCTTATTATAAGAAACAATATTTTTTACGATGGACCGGTTCTAGTGATTTCTACTGATAAATATAAAGCTTCAAGCCTTATAGGGGAGTATCAAAATTTATCAGCTGAGTTAAACCTTCATAACTATTTGCAAAGCGCAAAACAAGTTAAAGCTGTGAATGCAGACAATGTAAAAAACTCATATTTTTCTAAATTTGCCAATCCGTGCTTCAGACTGAACGATCGCATAGTGCTGCTTTTTGACGAAATCAATGCATCTGCTATTAAAGAAGATTTGCAATTACCAGATCAATATTACTTTTGTACTTCCGAAATACCCTTCTGGGTGCTGGATTTGTTTAAAAACTGGTGGGAAGACGCCGAAAATGAAAACCTATTAAGAGGACTTATGGTCATATCTCATGATGCGATTAATAAAGATCCTGCAATTTTAGATAAAATTAATGATTCAGCTCTGAAAATTCGAAGACTTGGCCAATTAGACGTACTATGATTTTGCTGCGTAGGAGCAAAATCAAAAGTGATCGAAAAACACGGACGTTTTATTATTTTAAAAAAAGTTAAATACGGCGAAGCCGATTTGATCATTCAGGCAATAGGCATGGATGGGGCTAAAGTTTCTTTCATGGCGAAGAGTGCATTAAAAAGTAAAAAGCGTTTTGGTGGTGGAATTTTAGAGCCCATGCATTTTGTTAATTTGACTTACAAAGAAAATCAAAACACAGGTGCGATGAAAACTTTAAATGAAGCCAGCCTCATTGAGGATTTTCAAGCTATACGTACCGATTACGATAAATTAGAGCTCGCCTTATTTGTTCTGAATTGTGTTTCTCATGTAAGTCTTGAGGGGGATCAAAATTCTGAATTTCTATTTAATTTAACCGGGCACACTTTACGAGCTGTCAGTAAAGCGGAAAAACTGAATGTTTTGAAGCTACATTTTTGTGTTAAGTTTCTTTATCAACAGGGTGTTGTTTCAATAGAGCCATGGATGTCGGTTTTTTTAAAGATGAATATTAGCGATTCGGCGCTTTTAGCTGACGATGCCAATATTCAACTTGTGACCGAAAACTATTTAGACTCAATAGAGCTTCTAGTTACACAATATATTAAAACTGCAGATTCGGGGTTAGCATGAATTTAATTAAAATTTCTTTAGATAGACCGGTATTTGGATGGGTCTTAATGTCGGGTCTGATTATTTTTGGAGCGATCAGTTTAAATAAATTAGGTATCAGCCAAATGCCGGATGTAAATTTTCCGGTTTTAAATATTAGTATTAACTATCCGGGTGCCGCTCCCGAAGTTGTTGAAAATGAAATTCTGGATTTAACTGAAGAGCGCCTATTGACTGTTGAAGGCGTTAAAGAGATGCGTTCGTCAGCTCAGCAGGGGCAAGCGAGCATTACATTAGAATTTGATATCAGCCGTAATGTAGATGTGGCTTTGCAGGAAGTTCAGTCAGCCATCAGTCAGATACGTTATCCAACCGGAGTCGATCCTGCAGTCATTCGTAAAACAAATCCGGATGAAGAGCCGATTTTAATCGTGAGCGTGTACGGTGATAAAAGCGTAGCTGAAATGTTAAGGTGGACTGACAACTACTTTATGGATCAGATTCAGTTTATTCCGGGTGTGGGTGTTGTCGACACTGGAGGATTTCCTGACCGAAATTTAAGAATCTGGCTGGATATAGAAAAATTGCGTAAGTTGGAACTAACTGTAAATGACGTTGTTGATGCAGTTCGTACACAACATTTAGAGAGTGCTGCCGGACAATTCAACGATGGTAAGCAAGAGATCCGCGTACGTTACTTAGGTGAAGCGCGGTCGGTTGAAGAAATCGCCAACTTTCCAATTCAAAGACGTGGTGGCCAATTAATTCAAGACCGCGTTTTTCATATTAAAGATGTAGCCGATGTTGTAGATGGTCTTGCAGATATTCGTCGTGTAGCTCGTGTTAACAATCAAACTGCGGTGATGTTCCGTATCAACAAACAGCGCGGCACCAACGAAGTTGAAGTGGCGGATGCTGTGATTAAAAAGCTCGACGAAATGAAATTCCCGGAAGGGATGAAGTACCGTGTAAATGTTAATTATACGCAATCGACTAAAAGCACCGTGGATTTGACGGTCGGCAAACTATGGGCGGCTTCGATCATCACGATTATTGTGTGTTTTCTGTTCCTTGGCAGTATACAATCTTCAATTAATATCTTGTTCTCGATTCCGACGTCAATTCTGGGTACATTTGTTATTTTATACTTCTCAGGGTTTACCTTAAATCTTTTCACCTTATTGGCATTAACACTTTCTATTTCAATCGTCGTTGATGATGCGATTATGATTTTAGAAAACATAGTCCGACATTACCGGATGGGTAAGAGTTCCCATCAAGCGGCTTATGATGGCGCGATGGAAGTTTTACCTGCAGCTACAGCAGCAACGCTGGCGGTTTTAGCGGTATTCCTACCGGTTATTTTCATGGACGGGGTTATCGGAAAGTTTTTATTCCAGTTTGGTATTACAATGTCGGCAGCCGTAATACTTTCGTTGATTGAAGCGGTAACGATCACACCTATGCGTGCAGCAGCTTTATTGGGTACTGAACACAAAGTTTCAAAACTCGAACAAAAGCTGGATCATGTTTTTGAAAATTTCGGTCACAGGTATCAAAATGCTCTTAAGCTATGTCTCAATCATAAATATAAAATTTTAGCGATATCTTTCGGCCTGTTTCTTTTATCTATGACTTTATTGACTAAAATTAAGCAGGAATTTGTTCCCTCTCAGGATCAAAACTTAATTCTTTTAACGGCACAATCAAAGGTTCCGGGTACAGCTCTTGATGAAATGATTAAATTAGTAGAGCCGCTACAAGCTATGCTAAACGAAGTGCCGGAAATTTCGGGTTACATGATTTCAATCGGGCCCGGTCAGGTGTTTACTCCAGTTTCGCTAGTTGTTCAGGAAAAACGTAAAATGAATCACACTCAGATTATGAATCTGTTGCGTGAAAAAGCTAAAAACATAAAAGGATTGCGTGTATCGATGCGTGATATTTCGGCGCGGAATTTAACGACCGGCCGCTTAAATCCGATTGCTTTCAATTTACGTGGAACGGATTTGCAGGTTTTAAATGATAAAGCTCAGGAGATGATTACAAAACTTGAAGAGCAAAAACTCGGCGTGGACGTAGATACCGATTACCGTTTGGGTCAGAAAGAGCTGAGTCTTACACCTGATCGTGACACCTTGACTCGTCGGGGAGTCAGTGCGGATGCTGTTTCACAGGTTCTACAGGTGAGTATTGCAGGATTAAGAGCCGGTCAATACATGGCCGATGGAAAAAAATATGATATTAGATTTAAAGTTAAAGAAGACCAACTCAAAAATAAAGTCGATGTGCAAAAACTATTTGTTCGTAACAACTATGGCAATATGGTTTCTTTAGCGGATCTGGTATCGGGCGAAAATAAACAGGCGTTACAATCAATCAACCGTATCAACCGTCAGAGATCAATTTCTGTATACGGAAATCTGGCTCCAGGACAGTCACAAAGCGTGGTTCTTGCAAAAGCCAAATCTATTGCGAACGAAATTCTTCCGGCGGGATACAGTTTTAACCTTGAGGGTGCAGCTGCCGGCTTTAGTTCGAGCTTCCAAAATCTTTATTTAGTACTTTTGATTGGTATCGTAGTTGCGTACATGATTTTAGCGGTGCAGTTTAATTCATTCCGTGATCCTATTTCGGTTTTGATGGCACTGCCATTCTCGGCTACAGGTGCATTCCTGATTTTATGGATGACGGGATCATCTTTAAATCTTTTCAGCTTCATTGGTCTGATCGTATTGATGGGTATTGCTAAGAAAAATTCGATTATGTTAATTGAATTCACTACACAATTAAAGCGGGAAGAAAAATTAGGATACGTGGACGCTCTTTTAAAAGCTTGTCCGATACGCTTACGTCCTATCTTGATGACATCGGTTGCGACAGTTGCTGCCGCAACGCCGCTGGTGTTAGGCGGAGGCTTAGGTCACGAAACCCGTCAGCCGATGGGTTTGGTAATTATAGGCGGAACAATTGTATCAACTGCATTTACTTTATTTGTAGTTCCGTTATTTTACTTAGCTCTTAATGAAATCAGATTTAAAAAATCTAAAGCCTAGCTGGTTAATTTTAATTTTTTAAGTGGGTGCGTTTGTTCTACCAAGCGCGCCAGGTGATCCACACTCAAGTGAGTGTATTTTTCCGTAGCCTGTAGGCTTTCATGTCCGAGTAATGTCTGAAGAGTTCTGAGATTGGCACCGCTCGCCAACATATGAGTTGCATAGCTATGGCGGAGCGAATGCGGATGTATCGAAGCCATTAAGCCTGCGGAAGATCCAAGTTCTCGTATATAGCCGTAGCCAATACGTGTGTGCAATGCCTTGGTACCGAATACATAAATATCTTCTTTGTTTTTTTGTGAGTGTAGCTCTTTTAAAAAATCCATACTGAACGCAGGTAAAGCTGCATATCTTTCTTTGCTGCCTTTACCTAAAATCAAAATACGTTTTTCTTTAAATTGAATATCCGACCACTTAATTTTACAGGCTTCGCTGATACGCAATCCACCACCGTATAAAAGTAAAAATAAGGCTTTTTTTCTTTTAAGCTTGGCGAGCTTTTCAGGTTCATCTGCAGCCAACTCAAGTCCACGGTTCAGGCTATCTATTATAGAAATAACTTCATCTACGGATAGAAAATGCGGTATTTTTTTAGGCACTTTCGGGCAAATAAGCTGGCTCGAAAAGTCATTATCCAGATGTTTTTGATCGTAGAGCCATCCAAATAAGCTCTTTAGCGTAGCAATTTTACGATTCCGGCTGGCCAGGCTCAGGTTACCCCATCTCCCAAGTGTGGGTCTGACGAAGCCCCAAAGATCTTCATAAGAACAAACTAAATCAAGTTTATTTTCAAAAGCCTGATTCAAATCCATTCGATATGCCTTTAATGTCAGCGGCGACGCAGATTTGATATTTTCTTGATATTTCAGGTAGTTATCTAGAATTTCCACCACTTTTAAAGACATAGATACATTATCGCAAGCTAATTCATGCCTTAGTAGACCAGAAAAAAATTATCTCATAATGAAATTTTTTTCTTGCAATTAATACACGACTTTAGTTATATTGCATTGCGGCTAACACACTGTATCAAAATGAGAACAGTGAATATGCTCACAAAACGCTCACGTTTACTGAAAGGTGGACCCTATGTCTGAATCAAACGCTACTTCACTTCCTCACTTACCGAGTTCTAGTACTCAAGCCCAAAACCAGTCAAACTGGGTGGCCCAACAGAAAATCACGGAAACCAAACCTATTATTTATAAGTCAGAAGTGATGATGCAATTAATGAAAATGATTGAAAGAGTATCTCCTTCTCACGCCAGTGTTTTAGTTATGGGTGAGTCGGGTACAGGTAAAGAGCTTATCGCGCGTGCTATCCATGATAAATCAAATCGTAAAAACAAACCTTTCGTTGCGATCAACTGCGGTGCTTTAAGAGAAACATTACTTGAGTCTGAATTATTCGGTCATGAAAAAGGTTCTTTCACTGGAGCTTATAATAAAAAAATCGGTTTAGCTGAGGCGGCTAACGGCGGAACTTTATTCTTGGACGAAATCGGTGAACTTCCTTTATCGATCCAGGCTAAACTTTTACGATTCATTCAAGAGGGCGAAATTTTCCGCGTTGGCGGTAAAGATCCTATCAAAGTAGATATCCGCTTAGTATGTGCAACTAACCGTGAGTTAGATCAAGAAGTTATGCGCGGTAATTTCCGTGAAGACTTATTCTACCGTATTAACACTATCGTTATTAGCGCTCCGCCATTAAGAAGACGTAAAGAAGATATCTCTATGCTAGTGAACTACTTCTTAGGTTCAGCAACTAATTCTTTCATTAATCGTGGTAAAACAATTGATGAAGAAGCTATGAAGATTTTAGTTAAGTATGACTGGCCAGGAAATATTCGTGAGTTGCAAAATACTTGCGAAAGACTACAAATTTTATCTGAAGGTCATATGATTATGACAAATGATCTTCCTGAAAACATCCGTAATCCTGAAGTTATTGATGAGAGTATGGATTTTGATCCTTCAATTCCGTTATATGAGCTTGAAAAACGTTATATCTTAAAAGCTTTGTTACACTACGGCGGCAATAAAACTCAGGCGGCTCAGGGCTTAGGTATCACGATCAAAACATTGTACAACAAATTACATGAGTACGGTGAGTTTGAAAAATATGCGGTTCACACAAAACCGATGAAAGATTAAAAATATAACCACCAATACGGATACGTTGCTTGACGGTGTGCTTGTAAACTATTTTGAATGTGGAAACGTCGTCGGACCAGAATAGTTATTTAGCTAAATTTGCAGGTTTATCTCTTACGAGGTAAGCCTGTTTTTATTAATGGATGTTACTTAAAATGTTTCGCCTGATTTCTCTGTTAATAATTGTTTTCCAATTTGAATTTGCCATGGCAATTTCATGCAGAGCTTTATTGGTGGATCAATCGCTTGAAAATTCATTATTTGCTAAAATCAAAAGACAAGCTGTTAATGAGTATCAAACTGATATCAATATAAGTTCCGGTCGTGCGCAGTTAAATGCTAAGGAAAATTTTAAACATGTTTCACGTATGGCCGAGCAGGTAGTAGAAAGCCGTTCCGAGCTTGAAAAAGCCGGCGTAGATACAAAGGCTCTTGAGCTGGCTATTTATTTCAGTGATATCGGTAAGTCAGATCGCGCTTCAGAAATTATTGTATCGCTCAATAAAAACAAACAGGGTTGGGAACGAAATACCAGAATGAAGTCCTTCTTGCGTCATGAAGATTACGGAATTTTATTAATCCAAAATAATTATCTGAAATGGGGACTAAGTGCTGAACAGGCTCAAAAAATTATAGACGGAATTGCCAATCATAACGGGCCGGGCATAGCAGATTCGTGGTTTGGAGCCCGCTACATTGAGGAGTTCGGGCAAAGTTACGATATGCCCTATTCTTTAGAGGGCATTGTGCATACGTTTCTTGATCGTGTAGATCAGGGTTCGTTGTATGCGGTTAATTCTGCTTCTGGAAAAATTCTTGTGGGTGGCGTACGCAAAATCATTTTTGATGAAGTGAGCAGAAACCCAAATAAAAAGTTTTCTGAGGTGGTGTACGACATATTTTATAATACCCCGGCTTACAGCGAAAAACAGGTTTTGGCTTTAGAGAAGTTAAGTGAAACAAAAACCGAGTGGGCTCAGTTTTTTAAAAGCGATTTTTTTCGTGAGCAATTTTCTTTAATTCAAGGGGTTGCGAAGTTTCGTGCCATGGTCAGCTTTCCTGGCAGTGAAGACGGGGCAGTCGCTGTTGGCAACATTAAGGTACTTAATCCCGTAGATCTTTTTGAAGCCTTAGAAAATCAATTGAACAAATAAAAAAGGGAGTCTTAAGACTCCCTTTTAATTATTGTATTTTAAACAATTAAAAACTAGAAATAACCTTCGTCATCGTCTTCTTCGTCTTTATCAGTCGTCATGTCATCTTCCATGTCGTCCTCTAAATCATCAGAAGCATCTTCGTCTTCTAAGTTTTCGAAAGTTGAACTTTCTTCTTCGTCATCATCTTCAGCTAAAGGTTCGGCGTGAGAAAGAGCATCTTCGTCTTCCAAGCCAACCATAGAGTCTAATTCTGATTCGTCATCAAACTCAGATGAGATGTCGTCGATCATTGATGTTTGTGTCATTGCAGCTGTGTTGATAATAGCGTCTTTTTTAGATGCTTTTTTCGGTGCAACTTTTTTAGCAGCTGGCTTCTTTGCAGCAACTTTTTTTACGGCTTTCTTAGGAGCCACTTTTTTGGCTGCTTTTTTAGCCGGTTTCGCAGCTTTTTTAGGAGTCTTTTTAGCAGCTTTTTTAGGAGCGGCTTTCTTAGCTGGTTTTTTCGCAGCTTTCTTTACTGCCTTTTTAGCAGCTTTTTTCTTAGCAGGAGCTTTCTTTTTTTTAGCCATAAATTACCTCTTTGAGTGTTGGACTTGATAAGAGTAACGATCTTTGAAATTGACGGCAAGTCTTAGCAAATACTTAATGTGTTAAGTTAAAGACAAAGGTCCATTAGGGCATTTGGCTCTGTGCGAAAACTAAAAAACCCCGAGTTTTTAGTCTCGGGGCTCTATTTTTTGACTTATTTTTGACTAATCATTAACCAATTAACTTAAGAGCTAATTGATTGGCTGTGTTGGCTTGAGCCAAGGTAGCTGTACCGGCCTGTAAAAGTACCGAGTTTCTGGCTAACTCTGAAGAAGTAGTCGCGATGTCCGTATCACGGATACGTGAGTTGGCAGCTGCTAAATTCTCTTCAGTTACCGCTAAAGTATCAACTGTTGATGCTAAACGATTCTGTAAAGCACCGATGTTAGATCTCATTGCATTTACTGAATTTTGAGCGTTGTCTAACATTTCCAGCGATAATCTTGCGCTTTCTTTAGATTGAAAATCTAAACCTGAGATACCAAGACCTTCTAAAGTAGCTACGTTTTGTGAAGCATCAAAAGAGATCATGTCATTTTCAGTAGCGTAAGTACCTACTTGGAAATCGAATACTGGTGTTGAACCATCTAATAATTTAGTCGAGTTCCAGTTAGATGTGCTCGCGATACGTTCGATTTCGCTTTTTAATTGTTGAACTTCTAGGTCAATGAATGAACGTTCTTTATCGCCTACAGTATCTGAAGAAGCTTGGATTGCAAGCTCACGCATACGTGTCGTGATCGAAGAGATTTCATTTAAACCGCCCTCAGCTGTTTGCACTAATGATATACCATCATTGGCATTTCTTCTTGCTTGTACAGCAGATCTGATTTGTGATTTCATATTTTCTGAAATGGCTAAGCCGGCTGCATCGTCAGCAGATTTATTGATACGTGAACCGCTCGATAACTGTGACATTGAATTCTGAATATTTCTTTGGCTTGTGCTTAAGAATCTTTGTGCGTTGATAGCTGCTACGTTTGTTGTTACTCTCATTCCCATTGTAAAACTCCATTTAATTTTTTTAAGTTATTAATTTTTTCATTCTTAGTTCCTCCGTGAGTTGTTTTTCTTTTTTTATTTCCAGCATCCGAGCCAGAAACTTATTTACCAATTGTTTCTTCCTTAATAATTCTAATCTTCCGTAAAATCTTCCTTGAGGTCTCCTTTCAATGTGAATGCGAGCATCACGTGCTCTGAGACATCCTGCCTCAACGTTGTTCGTACAATTAACTTTTCGGGAGTTGTGAAGCATTCTTGACAGGACACAAGGATAGAAAAATGATTTTTTCAGAGGAGAAATTGATTTCTAGATCATGCTTCAGTCGTGGTTTTCACGACGCAAGTCACGTCTTAATTTCTTCGTCGAGTCTTGATCTAGTCAATTTCTTGAAGTCGACAAAGAGCTATTTTTCCAGACAAATTATAGGAAGCGATTTGATTTCTACGCAGATGATGCTCACTTGGCATACCTAAGGTACAGCTCTCATTAGAGCTCTTAAAATGGGAGCAATCCTCACAGGAATAAGGGAGTTTATAGCTGTTATAGGCCACTGGATGGATGGCATCTTTCTTAATAGAAGCACCTATTCGTTTTGGCCGATTTTTACTTTTTTCAGGGGCTGATTGCATTGACAAATTATACATATAACTCATCTTTAATGTAGGAGAATTTCCAAAATGGCTAATGATATGCAAAAAATGACCAGAAAAAGCCAAGAAGCTATGCAGGCCGCTGCAAAATTGGCTGAGACTTCTAAGCACAGCGTAGTTGAGCCCGAGCATCTACTGGCTGAAATCATCGAACAGGATGGTGGTTTAATACCTCGTTTATTAGAAGAGTCGCAGGTTAAACCCAGTACGGTTATTTCATTGCTATCTAAATCCTTCAGTCGTTTTGCTAAATTAGGTGATGCTCCTAAACAGGTTTACGCCAGTAATAGATTACAAAAAATATTTCAAGGTGCTGAAGAAGAAGCCGCGAAAAATCAGGACGAACTGATTTCGACCGAACATTTTTTTCTCGCCATGCTTAAATCGAGCGACAGTGATCTGAAAAATATATTCAAAGAGTCTAATATACAGTTGAATAGTATTCTTGAGGCGTTAAAGAAGATAAAAGGAAATAAAAAAGTGACCAGCGAAGATCCTGAAAATCAGTATGAAGTTTTAAAAAAATATGCCCGTGATTTAACTGAGCTAGCTTTGCAGGGAAAACTCGACCCTGTAATAGGCCGAGACGAAGAAATCAGACGGGTTATTCAAGTTTTGTCCCGTCGTACTAAAAACAATCCTGTATTAATCGGTGAGCCGGGAGTGGGTAAAACTGCAATTGCTGAAGGCTTGGCAATCAGAATAATAAAAAAAGATGTTCCCGAGAATCTAGTCGGCAAAAAACTGATGTCACTGGATATGGGTTCTTTAATTGCCGGAGCTAAATATCGCGGAGAGTTTGAAGACCGTCTGAAAGGCGTTATTAAAGAAGTAACCGAAAGCGCTGGCGAAATTATTTTATTCATTGATGAATTGCATACATTAGTAGGGGCAGGCAAAGGTGAAGGCGCAATGGACGCAGGACAACTTTTAAAGCCGGCTCTAGCGCGCGGCGATTTGCGTTGCATTGGCGCAACCACTCTTGATGAATACAGATTACATATAGAAAAAGATGCAGCACTTGAGCGTAGATTTCAAACTGTGCTTGTAGATGAGCCGAGTATTGATGAAACCATCACTATTTTGCGTGGATTAAAAGAAAAATACGAAGTGCATCACGCTGTACACATTACAGATTCGGCGATAGTAGCGGCCGCTAAGTTATCGGCCCGCTATATTACCAACAGATTTTTACCGGACAAAGCCATTGATTTAATTGACGAAGCGGCCAGTAAGCTTGGAATTGAAAACAGCAGTATCCCCGAAGCTATAGATGAAATTGAGCGTAAGGTTTTAAGCCTTAAGATTGAAATTGAAGCCTTGAAAAAAGAAACGGACTCACAATCAATTGAAAGAAAAAATAAAATTCAAACGGAGTTGGCGGAACTAACTAAAGAACTTCAATCGCAAAGAGAAAAGTGGCAGCTGGAGCGCAATCAGATTGATAATATTAAAAAAATTAAGTCTGAAATTGAAGGTGTTAAAAATTTAATTGCTCAAACCGAACGAGATGCGCAGTTTGAAAAAGCAGCTGAACTTAAATATGGTCAGTTGCCAAATTTAGAAAAAAACTTAAAATCATTAGAAGATAAAATTAAGCAAAATGAGTCTGCTATTCTAAAAGAAAAAGTGGATGCTGAAGATATCGCCGAAGTGGTTTCTAAGTGGACTAAAATTCCAGTGTCAAAAATGTTAGAGAGCGAATCGCAAAAACTTCTTAAAATGGAAGAAGAGCTGCGAAGGCGTGTTGTCGGTCAGGATCACGCATTGGCAGTTATTTCCGACGCTATCCGACGCTCACGCGCCGAGATTTCTGACCCAAACCGTCCAATGGGAAGCTTTATTTTTGTAGGTCCAACAGGTGTTGGTAAAACTGAAACTGTAAAAGCTCTTGCCGATTTTTTATTTGATGATCCTCAATCTATCGTGCGTATCGATATGAGCGAATACATGGAAAAGCATTCGGTTTCGCGCTTAATAGGCGCGCCTCCGGGATATGTTGGATTTGAAGACGGTGGTCAGCTAACTGAGGCTGTCCGCAGAAAACCTTACTCGGTGGTGTTATTCGATGAAATTGAGAAAGCCCATTCAGATGTTTTTAATGTATTGCTTCAGTTGTTAGACGAAGGACGCTTAACCGATAGTCAGGGCCGCACTGTTGATTTTAAAAATTGTATTATCGTAATGACTTCCAATTTAGGTGCGGGCCAAGGTTCTGCAGCTATTCAGTCAGCACTGAAGCAATTTTTCCGACCGGAATTTTTAAACCGTGTGGATGACGTTGTGGAATTCAACTCTCTTGAGATGAAAAATATGACTCACATAGTGAAAATTCAGTTACAAGATGTGGTTAACCGCTTAAAAGAAAAACAAATTGATATTGAATTCTCGGAAGACGTTTTGAAATGGCTTGCTGATAAAGGCTTTGACCCGCATTTCGGCGCGCGTCCGTTAAAAAGACTTATTCAATCGGAAGTTTTAAATCCTCTGGCTAAGAAAATGATTGCTCAGGAATTTAAAAATCAAAGTAAGGTCAGCGTGGGATTAAAAGACGGACAATTGTCTTTTAGCTAAGTCGACTTTTCATTGTAAAATAAAACAGTTTCGTTACAATGTGGGTATGACAAAGAATCTACTCACAGTGTTTATTATTTCGTTTTTTCCTCTCATGATCCTGGCCCAGCAGCCGAGTGCTGCGCTTTCTCCGGCTCGCCAGAAGCCTTGGTTCGATTTTGATATTTCGGGAACGTCAGGTAATTACAATGGTAAAAGCTATACTGAAATTCATTTGGGTCTGAATCTGAATTTCCAGGATTGGCTAATTTGGAGAAATGCGGCATTTAAGCGCTTTGCTAGTGCCGGTTTGCAGGATATCAGCGGTCTGGATTCAAGTTTGCGTTTTACTTTAAATACGCCTTTTGATGGAGGAGGACTTACATTCTTTGCAGGCCCCGGTTACAGGTTTGCTGATCCTTCAGACAAAAATGCCCTTTTCGGTGAAGCAGGAGCTGGTATTCAGCTCGGTCGCTTTGCTTTGGGGGCGGGTGTTAAGTATCTCAGATACGATAAAGCGCAGTTAGACTCTGCCGGATCAGAAACTAAGCGTGATGATTTGAACTATTTCATAACAATCGCAGGTGGAGCAGGCCTGAGTTTCTAAGTATTTTCACTCTGAAAAAGCCTTCATAATGCTTTGCAATATAGGCCACATTCCCAAGTGTCCTGTGTTACAAATTACAGATCATGTTTATCAGCTCTACCGAAGAGATTCTTAAAGATTTTAAGTCAGGCCATTTTGTAATCTTAATCGATGATAAAGATCGCGAAAACGAAGGTGATCTTATGGTGGCCGCTCAATTTGTAAATACAGAAAAAATTAATTTTATGGGAAGACAAGCCGGAGGCTTGATTTATCTGGCACTTACACCTACTCAAGTTCAAAAACTTAAACTTCCGTTGATGAAATCTAAAGAGCATTCATCAGCTTTGCATCATGCAGCTTTTACATATTCCATTGAGGCGAGCTCAGGAGTAACCACCGGTATATCAGCAAGGGATCGTGCACATACAATCAAAACCGCTATTGCAGGTGATGCCACTTGCGCCAGTATTGTTTGCCCCGGACACGTTTTTCCGATTTGCGCACAAGAGGGCGGGGTTCTAAAAAGAGCTGGCCATACTGAGGCGGCTGTAGATCTTTCGATATTATCAAAACTTATTCCGGCCACGGTGGCTTGTGAAATTTTAAATGAACAGGGTGATTCGGCAAATGCCGCAGATCTGGAAAGTTTCGCTAAAAAATTTAATATCAAAATTGGAACTGTGGCAGACCTAATCCAGTACCGGAAATCGATCAGCCACTGATGGGACTGTTCAGCAAAAATAAACAGGTTAATACGGAACGCACGCTTGAGCTGAAAAAGCGTAAGCGTGAAATTCTGTCAATTTTCTCAATTTCAATTCTACTGGCGTTCTTGGTAGGTCTTGAAGTTTATATATTCCGATCAGGTCAGAATCTGCCGTCTTCGTATGTTTTATTTTTTATCGGTTTGGTAAATGTTAACTTAATTCTCGTATTGCTGTTATTGTTTTTAATTTTCCGTAATGTTGTTAAAGTTTTTATTGAGCGACGAGGTAAAATTTTTGGTTCCAGTCTGAAGTCAAAGTTGATGATTTCATTTGTGTCGTTTTCAGTAATTCCGACTTTACTTGTATTCACTATTTCAGTTTTCTATCTGAATAGCAGTTTCGAAAAGTGGTTTTCGCAGCGTATGCTTTCAGTTTTACGTAATGCTTCTGAAGTAATTGATACATTTATTTCAAATGAAAAAAAACGAGGCTACGAGTACTCGCGTTTAGCCTCACGTGAGATAGTCAAAATTAAAGGCGTACCTTCACAAGTGTATCTGGATAGATTACGTAATCAATACAAACTCGATGCCATTGAATATTACGACGATTTTTTTGATAAACGTATTGTATCTCAGGATGAGGAGCTCAATTCCGATAATGTTCCAGCTCTTAATTTAGAATTTCTACAAAAGGGTATTTCTAACCACGACGAAGCCAGTACTATACAGATATTCGGCGATTATAATTTATTACGTGTGATGGTTCCGGTAGAAAAAAAGAATCACACAGGTGTAGTTGTGGTAACTAAATTTTTAAATTTAACACCCGGCTCTAGATTTGACGATATTGTGGGTGCTTACCAGGAGTTCCATAATAACTCCCTGGTGGAGTACCCTCTTCGGTCGATTTATTTTATTATGTTAATTGTAATGACTCTGGTTATTATATTTGCTGCAGTTTGGTTCGGATTCTACTTGGCAAGGCAGCTTTCTATTCCGTTGGTTCAATTGGGGCGTGCTACTAAGCGGGTAGCAGCCGGTGATTACTCACAACTTGAAATAGAATCCGGCAGCGAAGAAATCAACAGCTTGATCGGAAGCTTCAATCAGATGATAGGTAACTTATCTTCATCCGAACTTGAGCTCCAACAAACAATCAAAAATTTAAATCAGTACACAAATTACGTAGAGATTGTTTTGAAAAACGTAAGTGCGGGTGTAATTTCAGTGGATACCGACGGTCATATGACTACCGTTAATCGACGCGCCGGTGAGTTATTGCAAATTGATTCGGCTACCAGTGTAGGTAAGCACGTTAAAGCTTTATTGAGCGATGAAAATTACAAAATTTTTTCAGGCATAGTAAAATCTATGCTCGAAAACTCATTACTATCGCTACAAAAGGAAATTCGTATTACTGTGGGTTCTGAAAACATTCCATTGTCTGTACACGTTTCAATCTTGAAAGATGAAGAAGGTAAAGACATCGGTCGTATTATGGTGTTTGACGACATGACTCCAATAGTAAATGCTCAGCGTGCGGCAGCTTGGACAGAAGTCGCTCGTCGTATTGCCCATGAAATTAAAAATCCCCTAACTCCTATACGTCTGTCGGCAGAGCGTATAGCTAAAAAATTCGGTTCGCAGATTACCGATCCGGCATTTCAGGATTCAATCAAAATGATTGTGACTCAGGTTGATGATATGCGAATACTAGTTAACGAGTTCAGTCAGTTCGCGCGTTTGCCGCAAATTAAACCGGTGCAGGGTCAGCTGAATGAGGTGCTATATAAAACAGCTCAGATTTATGTCGACACTCAATCCAATATTAACTTTACGTTGGATTTGGATAAGAGCCTGCCCGAATTTAAATTCGATCCCGATCAGCTTAAGCGCGTATTCGTAAACCTGATTGATAACGCCGTGGCGGCTGTTCAAAGTGAAGTTGCAGCGGCAATAACAATTAAAACCGAGTATGTTAATAATCAACAGATTTTAAAAATCTCATTCGCTGACAATGGCGTCGGAATTTCTCCACGCGATAGAGTGAGAGTATTTGAGCCCTACTTCTCGACTAAAGAAAAGGGAACTGGCCTTGGCTTACCGATAGTTAAAAGTATCATAGAAGACCACGGTGGAGTGATACGTGTTCTGGAAAATGAAAATAAAGGCACTAAAATGTATATCGAAATACCTATTTTACCAATAGAGGGAGTTTAAATGGAACTTCATGCACAGAAAAATAAACTGAAAATACTTATTATCGATGATGAATCTCCGATCCGTGAAGTTCTGTCGGAAAGCCTGCGTGATGATGGTTACGAAGTAATGGTAGCAGCGGATGGTCCTTCGGGGTTAGCTGTGCTTAAAACTTTTTTACCGGACATCTGCTTTTTAGATATCTGGATGCCTAAAATGGATGGTATTGAGGTTTTAACTCAGGCTGTGCCATTACATACGAATACATCTTTTGTAATGATATCAGGACACGGAACAATCGAAACTGCGGTTAAAGCTACAAAAATCGGTGCATGGGATTTTATCGAAAAGCCATTGTCATTGGATAAAGTTTCTATTGCCATTGATCACATTGTTAAACTTAAAGGCGAGCGCGACGAAAAAAATGCACTTTTAAATAAACTACGTAAGACGATCGCATTAGTTGGCGAATCTATTGTTATGCAAAAGATACGTGAAAACGTAACTCAATTTGCAAAAAACAATGTTCCGCTTTTTATCGAAGGTGAAATCGGCTCAGGCCGCGAACTAGCTGCGCAGAATATCCACTACATGAGTTTACGTGCCAGCGGACCATTTTCAGAAATTAACTGCAGCACTTTGCCTCAGGATTTAATTGAAATTGAATTATTTGGTATTGAAAAAGGCACTTTGCCAGGAATTGACAAAACCCGTCGCGGTAAAATTGAATTAATGAATAATGGTACTCTTTTAATTGAAGAAATTGAAGAAATGCCGCCCATATTACAGGAAAAATTAGCGAGTTTTGTAAAAAACCAGAACTTCAAAAGATTCGGTAGTTCAGATCCGCTTAACAGTGATGTGCGGATTATTTTGACCTCTACTTTCAGTTTAGAAAATTTAAAATCAAAAAATAAAATTCATACTGAGCTGGCTTCGTTAATTGATAAGTCAAGTATGCTAATGCCGCCATTGCGTGAAAGACCTGAAGACATCTATTCACTGGTTATTCACTTCAGCGACATTGCTGCTAAGCAAATGGCTTCTTTGCGTAAAACAATTTCAGAGCAGGGTATGAAGCTGATGCTTAAACATAGCTGGCCAGGTAATGTGCGCGAACTTAAAAATTTTATTGAGCGCGTTTATATTTTAACACCGTCTGATTTTGTCGATGTTCATGACTTAAAATTTGCTGGTCTGATTGATAAAAAATCGGCTACGACCTCTACTGCGGCAGATTTAAATGATTTTTCTACTTTCCGCGAAGCCCGTGCAGAGTTTGAAAAAGACTTCTTAATTAAAAAAATTCAGGAAAATGGCGGTAATATTTCTAAAACAGCTGAAGCTATTGGTTTAGAAAGAAGCTATTTACACAGAAAAATTAAAGCTTATGGAATTGAGGTTACTCTATGAAATGGTCACAAACACACATTTACACATTAAAAGAGGCTCCAGCGGATGCAGAAATACCATCTCACAAACTGATGGTACGTGCGGGTTTTATTAAAAAGCTGGCGCCGGGCCTTTACACTTACGGAAATTTAGCTTTAAGAGCTATACGTAAATTTGAAAACATCATTCGTGAAGAATTAGCCAAAGATGGTTGTGTTGAAATTTTAATGCCAATGGTCCATCCAAAAGAATTATGGATGGAAACTAATCGTTGGAATGAAATGGGTGCAGGTCTTTTAAAGTTTAAAAATCGTAATGACCATGAATTTTGTTTAGGTGCAACTCACGAAGAAGCTATCGTAGATTATGTACGTCACGATGTTAAATCTTACCGTGATTTCCCTCGTAATATTTATCAAATCCAAACTAAATACCGCGATGAAATTCGTCCGCGTTTTGGTTTAATGCGCGGGCGTGAGTTTTCAATGAAAGACGCTTACAGCTTTGATGCTGATCAGGCAGGAGCTTTAAAAGCTTACGATGCCATGTACAAAGCCTATCAAAGAATTTTTGACCGCTTAAATTTACAATATCGTATCGTACAAGCTGACGCTGGTAATATCGGTGGTAGCCAAACTCACGAATTCCAATTGTTAGCTGATGCCGGCGAAGACGCTCTTTTAGTAAGTGATAAAACGCAGTTTGCAGCTAATATCGAAGTCTGCCCAGCCATAGATTCTGTTCCTTATAAATCACCCCATACTTCTGAGTTAGCAACTGAAAAATTTGCAACTCCCGGTGCAAAAACCATTGCTGATCTCGAAAAATTAACTTCAGTTCCGACCCATGAATTAGTAAAAACAATTTATTATTCGGCGAATGAAGGTAACGATTCAAAAGACAAATCACTAAAAGCTTTTGCAGTGCTTTTACGTGGAAGTGATGAAGTTAATCCGATTAAAGTTAAAAACTTTTTAAAAATGGCAAATGAGCCACGCATGCTGACGGATGATGAGGTACGCGAAGTTACAGGAGCCAGTCCGGGCTCATGCGGCCCTGTAGGACTAAAGATACCAATATACGCTGACAATGGTGTGGAAAATTTAAAAAATTATATCGTTGGCGCCAATGAAGATGGGTTCCATTTAAAAAATGTAAACCACGGTCGTGACTATCAAGTGAAATTCGTTGATTTAAGAATGGCTCGTGAAGGAGACAAATGCCCTGAATCTGATGGCCGTCTGAAATCTTACCGTGGTATCGAAGTGGGCCATGTTTTTTACTTGGGTCAAAAATACGCACAAAAAATGAATGGTGTTTTCTTAGATAAAAACGGTAAATCTCAGTTTTACGAAATGGGTTGTTATGGTATCGGTGTAACAAGAACTGTTCAGGCTTGTATAGAACAAAGCCACGACCAAGACGGAATTATCTGGCCCAAAGCTATTGCCCCATACCATGTACATATTTGCCATTTAGATCCTAAAGATGAAGCAGCAACGTCCTACGTAGATAGCATTACTAAAGAGTTAGAGGCTAAAGGTATTGAAGTTCTTATCGATGATCGTGATGAGCGTCCTGGCTTTAAGTTTAAGGATGCGGACCTATTAGGTTTTCCAGTACGCATTGTGGTAGGAAAAAAAGGTTTTGAAGCTGATCAAATTGAGGTCGTGCAAAGAAAAGGTAAAGAAGTATTTAAATTGGCAAAAAACCAAGTAATTCAAAAAGTTTTTGAATTACTGAGCTAAGGAAGTAGATGAGATTTTTAAAAAATCCTTTAATTTTAGCTTTAGATGTAGACGATAAAAGCGATGCCATGAAAATTCTGGATCATGTGGGCGACTTAGTAGGTGGCATTAAACTTGGTCCCCGAATGCTTTACCGCTACGGAGCTGAGTTAGTTACTGAAATTGCAGAAATTGCCCCAGTTTTTGTCGATAATAAATATTTTGATATTCCATCTACAATGGTAGCAGCTGTGAAAGCGAGCTTTGAGGCAGGAGCTACCTTGGTTACAGTTCATGCTCTTGCTGGTTCAACAGCCCTAAAAGAACTTCATAAACTTGAAGTTGAATTAAATCAGATACGTCCGTTCAAAATTTTAGCTGTGACTATTCTAACAAGCTGGGACCAATCTTCAATGCCCGCGAGCTTTCATTCATGGTCAGTTGAAAACCATGTTCGAAGTCTTACTCAGGAAGTTTACAGTTCTGGGCTTCGCGGACTTGTTTGTTCCGGCCATGAGCTTGAGTACTTAAATTATCCAGGATTATTTAAAGTAACACCGGGAATACGTTTATCTACAGAGCAAAATACCCAGCAGTCAGAAGATCAAAAACGTGTAATGACGCCAAAGCAGGCGATTAAAGCCGGAGCTTCGGCACTAGTTATCGGTCGGCCGATTTTACAAGCGCATAAACCGCGAGAAACTATTTTAGATATTTTAGAAAGTTGCACTTAATGAGAAAAAATAATTTTAAATCCAATTCACGTAAATCATCTGATCGTAACTTTTCAAAAGGCGCTGGTAAGCCAGCCTCTAAAGGTGGTGGTGGTGGGGATTATAATCCACAAAGGCATAAGTCCGATAAATTAACTTATCCTAAATCGTGGAGACAGGTTGCCGGCACTCATGCCATTATGGAGTTGATCAACACTCATCCTAAAAGTGTTCAGGTTGTGTTGCTGCAAACTAATTTTAAATCTTCAGCCGAACTAACAGAGCTTTCGGGTATTTTAGAGTCAAAAAAAATCAAAATGGAGCAAAAGTCAGAGGCGCAATTGCAGGAAATATGCAGGTCGCATCAGGGTGCAGTCGCTTTTTCTGATCTAACACTCGAATTCGATTATGAAAATGCAAGCTGGGAAAACAACGGCTTAGTCGTGGCTTTAGATGGAGTTGAAGATACTCAAAATTTAGGAGCCGTTCTGCGTACAAGTTGGCTCATGGGAGTAGATGGTATTATTATCCCGGAAGACCGAGCTGTTGGCTTAACGGCTAACGTACACAAGGTAGCTAGTGGCGGTGCTGAGCATGTTCCTATACACCGTACCAATCAGTTTAGTGCTCCATTTGAAACGCTTAAGCAAGCCGGCTTTTGGGTTTTCGGACTTTCTCATAAAGCAAAAAAAACAATTTACGATCTTCAAATTCCGGAAAAAGTAATTTGGGTTTTAGGTTCAGAAGATAAAGGTTTAAGAGGACCTACGGAAAAAGCTTGCGATGAGTTGGTTTGTATTCCGCAGCTTTCGCCCAATGCTAGTTACAATGTATCTGTTTCAGCAGCTTTGGCTTTAGGTGAAACAAAACGTCAATGGTCTATAAAGAAATAACTTATAAAGAGAGGTTTATATGAAGTTCATTATTATTTTAACGACAGTATTATCTTTAAATGTTTACGCTCATAAAAAGCATGAGCACCGCGAGCACGGCGCTCATGAGCACGGAGCTGGTACTTTGGGTATTGCTTTTGAAGGCAATAAAGGAAAAATTGATTTTAAAATTCCGAGCGAAAGTATTTTCGGTTTTGAGCATGTTGCAAAAACAGAAAAAGATAAAAAAATCATGAAAGAAGCTTTGGCTAAACTCGAAAGCAAAATTACTGAAATGGTAGCTTTCGACGCCTCATTAAAATGTAGTGTGACTCATGCTAAGGTTGAAATTGCTGCTGAAGCTAAACATGAAAAAAAACACGATTCTAAAGGTCATAAGCACGAAAAAAAAGCGGAGCACAGTGATACTTTAGCCAATTTTGATGTGACTTGCGAAAAATCACCTGTAGGAACGGAAATTACTTTTAATTTTCAAAAGCACTTTCCTAAAATCAAAGATTTAGAGGTGCAAGTAATCGTTGATAATATTCAAAAATCAATCGAAGCGAATAAAGATAACACGAAGTTACTTTTAAAATAATGTATACGCCTAGCTACACTCAGCCAAAAGAAAAGCAGCAAATCGAAAATGTGGTTACACAGTATCCCTTTGTAACTATGATTTCGAAAGACTCAGAAGGGAAGCTGTCCATCAGTCATATTCCGGTTGTCAGCCAATTTGAAAATGGCGAATTGAAATCGCTTAAAGGTCATTTCGCAATTCGTAATCCTCAAGTAGATCACTTAAAGAATAATAAGGACGTAACTTTAATTTTCCAAGGGCCGCATACCTACGTAACTCCTCTCTGGTATAAATCGGGTAGAGATGTACCCACATGGAATTACTGTGTAGTTCATGTTCACGGTCAACTGCAATTTGATACGTCCTTCAGTGATATTTGCACCAACTTAAAAGATTTAACCAAAGCCTTTGAGAAAGGACCAAAAGCTTGGCAGTTTGAATTGCCTGACGATCTCGACAATCCTGAAGCCCTAACTTCAGCAATTGTGGCCTTTACTGTGTTACCTCAAAAAATAGAAGCCAAATTTAAATTGAGCCAGAACCGTCCGCAGATAGACCGTGAAGGGGTAATTGAAGGTTTGAACTCTCGCACTGACGATATGAGCAAGGCTATCCAACAACTCATGAAGCAGAGTCTTTAAGTTTGTCAGGGTCAGTGAAAAAGCCCCAGAAAATTTCTGTCATTGGTAACCCTTGCACGGGAAAAACCACCTTGAGCCGAGCTTTAGCCGCTCATTATGAATTGCCACTTATTCATGTTGATAGCATTCAATTTTTACCCGAAATGAAACTCAGAGATCCTTCTGAAACCCGTAAAGTTTTAGTTGAGTACTCTCTTGGTCACGAATGGATAATAGATGGGTTGGGGCCATTAAAAATTATCGAAGACAGGTTTCAAAAATCTGATTTAGTGTTGGTGATAAGAATTCCGTTTTGGAGAAATGTACTCTGGGTTATAAAACGCCAGGTTAAATCTTTATTTTCTCCGCGCGAAGAATTGCCGAAAAACTCCAAAGAAGCAAGTTTCGAACAAACCGTAAAATTATTCCGAAATATGTGGAATGTGCAGAATGGTTTATGGGTGCAGCTGGACCGTATTTTTTTACGGGACATTTATAAAAATAAAGTTCGTTACATCAGATCGGTTGTTGAATTAAATAAGATCTTAGTAAATGGTCTTGACTAATTACTCAAAAATGATCATTTACTGTGCATTCAGATTCGTTCTGTCGTCTTAAAAATCCGACATATTTCCTGTTTTTCCGAGACAAACTGCCTGTCGGAGCAAACAAAAGCTAAAGCCTAATAAAATGAGTTTGACCTAAGCCTAATCATCCGATAGAAATTTCAAGTTCAGGCGTCACTGGTTCGATTTTTTTAGCCATTAGTGTCTGTGTGTTGCTGGTTTAGCTCAATTGGTAGAGCAGCTGATTTGTAATCAGCAGGTTGCGGGTTCGAGTCCCATAACCAGCTCCAAGTTTTTGCGAGTACGCATTAGTTGGGTAGGTGCCCGAGTGGCTAAAGGGGGCAGACTGTAAATCTGCTGGCTTCGGTCTACGAAGGTTCGAATCCTTCCCTGCCCACCATCTTAATTAGCCGTTAGGGTGCGTAGTCTCAAGAGTTTGAAAATGTTGGCGGGGGTAGCTCAATTGGCTAGAGTATCTGCCTTCCAAGCAGAGGGTTGCGGGTTCGAGACCCGTTCCCCGCTCCAAGTTTTAAACTCTGAATTCCGAATACAGTTAACCGTATTTAGAATTCTAAACGGGTGGCAAGTAGGCCCGTGTAGCTCAGTGGTAGAGCACACCCTTGGTAAGGGTGAGGTCGTCGGTTCGGCTCCGATCACGGGCTCCAAATTGATGGCTTTATTGAATTAAGTATTAATTTAGTTTTAGTAACTAAAAATTATTAACAAATCTCTGCAGGAGGACATATGTCTAAAGAGAAATTTAACCGCTCGAAACCGCATTGTAATATCGGTACTATCGGTCACGTTGACCATGGTAAAACAACTTTAACAGCAGCCATCACGACTACTCTTGCTAAACAAGGTAAAGCTCAGGCTATGTCTTACGATCAAATCGATAAGTCTCCTGAAGAAAAAGAACGTGGTATTACTATTTCTACAACTCACGTTGAGTACGAAACTGACAAACGTCACTACGCTCACGTTGATTGCCCGGGCCATGCCGATTACGTAAAAAATATGATCACTGGTGCCGCTCAAATGGATGGCGCTATCCTAGTTGTTTCTGCAGCTGACGGTCCTATGCCACAAACTCGTGAGCATATCCTTTTAGCTCGTCAGGTTGGCGTTCCTTCACTAGTTGTTTTCATGAACAAATGTGACATGGTTGACGACAAAGAATTACTTGAACTAGTTGAAATGGAAATTCGCGAACTTTTAACTAAGTACGAATTCCCTGGTGATTCTATTCCTATCATTCAAGGTTCTGCTAAACTTGGTTTAGAAGGCGTTGATTCTGATTTAGGTACTAAATCTATCCTTAAATTAATGGAAGCTTGTGATGCTTACATTCCACAACCTGCTCGTGCAGTTGATAAAACATTCTTAATGCCAGTGGAAGACGTATTCTCAATCTCTGGTCGCGGTACTGTTGTAACTGGTCGTGTTGAGCGTGGAATCGTTAAAGTAAATGATGAAGTTGAAATCATCGGTATCCGTCCAACTACAAAAACTACTGTTACAGGTATCGAAATGTTCCGTAAGCTTTTAGATGAAGGTCAAGCTGGCGATAACTGCGGTGTTCTTTTACGTGGTACTAAAAAAGAAGACGTTGAACGTGGTCAAGTTTTAGCTAAACCAGGTTCTGTTAAACCACATAAAAAATTCAAAGGTGAGGCTTACATCCTTACTAAAGAAGAAGGTGGTCGTCATACGCCATTCTTTACAAACTACCGTCCTCAATTCTACTTCCGTACAACAGACGTAACTGGTGTTGTTACATTAAAAGCTGGAACTGAAATGGTAATGCCAGGTGATAAAGTTGAGATTAACGTTGAGTTAATCACTCCAATCGCTATGGAGCAGTCTTTACGTTTCGCGATTCGCGAAGGCGGCCGTACTGTTGGATCTGGTGTAGTAACTGAGATCTTAGAGTAATTACGCTTAGCGTTATAAGTACATTCAAAAAGTACGCCAAGGGACAACTTAGTAGTTGTCCCTTTTGGCTTTTTAGAGTTATATTCTGCATCTTGTGTAAAGCTTAGGGGTGTAGCTCCAGCGGTAGAGCGAACGACTCCAAATCGTTAGGTCGTGGGTTCGAATCCCTCCGCCCCTGCCATTTGATTTTTTATAATAAAAATCAAAGGCTTAACACAAATTGAAAAAAACGGAGTTTATGAAAATGGATAATGCGAATTCAAAAATTGTAACACTGAGCTTTTTATCATTTGCTGCGCTCGTTGGTTTTACTGTAGCAACTTTGCTAAGTGTTTTTTCTGGTGCGTTTGGTGTAGTTGCGAGAGCAATGGAAATGGATATTGTTCGTCACGGTGTACCTGTAGCCATTGCATTAGGTTTATTTGTTTATCTTCAGTTTAATAAAAATATTTTAACTTGGGCTGATGAAGTAATTGCTGAAATAAAAAAAATCGTTTGGCCACCTTCAAAAGACACTCGCGGAATGACAATCGTAGTAGTAATTATGGTTTTAATTTCAAGTGTTATTGTGAGTGTGTTCGATATGTTCTCAGGTTTTGTATTAAACCAGTTGATGAAGTAGGGATTTAGCATGGATAAAAAATGGTATATCATTAACGTTCAAACTGGTTGTGAAGCGACAGCTAAAACAGCTATCGAAGAGAGAATTAAATCTAACAAGATGGAAGCTCAATTCGGCGAGATCTTAATTCCTGCAGAAAATGTTGTAGAATTAGTTAAAGGTCAAAAAACGACTAAATCTCGTAAGTTTTTTCCTGGTTATATTTTTGTAAACATGGTTCTCAGCGATCAGACATGGCACTTAGTTAAAAACTCTTCTAAAGTTGGTGGCTTTGTTGGTTCTGGTACTGGAACGGCAAAAACTCGCCCTCCTGAAGTACCTGAAGCTGAAGTTATGAGAGTAACTCAGCAGATGGCGGGTCTTGCAGAAAAACCAAAAGCTAAAGCTAATTTCTCAATAGGTGAACAAGTCATGGTTGTTGATGGTCCGTTCAGTAACTTCAACGGTACTGTAGAAGACATCAATGAAGAAAAAGCAAAAGTTAAAGTATTAGTAAGTATTTTCGGGCGACCTACTCCTGTGGAGTTAGATTTCGTTCAGGTAGAAAAGAATTAATTTACAACCGTTTAAACCATAGGGGTTTAAACGGAAAAAAAACCCTTATTCACTTTACAGAGTGAATAAATGCAAAAGTGGGAACACTAAAGGAAAACAACCAATGGCAAAAAAAGTCACAGGTATGATCAAATTGCAAATACCGGCAGGGAAAGCTAATCCAGCTCCACCCGTTGGACCGGCGCTTGGACAGCATGGGGTAAATATTATGGAATTCTGTAAACAATTTAACGCTAAAACTCAGGCGTTAGGTGATAGTATCGTTCCGATCATCATCACTGTTTACCAAGACCGTTCATTTACTTTCATCACTAAAACATCACCGGTATCTTCTTTGATCAAGAAGGCATTAAAATTAGAATCAGGTTCTAAAATGCCACAAAAAGATAAAGTTGGTAAAATTAAACAAGACCAAATTAAAACAATCGCAACAACAAAGTTGCCTGATTTGAACTGTGTAAAAGTTGAATCAGCTATGTCTCAAGTAGCAGGTACTGCGAAGAGCATGGGTATCGAAGTAGAATAGGAGTCGGAAAATGGGAAAGAAATTCACAGCGGCTTCTAAGAAAGTCGATTCAACAAAAAAATATTCATTCGAAGAAGGCGTTAAATTAGCAGTTGATACAGCTCCGGCTAAATTTGACGAATCTATCGACGTAGCAGTTCGTTTAGGTATTGATCCTAAGCAATCTGATCAACAAGTTCGTGGTGCTATCGCTTTACCTCATGGTTTAGGCAAAAACGTACGCGTAATAGTTTTCGCTAAAGGCCCTAAAGAGAATGAAGCAAAAGCTGCCGGCGCTGACTATGTTGGTGCGGACGATCTAGTTGAAAAAATCAATGGTGGTTGGTTAGATTTTGATAAATGTATTGCATCTCCAGACATGATGGCGACAGTTTCTAAAGTGGCTAAGGTTCTTGGACCTCGTGGTTTAATGCCGAATCCTAAAGTTGGAACTGTAACAATGAATGTTGGCGACGCAGTTACAGCTGAGAAAAAAGGTAAATTAGATTTCCGTGTTGATAAAGCCGGAATCGTTCACGTTTCTATCGGTCGTAAATCTATGGGCGCAGCTAAATTAAAAGATAACTTCGATGCTTTCATCCAAGCTATCGTTAAAGCTAAGCCTGCAACATCTAAAGGTACTTACTTAAGATCTTTAAATATTGCATCAACTATGGGTCCAGGTATCAGACTTGATGCAAATCAAGCGATGGCTGGTTCTGAAGAGTAATTTAAAAAACTAACAGAGCGTCGGTGAAGATTGGTTTTCGCAAGAATTTAATTCAGGTTTCAGGAATAGGTTCTGAAACTTGGGCCACCCGAGACGGACGTTCTTAATTCTAACGAAGGGAGGTTTCGATATGTTAAGAGCTGATAAAGATACAGACATCAAATTGATCTCTGAAAAATTAGCAAAAGCTAAAGGAGCCTTTGTCGTAGACTTTAAGGGCATGAAAGTGGAGCAAGTAACTACGTTACGTAAAAAGCTTCACGCTGCTGAGTCTGAGATGAAGGTAGTGCGCAACACATTAGCGAAGCGCGCGTTCAAAGATCATCCAAAAGTAGAAGGTGCATTCGACACGACAATGAAGGGTACAAATGCGATCGTATTTGCATTCAATGAAGTTGTTGGAGTTGCTAAAACACTTGCTGACTTTTCGAAAGATGTTGAAGCTCTAAAGATCAAAACCGGTATTATGGATGGCGAAGCATTAGATCAAAATAAGATCAAATTCTTGGCTACATTACCTGGTAAAGATCAATTACGCGCTCAATTCTTGTGTTTATTAAAAGAACCAAGTGCGAGATTAGCTCGCGTATTAAATACGTATGCTACGCAAAATGGTGCACCTGCAGCTGAAACTGCAACTGAACCACAGGCTTAAGCTTAAGGGAATTAACCCTTACGCTGTTTAAAAATTTATAATTTTTTGGAAGGATTATTATTATGTCATTATCAAACGAACAATTAGTTGAAGCATTATCGGCAAAAACAGTAATTGAAATTGCTGAACTTGTTAAAACTTTAGAAGAAAAATGGGGCGTTTCTGCTGCTGCTCCAGTTGCTGTTGCTGGCGCTGCTGCTGGTGGAGCTCCTGCTGAAGCACAAACTGCTTTCGACATCATCTTAGTTGATGCTGGTGCGAACAAAATCGGCGTAATCAAAGAAGTACGTGCGATTACTGGTTTAGGTTTAGCTGAAGCAAAAGCTTTAGTTGAAGCTGGCGGTAAAGCAGTTAAAGAAGGCGCTACTAAAGAAGACGCTGACAAATTCAAGAAACAACTTGAAGCTGCTGGCGCTAAAGTAACTGTTAAGTAATTAATAGGTTTATAAGTTAAAGAATCTAGGTGGGTTTTCCCACCTGGATTTTTGTGTTTTTACGGTATTAGGTTAATTTTAAAGTTAAGACTATTTAATGTGGGCCTTGAAGATTTCCCCCCGAAGCGAAACTTCATATTTTTAAAAAGCTAAAAAGCTTATTCTGGGAGACGGAATGAATCAAACTCCGATTACTGCATCTAATCTGAGAATTAGAAAATCTTTCGCGAAAAATAAACAAGTTATTGAAATCCCTAACCTGATTGAATTGCAAAAAAGATCCTACGAAGCTTTCTTGCAAAAAGAAATGGATCCGGATCGTCGTGGAGCTGATGGCTTAAACGGCGTTTTCAAGTCGGTATTTCCTATTTCTGACTTCAATAACACTTCGTCTCTAGAGTTCGTAAGTTACACTCTTGAGCCGGCTAAGTATGACGTAGACGAGTGTCGTCAACGTGGTATGACTTATGCCGCTCCAATCAAGGTAACTTTACGTCTTATCGTTTTTGATATTGATGAAGAAACAGAAGCACGCAGCATCCGCGATGTAAAAGAACAAGAAGTTTACTTAGGAGAAATTCCTTTGATGACGGCTAACGGTTCTTTCATAATCAACGGTACTGAGCGCGTTGTTGTTTCTCAGTTACACAGATCTCCGGGCGTATTCTTTGACCACGATGGTGGTAAAAATAATGCTTCTGGAAAATTAATTTACTCAGCACGCGTGATTCCTTACCGTGGTTCTTGGTTAGACGTTGAGTTCGACCAAAAAGACGTGATCCACGTACGTATCGACCGTCGTCGTAAATTCCCGGTTACTATTTTATTAAAAGCTTTAGGTTACAACGTAGAGCAATTACTTGAGCACTTCTATGACTTAGACGAAATCGTAGTTAAAGGTAAATCACTTTACCGCAAACTGGATATCGAAAGAATGTCGGGTCAACGTGCTATTGCTGATATCGTAGATCCTAAATCTGGCGAAGTATTGGTAAAAGCAGGTCGCCGTATTACTCGTGCTATCGTTAAAAAAGTTAAAGATTTAAATTTAACTGAAATCGAAGTTCAACCTCAAGATTTAGAAGGTAAAGTTTTAGCTAAGCCTTTAATCGATGAATCAACTGGTGAGATCATTGCAGATGCAAATAATGAACTTACAGTTTCAATCATCAAAAAAGCAGTTACTGCCGGTATTGAAAACTTCTACTTAATTTTCTTCGACGGTTTAACTGTAGGTCCATTCTTAAGAAATACTCTTTTAGTGGATAAAGTTAATAACAAAGAAGAATCATTAATCGAGATCTACAAGCGCTTACGCCCTGGTGAACCACCAGTTCTAGAAGCCGCTGAAGCTTATTTCAACAGATTATTCTTCGATCCAGAAGCATATGATCTTTCGGAAGTTGGTCGTATTAAAATCAATCATAAATTCGGTATCTCGATGGAAGAATGTCCTCCGAGCTTCCGCGTTTTAACTCACAAAGATATCTTAGCTACTGTTAAAACATTGATCGACCTTAAAAACGGTCGCGGTGTTGTAGATGACATCGACCACTTAGGTAATCGTCGTGTTCGTTCAGTTGGTGAGCTTTTAGAAAATCAATACCGTGTAGGTTTGGTTCGTATGGAAAGAGCCATCAAAGAACGTATGTCTTTACAAGACGTAGAAACAATGATGCCTCACGATTTAGTTAACGCTAAACCGGTGAACGCTGTTGTTAAAGAATTCTTCGGTTCTTCTCAGTTATCTCAGTTCATGGATCAAACAAATCCATTATCTGAAATTACACACAAACGCCGTTTATCAGCGTTAGGCCCTGGTGGTTTAACTCGTGATCGCGCTGGTTTCGAAGTACGTGACGTACATCCAACGCATTACGGTCGTATTTGTCCAATCGAAACTCCAGAGGGTCCAAACATCGGTTTGATCGCCTCTTTATCAACTTACGCTCGTATCAACAGCTATGGTTTCATTGAGACTCCGTATCGCAAAGTTGAAGGCGGCAAAGTTTCTTCTGAGATCCACTACATGTCGGCTCTTGAAGAGGGTGGTCACTATAAAGCTCAAGCTCCTACAAACGGTGGCGATAACTTTGAGTTAGCTCAAGGTACACACAACGTTCGTCGTGATGGTGAGTATGAATTAGTAGACCGTGAAAAAGTAACGTTAATGGACGTTTCTCCATCGCAATTGGTTTCTATCGCGGCATCTTTGATTCCGTTCTTAGAGCATGACGATGCCAATCGTGCGTTAATGGGTTCGAACATGCAACGTCAAGCGGTTCCATTATTAAAATCTCGTGCGCCACTTGTTGGTACAGGTGTTGAGCGTTTAGTTGCTCGCGATTCTGGTACTTCAGTTGTTGCTTCTAACGAAGGTATCGTAGAAGAAGTAGATGCATCTCGTATCGTTGTTCGTCGTCTTGCAAAAGGTGGAGAACTCGGTGCCAATGTTGATATCTACAACTTAACTAAGTACCAACGTACAAATCAAAATACTTGTTTCAATCAGAAACCAATCGTTAAAAGAGGCGATAAGGTATTTAAAGGCGACATCATCGCCGACGGTCCTTCAACTGAATTAGGTGAGTTGGCTCTTGGCCAGAACATCCTCGTGGCGTTCACGCCTTGGATGGGTTACAACTTCGAGGACTCGATCTTAATTTCTGAAAGATTATTAAAAGAAGATACTTATACATCAGTACACATCGAAGAATTTGAGTGTATTGCCCGTGATACTAAACTTGGAAAAGAAGAGATCACTCGCGATATCGCCAACGTAGGTGAAGAAGCACTTAAAGACTTAGATACTTCAGGTATCATCCGTATCGGTGCTGAAGTTAAGCCTGGTTACATCCTAGTAGGTAAAGTAACTCCGAAGGGCGAAACTCAGTTATCTCCTGAAGAAAAACTTTTAAGAGCTATCTTCGGTGAAAAAGCCGGTGACGTGCGTGATACATCATTGCGCGTACCATCTGGTGTTTACGGTACTGTTATCGATGCGCAAGTTTACTCTCGTGAGGGTTCAGACCGTGACGAGCGTTTAGCTTACATCATTGAAGAAAAACGTACTAAATTAGAAAAAGACTTAGTTATCGAGCAAAACGTAATTAGAAATAATGCGATTGAAAAATTACGAGAAATCGTTATCGGTAAGAAAACAACAGGTATCTTATTAAATGAAGATGGTAGCCAAAAACTTTTAAATAAAGGCCAAGACATCACTTCAGCGGATTTAGAAACAATTCCGTTTGAATTGTTAAGCTACTTACCATTAGAACAAGACCTAGAATTTCAAGTGAGCAAAATTATCGACGGCGCTCGTAATCAATTGGATGCTGTTAAGTTAGTATTCAACGAAAAAATCGATCGTCTTAAAAAAGGTGATGAGCTTCCTCCTGGAGTTATCAAAATGGTTAAAGTTTACGTGGCTATTAAACGTAAATTACAAGTGGGTGATAAATTCGCTGGCCGCCATGGTAATAAGGGTGTTGTTTCTAAAGTATTGCCTCAAGAAGATATGCCATACTTAGCAGACGGTTCTCCAGTAGACATGGTTCTTAACCCACTGGGCGTTCCTTCTCGTATGAATATCGGTCAGATCCTAGAAGTTCACTTAGGATGGGCTGCGCATAACTTGGGTAAGCAAATTCAAGAACAATTAGAAAAATTCAATGCGGATTCAATGAGAGCTAAAATGAAGGAAATCTATCAAGATGCAGAAATCGCTGCAAAAGTTGATGGTGCTGACGAAGCTTCATTGAAAAAAATGGCTGTTGCTATCTCTAACGGTGTTCACGTTGGTACTCCGGTATTTGACGGTGCACATGAAAATGATATGCGCGACTTATTGAAAAAAGCTCAATTAGCTACAACACAATCTATCTTAATTGATGGTCGTACAGGTGAGCCGTTTGCAAATGCGGTAACTGTGGGCGTGATGTACATGTTGAAACTTCACCATTTAGTTGAAGAAAAAATCCATGCTCGTTCAATTGGACCTTACTCTTTAGTTTCTCAGCAGCCACTTGGCGGTAAAGCGCAATTCGGTGGTCAGCGTTTAGGGGAGATGGAAGTTTGGGCTATCGAGGCTTACGGTGCGGCTTACTCGTTACAGGAATTCTTAACGGTTAAATCGGATGACGTAGCAGGAAGAACTCGTATGTACGAATCAATCGTACGTGGCGAAAATATTCTTGAGCCGGGATTACCAGAATCATTTAACGTATTAATTAAAGAACTTCAGTCGTTAGCGATGAACGTGGAGTTAGTCGAGTCAGATATCTTAACGGATGATGACGACGCAATAACAGATGATGTAGTGCCTGTGGCTGCTGCAACTGAACCGGTTCAACACTAACAATTAGAAGTAGGAGTTTTAAATGAGAGATTTATTAAATTTTTTCGACAAACCAAAAGATCCACTTTCGTTTGACGCTGTTAGAATTTCTTTAGCATCGCCTGAGATGATTCGTGAATGGTCATTCGGTGAAGTTAAAAAGCCAGAGACAATCAACTACCGTACGTTCAAACCTGAACGTGATGGTTTATTCTGCGCTAAAATTTTCGGTCCAATCAAAGATTACGAATGCTTATGCGGTAAATACAAACGTATGAAATACCGCGGAGTCATCTGCGAAAAGTGCGGTGTTGAAGTTACACAAACTAAAGTTCGTCGTGAGCGCTTAGGTCACATCGAATTATCTTCACCTGTTGCTCACATCTGGTTCTTAAGATCATTACCTTCACGTATCGGTAACTTACTTAACTTATCTTTAAAAGATGTTGAGAAAGTTCTTTACTGTGAATCGTACATCGTAATCGATCCAATGGAGACGACTTTAGAAGAAGGCGCTGTTTTATCTGAAGAAGCTTACCAAGCTGCTTTAAATGAATTCGGTCCAGCATTCAAAGCGGGCATGGGTGGTGAGTCTGTACGTGAAATGTTACGTAAAATCGATTGCGAATACTTGTCTCGCAAATTGCGTATGGAACTTAAAGAAACTAAATCTGAAGCCGGAATTAAAAAGCTTTCTAAACGTTTAAAAGTTGTAGAAGCTTTCAAAGGTTCTTCTAACAAGCCTGAATGGATGATGTTAGAAGCACTTCCTGTTCTTCCACCTGATCTGCGTCCGTTAGTACCACTTGATGGTGGTCGTTTCGCGACTTCAGACTTAAATGATTTATACCGTCGTGTAATCAATCGTAATAATCGTTTGAAACGTCTTCAGGAGTTAAACGCTCCGGACATTATCATCCGCAATGAAAAACGTATGTTACAGGAAGCTGTTGATGCGTTATTAGATAACGGTCGTCGCGGTAAAACATTTACAGGTCCTAATAAACGTCCTCTTAAATCTTTAAGTGATATGCTTAAAGGTAAACAAGGTCGTTTCCGTCAGAACTTATTAGGTAAGCGTGTGGACTACTCGGGTCGTTCGGTTATTACCGTTGGACCAACTCTTAAGTTACACCAATGCGGTTTACCTAAGAAAATGGCTTTAGAATTATTCAAACCTTTTGTTTACAACAAACTTGAAGAAAAAGGCTTAGCTACAACTATCAAACAAGCTAAACGCTTAGTTGATCAGGAAACAGTAGAAGTATGGGATATTTTAGCTGAAGTAGTAAAAGAGCATCCAGTATTACTGAATCGTGCTCCTACTCTTCACAGACTTGGTATCCAAGCTTTCGAACCAGTTCTTCACGAAGGTAAGGCTATTCAGTTACATCCGTTAGTTTGTACGGCGTTCAATGCCGACTTCGACGGTGACCAAATGGCAGTTCACGTTCCATTGTCAGTAGAAGCGCAAGTTGAAGCTCGCGTATTAATGATGTCGACTAACAACATCTTATCTCCTGCCAACGGTAAACCTATTATCAATCCTTCACAGGACGTTGTATTAGGTCTTTACTGGATGACTCGTATCCGCCCAGGTGCAAAAGGCACAGGTAAAGTATTCGCTTCAGTACAAGAAGCTACATACGCATACGAAGCTGGTCTGGTCGATATCCAAGCGGCTTGTAAAGTTAAAATTAAAGGTAAACTCGAAGAGACTTCAGTTGGACGTGCTATTCTTTCAGATGCAGTTCCTAAAGAAGTTCCATTCTCGTCTATTAATACTGTAATGAGTAAAAAAGGTATTGCAGCATTAATCGATATTACTTTCCGTCATGCAGGTGCGAAAGCTACTTGTATCTTGGCTGACCAAATCATGCAGTTAGGTTTCAAATACTCAACTACAGCTGGTCTTTCAATTTCATTAGACGACATGATTATCCCGGCTTCTAAAGCAGGAATGATTGCTGATGCTGAAAAACAAGTTGAAGAAATCCAACAACAGTACGACGAAGGTTTAATTACCGACGGTGAGCGCTACAATAAAGTTGTGGATATCTGGGCTCAAACTTCAGATAAAGTTGCTAAAGAGATGATGGGTCAGATCGAAAAACAAAAATTCATCGTAGACGGTAAAGAAATTACCGGCCCATCATTCAATCCGATTTACGTAATGGCCGATTCAGGAGCCCGTGGTTCCTTCAATCAGTTACGTCAGTTAGGTGGTATGCGTGGTCTGATGGCGAAACCATCAGGTGAGATCATCGAAACTCCGATCACGGCTAACTTCCGTGAAGGTTTAACGGTTCTTCAGTACTTCATTTCAACTCACGGTGCTCGTAAAGGTTTGGCCGATACAGCATTAAAAACAGCGAACTCTGGTTACTTAACACGTCGTTTAGTTGACGTGGCTCAAGACGTTGTTGTTTCTGAGATCGATTGCGGAGTTACTGAAGGTTTGGATATCATTCCGGTTTACGAAGCGGGCGAAATCATTCAAGGTATCGGCGAGCGTATTTTAGGTCGTACGCCTTTACATGACATCATTGATCCAACAAATAACGCGGTTCTTGTTAAAGCTAACAACGAAATCGACGAGTCTGCGGTTAAGAAAATTGACGATTTAGGTATTGAAAAAGTAACTATTCGTTCAGCTCTTATCTGTGAAGCTAAACGCGGTGTTTGCGTTAAGTGTTACGGACGTGATTTGGCACGTGGTGCTACTGTTAACTTAGGTGAAACAGTAGGTATTATCGCAGCCCAATCAATCGGTGAGCCGGGTACTCAGTTAACGATGAGAACGTTCCATTTGGGTGGTGCGGCTTCTCGTTCAGTTGAGCAATCAGTTCATACAACACGTTACGAAGGTACATTGAAACTTGTTAACGTTCAGTCAGTTAAAAACCGTAACGGTAAATTAACTGTTATGAATCGTAATGGTCAGGCGTTAATTATCGACGAAACAGGTCGTGAGCGCGAAAACTTCAAATTAGTATACGGTACTATCCTGAACTTCGGTGAAGGTGATAAAGTTACTAAAGGTGCAACAGTTGCTGAGTGGGATCCATATTCTAATCCGATCATCTCTGAGGTATCTGCAAAAGTACAATTCCAGGATATCACTGAAGGTTCGACAATGGTTGAACAAGTGGATGCTGTTACTGGTTTCGCTACTAAAGTTATTACTGAATCAAAATCTTCTGATAACAAACCAACAGTATTAATGTTGGATGCTAACGGAAAATTATTAAACTTACCGGGTCGTGAGATTCCGGCTCGTTACATGATTCCAGTTGGTGCGCAATTACTTGCGACTGATGGCCAAGAAGTTCATGCCGGTGACGTAATCGCGAAAATGCATCGTGAAACATCTAAAACAAAAGATATCACGGGCGGTCTTCCGCGTGTTGCTGAGTTGTTTGAAGCTCGTAAACCAAAAGAGGCAGCTATCATCTCTGAGATTGATGGTTATGTAACTTTCGGCAAAGACGTAAAAGGTAAACAACGTGTTATCGTAACACCTGAAATCGGCGAGCAACGTGAATACTTAATTCCAAAAGGTAAACACGTAGCGGTTCGTGAGGGTGAGTTCGTTAGAGCCGGTGAGGCCTTAATGGATGGACCTACTAATCCGCATGACGTATTAGCGGTTCTTGGTGCTAACGCCCTTTCGGCTTACTTAGTGAATGAAGTTCAAGAAGTTTACCGTCTACAAGGTGTGGGTATCAATGATAAGCACGTAGAAGTCATCGTTCGTCAGATGTTACGTAAAGTAGAAATCATTGACGGCGGCGACACTCGCTTCTTATCTGGCGAGCAAACTGAGCGCGTAACTTTTGATGCTGAAAACGAAAGAGTATTAAAAGAAGGCGGTCAGATCGCTACAGCTAAAGCATTGTTATTAGGTATCACTAAAGTATCTCTGAGTACGGAGAGCTGGATTTCAGCAGCTTCGTTCCAAGAAACTACTAAAGTGTTAACTGAAGCAGCTATCAATTCTAAAACAGACCACTTGCGTGGTTTAAAAGAAAACATCATCATGGGACGCCTAATTCCGGCTGGTACGGGTTTAACTTCGTACAAACGTTGGAAAGTGGTTGTAACTGAAGATGAAGAAATGGAATCAGCATCTCTACCAATGGGTGGCTAGAGATTGCTTAAATAGTAAACATGGGGGTCATAAGTATTAGACCCTCACGGTTTGACAAAAAAACTTGACGATACCTAGTGTTATCGTTACTTTGTCGGACTGTTTGAATGCTTTCGAGCGTTCAATTTTGAAGAAAGAGGATTACGTGCCTACAATTAACCAGTTGATCAAGAAAGAGCGTAGCGTTCAAAAGAACCAAACGAAATCGCCTGCTCTAGCTAAATGTCCGCAAAAACGTGGAGTTTGCACTCGCGTTTACACGACAACTCCAAAGAAACCAAATTCAGCTTTAAGAAAAGTTGCAAAAGTTCGTTTATCTAACGGTTTTGAAGTTATTTCTTACATTCCGGGTATCGGTCACAACCTTCAAGAACATAGCGTTGTTATGATTCGTGGTGGTCGTGTGAAAGATTTACCGGGTGTTCGTTACCACATCATCCGCGGTACACTTGACTTACAAGGTGTTAACGGTCGTTTAAGAAGTCGTTCTAAATACGGCGCTAAAAAACCTAAGAAATAATTGAGGATATAATATATGTCACGTCGTAGTAGAACATTTAAAAGAGAAATCATTCCTGATCCGGTTCACAAAGATATCGTGATCGCGAAATTCATCAACAGAATCATGGAGCGTGGACAAAAATCTACAGCTCAAAAACTTTTCTACGGAGCTTTAGAAGAGCTTAACGGAAAAGTTCCAGGCGAAGAGTCTGTAAACATCATGAAAAAAGCTTTAGAAAACGTTAAACCGTCTATCGAAGTTCGTTCTCGCCGTGTAGGTGGAGCAACTTACCAAGTTCCGGTTGATGTTCGTCCAACTCGTCGTTTAGCTTTAGCTATGCGTTGGTTAGTTGAGTATTCACGTGCTCGTGGCGAAAAAGATTTCGCTAAACGTTTAGCAGGTGAATTACTAGATGCTTATAACAATCGCGGTAACTCAATTAAGAAAAAAGAAGATGTGCACAAAATGGCTGAATCGAATAAAGCATTTGCACACTACAACTGGTAATTTTTTAAAATTCAATGTCAGCTAATACTGTTAAAACTGAAGCTGATCTCAAGTTTACTCGGAATATCGGCATCATGGCTCACATCGATGCCGGTAAAACTACAACTACCGAGCGCATTCTTTACTACACTAGAAAAAGTCATAAAATCGGAGAAGTTCATGATGGCGCAGCCACCATGGACTGGATGCCGCAGGAGCAAGAGCGAGGTATTACGATTACCTCCGCTGCGACCACTGCATTTTGGAAAAACTGCCGGTTCAATATTATCGATACTCCGGGGCACGTTGATTTTACTATTGAAGTAGAAAGATCGCTTCGCGTGCTTGATGGCGCTATAGCTGTATTCGATGCCGTTAACGGTGTTGAGCCGCAGTCTGAAACTGTTTGGCGCCAAGCGAATAAATATAAAGTTCCTCGTATCTGTTTCATTAATAAAATGGACCGCGTTGGTGCCGACTTCGAAATGAGTGTTGGTACTATTCGCGATAAATTAGGAGCTCATCCAATTAAGTTACAAATTCCGATCGGCGCTGAAGATCAACTTCAGGGAGTGGTGGATTTGTTAACTAAAAAAGCTTTTGTTTGGAAAGGTTCAACAGATCACGATTTTTCAGAAGTTCCTGTTCCTTCAGATCTTGTTTCTACAGTTGAATCTGAAAGCGCCAATACAATTGAAAAAATTTGTGAGCTGGATGATGCCTTAACTGAAAAGTTTCTGAACGGCGAAACTCCTTCATTGGAAGAGTTAAAAGCCGCTCTTCGTAAAGCTACTATTGAGTTAAAAGCTTTCCCGGTTTTCTGTGGAGCTGCATTTAAAAATAAAGGCGTTCAGCAATTGTTGGATGCTGTAATTGATTATTTACCCAATCCTTTAGATAAAGGTGTAACTGTGGGAATGAATCCTTTGAAGGAACATCTTGCAGTCGAATGTCATACTAAATTTGACGAGCCGGCAGCTGCCATTGCGTTCAAATTAGCAAATGACCCATTTGCAGGTTCGCTAACTTACATCCGCGTGTATTCGGGGATTGTTAAATTGGGTGAACAGCTTTTCAATCCGCGTACTGAGAAAAAAGAGCGCGTACAAAAAATCGTAAAAATGCACGCGAACGCACGTGAAGAAGTTGCAGAGCTTAAAGCGGGTGATATCGGTGCTATTATCGGTTTAAAATTCACCTCTACCGGCGACACGCTTTGTGACTCTCACAGATTAGTAGCGTTTGAATCGATGACTTTCCCTGAGCCAGTAATTTCTGTTGTTGTAGAAGCGAAATCTTCTGCTGATCAGGAAAAAATGCTGGAAGGTTTGCAGCGTCTTGAAAGAGAAGATCCATCTTGCCGTTTAAGAACTGACGTTGAAACCGGGCAAATTCTTTTGTCAGGAATGGGCGAGTTGCATTTAGATATTTTAGTAGATCGATTATTGCGGGAACATAAAGTTCAAGCCAATGTTGGCCGTCCGCAGGTGGCGTACCGTGAGTCGATTTCTTCAAAAACAAGCATAGATTATGTTTTTGAAAGACAGCTTGGGTCTGATGAGAAGTTTGCTCAGGTTAATATTGATATCGAACCCATTAGTCCATCAGAAGGTGTTAGAATCACATCTCTTGTGCAGGCCAGTAAGGAAATTCAGCCCAATTGGATTAAGGCTTGTGAAAACGGTCTTAAAGAGGCCTCTGAAGTTGGTCCTATCGCCAGCTATTCAATGGTGGGCTTAAAGATAAACATAAAATCGATTATAAGCAGGCCTCAGGTAACTGACGAGATCGCGTGTAAGGCAGCAGCTTCTTTAGCTTTCCGCGAAGCAATCAAAAAAGTCGAAGCTGTTCTGCTTGAGCCGATGTTTAAAGTTGAAGTGACTTGTCCTGATGAATTCATAGGCAATATTGTTGGCGACTTGAACTCAAGACGCGGTAAAGTGCTTAATATGACTGTTAAGCCTATGCAGGGTCAGGTTGTATTGGCCGAAGTTCCGCTAGCTCAGTTGTTTGGTTATGCTACAGATGTGAGAAGTTTATCGCAAGGACGGGCATTCTTCAGTATGGAATTCTTGGAATACGCTCCGGTTCCGCCGAAGGTCCGAGCTGAAATTCTTCAAAAACTGGGTCGCTAAATTCTGGGTTTTACCCCTCTCAAACCCGTTGAAAATATTATTAAATAACCCGTTGACTTTGAAGTCCGATTCAAAGATATTCTCCTTTCTTGTTAACGCTACGGAAACCTCCATATTCAAAGCCGTCATGGCTCTGTGGGTAAAGGTTTTGGCGGGCAGAGCTAGGAAAAGAGAGTTATGCAAAGTCAAAAAATACGTATCAGGCTAAAAGCCTTTGATCATAAATTACTTGATCAATCGACAAAAGAAATCGTTGAGACAGCGAGACGTACAGGCGCTAAAATCGCAGGTCCGATCCCACTTCCAACTCGTATCAATCGTTTCACAGTATTGAGATCTCCTCACGTAGATAAAAAATCTCGTGAACAATTCGAGATCCGTACTCACAAAAGAATGCTCGATATTTTAGAGCCAACACAACAAACGATCGACCAATTAATGAAATTGGATCTATCTGCTGGTGTGGATGTTGAAATTAAACTTTCTGCGAAATAAGAAGGAGTAGAAAATGAGCGAAACACAAAACGAAACTCAAGCTACTTCATCTGAAGGTATCAAACTTAACGGTTTGTATGCGTTCAAAGAAGGAATGGCTACAGTTTATAACGATAAAGGTGAAGCAGTTCCAGTAACTGTTCTTCGTTATGAAACTTGGAAAGTTTCTCAAATCAAAACTCAAGAAAAAGACGGTTACTCTGCAGTTCAATTAGCAGCGGTACCTAAAAAATCTAAAAATGCATCAACTGCTGAAACTACACGTTTAAAAGCAGCTGGTTTTGAATCAGGCGCGCAATACGTAAAAGAATTACGCTCTGAAACTTTACCTGATGGTATTAAACTTGGTGATGCTTTATCAATTGATACACTTGCAAAAGGTGATGTTGTTAAAGTTACTTCGACTTCTAAAGGTCGCGGTTTCCAAGGTTCAGTACGTCGCTGGAATTTTGCCGGCGGTCCTGCAACTCATGGTTCTAAGTTCCACAGACGTCCGGGTTCTTCTGGTAACAGAACATGGCCAGGTCGTGTAATGCCAGGAAAGAAATTCCCAGGTCACTGGGGTGACGAAACTATCACAGTTAAAAATGTTGTGGTTGTTGATGTTATTGCAAGCGAAGGCGTTGTTTTAGTTAAGGGACCAGTTCCTGGACACAAAAACACACTTGTGAAGCTGGTAAAGGGGTAATCGATGGCAACTATTAATGTAACAAATTGGAAAAAAGAAAAAGTTGGCTCGGTTGATCTAGCTGCTGAAGTTTTCGAAGTAGAAGTTAAAAAAGACGTATTACACTCTGTTGTAAGATGGCAATTAGCATCTCGTCGCCAAGGTACTCACATGACTAAAACAAAAGGTCTTGTAAGCGGTGGTGGTAAGAAGCCTTTCAAACAAAAAGGAACTGGTAATGCCCGTCAAGGTTCTACACGTTCTCCGTTAATGCCAGGCGGCGGTACAATGTTTGGTCCGGTACCACGTAATTACTCTTATGTATTACCTAAGAAAATGAGAAAAGTTGGTTTATCAATGGCTCTTTCTCACTTATTAAAAGAAGGCAAATTGTTCGTAGTGGACAGCATGGCTTCTGAAGGTAAAACAGCTGAGCTTAACAAGCGCTTAAAAACATTCGGCGTTAAAAAAGCAGTTTTAGTGGATGACGTTTCTGACGAAAAATTCCAACTGGCAGCTCGTAATCTACCAGATTACAAGTACTTCCCAGTAGCGGGTATCAACGTATTCGATTTATTAAAATTCGATGCAGCGGTAATCACTAAAAATTCTATTAACAAAATTATCGAGCGCTGCTCGTTAGAGAAATAACAGGAGAATAAAATGATACAAATAGTTAAATCTCCGTTGATTACTGAAAAAAATACGGCTCTTTCTGAGTCTGGTGTTTACGTATTCGAAGTTCATATCGAAGCAACTAAACCACAGATCAAAAAAGCGGTTGAAACTGGTTTTGACGTAAAAGTTAAAAACATCAGAACTTCAATCTGCCGTAACGACATGAAATATAACAAATTCGGTTTATCTAAAGTTCGTAAGTGGAAAAAAGCTTACGTTCAATTAGCTGCCGGACAAAAAATATCTTTGTTTGAGGGAGCATAATCATGGGATTAAAAGTATGGAGTCCTAGATCACATGCAAGCAGAGGAAGAATCGGTTTCGATTTCGCGGAGATCACTAAAACGACTCCTGAAAAATCTTTAACAGTTCCTCTTAAGAAAAAATCGGCTCGTAATAACCACGGTGTTATTACGATGAGACACATCGGTGGCGCTCATAAAAGACGTTACCGCTTAGTAGATTTCAAAAGAACTAAACTTGAAGTTCCAGGAACAGTAGCAGCAATTGAGTACGATCCAAATCGTACTTGCCGTATCGCTCTCATTCACTACAAAGACGGTGAAAAAGCCTACATCTTAGCTCCAGTAGGACTAGAAGTTGGCCACACAGTTCTTTCAAGTGAAAAAGCCGATATCAAGCCAGGTAATGCATTACCTCTTTCTGCTATCCCTGTTGGTACTATCATCCACAATGTGGAGATGAGACCAGGTAAGGGTGGACAAATTTGTCGTGGCGCAGGCGCATCAGCTACTTTAGCTGGTAAAGGCGAGCAATACTGCCAAGTTCGTTTACCTTCAGGTGAGTTAAAACAGATCTTATCAACTTGTAAGGCTTCAATCGGTCAAGTTGGTAACACTGATAATGAAAATATCGTTTTAAGTAAAGCTGGTGCTTCTCGTTGGAGAGGTATTCGTCCAGGCGTTCGTGGTACTCACATGAATCCTGTTGACCATCCAATGGGTGGCGGTGAAGGCGTTGGTAAGGGACATCACCCGGTTACTCCTTGGGGTAAACCGTGTAAAGGTTTCAAAACTCGTCACAATAAACGTACTAACTCTTCAATTATTAAACGTCGTAAATAGGAGACACTGTGGCACGTTCAATTAAAAAAGGACCTTTTGTTGATTTGCACCTTTCTAAAAAAATAGAAAATGCGATTCAAAAAAATGACAAAAAAGTAATTAAAACATGGTCACGTCGTTCAACGATCCTACCAGAGTGCATTGGCTTGACTTTCGCGGTGCATAATGGAAGAAAGTTCGTACCTGTTTACATAACAGAAAACATGGTTGGTCATAAGTTGGGTGAATTCGCTCCAACTCGTACTTTCCAAGGTCATGCTGAGAAAAAAGCAGCACCTGCAGCACCGGCTGCAGCTAAGAAATAGGTGAGCAATGGAATCTAAGGCATCTTTAAAATACACAATGGTTTCAGCACAGAAGGCACGCCTTGTGGCTGATACAGTTCGTGGCAAATCAGTTGATGAAGCTTTGAAAACATTAACTTACATGAACAAAAAGACTGCGGTTTTGGTTAAGAAATTAATCGAATCAGCTGTTGCAAATGCTGACTATAAAAAATCAATGAACATGGATAAATTATTCGTGAAAACCATTACTGTTGACCAAGGCCCGGTTCTGAAACGTTTCAGACCTCGCGCACAAGGTCGTGCATTTGGTGTTCGTAAGAAGCTTAGCCATATCAACGTAGTAATCGGAGAAACTAAATAATGGGACAAAAGGTTCATCCAATTGGTTTACGTGTAGGTGTTATTAGAACTTGGGATTCTCGTTGGTACGCTAAAGGGAAAACTTACTATGACAATTTACATGAAGACATTAAATTAAGAAAATACTTAAAAGCGAAATTAAAACACGCAGGTGTTGCTAAGATCGAATTAGAGCGCGCAGCTAATAAAGTGAAAGTAATTATTCACACAGCTCGCCCTGGTGTTGTTATCGGTAAAAAAGGTACTGGCATTGATACTTTAAAAGCTGACGTTCAAAAATTAACTACGAACGAAGTTTTCTTAAGCATTCAAGAAGTTAGAAAACCAGATACTGATGCACAACTAGTTGCTGAAAGCATCGCAATGCAATTAGAAAAACGTATTTCTTGGAGACGTGCTCTTAAGAAAGCTATCGCAGCCGCTACTAAAGCCGGCGTTCGCGGTATCAAAGTACGCGTTTCTGGTCGTTTAGATGGAGCAGAGATCGCTCGTTCTGAGTGGTACAATGAAAAATCTGTTCCTTTACATACATTAAGAGCCGACATTGATTACGGTACTGCTGAAGCATTAACTGCTTACGGTATTATTGGAATGAAAGTTTGGATTTACAAAGGTGACATTCTCTCTCAAAGAGAAGTTCAAGTTCAGGAGGCCGGCCGTGCTAAGTCCTAAACGTGTTAAGTGGAGAAAACAATTTATTGGTCGCGCGAAAGGTTTAGCTTATCGCGGATCTAATTTAGATTTCGGTGATTTCGGATTACAAGCTGCTGAAGAAGGCCGTTTAACAGCGCGCCAATTAGAAGCAGGTCGTATCGCAATTTCTAGAACTATCAAACGTGGTGGTAAAGTTTGGTGCCGTGTGTACCCAGACCTTCCAGTAACAAAAAAACCTGCTGAAACTCGTATGGGTAGCGGTAAAGGTAATCCGGAATTTTGGGTTGCAAGAGTTCTTCCTGGAAGAATCTTATTCGAAATGAACGGTGTAACTAAAGAACAAGCTAAAGAAGCGTTCTTGCGTGCAGCTCATAAACTGCCGTTTAAAACTAAATTTTTAGAAAGGGCTTAGTCATGAAATTTTCAGATATCGAAAACAAGTCAGTGACTGAACTTATTAAACAAAAAAATGAACTTTCTTCTAAGTTATTCGACTTAAAAATGAAGAATTCGTTAGGTCAACTAGCGACTCCTCATATCGTAAGAAACGTTCGTAGAGACATTGCTCGTATTAATACAGTAATCGTTAGAAAGGCAGCTAGATAGTTATGGCAAAAGCACAAACTCCAACTACAACTACTAGAGGTCGTCGTGTTGAATTACAAGGTGAAGTTGTTGCAAACAAAATGCAAAAAACAATTTCAGTTTTAGTTTACAGAACTATCAAACACGATAAGTACGGTAAATACGTAAAAAAATCTTCAATCATTAAAGCTCATGACGAAAAACAAGAAGCTAAAGTAGGCGATACAGTTGTTATCTTTGAAACTCGCCCACTAAGCAAAACTAAACGTTGGGCTTTAGCTAACGTTGTGAACGCAACGAAGTAAGGGTGCATATATGATTCAAATGCAAACTAGATTAAATGTAGCAGATAACTCAGGCGCAAAAGAAGTAATGTGTATTAAAGTTCTTGGCGGCTCTAAGAGAAGATTTGCTTCTATCGGTGATGTTATTGTTGTGTCTATTAAAGACGCAATTCCAAACGCTAAAGTTAAAAAAGGCGACGTGGCTAAAGCTGTTATCGTACGTACAATTCACAAATTGAGACGTCCGGACGGTAGCTACATCCGCTTTGATGATAACTCTGCGGTATTAATTAACGCTGCTAAAGAACCAGTTGGAACTCGTATCTTCGGTCCAGTAGCAAGAGAGTTAAGAGCAAAACAATTCGTTAAGATTGTTTCTCTAGCTCCGGAAGTATTATAGAGGTTATAGATGAGTCGTTTACAAGAAACCTACAAAAAAGAGATCGTACCTGCTTTAACAAAGCAAATGGGTTACAGCAGTTCGATGCAAGTTCCTCGTTTAGAGAAAATTGTTATCAGCGTTTGTACAAGCGAAGCTGTTCAAAATCCTAAAATCATGAACGGTATCGTAACAGAAATTTCTGCGATTGCCGGACAAAAAGCTGTTATTACTAAAGCTAAAAAAGCGATTTCAAATTTCAAATTAAGAGAAGGTCTTCCAATTGGCGTGCGCGTAACTTTACGTCGCGATAGAATGTGGTCTTTCTTAGATCGTTTGCAAACTTTAGCATTACCTCGCGTACGTGACTTCCGTGGTTTACCTTCAAAAGGTTTTGATGGTCGCGGTAATTACAACATGGGTTTAAAAGAACAAATCGTTTTCCCTGAGATCAACTACGATAAAATTGAAAAAGTTCGTGGTATGAATATTACAATATGCACAACTGCGGGTAACGACAACGAAGGTAAAGCTTTATTAGAGGCACTTGGTATGCCTTTCAGAAAGTAATAGGATTTAAAAATGGCTAGAAAAGCAAGTATTGAAAAAAATAACGATAAAAAAGCAAAATCAACGAAGTACTATAAGTACAGAGCTGAATTAAGAGATAAAGCAGTAGATATGAAACTTTCTGATGAAGAAAGAGATGCTGCTCGTAAAAAATTACAAGCTTTACCTCGTAACACGTCTCCGAACAGAGTAACAACTCGTTGCCAATTAACTGGTCGCCCTCGTGGTAACTACCGTAAATTTGGTCTTTCAAGAATTGCTTTTAGACAACTAGCGCTTGATGGAAAACTACCTGGCGTAACGAAAGCTAGCTGGTAGGGGGAAAAATGGATCATATAGCAACAATGTTAACAGTAATTAGAAATGGTTCGGCAGCTAAACTTGAAAAAGTAGATTTGCCTGCATCAAAAGTTCGCGAAAATGTAGCTAAGATTTTAATTAGCGAAGGTTTTGCTCGTAGCTACAAAGTAGCTCGCGATAGCAAACAAGGCATTATGCGTGTTTATTTAAAATATGACGAAGTAGGTAACCCAGGTTTTACTAACTTACAAAAAGTTAGTACTCCAGGACGCAGAGTTTATGTTCAAGCTACTGAAATTCCAGTAGTTCGTTCAGGAACTGGCCAATCAATCATCAGCACAAGTAAAGGAATCATGACAGGTAAAGATGCGAAAGCTAACCACTTAGGTGGCGAACTTCTTTGCTTAGTTTGGTAGGGTGTTATGTCGAGAATAGGTAAATATCCAGTTAATTTTGACGATAAAGTACAAGTAAGTGTTGCGGGTCAAATCGTAACGGTTAAGGGTGCTAAATCAGCATTAAAATATGATTTAGATTCAAGAATCACAGCTAAAGTGGACGGTAAAAAAGTTACTTTAACTCGTGCTGATGACTCTAAAGAATCAAAATCATTACATGGTTTGTATAAAGTTTTATTACAAAATGCAGTTAACGGTTTAACAACGGGTTTCACTAAGTCATTAGAGTTACACGGGGTTGGTTACCGCGCTAACGTTGCTGGTAAAAAATTGGAACTTTCTTTAGGTTTCTCTCATCCGATTTTCTTTGATATCCCAGAAGGTATCGAGATCAAGGTAGATAAACAAACTACAGTAAGCGTAACTGGAGCTGATAAAGCTTTAGTTGGGCAAGTAGCGGCTAAAGTAAGAAGCTTCAGACCACCAGAGCCTTACTTGGGTAAAGGTGTTCGTTACGTTGGTGAACATATCCGTCGTAAAGCCGGTAAATCTGCAGGTAAATAGTAATTAATATTTAAGAGGTATTTTATGAAGTTAAGAGTATCAAAACACACAGCTGCTAAGACTAGAAATAGACTTAAGAAGAAGATCAGAATCAGAAAAACCGTAAAAGGTACTTCTGAAAGACCTCGTCTTTGTATTTACCGCAGCAATACACATATGTATGCACAAGTAATCAATGATGATTCTCAACAAACAATTTTAACAGTTTCTTCTTTAAGCTTAGAGACTAAAGCCACTGGCAAAGAATTAGCTAAAGAAGTTGGTAAGGCAGTTGCTGCTGCTACTATGAAAAAAGGAATTAAATCTGTAGTATTCGATAGAAACGGATTTATCTATCACGGTCGTGTTCAATCATTAGCTGATGGTGCTCGCGAAGCTGGCTTAAACTTTTAATCGGAGATTAGATGGAAAAAATGAACGTAAATGAAATGGAAGAAAAAGTTGTAGCGATTAACCGCGTAACAAAAGTTGTTAAGGGTGGTCGTAGATTTTCTTTCGCTGCTTTAGTTGTTGTTGGTGATAAATTAGGTCAAGTTGGTTTCGGTAGCGGTAAAGCAGGCGAAGTTCCTGAAGCTATTGGTAAAGCAACTCGTTCTGCAAAAAAATCTTGCCGTGATGTTAACTTATTTGAGGGAACTATTCCTCACGAAGTTATCGGTAAATTCGGTAGCGCAAAAGTAATCATGAAGCCTGCTGCAGCTGGTACTGGCGTTATTGCCGGTGGTGCAGTTCGTGCGGTTCTTGAATCTGTAGGCGTAAAAGATATTTTAACTAAATGTGTTGGTACTCGTAACCCTCACAATGCTGTTCGTGCAACTTTAGACGGTTTAAAACAGCTTAAGAAGGCGGCTCAAAATGGCTAAGACTTTTGAAGTAAAATTAGTAAAATCAACTATCGGTTGCAGTCCTACTCAAATTAAGACTGCTCAAGCGCTAGGTTTAAGAAAAATCAATCAAGTTGTTACTAAAACTGATACTCCGGCTAACAGAGGTCAGCTTTATAAAATTCAACACTTAGTTGAAATTACAGTTAAGAATTAATCGGAGTTTTATATGAGTTTATTATCAAGTTTAAAACCAAAAGCAGGGTCTACTCACTACTCAAAAAGAATCGGTCGCGGTATCGGTTCTGGTATGGGCGGAACTTCGACTAAAGGTCACAAAGGTCAGTTAGCTCGTACGGGCGGTACTGTTAGACGTGGTTTCGAGGGTGGTCAAACTCCTTTGTCTCGTCGTTTGCCTAAATTCGGTTTCACTAACGTAGATTTCGCTACCAACTATCAAATCGTGAATCTTTCTGATTTGTCTAAAGTTAAAGGTGACGTAGACGCAGCTTCTTTACACCAAGCTGGTTTAGTGACTAAAGGTTCAAAAGTAAAAGTCTTAGCTAAAGGCGAAGTGAAAAAAGCAGTATCTGTTAAGGTTCACTTCATCAGCGCTAAAGCTAAAGAAGCTATTGAAAAAGCTGGCGGCAAGGTTGAAATCATTGCTCCAAAAGCTACATACAAAAGAGCGAGTAAATAGTGGCAGATCAAAATGACAACAAAGGTTTAGGCAGTCTCAGAAATAAAATTTTCTTCACCTTAATTTGTCTTGCTGTATACCGTATTGGCGTACACATCCCAACTCCAGGTGTTAATGGCGTAGCGGTTTCTGAGTTTTTCAGCTCTCAAAACCGTGGTATCTTTGGTTTATTTGACACTTTCAGCGGTGGGGCTTTATCACAATTCTCTGTATTCGCTTTAGGTATCATGCCGTATATTTCGGCTTCAATTATTTTTCAACTTTTAACTTCAGCTCTTCCTTTCCTGGAAGCTTTGAAAAAAGAAGGCGAAGCAGGTCGTAAAAAAATTAATCAATACACTAAATATGCAACAGTGGTTCTGGCTGTAATTCAAGGTTATGGAATTAGTACTTGGTTGGCGAGCCAGACGACTTCAGTTGGCGGTTCGTTACTGTCTTCAGGATCTTTAGGTGTTTTCCCTTTTAAATTCGTAACTGTTCTGACTTTAGTTGCCGGTACATGTTTCATCATGTGGTTGGGCGACCAAATTACAGAGCGTGGTATCGGTAACGGTACGTCTTTAATTATCTTTACAGGTATCGCTGCTGCGATTCCTTCCGGCGCCACCCAACTTTATGAACTTGTTAAATCAGGTGAGTTAAAGATGATTATCGGCTTGGCTCTATTACTTTTCATGGTAGTAGTTATTGCCGCAGTTATCTTCATGGAAGTAGCTCAAAGAAGAATTGCAATTCAGTATAGCCAACGTTTAGCAAATAACAATATGGGTTCTTTGGCCACTAGCCATTTACCAATTAAAATTAACTTTGCAGGTGTTATTCCACCAATTTTTGCTAGTTCATTGTTAATGTTCCCGAGCACTTTAGCTCAGTTTATGAATCTTCCATGGTTAAACTCAATGAGAGATTCTTTAAATCCAAACGGTGTTATTTTTAATATTCTTTTTGTATTGTTTATCGTGTTCTTCTCATTCTTCTACACTGATATCGTTTTCAACGCTGATGAAGTTTCTGAAAACCTGAAAAAATCAGGAGCTTTCGTTCCTGGTATCAGAGCTGGAAAAAGCACTGCTGACTTTATCCGTTATGTATTAGATAGAATTAATGTATTAGGTTGTGTGTACTTGTGTGTGATTTGTATTTTACCTGGTTTATTAACTCAGTTCTTCAATATTCCGTTCCATTTCGGTGGTACGAGCTTATTGATCTTAGTTGGTGTGGCTATCGATACTTCTCAACAAATTCAATCTCATTTATTATCTAGCAAATATGATTCTTTCTTAAAGGGCGTTAAAATCCGCAGCAGAAGGGTTCAGTTTTGAACATAATTTTGATCGGAGCTCCGGGATCAGGTAAAGGTACCCAATCCCGAAGGTTCATTGAAAAGTACGGTTTTGTTCAGCTTAGTACAGGTGATGTTCTAAGAGGTGCAATTGCAGCGAGCTCGGCCTTAGGGCTTCATGCACAAAGTTTTATGAATCAGGGAAAGTTAGTACCTGATGAAGTTATGATAGACCTTGTTGATAGCTATATGGATCAGCAAGAAGGAAAATCGGTTATTTTCGATGGTTTTCCAAGAACGGTAGCGCAGGCTGAGAGTTTAAACTCTATGCTGAAAAAAAAGGCTACACAGATCGATAAAGTAGTTTATTTTAAGATCAATCCTCAGATCTTAGTAAAACGTCTAACCGGACGCAGAACTTGTTCTCAATGTGGTGAAATTTACCATGTAGAGAGCAAACCCTCGAGTAAGGGCCACCTTTGTGAAAAGTGTGGAGGCTCCCTAACTCATAGGCCTGATGACCGGGAAGAAGTGATTAACGAGCGTTTGGCTCAGTTTGAAAAGAACACCGGTCCCACGATCGAGTTCTACCGAAAACAAGGCAACTTGGTAGAGGTAGACAGCGAGCAGGAGCCAGATGTGGTTTTTGAACAAATTATTAAAATTCTAGCATTAGCTAATTAGGGCTAGACTAGGTTTATATACAGTGTTACTAATCGTAACCTTTGGCGGAGTATTGTTATGAAGGTCAGACCATCAGTAAAAAAAATATGTAATAAATGTAAAGTTATTAAAAGAAAAGGTGTTGTACGAGTTATCTGTGAGAACTCTAAACACAAGCAAAGGCAAGGTTAAGCTATGGCACGTTTAATGGGTATCGACTTACCTCGTAATAAGAGAGTAGAAGTCGCTTTAACTTATATATTCGGAATTGGGCGTTCACGCGCTCGTAAAATTTGTCAAGAAGTAGGTATCCCAGATACTTTAAGAACTGACGCTTTGACGGATGAACAAACGGCAGGAATGCGTGCGTTGATCGAAGCCAACTGGAAAGTTGAAGGAGATTTACGTCGTGATATCGGTATGTTTATCAAGCGTTTAACAGATGTTAACTGCTATCGCGGTACTCGCCACAGAAAAGGTTTACCTGTTCGTGGTCAGAATACTCGTTCGAATGCTAGAACTCGTAAGGGTCCTAAGAAAACAGTAGCTAACAAGAAAAAAGCTGTTTAGGCGATAAGGTAAAAATATGAATACTACAATGGAAAAAAAGCCAACAACGGCAAAGAAAAAAGTTAAAAAAAATGTTGTCCAAGGCCAATGCCATATTTCGGCTGGTTTCGGTAACGTGATCATCACTTTCACTGACATGTCAGGAAACGCAGTTTCTTGGTCTTCAGCTGGTCACATGGGTTTTAAAGGCAGCCGTAAAGGTACTCCTTACGCAGCTCAAGTAACTTGTGAAGATGCAGCTAAAAAAGCCATGGATAGCGGAATGAAATCAGTAGACGTTCTTTTAACGGGTCCTGGTGCAGGTCGTGAGCCAGCAATCAGAGCTTTAGCAGGAACAGGAATGAGAATTTTATCTTTAAAAGATATCACTCCAATTCCTCATAACGGATGCAGACCTCCTAAGCGTCGTAGAATATAATCGGAGTTAAATTATGAGTTGTGTACAAAGTTCAGTTTGTAAATTATGCCGTCGCGAAAACATGAAACTTTTCTTAAAAGGTGACAGATGTTTTTCTGATAAATGTGCTTTTGAAAGAAGACCATACCCACCGGGACAACATGGTCAGTCTCGTCTTAAGTTCTCTGAGTTCGCGTTACAATTACGTGAAAAACAAAAAGCTAAAAGATATTATGGTCTTTCTGAAAAGCAATTCCATAAATATTTCGAAATGGCTGATCAGTCTAAAGAGATCACCGGTAACGCGTTATTAAAATTCTTAGAATTAAGATTAGACAACGTTGTTTACACTTTAGGTTTTGCGGCCTCTCGTCGTGAAGCTCGTCAGTTGATTTCTCATAACCATTTTATGGTAAATGGCAAAAGAGTAAATATCCCAAGTTACATCGTTAAAAAAGGTGATGTAGTTGAAGTGGCGCAAGCAAGTAAAGAAATGAATAAAATCTTAGGTGCTATCCAAGCAGTTGCTCGCCGTACGATTCCAAGTTGGCTTGATGCAAATCACGCAGCATTTAAAGGAACAGTTAAAGACGTTCCATCTCGTGATGAAGTAACAATTCCAGTAGAAGAAAGTATGATCGTTGAGTACTACTCACGATAATTAAGGGGTAAAGATGCAAGAACACTATTATAAATTTTGGAGAGAGTTAATTAAACCAAAAGGATTTGAGATCGAAAAAGATACTCAATCTGTAGAGTACGCAAAATTTGTTGTACGCCCTCTTGAAAGAGGTTTTGGTGTTACTCTTGGTAATTCATTAAGAAGAATATTATTAAGTTCTATGATGGGTTCTGCGGTAACGGCTGTAAAATTCGATGGAGTTTTGCATGAGTTCTCGACAATACCTGATGTTTTAGAAGATGTTTCAGACATTATCTTAAACTTAAAACAAGTTCGTTTCAGACAATACAATTCTGAGCCTTTAACTTTGAAAATTTCAAAAAAAGGTCCTGGAGTTGTAACGGCTGCTGATATCAGTACAACTGATAAAATTGAAATTTTAAATCCACACCAGCACATTGCTACTTTAGGTAATAATGCAAACTTCAACGCTGAGTTAATCGTGTCTTATGGACGTGGTTACGCTCCAGTTGAAAACAGCACTGAAGACTTACAAGTTGGCTTTATCGGTGTAGATGCTTTACACAGCCCGATCAGAAAAGTTAACTATTCTGTATCGAATGCTCGTGTAGGACAAAGAACTGATTATGATTCTTTAGCTTTAGAAGTATGGACTGACGGTTCTTTAAAACCTGAAGAAGCAGTTTCATTAGCTTCGAAAATCTTAAAAGAACAATTACAAATCTTCTTAACTTTCGACGAGTCTTTAGAGCCTTCAGACGAAGTAAGAGGAATGGGTTCTTCATCATTGAACGAAAACTTATTCCGTTCAGTTGACGATTTAGAGTTAAGCGTACGTTCTGCTAACTGTCTTAAAAATGCTAATATCCGTTTCATCGGTGAGTTAGTAGTAAGATCAGAAGCTGAAATGCTTAAAACTAAAAACTTTGGTCGCAAATCATTAAATGAAATTAAAGAAATTTTAACGACAATGGGATTAGGTCTTGGAATGAAGATCGAAGGATGGCCGCCTCCAGGATGGGATCCAAATTCAATGCCAGTGTCAGTTAAAAAAGAAGTACAATAGTAGGAGTTCGAGATGTCATCACATCGTCGTTTAGTAAAACATTTTAGTCGTAAAAGTGGCCCTCTAAAGGCCCTTATTCGTGGATTAATGGTTTCTTTGGTTGAGCACGGCCGTATCAAAACAACTGTTGCAAGAGCTAAAGAAGTTCGCCGTCATATCGAAAGAACAGTAACTTTAGGTAAAAAAGGCGATTTAAATTCAACTCGTCTAGTTATCGCAAAGCTTGCTAGCAAAGATATGGGTTTAGAATTAGTTAAAAATATCGCTCCAAGATTTAAAGATCGCAACGGTGGTTACACTCGCGTGATTAAAATCGGTCGTAGACCGGGTGATACAGCAGAGATGGCTTTTTTAGAGTTCGTAGATTACGACTATAAAGCAAAAGCTACTGCTACTAAAGGCAAAGCTACTAAAGAAGATAAAGCAGCTGTTAAAGCACAAAGCAAAGCTAAAAAAGCTAATGCTGTTGCAGTAGAAAAATCTAAAAAAGTAGTAAGAAAAATGAGAAACAAATCTCGCGCAGCAATGCACGCGGCTAGATAATCATTTTAAAAGTATAAAACTTGAAAGCCAAGGTGAAAACCTTGGGTTTTTTTTTGTTTAAAATATTCCAAATTTAAAAGGATCATGTAGGCTATTAGGTATGAAGTTAAAAATTTCACTTATCTTTATTGGGTTGGCAGCGCTATTTATTTTTTTTGTTTTTAAAGGTGGGTATCTGAATATTGGTTCAGATAAACCAAGCGCTCAAAGCAAAGAGGCTAAGTTAAGTTCGGAATCTGTTTTAAACACAATATACAGTGCAGATTTGCGCGACTATACTGGTAACAAGTTTAAGGTTGATAATACTGCGCTAAGCAGCCAACAAGATGTGATTGTTCACCTTTGGGCCTCGTGGTGCGGCCCTTGCGTTAACGAAGTACCAGAGCTAATAGAGTTTTCTGAAAAGCATCCAGACGTTAAATTTGTTATCGTTTCTCTGGACGAATATCAAGATGATATAGCCAAATTTATGAAGAGCTTTCCGGAATTTAACAACAGTCGCTATATACGTGTGTGGGACGGCGACAATACCTTTGCTAAATTCTTAAATGCAGACCGTTTACCGATGAGTGTGATTCTGAAAAAAAATAATAACGAGCCTGTTGTTGTTAAGTCTGTGGTGGATTGGAAAACTTTAAAATTATAGTTAGGCTAATTAAACCGCTTGTTGTTAATTTTCTTTGCACTTTTTGTAAAGCTTGTTAGCATTTAAGAAAACACAAAGGGGTACTTATGAAAACGATAATGTTCATCGCAGCGACGGCAATATTATTAAGCGGTTGTGCGACTATTTTAAATGATGAAACTCAGATGGTAAGCATTACCACTTCTAACAATACAGAAATCAAAGGTCGTATTGATGGTATTCCGTTTTCAGGACCGGCAATAGTTGCAGTAAAGCGTTCTAAAAACGGAAAAATAATTACAGTAGATACGCCGGCTTGTAGCAAGCAAACTTTGTTACAGAGTGAAGTGGATATGAAATTCTTTATTAATATTCTATCTGGCGGAACTTTCGGTTCATCAACTGACTATGCCTCAGATGAAATGTGGAAATACCAGGATAACGTAGTTATTCCTTGTAAATAATGAAAGAGCAAAAAGAAGTCTCTATGTTTATGAGACTTCTTTTTGAGTAATGTTCCGACTTAATATTTTTAAAAAAATTGTATACCTAGTATTGGTGCAGATATTTTTTGTATCACATTCTTTTGCAACTGAATCATCTTATTTAATTGAAAAATCAATAGAATTAGACTTAGCCAATGATCCTGTGTGGAAGGCGCTGTTACATTTTAAAGGCCGATCTCCAACGATAGCCGACTCAAATTTTTACTTATCAAAATTGCGGCCTAGTTTAGAAAATGAACTTGTTGAGTCTATAAAAGTATTCAGTAGTACGGCTGCTAAAAATGAAATTTGTTTGTTTCCAGCGCGCTTTCTGTGGTTGAAGTCAAAAATAGCTTTGCCCGATTTTAATTTTTCAGTGTGTGACAATCTGACAGAATTTGTTTCCCGAGCTCCAATGGATAAAATAAAACTGGTCTTTGCCTCAGAGAATATTTCACAACCTTCAAGTATGATGGGCCATGTTTTTTTTAAAATTTCAGGTGTAAATCTAAGCGGTATGCAAGTTGATCATGCTTTATCGTTTTTTACAGATATTGACGGAAATAACTTTATTAAGCTGGCCTTTGAAAGTTTAGTTACAGGTAAGAATGGGTATTATTCTCTGTCGCCGTATAATTTAGTTCAGAATAACTACTTGTTTGTCGAGAATCGAAATATTTGGGAATATGATATTCCTCTATTTGATTTTGAAAGAAAATTACTTCATTTTCATTTTTATGAGATGAAAAATATAAGATTTAACTATTTTTTTCATACATATAATTGCGCGACACTGGTTTTTGATACGCTGGCGGTTGTAAATAAAGATATATCCAAGGACCGCTCACTTTGGCTTTCGCCTCTCGATGTCGTTCGTTCCGCATATAATAATGGATTAACAGGAGAAACGACCTTTTATCCGACAAGCCGATGGAAGATTAAGGCTTTACAAAATGAATTTAATATTCCGTCAGCAGAGATAAGATCAATAAAAAATCGAGAATTTGAAAAATGCTCCAACACTTTAGAAGTTAATCCCAGTTGCGAATTGGCTAATAGTTACAATGATTATTTATTTGAAACTGAAGAAATTAATACAGATATTTGGAGAGAGAATAGAAAAAAATTATTACTTAATAAAGCAGAGCTTGATTTTACTAATTATAAAAAACCAGTTTCTACTATTTCAGATTCGCAAGTGAGTCTAGCATACACTTCAATGTCAGTGGCATCGGGTTTCGTATCTGACTCTGTATTGATAGGGTATTTGCCAGCATCTCACAGTTTGGACGATGATAATTCACAATATTTAAGTGAGAGTGAACTTAAGATTTTTGAGATGTTTTTAAACTATGAACTTAGATCAAAGCTTTTGTCTGTTAAGACATTAACGCTATACTCTGCCGTTGCGTTAAACCCAGTGGATTCTTTAATCGGTGGGTTATCAGGGGCTTTGCGCTTGGGTATTGAGCCGCAATATAGCCAATGGATGGCCGAGCGTATAGTAGGATTTATTGAAGGTGGGGCCGGTAAAACTTATAATTTACACAAAGATATGAGTTTCTATGTAATGCCACAGCTAGGATTTTCATTTAATGAACAAATAAATTATTTGTATGGTAAACCCGAATTTGGATTTATAGTTCGTGGGATTTTTAATTTAAAATCTAATGTTTCCTATGGGTATCACTGGAATGAATTTGAAACAAAAAAATCTTATCAATATGTGCAGTTAACTCAATCACTTAATCGAAAAAGTTGGGGAGTGTCTTTGAAATGGAGACACTCAGTATCTGAAAACACTTATGCTGACGACACAAGTGTTTCATTTAAATATTTATTTTAACTAAAGACCCAGCTTTTTCTTTAAATCGTCGAGCTGTTTTTGCCCTTCTTTTTGAACCTGAGCCTTAGCTTTGTCTTCGAAATCTTTTTTGGCTTGCGCTATTTTGGTTTCGGCTTGCTTTTTTTGATCATCAATTTGTGTCTGTAGTTTCTTAACTTCGGTTTGCGCTTGCGCTTTTAAACTATCGACTTGCGCAGTAAACTGGGTTTTAAGCTTGTTGATTTCAGAGTTGATGGCCGCCTGCAGCTTTTCGTTGGCTTCGTTGATTTTGTTCTGAAGTAGTTTTTGGAAAGCTTTCTCGAGATCGCCGCCTAGGCTGGATCTGATGTCGATGTTGAGATCTTTTAGCTCACCTTTGGCTGAAGCTTGAAGGTCGAACTTATTGATGGTTCCGAGAGTGCTTTTTAAAACTTCATTTACAGTGGAGTTTTCAGAGGCAATCTGGAAGCTGACATTGCTGAACGTGTTGTTTAACTTTATATCGTAATTTTTGAAACCTAGAACTTCACCGGTGGTTAAGAAACTGGAATCGGTGAGAGGGATGGAGATCGTAGCATCTTTAGACTGGATCAACTGCATATCGGCAATCGGATAAGAGTCTATTCCGAATTCATACTGAATTATGGCGTCTTTATTAATATTATTCAGAAGAGCATCTAAGTGGATACCCTGTAATTTCATCTTATTGAAGCTACCGTTGATTTTAACAGTAGTGGGCTTGCCAATTTGACGTTGGTTGGACGTGATGTTGCTGATGAGGCCAGTAAAGTCTCCATAATCACTTTGTGCATTTGATTTTGAACTCAGAGAAACCTTTTGAATCCAGAAAAGCGGATAACCGTTTTTTACCGGGAACTCATAAGTAACGCCTTCGCTCCGCGGATGTGGCTGGATTTTATCGTCATCAGCAGAATCTTTTTTTTCGCCATTAACCATTTTTGCATACTTGGGCGGGAGGTATTTGGTGGCCATTGCTTTGTAGTTGTCGAGTTTCTGCATGTAAGGAGTGAGGTAACTCATGAAAAGAGCTTTAGCGAAGCTAGCGGCGTCAATCTTAGGTATTTTAAATCGGCTCTTGATTGTCGCAATGTCGGTTTTTATTTGTTGATCGATAGCTTTGTAATCCTGATCGATAGATTTAAGATCTGCATCGAGCTGGGATTTAAGGTCCTGTACTTGTTTAGTTTTGCTGTCAATTTCTTTAACGATGGAATCGACCTCTTTAACAGAAGCGTCGAGTTCCTGCAGATTGGCAAAATCTTTAAATTTAACTTTATTGAATCTCTCATTGAGTGCATTGAGCTCAGGACCGGTTGGTAAGGATTTGATTTTTGCATCCCAATCGGTACGTTTGGCTGTCCATTTTGCATTCATGTCTTCTAACATTTTTTTAGAGGCCAACTGGCCTTCTAAATTTTTAATTTGATCATCGAATTTGCCGGTTTTTAAAAACTGAGCGGCGTCGCCAAGAATATTGTTTTGATTTTCTTTGTCGAGTTTATTGAGAGCTTTGTCTTGTAATTGCTGAGCAAAGCCAGGCTCGTTGCTGTCCACCTCAGGAGGCGCAACCTTGCCTGGATAGGCTCGTTTAGACATAAACTGTACGCCTTCGACGGCGATTTCTTCGATAACAAATTTAACGCGAAGTAATGCATCCCATTTGACGTCAAATCGGATATCGCCCAGCTCGATCGAGTTAAACTGCGGGGTTTCGCGGTTGGTAAGTTCTATCTTAGTTATTCTTACATTGCCTTTAATAAAAGAGCTTTTGAATTCGCCTATATTTAATTCTGTACCAAGAGCTTTGTAGCCGCCCCACTCAATGGCTCGCTTCATGTGTGCATCGAAAAATAAAACAAAGTAAAGATAGACTAGAGCTGAGATAATTAAAAAAGGAATGATAGCATTCCAGCGGATAATGCCTTGAGTTTTTTTAACTTTTGCAGCAGAAGTTTGAGTTTCAGTTGTATTCATGATTAACCTCCGTACAAATCGTTATATTTAGTATACCAGTCGTGAAGCTTGGTGGCCTTCAGTGCTTTCCATGCTTTAGAGGATTCGACTTTTTTGACCAGTGTGGTTTGGTATTTAATGATGAGAATTTTGAAAACATAATACAGAATCGGACAGAGAATAATTGAGATCATGAACGAGCCCAATACGATTGAGTTGTTAAATCTTGTCATTGGCAGGAGCGGTACATTGAACATATAAGTCCAGAGCGGGCGAAGAGATTCATTTTCAAGAAGCGAGCGGCCGATAGGGTCGGCAACAGGATCCAGTAAGTAGGCTACAAATTTAAAGAAAAAGGCCGATAAAAATGCAGCACCTAGCTGCACTCTGAAAATAAAAATGATAAACAGAACTAGTAATGTCTGTATCGATAAAAAAGGTGCAAAACCTAAAAATACACCGAATGCCAAGCCTGCTGCTACTTGATTTTGTCCGGTGTCGGAGTGGAGAAGGCGAATAAAATTAATAATCTGTTTAATTAGTAATGTCATTTGATGATTCCTCTATATTTTTTTAAATGCATCTTCTAAATCTGAAATAATGTCTGCAGGATCTTCAATGCCAATACTCATTCTTATGAGTTTGGCAGGAATTCCAGACTGTTCTTGTTTTTCTTTAGGAACTGCGGCGTGGGTCATTAAGCCTGGAACTTCGATAAGTGTCTTAATGAGTCCTAAGCTTACCGCCAAAGTGATAGAATAACTATTCTGTGCAATATGATTAATAAATTTTTCTGTAATCTTATTATTACCCTTAAGGGTAAAGGTGAGCATTTGTCCCGGGGCAAACTCACCATCTGGTGACTGGAGTAAAGTTTTTGCAAGCTTGTATTGCGGAAATGATTTCAACCCAGGGTAACTAACATTTTCAACTTTTGGATGTTTTTCAAGATATTCAGCAACCTTAATTGAGTTTTTCTGTTGTGCTTCAAATCTCAGGACCTGAGAAGGAATGCCATACACCATAATATTCCAAGCGGAGTGTGGGTGCATGATCGCACCTATATCTTTACGGATAAGAAGTAGTGAGCTTAAAAATTTTTTATAAGTAATAACGGCTCCGCCCATTTCTGTGCCGAAGCCTGCTATGTTTTTGGTTAAGCTTTGAATGACGAGATCTGCGCCGTGATCTAACGGGCGCATACCCCAAGGAGTTGCAAATGTGTTGTCGACGATGATTTTAATTTTATTTTCGTCGTTTCGATTTCTATTTTCTGCTTTAACAAGCTGACTAATTTTTTTTATATCAATAATTTCTAGAGATGGATTTGCGACTGATTCAAAATAAAGGATTTTAAGTTTTTTATTTTTTAAGTCTTTGGCTGTGATGCCATTCATGTTGATCAGATCATGAGTGATGCCGAATCTAGGTAGCCATGATGTGATTAGGCTATAACTACACCCGTATAATGTCTGATGGGATATTAAATGATCGCCGGATTTTAAAAATGCAAGTAACGAAGCCGATATGGCTCCCATGCCGCTTGAAAAACTAATAGCTGTTTCGCCATTTTCCATTTTCGCCAATTGTTCTTCTAGCATTTTTGATGAGGGCTCTTCGAGACGGTCGTAAATCCAGATAGGGTCGTTATTCTTTAAATGTTTTTCAAGGCTATTTGGGTTTGCGAATAATTGAAAGCCGTCTGCGCCACGCTTAAGCGAACGTAGACGAAATGTTGTAGACGCCGTTTGAGGAGGTACTAAGTGATTGGAAAACTCCCAAGCTTGTGTGTTGTGTGAACCGTGGACGTTGAATGTTTTAATAGATTTATTTTTTTTCATCATAAGCTTTCTTCCAATTCTTTTTTAACTTTAGGCATAAATGAAAATATAACTCCGCCGATAAGTGCATAAAATAAGTTGAATATTTGAAGAGCTGAGATAGCGGTAATAGTAGCTTTGCCTAAATCTTCGCTTATATTCGAGAACATAACATAAATAGCTGCTTGGCCTACACCAACGCCAGCTGGAAAAATAGGTATGGCCGAAGCGACGAAAGAAAAACAGCAAAGTGCAAAGAATACGAAGAAAGAAGGTTGAGGAACGCCGAGAATTCTGACAACTTCATACATAAAGTAAATGGCCAATAACTGACCGATTATACTCACTAAAAAGCTTTTGGATTGGAGTTTAATATTTTTAAAAGTGATAAGAGTAAAATGTAAAGAATTAATCAGTTTTTCAGCCTTAACTAACAGATTTGATTTGTTATTAGGAAGTAGGTTGGAAATTTTAACAAATACATAGGGTAGAAATAATAGTGCTGCAATCATCCCAGCAAATAATACTGCATTTAATAATAAAAACTTAAGTATATAGTCTTCTTTATTGATAGAGTACTCGATCAGTAAAAAAACAAAAGTAAATGTGATCATGGCAAATAAACCGAAAATACGGTCAGAAAGAACAGTTGAAAGTGCTTCAGATCTTGTGGTGCTTTTATCTTTTGATAATTCCAGTGCTTTAACGATATCGCCACTAACCCCACCTGGGATGAAGTAATTAAAGAAGTAGCCAACTAAGTTAAGCTTGAAAATTTTCAGTAGCGGAACTTTAGTAACTAGGTTAACGAAAAGCCTCCACCTGAACGAGAATATCAGTACCTGTAGGAAGAAAATTACAAAACCTAAGATAACAATCGTAGAGTGAGTTAAAATAAACTTTAACTGCTCAACTTGAAATGGGCCTTTTTTGATGAGAACTACAATAAGAGTAATCGCCAGCAGCGGGCGCCAGATTTTTTTAAGATATTCCATGAGCTGTTATTTTGACTCTGAGGGGCTCAGAGTCAAGTCTATGAGTTCTATGATGATTGCTGGTGAGTTTTAAAAATCAATTGAAGATTTTTAAGGAAAGACTCCAGGTTATTTAGAGGTAAAGATGTGGGGCCGTCGCACAAAGCTTCAGCAGGGTTGGGGTGTGTTTCCACAAAAATGCCATCAACGCCTATAGCTACAGCAGCTCTTGCTAAAGGCCATACCATATCGCCACGTCCACCGCTAGATTCGCCGGTAGCTCCAGGTAACTGTGTGGAGTGCGTGCAGTCCATAACCACCGGAAACCCTAATCTGCGCATTTCAACCAAACCCGTCATGTCGTTAATTAAACGGTTGTAACCAAATGTGGTGCCTCTCTCGCAGAGCAAGATTTTGTCGTTACCGGCCTGAGTTGCTTTATTAGCAATCGCTTTCATATCCCAAGGAGCCAAAAATTGGCCTTTTTTAATGTGAATTACTCGGCCTGTTTTTGCAGCCTCAACTAGCAAATCGGTTTGGCGCGATAAGAATGCTGGTATCTGAATAACTTCAGCATATTCTGCAGTTTCTTTAACTTGAATAGTTTCATGAACGTCGGTGATCAGAGCGCAACCGATTTTTGATTTAATTTTATCTAAAGATTTAAGAGCTGATTGCATGCCGGGACCGCGAAAGCTGTTTGAGCTTTGACGATTAGCTTTATCGAACGAGCATTTCAGAATCCACGGAATTCCAAGAGTATCAGTGATACGTTTGATTTCGGTTCCTGTTTCGATAACCATACCTTCATCTTCAATAATGTCGGGACCTGCAAAAAGAACAAAGTTTTTAGCATCGCCCCAAGTGATTGTTTTACCTGCGGCCTGGAAGCTGACTGTTTTTACGAGCGGAGCAAATTCTGTTTTCATGTGCTTAGCTTACGCCTGTTTTACAGAAAATTCGACTGCTTTTTTAACGGCATCAATCACGATATCCTGAGTTTTGTCGTCCATATCAGGGTACAAAGGCAAACTTACTACGTGATTTGAAGCCCATCTCGAAATAGAGATGTCGTGAGAGCATTTAGTATTATTTTTATACCAAGGTTGATCTGGCATAGTCATAGGGTAGTGCACAGCAGTTGGAACCTGTAATTCCGTCATTTTCTTTTGGAATAGGTCACGGTTAGTGATTGTCAGTGTGTATTGAGCCCAAACGCTCTCGTTGTGTTGGTGAACAAACGGAGTTGAGAATTCTTTATCGATAGATTCAAAACCTTTGAATGCAGCATCGTAGCGACGAGCCACGCGATTACGTTGTTCAACTTCCCAGTCGTATCTTTCCATTTTGGCCAATAAAATTGCGCATTGAATTGTATCTAAGCGGCCGTTAACACCTAAGCGAGTGTGGTAGTAGCGTTTTTCCGAGCCGTGTTCACGGATTTCTTTCATTGCAATATTGAGTTGGTCATCATTGGTGAAAATAGCTCCGCCATCTCCATAACAACCTAAAGGCTTAGCTGGGTAAAACGAAGTTCCTGCAGCAGTAGTTAAGTTACCACTTTTTTTATCTTTGTATTTTGCACCGTAAGATTGGGCTGTGTCTTCAATTACGAAAAGATTATGTTTTTTTGCAATGGCATTGATTTCATCCATGTCAGCTACTTGTCCGTAAAGTGAAACTGGCATAATAGCTTTTGTTTTTGGTGTAATTGCAGCTTCAATTTTTTTAGGATCTATATTGAAAGTTTTGCGGTCGATATCAACATAAACAGGGGTTGCTCCAGATAATACGATAGTTTCTGCAGTCGCGATAAACGAAAACGCAGTTGTGATAACTTCGTCACCTGGACCTATGCCCAGCGCCATCAAAGGAATAAGTAGCGCATCAGTTCCGCTAGCTACAGCTAAACAATGCTTAGTGCCTGTGTGTTGAGCTAATGTTTTTTCAAGTTCAGCTACCTCTGGACCTCCAATGTAGGCTCCGCTTTCTAATACTTTTTGAATACGTGAATCTATAGAATTTTTTAAAGCTTTATATTGTGATTTTAAATCAATAAACGGTACTGACATGTTTAACTCCTATTGAATAGTCGAGTGAGGTTTCATTATCACTCGAAGTTGACATTATGTCTATTGTGGAAAAAAAGCTTCACGCCCTGACACGACTCGTGACAGAATTAAGCCGTATCAAAAATTATATCAGGAGGATTGTCGTGTTTACGTTTAGATTTGTTGTTTTTATGCTGTCATTTTTAACTGTAAGCGTTTTTTCAAATGTTGCACTGTGTGTAAATAACAAGAGCGAAACACCTAGTTCTGCTAGTTATATTTAGATGAGGCTCAGCGCATAAAGGTTTGGTAAAAATTGGATAGCAAAAAAATTTCTGACATAAATTTAAAGCTCAAGCCTTTTAAGCCCGTGGTTCCGCTATTAACTGGCCATACGCAAACGGTTTTAGGTCATGTTTTGCCTTCGGACCCATTTAAAATTAAATTTATAGACTATATTTTAAAACTGGAAGATCACGATGAGTTATTGTTAGAGTACTTTGATAACAAATCAAAATACACCATCAGCATTTATCATGGTTTGGCTGGTGACTCTCAGGCCGATTATGTGCGAAGAAGTGCTAACTTAGCACATAAGCTGGGTTGGAATATTGTTTTAGTTAATCACCGTGGTGCTAATGAAAAAGCCAAATCTAAAAAATCCTATCATTCGGGTAGAGGCGAAGACGCCGGTGCTGTTATTAAGTGGGCTCGCAGTCAATTTCCCGGTAGTCAGCAAATAGCGCTGGGTTTTTCAATGAGTGGTAGTATTTTACTTAATTTACTGAGTTATCGTTACGGAAGTGACCAGCCGGATAAAGCAATAGTTGTAAATGCTCCACTGGACCTAGCTAATGCAGCTAAACTTTTGAGTAAAGGTCTGTCTAAAATTTATGATTACAGATTTTATTTAATTTTAAAGAAGCTCATTGAGAGTCGCGATGATATTAGTTTGCCACGTCTGGCGCGAACAACCGATATTGATATGCTTTACACTTCAAAAGCAAATGGCTTTAAAGACGCTGCAGATTATTACGAAAAATGTTCGGCATTGAATTATGTAGATCAGATTAAAACAGATACTTTTGTATTAACGGCCTATGATGATCCGTTTGTAGATATTAAAGATTACCTAAAAGCAAAATGGAACGAACATGTTCACTTGACCTTGCAAAGGCATGGTGGACATATGGGTTATATTTCTAAAAAAAGGGACCCCGAGTACGGTCATCGTTGGCTCGACCATTACTTGGGGGCCGTGTTTGAGAAGATTCAAACTATTTAAGGTTATTTGATTTGTCGGAAGATCCATGTTTCATCCTTTTCAATTCTTATCATGCTTGGTTCAGTCAAAAATAATAATTTAACTATCAGCCAACCAGCTTTTAATGCTTGGTAGATGATGAAAAGAAAAACATTTACTCCTATTAATACATTCTTAAATACCTTGTTTAAAGCTTCATAGATTCGGTTAGCTATATAAAGCAATCGAATCCAGTTGGCTTCTTCCCACTGTTGTTTATATTGTTTGGCCGCTTTCATTGTTGTCCTCCTAAGGCTTGTTGTTGCGGTTAAAAACTAACTATATTTCCACTACCCCATCGGGGATCGTGATTTTTATTTGATTTTTTGATTTCTTTTAGAGCTATCTAGAAGATGGCGACGACGAAGGCGTGCGCATCGTTAAGGGATGCCGAAAGAAGAAGATCAGTAGAATCGTTTGTCATTGTGTAAGTCATATTGGGCTTGCCAGTTTGTGTTACTGTTTGTGGGCCTTGTTCGGACTTATTAGTAATGTGAATCATGATTTCCTCCTTTCGTTTATATAATCACTATCGGTTAGGAATTTAAATCCTTCAAGTGAAAGTTTTTTTTGACTCTCATTACCAAAAGTTATTGGTTCCAAATTGGAATCGAATTTCAAAAAAAAGAGTGTAAATCCCAGGTTTTTATCTAGAATATTGGTATGCAAAACGTAGTCGATATTAAAAATGTATTTAAATCCTATCAACTTGGCTCGACAGAAGTCCATGCTCTACGCGGATTATCCTTACAAATTAAAAAAGGGGAGTTCGCTGCTCTTATAGGAGCTTCCGGTTCCGGCAAAACTACTCTGCTGAATTTAGTAGGATGTTTAGATAATGCGGATCGCGGAGATATTTTAATTGAAAATGTTCATGTGCAGGATTTATCTGAAGACGAGAAAAGTGATTTGAGAAATCAGAAGATAGGTTTTATATTTCAATCCTTTAATTTAATTCCCGTACTTAATGTTTACGAAAATGTTGAAATACCTTTAACAATAAGAACCGAAGTGAGTGCAGAAGAACGTAAAGCTAAAGTTTTATCCGCGCTTAAAGATGTTGGGCTTGAAGAATTTGTTCATCATCGTCCAGATCAGTTATCCGGCGGTCAGCGTCAGCGTGTGGCCATTGCCCGTGCACTTGTTACTGAACCTTCTTTGATTTTAGCCGATGAGCCTACGGCCAACTTGGACTCGAAAACAGCTCATCACATTATAGACCTCATGCTGGAGCTGAATAAAAAGCGCCATATGACTTTTTTCTTTTGCACCCATGATGAAAAGCTCATGAGTCGTGTTGAAAGAATCGTAAAAATCAAAGATGGAGTGATAGAGCAGGAATGATTTTAAAGCTCGCTTATTTAAACCTATTCAGAAATAAACGACGGGCGCTGTCGACAGGGCTGGCCATTTGTATCGGATTTGTAGGTTTGAACTTGTTGGGCGCTTATATTTATCGTGTAAAAAAAGCTCTAGATACAACTTCGGTTTATTCAGCTCTGCACGGGCATGTTAAAATTTTCAAACAAGACTCATTGGTGCAGTTTGCATTGAAACCCAAAAAATTTATTTTTCAAAAAAATGAAATCGATCAGATAGAGCAGATTTTTTCTGAATTTCCCGAGATTGAGTATACTGGTAAAAATATAAATAGAGCCGGATTGCTTTCAAACGGTAAAATTTCACATCCTATTTTATTTTACAGTTTTGAGCCTACAATATACGCAAGATCATTAACTCAGCCGGATATAACTAATTGGGCTAAGGATTGGGTTTTGCCTTCGCAATTTAAAAATGTAGAGATATTTAAAAATAATAATGATGTGATGTCTGTTACGCCTAAAATTGCCGATATAATGTCGCTGAAGTATCCTTTAAATGAAAATGAATCTTTGCAATTGGCCGGTAGATCATTAGACGGTGATTTAAATGCGGTTAATCTTGAACTCGGTGCCGAGCACACGACAGGCTTACAATTTTTAGAAGATACACTAGTGTTAGTACCTCTGGCTAAGGTGCAGGAGTTGCTTGGAACAGATGGTGCAGAATCTATATCGGTTTATTTGAAGCCCAATACACCTCTGGCTGAATTTAAGAAATCCTTGGATCAGAAACTCGATGGATTAGCGTTTAAAGTTGATTCTTACAATTACTACGACGAAAAAATTAATGCGGTTTACTTAGGTACGATAGGATTTTTGGTTGTGATGGGTGCCTTCTTCGTATTTTTAATAGGAACGGCAGTGAGTTTGACTATTGTGAACTCGTTAACCATGGGAATTATTGAGCGCACCCGTGAGATCGGTACTTTATATGCGGTGGGTTTTAAAAAACGAGAAGTTATAAAATTGTTTATTTATGAAAATATTATTCTTTGTGGGTTAGCTATTTTGGTCGGAGTTGTGTTGTCGTTTCTATTTGCAAGTTTAGTTAACAGTCTAGATATCAGGTTTACTCCCCCTTCGGTTACGGGGAAAATTCAGTTTCGTTTGGTTTGGAATTTTACAATTGCCTTAACTGTTGCGGCGTTTACTTTAACGCTCACTTTGATTTCTTCTTTTATCGTGATGAAAAATAAATCTAAAATTAAATTAATTGATTTACTGAATGACTCGGGAGCTTAAATGAAAAAACTAATGGTGTTTGCAGTATTATTTTTAAGTATTACAAGCTTTGCAGCCGATGCGGACTTAGCCGATGCGCTTTTAAAAGCTTCTGATCGCGGCCGCGGAGGATTAGAAGAGGGTCTTGAATGGACTGCTAATATTGAAACAACTGAAAACGGAGATACATCAAGCCGTGAGTTTTTAATTAAAGCTAAAAAGCATGATGCCTTTGTAGAGGCCCTTAAGCCGGCTAAAAATAAAGGAGAAGTGTATTTATTTAACGACCGTCAGATGTGGTTTTACAAACCATCATTAAAAAAGCCGGTGTCAATTTCGGCACGCCAGAAATTAACAGGTCAGGCGGCTAACGGTGATATCGCCTCCACTCATTATGCACGTGACTACACTCCGACTCTGGAAAAAACTGAAGATATTAACGGTGTAAAACACTACGTACTATTTTTAAAAGCGAAAACTAAAAATTTAACTTATGACCAGATCCGCTACTGGATCAGTGACAAAACTAAATTGGCAACAAAAGCGGAGTTTCTGACTTTACAGGGTAAAGCATTTAAAATGGGTTACTTAGAGTACAATAACGTACTGAGTGTTGGTGGAAAGAACATTGCATTTGTGAGTAAACTTACGATTGTGGATGCTAAATTTAATCAGAATAAAAGTATTATTAAGTATACCAAGCCGCAATTGGAAGAACATCCCAATGCAATTTTTAATATTAACAACGTAACGAGATAAAATGATTTTTTGGGTTATCGCCTTTAGAAATGTTAAGAAAAACTGGAGACACTCTCTGTCGGCTCTGCTTTCGCTTTCGGCCTCATTTGTGTCGCTGGTTTTATTTGACGGCTATATTGATGATTTGAAGCACATGTATGAAGACTCGTTTAGACATCGTTCGATGTTGGGCGATCTGATAATTGAAAAACCTGAGATTCACTCTAAACTGGGCTTAGCTGAGCCCTGGAAGTACGGAATTTTTCAGGATGAGCAGAAAGAAATTGAAGATTTTTTTTCGGAGCATAAGGATTTTGTTAATAACCGTGTGCGCTTTGTGAGTTTTCAAGGAATGGTAACCAATGGAAATCAGTCGGCCATTTTAATGGGGCGGGGTTTTGATGTGGTTAACGGCGAGAAGGTTCGTGGTGAAAATTGGTCTTGGAACTCAACACTGGGTGTTCCTCTGCATACAACTCCGGACATTGAATATGCGTCTATGTTGGGCCAAGGACTTGCAAGAAAGCTTGGATGTACATGGGATATGAGACATAAAATTTATTCTTTTTCGGGAGGATATGAAGCGAAAGAACGTGCTTTTGAGTGTCTGACCAACAATCTTCAAGTATCTGTGATGACGGCCGACGGGCAGTTGAACGCTCTGGATATAAATGTGGTCGGGCTGATGGATGCTGGGTACAAAGACATTGATGACCGTTATCTAGTAACGTCTCTGGAAACTGCACAAACACTTTTAAACAGTAAAGACATCACCATGATGTCGGTTGAACTTAAAAATCCTAAGCAACGTGATGATTTTATAAAATTGTTTAATGCTAGGTTTGGAACAAGCCGACCTGAGCTTAAAATTATGACATGGATCGAGCACCCTGTAGGTGAAACTTATATTAAAACTCTGGATTTGATGTCTATTTTTAGAAACTTTGTGGTTGTTGTTATTTTAGTTATTTCGACTTTATCGGTTATAAACACCTTGATTAAGATTATCAAAGAACGCAGCCGTGAGATAGGTACGTTAAGAAGTATAGGGTTTAAAGCACGCGAAGTGGTCAAAATGTTTGTTTACGAAACATTTTTGTTGTCGGTGCTCGGAACCGCCATAGGATTTGTTATGTCTATCGTTTTAACATTGGCACTGAATTCGTTGCATATACGTTATAAGGCAGGATTATTGTCGGAGCCAGTATTATTTAAAATTAATTTTACTTTTTATGGATATTTAAATGCGTTTGCAATTTTAGTTTTCGTTAGTTTAATGGCCTGTTTGTTTTCTACCCGGCAAGAGCTTAACAAGAAGATTATCGATAATTTGAATCATGTTTAAACTGTTATTTCTTCTTTTTATAAATATGAGTTTTGCCGATCTGAGGTACTCTTTAGATGTTTATGTTTATGGACAGAAAAACCAATTGGCAGATTCTATTGTTAACCCATTAAATGCGGTTTTGAAAACACCCAATCTTGAGCTTAATCTGGATTTAAGAGGCGAGCTTAAATGGAAATCGGGTAATAACTTGGCGTTAATACGACCTCGCATAACAACCTATGGCAAAAGTATTGAAGTAGCTGGAAATACCCAGCAAGAATCAAAAAGCACTGTTGATTTAACAGATGCATTTCATGAATATTATTGGACTGGCCAAATATCCACCACAATAGGCTTGCAGGTTTACCAATGGGGGCCGGCAGAGTTTATGAATGCTTCAAATCCTCTTTACCATTTTAATACACGCCAGAAGAGTGTTGTTTACAAAGAAAAAGGCCAAGTGCTTTTACGTGGTAATTTTTCAACTAATAAAGAAAATAGCTTTGTTTTGATGATCCAGCCGGTTTCCAATAATGAACCTGAATGGATTGCCGAAGATAAGTATACTCCAAAAGCTATTTTTAAATATGAAAAGTCATGGACTCAGACTAATAACTACCTAGGTTTAGTGGTTGGTTCTGAAGAAAAATCAAATTTATTTGTCGGTGAATATTTTAATTACAGTTTTTTTGATGGATTTTCAATATATGCCGATGTGAAACATGCTCGGGATCGTATTAATTATATTCCGGCAATCAGCGGGGCAACCTATGACATGGTTCCGGAAAATCAGCTTAAAAACCAATGGCCTACGTTAGGAGTATTTGGTTTAAGATGGGAAGATTCCTACGATGTACGTTTGGAATATATTTATAACGGTATGGGGTATACAAAAGATGATCTCAATGCTGCCGTTGTTAGTGCGGCCTCGCGGTTAAACCCTAACTATGTACAAAATCTTACACGTTTTTTAAGACCGGGACTTGAAGTTCTGGGGCAAAGTTACATCTATGCTTCTTATCGTATTAACGAGCCTTTTAATTTAAAAGAGTTCAACTTTTACTCCCGTTATATTCAATCTATTCAGGATGATTCGGCCCAATTTCAGTTGGAATTTGATAAGGCTTTATTGGACTCTTATTTAATTTTTTCGAATGTCAGTTTTACCAATGGTGCATTAGATACTGAGTTCAGATTAATAAACGATTGGCAGGTTCTGGCCGGATTCAAATGGGGAATATAATATACTTCTGAAAATTTAACTGCAACGTAGAGCGGCATAGCTGAATGAAATTGAAATTAGTCTTAAATCACCACTAGACTTATAAAAAAGGAGTTTATATGAAATTAATCGCTTTGGTTATGGCTACATTTATTGGTTTATCTGTGCAGGCTGCGCAAGTTGAAATAACTTCAAATGCAGATTCGGTTAAGGCACAGGGTTTTCATTCTTATAATTTCGGTACAGTTTGGACGAATACGAGATCAGAAGTCCGTTTTACTTTAAGAAATACGGGTACAACGCCTTTAACCTATAAAGAAGCTTATATTTACGGTGCTGACTTCTCTGCACGTCATTCTTGTGTAAACGGTTTACAACCTAACGAGACATGTACTTTCTCAATTGCTTACTGGCCTATGTTTGAAGGAATGGCCTCAGGCCGTTTTGTTCTAAACTTCCAAGAAGATCAAGTTGTAGTTGATCTATGGGGCCAAGCCCGCAGAATGTAATTGTGTCTGATACAGAACCGCTTTTTGTTAAAAATAAGATAGAATTAAGAAAGTGGTTTGTAAAGAATCACAAAAAGGCCGACTCCATCTGGATCGGCCTTTTTAAAAAGACCTCTGGTAAATCCTCCTTAAGTTCCCCTGATCTGTTTGAAACCGCACTGTGTTTTGGCTGGAGCGGAGTCATTATTAAGAGCATCGACATTTGGAGCTATAAAATTAAAATCGGCAAACGCAAAAAAAATAGTGTTTGGAGCGCTACGTATCTTAAAAAATTCAAAGAACTTAAAGCTAAAAAGTTAATTCATCCTTCAGGCCAATTGGCTTATGATCAGCGCAATAAAATAAAATCAGGTGCTGAAGAAAAAGCCCAACTATCATCCAAGCAACTGAGTGAATTTAAAAAAAATAAAAAGGCCTGGGAATTTTTTAATACTCAGGCAGCAGGATATAAGAAGTATGTGATTTACTGGGTATCTTCTGCAAAAAGAGTTGAAACTCAGGAAAAGCGTCTTAGGGAGCTTATTCGAGATTCTGCCGATGGCACGAAGCTTAAGAGAATTTTGATAGCACAGGAAAAAGCAAAGCCTAAGTATGAAGAAGGAAAAACACCCATAGAGGCTTCACGTAATTTGGGTATATCGACCGGAGCTGATTTCAGAAGTGTGGATATTAACACTCTTGAGCAGTTGAGACGCTTAGGTTATGAGCGAGCCGTTAACAAAGTATGTGAGCTTTACCCCCATAGGTTGAACCTGAATTTTTTTTATGCTGTTATGGGTGCTATTGAAGATCAGGACTGGAAAAAGCTGGATCCGGATTTAAAAGCCCAGGCGAAAGATCTGTTAAATCAGTTAAAACACCGATAGTTAAATTATGTTGAGTTTTAAGCTTAAAAAGGTGTAGTTAGAGCTATGAAGTTGTCACGCCTTTTAGAACTGCACTCTCAGAATACCACTAAAGAGATTTTGCCTAACAATCTGGGGGATGCTTATTTATATAAAAATAACCGCATTTACAGATCTATCAGAGACCAGGTTTTGAAAAATGGTTTTTCTTTTTCAGATGAGATGAACTCAGCTTACTTGGCGCTGCCTTTAGCGGAACTTGAAAATATTCTGCAAACCAAAAAAATACCTTATTTTAATAATGTTGATGTTTTAAAAAAAATTGAACAAAAAAAGCCTCATGTGGCTACTTGGGAAGATGTTCGCGATAACCTTAAAAAAAATTTTTTGTTTCATGAGTCCTGCCATGCTTGTGCAAGAGCTTACTATAATACGGACTCAGGCCATTTAAAAAATAAAGTTTTAAATCTTTTAATTGAAGAATCTTTTGCTAACACTTGTGAATTGTTAGCTGTTATGGATGCGGAGGATGCAGCTCATAGGATTTTTTACGAAATGAATTCGTATACAGCACTATTTGAGTTAAAAACTGAGTTTAAAAATGCCAGTCGTGATCTTGGATTCGATAATTTTGCTAAAATCATATTTTTTGGCTATCTCCATTCAAATCATTTACATGATTATATCGAGGACCGCGATTTAAAGCGTGTAGTAAGTTTGACCGGTTTAAAAGACTGGTCGCAGTTGAGTGATAAACAGCAAAAAACTATCAAGTATGTTATTAAAAACTGTTTTCAATTAGATGAAACTTTTAAACAAGTAACGACCAGATTTTATATGAAGCTTAATCAGGTAGAAATTGAACATTCAGACTTAAAAAAACAGGACTATCTGTCCGAGTTTGAACAAAATTCCGCTTATATTAAGCATCTTAATAATTTATCTGAAGTTTTAACTCAGCAGGGTATTGCCAACTAGTCTGTCTCGCGCCATAGTTAATATATGATTACAAATATACTTATTTTATTGGTAGCTCTTCTGCATTTTTACTTTTTAATTTTAGAGATGTTTTTATGGACCACCCCTAAAGGCATTAAAACTTTTGGAATGACTTTAGAAAAAGCCCGCGATACTGAAGCTCTGGCTGCGAATCAAGGTTTGTATAATGGCTTTTTATCGGCGGGCCTTATCTGGGGATTAGTTCACCCTGATAAAGTAATGGGCCATCAGGTTCAGATATTTTTCTTATCGTGTGTAATAATAGCCGGCGCCTATGGAGCTTACTCAGTCAACCGTAAGATATTTTTTATTCAGGCTTTACCGGCTATTATCGCTCTCGGTTTTTGTCTGCTGTTTTAATATGATAATCTAAAAAATATCTGTAATATTTTGAGACTTACTATACATAATTTTAATTAACGTCCGATGAGTAATGCTCTAACCACTCAATCAGGGGACGTTGAATGCGAAAAAGTAGAGTTGTCGTCATTTGTTTGGCTATTTTCGGTAATTTGATCTTTTTTCAAAACTGTTCTAAAAATCAATCTGGTAGTGCTGAGCAGGGATCAGCAGGAGCCGAATCCGCCAATATCAACCGTACTGTAATTTCTACTAGCAATCTACAGAGTTTCGAAGCAGCTCAGAGAAAGGTCGAAGCTTCATGGCTTCAGGAATCCTCTTCGAATAATAGCTGCCTTCCTCAGGATTTGTATCCAAAAACTATAATACCTCCAAATCTAAAGTATCTTTCGATGGTGGATGAGTTCCTTTATGTCCTGCCTTTTGACAATTACTGGAAGAGTGAAACAAATGAAGAGTCTAAGTACGGTAATGTAATAACATTAGCAGTCAATAATACGTCGAGCGCTCAGCTGAATCAGTTGGACCAAAAGCTGGCGTATTTGAAAACCATCAATAGAAAAGCTGTGATTAACGTTCAAGATGTTTTTTATGATAAAAGTAAACTTGAGCCATGGAGTGATTATCGAGAAAAGTGGAACACCTTTGCAGCTGTAGTAAAAAAACATGAGGATATAGTTGTATCTTTTTACTTATATGATGAGCCATTTTGGAACGCGCAACTTAAAAATGTTCCGGAAGCTACTGTTTATGATTATCTAACGATTCAGAACCGCATTATTAAAAATTCTTTTCCTGCAATAGCAACAACTTTGGTTGAAGCCTATACTATGATTAATGACAAATTACGTGTTCCTCCTGGAATAGACTGGGTAGGGTTAGATTGTTATAACTCATTTGATCATTGTGGTAATCCTCAATACGGATATAGATCGATTCCGGAATACTATGCAATCCTTAAAAGAAAAATTACGCCTTACCAAAAGTTAGTAGCTATACCTAATGGTATAATACTTGATGAAAAATATATAAAAATTGAAAGCCGTTCCGGCGTTCCCCTGTCAGACAGATTAAATACTGTAGATATTGCGGATAAATATTTCCGCTGGATAGCAACTGAAAAACGCATCGTCGGGGCATTTACTTTTATATATAAATATAGGGGTGAGGCAGAAGGAGTGGCCGCGGCTTCAGACATGTGTGAAGTAGCGGAACATTTTGAAAAAAATGGTCAGAAATTTTTAAAATCAAATCATTTGCTGACTCATGTAAATGCATTAACTGTTAATGTGGTAGCTCAAGCGCATGATAAGCAACTCAGTTTAGTAGAAAATAAAAGTGTCGATATTTCTTCATTAAAAGATGTGAGTATTAAATTTAATATTACAAGTAATTCTGATATCTATAATCTGAGATGCGAAGTGGTTAGCTCTAAGGGGGCAGTTAATGATTGTTCTGCTCATCTGCAATCGGGTTTTGTAATACCTGCAAATACCATTGAAAATTATAGAATTCAATTGTCTCAAGGTGCTCTTACCAAGTATTTCGGTATTAATATTTTAGCTCAACCTAAAAAATCATGTGTTTATGAAGGTGAAACAACACCTGATGGATGTAGGTTTCCAGCAGTAACTTTAGCGCACGGCATAAGTCAGACATTACAGTCTTCATCAGCCGTAGTAGGTTCTGTGAGCGGTACATGTAACGATGGACAATGGATTAATGTACAAAAAAGTTGTACAGCTGTGAAAAAATCCTGTTCATATCTTGGAGAAACCACGCCAGAAGGTTGTAAGTTTCAGGCTGTAACTGCCAAACATGGAGAATCTCGAACTTTAAGTTCAATTTCGAATATTCCAGGAACGGCTAGTGGAACGTGCGACGATGGCAAATGGATCAAAACTCAGCTGAGCTGCGTAGTTCCTAAAAAATCGTGTTCTTATGGTGGAGAAACCACACCGCAGGGCTGTAGATTTTCTGCTGTAACAGTGCCTCATGGAGAAAGTCGTACTCTACAATCTGTTTCTTCTGTAGTTGGAAGTGCCAGCGGAACTTGTAATGATGGTCAGTGGGTCAATACACAAATCACCTGTGTTCCACCTAAGAAATCCTGTTCATATGCAGGTGGTGCTGCTGCAGGCGGAAGTTGTATATTTCCGGCAATAACGGCATCTCATGGAGAATTTAAATCCGTCAATGCTGTATCTGGTGGTACGGGTATAGCTTCAGCTACATGTAATGATGGTCAATGGGTAAATTTGCAGGCGAGTTGTAGATAGTTTTTTGCAATAAATGGTAATAAAAAAGCCGGTGAGAAACCGGCTTTTTTATTTAAGCTATTCAAAAATATCTTTAGTGATTTGAGTGTCCGCTATCATTTGTTTTTTTATGTTTACTCCAGCCTTTACGTTTGTGGCAGTTGTTTTCATGGCGTTTATGTTTATACCAACCTAAGTGAAGTCCGCAATCCCATCTTTCTTTATGGTGGTACCATGAGCTTAAGAACTGTTGGTTATGTAAACCACAGGCATTCTCTGATTTTTTAATTTCCACAACCTTTTTACAAAGTTTAATTGTGCGGTCGTCATCTTTAAAACTATCTTCGTAATCACATTTATCTTTTTTGGTTTTTTTGTCTTTAGGGTTACAGTTTTCGGTTACACAAGTGGCTTTTGTATAACTTCCTGAAAGTACCCCATTGGAGCAAATGCGGGTTTCGGACTCGCATAGCGCTGGCGATTTAGCGGAAGTTGCTTTGTAGGCCACCACGGATTGTCCGTCATTAATGGTTTGGTTATTGAAAAGACAAGCCTTAGGCGAATCAACAACGCAAGAGGCATATATATTAGAGCCGCTCAGTGTGCCGTTGTCGCAAGTTCTGATTTGAGATGAACATGTTGAGCCAAAAGAAACAGTCGATTTAACAAATGCCGTTACGCTTTGTCCGTGAGTAATAGTTTGTCCGTTGAATAAACAACTTGCTGGCTGCCCAGCATCGCAACTGGCGTAATTGTAAGTGCCGGAAAGTCGTCCATCATCACAGATGCGGGTTTCAGCAATACACATTTGACCATATTCAACTGTTGAACTTTGAAAAGCAGATACCGAATCTCCACTGGTAATTGTTTGTCCGTTGAATAAACAGCTGGCGGCCTGATTAACAACACAAGAGCCGTATTGGTAGGAGCCGGAAAGTACACCGTTTGTACAAATGCGGTTTTCTGATGTGCAGGTGCTTCCATAACTTTCTGTTGAGTTTAAAAATGCAGGTACAAGTTGACCGTGCGCAACGGTTAGTCCATTGAATAAACAGCTGGCTGGTTGTTCAACAGCGCAGGTGGCATATTGATTAGAGCCTGAAAGGTTTCCGTTATCGCATGTGCGGAATTCTTGACTGCAAGAAGAACCAAATGGCGCGGTGGAATTTGTGTAGGCTGCTACAGAAGCACCGTGAGCTATGGTTTCGCCGTTAAATAAACAGCTCGCTGGCAAATTTATATTACAGCTGGCATATTGGAACGAGCCAGACAGTATGCCGTTGTTACAAGTGCGATTCTCAGAAGTACACTCTTCGCCAATTTCAATATTGGTTGTATTGTAAGCTAAAACAGTTTCTCCATTAGCTACAGTCTGGCCGTTGAATAAGCAGCTAGCCGGTTGATTGACGGCACAGCTTGAGTATTGATATTCACCCGAAAGTATACCATCAGTACAAATACGCTGCTCGCTAACACATGTGCCTCCAGCGGCTTCGCTAGAATTAAGGTAAGCGGTAATCGCATTGCCATTTTCAATAGTAACACCATTAAACTGACAATTGCTTATTGAAATAACGGCTAGGCTCACAGTTCGGGAAAGATTTTGGGCTATTCCGTCTAAGTCCTCAGAAGTAGCTTCTTCGGATCCGGCAGTGCCGGCTTGGCATCCCGCCAGAACACATCCTATAACCAGCGGAGCCAAATAATTTAACTTGAAATTCATAAACACTCCTTGCTTATGCATACCCAAATACTAGCTCGTATCAGTAACTTAATTCTATTAATTTTACAGATTGAATCTCAATAGGACACCAACATGAGAATGTGCATTTTTTTGTAAAAAATATCGACGAAATACCTTTAATTTTCAGATACAAATTTGTTGGGTAAATGCTCTTGCTAATCGTTAGTGTTATTAGTACATTGCGGCTCAAATTGAGGACAAATGATCAGTACGAGTAATGTGAGTCTGCGCTTTGGTGGACGTAAACTTTTTGAAGATGTTAATGTGAAATTTACTCCAGGTAATTGTTACGGCCTGATTGGTGCTAATGGTGCCGGAAAATCAACTTTTCTAAAAATATTAGCGGGCGAAATTGAGCCTAATACCGGTGAAGTAATTATGCCCGGTGATCAGCGTATTTCGGTTTTAAAGCAGGATCACTATGCTTACGATAATATTCAGGTTTTAAAAACCGTGTTGATGGGTAATGACCAGCTTTATAAAATTATGCAGGAAAAAGAAGCCCTGTATGCTAATCCCAATTTTTCAGACGCTGATGGCGAAAGAGCTTCTGAACTTGAAATGAAATTTGCGGAACTCAATGGCTGGGAGGCTGAGGCTGAGGCGGCCACTATGCTGGCCGGATTAGGTATTGATGAAAGCCTTCATGCAAAAGACATGGTGGAGCTGACTGCAGGCGAAAAAGTTAAAGTGCTTTTGGCCCAGGCCTTAATCGGACAGCCCGATGTTTTATTACTAGATGAGCCAACAAATCACTTAGATATTTATGCAATTAAGTGGCTTGAGGATTTTTTAGCTAATTTTAAAAATACAGTTATTGTTATTTCGCATGATCGTTATTTTTTAAATAAAGTATGTACGCATATTGCGGATATCGATTTTGGTAAAGTAACAGCTTACACAGGTAATTATGATTTCTGGCAACAGGCCAGTGAGTTAAGCCAGCGACTATTGGCAGATCAAAACAAAAAAAGTGCTGATAAGGCGGAAGAGCTAAAAAGCTTTATTCAGAGATTTAGTGCGAATGCTTCTAAATCGGCCCAGGCTTCTTCGCGCCAAAAGCAACTTGAAAAATTAACTTTTAATGAGATGCCGGCCTCTTCGCGAAAAAAGCCATTTATAAATTTTGAGTCATTGCGTGAAGCGGGTCAGGATATATTAACGGTTGATAAAATTTCACATTCAGTAAATGGCGAACAAGTTCTTAAAGATATAAGTTTTATGCTTAAAAAAGGTGATAAGGTCATCTTGCTTGGAAAAAACGACTTAGCAAAAACAGTTTTACTGGATATTTTGGCAGGAAAAATTAAGCCGGATTCGGGCAGTTTTACTTGGGGAGTTACAACAACTCAAGCCTATTTGCCTACAGATAATAGTGAGTTTTTTGATATTGAACCGGTTTCGTTGGTGGATTGGCTTCGCCAGTACTCAACTGAAAAAGATGAAAGCTTTATCCGTGGGTTTTTAGGAAAAATGTTATTCAGTGGTAACGAAGCCTTGAAAATGTGTAATGTGTTATCGGGTGGCGAAAAAGTCCGCTGCATGTTTTCAAAAATTATGCTTTCAGGTGCTAATGTTCTGATGCTGGATGGTCCTACAAACCATTTAGACTTAGAAAGTATTACCGCCGTTAATGATGGCGTTAAAAAGTTTAAAGGCACGGTTATATTTACGTGTCACGACCATGAGTTTATTCAGACTGTGGCTAACAGAGTAATTGAATTGGATACAATTCTTAAAGACGACCGCTATGCTACTTACGAAGAGTATATTGAATTAAATAAAAAACATTAATTAAAGGATTTCACTATGGTGTACGACAATGTTCCGGCTCAGCCTAAAAATTCATTCCGAGTTGTACTAGAGCTTAACCGCGCAGAAAAACGTTTAGATAACGTATTACTTGCAGCTTTGCGCGAGCAGAGTGAAAATATTGATCTTAAAAACATCTCTCGTACTGAGTTTAAAGATTTATTTAAAAATGGTAAGGTTAGCATTAAAGGACATAACGCGAAGACATCTTCAGCGGTAGCTAAAGGTACAACTTACGTAGATATTTTACTTAAATAAAATGGTGATGCCGGAAGGATTCGAACCTTCGACCTATTGCTTAGAAGGCAATTGCTCTATCCAACTGAGCTACGGCACCAAAGTTAAACGTGGCTAGCTGCCACAAAGACGTAAAAATTAAAGTAACAAATATGAGGTTAAAAGTTAAGGAGCTTTTTTTAACATCTTTTGCTGCAAAAACGCGCAAAAAGCCACTCCAGTGAGCACTACATACCAAACCACCAGTAGCCAAACTAGAAATATAGGGAAAGAAGCTAAAGAACCATAGATTTTATTGTTTTTGAATACCTTGAGTGACAACCATAAAAACGAGCTCTGAACCACTGATAGAGCTAAAGAGGCCAGTATAGACGAAATAATGGCCGGAACCCACTTAACTTTCACATCTGGAATCATCTTGTAAAGTAATAACAAGAGGAGTGCTATCCAAACTGAAAATAAAAACTGATGTTCCAGAGCATTAGATGTTTCATTAAAAATACTGATAGATTTTAAACCAGTAAAAATAGCTAAAGTAATTGGGGCTGCGAGCAGAATAATCCAGTGAAGCCAAATGCGCTTATAAGCTGGCTTGCTGATTCTAATTTTCCATAGTTTGTTGAAGGCAAAGTCGATATTGCGAATTAAACCTAATGAGGTGAAAAGTAAAAACAAGGCACCGGAAATCCCGAGGGTGCTGGCGTTTACATTTTGTAAAGATGATTTAATGTATTTGGTAACTGTCGAGCCAGTGGCTTCTTTTAGATAACTCAATAAAAGGCCTTCGATTTTTGGATAAAACTCTTCAAGACCTCCCACTGACTGAAAAACGGCTAATACGATAATTAAAAATGGAATAATCGAGAGCAGAGTAGAGAATGCCAAGCTGGAAGCTGCAAAGCGGATATCATTTATTTCTTCATAAAGGCGACTTAAAAATTTTTCGATCAAAGTATAAATCTTTCTTTTACCTGGTAGTCGTTGTTATTTTTTTCAACCGTTGCTAAATCACAATAAGGGTCATGCTCAAAATATAAATAAGTGTTTTTTGCTTCAGTTAAGCTCATTAAAACAGATTTTTCCTGAATGAGCATTAATGGATTAATATCGTAACCCATAATCCATGCAGATCTGACATGGCTACTGGTTGGGACTACATCTCCGCAGTAGATCAGCTGTTTGTTGGCATCTTCAATAATGACCACTTGGTGACCTACGGTGTGTCCATTGGAAACAAATAAGGAAACATTAGGTAAGTAGTCTTTTTGGGGGCCATCGATCAGCTTTAAAACTCCAGATTCAATTAGAGGTTTAAAATTTTGCAATAGGTAACTGGCTTTTTCACGCACATTGGGATTACGCGCATTTTCATAGTTAGCGCGTTGCAAGTGATATGTTGCTTTAGCAAAAGTGGGTACAATGCGACCGCTTTGGTCGGCTTTAGTGGCGCCGCCAGCATGGTCAAAGTGTAAGTGGGTTAGGATAACATCGGTAATATCATCAGTTGTTAAACCATGTTTTTTAAGTGAACTTTCGAGAGTGGTTCCGCTCGCATCCACTCCGTAAATTTCTTCAAATTTGCCGCCGATTTTATCACCATGTTTGGCAACAAAATCAGAACCGTTACCGGTATCGATTAAAATATTGCGGTCTTTTGATTTTAATAAAAGAGCACGGGCCTCCATTGAAATGCGGTTTTGATCATCTGCGGGATTAGTTTTTTGCCAAAGAGCTTTAGGTACAGTGCCAAACATTGCGCCGCCATCTAGAGCGAACAAACCTGTAGGTATAGCGCATACTTCATATTCGCCGAATTTAAGTTCTAATTTTCTGAGAGCCGATTTAGCAACCGGAGTTGTTGTTGTCATCTTCATTTTCCGTGTCTTGTAGGGTGACTGGAGCCTCAGCCACTTCGTTTTCGTCGGTCATATCATCAGGAAGTACTGATGGATCTATGGTTTTAACCCAAGCCAGATAGTTTTTATAAATTAAATCAATAGAAGAAGGGGGTTGAACGGGGCCGATGTGAATTGTAAGTTTGCCGGGCTTTGCAAAGATAGCCCCTTTGGGCCATAAGCGTGAATTTCCTTCGATGTATAAAAATAAAATTGGAGTATTGGTTTTTTCAGCAAAAATACTGATACCGCGTTTGAACTCCTGAATTTTTCCGTCTTTAGTTCTGGTGCCCTCAGGAAAAATAATCAGCCACATACGTTCAAGTTGAGTCAGTAAGGCAATAATAAGTTGTACGGCTTCACCTTTGCGGTCTTTTCGGTCTATGGGAATGGCCCCTAAACAATGCTGTGAAAAGAAAGTAAACAAAGCATTAGAAAAAAAATAATCTTTAGCAGCAGCCATGTATAAATCAAGCCAGCGTGTGCGGGGGATCGAAGCCGCAATTGAGGTTGCATCTAAGTGGGAGGCATGGTTTGAAATAATAATTAATTTTTTATGTTTATCGTATAAATCATGAAAACTTCCACCTTTTACCTCTAAACGAATGTAAAAAGTGTAAAACCAGTTTTTTAAAATTAACGACCAGATAAAGCGGACAATACGACTGGTTAAGTCGTAGTGCTGTGTAAATAGTGGTAAATGTTTAATGTGAGCGGGTAGCTTTGTCCACTGCTCATTTTCGTAGTTCCACTTACGCATCAGCTAAGCCCCAGCATGACGAAATAATAAATCGGGGCCACAAAAATTAATCTATCCATGCGTTGTAAGAAGTCACCACGGCCTAGAATAAAGCCGCTTACGATTTTTACTCCAGCGTCGCGACGTACAACATTCATCACCATATCGCCGACAACGCCACCGAAAGAAGCTATTAAGCCTGAGGCCAGCCAAAATTTTTCAGAACTGTTAGGGAGTAAGTGGCGCATAGCCCAAGCTAATGCGATGGTGATGAAAATTGAAATGCTGGTGCTAATCCAAGTACGCTTAGAATTAATTTCGCTGATAATTTTGGGACCCTTAAAATAGCGACTGATAGCTAAATTGGTATTATCGCAGAACTCAGTTAAAATAATCAGATACATCACTTGGTAGACGCCACCTTCAAAATTCATAATCAGTGCCAGATGCATGAACGACCAACCTAAGAAAATAAATCCCAGAAGCGTAATAGAAATGTATTGAATCATATTGCGGTAGTCTTTTAAGAACAGCGGTACTAGGCAAGACAACGCCAATACAAACATGGGCATTTCATTGTAGATGGTCAGGTTATTCATCTGACTGAAAATACCTAGACCGATTATACCAGTGTAGCAGATCCAAACAAATGCTGTTTGGTGAAACATGCCCAAAATCTGAAAATAAACTTTTGCGCCATAGATGGCCAGTAAGGTCAAAAAAATAGTAGGAACCGGCGCCACCATGCCCATAAGGCCAAACATCAACGGAGCTAAAATCAGCCAGCTCTTTATTGATGCCCACGCAATCATAAAGTAATGACTTTTCTTTTTAAAAATAAAATTGATTGCTGCGCCGACAAAAATAACCAATAAAACAATCAAAACAGTTTGGCGGTATACGGGACTTTCCCAGGCGGCCGGTTGCGAAAATACATTATTAAAACTATTCATAATTAATCCCTAAATCTTTAATTTTTTTGTAAAGACTTGATTTAGATATCTTAAGAATATCACAGGATTTATCAATGTCTTTAGTTTGGGTTAGGCAGAACTCTATAAACTTTTTTTCTTGCTTCTTTAAAAAATCTTCTAAGGATTGCTCCAAACTTAAATAAGTTGCTGAATCGGCGGTACTGCTGATGAATAACAATTTTTGAACATCAATATCACGGATAATTGGCAGAGGAGAAACTAAAACCAGTTGCTCACAGACTCTTTTGAGCTCGCGTATATTGCCGGGCCAGTTATATTTTTTCAGCACATCAAGGGCTGCAGCATCAAAGCTTTTATTGCGCTTAGGCTTCTCATTATCGATGAAGTACTGAGCAATGATCGGTATATCTTCAGTGCGGTCACGTAAAGCAGGTATTTCAATACGATGAGCGCTCAGTCTGAAAAACAAATCTTCGCGGAATTTTTTTTCAGCAATCAGTTGTTTCAGTGGAATATTGCTGGCGGCAATTATGCGCACTTGAACATGCTGAGAATCCTTTGCGCCGACTTTGCGAATTTCACCGGATTCTATAAAGCGTAGGAGCTTGGCCTGCTGTGAAAGCGGAAGAGCTTCTATTTCATCTAAAAATAGATCGCCTCCATGAGCGGCTTCTGCAAAGCCGATTTTATTGGTATCAGCTCCTGTGAAAGAGCCTTTAATGTGGCCGAAGAATTCACTTTCAAACAGATTTTCAGATAAAGCAGAGCAGTTGACTGTAACATAAGGCTTATTGGCTTCCTGTGAGTTCAGAATTTGGGCTACAACGTCTTTACCAACGCCGGTTTCGCCTTCAATGAGCACTGGATTTTTTTCTGACTTAAGCGATGCAATTTTTTTGCGAAGATTTTCTGCGCTTGTTGATTGACCAACTAATTTATTTTTTTGTTTACTCTGTTCGTGTCCGGTAAATCTTAACTTCCAGTAAGCTTCAATTTTTTCAAGGACTGAATTGAGCTCCTCAGCTGAAAGAGGTTTTGCTAAAAATCTCTGAGCTCCGGCATTTATAGTTTTTTCCATCATATGACGGTCTAAATTTCCTGACATAGCGACAACTTCGAGCTGGGGATTTTTTTTAACCAGCTTTTTGATAACGTCTATGCCATCTGCTGCTTCTGGCGGCACAACTTCAAGGTGCATATCCACAATAGCCGCATGGAAAAATACGTGGTCCGGTATAAGGCTGGGTTTTTGGGCAACATAGACCTTAAAAAAATCAGAGGCCAAAAGCTTTAGGGAAGCCGATAAGCTAGGGTCGTCTTCAACGATCAGAAGATTGAGTTGCTGATGAGTATTCAATTTTCACTTCCCTGTAAAATTCTGCACTACTGCATTTACTAATATCTTGTCGTATTCTGAATTACGTTGATACTATTATTGCAATGCGCATATTACTCACTGAAAACATTCACGAAATAGCTAAGCAAAAACTGACTGAAGAAGGTTATAAAGTTGACCTTATCACTCATGCTCCTTCGGAAGAGGAATATAATAAAATTCTTAAAAATTATGATGTGCTGGGTATTCGCTCTAAGTCAGAAATAAACGAAAATATTTTACAAAATAATCCGCATTTACTCACTATAGGCGCGTTCTGCATAGGTACCAATCAGGTTAATTTACACAAAGCTAACACCATGGGAATTCCGGTTTTTAACGCTCCTCACAGTAATACCAGATCTGTAGCCGAATTAGTTTTAGCTGAGATGGTGGCGCTTTCACGCCAATTGGGTGACCGTAATACATTAGCTCATCAGGGTGAGTGGATGAAGTCTGCCGAAGGTTCAAAAGAAGTGCGCGGTAAAACTCTTGGCCTAGTGGGATATGGGCATATCGGTAGTCAGGTAAGTGTGTTAGCCGAAGCTTTTGGTTTAAAAGTTGTTTTTTATGATGTTGTTAAAAAACTTCCACTTGGAAATGCGCAATCAAAAAATAATTTAGATGATTTATTGAAGGTTTCTGATTTTGTAAGTCTGCATGTGCCGGAAACACCGAGCACAATGAACATGATGACTGAAAAACAGATTTCTAAAATGAAAAAAGGCAGTTTTATAATTAATGCTTCACGCGGTACTGTTATTAAAATTGATGATCTAGTAGCCGCTTTAAAATCAGGACATATTGCTGGCTGCGCATTAGATGTATTTCCTGAGGAACCAGCTTCAAATAAAGAAAAATTTAAATCACCGTTACAAGGTTTAAAAAATGTTATTTTAACTCCGCATATTGGTGGAAGTACTGAGGAAGCTCAGTATGCAATTGGTTTAGAAGTGGCTGAAAGTTTTCGTAAATTTTTAAAATACGGAACAACTGCAGGCGCTGTTAATTTTCCAAATGTTGAATTAAATGCAAAAGAAAATGTAACACGTATTATGAATGTTCACTTAAATGAGCCCGGTGTTCTGGGTGAGCTCAATGGTTTTATTTCGGAAGCTCAGGCTAATATTCAGGGACAGTATCTTTCTACAGATAATGAAATTGGATATTTGGTAACAGATTTAGAGCTTGATCAGTCAAAAATGTCGGCCCAGGATTTGGCTTATAAATTTGAATCTTCAAAGAGAAATATCAAAACAAGAATCGTTTTTTAATTTAAAATCTTAAATAACTTTTCCGGGATTCATAATTTGATCGGGATCAAATACTTTTTTAATGCCTCTCATGAGCTCGATTTCACTTTCTGAGCGCGTGTAGCTTAAGAATGATTTTTTTGTAAGTCCTACGCCATGTTCAGCAGAGATGCTTCCGGTTTGTTTTTTTACTGCTTTAAATACAAGTTCATCAACTTTGCGGCATTCAGCTACAAAATCTTCTTTTTTCATACCTTCAGGGCGTAAAATATTAATATGTAAATTACCGTCACCTATATGACCGAACCACACAACTTCCCAGAGCGGATAGGCTTGTGAAAGAACTAAGTCTAAGTCATTCATAAAATCAGGAACTTTTGAAATTGAAACGGCCACATCGTTTTTATACGGAGAGTGGGCCGATAGAGCCTCACTGATGTCTTCGCGGTAACGCCAGAACGTTTTAGCCTGAACTTCCGATTGCGAAATTACGCCGTCAATAATCCAGCCTTGTTCCATGCAACTTTCAAAAACCGACATAATTTGTTCTTCAGCTTTTTCAGTTGGGCATTCGACTTCGCAAACCACGTAAAAATCAGTAACGGTTTCTACAGGGCGAGGTAAGCCGGTGGAATGTAAAACGTGTTTTAGAGCTTTTTCTGAAAACATTTCGTAAGCTTGTAAATGGCATTTGTTTTTAAATTCAGAAAATACTTTCATAACGCTTGAAAGTTGATCTAAAGCAAAAACTAAAACTTTAAGTTCAGGTGGTTTTGGAGCTAGTTTAATTGTGGCTTTAGTAATGAAGCCCAAAATGCCTTCGCTTCCGATAAATAAATGACGTAAATCTAAACCTGTAGCGTTTTTAACGAGTCCGTTGTTTAAATGCAGAACTTCTCCTGCGCCAGTTACGACCTCAAGGCCAATAACCCAGTCACGTGTTAAGCCATAACGTACAACTTTAATTCCACCGGCATTGGTCGCGATATTTCCACCCATTTGGGATGAACCTCGGGCTGCAAAGTCTACCGGATAGTAAAGATTTTTTGTTTTTGCAAACTCTTGAAGACTTTCGGTAACAACACCGGGCTCAATTTCAACTGTAGAATCTGTTTCGTTAAAATTTAGAACATGATTCATTTTTTCAAACGATACAATAACTTCACCGTTTAATGCGCATGCGGCACCGCTAAGGCCTGTGCGTCCACCTGATGGAACCAGTGCAACTTTATTTTGGCGGGCCCATTTTACGATTTTGACTACATCTTCAGTTGATTCAGGAAATACAATGGCTGAGGCTTTAATATCAAAATAAGTTGTCCAGTCTTTGCCGTAATACTGAAGAGAATCGTTATCGGTTTTGATTTGGTTTGGCTTTAAATTCAAAGAAGAAATTTGTTGCATATTCACATCCTTATGAATAGTTAGCGCAGGGTTCTAATTTTTAAAAATGAATAAGCCGGGCAAAGTCCCCAGCCTGATGTTACAAGCAAATAAAGTCCTAATGGCCAAAACCAGATTGGTCCGCCCGCTACAGCATAGCTGAGAACCAATACCGATATTAGAAAGCGTAGGGTGCGATCCCAGATGGCCAGATTACAAAGCATTTTAGTTTTTAATTAAAGTTTGTAATTCGCCGGCTTGATACATTTCCATCATGATATCGCTGCCGCCAACTAATTTTTTGTTGATGTATAACTGGGGGATTGTTGGCCAGTTACCATACTCTTTGATACCTTGACGGATCTCTTCGTCATCAAGAACGTTTACGTCTTTAAATTCAACACCGATGTCCTGTAGGATAGCTGTTGCGCGTGCTGAAAAGCCGCACATTGGGAACTGTTGAGTACCTTTCATGAAAAGTACAATTTTGTTTTCATTTAATAAAGATTCGATTTTAGTTTTTACGTCTGACATAAGTAACTCCTTAAAAATTATTTAATGCTCGTTTTAATAGATAAAGCGTGAACTTCGCCGGTTTTAAGTTCCGCTGCAAAAGCCTTCATAACATGCTGATGTTGTTCAATACGCGAAAGCCCTTTGAATACCGAGCTGGCTACGGCCACTTCCCAGTGGTCCGAAGTTCCCGTTAAATCGAAAACTTGTATATCTTTGGCTGCGTCTGCATCGGGGTAGGCCTCGATAAGGCGTTGTTTCATTTCTTCAATTTTCATAGTATTGTAGTAGCAAAATTCCGGTTTTTGAGCAACTCTTGTAAAGGTCAATTATGTGGTTTTTAGCTTATTTTTTACTTCATTTAATCGTTTATGCGCTAATTCGCGCACAATTCTTGATTTGGAACTGGGCTTCTTTAAAATCTTTGACCACATCTGATATTTTTTGGGCTTTTTTAAATGGAATGCACTTTGACCTTTCAGCTATGGCACTGACTGTGGGCCTTTGCTTTTTGGGGCTGATTTGGTTGAGTTCGTACCCTAATTTGAGGAAAATCTGGCTGTGGGCGTTTATTGTTTTTAACTTCTTACTGTATCTGGTTAATTGCGTCGACAGTGAGTTGTTTAACTTTACTGCAAAAAGATTTTCGAAATCGGCATTTTTGCTAGTGGGTGAGGGCGGCGTATCTAACTTAGTTATTCCTTACTTGCCTTTGGCATTCAGCACTTTAATAATTTTAGTGGTGTATTTGTTTGTGGCGTTCAAACTGGCTGGAGCCTACAACTACACATTAAATCTAACTAAAAAATCCTCTCTGACATTTGTGGTTTTAGCATTATCGGTTGTGGCTTCACGTGGTGGTCTTCAAACTAAACCTATAACTTTTGTTGACGCAAAATTGTTTGCTAATTCACATGCCAATAATCTTGTATTGAACTCGAGCTTTACAATTATCAAAAGTTTTTCAAAAGTTTCGCTTCAAAGAATTCATCACTTCAGCCGCGATGAAATGCTGAGCTTGCTGAACAAACAGGATTTGCCGGCGCGTGAAGTACGAGCCGATAAACCTAATATTATCATTATAATTTTAGAGAGCTTTTCTAAAGAATACTTGGTGCTACAAAATCCGGAAGCAACTCCTTATTTAAATAGTCTTATAAAAAAATCAGTCAGTTTTGATCATGCCTATGCTAATGGGCGTAGATCAATTGAGGGTGTTGCTGCGATTTTATCAGGAATTCCGGCCTTGATGGAAGAGCCTTTCATCAGTTCGGAATTTTCAGCCAATCAGGTCATCGGGCTTGGTTCTATTTTAAGAGCCGCAGAAAATTATCACACCAGCTTTTTTCACAGTGCAGCTACGGGTAGCATGCACTTCAACAGCTTTGCCAGTAGCGTAGGTATTGCGGATTATTATGGGCTGGAGTCTTATCCTTCTAGCGAAGATCATGATGGTGTATGGGGAATATTTGATGAGCCTTTTTTAGATTGGTCCTGCAAAAAAATGTCGGGCTTTCAAAAGCCGTTTTTTGCATCGGTCTTTACTATGACTTCACACCAGCCATATACATTACCTGAGCAGTATAAAGACAGATTTAAAGATGACAGGCATGCTATTTTAAAAACGGTGCAGTATACAGATTACGCCTTAGAAAAATTTATGAAATGTGCCTCTGAGCAGGACTGGTACAAGAATACTATTTTTGTATTTTTGGCGGATCACACAGGACCTGCTCTTGATGTAAATCAGAGTTTTAAAAGTTATTTTGAAATTCCGATGGTATTTTACAGTCCCAACGAGAAGCTATTTAAAAACATGAATCCGCACCAGTACGCCCAGCAGATCGACGTATTGCCGACCTTGCTGGATATCCTGCAAATTGAATATAAAAACAAAAATTACCTTTCACGCAGTTTATTGCGTGACGGGCCCGGTAAGTTTGTAACTCTGTATTCTGACGGCGTTTATGAGCTTGTGGGTGATGTAAAAGATAAAGACCGTCAGCTTAAAGCTGTTCAGCAGTACTTCAGCGAAGGTTTGTACGACAATCGCCTTTACTATCCAGCAAAATAGGCTTAAATAAAATCTATGTCAGATATTTACTTTACACCAGCCAGCGAGGCCCACAAAAAGCGTGAAAAAGAAAAGGCCCGAGCTTTACGCCAAGGCGTGTGGTGGAAGCAGGTTTTAGGAAAAGGTATTTGCTACCACTGTGAACAAAAATTTAAAGCGGAAGAACTTACAATGGATCATTTAATACCTATCGCTCGTGGCGGAAAATCCGACAAAAAAAACTGTGTTCCGAGCTGTAAAGACTGCAATACTAAAAAAGGTTACAAAACCCGTGCAGAAATGGCTTTAGACGAGCTTAAGCCTTCTTCTGATTCTGATACTGAATAGCAATAGAAGCGAGTGTAAGCACTAAAGCACCGGCTATTTGCACAGCTTGCAGCGCTTTACCTAAAAATATCCAATTGATCACAACAGCACTGAGCGGAAAAAATAATTCAGCTATGGCGCCCACATGCGCCGATACGCGCTTTAAACCATGGTAGTAAAGATACATTCCTAGTAAGCCTGAAATTAAAACCATAGCAATAACTTTTAAGTACACATCGCCGTTGATTGATGAATTAGGTAGAGCCTGAGTGTTGATGCAATAAAGTAAAAGAAACAAAAAGCCCATACTGAAGCGGCCGGTCAGGATTTCATTTTCATTAAATCCTGAAGAACTCAGTTTTTTCCCGAACACAGTTGATGAGCCCCAACCCACAACGGCGAGCAGTGTAAGAGAGTAACCTAGTGCAACGGGCTGGTTAGGTATATCTTCTGTTGAAAACAGGGGCGCAATGTCCGGATAAGAAATCATAAATCCACCTATCAGGGCAACGACAGCGAATAAATAAAAACTTTTTTTGATATGTTCTTTTAAAATAAAAGAAGAAAGTGCAATAACAACTAATGGCTGCAACTTCTGCAATAAAATAACCAATGAAGGATTAAGCAGATAAAAAGCTTTAGTAAAAGCCAAGGTGCTGACTGCGGAGCCAATGACGCCGATAATTATAAACGCATAAGTTGTTGGCCTATCGAGTTTATTATAAAGTTCACGAAAATTTATTTTTCCGATAAGTATTAAAGTGCCAAAAATTGCAAACAGTACAACGTGTTCCAGCAGAACCAAGGTTGAGGCTTGAACCGAGCCTAACAACGGATAACGAATAAGAGTATCGATGGACCACATCAGAGTGCCTAGAATAATGAATAAAAAACCCACAATTTCCCCTTACTGATAGGCGTTGTAGTACAAAGCTATAACATTGTAAATAGCCCTGATTTAACTTAGTATTTGTAAGCCCAACAACAGGAGAAATTATGAATAAAAAATTCGTAGAACAATATATTAAAATGCTTAACAATTTAGACGGTCTTTTAGTTAAAGCAGCAGCGCATGCTGATGCTAACAAATTTGATGTAAACAACTTTGTGACGGACAGATTGGCTGTTGATATGTTGCCATTTGCTCGCCAAATTCAGATTGCATGTGATACTGCTAAATTAGCGGTTGCAAGCTTTAGTTTTTCAGAGGCTCCTAAATTTGAAGACAATGAAAAAACAATCGCTGAATTGCGCGAAAGAATCAAAAAGACTTTAGACTTTTTAAAATCAAAAGTAGAAGCCGACTTTTCTAAGTTTAAAGATGCGAAGTATGCACCTTTTTGGGCCAATGGAATGTGGTTGGATGGTGAATCATATTTTTATGAGCACGCTATGCCTAACTTTTACTTCCATGTACAAACCGCCTATGCAATTTTAAGAACTCGCGGTGTAAATGTAGGAAAAGCCGATTACATCGGAGCTTTAAACTTTCAAAAGTAATAAAAATTAGCCTCATTTAAAAGCTAATCAGTCTAAAAAATATTAAAAAGTAAGCATTACAACGCTTTAACGCGTCGCGGATGCGTGGAGGGCTTGATTTTAAGTCCTCTTTACCCCTTGAATGAAAAGGTAAATAACTGAAATTGACCTTCAGATACATGCTTTTTTCGCTAAAAAATGTGAGAAAAACATCATTTTTTGAAGGTTTTTTTGACCTAAAAAGGGGTTTTAAGTGAGCAAAATCACCAAAAGTAGTACCGCAGAGTATTTTGCAAAGAATCTACAGCAGGTGGGGTTTTCTTCTCCATTAAAAGCTGTTTTAACAACTTTAAAAGAAGCTGTAGATAATTCTCTAGATGCATGTGAACAGCATGAAATATTACCTGAACTTGAGGTTGAAGTAACTAAGGTTGGCGTAGGTTCTACAAAAAATACAGATTTAATTAAAATTGTAGTTGAAGATAATGGTCCCGGGATTGAAGCCGATGATCTGGCTAAAGTTTTCGGTGAATACTTAGCATCTTCTAAGTTTGGCCGTGGGCAATGTTCTCGCGGACAACAAGGTATTGGTATTTCGGCAGCAACAACTTGGGCACAGATGACTAATGCTAAAGGTGTGCAGGTTATATCGAAAACCAAAGGTATGCGTAAAGCTATATCGGCGCAAGTTGACGTAGATATCAAAACTAATACCGGTATTTTACGTAATAAAGAAATGATCGACTGGAAAAATAAAAGCAACGGAGTACGCGTTGAATTTTTAATGGATGGTCGTATTCAATTAAACGGTGACGGTGGTTTGTTAACATATATTGAGGGGACTGTTTTATTAAATCCTCACGTAACTGTTAAGTATAAATTAGCAGATGCGGACTGGGTAAAAACGGAACGCGTAAGTAACGTAACTCCTGAAATTCCGGAAGCTACTTTACCGCATCCACATACATTTAAATTAGGTGAGTTCATCACTCACTCTCATTTATATGGTAAAATTTCTTTATCTAAATTTTTAAAAACAGGTTTTTCCCGTATTTCAGATCAATCTATTAAAGATTTTATCAAAGCTGGAATGCCAAAAGCTTTGGCTGATAAAACTTTAACTTCAATGAGCGAAGAAGACTTCAAAAAAGTTTTCCAAGCCATTCAGGCTACACAGCTAATGGCTCCTTCTACAAAATCAGTTTTAACTGTAGGTGAAGAAGCTCTTTCTAAATCGATTAATCGTTTAGGTCAGGTCGATTTCTTCTCAGTTATGACAAGAAAGCCGACTATTTGTGACTTTAAACCTGTGGTGGTAGAAGTTGCTTTGGCGCGTTTTGTAAATCGTGGTGCTGAAGATCAGCCAGTTCAATTATTACGTTTTGCCAATCGTGTTCCATTGCAATTTGATAAATCAGGTTGTGCAATTACTTGGGCTATTGAAAGCGTAAACTGGAAATCATACGGTTTGGCTCAACCTAAGGATTCATTACCACTGGGTTCTTATGTATTCGCGGTTTCGGTTGTATCGCCATTTATTAAATTTAAAAATGCATCAAAAGAAACAATCGATGCTTCCGATGAATTAGTTGAAGAAATCCGTCGTGCCTTAATGCAAGCCGGACAAAAACTTTCACGTCATATTAAACATGAAATGAAAGAGGCTGATTTAGAAAGAAAATTAGCTCACATTGAGCAATTCGGTCCGATTTTAGTAGAAAAACTGGTTTTAATTGCTGAAGCCAATGATTCACGCCGTAAAAAAGCCGAAGATGGTCTTAAGAAAATTTTAGGTCGTGATTCTGAAGCTGCGATGAGTGATTTAGAAGATGCTCAATCAAAACTGGCAGAGCAAAAGAAAAAGCAGGCTAAGATTACCGGCGAAGAGGGCGAAGAAGTTGTAGAAACTTCTGAAGACACGGCTGAAGAACAGTCTAAAAAAACTGAAACTAAGAAAACTAAAAAGTAGGTAAGCATGGCCTTATTAAAAGTACGTGAACTTAATTTAAATATACCAAAAGAAGCAAAAGCTTTAGCTGAAAGAATGCTGAAGGATCTTGAGAGCTCAAGACGTCCATATTTAGAAGCGGTTAAAACTTCTTTAGACAATTCAGAATATAATTCAAAAGTGGGTTTCTTAACTCCAGGTGATAAAGTTGTAAGAACCGAATTAAACGTATCATCAGTTCAGAAATTAGCCCGCGTTGTATTTATGTTAGAAATTCTTCTGCGCAATTTAGATATCGGCGCAGTCAATACGAAGCGTGAATTGTACTATATCTGTAAAGGTTTAATTAAAGGTAACGCCCGTTATAAACCTTTAGATTTTGAAGACCAAACTGAATCGGACAGTATTATCGATTTTATTGGTGATATGCTTGAAGCTTACCGTGAAGAATTAAACTGTTACGCCAATGACCGCGGCGGACAAACTTACTCGCAACAATTAGTTGTGACGGAAGCTTTACCTGATGGCGACAAAGCTACAGTTGATTTATCAACTCTGGGTACGTCTCCGTTTCAGCCTAAGAACAGACCTCAGTCTTTAAAACTTAAAGCTAAAAAGAAAATTGATTTCTGCTTGGTGGTTGAGTCGGAAGGTACGGCGGGTACCCTGCAATCTATGGGTTTCACTAAGCGTAACAACTGTATTTTAATGGGTGCTCAAGGTGTTCCATCAAACGGTGTGCGTGGTTGGTGTAAATTGATTGAAAACCAATTAGACGTTCCAATGTATTTCTTCGGAGATCTGGATGCGTACACCATTCAAAATATCTTCAGAACTTTAAAAGCCGGTTCGGCCGCTTCGTTAATTCGTAACAGTGATTTCAGTGCGCCTAATGTAAGATTCTTGGGAGTTTTACCTGGCGACGTAAAGAAGTATGATCTTCACACTTATAAAGTAAAAGAAAATGACGTAGCTGATGCAAGATCATTGAAAAAAGCTAAAGATGCTTTAGAAAACGACCCATTCTTTAAAGATAAAAAGAATAAAGATTTATCTGATATTTTAAGATGGCTTATTAAAGAAAAAGTACGTTGTGAGCAGCAAAGTTACTTCATGGTTGATCCTAAAGATCCAATCAAAACAGAAAAAATCATTTTAGAAAAAATTAAAAAGGGCGATTACGTTTAATTATGCAAAATGAAAACAAGCTTCTGCTCGCAATAGTTGTGCTGGGGGCTTGGACTATGTTTATGTGGTTTTGGATGTACTATACGCGCATTCCTGCCATTTTAAAAATGAAACTTAAGTTAGATCCCAAGGCGGCCAGAGGAGAGCAGATGAATTCATTACCTGCTCAGGTAAGATGGAAGGCCGACAATTACAATCATTTATTTGAGCAACCCACGTTATTCTATGCAGTCGTTTTAGTATTGTTTTTGCTTCGAGATTCGAGTGACTGGGCCGTATATTTAGCGTGGTCTTATGTGGTTATCAGAATTTTACACAGTTTAGTTCAGGCTATAATAAATAAAATTGAATTACGATTCAGTTTATTCGTTCTTTCAAGCTTAAGTTTGATTGGATTAATTGTGAAGAGCTTGTTTCTCATCTTTAAATAAAAAAAGGGATGCTGTGTGCATCCCTTAAATAAGTAAATTTTAAATCTTAATTACTTAGTTTTAACGTTTAATTCAACTTTGATATTGTCTTGAATTAATTTGTCGCCCAAAGCAGAAACGGCTTTAAATTTACCAGAGTTGTAAATGATATCGTACTGAGTGCGGTCTTTAATTTCAGTAGCCGCTGAAGCAGCAAAGCCTTTTCCTTCTTTAGTGATTGATGCAGCAAAAACTTCTTTGTGTGTTTTACCTTTAATAGTTAAATCACCAGTGATTTTGTGTGTTGGATCGCCAGCTTTACCACCTTTGATTGATTCAACTTTAGTAATTTTGAATGTGCCTTCTTTAAATTTTTCTACGTCAAAGAAATCTGGAGATTTTAAGTGGCCTTCTAATTTAGGTGAGTCGCCAGTTTTTAAAGAAGTCATATCGATTACGAATTCTCCGCCAACTAATTCTTCGCCTTTTAATTCTACTGAGCCGGATTTAATAGTTAAATCTCCAGCATGGCTTTTTCCTACTCCATAGCCAGTCCATTTAAGAGAACCAGTTACATCCATTTTTACTGCTGCTTTAGCATCTTTTTTTCCAGCAGCAAAAGACATTGAGGCAACTAAGGCCATCGCGATTATAATAAGTTTTTTCATATGACTTCCTTTTCGTTTGTGGTTAACGCTTATGTAAGCGAGTGTTCAATTTAATCACAAACATGAAGAGTTTTCAAAAGCTGGTCCGGTTATTGTAAGCAAGACAGCAAACTAATGGGTTTTGGGGACATTTTAGTCTTTTTGATGGCCTAAATCGCTCAAATGGCCTAAAACCTCAGCACTTATCTTGATTTGTTTAACGGGGGTTATTCATGAAATCAAAAATGACGGCTACTTTTGCCGTTTTGTCACTACTGGCCTTAACATCTGCTTGTACACGTAATAATAATTTAAACCCGCTTATGGAGCTTTCGGGCAATATCGTAAGTACTCGCTCGCAGAATTCAACTCAGTTTATAGCTATTGTTAAACTTAAGACTCCGGCTTTATTAGAAACTGCAAAAGTACAAAATGGTCGTACTGTTGTAGATGAAAAACAATTAGCGGAAGTAACTAAAGAGCAAGATGCAGTGATAGCTTCATTAAAGGCTTTATCTTCAGAAGTACAAATTGTTTACCGTTATAAAATGGTTCTAAATGCTGTTGCTGTTTTAGCTCCGGTTTCTTTGGAAGAAAAAATCAAAGAACATGGATTAGTGGCTTACCAAGAGGGTAGCTTTGAAAAACCAATTACTTTTGCTTTAAGTAATTCAGTAACAGCACCTGTTTTTGCTGAAAGAAATTCTTCTAAGTTTATTGGTGCGGCTGCTTTGAACTCAATTGGCATCACGGGTAAAGGTATGAAGGTTGGTGTTATCGATACCGGTATTGACTACACTCACGCGATGTTTAAAGGTGCGGGAACTTCGGCCGCTTACGAAGAAATTGATCCTTCGGAGCCTAATGCCGCTTTCCCGAATGCTAAAGTTGTAGGTGGTATTGATTTAGTGGGTACTGAGTACAATGCAGCCTCTCCGGATTTTGCTAAACATATTCCTAAACCAGACATGAATCCGATTGATGAGGCCGGTCACGGTACTCACGTTGCGGGAACTGTTGCAGGTATCGGTGACGGCATTAATACTTATAATGGTATGGCTCCGGATGCAGATTTACATGCCATTAAAGTTTTCGGTGCTAATGGCTCAACAAGTGATTCAGTAGTAATTGCAGCTTTAGAATACTCAGCAGATCCAAATGCTGACGGCAAAACAGATGACCAATTGGACGTTGTTAATTTATCTTTAGGTAGTAGTTACGGCAACCCACATATTCTTTACGCTGAAGCTATTAAAAATTTAGTAGATGGCGGTACAGTAGTTGTGGCTTCTGCGGGTAACTCTGGTCACCAAAACTATATTGTAGGTGCTCCGGGTACTTCTGATGCGGCTCTTTCTGTTGCAGCTTCTGTTGATAATGGTGATCACTTATGGAGATTTGACGCTTCAAGATTTAACTTCAATTCTGAAATTCTTTTGGTTGAAGCAATTGAAGCAGCAACTTCTAAAAAAATTGCAGACGCAGGAGTGGTATCAGGAAAAATCGTTCATATCGGTACAGCTGCAGAAGAGTTAACAGAGGAGCAAAAAGCAGCTGTTAAAGGTAATGTGGCTTTAATCGACCGCGGTGTTGTTAACTTTAACGACAAAATTAAGCGCGCAGCCGCGGCTGGTGCTGTTGGTGTGGTTGTAGCTAACAATAAAGAGGGTACTCCTTTTGTTATGGGAACAACGGATAAGTTTGAAATTCCTGCGATTATGATCACTTTGGCTGATGCCAATAAAGTTAAAGCTAATATGAAAATTTCAGCTGTAACTTTTGACTTCAAAACGAGCGCTAAAATTGAAAAACCGGAATTGATTGATACTTTGACAGATTTCACATCAAAAGGTCCGCGATCAATTGACGGATTTATTAAACCAGAAATTTCAGCACCTGGTGAAAATGTAATTTCAGCTGCTATGGGTGGCGGTGCTGAAGCCGTTCAGATGTCGGGTACCTCAATGGCGGCTCCGCATATGGCCGGTGTTATGGCTTTAGTTAAGCAAGCTCATAAAAATTTAACAGCTGCTGAATTAAAATCTATCGTAATGGGTACATCAAAAACTATAGGTGAAAAAGGCGAGCGTTATGCAATCAGTATGCAGGGTTCTGGCCGTATTCAAGCTGATAAAGCTGCTGCAAGTAAAATTATAGTTGTTGAGCCATCATTATCTTTAGGTGAAGTGGCTATTGAAAGTAAAAAAGCTATTCGCCGCCAATTAACAGTTAAAAACTTATCAGCTGAGAAGTTAACTTTAAGTGTTGAATTTGAAGGTAACGGCTTTATTTCAATGTCGGCTGATCCACAATTAGTTTTAGAAGCTAATAGCACAAAAGCTGTTTCTGTAAATTTAGTTTTAGATGCAGCTAATATGGGTTCTGAAAAAATCCGCGAAATGGACGGCTGGGTTAAGTTAATGGATGGTAAAGAAGAAGTTTACCGTGTTCCGGTTTTAGCAGTAGCTCACAAATTGGCAGCTCTTGAGGCTCAAGGTTTGGTTGTGAACTCAACTTCTGAGTTAGACTCTGCGGGTGCTTCTGCGGAATTAACTCTTAAAAACTTAAATGCAAACGCTGGAGAAGCTTTATTGTTCAACTTAATAGGAAAAGATGAGCGTAAACCAAAAGCCAACTCATTCATGACCTCTGACTGTGACTTACAATCAGCAGGTTATAAATTAGTAAGCCGTAAAAACAGCCGTGGTAAAGATGAAACTGTTTTGCAGGTGGCAGTTAAGTTATTTAAACCTATGACCACATGGCATGCATGTGACATCAGCTTATTAATTGACTCAAATAATGATGGCGTGGCTGAGCAGGAATTATTAGGTTCCAGTCTTAGCAGTATTCCAGGACAAAACTCCTCTGAATTTGCGACAACTTTAATTGACGCAGCTAAAGCTCGTGAAATCCGCAAAGACTATGAAAAGTTAGTTGCTGATGCCAAAGGCGACACCACTAAATTAGCAGAGCTAAAAGGTGCTGAAGACTACAGTGATGCTTTGTTGGATCAAAAAGGTTTAAAGCTTTACAACAACTCGACAGTTGTAGTGTTAGAGATTTCTGCCGATAAGCTGGCGTTAACAGCTGATGGCGCTTTGGCATTTAAAGTACTTGTTACTCATAATGAACAAAGCACTGTGGAGTTTGACGACTACTTAAGTTCAACTGTTAAATCTGATATGAGAATTTCTCTTAAAAAAGAAGATCAGTCTTTTGTGGATCTTCCGGAGGCTATCACTTTAACAGGTGCGGCTGAACAAAAGGTAGAATTAACTAAAGGTGAAGGTCGTGAAAAATTATTAGTGTTATTGCCTAATAACAAATTCTCGCTTTCTAATTTACATGAAGATTCTCAGTCTCAGATTTTGACGCCGGTTTATTTAGTTAAATAAATTAAGTTATAAATTTTTATGTATTCAAAGCCCTTAGAAATAAGGGCTTTTTTTATAATTCTTTGGATAAATCTTTTAATAATTTTTGAAATTCTTCGACAATAGGTAATTGTGCAATATTCTTGCGCGAGATCAACTTAATTTGACGTTTAATATTCGGAGTTAATACTAAAATATCTTTTTTAGATACTTGCATGGTCTGTGCTATTCCAAGTGGAACCAAGCCATTGCCGAAGCCTTCATTCACCATTTGCACAATGGCCGCAAAAGATTCAACGTGCGACCATTCGTAATTTTTTAACTTAGGCTGTTTAGATATTTTATCTTCTGCCGCTTTCCAAGTGCCTGAGCTTTTTTCGATGGTGATGAGTTTATTTGTTTCATTCTGACATCTTAAAAAAACCAAAGGCTCTTCAAAAATAACATTTGAAACCATTTGTGGATCGTTGCTGCTAGTGATGCAAAGGCCTAAGTGATATTTGCCGAGCTTTACGTTTTCTTCCACCAACGTACTTCTGTGAACGTGAATTTCGAACTCGACGCCTTTTAATTTTTTTGCAGCTAGGCGAATGAGTTTTGGCCCCCAGGAGGCAGCAATTGAGTCCGATATTGCGATTGAGAATTTTTTGATTTCGTTATCGGATTCGAGCTGTTTCAGATTTTTGAGCTCGGATATTAACAAACGGGCTTTATTTAAGAAGGAAAGGCCCTTGGCGGTGAGGCGAACTCGCCTTCCGTCTGGTTCGATGAGTTTAAACTTGAGGTCATTCTCGAGCGACTGGATGCGTTTACTGACCGCAGACTGAGTTAAGCGAAGTTGCGCAGCGGCCTCACTTATGGTTCCTGTTCTTTCTAGGGCTAATAAAGCCTCAATCCCGTCCAACATAATCCACTTTCCGTCCCAAAAAAGTGCCAGCTACTTTTTTGCCAACCCTTGGTCCTGATTTATTCCTTATACTACTACATTATATTCCTATTATTCAATTTTTTCTTTAATGATTTTGGTCGATTATTAGGGTGTAATTGAAAACCAAATAAGAATTAGACTGAAAATCATCAAAGGAGCCCAGCATGGCACAAATAGAAACAACACCAGACATGGTCAAAAAGGTTTATGAAACCACTCGTACTAAAACAGCGGTTATCCGTAAGCGTTTAGGTCGTGATTTAACTTTAGCTGAAAAAATCGTATATGGACATTTAGATGATCCGCAAAACCAGGAAATAGAACGCGGTAAAAGCTTCTTGTTATTAAGACCTGACCGTGTAGCTATGCAAGATGCCACAGCACAGATGGCTATCCTTCAATTTATGTTAGCAGGTAAATCTGAAGCGGCAGTTCCTTCAACAGTTCACTGTGATCACTTAATTCAAGCCTATCAAGGTAAAGAAAAAGACATGGCCGCTTCGAATATGTCGAACAAAGAAGTATTTAACTTCTTAGCATCATCGTCTTCAAAATATAATATCGGCTTCTGGAAACCGGGTGCTGGTATCATCCATCAAGTGATTTTAGAAAATTACGCATTTCCAGGTGGTTTGATGATTGGTACGGATTCTCACACTCCAAATGCGGGCGGCTTAGGTATGTGCGCAGTTGGTGTGGGTGGATCTGATGCGTCTGACGTTATGGTGGGCTTACCTTGGGAAGTTAAAAATCCTAAACTTATTGGTGTACACTTAAAAGGTAAATTAAACGGTTGGGCAGCAGCCAAAGATGTGATCTTAAAACTTTGCGGAATGTTAACCGTAAAAGGTGGAACAGATAAAATTGTTGAGTACTTCGGTGAAGGCGCAAATGCATTATCTTGTACAGGTAAAGCTACAATCACAAATATGGGTGCTGAGTTAGGTGCAACCTGTTCGGTGTTCCCTTACGACGCTAAAATGGGTGCTTACTTAGCAGCTACCGGTCGTAAAGAATTAGCGCAAATTGCAGATGCTAATAAAGATATCTTAACGGCTGATGCTGACGTAATTGCGAACCCTAAAAAATACTTCGACGAAGTTTACGAAATCGATTTATCAACTTTAGAGCCACACTTAGTTGGCCCGCACACTCCGGATTTAGCACGCCCGATTTCAAAAGTAGCGGAAGAAGCTAAAGCTAACGGTTGGACTTTAAAATTATCAAGCGCCTTAATCGGCTCTTGCACAAACTCTTCTTACGAAGATATCGGCCGTTCTGCGATGATAGCTGAACAGGCGATGCAAATCGGCGTTAAGATGAATCAACCATTCTTAGTTTCTCCGGGTTCAACGCAAATTCAAAATACAATCACTCGCGATGGTCAGATGAAAACATTTGAAGCGGTGGGTGCAACGGTGTTAGCCAATGCCTGTGGTCCTTGTATCGGTCAATGGAAACGTGACGATATTAAATCAGGGGAGAAAAATACGATTTTAACTTCATTCAACCGTAACTTCCGTGGTCGTAACGATGCTAATATGGAAACTTTAGCTTTCATAGGTTCACCTGAAATGGTGATGGCATTAGGTTTAGCCGGTCGTTTAGATTTCAATCCAATGACGGATGAGTTAGAAGGTCCAAAAGGTAAAATTAAATTAAAAGCTCCTCATGCTCCGGAGCTTCCTGAAAAAGGTTTTGTTCCTGATACTGAGGGTTACCAAAAACCTGCAGGTGCGGCAGCGACTGTTGATGTAGATCCTAAATCTGAGCGCTTACAATTACTTTCTCCGTTTACAAAATGGGATGGTAAAGACTTTGTTGATCACTTGGTTTTAGCTAAAGCTAAAGGTAAATGTACGACAGATCATATCAGCCCGGGCGGTAAATGGCTTAACTTCCGTGGTCACTTAGATAATATTTCTAATAATATGTTATTAGGTGCAGACAACGCATTTATACCTGGCGAAATCGGTAAAGGTAATAACCAATTAACTGGCGAGAAAAAAGAATTTGCACAGGTGGCTCGTGAATATCAAAAAGCCAGCAAAGCTTGGATGATCATCGGTGATGAAAACTACGGTGAAGGTTCTTCTCGTGAGCACGCGGCGATGAGCCCTCGTTTCTTGGGTTGCACGGCAGTTATTACTAAATCATTCGCACGTATCCATGAAACCAATTTGAAAAAACAAGGCGTATTGGCAGCAACTTTTGTTAACCCTGCTGACTATACTAAAATTCAAGAAAAAGATTTATTATCAATCCGTGGATTAAATGATTTAGCTCCGGGTAAAAATTTAACTCTTGAAGCTAAACATGCTGATGGTTCAGTTGATAAAATTGAAATCAAGCATACGTACAATGCTGAGCAGATTAAATGGTTTAAAGCTGGTTCGGCCTTAAACTTAATCCGCGGCGTTTAAGAATTTTTGGTAAAACAAAATAAAAAGAGGAAGTGTAAAGCACTTCCTCTTTTTATTTTTAATTGAAAAGATTAGCGACCATTTCCTGATCTTTATTGATTGAATGAGCCTGGTTTTCCTTTGCTAGGTGGGGTTGAACTGGACCCTTTGGTAGGTGAGGTTGCAAACAATCTACGTAAGTACTCTTGATGGCGTTGATCTTTTTCAAACCAAGCAGCATTACTGGCACACTCAGATGAGTGATCTATTAAATCTTCATATTTTAATAGTGTCGGGTGTGGTTTAGAGCTAGTAACTTTAACACTGGCAGCAATTCTTAGGCCTTTGTCGGCTCGAGTAGAGTCATCAAACTGAGTTTCTAAGTCTTTCTGCGAATTTTTTAAATCTCCTTGAAATATTTGCACAGCTCTGAGTCTTGCTCTGTCGATTTTAGCAAATAAATCTGTGCACTCGCGTGCTTTTTCCATGTCGCCATTAACTAATCCACTTTCTTTATTTATAAAGTTAAGCCATTCGCTACATTTGTTTTGAGAATACTCATGACAGTTTTTAAGGCTTCCTTCGTCGACAGTAAGTTTAGTAGTGAGCATACTCTTGCACTTAATAACACTACTCAGTACTCCAGTATTTTTATCAACCCTGTAAAGCGAGTAATTTCCCAAGTGATCTTCATCGGCAAATGGATTCATTTGATTGCCACGAATTTTACTACTATCTCTATTATAAACGCTAAGGCAGTTGTATTGTTTGTTTTGTGGACAGAGTTTTGAGCCAATGTGCCAAGCACTAGTACCAGAACTTTTGCTAAAAACTCTCTGACTTTCGCTAGACAATTCGTGGGTAACACTCGGATGATGAATAGTTCCGTCACGACTTGTAACTTTCGAAGAAATAACCCCTTTTGAGGAAATAACAAAACTATTGCTAAATTCGGGAGGTAAGTTATCGATTTGTTCAGCCTGCGAAAGACCACATATAATTAAAATAAAAGCTACTAGGGTTATTTTTGTATATTTTGAGTAATTGATGTTGCACCTCGCAATTATAGTCTAATATTGCATCGGCATTTTAATAGGGATTCTTAATTTGACTAAGGTCTTGATTCAACTCTAAGCTAATTAGAACAGTTTTAAACGCAGAGGAAATTATGAATAAATTTTTAGTACTTCTATTATTGGTTTTTGGTTCTGTATCTCAAGCTAAATTGGCCGGCAACTGGACTGGGTGGGGTACATGGAAGTTTAAAGGCGAGGGCGAAGGAACTTATTGCTCACCTATGCAAATGCAGTGGAGTGAAAGTAAAAATAAAATTGCTATCGTAAAAGGTATGTTCGATTGCGAAGTTGTAGTTATGCATCTGGATAAGACCGAATGGACATTAAAAGATGGTCTTTTATTTGATGACGAGCAAAAACAAGTCGGTTCTTACGATGGGTCTTATTTTACTGTTTATTTGCCTAGCCCTAATGAAAATACAACTATTGAGATAAAAGTAAAACGCGAAGCCAATCATTATGATTATCAGGAAATCTGGTTCAATAAGTATGAAAAAGTTTATGTTATTGAAGGTCGTTTGTTTACATCAGGAGAGTAGTATGAAATTTTTTGCTGTTTTATTTTTTGTAGGTCTGACTTCTTTTGCAGATACGGATATGCATTTAATTTATGTTAATGGTGTTGCTGAAAAAACTGTTGAACCTAATATGGTGTTAATACATTTAGAGTCTTGGGCTAAGGCCCCAACTGCTACGGCAGCGCAAGAACAGCAGGCATTGCAGTTTGGTAAAGTTAAGAGCTCTCTTGAAAAATTTAAAATTAAAAAAGAAGATATTCAGACGCAGGGGTTTTCGGTTTACCCAGAATACACGTATGACCAAAAAGCCCAGTTAAATAAAATTTCCGGATATCGTGTAAGTCATTCAGTTTTGCTGACCTATCGTAAAACAGAAGATGCAGGAACTTTATTGGATTCTTTAGTTACGAGTAAGGGCGAAATAAGTGGTGTGAATATTCAGAGTGTTTCTTGGGATTATGATAAGAAGGCTGAAGTAGAGACGGCAACTTTAGGAGATGCTGTTAAAAATGCACGTAGTAAAGCTGAAGATTTGGCAAAAGCTGCGGATGTTATTATTAAAGCGGTTCATAAAATACAGCATACATCGTATGCGCCTCCTGTTGCGCAACCTATGTATGAACGTGCTGCGATGAAGTCTATGGATGCGGGGGTTGCTGCACCTACAGAGCTTTCATCGGGGCAGATTAAAGTGCGTGTTGAAGTTCAGATGGAGTTTGAGATTTAGCGACCGCGTGCTTTATAAGCACATAGCTTTCCGCGTCGGCGTTTTTTGTTATATTGCCTGACAGAATCTTGTTTTTGTTTTCATTGCCAATAAAAACAAGCAATGGCATGTTTTTGGGGTCAACAAAACAAACCTAAAACAGGAGAATACAAATGTTTAAATCACTTTTAGCAATCGCAACAGCACTTTCAATGAATATTGCCTTCGCAGCCGAAGCCGTTATTCCATTCAAAGAAGCTCCAAAATTTTACAACCAAACTAAAACAGTTGAAGGCACTATCGTAGCTACTCACTGCACAGAAAAAATGTGCTTCCTTAACTTCGATAAAGATTACGCAACTAATTTATCTGCAGTTATCATGGCTTCTGACTTTGCAAAGTTCTCAAAAGCTACTGGTAAAGAATTACAAGCTGAGATGGATAAAATGTACTTAAATAAAAAAGTACAAATCACTGGCGCGGTAAATGAATACAAAAGCAAAGACGCTTCTAAACCAGGCCGTCCACAAATCGCTTTAACTGATTCTGTAAATATTAAAGTTGTAAAATAGTTTAATATTTAAAATTATTTAATACTGAATAAAAAAGCTCCATTTAATGGGGCTTTTTTATTATGATGCCAACAACCCGAGGTTTTAAGTGATAAAATTTAAAGTATTAATGTTTTCAGTTTTTTTTGCTAATTCGGTTTTTGCAGCAGAGTTTGGCAAAACCACAATGGGTGGCTTTGGTTGTCCTAAAGTAGAAGTTGCACAAATAGGTTTGGGTAATAATGTATTACCTCTGAAAATCGATATTGAAAAACCCGGAGAACAAGATCTGGCACGTGTTGCGTGTAATCTGCGTGTTCCTGTTAAACTCAAAAAAGATGAAATGCTTAAGATTGTTTCGGGCGGAGCTGATTACAAAGTTGAATTTGATAAAGGTGGTTCGGCATCTGTTTCTTTATATGCAGGTTTCGGTGGTAAAAAAGAAACTACTTCGCAAGCAAGCATAGTTGAAAGTAATAGTTCAACTATCCATATTCCTAAAAATGAATCAGGGTGCGGCAAAGATGTGATGTTAAGAATTAATTTTGATGCGAGTATTTCGGGTAAATTCAAAAGTAGTTTTAAAGCACAAAATCTGAAATTTGAGATAAAAACAATTAAATGTAATTAATTCTGTATCGGCCAGATGTAAGTGGTTTGCATAGATTTATTATCATTACCTTCGTATATTTCGATAACAGACCCTTTACGAGTCAATTTATTTTCGACGATAAAATCTTCCGCTTTGGGATATACTTTTAAAGGGCCAATGCCCGGTGCTCCTGTGAATAATGCAACAACAGCTTTAGTTTTTTGAATCTCATCAATTTTGTAATCTTGTGGGAGTTGGCTTTTAAGTTTTTCCAATACAATTTTTTCGTCAGGAACTAAAGGATCAATAAGACAGCCGACACGTGAGTTTAAACGGCCTTCTTCAACAACGCGAGGGTCGTCAAAAAATTCTCCGAAACTTAAACGGCATTTTAAACCGTTTTCACGGGACCACTTTTCAATTTCTTGAATAGTGCTTACAATTTTGTGATATGCTCCAACATGAGTTTTATAAATAATGGTGTAAGGTCCTCGCTCGTCTTGATCAATTGTTACCGATTTAAACGCACCTGTGTATTGGAATAAATATAAAAAAAACAAAATCAATCCGAGAGATACGGCATAAAGAGTGTGCTTAACCATTTATTTAACCCACTTAATTGAGCAACCCATAGAAGGTGTCTGTGGATGCGATATTTTTTTATTCTCTGAAAGCTCGATAACTGCATTGTAAAGTTCGCGGTTTTTAACGTATTCAGGTTCTTTCCACGAGTCATCTAAACGGCCACGGTACGCTAATTTAGCTTCGTTATTATAAACAAAGTAATCAGGAGTGCATACAGCCCCAAAGCTTTTGGCAACATCCTGTGATTTGTCGTAAAGATAAGTAAATGAGTAATTTTTTTCTTCCGCACGTTTTTTGATGTTTTCAAAACTGTCTTCGGGGTAGCTGATTTCGTCGTTAGAGCATATCGCCACAACATTTATGTTTTTTATTTTTAAATCATTGCCGAGAGTGATTAAGCGCTCTTCAATAGCTTTAACATAAGGGCAGTGGTTACAGATAAACATAAACACCACAGGTTGGCCATTGATGAAATCTTTTTTTGAATAAGTTTTGCCATCAGTGGCGGGTAAAGAAAACTCCGGGATTTGTGTACCGAATTCTACTTTTTCGGGTGTGTAAGTGGGCATAAAATTCCTATAGCTCCATCCACGATATTTTTTTACTATCGATGCTTAAGTTTCCAGATTCATCCAGAGCTGTATATTTTTGTTTTAATAAAGGATGCTTGTTTAAAGCTGATAACAGAGCTGCGGTGCTGGTTGTATTCATGGGCTCAAAAGACATTTGCAATGAAAATGAAAACTCAAATAAGAGTCTTTCTAAAAATGAAATCCAATCCTGCGCCAGCAGCGGTGTTGCAGCTGAAAGCTCGCGTGCGAGGGAGCTTGCTGTACTAATGCTGCCGGGAGATGAAATGATATTAAACCCCAGGCCGATTAACAGACGGTTGTCATCGCCCTGTGATACGGTTTCAAGTAGCAAGCCCGCCACCTTTTTGTCATTAATGTAGAGATCATTTGGAGCTTTTAAATTCCAATTAATAAAAGGCCATGTTGACGAAGCCGCACGGTAAAGCGCTAAACCTATCATAGGTGAAACAGTGGGGTGCGGAGCTGAATCAATCATGAAAGACCAAGTTGATAAAAGCTGCGAGCCTAGAATATCAGAGTCGGACCAGGTATTTTGACCGCGGCCTTTTCCAGCTGTTTGTCTTTCAGCTAAATAAACAATTAAGTGTTCGTTAAAAGCACTTTCACTGAAGGCTTCGGCTTTGGCTTTAACATTAGTACTATCAATGGATTTAAAATACTCAGAAGAAATATTTTGTTTTTTAGCCCAATGGTGAGTTACTTCACCAATTAGAATTTGATCAGACTGATTTTTATGTGATGCAGTCATTAATTACCCCAGTCAAAAAGTAAACTCACATCTGCACAGTTTGCTGAGTGGGTAAGGGCACCTACAGAAATGTAATCTACACCGATTTCAGCAACGGATTTAACGCGTGCCAAATTCATATTACCGCTGGCTTCAGTTTTTATTTCTTTAGGAATCATTTTTAGAGCTAGAGCCATGGTTTCGTTCGACATATTATCCAGTAAAATTCTTTCAACATTTAAAGAAACACATTCTTTAACCTGTTCTAAATTACTGGCTTCAACTTCTAAAGGAAGATTGCAGTGTTGACGTAAGCGTCCGACGGCCTGAGTGATTCCGCCCATAAGAGATATATGATTATCTTTAATTAAAACGGCTTCTGATAAATTAAAACGGTGATTAGAGCCGCCGCCGTGATGAACGGCGCGTTTTTCCAAATCTCTTAAAAGTGGAGTGGTTTTACGTGTGTCTAAAATTTTTGTTTGAGTACCTTCAACTGCCTTAACAAACTGACGGGTTAAAGTTGCAATACCTGACAGACGTCCTAAAAAATTAAGCGCCACGCGCTCGGCTTTTAAAATTTGAATTAAATCGCCTTCAATTGAACAGATGTTTTGGCCTTTGTAAATTAAGTCACCTTCATTGAATTGCCATTTAACTTTAACCTGAGGTTCTAAAAACAAAAGTGTTTCTTCAAATGCGTTAGCACCAGAGAGTACTAGATCTTCTTTAGCTTTTAAAAGAGCTTCGCCTTGTTTTGGCTTCATGGCCATAGACTCAGTAGTAACATCGCCAGAAGGCATGTCTTCCTTCAGTGCGGCTTTAATAAGTTCCAGAATGTTCATATGTTATTTTCGATCCCTTGAAGTAATTTGTTAAGTTCTTCACGAACTACTTTTTCAGTTACTTCCGGGATTACTTGCCAACAGATTCTTTCGGCAATTTGGCGAATTTCTTCACGCATGAGTTGTTCATCAAAGCTGGAATACGAATTTTGTTTCTGTTGCAGATTACTTTGGGCTGCTTTATGGCTAGCCACCGGAGAATCTTTTAAGTAGTTCTGAATTTGTTCGTTAATTTTTTTTTGTAAATCGGGAGTATCTTCACTGCGAGAATTAATAACCTTAACTTCTTCAAACTCGCCAAAACTTTCAGTTTCGATTACAAATTGATTGGCTTTTGCAGAAGTCCACTCGTCTTGTTGCTGAGCAACTTTGTTAAGACCGGTATTATTTGAAAATTGTTCTTCATGACTATCAATCGGTACCTGCAATGTCGATTTTTCAATTTTACCTTTTTTGGTAGCAGTGGGTTCGTCAATTACATATGGAGTTGATGGAGTATTGGCTTTTGATGTTTCGGGTATAGAAAAGTCAGATGAAGTTTCTGGTAGTACAAAGCCGGTATTACCCGCTGTTTCCGGCGCGCCTGGAATACTTGGAACGGACGGAGTGCTTGGCTGTGCTAAGGTGTTACGGGTTGTTTTTTGTCTTACAAAAGTGTCTGACTCTTCAAAGTCAGGCAATTGGGCGTGATTTAAAAAACCTTTGAGAGGAAATGTCTGAAGCTTCGGAACCAGCTTTTCAACTAAGTTACGAATAGTTTCGGTTTCAAAAGGTTTTTCAAGAGAAGCATCGGCGCGTGAACCCTTAAAAAGCTGTTCATCGAGCTGCATGAAGCTACTCCACATTAAAACCACCGGAATACTTTTGGTATCTTCGTTGTTTTTAAGCTCCAGACAAACTTCATAACCATTTTTTTTATTTAATAAAACATCGGCAATAATGATGTCAGGAATAAATGACTGCGTAACCGATAGTACATCAATTCCCGTAGGGACTGTTTTGACCTCGACGCCATAATCCGACAATACCATTTGTATCGCTTTTTTTATGGTCGAGCTTTCATCTGCCAATAATACGCGCAAAGCCATACCTAAGTACATATCACAATAGCAAATGAGTCAAGTTCAAGGCATGATAAATATTGATGTTTTCGCGTATTGACCGTTATTTATTGGGTTTGTTTTGGGCTGCATTTGCAGCCGGGCTGATGGTTTTTTTAACTTTATTTTTGGCCACCGATGCTATGACGACTTTGGTTAAATACAAAGATGTGAGTTCAGTAATTTTAGCCCGCTATTATGGCTTTTACTCGGCAGAAGTAATTTATAAAATGTTACCAATTGCTTGCGTGGTAGGCATGGTAATGACTATATCGTCTCTTAATAAAGGCAGCGAGTTAGTAGCGCTTTTTGCATCAGGTCTTAGCTTATTCCGCATTTCACGCGTGATTTTTATTTCTATTTTTTTAGTCGGTATTTTTTCATATTATCTGAGTGACCAATTGATGCCAGCGTTCAATAAGCAGAAGAATTTTATATATTACAACGATATGGAACGAACACCTTCGCGTTTTCAAACCATCAAGACAAATAAAATCTGGTACCGCTCCAAAAATTCAATTTTTAATATCAAAACTCTGAATGCTGAGGGTAATAAAGCTCAGGGGCTTTCGCTTTATTTTTTCAATGATAAATGGGATTTGGTGCAAATGTTGACGGCCGACTCGGTACTTCTTAACGGACGACAATGGATTTTAAAACATGGCACAATTACAGTATTTGACCAGTCGTCGAGCTTTCCGCTGAATGACAAATTTGTAGAAAAAACCATTGTGATGACTGAAGATGCGCAGGACTTGCGTAGTACGGGGCAAACATCAGATGTGTTAACTCAAGCTGAACTTTCAAGATATATCAGTAAAAATAAAGATGCCGGGCTTGATACGATTCGCTATGAGGTGGATTTTCACACTAAATTTGCATTTGCTTTTGCTGGCCTTGTTATGAGTCTTTTGGCATTACCTTTTTGCGTTGGTCAGGCACGGGGCGGTGGCGGGATGGTAAAAAATTTGGGTATTAGCATTGGTTTAGTAGTTTTATACTGGATTGCCCATAGCACTTCACAAACTCTTGGCTCTCATGGCCAAATTGCACCAATTTTAGCGGCTTGGCTGCCCAATTTCAGTATGCTCGGTTTAGGCGTGTTCTTATTGTTGCGCTCTAATCGTTAATCGTCTAAAAATAAGCTATGAAGCTTGAAATATTGACCTACCCAAACCCATTGTTGAGAGAAGTGTCAGAGCCTGTAAAAGAGTTCGGACCTGAATTAAAAAAACTGGCAGAAGATATGCTCGAAACAATGTACGACGCTAACGGTATTGGTTTAGCTGCGCCTCAGGTAGGACATCTTCTGCGTATGCTGGTTATCGATACACGTCCGCGTGACCCAGAAAATTCACGTTATGAAAACGACGATCAAACTGAATTAGAAAGAAAAATTAAGCAACCTTTGATTTTGATCAATCCCGAAATTGTTAAAGGTGAAGGTAAAACAACTTTCGATGAAGGCTGTTTATCTGTACCTAGTTTTTTTGAAACAGTTGAACGTTACGAAAAAGTTGAAGTGAAAGCTTTTGATCTAAACGGAAAAGAAATTCGTTTGGTGACCGATGGCTTACTTGCAATTTGCATCCAGCATGAAATGGATCATTTGGCCGGAACACTTTTTATTGATCACATCAGCTTTACAAAAAGTAATAAAATTAAAAATCAGATTAAAAAAAGCGGTTACCCTACCAAAGAAGAAATTGAAGAGAAGCGCTCTGAAAAAAGAAAGGCTCCTGTTAAAGCATGAGCCTTTTATCACAGGGGCCTATTAAGATTTGCTTTTTAGGAACGCCGGACTTTGCTGCCGCCCATTTAAAATCTATTTTAAATAATTCAAATTTTAAAATTGTAGGCGTAGTAACGCAGCCGGATCGCCCAGCCGGACGAAAAATGCAACTCACTCCTTCCGCTGTGAAAATTGTAGCACTTGAAAATAATTTACCCGTACTAACACCTGAAAATTTGCGTAAAGAACCTGATACATTTGAAAAAATTAAATCCTGGAATGCGGATGTGGCTGTGGTTGTGGCTTTCGGACAAATTGTATCGCAGGAGTTTTTAGATAGTTTTAAATTTGGCGCTGTGAATGTACACGGAAGCTTATTACCCAGATGGCGTGGAGCGGCTCCAATCCAGCGATCTATTGAAGCTGGAGATACCGAAACAGGTGTGTCTTTGCAACGTATGGTGAAAAAGCTGGATGCCGGCCCTATCATTGGCGAAAGAACGATCATGTTAAACAATGAAATCACTGCAACTGAGCTGTATGACAAACTTGCGGTTTACGGCTGTGAATTGTTAAATGAAGATCTGATAAAATATGTAACAGGTGAAATTCAACCTTTCGAACAGGACGAAGCCAAAGTTACATTGGCTACTAAAATTGAAAAAGAAGAAAGTTTGCTGAGCTGGCAAATGCCGGCTGAAAAAATGCATAACAAAGTACGGGCTTTTACAATGGGGCCGGGAACTTATGTGATGTATCAGGGAAAACGTTTAAAAATTCACAAAACTAAAGTTATTGAAGGGACACCTAAAAAAACTCCGGCAACTGTTTTGTTTATGACTCATGATCAACTGGTTATTCAGTGCTTTGAAAGCCAGATTTCATTATTAGAAGTGCAACCTGAATCTAAAGCCAAAATTTCTATTGCAGATTTTTTAAAGTCTCACCCGTTAAAAGAAGGAGATCTGTTTGTCTAAAGTTTTAGTTGCTCCCAGTATTTTGTCGGCGGACTTTTCAGATTTGCGTAATGAAATGAATAAAGTAACTGATGCCGGAGCAGACTGGCTTCATGTGGACGTGATGGATGGCAACTTTGTTCCTAACTTAACTTTGGGAATGCCGATTGTAAAATCGATTAAGCCTCATGCTAAAATTCCATTAGATGTTCATTTAATGATTGAACGACCGGAGCGCTATATTGAAGAATTTATTAAAGCGGGAAGCGATTATTTAACATTACATGTAGAATCGACTGATGTCCTGGAAGAATCTTTAAAAAAAATCCGAAGCTTAGGTGCTAAACCCGGAATTACCTTAAGGCCTAAAACAAAATTGGAAGATATTAAAGCTTATCTCGGTTTAGTGGATTTAGTTTTAGTGATGACTGTTGAGCCGGGCTTCGGTGGACAGAGTTTCATGGCAGATCAGGTTGAAAAAATCCGCCAGCTTAAAAAATGGCGCGAAGAGGGGCTTGGAAATTACTTAATTGAAGTCGACGGCGGAGTGGCTGAGGGTACATCAAAAATATGTATCGATGCAGGTGCTGATGTATTAGTGGCAGGTAGTGCGGTCTTTAAAGGCGAAAAAACTGTAGCCAATTATCAGATTAATATTCAGAAATTAAAATAGGGAAGTTATGAAAAAATTTATTTTAGACGGAAATTCGATCACCATTGATTCTTTGCATGAAATGACTTTCAGCAAAGGTATTTTTGAACTAGCACCTGAAGCAAAATCTAAAGTGAAAGCTTCGCGCGATTATATTGAAGGACGCATTAAAAATGGCGAAGTGATGTATGGCGTAAATACCGGTTTTGGTGCCTTTTCTTCAGTAAGAATTTCGGATTCTGAAATTGAGCAATTACAAAAAAACTTAATTCGTTCCCATTCAATGGGAATAGGGGAGCCATTTACAAAAGATCAGTCAAAGGCCATGATGATCCTGCGAGCCAATACGTTAGCCCGTGGTCATAGCGGAGTGCGCGTTGAAGTAATCGAAAAAATATTAGAATTTTTAAATGAAGATGTAATTCCTGTAATTCCGCAGCAGGGTAGCGTTGGAGCTAGCGGTGATCTAGCACCTTTATCACATTTAGCTTTAGCCTTAATCGGCGAAGGTGAAGTGTGGGGCGACAGTCTGAATGGTGTTCAGCCTCTAGAATTAAAAGCTAAAGAAGGTTTATCGCTGATCAACGGTTGTCAGGTGATGACAGCAGTAGGACTATTAGCGCTTTTTGAAGCACGTGATTTATTAAAAATTGCAGATATCACCGGTGCTATGTCGATTGAAGGCCTACGTGGTTCAAGAAAACCTTTTGATCCTTTAATTGCAGCCACTCGTCCACACGGCGGTGAAGCTCCAACAGCGCGAAACTTATTAAAAGTAATGGCAGCTAGCAGTGAAATTTCTGAAAGCCATGCGGTTAATGATCCTCGCGTACAAGATGCGTATTCATTGCGTTGTATGCCTGCGGTTCACGGGGCTGCGAAGATGTCGTTAGCTTATTGTATTAAAGTTTTAGAAACCGAAGCCAACTCCAGCACGGACAATCCGTTAGTTTTTGCTGATGCCGGAAAAATTTTATCCTGCGGCAATTTTCACGGTATGCCTGTAGCGCATGCTATGGATTTTGCGGGCATTGCGATTTCATCATTAGCGAGTATTTCACACGAAAGAATTTCAAAATTTATTTCAACACAAATGAGTGAGCTTCCTGCGTTTTTAGCACCTAATGGCGGTTTGAACTCTGGACATATGATAGTTCAGGTGGCAAGTGCCAGCTTAGTGAGTGAAAATAAAGTTTTAGCTCATCCTGCCAGCGTGGATTCTATGCCGACTTCAGCTGAAAAAGAAGATCATGTATCTATGGGAACAATTGCCGCACGTAAGTTTACGCAAATTGTAAAGAATGCTCAGAATGTTTTTGCAATGGAATTTTTAGCCGGTACGCAAGCGCTTGATATGATAGCTCCTTTGAAACCTGCAGCAGGAGTTCTTGCGGCTTACAACGAAATACGTAAGTCGGTTCCTTTTGCAAAAGAAGATCGTATTTTCGCAAAGGATGTCGAGAAAATTCGTCAGTTGATTGTAAACCGCGACATTTTAAAACATGTTGAATCTAAAACGGGTACGTTAGAAGTTTAGTTTTTAAGAATTAAGTATATTCAATTTTTAAAACATCTTCGGGATTTTTAAGTTCCCTGATTAAACTCATATGTTCACTGCGTATAAAACCCTGCTCATGTGAATGTTTAATATATTTTAAAAGGTGATCGTAAAAACCGAACTGATTTAAAATATAGATGGGCTTACTGTGAAGTTTTAATTGAGCCCAAGTTAAAATTTCAAACATTTCATCGAGCGTTCCCATGCCGCCGGGTAATACTAAAAATGCATTCGAAAAATCATACATCATTCTTTTGCGCTCGTGCATATCTTGCACAATGTGGAGTTTTGTTACTTTGTAATGAGCCACTTCATATTCAACTAAATTTTTGGGAATAACTCCGATAACATCGCCGCCATTCTTAAGAACTTCATCGGCTAATGTTCCCATTACGCCTACAGTGGCGCCACCGTAAACTAAACCTATTTTTTGATCAGCAATGAGCTTTCCTACTTTAACGGCCTGCTCTAAATACTGCTCTGAATTACCCTTAGCTGACCCACAGAACACACATAATCTTTTAATCATGTTTGAGAGCATAACTTTAAAAAATAATTTTGAGAACTGTTTGTTTTATGTGCATTAAAATTTGACAAATTTCAGGAGCTTGCTATGTTTCTGGAATTATTAAATGAGGTTTAAAATGTCGCGCTCAATTAAGGCACCTACTGGAACAAAATTGACTTGTAAAGGCTGGCTTCAGGAAGCTGCATACCGCATGATTCAAAATAATTTAGATTCTGAAGTAGCTGAAAATCCTGATCAGCTTGTGGTTTATGGTGGTATTGGAAAAGCAGCCCGTAATTGGGAAAGCTACGACAAAATTTTAGAGGCTCTTAAAAAATTAGAAAATCATGAAACACTTTTAGTTCAATCCGGAAAACCTATTGGTGTATTGCAAACTCATGAAGATGCTCCAAGAGTATTAATTGCCAACTCAAATCTCGTACCTAAGTGGGCCACTTGGGATCACTTTCACGAACTCGACAAAAAAGGTTTGATGATGTACGGCCAGATGACGGCGGGCTCTTGGATTTACATCGGTACTCAGGGAATCATTCAAGGGACCTATGAAACATTTGCCGAAATCGGACGTCAGCATTTTGGTGGTAGTCTTGAGGGTAAAATTATTTTAACCGCTGGTTTGGGTGGCATGGGTGGAGCTCAGCCATTAGCTGGAGTATTTGCTGGAGCTACGGTTTTAGCTATTGAAGTTGATCCGGCCAGCATCGAAAAACGATTAAAAACAAAATACGTGGATGAATCCGTAACAAATGTTGATGAGGCCATTGCATTGGTTCGTAAGTATGCTGCAAACAAGGAAGCTAAGTCGGTGGCCTTATTAGGTAATGCGGCCACCATCATTCATGAAATGATTCAGAAAAATTTTATTCCGGATGTTTTAACCGATCAAACTTCTGCACATGATCCTTTAGTGGGTTATATTCCTGAAGGTTATACAGTGCAAACAGCTGCTGATTTCCGTAATAAAGATCAGAAAGCGTATTTAGATGCAGCTTACAAGGCTATGGCTAAACACGTAGAAGGCATGCTTGAAATGAAAAAGCGTGGTGCAATTACTTTCGACTACGGAAATAATCTTCGCGCTCGTGCGTTGGAGTATGGTGTTAAAAATGCTTTTGATTATCCGGGATTTGTTCCGGCCTATATTCGCCCGTTATTCTGTAAAGGCAGTGGACCCTTCAGATGGGTGGCTTTGTCGGGAGACCCGAATGATATAAAAGTGACTGATGAAGCGATTAAAAAATTATTCCCTCACAAAAAAGATTTAATTCGTTGGATTGATATGGCCAGCGAAAGAATTAAGTTTCAAGGATTACCAGCCCGTATCTGCTGGCTTGAGTACGGCGAGCGTGAGTTGGCAGGTCTTATGCTTAATAATCTGGTTAAAGAAGGAAAAGTAAAAGCACCTATCGTAATTGGACGTGATCATTTGGATTGCGGTTCAGTGGCAAGCCCTAACCGCGAAACTGAGGCAATGAAAGATGGCTCAGATGCGGTAAGCGACTGGCCAATGTTAAGTGCTATGGCGTTGGTTGCTAGTGGATCCACTTGGGTTTCGTTGCATCACGGAGGCGGTGTGGGTATGGGATATTCACAGCACTCAGGACAAGTCATTGTGGCTGATGGAACTGATGCGGCGGCCAAACGTTTAAAGCGAGTTTTAACCACTGATCCTGCAATGGGAGTGTTTAGACATCTCGATGCGGGTTACGATTTAGCCAAAGAAACAGCTATTAGTAGAGATGTTAAAAGCTGTTGGATTTAAACGTTTCATAGCTTAACAAACCAGACCTTAGTTCAGTTAGAAATTCTCTTATATATGTCGATAAGTTCTCTGTAATCACCGGAGAACTTATGCATACGAATCCGTTATTAAACTTTCTTTCCAAGTGGATTAATCATCCGGCCTATTTTTTGTTCTGCTTTACCATCGCTTTGTTTGCGTGGAGTTTTAGTTTTGAAAGTAAGCAGCCGCCTGAACAGATCGTACTTTCATCGTTTGCTACTAATATTCATGAAATTAAAAAACAAGAAGAATCTGTTATTGAACGCTTACCGAGCAGTAATGAGTTCAATAAAAAATCTAAGCTACCTAAGCGCTTCAGAAGAAATCCAGCATTTCAGGCTTTTGAAAAATTTAAAGAAATAACTGAATAGTATGCTCAGCCAAGCCGACCTACGCTACTTCATTGAATTAGCTAAAACTCTGCATTTAACTCGTGCTGCAGAGAGGCTGGCGGTTACTCAGCCCACATTAAGTCATAGCTTAAAGCGTCTTGAAAACGAAATAGGCTGCGAACTTTTTGTAAGATCTAAAAAAGGTTTAAAGCTCACTTCTGCCGGTGAAAAACTTCAGAACTCTGCGTCTGATCTATTGAACCGCTGGGATGAAATTAAGAGTTCTGCCTTGGGCGACGTAGAGCTTGAACAAGGCGTAATTAAAGTGGGTTGCCACGCAGCCGTTGCACAATACGTACTGAAAGAATTTGTTCCTGAATTTTTAAAAAAACATCCTAAGATCAATATTCAGTTAGTTCATGGTCTTTCGCGCCATATGACTGAACAAGTTGTAAGTTCCCAGTTAGATGTGGCCTTTGCTGTAAATCCAACGGAACATCCGGATTTAATTATTAAAGAAATTTGTCAGGATGAAGTTTGTTTGTGGAAAGCCAAGGGTTGCCTGAATGATGATGTGCTTTTTGTAGATTCAAATTTAATTCAGTCACAGAATATAATGTCTAAACTGCAAAAAAAAGGTCATAGATTTAATCGCATTATAGAATCGTCGAGTTTGGAAGTTATTTCTAATATGGTAGCTAATCGCGCAGGAATGGCTATTGTTCCTTCTAGAGTTGTTAAACAGTATGAAGAGTCTAAACTTGAAAAAGTAAAAGACTCTCCCGTATTTCACGATCGAATTTGTCTAGTTTATAAAAACGAATTCCGCAAACTTAAAAGAGGACAGCTTTTTATTGAGGCTGTCAAAAAAAGTTTAGCACAAAATTAAATTTTTTCGATCTGGATGTTGAAAGTGCCTACAGGATGTGGAGCCGCAGGTACTTTTTTCAGCTCGACAATAACTTCATTTTGCTCTTCAGAGCTTAAGCGCTGTAAAATTAAATCCTGAGAGTTTAATTCGTTATCTGCAAAATACATCTGAGTAATGAGTTCAATATAACCTAATTTCGCTACTTTGTAATGGATATGCGGGGGGCGAATCCAATTTGTGTCGGCAGGGTATGCACCTGGTATTATTGTTCGGAAACGATAAAAGCCATTTTTATCAGTAACAGCTTTACCCCAGTATTGAAAATTGGGATCTAGCTCTGCTGTATTGGGATCGGCAGGATGATTGTATCTGCCGGTTTCACATGCTTGCCAGATCTCTACTAAAGCGCCTGCTACAGGACGTTTACGTTGATCAGTTACAACGCCTTCAATAATCACAATTTCGCCCTTAGCGCTGATTTTAGAATCGCCTACATAAATCAGGTCAGAATTAGTATCCACTTGGTCTACAACCGGATAAAAAGGCCCTTTAGGTTGAGTGGGTGTAAGCGCTAATGCTCTTTCAATAGCTACTAACGAAACCGCAGCAGTTGCACCCATTTTCAATAAATTACGTCTGTTCATAGTCATTTAGATTTCTCCGTTGTTAAGTTAGGAAAAATCTAAATCAATTTCAGACTTAAAAATAATTAATAACAGTGCGAGTTTTGATTAATATTATTAATGATTAGCCTTGGCGTTGACGTTTATCAACGGCTAGGGCTGCTTCACGTATGACTTCGCTCATTGTCGGGTGAGAATGGAAACTGCGGGCTAAATCTTCACTAGATCCACCGAATTCCATCGCTACAACGATTTCGCCAAGCATTTCAGAAGAGCCGGCACCTACGATATGGCCACCGATAATACGGTCAGTTGCTTTATCTGCTATGATTTTAACAAAACCTTCAGTGGCGCCGCGGGCTTTCGCGCGCGCATTAGCCGAGAACGGGAATTTACCAACGGCTACTTCGATACCTGCATTTTTGGCTTCAGCTTCAGTCATACCAACCGAAGAAACTTCAGGGAAAGTGTAAATGACAGAAGGAACTGTGCCGTAGTTAACGTGTCCGTGACCAGTTGCTAAAATTTCTGCAACAGCAACGCCTTCTTCTTCAGCCTTATGAGCTAACATCGGTCCAAAAGTAACATCACCCACAGCAAAGATGTTTGGAACATTGGTTTGGTAGTGATCATTGATTTTCACTCGACCACGTTCGTCTTTTTCAACTCCTACATTTTCTAAACCTAAACCATCAGTAAATGGTTTACGTCCCGTGGAAACTAAAACTACATCGCCTTGAATAGAAGCTTTTTTACCGTCGGCTACGCCTTCATAATCGAGTTCAACACGACCACCTACAGAGCGCGAGGCAGTTACTTTAGTTGAAGTTAAAAAGTTCATTCCTAAGTTTTTCTTTAATGAACGCTGTAATACAGTAATACAATCCTGATCCATCATGGCGCAGATTTTATCAGCGTACTCGATAACCGTTACTTTAGAGCCTAAGCGAGCCCATACAGAGCCCATTTCAAGCCCGATAACGCCGCCGCCAACAACAAGCATTTCTTTAGGAACATAATCTAATTCTAAAGCTCCTGTTGAAGATAAAATTTTCTTTTCATCATATTTTAAAAACGGAAGTTCAACCGGAACAGAGCCGGTTGCAATCATAATGTTTTTAGCTTGTATCTGAACTTTAGTTCCATTGGCATCAGTTACTTCAATAGTATTCGCATTAAGGATTTGGCCTTTACCTTTGATGCCTGTGATTTTATTTTTTTTGAATAAAAATTCGATACCGCCGGTGAGCTCGCCAACAATTTTATTTTTACGCGCCATCATTGCTGCTAAATCTAATTTTACAGACTCAAGCATAATGCCGTGAGTAGCAAAATCATGCTGAGCTTCGTGATAAAATTCAGAGCTTTGTAAAAGGGCTTTAGAAGGAATACAGCCTACGTTTAAGCAAGTGCCGCCTAAAGTTTTGTCTTTTTCGATAACAGCTACTTTAAAGCCTAACTGAGCTGCGCGTATAGCGCCTGTGTAACCACCGGGACCGGCACCGATAACAACTAAATCAAATGATTCCATATTAACTCCGTTTTTCCTGTAACTTCATAACTAATTTTCTAATTAAAGATCGAGGTACAAGCCCTGTACTGCGGGCCATGATACTGTTTACAAAACCATGAATGGCCACGGCTTCGTTGTTCATTAATGCTGTAAAAGCAAATTCAGCCACATCTTTTGAGGTGGGTAGTTTCATTGTATTGAGTAATGCTACGTCCGACATATTTGCGGCATCCTGAAAGCCTGATACTGTAGGGCCAGGACAAACAGCCGTTGTTGAAACTCCTGTTCCTTTTAGTTCCTCGTAAAGTCCCTCTGTGAATGAAAGCACATAGGCTTTTGTAGCATAGTACACACTCATGAGTGGACCCGGTTGAAATGCGGCCGTTGAAGCCACATTTAAAATCTTACCATGTTGCTTTTCAACCATGGCCGGTAAAAATAATTTAGTAAGTTTAGTTAAAGTCAGGATATTCAATAAAATCATTTCTTCGATTTTATTTTTATCTTCAGTTAAAAATAATCCGTGGTCGCCGAAGCCTGCGTTATTAACTAAAACATCAATGCTGATATTTTTTTTCTGTATGGCATTAAATAAATCTTCGGCGGCATTTTGCTTGGATAGGTCTATGGCGATAACTTCAGCTACCACAGCAGAAGTTTTTTCGATCTCTGCTTTTAGAGCTTTCAGTTTTTCTTCAGAACGGGCCACCAGAACCAAGTTATGATTATTTTTTGCAAACACATGAGCTAACTCAAAGCCAATGCCTGAAGAAGCTCCGGTGATTAAGGTGTAATTCATATTACACCTCGATTAATAATCTTTCAGGATCCTCTACGCCTTCTTTAATTTTCACTAAGAAACCAACAGCCTCTTTGCCGTCGATAATTCTGTGATCGTAAGAAAGGGCTACGTACATCATTGAACGAACTTCAACCTTGCCGTTGATCGCTACAGGGCGTTCTTCAATTTTATGTAAACCTAAGATCGCACTTTGTGGAGGATTTAAAATCGGAGTTGAAAGTAAAGAGCCAAACACGCCACCGTTAGTGATTGAGAATGTTCCGCCGTTTAAGTCGTCCGGAGTAATTTTACCATCGCGGCCTTTTAAAGCTAAATCGCGTATAGCCATTTCAATTCCCGCTACAGAGTATTGGTCTGCATCTTTGATATTTGGAACCATTAATCCGCGCTCAGTGGAAACCGCCATGCCGATGTTGTAGTAATTATGGTATTCGATTTCTTGTCCGTCGATCCAAGCATTAACAGCAGGGAAAGCTTTAAGAGCTTCGATAACAGCTTTAACAAAGAATCCGTTGAAACCTAAGTTAACGCCGTATTTTTCTTTGAATTTATCTTTATATTTTGCACGAAGCTCGATGATTTTAGTCATGTCGACTTCATTGAAAGTCGTTAAGATCGCAGCATTGTGCTGAGCCTGAACTAATCTTTCAGCAATACGTTTACGGATGTTAGTCATCGGTACACGTTTGATGTCGCCTTGCTTAGAAGGGCCATTTAAAATAGGAGCTGGAGCCGGTGCTTTAGCTTTGGCTTCAGGTGCCGGAGCCGCCGCAGCTGGTTTAGCATTAACAACATCAGACTTAGTTAAGCGTCCGCCTAAGCCAGTTCCTGTAACGCTAGCCGGGTTAACGCCAGTTTCATTAACTACACGTTGAACTGCAGGAGACAGGTGAGATTGTAAATCAGGGTGAGTGGCGCGTCCGCCGCCACCAGAAGAAGCTGCCGGTGCAGAAGTTTGAGCTGCAGGAGTCGGAGCTGCTGCGCTTACTGTAGGTTTTGCATCAGTATCGATAGTAGCTACTGTTGCGCCGATTTTTACGGTGTCGCCGGCGTTAGCTGAAGTTGTGATAACGCCGTCTTTTTCGGCCACAACTTCCACTGAAGCTTTGTCGGTTTCAAGTAACATGATCACTTCGTTCATTTTTACGAATTCGCCGGACTTCTTTGTCCAGCTTCCTATAACAGCTTCTGTGATCGATTCGCCTACTGCGGGTACTTTTACTTCTAGTTTCATTTTAAAATCCTTTTCTTCAATTCTTAAGCTTTAAAAACGTCTGCAATAATTTGTTGTTGTTCTGCCTTGTGACGGTAAATAGAACCGGTGGCAGGAGAAGAGCGGTCCGGTCTTCCCACATACGTAACGCCCAATTTTAAATTCATTTGGTTGATAATTTCCATGAACTTAAAGAACACAAAGTGGAATGAACCCATATTTTTAGGTTCTTCCTGAGTCCAAATTAATTTCTTAGCATTTGTGTACTGGCTTAAAACTTCTTTTACTTTGTGAGCCGGGAACGGCGCAATTTGTTCTAAACGAACAAGTGCCGTCGACATGTCACGGGTTTTTTCGCGCTCTTCAAGAAGTTCGTAATATAATTTACCGGATACAAAAACAATTTTTTCAACTTTTTTAGCATCGGTAATAAATGGATCGTTAATAACTTCCTGGAACGAGCCTTTAGCCATTTCTTCAATGGTGCTAGTTGCGCGTGGATGACGAAGTAAAGATTTAGGCGACATAACAATCAATGGTTTTCTGAAATCGCGTTTAACTTGACGGCGTAACGCATGGAAAATCTGCGCCGGAGTTGTTAAGTTAGCCACTTGAATATTATTTTGCGCCGATAGCTGTAAGAATCTTTCTAAGCGAGCCGATGAATGTTCTGGGCCTTGGCCTTCGTAGCCATGAGGCAACAATAATACTAAGCCGCTCATTTGCTGCCATTTAGACTCACCAGCAGTTAAGAACTGATCGATAATAATTTGAGCTCCGTTACAGAAATCGCCGAACTGTGCTTCCCACATTGTTAAGAAGCTTGGGTCTGTAATTGAGTTGCCGTATTCAAAACCCATAACGGCGTATTCAGATAAAATAGAATCGTAAACGCAGAAATTAGTTTTTTCAGAATTCAATGTTTTAAGCGGTGAGTACTGCTCGCCGGTTTTAGTATCGTAAAAACCTGAGTGACGGTGAGTGAATGTGCCACGTACGCAGTCTTGACCGGTTAAGCGAACCGAAGTTCCTTCGTTAATTAAGCTACCGTACGCTAATAACTCAGCCATACCCCAATCAACTGGCTCAGCGCCATTTGCCATAGCTCTACGAGTTTCAACTAATTTTGTTAATTTAGGATGTAAGTTAAATCCGGCCGGAACAGTTGAAATAAGCTCGCCCACTTTTTTAAGTGAAGCTAAATCAACAGAAGTGTTAACTGGTTTTTCAATGTCAGTCTGAGTGGCTTTTTTCAAGCCCTTCCATCCGCCGTCAAACTTAAATACTTTAACTTTAGGCGGAGTGGCTTTAGCCGTTTCGTAAATTTGCTGGAGTTCATTCATACGGTTTGTCATCAGCGTGTCGGCAAAAGCCTGATCGCATGCGCCCGATTGAATTAACTGTTTAGAATATTTTTCTCTTAATGTCGGATGCTTACGGATGATGTCGTACATTAAGGGTTGAGTGTATGCAGGTTCATCGCCCTCATTGTGACCGAATCTGCGGTAGCAGATCATATTGATTACGATATCGCGTTTCCATTCCTGACGGTAACGGATAGCTATATCCATTGCGCGTACGCAGGCTTCAACGTCATCACCGTTACAGTGAATAACCGGAATTGCTAAAACTTTCGCAACATCTGAAGAGTAGTGAGCTGAGCGCGTATTTTCAGGGTTAGCTGTAAAGCCAACTTGGTTATCGATAACGATATGAAGAGTTCCGCCAACTGTGTAACCGCGCACATGAGCCATTTGGAATGTTTCAAGCACAACGCCCTGGCCGGCAAAAGCCGCATCGCCGTGAATTAATACAGGGATTACACGAGATCTGTCTTTAGTATCTTTACGTTTACGTTGAGACGCGCGCGCCATACCCAGAACCACCGGGTTAACAGCTTCTAAGTGAGATGGATTGAAAGCCAAGTGAGCTTCAACATCGCCATTTTTTGTTTTTTTAACTTTTGAATAACCTAAGTGATATTTTACGTCGCCGTCAAAATCTTCAAGGGGAGTTTCTAATTCAGTGGGGCCGTTGAAGTCTGCGAACATAGCCGCAATGTCTTTTTGCATGTAGTTGGCTAAAACGTTAACGCGTCCACGGTGAGCCATGCCCAAAATAACTTCTTCAACTTTTAATGCCGCAGCTTTTGAAGTCATGCGATCTAGCATCGGAAGTAAAGCGTCGCCGCCCTCTACTGAAAATCTTTTTGTACCCACATAACGAGTGTGAATAAATTTTTCTAAAGATTCAGCTTGAGTAACAGAAGTTAAAATTTCTTTTTTTTCTTCATTAGTTAATTTGTAGCCAGTTGGGTTTTGCTCGAACTCTTTAATGAACCAGTCGCGCACATCAGGTAAAGCTTCTGCACATTGAACAGTTAAAGTTCCACAGTAAACTGATTTTAAATGCGCAATGATTTCGGCTAATGTTGCATTCGGTTTGCCGATGATAGAACCAATTTGGAATTTTGCAGTTAAATCGCTTTCAGATAATTTAAATTTATTGAGACTCAATTGGTCACTGTGCGCCGGTGAGTTGGTCAATGGATCAAGGTCGGCTTCGAAGTGACCATAGTTACGGTAAGCGCTGATTAAGTGATAAACGTGTAATTCTTTTTCAGATAAACCGAAGGCGCCGTCTTTAGCGAAATCCACTCCTTCGAAAAATCTTTTCCACTCAAGACCTATTGAGTCAGGAGAAACTTTAAACTGGTTGTAGAGTGATTCTAAATATTCAAGATTCATGTGATTCATTGTGCTTTGACCTCAACTGTTTTTAGAACAATAATAATCTCATAAAAAGCCTTTGAGATAAAACAAAAAGAGAGATTTTTTTGTTAGAGTTTCGTAGGCAAAAATTTAAATTTAAACAGGAGTTGTAGAGTGTACACACTAGTCGTAATTCGCCATGGAGAATCTGTTTGGAACCAAGCTAACCGTTTTACGGGCTGGAAAGATGTTGATTTAACCGACAAAGGAACTGCTGAAGCACAAAAGGCGGGCAAAATCTTGAAAGAAAAAGGTTTCGAGTTTAATTATGCTTATACGAGTCGATTGACACGAGCCATTAAAACTCTGAACCACATACTGGATCAAATGAACTTGCATTGGATTCCGGTCACAAAAGAGTGGCAACTAAACGAGCGTCACTATGGTGGATTGCAAGGTTTAAATAAAGCTGAAACCGCTGAAAAGCATGGTGAAGAGCAAGTTAAAATCTGGAGACGCAGCTTTGATACTCCACCTCCGATGATGGAAAAATCAAATCCGGAACATCCTTCAAACGATCCGCGCTACAGTGATGTACCAGCAGCAAACATTCCAAGTGGTGAGTCTTTAAAAGATACGGTGGCTAGAGTTCTTCCGCTTTGGAATCAAAAGATTACTAAAGACATCGTAGCTGGAAAAAAAATATTAATTGCGGCTCATGGTAACTCAATCCGTGCGCTGGTGATGCATCTTGAAAACTTAACTCCTGCCGAAATTATGGAAATTAACATTCCGACAGGAATTCCATTGGTTTATAAGCTAGATGCAAGCTTTAAAGTTCTTCACAAAGAGTATTTAGGTAGCGAAGAAGAAATCGCAGCGGCTATGCACCATGTTGCCAGCCAAGGTAAGAAGAAATAGATATGCATGCAAATATTTAAAAATTTTCGTTTAGTAGGTGCAGATTTCAAGGGCTCTCAGGCTAAGTCGGCGATGCTTGTTGATAAGGGAATTATTCAATGGGTAGGTTTGCAAAGTAAGGTTCCTAAAAATCTGAAAATTAAAAAAACCATCGATTTAAAAAACCAATTAGTGTTTCCATCATTTATTGAATGCCATACGCATACTGTATTTGCAGGTTCTCGTGCTGAAGAATTTGAAATGCGCAACAACGGAGTCAGTTATCTCGAAATAGCCGAAAAGGGTGGTGGGATTATTTCAACCGTTAAGGCTACTCGCAAGGCATCATCTCAGCAATTGGTAGAGTTAACGCAAAAGCGTGTGGATGAATTTTTAAAGCAGGGCGTTTCAACTCTTGAAATTAAATCCGGTTATGCTCTGGATTTAAAAAATGAAATTAAAACTCTGGAAATTTTAAAAAAGATAAAAGGTCCTCGCATAATTCCAACCTTTCTCGGAGCCCATGCCAGAGCGCCCGAATATAACAGTAACTCTGAGTATCTTGAATATTTGGCCAAAGAAGTTTTGCCGGTTATTAAAAAGAAAAATCTTTCAAACCGCGTTGATATATTTATAGAAAATAAATTTTTTGAAAAAGCCGAATCAGAAAAATATTTAAAAGCTGCTGCTGATTTAGGGTTTGAAATTACTATTCACGCGAACCAGCTATCGGTTTCTGCCGGAGCGGAGTTAGCTTTGCAGTTTATGGCAAAATCGGCTGATCATATGATTAATTTAAATGATGAAATCATTAAATCCTATGCTCGTTCCAAAACAGTGGCGGTTCTTCTGCCAACGGCCGACCTCTATATGAAGTGTGCCTATCCGCCTGCGCGTAAGTTAATTGATGCAGGCGTAAGAGTGGCACTTGCGACAGATTACAATCCAGGAACCGCTCCATCGCAGGATTTATCTTTAGTTGGGTTACTGGCACGCTTGGAAATGAAGATGACTTTGCCGGAAGTATTTAAGGCTTACACAATAGCTGCAGCCCAAGCACTGGGTATAGACGCCGAAGAGGGGAGTCTCGAAGTTGGGAAACGTGCTAACTTTATATGCACGGAATCTGATTTAAGCGATTTCTTCTATTCAGCAGGTAAGATGCCAGAACATCAACTTTTCATTCTTGGAGAATCGACTACGACGAGGCAAAAAACTTCATAATTACATGATGCATCATAAAATTTAAGATTCTTAAATTTTTACTTGTTAAAGGGACTAAAGCTTTTCTAGTGTTAGAGTTATACAAGGATGTAACTAAACATGGCAGCAACGTACTCATCATTTATGACAACAAGATTCTACAGCCCAGTTTTTAACACCGCATTGTTTGATGGGCCGCTCAGAATTTATTTTTCACAAAGCTATGAATCCGCAGCACTTAAAGTATATCATTTGTTACAGAGCCAGTACCCAGAGCAATGGAGTCGGTTAAAAGAGTGTTCACAACAATCTAAAGAACATGTTTTTTTAATGATGTATCCGGAGAAGAAAGATCTCGAAATGGTATTTTCAGATGGCTCTAAACCCATTCAAACGCAGGAATGGGAAGAAGGCGTTGCAATTGGCTTCTGCCAGCCTCAGAATGATTTAGAATTAACACATCAGTTAGATTTAATTACTAAATCTATAGACGTGTGGATTCAGAAAATCAAAAATCATGAAATCTCTTTATAAAAGCCAAAAAGGTCAGATCTTAGTTGAGTATCTTTTGCTAATGGTTATTGCTATTGGCTGCGCCACATTTTTAACCAAGCAGTTAGTTGGCCGTAATGAAAATAGCCCTGGTATGCTCATTAAAGCATGGGACAGCCTAATCAAAAATATTGCTAACGACATTCCAGACTGCGCTGAGCCTACTTGTAAGTAAACTAGCAAATTTTTATCCAAAGTATCCCGAACCTCGTAGTTTAACTTCTTTATTTATTTTTTTCTGCATAGATTCCTGTATTTCATTGGCTAAATCATGACAAAGTTCACTGTCGCTTACTTTTTCAGGTTTAAACGGTAAATGTACAGGTTTTTCAAAAACAATTTTCCACTTAGCTGGAAGCGGAATCACATTCAGTGGCAAAGGTAAAACTAAACCTCTTAAAAATTTAGTAAATTTAAGTTGTTGCAGGTTAATGTGGGTTTCTTCTGCGCCCAAGATAATTGTAGGTACGATTTGCGCATTAGTTTGGATGGCCATACGAATGAAACCACGCTTAAATTCCTGCAACTGATAGCGTTTACTAGTGGGTTTAAAATTTCCGTGTTCACCCTCTGGGAAAAGTACAACAAGATTATTTTTTTTAAGAAGAGAAACACCGTTATCAAAGGTGGCTTCAGTAAAACCCAGTTTATTAGCTGGTAAAGCTGTGGTTTCAGTTAAAAACCACAGATGATGAGTCATAACGCGGGGAATGCGTTTAGTGTTTTGTTGCAAAATATAAGATAAAATAAGCGCATCAAAACCCGAATAGCCTGAATGGTTAGGTGCAATAATAACCGGGCCCTTTGTCGGGATATTCTCAAGACCTTCTATTTCCAGACGGAAATATTTTTTCATCAGTTCCATAAAAAAACGCGGAAAAACTTTATACATAAGTGCGTCGGCACTGAGTTCCTTGAGATTAAAAACTTTTTCATTGGGTTTTTTAAAAAAATTGATCATGATAGTGTTTTAATCTTATCCTAATTTTTATAAGAAAGAATCTATATTTATGAAAAAATTTATTATGGCTATTGACCAAGGTACTACGGGATCCACAGTTTTATTGATGGATCAGTCCGGTAAGGTGGTTTCTAAAGCAACGGTGGACTATAAGCAGATTTATCCGCAGCCAGGCTGGGTTGAGCATAATCCGGATGACATCTGGCAATCAGTACAGGCTTCAGCTGAGCAATGCCTAAAAAAAATCAATGCCTCTCAGGATGAGATTTTTACTATAGGTATAACGAACCAGCGTGAAACAGTGGTGGCTTTCCGAAAATCCACCGGGGAAATTCTGCACAATGCAATTGTATGGCAATGCCGCCGTACTTCTAAAATGTGCGATCAGTTACGCAAGAAGTGGTCTGTTAAAATTAAATCAAAAACCGGATTGGTGCTAGACCCCTATTTTTCAGCTACAAAAATGCGTTGGTTAATTGAAAATGTCGACAGTGTTAAGCGGGCATTAAAAGATAACGATTTAGCTTTCGGTAATATAGATACTTTTTTAATGTGGAAACTTTCAGGTGGTCAGGTGTATGCAACAGATGTAAGTAATGCTTCCCGAACTATGTTAATGAATTTAAAAACCGGCCAGTGGGACAGTGAACTTTTAAAATTATTTAAAGTTCCGGTAAGTTCTTTACCTGAAATAAAGTCTTCATCAGGTTTATTCGGTAAAACTTCCTCACAAAAATTTGTTGCGGCTAACACGCCGATTACAGGTGTAGCCGGCGATCAGCAGTCGGCTCTGTTCGGGCAGGCCTGTTTTTCGGAAGGTGAAAGCAAATGCACTTTTGGTACAGGCAGTTTTATTTTAATGAATACGGGATCTAAAATTTTAAAATCAAAAGCCGGTTGTTTAACAACTGTAGCCTGGAAATTAGGTAACGGAAAAATTCAGTATGCGCTTGAGGGTGGCGCCTTCATTTGCGGAGCAGCAGTAGGTTGGTTACGTGATGGACTTAATCTTATTGAGAAAAGCTCTGACGTTGAAGCTTTAGCAAAACAGGTTGATTCAACTGACGGTGTTGAGTTTGTTCCTGCGTTGACCGGTTTAGGCGCGCCTTATTGGAACGCTAATGCCCGTGGCGAGATTACGGGTCTTACCCGCGGAACAACCAAAGCTCATATTGCCAGAGCCACCTTGGAAGCTATGGCTTTGCAAAACGCGGATATTCTACTGGCTATGCAGAAAGACCTAAAAAAGAAAATGAAGCGTTTACGCGTAGATGGCGGCGCTGCAGCCAATAATTTATTGATGCAACTGCAGTCAGATTATATTCAAACAGTTGTTGATCGTCCTGTACAGATAGAAACCACAGCAATTGGTGCGGCTTATTTAGCCGGACTTGGTATCGGGCACTGGAAAAGTTCAGATGAAATACGTGAGATCTGGAAAAAAGAAAGTGAATTCAAACCAGCGCAGTCACTGAAAAGTGTAAATAAGCGCAGAGAGTCGTGGAAGCTGGCTATTAAAAAAGTTCAGATTAAATAAAGAGAGGGTCTTTTTAAAATAAAAAAGGCTCAATTTTCATTGAGCCTTTTTTAATGGTAGGTTTTAATTTAAAAAAAATTAATTACTCTTCAGTTTCAGCTTTATCAGAAGTTTTTTTAGCAGCTCCTACTTCATCACCAACTAAGATGTGAGTTGAAACAGCGAATGGTTTTTCAGAAACATTTAAAATAGACTTTGCTTCATTATAGTCAGTTTTTTCGTTATCTAAAACACCATGTTTTTCAACTTTTAAAGCAGTTACTTCAACTAAACCGAAAGTTTCGTTTAACTGAGCAGGTGATTGAAACTGTATAGCATCTAATTCAGTAACCATTTGAGCTTGAGCCTGAGGGTTTATTTCTTTAGCTAAATCTTTAAGTTTAGAAATGAAAGCTTTAGATGTCAGTTGAGTACCTAAAGTGTTATTAACTTCAGGAACAACTTTCATGATTTTGATTTGGTCGTTTAATACGACTAAAGCAATAGCGCCAGTTTTTAAATGTTCGTTAATTGCATTTTTGTTAGCGTCGATGCTTACTTTTTTAAGTAAATCCTGAACTTTTGAACCTTCAAGTTTTGTTTGTTCAAATGTACCGGCTACATTTAAAGTTTTTTCGCCACCTTGAACATAAACTGCTTGTCCTTCAGCAGTTAATTCAGCGATTTCGCTTAATTCAAAAACTTTCGAAGCTATTTTAGAATTAATTTCCGCTTCTCTTGCTGTTGGGCGGCTACAACCTGTAAATAGAGTTGCTGTTGCGGCCATTCCTAATACTGCTGTTAATACAATTACGTGCTTTTTCATTTTAACAATCCCCTATGTTATAAAGAAACCGAAAGACTGACTGCGTAGCTTGAGCTCTCAGAGTCATATAATTTAAAGTTATTTTGGTAATCTTTTTGGCTGTTTAAGTAGTTAGCGGCATTTGAGTGTGAAATGCCTACAGATACGTTGTCGTTTAATGAGTAACTTAAAGACTCTGATAAAATGAAAAAGTTAGTAACTACCCCATTTACAGAGTAGTTAGAGTCTAATCTACCTAATCCCTCAACAGACAGTGAATCAGTAATATTATAGCCAATCACAGTTTGGTTGCGTATACGGTGCGATCTGCTTGGACTTCCACTTGATGTAGTGTCATAGTTGGTGAAGAATTTAGTAGCCGAAACTGCGTGTGATACACTTAAACTATCCATAGCAAAAGCTTTAGTATTTAATGTTAACTTAAGGCCACCACCAATTGAATACTGTAGACCAGTAGCATTTCTTGTGCTGTCTTTTAAAGGTAATCCCAAACTCATAGAAGGGCCAAGTTTGAAATACTCACCTAACTTCCAAGCTTTCTTACTTGCGCCTAGCGAAGCGTCGCTCCAAGCACTGGCGTTAGAGTCAAGTAAGTCTTGTTCGTAAGTCATGGTTGCAAAACTATTATAATCTCCATAACCCATAGTTCCTGTAAAGGTATGTGATAGGCCTTGAGATCGAGTTTTAACACCTGTTTTCTCGTCAGTTTGGGTTTCCGCTTGCAACGAGTATTTGGCATCATAAGATAAGCCCAGTTTTACTTTTGGAGCTTCCTCTTTTGTTGGAGCAGCAGTGCTAGTAGCTGCCGGAGCGGCCGCTGTTGTGGTAGCTGTAGTTGCGGTGGTTGTTGTTGTAGATGCTGTTCCTTGCGCGTTAGCAAGTACACAGATCATGCTTAATGGAAGTGTTATCCATAAATTTAGTTTCATAATGGCCCTCTTTTTTAAAGTCGCAGTTATGCTTTCAATTCGCGTGCCCTGTTTAAGTACGCTATAATGTCCCTGAAGTGTACAATAATGATACAAATGGCCCAAACTTTGTAAATTAGTGAAAAAAATGAAGATATTGGAGTTTGTGGGGTTTTGCATTTGCTTGAATATTAATCACGCTAGTTGTGTCACTTTATCAAATTTTTAAGCATTTTTTAGACGCCTAAGCAAATTAAAAGACTTTTGAGCTTGGTATATTTGTAGCAATGCGATTGAGGTATTTAAAAAGGCGGAATTTATGAAGATGTTAATTTTATCTATATTATTAGTGGGTTCTATATCGCAGGCTCGTGTAGCCCATCCTGCTTGTGAGGAGCGCGTAGGTTGTAGTGCCGCTTCAAATTCGCAAATTTATAAATACCGTGACTTGATATACGATGTTTTATTGCAAAAAAGAGAAAAAATTAATTTAAGTTCTCAGGAATTTCAAAAATTATCAGAAGGCGATAAGTATACGATGCAGCTTTTCAGAAACGATGCCAGTCTTGCTAAAAGCGTGAAATTTATTGACGAGGCTATTGATGGAACTTGTAACTGCAATGAAACCTTAGATTTTTTATCGACGACTTTATATAACGTAAATCAATTATCTAAATAAATCCTAAGGCTGCTTAGCGCGTAACTCTTTCATATTCGTATTCATTTGTTTTAAGCGGCTTGAAAATGATCTCAGCATTGATGAGGCCCATAAAGGTAACTCATTGAGCATCATTTCGTAACCCTCTGACGAAATCTTCATCGCTTTTACAGGCGTAACAGCTTGAGCACTGGCGCTTCGGGCACCCTTGTCGATGAGTGCAAATTCACCGAAAGTTTCACCGTCTTTTAAGCGGGCCACTTCAATTTTTTGCCCTTTTTTATCTTTCATAAAAATAGAAACTTCACCGGATTCAATAATAAAAAAATGGGCTTCGATGTCGCCTTCAAAAAATATAAAATCGCCGGCTTTAAAAGATTCTTTAGTTATGCTGCTCATATTGTATCCTTCTTAAAAGTTACCCTATATAAATCATGCACAGATTTTAAAAAATTCTCACGGATATTCTTTAAAAATCTTTACACAGTCTAATCTGTTTATGTCTGTGAGCTGTAGCGTCGGTGATTGCTGGGGCTTTGGTCCAGCTTTACAGTTTTTTTGTTCTTTGATTTTACTGAAAAAAAAGAGTTAACATAGCTAATGCTAACAGCAAAGGTAATTGAGCTTTGATTCAACGTAAAATACATTTTTTAACGAAGGCTTTTATTGCAATAATTATTTTGTGTTTTGCTTCGCAGGCAATGGCCCTCAATCATCTGGATCAGTACTTTAAATTTAAATCAGAAGGTAAGCATAAAAGTGCCAGAACCATTTTAAACAAGTGGAGCCCGAAGGGCTTTGAGGAAGCGTCTTATAAAAAATATTTTTTGGCTGTTAATGATAATACTACAACTGAATTCTGGGGCTTATATCAGGATTTGTCTAAAAATAAAAAGCTACTAAAGCTTCAGCATGAGTCTATTAGGCGCATTTTAGAAATAGATCTTGAGTCTAAAAAAGACACCACTAAAAAATTAAAAAATTTCAATAAAGTGGCTAAACAGATGCTCGAAAACTTACGGGCTCAGCCGGAAGGGCTCGAGTACGAACTAATTTATTTAAAATGGATTCTGAAAAACAAAAATATTGCAGAGCTTTGTAAAACCGAGCGTAACCGTTGGCTTTCGCAGACGACTTTGAACTTAAGCGAAGTGGTATTGGGCCTTCAGAGTTGCCCGATTACCTATAAAGATTTTATTTACCGCCTACGCATGCTTATTTTCTCAGGTGAAGAAAAAAAAGCACAAGCTGAAATTAATGAGTTTGTCGACAAACAGAAACTAGCCGAATGGGAAAAGGCTTACTTACAGGCCGTATATTTTTCGAATATTGGCGATCCTACATCGGCGTTTAATAAAGTTATATCTTACCAAAGTGACATAGCTAAAAATCCGGATTACTACGTTAATTTATTTTATATTTCGCAAAGAGCAGGCGAGTTAGCTAAGGCCGAACAGATTATCAATCAGGTCATCGATTCGTCTGTAAATGCAAAACAAAAAAAAGAATTGTTATTTCAAAAAGCTTTTTTGTTTTACCAAACACGTCGTTATTCGGAAGCGCTTAAAATTTTAAATAGTTTGGTAGTTACACATGCGTCACACCATCGCAAAGTAAAATCCCGAGAGTATGATGATTTAACTTGGCTCAGAGCTTGGTGTTACTATCTTGCCGGGGATTTTGAAAAGGCTCAGGAAGCTCTTATGGAAAACCGCAAGTGGGCCCGCGATAAAGCCAGAAACCTCTATTGGCTGGCACAAACGGAATGGGCTTTAGATAACCGCATGATGTCTGTGGCCTTATTTCGCCAGTTAGCCTTACCGGTAATTGATGGAAAGTTTTTCAGTTACTACAATTATATAGCTTGGCTCAGATTTGAAGCTTACAAAGCCTATGCAACATCTGAAATGCTAAAAACACAGTTAAGCGCTATTAAGTCGCGTCGTGAAATGTATATGATTGCAGACCCGAATATGAATCCACTGGAGTTGCTGAATGAATATGAATCTTACTTTGAAGACATAGGTCTTACCGATGAAGGAAGTATTGCGATTATCAATCAGGAAGAGCAGACACATGATGCCGGTGAAATTAAAGGTATTAAAATTAAAACATCGGCGGAACTTAAGAATGAAATGTCTTGGGCCGATGATTTAATTAGATGGGGTTATCGCGATTTGGCTAAATGGCATTTGTTTGAAGTGGAAAAAACTTTATCAACTAAGTCAGAAGCAGAGCCTCTTGTGAAGTACTATACCGATAACAAGTATTATAACCGCGCTTTGTCCTTAACTCAGAACGTGCTTTCACCATCGGGCCGTACGTTGAGTTTTAAAAGTGATCCTTTGTTATGGGGTTCATTGTTTCCAAAGGCTTATCAATCCAGTGTTGAAAGTGAAGCTAAAAAAAGAAAAGTTCATACTCATTTAATTTGGTCAATTATGAAGGCCGAAACTCAATACAAATATGATGCAATATCGCCAGTAGGTGCTGTTGGGTTAATGCAGTTTATGCCGTACACCTCGCAAAAAGTAGCCATCATGCTGAAAGAAGAACACAACACCGAAAACATGTTTGACCCAGAAACGGCCATTAAATACGGCGCTACTTATTTGCGAAAATTATCAGATGAATTGGGCGGGGAGTTTCCGTTAGTGGCGGCGGCGTATAACGGCGGTCCGCATCGAGTAAAATTATGGATGCGAAATTTTAAGGAAAAAGACGGCACCAACATGGAGTACGACATGTTCGTAGAACACATCCCGTTTAATGAAACCCGCACCTATGTAAAACGTGTGATGAGTTTTGTTTTAACTTACCAGAAGCTTTATGAAGACAAGCTGGATTATAAATCCTCAAAATGGCTAGTAGAAAAAATACCATTCAAACTAAAAGAGCCAATCGTCTTAAAAGAAGAATGGCCCTTTGATAAAAAATAATTTTTTTACTAAACGTTAAATCTGAAAAATAATACATCGCCATCTTTCACGATATACTCTTTTCCTTCAGAACGGTATTTACCGGCTTCTTTAATAGCGGCTTCTGATTTTAAGTTAAATAAATCTTCGCAATGGTAAGTTTCGGCACGGATGAAACCTTTTTCAAAGTCGGTGTGAATAACACCAGCTGCTTGAGGGGCCTTCATTCCGGTTTTAATGGTCCATGCACGAACTTCTTTTTCACCAGCCGTAAAGTATGTAGCTAAACCTAATAGTGCGTAAGCTTCGCGGATTAAACGGTTTAGGCCTGGTTCGGTGGCGCCTAAGCTGTCTAAGAAATCTTTTCTTTCTTCAGGAGGCAATTGTGCAATTTCGGCTTCCATTGCTGAACAGATTAAAATTGTTTTGTTATTTTCTTCAGCGGCACGTTTTTCAACAGAGCGTACCCAGTCATTTCCACCGGCAGCAAAGTCGGTGTCGGAAACGTTACAAGCGTACAATACGGGTTTGCTTGTTAATAAGTGCATGTCTTTAGCAAAAGGAGCTTCTAAGTCGTTGAGTACAACCGAACGGGCAGGACGTCCTTCGCCCAAAGCTTTATGAATTCTTTGGGTTACATCAACTTCCATTTTTACTTTTGGATCAGTTGAAGTTTTAGCGGCCTTTTCAATACGTTTTAATTTTTTATCTGCTGTATCATAATCGGCTAACATTAATTCGGTATTGATAACATCCATATCACGAAGTGGATCAACACTGCCTGATACGTGAATAACGTTTGGATCATCAAAACAACGAACAACGTGAACAATAGCATCTGTTTGTTTGATGTGACCTAAGAATTGATTTCCTAAGCCTTCACCTTGGCTGGCACCTTTTACGATACCGGCAATATCAACGAATTCCATTGTGGTCGGAACTACGCTTTGAGGTTTTACAAAGCCAGTGATTTTATCTAATCGTGCATCAGGAACTGTTACGATACCTACGTTAGGATCAATAGTGCAAAACGGATAGTTAGCTGCCTCAGCTTTTGCTGAAGTTAAAGCATTAAATAATGTTGATTTTCCTACGTTCGGAAGTCCGACGATTCCCACTTGTAAAGCCATATGAAGTCCTTATTTAAAAAATTCTAGGTGAATTTAACAGGCCCGTTAAATTTTGTCGATGCTTTACTGAGTCCATCGAAGATAAAACTTTCGATCGCATCGCAGGCTTTTTCTAGGTATTGGTCCATGAAAACAGCTTCTTCTTTAGCGAAGTTACCTAAAACCCAATCTGAAACAGCATAATCCGGATGAGGAGGGCGGCTTACGCCAAGCCTAAGGCGAGCATACTCATTTGTACCTAACTGCTCAGATACACTCTTAACGCCGTTTTGTCCGCCAGGGCTGCGATTAAACATGAGTTTCATAGTACCAAAAGGGAAATCAATTTCGTCATGAATGATTAACAGATTTTCTTTAGGGATTTTATAAAAGTTCATCAAAGCCACCACAGACTGGCCGGATAAATTCATAAAAGTCTGAGGTTTAGCTAGCAGAATTTCAGTATCTTCAATTTTAAAACGGCGAGTAAGTGCTTTATGTTCTTCGCGGTAGTCAGAGCCATTGAGTGATTTAAGCCAGTAATCACAGGCCATAAAACCGATGTTATGTCGGTTCATAGAATATTTCTGTCCTGGATTTCCTAGGCCTACAATTAAATACATGAGTTTATGATACCTGAAATTAAAACGGCGACAAGTGTCGCCGTTTTAGTAAATAAATTTAAGTTAATTAAATTATTTTTTTGCTGCTGGAGCTTTTGCATCTTTAGCTGCTGCCGGAGCTGCTGCGCCCGCTGCTGGAGCTGCTGCACCTGCTGCTGGAGTAGCTGCCGCTGCTGCAACTGGAGTAGCAATAACTTCTTCTTCAATCTCAACAACCGCTGCGATTGTTAATTCTGGACGAGAAATTAATTTAACGCCAGCCGGGATTGTTAATTCAGAAGCATGGATAGAGTCGCCAACGTTTAATTCAGTAACATCGATAAGGATGAATTCAGGGATTGCAGTTGGTAAACACTCAACTTCAACTTGACGAGTAACGATATTCAGTAAACCGCCTTCAGCGATACCGATAGCTTTACCTTCAACTTTGATCTCAACAGATACGCGAACTGCTTTAGTAAGATCAAGAGCGAATAAGTCAACGTGTTCAGGTCTTCTAGATAATGGATTTACAGACACTTCTTTGAAAAGTGCTACTTTACCATTTAATTTTGCATCAGAGCTTTTGATAGTCATTAAAGCATTCTCGTAAGCACGAGAGTTGTATTTTAAAACGTCATTTACGTGTAAAGAGATGTTTGCGTTTTCGATAGCTCCGTAGATGATACCCGGAACCATTTTGTTGACGCGTAAGCCACGAGCGTCTGCGCGACCGGCTGTGCGTGCTTCTACTGTTAATTCAATTTGCTTTTTCATTTTTACTCCTGACTACTTCCTCCAAACGTCCGCACCATGCAGCCGCCTGAGGCCATTGTCTTTTTGGTTTCTAAAATTAAATCCGACTAATCAAAAAGAGAACTCACTGAATCGTGATCGTGAATTCTTTTGATAGCCTCTGCTAGAACTGGGGCCACGCTTATAACCTGGATTTTACCGGATTTTAAAGCGGCCTCACTTAAAGGAATTGTGTCGGACACAAAAACTTTCTCCAAACGGCTTTCAACGATTCTGCTGATAGCAGGGCCTGAAAGAACAGGGTGGGTAGCAACGGCGAACACTCGTTTTGCCCCATTTTTAAGTAGGCTGTCAACAGCTTGTGTTAAGGTTCCGGCTGTATCTATCATATCGTCTACGATAACCGCTGTTTTATTGGTCACATCCCCTATGAGATGCATGGCTTTGGCCTCATTTGGACCCGAACGGCGTTTATCAATAATGGCTAAGCTAGAATCTATACGTTTTGCAAAGGCACGAGCTCTTTCAACCCCACCTGCGTCTGGACTCACTGTGACAATGTCGTCGCCTGTGCCCACTTGTTCTTTAAAGGCGCGGGCTAAGGTTGGAGTGGCAAATAAGTGATCAAAAGGACAGTTAAAGAAACCCTGAATTTGCGCGGCGTGAAGGTCAACCGATACTACGCGGCCCGCTCCGGCTGTAGTTAAAAGATCGGCCATACATTTTGCCGAAATCGGAGCCCTCGGCTGAACTTTACGGTCTTGGCGGGCATAACCGTAATATGGAATAACTGCGGTGACAGAGGCTGAAGAAGCTCTTTTTAAAGCATCCAGCATTATAAATAACTCAACATAATTTTGATTTACCGGAGTGCATGTGCTGTGAATGATAAAAACATGTTTTCCGCGAACGCTCTCTTTAATTTCGACTTGGGTTTCGCCGTCGGCGAATGAATTCACCTGGCTTTGTCCGAGGGGAACACCCATCAAACGCGAAACTTCCGTAGCTAAATGTTTTGTTGAATTGCCAGCAAAGATTTTTAAGTTCGAGAGCGACGACATAAAACCTCTTAAGTGTATGAGGCAAAGTAGCAGTTAGTTTTCTGAGTGTCGAGGGAAGATTTTTTGAACTTAAGATATGAGCGCAGCGTCTTTGAGTTTGGTTAAAAACTGAGCCAAAGCAATAGCTCTATGAGATTTTTGAATTTTATAAGCAGGGCCTAACTCAGCTAATGTTTTGGTTTCACCCTCGGGTATAAACACGGGATCGTAGCCAAAACCCATGGTGCCAGCTACTTTTGTGGAAATTTGCCCTTTTAGTACGCCTTCAAATACCCATTCTTCGTTTTGCGGAGTTAACACAACAGTAACGCATTTAAATTGGGCTTTACGGTTGGCGGCGCTGCGAATTTGTATCATTTTCAAAAGTTTAGCGACGTTTTCTGAGTCGCGTGCATTGGGGCCGGCGTAACGGGCGGTATGAACGCCTGGTAAATTATTTAACCCCTCTACTTCCAGGCCGGCATCTTCACCTAAAATCCAGTGTTCAGATTTTAGAGCTTTTACGGATTTTGCTTTAATGCGGGCGTTATCTAAAAACGTCGCACCATCTTCAGGTTTTGGAGTGAAGTGTGGAAGGTCGGCCTGTGAGTAAACTTTAAATTCAGGAATTTTTCCTAACGACAGTTTGTATTCTTCTAATTTACCTTTGTTGCCGGTTGCAATCCACAATTCCATTTAGTCAAAACCTATCTTTGTAACGGGAAGAAACTTCCTACGATTTTTTCTTGTGCTTTGAACAGTTCCTGACAGCCGCTTTCGGCAAGTGCCATCATTCCTAGTAACTGTTGTTTTGAAAAAGTTCCGTCTTCAGCGGTTCCTTGAATTTCGATGAATTCATTTTTATCCGTCATAACAAAATTCATATCAGTGCTAATTTCAGAATCTTCAATGTAATCTAAATCTAAAATCGGAGAAATCATTCCGTTGTGATCATGTAAGCCAACAGATACAGCTGAAACATAATGTTTGATTGGAATGCTTTTAATTTCAGAAAGATCATGCAATTTTTTAAGAGCTAAGCATAAGGCTACAAAACCACCGGTAACAGCAGCGGTGCGGGTTCCGCCGTCGGCGTTGATGACATCACAATCGATCGTGATTTGTTTTTCGCCGAGCGCTTTTAAATCAACACAGGCTCTTAAAGAACGTCCTACTAATCTTGAAATTTCCTGAGTGCGACCGCCACTTTGCGATTTTTCACGTTTAATGCGTGTGTGAGTTGAGCGGGGTAACATCCCGTACTCAGCTGTAACCCAGCCAGCACCGGAGCCAGAAAGCCATGGAGGTGGTTTTGGCTCATAACTGGCAGCGCATAACACGCGTGTATTTCCGAATTCAACCATAACAGAACCTTCTGCATAATCCAGAACATTGGGAGTAATTTTAATTTCACGTAATTGATTTTGAGATCGGTTATCGTGTCTTTTCATATAGGCGCCTTTGTTGTTAAAACGGGATACTTACTTTTCTTACAGCCTATGGAGTTTGTCACTCTTTTCTTTGTACTCAAGTATGGCGTTAGTCAGTAAGTTGGCGACTTCGTTCTGGTATTCTTCAGAGGTTAATTTTTTGGCTTCGCGGCGATTGGAAAGAAAACCCAGCTCGATTAAAGCTGACGGCATGCTGGTTCTATCAACAACATAAAATGGAGCTCGCTTTATGATACTTTTTTGTTCGGTTTCGGAGCTTTTATTTTTGATTGATCTGGTTAAAAGCAGGCTCTTTTCAGTTTTATCGTAAAATAAGAAATCGTTTTTAATTTTATCGATGACCTGCTGGCTATTGGGATTTCTAATTTTGGGTTTCGTTTCGTCGGTGAGTTCTGCGAATTTATAAGAGTCTGCGGAGTTAAAATAAAACTCCATTCCTTGCATGGAGCTTGATACAGAAGTGTTGGCGTGCAGGCTTAAAAATAAATCGGCGTTAAGTTCCTGTGCTAATTGTACGCGGCTCTTGAGTGTCATACCCACATCGGCGTGGCGTGTGAGGGAGGCTTGGATATTATGTTTTTCAAGAGATACTTTAACTTTTTTTGCAATTTCTAAAGCAATCTGTGATTCAACAAATGAATCGCGAACGGCACCTAAGTCAGCACCGCCATGTCCGGGATCTAATACAACATGAAAAGTTTTTTCAGCCGCTAAAGCGTTGAAAGAAAATAATGATATAATCAAAATTAAAGAGCGAAAAATCATTAACTTAAGACTAGCTGGTTCTGGGTAAAAAAGGAAAAAAAAAGACGGCCAGGTTGGGGGGGGATTCCTAGCCGCCATGGGGGTACCTTAGTTAAAAGCAAGACTTAAACCCACATTATGGGCGCTATATGCAATATGAGGTGTTTATGGTTTTGACAGTGACAATACATGACGGTAAATTTGGGCATAGGGAGCTAACTTGAGTTCATCTGAGACAACTTGGGCTTTACATAATGCACTGAAATCATGGACTTTATATAATCTGAGCGAAGATCAGATTTGCATGCTTCTTTTGACAATGAGCCCTTCCGAATTAAAGCTTATAAAAGTTTGTCCTAAAAATGAAAAAATTTGGGAGTCTTTGGACCGTACTAAACACTCACAATTTTTTAAATCTGAAGAAACTAAACTTTTTTTAAATGCGAACCATTATCCACCTGTAGATATACGCAGCGACTCAGTAAGCGAAACCGGGTATTTTGTAATTAAACCTAATAAGGTCGTGCAACCGCGCTTACATAAACGTCATGAAATAGCTGTTAATTGTGTTTTAGTCGGGGCTAATGATCAGGAATTTGTCACTGAAACAATGGATCTGTCAGAAGGTGGTTTGTTTTTTAAAGATACAATACCCAGTTGGGTAGCAGGATATTTTTTAGTTACTGTAAAATCGCAATTTCAACTTATGTGCAGTTTGGTTGAAGATCAAAAAGAAAAAAAACGTGTTCAAATCGTTTCTGAAGAATCAGATTTTAACTTTATTCAGTACAAAAACTGGCTGAGTCAGCTTTAATTACTGTATTGCCGATTTTTCCTTTACGGATTGTTGCATAATCATCGTACGTGTTGGGAATGCAAACGACAATTTCTGCTCAGTAGCTACTTTATAAATTAAATCTAAATAAGAGTTAATGCGTGCAAGATCCACATCGCCTTCGTCTAAATGATAGTGGAAATTTACAATTACATTTAAAGCCGAATCTCCAAAGCTGTTGAAGTGGATAGCAATGCGTTCACGGTCGACATTAGGATCCTGCAATAACTGATATTTTAAATTTTCTGAAAACGCCTGCATCATTTCAGGAGTCGCTTCATAGGTAAATCCAATGGTATGGCGGAACCGCATCCAGCCGTTGCGTTCAGAAAGATTATCTATTTTTTCTTTTGCAACAACTGAATTAGGTAAAGTTACTACGGAATTGTAGAAAGTTTTAATGTGAGTTGATCTGAAACCAATTTCAATAACAGTGCCTTCAGTGTCGCCGATTTTAATCCAATCGCCGAGCTTAAAAGGTGAGTCCAATAAAATTGTAATGGTTCCGAAAACATTAGAAACAGTGTCTTGAGCTGCGAAAGCTAAAGCAATACCACCAATACCGAGACCGGCAAGTAAAGCTGTAACATTAACGCCGAAATTCTGTAAAATAATTAACCCACCAACGACTACAACAATTACTTTTAAAGTTTTGTTGGCGAACGGTGCTAATTGATCGTCTAATTTTGTATCTGTAGTTTTGGCCCACTCTTCGATTGTTAGCCCGAAAGCTTCAGCAGCTAAGTAACACGTGCGGATAACATTAATAGATAAGAATAATTTAATAGTCAGGCCTAAATACTTATCTAAATTCGGCGTCAGTTCGAGCGAATCCATAAAGATAAGGCCAGTTGTACTGATTATAACCCAGCTTAAGCCTTTTTCGATAGGCTGCTCCAGAAAAAAATGCATGAAGGTTTTTTCCGGAAAATAATTTTCGGCTTTTTTAAGCTTTGTTAAAATCCACAAAACAACAAATCTTACAAAATAAAGTACAACAACTGCTGCAATTAGGCTTAACCACTTCCAGTTTGGAAGGCCCATCACAAAAGTATTTAAAAAATCTTGTACTTCGCTGGAAATATATCGTTGTCCAGCTTCTAAGGAAAAGGTTGAGTCGTTCATAAAGCTCCAAAGTAAGTTAAAATTAAAACTAAAGTTCCGATGATAATGCGGTAATAACCGAAGTATTTAAAACCGTAACGGTTTAATACCGAGATAAAGAATTTAATCGCAAGTACCGCAAATATAAATGAAAAAAACACGCCTAGCGCAAGATTCAAACTTTGTGACGAGTCAATGATGTGGCGAATTTTCCATAACTTGTAGGCGGTTGCGGCACCTAAGGTTGGAATGGCCAGAATAAAAGAAAACTCTGCTGCTTTTTCGCGCGATAGCCCGAAAATTTGACCACCGATTATAGTGGCTGCTGAGCGTGAAACACCCGGAATCATCGCGATACTTTGAAATAGCCCTATTAATAAAGAGGATTTTTCATTTAACTCTTTTTCTGTACGGTGTTTGAACCAAGAATCAATTCCAATCAAAATAAATCCACCCACAATAAGCGAAACCGCAACGACAGTTGTGCTCTCGAGTAGGGCATCAATTTTGTTTTTCAGTAAAAATCCCAGAATGGCCGTAGGAATAAAGGCCAAAGTTACATTTTTATAAAATTTAAAATCCCATTTAAGTTTGGAGCGGTACAAATAAATGACGGCTAAGATCGCACCGAACTGAATGATGACATCAAAGGCTTTAGTAAACTCCGTGCTTTCCATTTTTAAAAGAGCACCGGTTAAAATTAAATGTCCAGTAGATGAAACGGGAATAAACTCTGTGAGACCTTCAATAAACGACAGTATGAGAACTTCTAGAAATGACATATATATAGTATGGTTCGGTGTAACGCCGAATACCTCAACCAATGTCTAGGTGCGTAAACTGACAAAAAAATAATTATTTACTATTTTTTTATAAAAAAGTCGCGATACGATCTTTCCAAAGTTTAACGGTTCCAAGTCGGAACCAGATATTTCACGGAAGGAAATAACATGAAACTAAGAAATCTTGGTTTATTTTTAGCTCTGGCATTAGCAGCTCAAGTATCTTCAGCTGGCGAATACTTAGTTAAATACAAAAACACCAACGCACTTAACAAAATCGCAGCAATGCAAACTGAGGCTTTCGGTCTTGAGATGAAGGGTATTCATCGTCCAGGTCAATTAGCTACAGTTAATATCGCTAAGAAAAACGAAGCTAGAACTTTAGCAGCTTTATTTGCTGATAAAAACGTTGAGTACGTTGTTCCTAACTTCACTATCAGAGCTTTTACTACTCCGGTAAATACTGAAGCTTTAAAAGAGCAATATGCATTAGCGAAAGTAAATGCTGAAGCGGCTTGGAAGCGCGCAGGTAACAAAGGTAGCAAAAATGTATTATTAGCTGTTATCGACACTGGTGTAGACTACAGACACAAAAATTTAGCTCCAAATACAGTTCCAGGTTATGACTTCCGCGATAACGATGCAGATCCAATGGATCAAACTTCTGCACAAAATCCAGGTCACGGTACTCACTGTGCTGGTATTGTTGGTGCAACTGGTTTAATCGATGGCGGTATCTCAGGTTTATCTCCTGAAGTTTCTATCATGCCTTTACGTTTCTTAGGTGCTGATGGTTCTGGTTCTTTAGAAGGTGGTATCAAAGCTATCGACTACGCAATCGAGAAAAAAGTACAAGTTATCTCGGCTAGTTGGGGCGCATCTGTTCCTCCTGCAACGGCTCAACCATTAGTTGAAGCTATTGCTAGAGCTGAAGCTGCGGGAATCATCTTCGTAACTGCGGCTGCAAATGACGGTAAAAACAATGATAAAACTGACGTTTACCCTGCAAATGCTGGTTTACCAAACATGATCACTGTTGCGGCTTCTGGCGCAACTGATGCAAAACCATCTTGGTCAAACTATGGTAAAGCTAAAGTATCTTTAGCTGCTCCAGGTGAAAACATCATGTCAACTGTACCATCTGACAAATACTCAAATATGTCTGGTACTTCAATGGCAACTCCACTTGTTGCAGGTTTAGTAGCTTTCTTAAAAGCTCAAGATGCAACTCTTACTGGTGCAGAGATCAAAGCTTTATTACAAACAACTGGTTCAAAAGTACAAATCGAAACAGCATGTAACTGCCGTATCGATGCTTTCGCGTCAGTAGATACTTTGTTATCTAAAAAAGCTTGGTTAGTTCCTGCTGCAGCAACTATCGGCGAAAAAGCAACTTTACAATTCACTCTTAAAAATGCTTCTGGCGCGGTTAAATTTGAATCTTCTAACCCTGCAATCTTAGCTGTTGATGCTAACGGTTTAGCTTCTGCAGTAGCAAAAGGTACAGCTTCTATTAAAGCAACTGATGCTAACGGAACTGTTCAATCATTAGATATCAATGTTGGAGCAGTTACTTCAAAACCACCAACTGATCCAGGTCAGCCACCTACAGATCCAGGCCAACCTGGTGATGGTGAATGCCCACTCGGTGACGCGGCTATGTGCCAAATCCTTTGCCAAATCATGCCGACAGCTCCTTGGTGTTCGAAATAGTAGAACTATAGTCGAGTAAATTGATTTTTAACTCAAAAAAAAGGCCCTTCTAAGGGCCTTTTTTTATAGATTTTTAACAACTTTGATATGCATTTAATCCCTCAACTCTCTCATTAAAGTGCCGATAAGAGTACGTGGAAAATAATCAAAATAGTTCAGACTCATTTGGCTCATTTTTAGACTTTTATGAAACGTCGGCAATTTTGATCGATAGCCAAGATTCTATCATTCGTTGTAATCAAAAGCTCAAATCCGAAAATGGTATATTTCATTTTTTTGATTTTAACGAGAATGAAAAAAATTATTCATTGAATCAGATTGATAAAGAAGATTGGTATAAGTACTTAAGCATCTGTTTTTCTACTGGTGGAGCAAAGTTTATTTTACGTTCCTGTTTTTATGAATGTGTAATGACCCGTCTTGAAAAGGGTGATGAAAAGTATGTGTTGGTTAATTTCTTTGAAAATAAGTCTTTAAAAGAAGATGTGGCGGATTTCTTTTTGAATGATTTCCGTTTGTCTCAGCTTAAAGAATTAAGCGAAATGGCAGCCAGCATCGCTCATGAAATTAACAACCCATTAACGGTTATTTCTGCGCGCACGCAATTATTGAAGCAATCAATTAAAGATAATAAGCAGATTTCAAACGATATTCTGGCTCAGAATCTTGAAAAGATTTATCAGCAATCCGACAGGATCAAAAAAATTGTAGATGGTATGCGTGTTTATTCTAGAAATTCTAATCAGGACAACCGTACGGTTTATAACATTAAGTCGATAGTTGAAGAGGCTCACTCGTTAGTGGCGGGTGGTATGCGAGATATGGGAATTGAGTTCAGCTTTAATCTTTCTCAAAATGAAAAATACATTAACTGTAAGCCGAATGAGCTCATTCAGGTTTTCGTTAATTTGTTTAACAACTCAATCTATGCATTATCGAAAACAAATTTTCCTAAAATTGAAATTCAATTCGTTGAAGATGAAAATGATTTCCATCTTTATTTTTCAGATAATGGACCAGGTGTACCTGTGGATTATGATACCAAGATATTTGCACCATTTTTTACCACGAAGCTGGTTGGTGCAGGAACGGGGCTGGGACTTAGCATTTCCAATAAAATTATTCAGTCATACGGTGGGTCTCTTACTTTAGACCGTAGCCGTGGAAATAGCTGTTTTCATGTTAAGTTGTCCAAAAAGAATGAGCACAAGCAGACTGGCTCCGATGCCGAAATTTATAAGTTCAGTTCGTAATTAACAGGTTTAAGCATATATTGCGAAAGAGGCACCAAAGATGAGTCAACAAATAAAAAAGCATAAGCCGGATTACAGTGAATATAGTATTGAAGAAGAACGCTCAAATCTAAGAAAATTCTTAAATGACAATAATCTTTGGATACCGGAAAATTTTTATGAGCATATCCGATCGGGTGATGTTATAGACATTTATGAATTACCACCTAATCGCTCTCAGCTATATGGAAATCCGCAGTTTAAAAAGCTTTGTTCTTATACAGATGAGATGATGAAATCGATTCCTTTTCCTAAGTTATTCTGGAGATCTGACGAAATTCAACTGCAACTTATGAAAAAAATGTCCCATGTTGCAATCACAATGGACCAAGCTGTGCCGTGGGATATTGAAAGACACGAATTGATTGAAAGTATGCATCCAAACAAGCGTACTTTCGAAATTGACCTGGGCTGGGTTGGTCCATGCTTTAAAAAAGACACAAACGAAAGAGTTGGGTTTGTGTCTTCTTTGAATGTTGCTTTAATATTTGAATGGGCTAATTAACAAACATTTCTGCTGAGCTGTTTGCATTAGCTGAGCTATTTTTATGTATAGCTAAGCATTCCTGTAAAAACATACTGTAATTACGCGATGATTGAATCAGGTTTTCAAGAATTATTTCTTGCTGATCAGCAGGAAGTTGAGCAATCACGTCCAGAGCTTTTTCTACGTGCCCGGGATCTTCTTCAACATGAAGTTTTAAGAATAATGAGTTTTCCACTCCATGTGCTGAGTAAATTCGTTGAATGAAATTAGGTATGATCAGGCTAGCTACGCCCTCTAAAGACAGGATGTAACCAAAAAGACTGGCTGGATGTATGCGCTCAATTTTATAATATTGAGTTTCATACAAATTTCTTGTTACGCCAGATTCTGGTTGTAAATTGGTAATGCCCATTTTTTTTAAATCGTTAAGTGCTATTTTCTCATGTCCTTTTTCTTCAGCAATATGATCAGAGAAGCGTCTGTGTAATGCATTTTCGGTTAGTTTTGTATTGCCGCTAGCTAAAGCCAGCAATCTTGTTGAGTGACAAACAAAGTAATATGTTTGTGTTAAGTAGGTTGCATAGAAGTTTTTGTCTTCCCATGGCAAACCGGTCATTAAAGTCGAAATTTTCTTAATTTCAGATTCGAATACTTGTTTCATAAGCTTCCTTTTTGTTCGTGTAGTCTTTTCTTTTTTTCCATAGCAGCGAGGCTTCGCTGCTAAATTTTACTTTTTTTATTTCTTCTATAAAAAAACAAACTAAATCAACTAAAACACCATGGTAGGTTATGTCTTTAAAAACGGCAACCGCTCCGGCATTTTCTAAAAGTTTGTCAACGGATCTGTCTTTTCTTGGTGAGCTGAACGTTACATCCACATTCTCATGAATAGTAACAAGACTCATGATTTCTGAAAGAATTTGTGCAAGATTAAGTTCAGTTTTTCCTTTAGATCTTCGATAGTCTTGATGAATAGTAAACCAACTGGGAACAATAGCTGAGTCAACATCCTGTGCGAGTTGGAATAAAAAATCTTTTGGCCAAGGATTGAACCAAGAATCCTCAATAGTGGCATAGACTTTTAAGTCAACTTTGCGGAAACAGCAAAGGCCAATTGCTTCTTTTTTATATGAGATAACCACAAAAAAATCATGGCGTGTGAAGTCTTCGCTATAAAGATTTTCGATATTGTCGAGTTTTTTAAGAGTATTAAGCCAATTGGTTTTCCATAAATTATAAGACGAATTGTAGAGTTCAATATTTTGCTGCTGGTATGTAGACGATTTTAAAACACTTAATGTTAGGTCCTGAATTTCAATTTTCATTAATAAAGCCCCCCATTTAATCTAATACTTTGGCCCGTAACATATGAGGAGTTATCATTTAAAAGATATTCTACGAGGCTTCCGATGTCTTCTTTGTTGCCGAAACGTTTAGCTGGTATTTTCTGCTTTATTTCGTTCTGAAATTTTTCTGGAACTTCATTTATTAGACCGTATTCAAAGTAACCGAGCGCAATAGAGTTGACGGTAATATTTTTATTAGCAAGCTCAAGAGATAAAGATTTGGTTAATCCATTTATTCCGGCCTTGGCCGCGGAGTAATGGCTCGCGCCAACAACACCCATATCGGCAACAACACTGGAAAAATTGATAATTCTACCGCAATTTTCGTGTCGCATTTGCGGTATAAATTCTTTTGAGCATAGAAACGTAATAAGTAAATTATTATTAATGACAGAGCTGAATTCATCTTGCGATATATTCCACGACATGCTGTTTTTTGACATTCCAGCAACGTTCACTAATGCGTATATTTTGCCGATATTATTTTCGATTTTTTCGCGTAACTCTCTTACTTCATTTTCATTAGTTAGCTCAGCTTTGTATAAATGTTTTTCCGGATTAAGGTCGTAAGCAGTTAAAAGTTTTGATATTAAAGAATTTTCAGATCTATACTGGCAAGCTAAATTTCTATAACCTTTTTCCAGAAGATAATTAGTTATTGCAAGACCAATTCCACCATTTGATCCTGTAATGAGTATATTTTTAGACATAATTCTCCTTACAAATTGATTGATGAGTAATTTGCTTGAGTATTGAATAGTTAAAATTTTTTTTTATAGGCTGAAGTACTGACGGCAGAATGCATGATATAGCATGGCTAGTTTTTGAAGCATTTTGAGCTTTTTTCATGGTTTCTCCGTGTATTTTTCGGACGCAATGAAGATACTTTTAAATAATACAGACTGCTTCTGTATACAAATTAAGTTTCTGTTAAATATAATTTGTAGAAAATAACAGAAACTAAAATAAGTATTCGGTGAATTTTAACAGTAAATTAATTTTGTAAAGAAATTGTTAAATTTAAGTTTTAAATCTTATCAGTTTAACTTCATTTTAAAAAAAATAAACAACTTATTAATTAAATCAATCAAACCAATCTAGATGTTTCGTCCGGTAGAAGTAAGGCTTCAATGGATTTTGGAGGAGCTAGATTGAATATTATGTACAGAGACTTAAGCACTTGTTCGCTAATCGATTTACCTAATACGGTATACATATGATCTAAAATTAGTTTAATGTCGGACTTATGTTCGTTTTCATATACAGTTTCTATAAATTCTCCAACAGTGTGTATTATTTTAGAATATGAATGAACTTTGGATCTAGGCAGCTTTTGAGGAAACCCAAAGCCTGCAGAGTCTTCGTGATGCTGAAGGGCTACGTGTAGTATTTCATCTGGGATGCCTTCTATTTGTCTGAGTATCTCGAAGCTTCTCACTGGATGTTGCTCATAAGCCTTTCTTTCATCCGGGCTGTATTCAAATTTTGTTTTATTTAAGAGCTCTTTGTGGTCTTTTAAGCCGATATCAGCAAGTAGTGCAGACAAAATCACGCGGCTTTGTGCTTTTGGAGAGCGCCATTTCCAAAGCGTGATAATTGAGTGGGAAATAATGGCTTTGAGTGCTGATTTGTCAGCTAAGCTTGGATTATCGTTTTGAATGTATTCAATAATACTATTTATCTGGCTGTGTTTTAAGGAAACACTTGTATAGCATTCAAATGCAACTAACGAGTTGTTTAAAAATTTTTTATCTATTTCTTTAGCTACTGAGTTCTGGCTAATTGCAGACATTAATTGATTCATAATGCGAATTTTTTTTACTTCTTCGATAGGGCGCTTGATAACAGTTTTAGAGATGGCAAAATGCAAGTCTGTATACTTAGCGAAATCTTCTGAATTTAAATAGACGTGCGTAGCACCTTTTTTTGCGAAATTGCTTAACCTTTCCGAAGTGAAGTCCTGCCCGCTCTTAGTAACGCGTATGAAGTTTTGGTCTACTTTAAGAAATATATTGTAGTCGCTGGTTTTTGAAAGCATAAACTCTTCTATAGGTACTGAAAAAAAATCTTCATTAGGATTTGCTTTTGAGCTGTCCTTTTCGAGTAAGTAATTAACCACTAGAGCTACGGCTTCTAAGTCATAAGGTTTTGCGATAAGTTCGTCGACACCTATTTTGAATGCGTTCTGTACTGTTATAATATCCGCAAAGCCTGTTACGAGAATAAAAGGTGTAAGATTGTCTGTATCAATTTCTTTTTTAAATATTTCATAAAGTTCTAATCCGCTTTTTTGCGGCATTTTTATATCGGATATAATTAAATCTACCTTGTTAGAGCTTAAATATGTAATTGCATCTTCGGCTGTGTGGCAGAGTTTTATTTTGAAACCGTTTAAATTTTCTAAATATTCTTTTAAAGCTTCTGCAATTTCAACATCATCTTCGACTACAAGTATTTGATTCATTGTTTGAGTATGATCAAGAACGAAATAAAACTAAATTTTTTAATTTTTTTTCTTAAATTAGTTCGATGTTAAAAATAGGTAAATATTTTTAACAAAATACTATCACGTTGAAGATCTACTATGGGGTTAAAGTAAAAACAGGACTTTTGTATTGAAATAGAAAAAGTTCTCATTATGGGACGCTTCTGTTAAGGAATTGTTAAATTTGTGATAGTATTTTGTAAAATTCATATATAATAAAGACGATATCAATATTGTACGTATATGGAGTTAAATTGCTGTTAAGAATACTTTTAGGTTTAATATTAAGTATATTGTTATCTGCTTGCGGTGGGCAAAGCGGTGGTTTGGCTCCGTCTAAAGATCAAAATCAACCAACATCACCAATTGCCGATATATCTTATGAAAGTAATTTTAAATTTGCAGAATCTAAAACCACCGGCAACGGTTGGGAAGTGACATTAGATACAACCGATCCGGTCGAACACGTTGCACTGGGAAATGGCTGGACAGTAGAGGTCATGCATGAGTAGGTCTTTAATATCATTTTTAATTTTGGTATTCAGCACGGTAACTGCATTTGCAGAAATGGGTGTGCCGATACAGCTTAAACTTAAATCGCCTTCGGGAACTTATCCGACTGAAGCCGGTCTTTCATTTAAACTTTTAATTTTATCACCGGGTTCAAATTGTATTTTAAGAGAAGAAAATTTTTCATCTCAGGTTATTAATAACGGCAGCATTTCGCTTGTTTTAGGTAATGGAGCCAGAGGTGTTAATGATCCAGCTTTAAGCCTGAATCAGGTGTATGACAATTCTAAACCTAAAACAGGTTTGTCGTGTGTAGATGGAAATAATAATATAGTTTCAGTTTCTCAGGTTTATAATCCAGTAGCAGGCGATCAAAGAACTATACGTGTAACTTCAACCATTTCAGGTGATCCGATTTTAGTTAACTTCACAATGCGTGCTACTCCTTTTGCTATTCAGGCTGAATCCGTTGGCGGTAAGCCTGCAGCCGATATCATTGTTAACGACGCGGCTTCGCAGATGAACCAAACTAACCTGAATGATCTATTATTGGATGTTGGTCGCTTTAATAATTTAAGAAATTTAGCGGTGAGTGGTCAGGCTATAACTGCCAACTCAGCAGTGAACTTTACCGGAACTTTAGTTGGCGATGTGAGTGGTACTCAGGGTGCAACTTCTGTAGATCGCATCAAAGGGGTACCTGTAAGTGCAACGGCACCGTCAAATAATCAGATTTTACAATTTAATGGTGCTCAATATGTTCCTGTAAATTTACCTCCGGCTCCGGTTACTAGTGTAGCTGGCCGTACTGGTGCAATCGTATTATCCAGTTCAGATATTTCAGGTTTAACATTTGGTACAGCGGCCAACACATTTGCTCAAGGTAATGACTCCCGCATTACCGGTGCTTTACAAAGTTCATCAGTGTTTTCCGGTGATGTATCCGGAACAGTATCTTCAATTACTGTTAACCGCGTAGGCGGAAAAACTAGTGCTGAAATTGCTAACTCAGTTAATGATACGCAAGCCGCAACATCGGCCAATACAGTTAGTACAATTGTAAAAAGGGACGGAAGCGGAAATATTTCGGCTTCTTCAGTTTCAGCCACCAATAATTCAACGCAGAATGTTTATGTGTACGAAGCAACAAATACGAACAGCGTTCGTATTAAAGCTCCGGGTTCTTTTTCGAATTATACTTTAACATTACCAGTTGATGCTGGGACCAGCGGACAAGTATTACAAACCGATGGTTCTGGAAACTTATCGTGGTTGAACCCATCTACCGGGTCAGTAACGGCTGTTTCGGCTTCAGCTCCTTTAGCTTCTTCAGGCGGAACAACTCCTAATATTACAATTGCGCAGGCAAATGCTACAGCTTCAGGATATTTGTCATCAGCTGATTGGACTTCTTTCAATAATAAACAAGCTGCTTTAGGATATGTACCCTTAAACGCAGCTAGCAATTTAAGTGATGTGGCTTCTGCAGCAACAGCTAGAACTAATCTGGGTTTAGGCGGTGCTGCTGTATTAAATGTTGGAACTTCTGCTGGCACAGTGGCGGCCGGTGATGATGTACGTATTACCGGTGCATTACAAAGTTCAGCGTTTAATGCTTATGTAGCTTCTGCAAGTTGTACATCAACTCAATCAATGTACTGGAACAGTGTTAGCAGTCAATTTGAATGTCAGTCTATAAACTTCCCTGCAGATGCAGTTACCAGTGTGGCGGGTCGTACGGGTGCGGTAGTATTATCGAGTTCAGACATTTCTGGTTTAGGAAATTCGGCTTCGCGTAATGTTGGTACTTCAGCCGGCACAGTTGCTGCTGGTGATGACTCACGTATTACGGGAGCACTACAAAGCTCTTCAATTTTCTCAGGTGATGTTTCCGGAACAGTTTCTTCTATTAATGTAAACAAAATCCGCGGTGTAACTGTTAGTGCAACAGCACCGACTTTAAATCAAGTACTTCAATATAATGGTACTCAGTATGTACCATCAACTTTACCTTCAGCGCCTGTTACAACAGTAGCAGGTCGTACGGGTGCAGTTGTATTATCAAGTTCAGACATTTCTGGTTTAAGTTTCGGTACAGCAGCTAATACATTTGCTCAAGGTAATGATTCTAGAATTGTAAATGCAGTCCAAACATCAAGTGTTCATTCAGGTGATGTGTCGGGCACGTTAACTACATTAAGCGTTGATCGTATTAAAGGTGTGGCAGTAAGTGCAACAGCTCCGACATTAAATCAAGTATTACAATACGATGGTTCGCAATACGTTCCAGTAGCTATTCCATCAGCACCGGTAACTACTGTAGCCGGTCGTACAGGAGCAATAGTATTAACAAGCTCAGATATTTCTGGGTTAGGTGCCGCAGCAGCTTTAAACCTAGGAACTTCAGCCGGAACAGTAGCAGCTGGTGATGACTCAAGAATCACAGGCGCATTACAAAGCTCTGTATTTAATGGATATGTTGCCTCTGCAAGTTGTACCTCAGGTCAGTCAATGTACTGGAACAGCGTAAGCAGTCAGTTTGATTGTCAGGCTATTAACTTCCCAGCTGATGCAGTAACCTCTGTTGCTGGACGTACCGGCGCGGTGGTCTTAACAAGCTCGGATATTTCGGGTTTAGGAAACTCTGCTTCGCTTAATGTGGGAACAACTGCAGGCACGGTAGCGGCCGGTGACGATTCACGAATTACTGGAGCATTACAAGCTTCGTCAGTATTCTCAGGCGACGTATCAGGAACTTCAACAACAGTTGCAGTTAACAGAATACGTGGCATAGCAGTAAGTGCAACGACACCGACATTAAATCAAGTACTTCAATATAATGGTACTCAGTATGTACCAGCTAATTTACCTGCAGACGCAGTAACAACAGTAGCAGGTCGTACAGGTGCGGTGGTATTATCGAGTTCAGACATTTCTGGTTTAGGAAACTCAGCTTCGCTTAACGTGGGAACATCAGCAGGAACAGTTGCTGCTGGAGATGATTCAAGAATTACAGGCGCCTTGCAGAGTTCATCTATTTTCTCTGGAGATGTATCAGGAACTATTTCTTCTATTAATGTAAATAAAATCCGCGGTGTTGCAGTAAGTGCAACGACACCGACATTAAATCAAGTACTTCAATATAATGGTACTCAGTATGTACCAGCTAATTTACC
>JAIELP010000001.1 GCA_019752925.1 bacterium
TCATCATTCCAAAATTTGATCAAAATGGATTCACCCAATGGGTGCGAACCACCACAAAAACTATCAAAAGCAATTCAACAACTTAAATTAAAAATGAGGGTTCTATTCGCAGATTCAGGCTGGTTACAATAAACACGATAGACGAAACAGGTTTTGTTCAATTTTTTAAAAACTATTACACCAATCAACTTCACCCGCCATTATATTTTGTAATACTAAGGTTGTTTTACGGATTTATTGAAGCAATAAAAATTTGTTCAGAGTTATTCTGGATATCTAGTTATGCACTCTATTATACTTTAAATCCTGTTTTAAATTACGTTGGCCTTACTGAAAACTTTTTTTATCAAGTTTACATTTTTTTTATTAAAAATAATTTCACATATAAACTCAATGAAGTTAATGAGTTTAGTTTAAGATTTATTTCAGGCATCTCAATGACAGCTATTGCATGCATTATTTTTAATTTTTTTAAAAGCAAAAACATGATTTTGTTTTCTGTGCTGCTGGTCTTATACTTAGGTTTAAACGTTAGATTTATTAACTTTGCTCATGATGCCAGACCCTATGCACTAATGAGCCTTCTATCTTTATTAGTCTTTATAGAATTTTATCACTCGTATCAAAAAAAAATTACTTATCAAAATTTTAAAAAATTACTTTTTTTAAATTCACTTATTTTGCTTACACACTATTATTCAATTTTTATAATAGCGGCTCAAATAATCATTTTGGTTTTTAAAAATGCTAAACACATACGTCATTGGATTGCCTTCTTCGTTATGGCGGCGGTGGCAATTATTGTGTTCGATTACGGCTACAGTCTTTATAAAATAAATGAAAAAATTGAAATATTAAGATCTTTTGATTTAAATTTTTTAACTGATATACTTCATGAGTATATTTCTTATGGTGGGCATACGGCTGCACTGGTTTTTTTAGTTATTTCATTTATTTTAAAAATTTATTTCAAAATAAAATCCCCACTCGATGACATTTTAACTAAAATTTTCAAGTTTACAGCGTTAACTCTGGTGATAATATTTTTGGTTAGTTTAAAATGGCCCATTTTGTATGTTCGTTATTTAATGCCGTTAGCGACCTTATTTGTCATTCTGTACTGTGGAATATTTTACATTTTTTCCGAAACCGTTTTCTTTTTTGTCCGACATAAAAGCACTAAAAGTATTGCAACAGCTTGCGCCTTTGCTATTACTTCCGTGGGCATATTAAGCGGTCAATATCTCAATACATTTATAAGAGTAAATTATTACGAAAATGAAAAATATTATTATATTGAAGATGGGTATAAACAAATACGCATGGACAGTGCAAAACCTGAGGTGGTTAGCTATATACTTGAAGAGCACATGCCTACGTATTTTAAATATTATGAAAAAAAATACGACGTAAAAAAAATTGTCTCAGTGTCTCCGGCAGACAGTGCTCACAAAAAACAGGCTGCAATTAATTCCGGTCTTGAGCTAGGCGTTATGCCCAAAACAATCTATTACATTAGGGTCATACACAAAGAATTAGAAACTCAGAGCGAATTAATTAAAATTAAGGATTATACCCCAAGTCTAATTTTTTCAAGGGGAAACATGCATCTTTATAAGTTCACTTCAAATGATTAAGGCTGGCTTCGATATTTAAATCTCGACTCAGATGCGATCGTGGCAGCCGGGAAAGTATTGATACTAATTTAACTCGGTTAATAAAAATTTTTAAAATAGTCAGACAATTATTAGGCCTTAATAGATATTCCCACATTTGAATTAGACCGGTACCCATTAAGAGCTGAGCAGCGAGATTAACAGAGCTAAGGGGCCCTTCATTTAAATAATAAAAATTATTAACTTGTGATGTCTTTGCAATTTTTTCTGAGGGTATTTTAATTAAAAACTTTGTTTTAAAAAAATAAATAAATTTTTTATCAGTAGTTTTATGACTTTGTGTTTCATGGGTTATACCCAGTCTGACAGGATAGGGTATTAGTTTTTGATCTTGTAAATTGAGCAATGTAATTTCATCTGAAAAAATTGAGAAGTGTTCGCTTTTAAGTAGGGAATAGGCCAAAGTACTTTTACCGGAACCAGGGCGTCCGTAAACAATGGAACTTTTCAACGAAGAGCGGCAGGAAAGTGCGTGTATCCTCATCTTGCCGTTTAAATCCAAAAATTCTCCAACACAAGAGTTAATCAGAAAATAAAGAATATCGTCTACGACCTCTGTATTTTTGGCCCAGAGAGTGACTTTTCGACTTCGATGGCTATTGTCTTCTACTACGGCCAAGGTTTCATCGTTGTAGATATAAATTAGCTGCCTTTTACTCAAAGAAATTTGTCGAACTTCGCACATTCGTGTGCGACCAATAAAAATGCCCTTTTTTTGAAAACTTGAAAAACTTAAAACCTTAATTTCTAAGTTATTTTGTGTGGATTCGGCGCTTTGAAAAAACTCAAAATCCTGAATTATTTTAAAATTTTCAGGTTTAAAGTCAGTGCTAATAATTTTTATTTTGTAATTGTAAACATTAAAAAATACGGAATTCATTTAAAATTTACCCTTTAAAAAGCAAAATATAAGTATTTTGAACCGCAGGTATGTTGGTATTTTGAAATTAGAAATCTTGCCTATAATTTCAATTAAGTCTACCGGTTCCTCATCTTCATAAATATTGCTTAAACTCCGAGTTACTATGGTGTTGTTAAAAGAAATTTGATTTTTCCACACATAATGAGCAACAAGTACGGAATTTCTTTTAAATAGTATTATATCAAATTGTTTGAGTTCGTTTCCGAAAGATTCCAGATGTAATAGATCATTTACTTTAATTACCGGACTCATTGAGCCGGAAACCACTTTAAAATTAATCATGCGAACATCCCTGCACTCCAAGACAAACAATATTACCTTTTGACATGATTAAGGCTTTGGATTTTAAATTATTTAGATCAATCAAAGGATCACTTGAAAGCGCAATTAGGTCTGCTGTTTTTGATATTCCAATTCGTCCGCTTGGTAGCTCTAACATGTCAGCAGCTGTGGAAGTAGCCGCTGCTATAATTTCCCTATTTGAAAGTCCGTACTGACTAAGGCTTAACAGAGAAGCCATACTTAGCTCGCCTCGGCTCTTGAAGCGCGAAGAAAAATCCAGAACTCCATCTGAGCCAAATACAATTTTATAAGAATTAAGCTTAAGCCAGTTCAAACGTTCCTTAAGAGAAAGAATTTTTTGATTACAGTTAGACTGAAAATTTAAATTATTGCAAACATCAAGTGAGAAATCGGTTATAACAATGTACGGAGAAGTTGGCATAGAAACCGGGGCGCGGTCAGGCGCTTCGTAAAAGTGCTCAATACTATTAGCTTGGGCTTGCAAAGCGAGCAAAGCACTTTGTGAAAATTCGGAGTGTACTGCTACCTTGAGTTTGTGTTCTTTTGCTTTCTGAATTAAAGTACTTAGTAGCTCTTGAGAAATTAGATTTTCATTTATAGAGTTGTCGGCGTAAATTTTTACCCATGCGGCGTCGTTAGCGATGTATTTTTTAAGAACAGCATCTACTTCTGAAGTATTGGAAATAATGGTGTATTCGTACGGATTTACTTTAAGGTCAATTTGGCTCGGACTTATGGTTATGCCAGGCCCACTGAAAATAATTTCAGGGCCAACGGAAATATTTTGAGTAATGCGAGAATTAAGTTCTTTGTCTAAAAAATTTCCTGAATTGCCTAGATCTCGCACTGTAGTAAAGCCCTCATAGAGCATGCTTTTGGCATTTTTTTCGCCTATAAAAAGCCGCATCATAGTTGGCTTTGCTGCCGAAATTTGCAAAGCCTGTTTCCAAGAAGTTACTTTTTGGCTGTCTAATGCAAGCAAGTGGGTGTGTGCGTCTATAAGTCCTGGAAAAACAAAAGCCGAGTTCAAATCAACTACTTTGCAACTGTTGTTGTATTCTAAATTTGTGCTTTCAAAAATATTTGTTATTACGGTCCCATTAATGAGTAAAGATTTTCCTGAAATATAGTTCGAGCTTTCCGAATCGTAAAATTTTAAATTAGTCAAAATTGTGCATGTGGTGCTAGCGTTTTTATGCGCGAAGTATTTAAAGGTAAAAAAAATTAATATAAAAAATAGAAAAACAATTTTAAGGTATTTCATATCTTTAAATAGATTCTATTTTTATTTTTTTTCCAAAACATTACTGCGACCAAAGTTAAAATAAAAATTATTAACACGTTAAATAATATAATTTCATCAATATTTTCAGTATCAGTATAAAGTCGGTATGTGGCTATAATCCAATAAAATGGATTGAATTTAATTAAATATTGTAAATCTGCTGGCAACGATGAGGTGTAAAAAAATGTTGGAGTACTAAAGTATAGCAGCGTAAATATAAAATGAAGAATATATTTTATATCTTTATATAAAACATTTAATAAAGACGAAATAAAAGTTATCAGGCTTATTAATAGTATTGAGTATACGCCAGCCGACAAAAAATTTAATACAAATAAATTGTCAATGTGTTTGGATTTATAAAGAATAAAGAAAAATATTATTAACGAAGCGCTCAGCATATTAATAAAGTTTTCTATAGAAAGACTTATTATTAATTTAATTGGATGAATTTTTAAATTTTTAATTAAACCTGCGTTGGTGCTAATGTAGTTGCAGCCCATTTCGGCAGTTTGGCTAATATAAAACCAAGGCAAAAGACCGGAAAGAAGGTAAAGCGGGTAAGCTTCAGAAGGCCGATTAAGGATTATACTAAATAATGCTAACTGAACAAAAAACAATACAATAGGATTTAGTACAACCCACAAAAAACCAATGAACGTTTGGCGGTAGCGCACCTTCAAATTTATTTCAAGCAGGCTAATAATATCGGTTAAATGCCGAGTCATTTGCTGCCCCCATTAAGCAGACGATAAGCCGCCACAGCTTTTTGAATATTCCCATCAAATATGACTTTTCCTTTATCTAAAACTATGCCGCGTTCGCAACTATCCGTAATTTCATCAATGAAGTGCGAAACAATAATGACCGCGTTAGATGTGTTAATAATATCTTTTAATCGCGTAGAAATTTTTTTTCTAAATTCGAGATCGGCATGTGAATGGATTTCATCCAGTATCAGTAAATCATGTTTTTTGGCCAAAATTAAACTCAAGGCCAGCCGGCTAAGCATGCCACTACTGTAGGTTACCAATTGCTTGTCGAGCGCAATTTGAAGCCCTGAAAAATCTGCCGCAAAGGCAACTAAGCCCTCGTGCTGGGTTTTTGTAAGCTCAGGATAGATAAACTGTAAAAAATATTTCAGATTTTCACGACCAGAAAGTTCTTTATAAAAAGAATGCTCCAGTTGGTTAAAAAGTTTTACATCAAAAGAATTTATCATCTGGCCCGAAGAGGCAAATAATTGTGAGGCAATTAGGCGACAAAGTGTGCTTTTTCCGGAGCCATTCGGTCCCAGTATAGCTATGCGCTCGCCGGGCTTTACCTCTAGAGTGACGTCTTTTAAAAAATACTCCGTAGAGCCTTTTTCAATAAGGCTTTTTAAAGGAGAAACAAATGAGTTTAGCACTAGAGATTTTAGTGTATCAGTTCGATAATAGGCGCTGGTACGTATTAAGTTGATATTTTTTAGTGCTAGCAAGAATCCCTCAAAAATTAGGAATAAAAATTAGTTGTAGTTCACAGTATTACTAATAGAATTGTACAAATGAACATTTTTGATAGCAATGATATACTTGAGAAAGTCTCTATTAAAGACGAGTTAAGTATTGTGGTTATCACCTATAAAAGATTACCTCTTCTCAAGACTTTAATTGAAACTTTACATGTGGCCATCAATGTAAATGATAACTTTAAATTTAAGATTATTCTTTGTATAAACGGCTACGACAATGAAAGCGAGTCCTATTTAAGATCACGGGAACAAGAAATCAGTAAAATAAGCACTCAAATTATAAGTCTAAGCCAAAGGGTTACTCCAGCCGAAGCCCGTAATATTGCTACCGTAGGAATTAATACGGAATGGATGCTTTTTTTAGACGACGATGTCGAGGTTCCTGTAGATCTATTTAAAAATTTTGCAAATTTAATTGCAGCCCACCCGAATGCCTCTTTGTGGGGGGGGCCTAATCTAACGCCGTTTTCATCCTCTTTAACACAGCAAAAAATTGGCTATTTGTTACAAAATTATCTAGTAACCGGCCCTATTTCCAGTCGGTATAAATTTAATAATATTCAGGTCGCTGATTGCCAAGGAACTTATTTTTCATTGTGTAATATTTTTATAAAAACAATGGAGTTCCGAAACATATTATTTAATGACACATTAAAAACCGCTGAAGAAAATGAATTAATTTATAAAATGGCGCGGCAGAGAAAAACAATGAAGACTAGTGATCTACTTTTTGTATGGCACTCACGCCGAGAGAGCATACCGCATTTTATGCAGCAAATTAAAAATTACGGATTTGGTCGCGGCCAGCTTATTTACAATGGTCATACGTCATTTTTGAACATTTCTTTAATACTAGTGAGCCTTTTGTTTTTATCCATGCTGTTTGTCAAATTTCCATTTTTAACTCTATGTTTCTTATTTTTTTGGTTAATTGCGATATTTGCAAATTTAATTTTTAAATTAGGATTTAAAGAAAAAAATATAATGGACTTGTTTTTGCCTCTGAGATTATGGGGGTATTATTTTATTGGAATAATTATTGGTATTTTTAGTTCGTACAGAGCTAATCGGAACTCTGATTTTTAGAAAATTCCCCTATGTAAAATTTTGAAATTTTAAGAAACAATGGATCTTTGTAGCTTGTAAAGATTTGCGTCGGTTGATTGCTAAAAAGGTTTAGCTTTTGATTGAATATATCTTCTGCCAGATCAGTGTAAGGCAAAGGACTACTTTTATTAACAGGGGTTAGCAGGCTTAGATTTCGTTCAATCTGACTTTGCATCTGGTAATAATCAATTTTTTCAATAGGTGTTCGGTCAGAAGTGAATGTATTAATTGCTTGTTGCAGATAATGCGCAATAATTTCTGGTTTTAATGAAGGACCGTCAGCCGTTTGAATAACAGGCATTAAGCTAACCCTGTCAGTAAAGTGTTTAGCAAAATCAGAGTGCCCTCCCCAGTCGCTAATTAATACCTGATTTCCGAGAATTAAGCTTTGCAAGATGGCCATTCCAAAATTTTCATCAGAATGCAAACTAGGTGATATACACAAACAGCTATTTTCTGTCAAAAATTTATTAATTTCATCGCGTGATCTATGGCCCATAAAAATGATATTTTTTTGAAGCCCGAGCCTCTCAATAAGCTTATTTAATTGCTGTTGGTAATCGTGATCTTTGAAGCCCATATTAGGGCTGCCCAGATGATCTTCTTTTCCGAATAAGTATAAATTCGGTTGTGAATTTTTATGACTTAACAAGCCGTAAGCCGTAATTAAACTATGAAGATTTTTTTGCGATGAAATTCTTCCAATAAAAACTAATTTCATTTGATCTGAAAATTTCTTATTCAAATTGTTTAAGTCAGGATTGGTATAAAAAAACGGGCTTAATAATGTTTTAGGATTTTGAAAAACAGCTTGAACGTTTTTGAAGTCATTTTCGCATGAGCTGATAAAAACATCTTCAGTTCTGAAGAAATCGGGTCTCGCAAATTTTCGGAAGGGCCAGAAAGCTATAGTTGCCATGTTGTGCACGTATACTATGAACCGAATAGACAAATTAAGTTTAAATCTTAAAAACTCAGCCACTTTACAGATTTTCAAGTTAAAGCAGGTTAAAACAACATGCTGGCAGAGAAGAGCCTCTTTCGTCAAATCAGCCAGCGAAACCTCATCTAAATTAACAATTTTAATTTTGTAATATTCAGAGCTGCTATGAGCCCAGATGCTTTCCAGATAAGGAATAATTTCCTGCATACTGTGCCATACAAAATTTTCTTTTGATGTTAATACTAATATATTCATTTTGTATTCTTTTTAATAAAATAGTCGCCTATTGCCAGACCAAATACAGGAACGGTATCTAAAAAATTTTTTGCGTCGGCTATATTTTCGACTATTGGTTCGCCCATTACATTTAAACTAGTGTTTAAAAGACAGTAAATACCACTTTTCGCACCAAACGATTTTAAAAGTTCATAAAAGCGATGGTTTTGCCCTTTGCGCACAGTCTGCATGCGGGAAGTTCCGTCGGAGTGAGTTACTTCTTTTAGTTGGTCTTTGTATAGTGGCTTAACCATAGTAGCAAAAGACATATAGGGATTGTTGAAATTTTCAGGTACTTCGAAATAAAGATGTGATTTCTCAAACAATGTAGAGCAACCGTATGGCCTGAATTGTTCACGAAATTTTATATGGTTATTTAAATAATCTTTTACATTTTTTTTATCAGGTCGGCATAAAATACTTCTATTACCCAAGGCGCGTGGGCCCGATTCGCTGCGCCCTTGGAACCAAGCAATAACTTCACAATCAGCTAATATTTTAGCGCAGTGTTCAGTTATGGAGTCGGGCCGTTCAATATTATACCCGTTAAAGGCAGATAAAATATCTTTTTCAGATGGTATGGAAGATTTAGGGCCGAAATATCCGTGTTGGCTTTCGTAGGGATTTGGCTGCCAGATTTTATGGTCTTCGTAATAAGTTTTAAAAGCCACGCCCAAGCCAATGCTTTCATCGCCTGGAAAAGGCGGAATATAAATGTTATCAAAAATTCCGGCGTTAAAAAGCTTCATGTTGGAAGTACAGTTTAAAGCGCAGCCGCCAGTAATAATTAAGTTAGTGTAATCCGGAAATTTTTTCTTGAGTTCGGTTATATAAGAAATATAGTCATTTTCAAAAAAATTTTGAACATCGGCCGCGGTATCACAATAAACTTTAAAATTGGGGCTGGATTCCCAATCTTTTTTAGATTTTCCGCTGAAGCGAAGAGACCAATCAAGTTTTTCTAGGTAGTCGTTACTATTTTGTACAGGCATACATTTTCCAAACGCGGCTAATCCCATTACTTTTCCAGCAGATCTTTTGGAGTTAAAAATTAATTCGGAAATTTTTTCATAAAATGTACCAAGGCCTTCACTAAAGTAATGTTCCGGATGCTTTGTGCTTCTGACAAATTTTTGAAATTTCTTATCTATACACAGAAGCTGGCCATTATTGAAAAGATAAGCGCTTCTTTCTTCGGCTCGCTCTGTGTCGTTGATGTACTGCTTTGCAAAATTAATTTCGTCATGTTGCGGATTAAAAGACTGGGCTCTTGAGCCCGCACCGTCAATAACCACAACTATAGCTTTTTCAAAGGGTGACATGTAAGAAGCCGCATAAGCATGTGCAATATGATGAGTGCTGAATTTAATTCTTGGATTAAAGTGGGAGCTGAAATTTTCCAGCTTGTGGCTGCGTAAGTACTCAAAAAACGGAAATTTTTTATTTAAAAGTTCTTCAATTTTAGCAGGTTCTTCTACATCACGGTTTTCAGATATGTTAAGTGCATTTAAATCATATTTTTTAGAAAGTGCCAGTAAGGCTTCGCTGGGCCAGTTTCCTGAAGCTTTTTTTCTTGTCAGTCGTTCAGTCAAATAAATTTCAATTTCATTTAAATTTTCAAAATAACAGACAGACGAATTGAAAAGAGTTTTCCCAAGGCCGAGAGCAGGTCTTTTAATACACCACCTCGCTAGACTCACGAATTAATTCTACTTTGGTAGATAGTTTACGGCCTTTGATAAAATTGTTAAATAGCGCAAATAAAGCTAGCTCCAGCATGGTTACCGGCTTTTTTTGTATAAGTCTTTTTACCAACAGATAAATGCGATACGGCCGAGTGATAAATTGCAGAGAATAAAATAAAGCCATTCCACCCAGTGTCCAGAATGTCATATGAATATTTTTAATATGTTTCGACCAAGATTTCATTTTAAAGGGATTGTTGTAAACGTTGAAGGCAAGAAACTTTTCATAAGCTTCGGTTTCCATAGGAATTTTATTTTCTTTTTTTAATCGGTCAAAGTCTTCACTTCCGGGATAAGGAACAAAAGCAAAGCAGGTAGCGTCATGCAGGCCGGCGAATGCCAGTTTACATATATAGAAATAATCGTAAAGTATATCAAATTTGGTTTGGCCCTCTATACCCCAAATAAAATTAACTTTTGTTACTAAACCTGAAGTCACTGCATGGTGAATTAAGCCAAGTGCGCGATCAGGATCGATCTTCTTTTTAATCTGCTTAATTAGTTTTGGTGCGCTGGTTTCAATGGCGAAAGTCAGTTTATAACAACCAGCATCTTTTAGCTTTTGGATCAGCTCTGGAGTAAGATTTTCAGAACGCATGCCTGACGGAAAATTCCAAGACAGGTCAATTCCATTTAGTTCTTCGACCAGACTTTCAAGCCATTTTTTATTTATACTAGGAGACATATCGTAAAACTCTATGTGATCTATTTTATATCTTTTTTTATAAAATCGAACTTCGTCTACAACATCTTTAACAGAACGTCCGACCCACTTGGCGTCCCACATTTTTGGAGCTGAACAAAAAGTGCAACGGTAAGGGCAGCCACGGCTGGCTAAAACCGGCATACTTCTAATTCCTTGTGCAGCCATACCTAAACCTGCATTTAAATAATTTTCTAGCGGCAAATGTTCCCAGTCGGGCCAGGGAATTTCGTTAACTTGTTTAATGCGTTTGCGCGGACAGCTTTTTTTAATTTGCGAATTATCCAGAAAAGCGATTCCGTTGACAGTATTCAAATTTTGTCGCTCCGAAAGTGCTTTTAGTAGATCGAGGACAGTTTCTTCCCCTTCTCCAAGCACACAAGCGGTAACAAAAGGACATTGTTGTAAAATAGTTTCGTAGTCTGCCGTTGTATGCTCGCCACCGACAAAAAGAGGTGTGTTGGGAAATTTTTCGTGAATGAGTTTTAGTAATCTTTTTGAAAAAATCCAATCGTTAGAAAATTGGCAGGACACGCCGATAAAATCAGTTTGAATTGGTATACGTTCGATAATTTCATTTAAATTTAAGCCTGCCGACAATAGGCCTTCTACTCCGAAATTTGAGAATTTACCCAGTTTTTCACCAAGTGCATCTATATAGCTGACTTTGTATTGTGCTTCTTTAATTGCAGCACCGAGATAAGCCAGAGCTAGAGAAGGCACTCCTTGTTGAGCTGTAATTGACGTTTTTGGCAATACAGGCGGAGTGCGTATCAGCGTAACATGTTTATTCATAACTGATTTGCAGCCTTGTAGTATTAGGTGGAGTAATAAACGATTTAAATAAGGTCTTAGCGTGTTGATTAAGAATTTTCATTTGTAGACGTTTAAAGCGATATTCTTTAATGGCTTCGTGAACCTGTGGCATTTTTTCAGCTGGTGTGCCCGGGCGTATACCGTATTTATTTGCAAATATTAAATCAAAATGCGAGACAGCTTTGAGCGAATCTAAAAATTCTGAGTTTGTTTCTGTTGGGTAGCCCACCATGATGTGAGTTTTGGCCACAAAAAGTGGATTATTTTTCTTTAGCTTATTTATATTTTCAAAAACATCTTCAATTTTATAATCTCGGTCCATTTTTTTGATAATATTATTGTTGGCACTCTGTATGGGAATATTAACACAAATAATTTTAGGATTAGAGAGATGCTCTTCTAGATCTTTAAAGTATTTATTCATCCAGGTAGGATCAAAATAATTTATAACAAGTTTAAAGTTGTAGTTAAGCCTTAATATTGCTGAAAGCAAATGAGACGAATTTAAATTCAAATCCTGTCCCCAACAACCAATATCATCACCTAAAATATGTATTTTATTTGCGCCCTCATCAAGGGCCCTCTGGATGCGGGTAATAATTTCCGGCAAGGGGCGGCTAATCAAAGAGCCCTTCGCTTTTTTAATGGCACAGTAGTTACACTTTCCAAGACAACCTCTAGATACAGATATAGCAAAAGTATTTTTATCAAAACTCGCACTATCAAATATGTTGTGCAAGGGGTGAAACTCTTTGCCGGTGAATTTTTCAAAACTGAGCAACATCGGAAACGCATGCTCCAAAAGACGGTTAGAAGACAAACGTGTTTGCAGATCTTTTTCGTCCAGATAGTAAGCTTCTTCTTCCAGGCCTTTTTGACGGATAATAGGCTCATTTAACAGATCATTCATTTTGTGAAGCTCGCCCGTTGAAACTATAGGACCAGCAAAAGCCTTCTGAACTGCTTGTTTGTTAATGCGAGGCAAGCAGCCACTTACAATTAATTTTTTTTCAGGATATTTTTTTTGAAAATCTTCGATCACATTAAGTGAGTTTTTTTCGGCCTGATTGTTGTAGCCGCAAGTATTAATAAAAATAACATCGGAATCTTCAATATTTTCTACTTGTTGATAGTTGTTTGTATCTAAAGAATTTCTGAAGCTTGTAGTTTCCAGTAAATTGGTTAAACAGCCGTTAGCAGCAGAATAGGCAAAAAGTTTTTTTTTATTTAAATCAGACATTACTTACGCTTCCTTATTTCTTAACGGACTTTCCTCGGGTAGATATCGCACATCCAGTCCTTCAGCCATAGGTATATTTTCCTGTTTTAATTTTTTAATGGCCTTTTGCCAGTATTTTTTTTGCTCTTTGCGCCAGCCTGGCCAGTAAGTAGCATGAATTAAGCTGTATAAGGTCGTTAACAGTAGCGGGTTTCCCCATCTCCAGCCCATAAAAATTCGCGAAGGAACAATTTTAAAAAAGTTAATAGGGTCTGATTTTAACGAGCGCCAAGCTAACTCCATACCAAAGTAAATATAACACCAAAGCAACATTATATTGATATAATGTGGTCCGTAGTTTGAGTTTTTTACGCCACCGGAAAAATGAAAGCTGAATTTTTGAATGTTTTTTTCACGGTGCATCTTTTCAACTTTAGCAGCCATAGGCGTGCCTGGAATTGGCGAGTAGGAAAGTACAAATTTTGTCTGAACAAAAGGGTTGTTCGCAAATGAAAAAGTTTTCCAGATAGATTGTTTGTTGTCGTGTGGAAAACCTATAATCGAATAAGTCTTAGCTAAAATCCCATATTTATTCAAAAGCTGAATGCGGTCTAAAATAATATTATTACTGCAGCCAGGCTTTCTGAGTTCGGTTTTACGGATGTCAGTATCTCCAGACTCAATACCCATGCGCACTTGTGCACAGCCCGCGTCTGCCAGAATCTGAATTTTCTTTTCCGACATATTATGCTGATCTGGTCTAGCGAATACAGTAAATGGAAGCTTTTTATGTAGGCCGCGTCGTTTATATTCTTCTGTCCACGCAATGAGCCATTCTTCGCTGAAAGAGAAAACTGTGTCGAATAGGTGCAGACCATACATTCCGCGGTTTTTGTATTTGTTGTATTGATACTCAATTTCGTCCACATAGCGGATTGGGTCTCGCTCACGCCATCGCTTATTTTTGTAGGTAACCTCTAAAGCCGTTTCTGCACAGAATGAGCACTTATAAGGGCAGCCTCGCGTGCCAATAGCATACAAGCGTCCCAAAAAATAAAGATATTTTTCAATGTCTTCGAATACATCCCAGTCGGGAAAAGGTAAATCATCCAAATGCGCTACGCCGCGATTGGGGTTTTTCATAATTACGCCAGATCGGTCTTTATACCAAATTCCGTGTACGGTGCTTAAATCCAAATTATTTTTCAGAGCGTCCAGATAAGCGGCCATGGTGAGCTCACCCTCTCCGGTGCAGATAATATCAACTTCTTCGGCCTCAATAGTTTCCTGAGCGCACATAATAGCCTGATATCCACCCACAACAACGGGAACTTTTTTGTAATAGGTGAAGATATCGCGCGTGATGAGTTTGGCGCAATCCCACAAAACTGAAAACGTTGAAAAGCAAATTACATCCGGCTGAAAGCCTTCGATTTTTTGTTTTACATAGTTCTGCCAATCACGACTATGAAAAGTTACATCAATAACAAGAACTTCGTGCTCAGTTCTTTCTTTGATATAAGTTGCAAGATAGACTATGCCTAAATCCAGTGTCTGAGGCATCGCGTGTAAATTTGGGAAAATGAGTGCAATTTTCATCACTTATATTATTCTATATTTAGAAGGAAACAGCAATGGAGAGCCGTACATTAGGTTCAAATTTAAATACGACTAGCCCTAATGTAGTTTTAATCAGGACTCCTGTAATTCAGCCACGTCATCACCTCAGTAGCTTGCGCGCGGTGCCATCTGTAGGCTTGGCGTACATCAAGGCCGCACTCGTTAGAAAAAATTATAATGTCTCAGTAATAGACGCCGCAGGTGAGGCTCTTTTTCGATATCGTGCAATTGAAAATACAAACTTAACTGTAAACGGTTTAAATGCAACTGAGATAGTTAATATGATTCCCAATGATGCTAGCATTGTCGGCGTAAGCGTTATGCATGCAAATGAGTGGATTTATGACTCTTTTATTATTAAAAAAATACATGCATTAAAGCCACATATAAAAATATTCATTGGTGGTGAAAATGCGACAGCCTCAGCAAAAAAAATTCTTGAGGAGCTTCCTTTTATTTCGGCTATAGTGTTAGGAGAGGGCGATCACATTGCTCCAATTGTTGTTGACAGATTGCACCAAAACCGAACATTGGAAGATGTAAGCGGCATTGCCTATGTTAATACTGAAAACCAGGTGATCTTTACAGAGCGAAAACCACCGGAGACTTCTCCGGATATGTTTCGCGAGCCAGATTGGTCGGGTTTTCCTATGGAAAAATACTTTCAAGCTAAAACCAGTATTAGTTCGCATAATGAAAAATCCATAACTATGCTAGCTACACGCGGTTGTCCGCACACCTGCACTTTCTGCACAGTACCAAACATGTGGAATTCAAAATGGAACTCCCGAACGCCACGCAATGTAGTAGATGAAATGATTTTTTATAGAGATCAATACGGTATAGAACATATAGACTTTGTGGATCTCACATTTGCACTGAGCAAGGCTTGGACTAAAGAATTCTGTGAAATTTTAATTACCGAAAAAGTTAATTTACGTTGGTCTCTGCCTATTGGCACTCGCGTGGAAAGCCTAGATTACGAAATTCTGACTTTGCTTAAAACTGCAGGCTGCGTAAGAATTTTATTTTCTCCAGAGAGTGGTTCCAGCCTGACTTTGCTTAGGATCAAGAAAAAATTAAACATTTCAAAAATGGAACAAGTAATACGCGATTCAGTTGATTTGGGGTTAATCATCAAGCTTGCGACAATTTTTGGATTTCCTGGACAAACAAAAAAAGAGGCTTTCAAAACAATTTTCTTTATTTGGAAAGCAGCTCTAATCGGTGTTCGCGACGTAGTTTGCTTATCTTTTATTCCTTATCCAGGTACAGAACTCTACAATAATTTGGTAGATGAGGGGCGCTTTGATCCAAAAGTCCAACCTGTTAGGCTTAATAATGACATTACAAGTATGGTTTCATGGTCTAGCGACATTCCTAGTTGGTCGATGCAGTATTTATGCTTTTTTGGAATGGCGAGTTTTTATTCTTTGCAATTTTTATTCAGACCGCATCGGCTAGTAGAGCTTTTTAAGAATGTTTTTATAATAAAAAGACCCCAAACTAATTTGGAGTCTTTGATTTATTGTTTCTTTTTTAGAATCACAATTAAACACGAAGAGTCTGAATCTCTAGCAGTTTAATATTATTTATCAAGAGCAGAAATACTGATATTAGATTCTTTATAATGATGGTTTCCCGGAGTGATATTTTTATATATATCCACTACTCCAGATGGCCATCTGACTTTTAAAGAATCAATTTTATTATTTGCACCAAGCCCAAAATGAATAAGGCTTTGGGCTTGTGCCGCTCCGTTGTTAGCAACTAAGTGACGCACCAATTTTTGATTTTTAATTTGCGCTTCTACGATAACGCCCACTGCGTCGCGGTTGGTTTTGGTTCCTTCTAATGTGAGCATTACTGATTTGTTTTTTAATTTACTTTCGTTTAAGTAGACCTGAACAGAAGGAAACTTATTTTTTTCAGACCCAGGATCGGCATTTCTTATAATTAAATCCATTTTGCCGTCATGATTAACGTCGGCCGTTGTTGCTACGTAACCATCGTTGATGGAATCAACACCCATAACAAAAGCTACATCTGTAAATGTGCCATCGCCGTTATTTCGATAAAGACGGTTGCGCTGAAAGCCTGTCATTGAAGGATGCAGATTTTCATTAGCTGTTATATTTGTTACATCACCACGGAAGTCAGTTAAAATTTTCATAAAGCTTGTATTGGCCTGTTCGATTCCTTCTGGGCTACCCATTACTTCTTCGTAATCTAAATCAAATTTAGAATAAGCGCGTGTAAATAAGCTAGTTATGTCTTGTTTTTTTGTATTGCCGCTCCAAAGTCCATTTGGAACATAAAAATCTAAATTACCATCGTTGTTGTAATCAATAGTTTCTACTCCGCCCAAGCCGTAACCCGTAGGTGAAAGTCCCGAAACAGCAGTTACGTCCGAGTAGTTCTTGCCATCTTTAGTTTTAAAAATTCTTAAACCGTAAGTTCCCGGAAGAGCAGAGTAATCTGAGAAATTATTTACTAACATATTATGCACTCGCTCAGTAGGTAGGAAGTTTACGTTAGTATAAATAAACTCGAGATAACCATCATTATCTAAATCTGCTGCTGTGAAGCCCATGCCGAAATCATAGTTTGAAATACCTATTTTTTCCGCCACCTGAGTAAATTGGCCGTTCCCACTATTTTTATAAAGAGGGCTTAAATTTGCTTTGTCATCGACAACAACAATATCCATTGTTCCGTCTAAATTGTAATCAACACCCATAGAGGTGTGAGGAAAAATCACAGCAGCTTCAGGATAATTATTTGGAGTTTTATCTACTTGTGGGTGTGGAATTTTTTCTTTGGTTACTTCATTGAAAGCAAATTTTCCGATATTAAAAAAAAGCCCTTGTGGATGAGCCTCTTTTAAACCAACAAATCCATCTGCTTTTTTACTCAAGACCGTAAAGTCCTTAGCTCCTGGAAATCCAACATAAAAATCTAATAGACCATCGTTATTGTAATCAGCTACTGCAGAAGGCATTGCATAGTAAGTAGGTTGACGATTTTTAATTGAAGTGCTCTTAGCAAAACCTTCCCCAGTGTTTCGGTAAAGAACCAAATCATTTCCTTTTTGCTCGCTTGGAGCAAATCTCACAACTAATAAATCCTTAAGTCCATCGTTATCTAAATCATTACAAGCAATGCTTTTTACTAGGGTTTCATCTTCTAGACCAATAGATTTATTAGAAGTTTTTTTAAATTTCCCATTACCCAATCCTTTGTAAACTTCCATGGCGCCCATATGACCTATAAGCATGTCGACATTGTTGTCATTATTATAGTCACACATAGATATAGCATATCCGCCACGTCTAATGGCTTCTCTTCTGAGATAGTTTGCCGGAACAACATCTGAATAAGATTTAACTTCATTAAATGAAGAAGCTTTTGCAGTGATTGTTTCACCATTAATCAAAGAAACACCCGACGAGATCCAGCGGGCATTTTTTTTATCAAGATTTACTATCAATTCTAAGTTGTCTTGTCTTAGCTGATTATTTGTATCTCGCCCACGTATGTCTATGCGCACTGTCGCACTGAAAAAATTGGGCTGAAAATTTATAGGCGAACGTCTAGATATTGGAGTAGATGCTGAGTAGGGGCTTATATCTGTGTATTCAATAGACTTAAAGTTTTTTAAATATTTATTGAATGACTTAACAAATTCAGAATAATTTTGCTTAGACTGAAGCCCAGTCCATTTTTGAAGTTTAACACCGTCAAGATCCTTAACGTCAGGGCTAGGTTTTTGAATAAATGAAAAGCCAGCGTCGTTATTTTCAAATATAGAAAGATGGCCAATATTGCGTTTCAATATGCCTTCTTCAAGAGGTTCAAATATTGCTTTTACTGTTTGTTGGAATACCGCTTCGTCAGAAAGACTGATCTCAATAGCTTTGGCGCTAAGATTATCTTGGGACAACTTGACCCCAGACCCTCCGAAAATTTGTGGAATTTGATTTGGGTTAAAATTTTGAACCTGAGTTTGTTCCGAAATTGTTTTGAGCAAATTGGTAGCTTTTGCTGTTGTGTCTGCAAAACAATATTCAAACGATAAAAAGCTTAAAGTTACAATAATAAGTCTCATTAAAAGTCACCCCATCAGTTATGTTTCCGTAATTAATTTTAATTGTATAATGGTCGCAATATCAAGACAAATAAGAAGTAACTAGTAAACGTATTGATTTGAGACTAAGTCGCACTGTTGGCGACACCAACCCATTACGCTGATGCGTTGACATATTTTTAACAGCTTTGTACCCTTATTGAAATGGCAAAACTCTTGCGATACGTAGCTGCTTTTACGACTATAGTTCTGGTCTGTGTTATCAACTTTTCAATTCACGAATCTGGAGCTCGAAGATTTAAAAGTGAAAGAAATGTTTTTGCCTTTTATTCTGAAAGCATAGTTAAAGACTTTGACCTAAATATTATAAATCAAGTTGATCCAGACATGACGTGGATGGTTACAAAAACCTATAATCATCCAGACCTGAGAGAAAATGGAATTTTCAGTTTAAATTGGCCTGTTTTTTCTATTGCAAATAATTTGCAAAAAGCGGGAATAGATTTTGCCTCTTTAAACAAGATTACAATTTTTGATGCGGCTCAAAGCATCTGTAATTTATTGGCCATAATGATATTTTTCATCTTTATTCTTACCAGAAATGATTATCGTAATATTACTAAGAGACATAAATTTTTTTTACTCCTAGCTACGTATTTTGGTGTGCCGCTTTTTTTCTATTCAATTGTTAGTTATACGGCAATTGAAACATTTGCAATGGCGCTGCTGGCATTAGCATTTTTTTTAACAAATGATTTAACTAATAATACAAAAAAGATTTATAGCTTTTTTCTGTTAGGCGCACTATGGGGCGTAGCCTGTGTTATTAAAACACACTGCAGTTATTTTTTGATTTACTTTATTGGATACCAGGTGCTTGCTAATGGAAAAGAATCAATAAAGCCAATTTTTTTATTTGCTTTGGGCGCAACAATTCCTTTTTCATTAAACGTTGCTAATCAAGTAATTCAATGGGGGTTTTATAATAATTATCATGCTTATTTAATGGAAAATTATTTTAAATATATTAATAACAGCTTTAATCCGTTAATTTTTTTCGGACGGAATGGTTATTTTGCAACTTCACCGCTTACTTTAATTTACATGATAATACCTGCATTTTTATTAGTTAACAGTTCTTACAAAAAACAAGTCATAAGCTTCTATTTGATGATATTTATCATGCTTATTTTAAATTCATTTAGACCCATACAGGAAGAAGAGTTTGGTGCAAGAGTTTTAATGGTGTATTTAGTTTTTTTTATACACTTTTTATTTTTATTTTTTCAAAAATTTATTTCCAAAAGCAAAATCGTTATTTCTATGGTTTTTGTTGCAGCGCTAGTTAATTTGTACCAGGCTCTTTCATATCTATTATATGGTGATAAGTTTTACAGCATGCCGTTTTTTGAGGTAAGCTCTTTTAAAGAAAAGATGTTTAAATTAATTTATTTAAACCTAAACACAATTCAGACATTTTCGGTTTTAGATATTTTAAAACTAAGTTTACTGGTTGCGCTAACATTGTTAGCGCTATTTTTACTTACAAAAGTTATAAAGAGCCTCAGATCGGCTGCCATTTGTATTGTTTTGAGTTACGCATTAGGTAGCGTATTTAATTTTTATTATAATAGTGAAAATGTAGAGCAGCTAAAACAGAAAAGTTTTTTTACACAGTCGGTAGTGGCGGGTGGTCTAAGTCTTTACTGTTACGATGATTTAGTTTCTGCATTTCCAAAATTTATATATTTTTCTAATACCGGCATTCTCAGTAAAAGCGAAACTGAAATACTTGCAGTCAAAGAAAAGTACAGAAATCAAATCATTGATGAAATTTTAGTAGACCCAATAGGGTTCCGATCACAATTAGAAAAAAATATCTGGCGAAAAACAATTTGGGATTAAGGCCATCTTTTTGGAAAGTATTTACCCTGTGCATTTCCAAAAACCCGAATAAGCGAAAACGGGTACATTGAAAGCAAAATAAACGATGTAAGGATTGGACTTTTAAATGCGGCTCGGAAAGGTATCCATCTAAACCCAATTCCAATCGACGGCGTTAAATTTTCAACATAATGCCAACAAAAGGCAGGATTAAAATACAAGTCGCCTGGATCTAAAACTACATCTACGAAAGGAAGTCGTTCAAAAATTTCTTTTTGTGTCGGGTCATCGGGAAACAGAAGCTCCTCTTGAGCTAAAAAGTGAGGTTGTCGGTCAACCTGGGGATTAATAAGAGGAGTCCACTCTTCAGATAGTAAAAGCCAGCGCTTGACGCCATAGATCTGAACAAAAAAAACATTGGCTAAAGCGGCATGTATTCCAGAACGAGTTCCTTTGGCTCCCATAAATAATTGCTTACCAGACTCAAGATTTCTTACAACGCGATAACTTTTTAACAGCTCCATATCCAAATCTTTTTCGGCCCCTGTTGTTTTGTGCAAAAAATTACTAAATTTAACGTAGCTTTGACTGCCTTTATCAATTTCTTCAGCAATTTCTTTAAAAGTCAGCTCTTTGTAACCGTAGCCTTTAGTTTTGGGATCGACAAAAGGCTGCGTTTCATTCGGGTATTTTTCGGCAAAAAAGTGATGTGACCACTTTCCGACAGCAGGCCAATTTTTTGCGGCACCTTTGATGAGAACTGATTTTCCATGAACGGCGTACTTATCATGAAAGTCAGCCTCAGAAAGCTCGGTAAACGTATCAATAACAGTAATTTGTGCTTTTGGCCGCTTTAATAGACGTTTTTGAAAACGTTCAGCCAATGCATTTTTTTTTTGGCCAAAGTAGCCGGTGCCCTTATGTGGGCCAAAAAGGTGTTCCATGTACCAGTAAAAATAGAAAAGATATTTTTCTGTTTTCGAATATAAGTCGCTCATATCTGATTGTGTCATAATGATAACTCCAGAGGAAATTTGACGCTTTTTTATGTCGCTGACGCTATTATATAACCTATTATGCAGTTTAGAAAAGTCTTATTTATAGATCTGTGGGAATCGTTTTATGATCGCAACCCACTTTATGCTTTAACTGCAATTTTAAAACGAAACAACATTCAAGTTGATTACACGTTTTCAAAACACTTCATTAAGAATATTGAATTTGCAAAAGAATATAAGCCAGATCTTGTAATGTACTCTGCATTTTCGTCGCAGCTGGATGATTTTGTAAAATTTGATGCTATGCTTAAGTTGGCTCACCCATGTCAGAGCATGATTGGTGGTCCGGGTCTCAACGATAAGTATTCGCACAGTATAGTTTACAACAGCACGATAGATTACACCTGCGTAGGCGAAGGCGAAATTGCACTGGAACACTTTATTAAAACCGGAACACCAGCTTTTAATATTATTCCAAAAGACCAGTTATTGGCTCCGCAGAAGTATAATTTATTTGCCAACTTAGACGACTTGCCGCTTCCAGACCGTTCGGTGGTTTACCACAGAGATTCATTAAGAAAACAAATGCCTTCCAAGCAATTTTTAAGTGGACGAGGTTGTCCGTATAAATGTACTTACTGCCACAATCACTTAGAGCATGAAGTATTTAAAGGTAGCGGCAAAACTGTGCGTTTAAAAAGTGTCGATTACCTAATGGAAGAAATTAAAGATGTGCAAAGCAAGTATCCTTTAAAAACTATTGTTTTTCAGGATGACATTTTTTTTCTAAATAAAAAATGGGGTTTAGAGTTTTCCGAAAAGTATCCGAAGCACATTGGTTTGCCATTTACCTGTAATGTGCGTTCAAATTTAATAGATGAAGATGTGGTGCGTGGATTAAAAAATGCCGGTTGTACCACTGTAGCCTGGGCCATAGAGTCTGGCGATAATGAGATGCGAAATAAACTTCTCAAAAGAAATGTAACAGATGAAAATATTTTAAATGCGGCCGAATTATTCAATAAGTATGGCATTATGCATAGAGTGAACAATGTAATTGGGTCGCCCGGCGAAAGCTTTGAGCAGATATTAAAAACACTCGAACTTAATATTAAAACAAAGCCCTATATGAGTTCAGCCCATATATTTATTCCGTTTCAAGGCCTGGAGTTAACGGAATATGCGCTTAAAGAAGGGCATTTGGATCCAAATAAAATTCAGTCGCTTCCTAAAACTTTCGCTGAAAAAACTGTTTTAAATTTTACCGAAACTGAAAAAGATAATATAAAAAAAATGATGTATCTGTTTCCGATCTTAACAAGATATCCCGCACTATATGAAAACAAAGTCGTCTTTAAAGTTTTAATGAATATGCCACATTGGGCATTGTATCCATTTTATCAGACAGTCCATTTATATTTTTGGTCTAAAATGTATCGCGTATCGGCTGACTTGCTAACACAGCTCAAAATTATAAGAAGATATTTTTCATACGGAAATTAAATGAAAAAACTGCCTTTTTACTTAATTTTCCCACACCAAACGATCGTAAGTTTACGCGTAACTGCGACTGCGCATCGGAGTCAAAAGGAAATTATTTTTGGCAGCCCTATGATTATTTATTGCTAAGCGGAGTTTTTTCTGAAGACACAAATGTACAATTTTATGATTGTGTTGCACACAAAACAAAGTTTGAGCAAATACCATTTCCCGAAAAGCTAGATTTAATTATAACGTCAGTTATAGATGCTCTTTGGGAAAATGATTTAAATTATTTGGAAATGTTATCAAAAAAATTTCCTGATACACCGATTTTAGTGTTTGGAGATTCGACACTAGAGGAAAACAATTGCGAGCAAATTTTAAAGTACAGCACTGGCATTATTACCAGCCCACTTTTATTTAATATAAAAGAGCTACAGAGCTGGACTATTGAGAATTTTGTTTCACAGGCAGAAGTGCTAGGTTTAAAAACCTTAAGTAACTTTGCAAATAAAATTCCAATCAAAAAAAGCTTTAAAACATTTAATGTAAAACCAAGGCATGAATTATTTATTCACAAACGCTATCGCTGGCCATTTGCCACTTATTTTAAATATACAACTATAACAACAAGCTGGGGCTGCCCATATTCTTGCAGCTACTGTACAGCAAGTAATTTGTCGTCAATATACCGTATTGCTTCTGATGTAATAGAAGATATGGAAAAAATTAAAGCTATGGGGATAAAAGAAATTTATTTTTCGGACAAATCCTTTGGACTACCAAAAGAAAATACAACCAATATTCTTAATTTGATGATAGAAAAAAAATTTAAATTTTCGTGGTCTACCTATTTTCACCCAAATCAGTATTCACCGGATTTTTTACAGTTAATGAAAACTGCGGGATGCCATACAATTATAATTGGAATTGAGTCCTATAATAGAGCCAAGTTGAGGCAGTATGGCCGCGTAATTCAGGATGACAAACTAGAGGGCCTTATAAAAAAAGCTAATGAAATTGGCATTAATGTTTGTGGCGATTTCATAATCGGGTTTCCGCACGAAACTCAAAGTGAAATAATGGAAACTTTAGATTGGTCTAGGAAACTAGATATAGACTATGCTTCCTTCAACATAGCAACACCATTGCCGAACACCTCAATCAAATTGAGCGCAATTAAAAATGGATTGATATTGCCCAATGCACACCACTTCGATACGACTGGTTTAAGTGGGGTAATGACCCACCCTCAAATTTCTCATGAAAAGTTACTTAAAATGCGAAATCATGCTCTGGGCGCTTTTTACTTAAGACCATCTTATTGGATTAAGAGATTGAGTCGACTAAGAGGTTTTCAGCATTTAGTGATTCAGATCGAAGAATGTTTAAATATTTTATTTAAGGCTATAAGTAGTAAATAGAGTTTAAACAATGATCAACTGATTATTGCAGTTTTTACAAGCTTCAAATTTATGACGATTTCCGAGTTTTAATTCATTTCTAAAATGGACATATTTTTCTGAATTCCAAATACTCATAATGTCCTGCTCATGAATATTTCCCATTACATGATGTTGAAAATAGTCTTCATAGCAAGCCACCACATTACCCTTAAGCGTTATTACAAGAACGCAGCGAGGTATGAAACAAGGCGTATTGAGCGGCTCTGTAATACGAGCCCCTGCCTTAACGGCACCGGCTCTGTTGGTCATAGGAATTTGTTTAAAAGTAGAAAATTTAAAGCGGTTGGTCGTGTAGATGCTTTTATCGTCAGAAATGAAATCTAAATTATGGAGCTTAGCCTGATGGTGCTCAGTAATAACAAAACGATCCAGACCATCTGCATAAAGCGCATCAATTTTATTTTTATCCAAATTTGTACCATTGCTATAAAGAATTGTTTTAGCTTTTGGTAGATGTTCTTTTGTCATTCTTACAAATAAATTTAAATTAGGCGAAAGAGTGGGCTCATTGTAAAAATGATAAGAAATTCGGCCCGCATAATTATATTGTTGTAGCTGCAACATAATTTTTTTGAAAGTTTCCAATGGCATGTGCCCTTTTTCAATGCGCTCTGATTTAGAATTGGGACAATAAGCGCAGCTCAGATTGCAATCGGAATTAATTTCAATTTCAACAGCCAAAGGCAGATTTTCACCCATTAGGCGCCCTTTTCATGATTGTCTTTAATCAATTGGTGATATTTTTCATAAAAATAGAATTTATTTACAGGATTGAGACTATCTATTAAAGGGCGAATCACACGTGTGCTGTTTAATATTTGTTGTAAGCTTAAGTTTGAAAAATACCATTCTAATATATCAGTGCGACGAGTTTCTTCTAGGCTTAATAAAGAATATTGAGTGGGCTCGTATAGAAAAGTTCTGAAAACCTCCACTTGATGAGTTTTCGAAAAATTATAAACATCTCCTAGTTCTTGCCAATTTTCTTGTTGAAATAAAAAATTGATTCGAATATTTAAACCACTCAAACCATTGCTTAGTCGCCATAAATCATAATCTTGCAAATCTTTCATCGTTTGAAGCGCTTTATTAAAATCACCTTTTTTTCGTATGACTTTATAGGTTTCTGCGCGAGTAGAGTCTAAGCTGATAATTAAATTTTTCATTTTAATTTTATTCAGTTGTGACTTGATATGGTCGTTTAGTTTCCAGTTAGCGTTGGTCGTGATAGTCCACTCAGCATTGGGTTTTTTTTCGCTTAATAGATCAATGAGCTTATAGGTGTCTTTTTGAATAAAGGGTTCGCCAGATAAAAGCTCCACTTCGTGTAAATTTTCAATCCAGAAATCAAGTTTTTCCCAAAAGTTTATTTTGTCGTATAGAGCATTAGGTTTTTGCCAAACATGACACATCTGACATTCTAGATTGCAATGCCCATTAAAATTAAATGCGAGACGCATTGGTTTAATGCTCTGGTGTACATTAAGTTCCTTAACTTTTTTAGTGAGCGAGTTGTACTCGGGGCAATGATGGCATTTACGGTCTTTAATTTCAGTTTTGCAAATAACTGGGGTGCCGTTTAAAAACTCCTGTCGCCAATTCTTGATAAAATCACCATTCCAGATTTCATCGAAGGAGTTTTCGAGAATGTTGCCTACAGGAAACTCACAGCCTTTATGGCGACAAGCTCCAACTTTACCATCGGGCTCTAATAACAAAGTGGTAAAAGGAGCTACGCAAAAATTTTCGGAATATCCGGAATCTATATGATAATTTTCAACTTCTTTAGAGGAGCTAAAAATCTTACTCACATCGCTAACTAGTGTTTAAGCTTTCTGATTTCAGTCTCGAGTTCAGAAATTTTTAAATTTTGCGTGTCGATCATATTTTTTAACTCTTTAATGCTTTCAACGAGGTAAGGAGTTAGTTTTGTATAGTTCACTGTGAGCATTCCGCTTACAGAATCTTTTTTAACTAAATCTGGCATAACTGCGGCTACTTGTTGAGCCACAAGTCCAATTTGCTGAGTTTTTGGAGCTGATGCGGCTGCGGTCTCATTCCATAAATACGAAATACCGTCTAATGACATAATTTTATCAAGCGGATTTGCTAGAGGTTCCACATCTTTTTTTAAACGAAGATCTGAGCCGGCGAAAACATCTAAATAAATACTTTCGTTTAAAACTTCAGATTCGATTTGAGCTAAGTTAAATGACTTAAGCTGACCAAACTCATAGGTTGCACTATTATTTAAAAAAACAGAAAGATCTGCTTTTTTTGTAGAAGGCACCTCTTCTGAAGACACTTGTAAAAGTTTTAAATCCACAAGTTCGGAAATGTAGTTGGAGAAATCCTGAGCCAGCGAAGACTGTGCTGTAAACTTAGCTTGTAACGCTGTTAAAATATCTTGAGCATTAGTTGCAGATTGAAATAAATGCCAGATGTTTGCAGCAATTCCATCGATTTTATAAAAAATGTTTGCATCATCAGTTTTCATCAGAATAACGGTATCATCCTGGTTTCGTCTTGAAATAAGATTTTTATTAGAGCAAAAAATTTGATTAAGTTGAATTTGATTTTTCATTCTTAAATGATGTATTTTTTTTTTGCTTTTTACAATTAAAAAGGCAAGTCTAAAGCATGCTTCAATTTACAACCCAATGCGTAACAAAGTGAATATATCAAAATGAGAATCTGGACCATATTTCTTGTTGTATTTCGTAATGCCGAGCTGGGTTTGCGAGACCTTTTTGGCCTTAAATACCGGCCCTATAAGCTACTTTTGGAGCTAACAGACTACTGCAACTCAAAGTGTAAAACCTGTTTTATATGGAAAAAAGGAGAAGAGCAAAAAGTTGAAATCAAGGTTTCTGAACTCAGCACTTCTTTGAAAGAATTTGGGCCCAATCTGCTGTGGATTTCACTTAGTGGCGGCGAGGTTACACTCTATAGTGATTTCGATGAACTGGCCGAGGCGCTTAGTTTTGTATGTCCTAATTTGCGTATTATTACCTTTACAACAAATGGCTTAAAGCCCGAAAAAGCACTGGAGTGCGCCCTAAGCCTTAAAAAACGTGGCTATGATTTATTTATTACAGTTAGTATGGACGGTGATGCTCACACACACGATTTTATTCGTGGCATTGATGGCAACTTTGACAGGGCTCAAAAAACCTATGAGTTATTAAAGGATGCCGGAATTTGGTGTCACTATGGCCTAACGGTTTCAGGCCATAATGAGGCTTACATAAAAAATAAAATCAAAAATGATATTCATAAAATACGTGCATTCAGCTATGAACACAGTGGCGGTATATATAAAACTCATAATCAAACTTCATATCAACAAATTTCGCAGAGTATTTCAGTAATTCAGTCTTATTACAAAATTAAAAGCTTTGGAGAGGTAGTAGAATTTATTTATATAGTTTTGGCTAAAAAATTCTTTAGCCAAAATAAAAAACGATTACCAGTACCCTGTGATGTAGTGGCTAGTAGTCTGCATATTAGGCCAAATGGAGACATTGTACCCTGTATGTATTTACCGGCCTTAGGTAATATCAGTCGCAACAAATTAGATCAAATCTTGCATAGTGTTGAAGCTCGCAGTTTACGATCGCGCGCAATCAAGGGCAATTGCAATAAGTGTTGGATGAACTGCTATGCACCGCACTCGATCATGAGACATCCGATATCAGCTATTAAGGCCATGTTAACGACTAATTCTTAAAAAAGAACTAACGGCTACATATATATGCCGGAAGGTAATCGCCAAATTCATTAGAGCCATACGAATCAGCTTTACTGACTCAGGTATTTGATTCTCCATGGTGTTTGCTGGAGTCATAGGTCGAGGCGTAAACTTTAAAGCTAGTATGGCATCAAAGTGACGAACAGAATAGACACTATCAAAAAACTCAGACCAAGACTCGCCTGGGAAACCAACAATGATATTGGTTTTAATGGCAATTTTTTTATTTCGAGATTTAATTTTTTCTAAAGTGTTAAAAACAAAATTTAAATCGTAGTGTCTTTGCATTTCATTCAGAATGCGTTGGTTTCCTGATTGAATAGGCATGTTTAAGCCTACAATTTTTTCGCTCGATAATAATTTAATTAAGGCCTCGGTATTATTTTTTAAATAGTGTGGATCAAAATAGTTAAGCACCACTTCGTATTGAGCATTTAATGTGGTTACACCCAACAATAATTCAGAAATATTAGACTTTATGTCTAGGCCCCAGCAGCCTATGTCGTCACCTAAAATCCAAAATAATTTTTTATTCTTTTTTAGGCCGTTTTCAAAATCTGATAAAATAGTAGGTAAGGGGCGGCTTTTTAGGCTGCCTTTGGCGCGCTTTATCGCGCAAAAAGTACATTTACCGAGACAGCCAGTCGAAGCTGTAACTAAGTGAAAGTCTTCATTAACAACAACGGTTTTAAATATATTATGGAGAGGGTTAAATTTAATACCAATTTTGCTTTCGATCCAAAAGTATAAAGGACGAAGCTTAACAACAAGTCGATGCTTATCTGAAAGAAGCTCAAAGTCGCTACGATCAAATTGATCGGCAAAATCCAGCGACTCAGGTAGCGATCTAAGAGGTGTGCCCTCAAACTCTGTTTTCATTTTTTTCGGATTTATTTTTGGTAAACATCCAGCCACCACCACATTTGCATTTGGGTACTTAGATTTGTATTCAGTGATCATATCAGTTGATCGGTCTTCCATTTGCTGACTGTAGGCACAGGTATTAATTAAAATAACATCGGCGGTTTCCGCATTTTGCGCAGCGATCATTCCTTGATTAGTATAGTCTTTGCGATAGCTGTTATTTTCTTGTAAATTGGTCGCGCAGCCCTCTGTAGAGGAGATGACGTAAAACTTTTTGTTTGAATCAGAAATACTCATTTAAACCATTCCTAACTGATTGTCTGTAATATCGCTTTACAGCCAGCTAATTTATTTTGCGTTTCCTCAATTTGTGCACTTTTGTGTTGTGAACTAAGCTTGGTAAGCAACTTAAAAAACATTTCAATTTCCTTTAAACCATGTTCTCTATACTCTTTGCGATAACATTTGCGAAGATTAATCAAAATAAACCACTCAATTTCAGCTAACATGATAGGTACAAGTTTAGCATTTATTTGAGGTAATTCAAAATCAAAATAGCAAACATACTCAGGAAAATAGATGGCAAGCATTTTAAAATCATGAGGGAGCTGGGGAGCCCACAGATAATCTTTCTTGCGAGACACATATTCGCTCAACATTAAAAATTTAGTGCGCTCGAGCTCTGCAACGTCTTTATTATCAAAAAAGGTCAAATTGATTATGGCCGCACTTATAGATCGAAGAATTTCAGTCTCAAAAAAAACTAAATAGGGGCTGCTTTCGCTAATATGTTTTAAATTCGCGTTAATAGTATTAAAATGGTACTTCCATTTACTAGCGCGTGATTTATTTGCACGAAGATGTTCGTAATCACTCATAAATAGGCGGTGCAGGTAGACTAAAACTTTTTCTACGGCAGGTTTTTCGGAATTAAATGAAGAATTTAATTTTTTTATTAAAATAGGGTCGCGATATAGCTCATATAAATTTAGCGGGCATTTTTTTAAAAAATCGAAGGTTTCTGGAGTGTAAGAATTGACTTCGCCTAAAAAGGGAAAAATTCTTTTGAAGAATTTATATATTTGATGAAATTGCTCACCCTGCGCCGCTGTCTGAATGAAGATACTAATGTCCAAATCGCTTTTAATAGGCTTAAAGGTTTCATTAACGTAGCTATGGCGTGGCCACACATCAATATTTAAAAAAAATTTACTGATAAATTTTAACAAGTACAGGCAAAATACATAGGGAAGTGTAAATAGAAAATTGTAAATAGCTTGCATTTATATAATCCTACGTTAAATTTTAACTAAAAGGAAACCGTTTTGTTGAAGCTAAGTATAATCATTCCAATTTATAACGAGATTAGAAGCCTCAACATAATTGTGGACAAAATTCTTAAGGTAGAGCTACCGATTTCGTACGAAATCATATTAGTAGACTCTGGCAGTACAGATGGCAGCACCGAGCTGGTTCACCAGCTGGCTGATCAACATAAATTGCATTCTATATTTTTGCCGAAAAATTTGGGAAAAGGCTATTGCATACGTCAGGCATTAAAGGAAATTAATGGCGATATAGTATTAATACAGGATGCTGATTTAGAATACGATCCCGAAGATTATAAAAACCTATTGAAACCTTTGTTGCAGAAACAAACAAAATTTGTACTAGGCAGTAGGCATTTAAATGCTCACACCTGGAGAATAAGAACCACTAAGCGAAAAAGCCTTTACATGGAAATTATTAATTACGGCTCCGAGTTCTTAACACGACTTTTTTGCATTTTATATTCAGTCAAGCTGACCGATACACAGACCATGTATAAAATTTTTTATCGCGAATTGCTGCATGACATAGAGCTTAAATGTAATAGTTTCGATCTTGATTGGGAAATTTTAAGTAAGCTAATATTAAAAGGCCACATTCCTCTTGAAATACCTGTTAAATATGAGTCGCGTTCAGTGCAAGAAGGAAAAAAACTACGCTTTTTTAAGGACGGCATGCAAGCACTTTATACGATTATTAAAATTCGAATTTTAAAAACTTAATGGACTTGTAAAAGTTTTTACAAGTATTAATCTTTGCTAAATTTATTGCGATAGTCTTCTTTTAGATTAAAATCTTGATCATCTTTGAGTAAAACAAAATTTTCAAGTACGAGTACATCCATGTCGGTACCCATAAAGCAACGAAATGCTTCTTCGGGCGTACATACTACGGGTTCGCCTCTGATATTAAAGCTGGTATTAATCAAAAGTGGAGTACCCGTGAGTGCATTAAAGGCTTTAATCAGGTTGTAAAATTTTGGATTTGTCTCCTCATGCACTGTTTGAATTCGAGCAGAGTAGTCCACATGTGTAATGGCTGGCACGGATGAGCGCACCTGATTTAGAAGATCTAGGCCGAATAATGCGTTTGGCTGCGCGTTTAAAACTTTTTTATCATCCTGAAGCTGCGCCACCATTAACATGTAAGGGGAGGCTTCGGAAAACTTAAACCAGCTATTTACACTTTCAGATAAAATAGCTGGGGCAAATGGTCTAAAGGACTCTCTGAATTTAATTTTTAAATTTAGTTTCTTTTGCATGCTTGAGCTTCTTGCATCCGCAATGATAGAGCGATTTCCTAGTGCGCGTGGTCCAAACTCCATACGCCCTTGAAACCAACCTATTACTTTTTCTGCAGATAGATAATTGCAAATTACGGAATAGAGATCCGTGTTTGTGAATTTCGTATATTTAATATTTTTCGATTTAAGAAAGTTTTCAATATATTCTTCAGAAAATTGAGGTCCGAGGTAAGAACCTTTCATGCTATCATTAAAGGGCTTTGGGCGATCTTTAGAAAAATGCAAATAATGAGCAGCTAAGGCGGCTCCTAAAGAGCCCCCGGCATCGCCGGCGGCGGGCTGAATCCAAATATTTTTAAATATTTTCTCTTCATATATTTTACCGTTGCCGACACAGTTAAGCGCCACTCCACCGGCTAGGCAAAGATTGTCAATTTTATATTCTTGGGCAAGAAACTTACAAATTTTAAGTACCACTTCTTCTAAAACAAATTGAATAGATGCAGCCAAGTCCATATGAACTTGTGATATTTCCTCTTCCGGATTTCTGCGATTAAACTCAAAAAGCCGATCAAATTTACTATTGGTCATTTTAAGACCGGTGCAATAATCAAAATAACTCATATCAAGCTTAAAGCTACCATCCGACTTAATATCGATGAGATGATTTTTAATTTTTTCTGCAAATATAGGTTTTCCAAATGGAGCCAACCCCATTAGTTTATACTCGCCCGAATTTACTTTAAAGCCACAATAATAAGTAAAAGCAGAATAGAGTAAGCCCAGGCTATGAGGAAAATGCAGTTCTTTTATCTTTTGTAGCTTATTGGAATTTCCTATGTAAACAGTTGTAGTGTCCCACTCTCCTACGCCATCCATAGTTAGCACTAAGGCCTCATTGTGAGGTGAGGGGTAAAAAGCGCTTGCAGCATGACTTAAGTGATGTGAAGAAAATAAAATCGAAGCACACTGGGTTTCCGAAAAACCAAGGCTACGAAGCTCATCTCGCAATAATTTTTTTTGAAATAATTTTTCAGTTAACCAAAGGGGTAGTGCTTTGCTGAAAGATACAAAGCCTCGCGGTACAAAGGCTAAATAAGTTTCTAAAAGTCTTTCAAACTTTAAAAACGGCTTTTCATAAAAAACAATGCAGTCAATTTCTTCAGGCTTACAAGCGGCGGCCTCTAAACAGTATTTAATACTCTGAGCAGGAAACGCTGAATCGTGTTTAATGCGAGTTAGGCGCTCTTCTTGGCACGCAGCAATGATTTGTCCATTATCAATCAAACAAGCACTGCTATCATGGTAAAAAGCTGAAATTCCGATTATTTTCATTTAAAACACAGTATAAATAAATGGAGCAACGGCTGAGCCTTTAGAGAAAACGAGTAAAAAACCCACCAAAAGCATTGCTAGTAAAAGTGGTACTAACCAATATTTTTTTCGTGTAAGTAAAAATACAGTAAATTCTTTTATAAAACTCATAGGACCTCTAAAATTGATTTTTCATGTTACTTGTATCGGTTTCGCTATTAAGCCAATAGCTTTTCGCGGATTTGTCGATTTTTAACTTAAGAACATCTTTACCAAACAAACGAAGTAATAATCCTAACGGACTGAATGCAAAAATAAAGAGAAGCAACAATACAATAGGAGAAATTATTTTGTTGAGCAGTAGACCTAGCTTAAGCCATAAAAAATTGGGCCACTTTAATATATTCGGACAAGCCACCGAAACAAATAACAAAAACAACGATAGATAAAGTGGTGTAGCTTTAAAAGCTTGTTTGGTAAAAACAGGCCATAGGCTAATTAGTAAAAACAATGCAGCAAAAGTGAGTCCGAAGCTTCTTTCTGAGCCCAAATTGATCTTTTCAGGTCTATCAAAATTTTCATGAGAAAAATTTTGTAATTTGGACATAGTTTTTTTAAATCATACAAGTTTAAACTTGCATACTCCTTATACTTGTTACTGACGGTTCGCAATCTTCATTCGTTCCGCAAGCTTAGACGCTTTATGGCTAGAATTCCTAAACGTATTTCAGCATAATGTGTACAGTGACTCAAGATAATAAAGTTTTCTGTATATTACCGTGGATTCATACGCAAATCAGGCAAAATGGTGACGTATACCCGTGCTGTCGGGTCAAACATAGGTTTTCGTACGGATCTACACTAAACAATACGATGGACCAAATCTGGAATTCAGAGGAAATTAAAAAAGTTAGGGTCGACATGCTGGCGGGAACTCCTCAAAGCTTTTGCGACGACTGCTATACAATCGAAAAGCTTGGCTCGCAAAGTTACCGTCAAATGGTTAATGCTGATTTTAAAGATGAGTTTTATCGACTTGAACAAACAGATCAAACTGGGCATCTGAGTAATGAAAGCATTATATATCTTGATATTAGGTTTTCCAACGTTTGTAATTTTAAGTGTCGCTCATGCAATCCCGATAGCAGCAACAGCTGGCACGATGACTATAAAAAAGTGCATCCTGATTATCAAAATGATAAGCGTACTCACAAGCTGGCTCTCGACAGCAAAACGGTAATTTCTGACATTGAAAAATATTTGCCTAAAATCAAAAAAATTTATTTTGCTGGCGGTGAGCCACTTTTAGACGAAAACCACTATCTTCTGCTTGAAAAATTAATTGAACTTAAACGCACCGATGTAGAGTTAAACTACAATACAAATTTGTCACATTTAAATTTCAAAAAATGGAATGCAATCGCCTTGTGGAAACAGTTTTCGTTTGTAAAAATTAGTGCCAGCATTGATTCCATAGGTCCAAGTTTGGAACTAATTCGAAAAGGTGCAGTCTGGGATGATATAAAAAATAATTTGCATGTAATCAAAAGCTTTCTTCCTACGGCCAGATTACAGATCTACCCCACTCTTAGTGTTATGAACTGCTATAAGATAACAGAATTAATAGATTATTTTTTAAAGAAGGATTTTTTTAAAATCCCACAGCAGTTTGAAGTTAACATGCTAAATGACCCAGATTATATAAACGTTAGCGTTTTAAATCGTACAGAAATTGATAAATTAGAAAATCACTATAAAATGTATTTACAAAGCATAACTTCAATATGCGACCCTCTTGTACTGAGTCATTTTAGTGAAGAGTTAGAAAGAATAATTAAATTTGCTCGCCATCAAGACTACACTCATTTGCGCAATAAATTCAGAGTCTATACTTTTATTTTGGACGGCGTTCGAAAAGAAAAAACAATAGATGTTCTTCCTGAGCTTTTTAATCTTCTTTATGAATAATATTGTATTCTGTTCTATTTGGTAGAATCAACGGCCTCATTCATATTGATAATTAAATCTAGCGTTTCTCCGTGTTTAACTTGGATTTTTTTAAATACGGCTTTATTTGTTTTGGTATTTATAGCAACGACATCTATTTCGCGTTCGGCGATAATCGGATACATAACTAAAGGAAGTGTATCAATAAGCTGAAAACCATTAATTTTAATTTTTACATCAATATTTTCTTCAGTTAAATTTAAATTAATATAGCCTTTTTTGTTTTCAACTAACTGCTGGTAAGTGGTTTTTTTATTAACAGCTTTATTTTCAGCCTGATTTGCTGCGGCTGTTGTTGCGGCGGTCTTCGTGTTTGTGTTTTCACTAACCGCTGCTAGATCTCGTACTTTTAGCGTTTTTTTAAATTTCGGCATAAGTACTCTATTGAGCGCAAAATAGCCAAATACTAATAAGCATACAGCGATGGCGTATTTTAAATAGCGATCTCCGCCCTTTTCTGCAGATGCATATTCAACTGTTTTCTCGGGTTCAGGTCTATTGTTTTTAATTAATACTGAGATTGGTGCCACATATTTACTTTGATCGTTTATATCTTCATGTGGCTGTTCCGGAGTACTTTCAATTAATGCTGAAAAGTCGTGATTTTCGCTTGCAGGGTTTGACATTTTTTCATCAAAACCATCCGGCAAGTCTGAAGTATTTTCGTGTTTATCGGTAGGAATAATTTTTTTAAACGTATTGGACATATTTTAAATGTAGCTCCTGATAAGTTATCGGAATTTAATGACCCATCTTAAAAAAATTGTTGTTTCATTTCGAGACAAACTCTAACATCATTGACATAAGGTGGCTTTATGAAACAACTGAATCAATCTTACTTAATGTTTTTAGTTTTAGCGGTCTTAATGATGGGCGGATGCCAGTCTCAACCTGTTGTTAAAAAATCGGATGCTCTTTGGAATATTGTTAACAATCAGTGCGTTCCCAAAAAAAAATCGGGTCAAAAACCTGCCCCTTGTGACGAAGTTACTTTTATAAAATCACAAGAGCAAGGATATGTTATTTTGAAAGATTTAAATGGTCCTTTGCAGTATCTATTAATGCCCGTGGCAAAAATTACTGGTGTTGAAAGTCCGGAACTTTTAAATACTAATGAACCTAATTATTTTTACGAATCATGGAACGCTCGTTCGTATATGATCAAAAGATACGGAGCTGATATTCCAGCTGATGACATATCTTTGACGGTTAATTCAGAACTTGGAAGAAGTCAGAATCACCTACATGTGCACATTTCATGCATACGCTCGGATATCAAAAAAATTGTTAATGAAAACTTAGCAAAAATAAATTCAAAATGGAATGATTTTCCAATTGAGATACTCGGACATAAATACCGAGCTATTAAAATTAGTGAATCCGAATTTAAGAAAAATAATATTTTTTCTTTAGTGGCTGCAGATATTCCAGATGGTGATAAAAATATTAATCGATACGGAATTGCTATGATGGCTGTAAAAAACAAAAAGAAAGGCCATGATTTTATAGTATTAACTTCAAGGGCTGACTTGCTAAAACTTAATCGTGGCTCAGTAGAGGAAATACAAGATCATTTGTGTCCACAACTATCACAGGAACTACTTAAAAAAATTCAACCAGGCCGACAATAGTGGTTAATGAATGTCCGGTTACTCATATTTCGCTTCTAAACGTAAGCAAGTCTTTTGTAAACACCGGTTGTGTTTTAAGTAATATCAGCATTGAAATTAAAAAGGGTGATTTTGTAGTGCTACTGGGGCCATCTGGCTCAGGTAAATCAACACTTTTACGATTAATTGCCGGACTCGAGGCCGACTTTGATGGTCATATTAATTTTTCAGACGCAAAAATTTTTGACAAATCTTTTGTTTTTCAGGAGCCGCACCTAATGCCGTGGAGAACTTTACTGCAAAACACAGAGCTGCCACTGGAATTAATGAAGGTTTCTAAAGGTGAACGTGTTAATCGTGCTACAGATGTTCTAACAAAAGTAGGACTTAAAAACGCAACTCATCTTTACCCCTCTGAGCTCTCGGGAGGAATGAAAATGCGCGCCTCTTTAGCCAGAGCGCTGGTGGCAGAGCCCGAATTACTTTTAATGGATGAGCCCTTTGCAGCACTTGATGAGCACACACGTTTCAAGCTAAGTGAAGATTTAAGAAATCTGTGGAAACAAAGTGGAATGACAGTGGTATTTGTAACCCACTCTGTGCACGAGGCTTGTTTTTTAGCTAATCGCGTATTAGTTCTGTCTGATAAGCCAGCTAAGATTCACAGTGATATAAAAATTAATTTGCCTGATGTGCGGACAAATTCGTTAAGAACAGAATCTGTTTTTTCTGAACAACTTAAAAGAGTATATGATTCGCTTGAAAATACGGAAATGAATTTAAAATGAAAAATTTTTTAATCCAGTTTTTACCTCCGCTGATTCCGTTTTTTTTACTAGTGGCTATTGGAGAATTTTTATCTCAAAAAGGAATTGTCGCTCCTTATATTCTGCCGCCACCATCGGAAGTCTTTTTATCGCTGGTAACAGATTTTCAGGAATATATCCAAGCCTGTAAAGAAACCTTAGGAGCTGCCCTTTTGGGACTGCTGCTTTCGGCAGTAGTGGGCATTGCTGCAGCAGTCATGCTTTCGCTATCTAAATGGATTGAAAAGTCTCTTTATCCTTATGCTACATTTTTTCAAACGGTGCCGATTGTATCAATTGCGCCGCTTTTGGTAATATGGTTTGGGTTTGGTTTACGAACGGTAGTTATATCGGCGTTTATTGTTTCAATTTTTCCGGTATTAGCTAATACTTTTTCGGGTCTTAGAGCAACCGATCCTGCGCTTATTGATTTATTTAAACTCTACGGAGCTTCTAAACTAGACATTTTGTTAAAATTAAAACTACCTTACGCAGTTCCTCACATAATGACGGGCTTAAAAATTTCGGCCGGATTGGCGATGATAGGAGCTGTTATTGGCGAATTCATAGCGGGTGGTGGACTAGGTGGAGTAATTGATGCATCACGGACCCAACAAAGACTAGATAAAGTTTTTGCCGCAGTACTGTTGGCGTCTTTTGCTGGTATCTTACTAGTGTTTTTGCTAAATTTAATTTCAAAATATTTTTTACACAAATGGAGAGAACTCAGATGAAAAAAGTAATATTACTATTTTTAAGCACTTTTGCATTTGCTCAAGTATCAGTTGCAGTAAATACTAAAACTACATTGGTCCTTAATTGGAAAGCCGAGCCTGAGTTTGGTGGATTTTATACGGCACAAGTTGAAAAAATTTATGAAAAAAATAAGCTTGATGCAGAAATTGTACAAGGTGGAGCCGGTACGCCAACAGTTCAAATGTTAGCAGCAGGAAAAGTAGATTTTGCCATAGTCAGCGGCGATGAGGTTGCTATTGCAAGATCAAACGGAGCAGATGTGGTAGCCCTATTTGCCGTTTTTCAAAAAGCACCCTACGCCTTTATGCTTCATGAAAAATCACCAATTAAAAATATGGAAGAACTATTTAACTCTGGTTCAACTGTTGCTGTGGTTAATGGTTTACCATACGTGACTTATTTAGAAAAAAAATATGGATTCAAAAAAATTAAAACTGTTCCATTTGCTGGCGGCATTACTAATTTTTTGAGCGATAAAAATTTTGTTCAACAGTGTTTTATATCGTCTGAGCCACTAGTTGCAGCTAAACAAGGTGTTAAAACCAAAACTTTTTTAGTAGCTGATACAGGCTTTAATCCTTACACAGTCGTCATGGCAACTAATGGTAAAACTTTAAAAAATAAACCCGAGCTTGTTAAAGCTATGGTGGCTTCAGTAAAGGCAGGTTGGGAAGCTTATTTGAAAGATCCTAAAGCAACACACGAAGCTATTGCCAAGCTAAACTCAGCTATGACAATGGAAGCCATGTCTGAAATTCACAAAGTAGAAACAGCTTTTATTGAAAATGCCGAAACCAGAAAATATGGAATTGGTATAATGACTGAACACCGATGGAAAGAGCTTCTAGTGCAGTTAAATGAACTAGGATTGCTTAAAAAGCCAGTTCAAACTTCAGAGATATTTGTTAAATCGCTTTAAAATTGTCATTTTACATTAAAAGGCTCGACCAAGATGAATTTATTTATCTACAAACTCCAACTCAATGCCCGTTATCATGATTTTTCGACTTGGGATGAACAGGTGCAAAAAGCGTTTGCTGAACACGCTCAATATCTCCAAGAGGGAATTACAAAAGGAATTTTGACAATTGTTGGTCGCACCGATACTGTGTTGAAAGATAATTTTGGTATTGTTGTATTTCAGGCTGAAAATATTGATTTAGCCCATGAGTATATGAACGCTGATCCGGCTGTAAAACACGGAGTTATGAATGCCATGGTGTATCCATTTAAACAGCTTACGGTTACTGATGCTGCTAAAAAATGGAATGTTTGGTAAAATTAAGTTAAAAGCTACGCCTGTTATTTTTTGGCGGAGAGAGAGGGATTCGAACCCTCGATAGGTTTAACCCTATACACGCTTTCCAAGCGTGCGCCTTCAGCCACTCGGCCATCTATCCGCAAATGAATTGTTTAGGAATATGACATTGCAAATAGTATTTTGCAACAGATGTATTTTACACGGGACTACGATTACTCTAAAGTATTCTTTATGAACCAGAGTAAACTAGCACTTAATACCATTAGAAATCTTTCAGTTTTAACTCCTAATGGTGAAAAGTTTATTTGTGCGGCCAGCGGTTTAGTAAAGCATGAAAACAATTTATATGTCATTACGGACGACGAGCTGTCGCTCATGACATTTTCATTAAAAAACAAATCGCCGGGGCACAGTATAGCTTTATTTCCGGGAATCTTACCTACAGAACCAAAAGCGCGAAAAAAAGTTAAGCCGGATTTGGAGTGCTTAGCATATATTCCAGCAAATTTAGGACAAGAGGGTTTATTAGCTATTCCTTCGGGCTCTAAACCAAACCGTCAAATTGGCTCATTTGTAAAATTACAAAATGGCCAAGCTTTTGAGCCAAAAAAAATAGATTTTTCTTTAATATATGAAACCCTACAAAAAGAGTTTTTAGAACTTAATATCGAAGGTGCAGCTTTAACCTCTTCGTCGTTTGTTATTTTGCAAAGAGGCAATGGCGCTTCAGCACAAAGCGCTTTAATTGAGCTGGATATTTTGGGTCTAGCCGATGATCTTCAAAATAATGAATTTATTCAAGCTAGCAGAATCCAACAAATTAAAGAAGTATGTTTAGGAAATATTAATAATATAAACTTAGGTTTTACGGACGCCTGCTTTTGCAACAATAAATTATTTTTTTTAGCCGTGGCTGAATCAGGCAATTCTACTTATAACGACGGGCAATACGTTGGTGCGTTTATTGGCTATTTTGACAACGCAGGCAAAGCAGTTTTAATAAGCCAGCTAGACAGCGCTTTCAAGCCCGAAGGACTATGGGTAGAAGGTATTGATTCAGGCTACAGAGCCTACATCGTGACTGATGCCGACGATCCAAACCTAGTTTCAACTTTGTTTTCCACAGATTTTAAATTCTAACCGCTTAATATTATTTCAGGCTCGAAAACACATTGAGCACGTCTTGCTGATTTTGTGGATGCCACAAGTTACCTAAGTGGCCACCTAGCGGGTAAATGATAGCACGTTTACCAAATAGCTCTTTTAAGTAATTCATGTTATCAGTACTCACTGTAAAATCATCTTCATTGTGCATTAAAATGATGTTTTGATTGTCGATTACAGATTGGCGCACGTAATTGAAGTTTACGTGTTTTAAAAGTTCAAGAGGCTTATATTTCTTACCGAAATAAGGAGCAAAAATCTGTTTTAAATAACCTTGAAAACCTAAGTCAAAAGCTTCGGCGTTACGCGCATTACGGTGTAAGCGATCAAACTTTTGTTTTAATACACCCATGTCGTTAATCAACTGGCTTGAAAATACAGTGTCGCCAATATAAGTTCTTAAAGCAAAGCCTGATAAAAATTTGTATTCTTGCTCAGTGACTACAAATTTTTTATCTAAGTTTAAGAAATAAGTAGGGTCGTCAACTTTAAATTTGTCATCCGACATATCCACAACAAAATTAAAGGCTCTACCGCCAATATGTTTAGCGCGGTTGATACCCATATCCAATGCAATAGCCGCACGGGTTTCAATTTGAGTAATAGAATCAATTAAATTAACAACCGGATTAACTAATAAGTATTTTTCAATACTCAATTTTCCTTCACGGTTTTCAATAGCGCTGATGTGAGCCGCATGTAAACCGCCTAGGCCTAAACCCATAACACCAATTTTAGTTATATTGTGTTTGTGGTCCTCTTTAACTTTTTGTAAAGAAAGTTGCATGGCCACGTACATATCCTGGGCATCTTCAGAAGTTAAACCAGGAATTCCTGTATTGCTTGATGAAATGATAAAATTCCAGAATAAAGAGGAAGAAATCGTAATAACATTGAAGCCATTTTGATGTAAAAGAGAAGCCTCATACATCATATAGCCTGATGTGCTATTTCCGCCAAAGTCTGCAATTAAAAAAATCAATGGAGCATCTTGTTTTTGAGGATAAAAGTAAAATTTAAAATCGCCGCGGCCCTCAACTAAATACGTTTTGTCGCGCCCAGGGATTACTTCTACTTCCATAGATTTGAAGTGATCCGAAGGCTCTTTGTACTTAGATTTCATTATAGCAGCTGTAAGGCTGGCTACGTCAGCGTTTTGATAAGGGTAGTTATAAGCTTGCTGCGCGAACGCAAACGAGCCTGCTAATAAGCTTAAAAGAAGAATAATTTTTTTCATAAGAATTGGCTATAGCACGCTTTATGCCGTTATTATAAAGCAATGTCGAATAGCTGACGTTGTTAGTGTAAACAGTTTTGACAGGAAATTTGTAATAATTTCTAGTTTTAACATTTTAATTTTTGGCCACATTTCGATGATTTTTTCATGTTACAAACTTAACTGGAGAAACCAGCAAAAACTTGTGTATATTTCGTTCTCATAATAAAGGAATAGTCTATTTAGTTTTTGTTGTTTCAACTGATTGAACAAGCAGTCGTATTTAGATATATTCAATAACGGAGTATCTATGACTGAAATTAAGTTAAATGCAGATAATACAGAATTTTCAGTTAGAGTGGCCGAACTTCAAGACGCCGAGGCCATAGGTACTATTCATGACGAGTCGTGGAAAACACATATAACCTCAACGTATTTGTGGGTTTTTTAATATGATCCGAGTAATTGCGAAATCAGAGTTCAAAAAAATGCCGTGGAAAAACGGCAATGGTATTACAACTCAGATTTGTATAGAACCCACTACCGCCAGTTTAGAGCAAAATAATTTTACTTATCGCTTAAGCTCAGCATCTGTGGAAAAAGATGGGGATTTTTCATTATTTCCCGGAAAAAATAGAATTTTAGTTCCAATTCAGGGGGCAGGATTTTACTTAAATGACGATGAATACGAAAAATTTGAAGTGGCGCAGTTTTCCGGCGATGAAAAAATTCATTGCTCACTTTTTAAAGGTCCTGTTTTGGATTTCGGCATTATCTATAATCCTAAAAAAATTAAAGCTCAAGCGCGTATACTAAATTTAAAATCAGATTTATCATTTTCATTAGAGCCAGAGAATGAATATTTCATTACTGTATTAGATGGTGCGATTAGTTTTAATGCTTCGACACTGGGTCAACTCGAAACTTTGCACTACACAAAAGAACGCTCTTGCAACCTACAAGTCAAAAAAAGTGCTATACTACTTTATTTGTCGACAACTCCGACCTGAAAGACTTTTTATAAACTTTTAGCTCTACTGTTACTACAAATAGTATTACTAAAATTTCTGCGAATAGCAGAGCCTGACCCATTCCGGTCAAGCTTTTGTAAAAAATAATTAAGCCGACAGATATAAGGCAATAAAGTAAATTAGCTGCAATAATTCCTAATAACAGTAAGGGATGATATTTTTTTATTAGAAAATAACAACTCAGCGAGTAAGCTCCATAAATTATAGGAAAAATGCCTAAAGCGTGCAGATACTCTTTTGGTAAGCCCAAGAGTTCAGAAAAATTTGGAAGTATAACTAAGCTTAACATTGCGCTGAGCAGGGCTCCGACAGCATCAAATAAAAAAATACTTCTTTTGTTAAAATTTAGCATCGAGACTATTTTGCCTTACATATTCAGTTTCGTATACCCTACTAACGTCTCGCTTTTATCCAATAAAAGATAATAAATGATAATAAATATTTACAACGGATAATTAATGAGTATTATTTAATCATGGATAATACAGAGTATTTAGATTTCGACCAGGCGGTTAGCTTTTTAAAAACAACTCCCAGTACACTTTATAAGTGGTTGCAGGCGGGTAAGATCCCGGGCCACAAGCTTGGACGCCAGTGGAGATTTTTAAAAGAAGAACTCGATATTCACGTTTCAGGTAAAGGTTCAAAAATTAATGTTCAGAAAGATTTTTTAGCTCTTTCTGAATTACTAACAACACGTTCGCAACAAAAGGAAAATAAAATGGAAACAAACATGGATGTTATTCCAGAAAAAATTATTTGGGATGCTTTTGACCACGGAGCCAGAAATATTCACATTTATCCAGCTAAAGGAAAATATGAAATTTCATATAGAACACAAAAAGGCATCGAAAAACTTATTTCAATTCAGGAAGAGTCGTTTAAATTAATTGACGACTCTTTAACAAGAATTTCCATTGGCGTTGACAGCAGTAATTCAAAGAGAATTAATTTATTAAGAGATCATACAAAGAGCGAAGCCGATGTGCTACAGGTTAAATATCAAAAGCTGGAAACCGTCACTGGGCCACGTTTAACTTTAAGACTATGGCAAACAGAAAAAGATGTTTTACCTCTTGAAAAAATCACAGGAGATAAAACAGTTCTTGAAACTTTTAAAAAAATGGCTACTAAAACCAACGGGCTTATTATCGTAACCGGAGCTTCTGGCTCAGGTAAAACCACAACCTTATATTCACTGATTAATGAATTTAAAAAAAAAGGTCATATGGTTTTTACAATAGAAGACACTGCTGAGTTAGTAATTGAAGGCATTAATCAAATTGAGATAAAAGGCAAAAATACCGATCAGTTTGAAGAAGTTTTTGAAGGCGTATATTCTTCTGACCCAGATGTAATTTGTTTGAGTGTGGGTGCAGCCTTTGATACTGAAAGCACAGTTTACAACCTAGCTTACAAAGCCGCCTCTACGGGTCATTTAGTGGTTTTACTTATGCATCAAGCCAGCTGTAAAGATGCAGTGAGTACATTTAATAAATTTGTTAAGTTTCCTACGGATCACATTATTGTTGGAGTGAGTTGCCAGAAACTGATAGAAGAAAATGGAAAAGCAAAAGCAGTGTATGAGTTTTCGAATATTTAAAACTCACGTTGAACTTGAGTTGGAAAAAAAGTACGGCGTACATTTACATTGGCGGAGAGGGTGGGATTGGAAACTAAAATAATATGTCACTTAATTGCTATTTTGACAAATATTGACATTTAAGTACTATTGGCATGATAGTCGTTTAAATGAAAAAAATTTTAATTTTTAACGCTAGCCCCGAGGGCGAAAAGGGCAATAGTGCACAAATAATCAAAAAAAGCATTTTGCCTAGCTTAGCAAAATCAACAAAAACCGAAGTCATACATTTGGCCAAATTAAAAAAATTCAAAACTAATAAAAAACTGCTTAACTCCATTCATCAAGCATCGGGTTTTATTTTTATAAGTGGTACCTATTGGGATTCTTGGGGCTCGCCGCTTCAAAAGTACTTAGAGGAGATGACTCATCTGGAAGGAACTTCTTATTATTTAGGTAAGCCCGCAGCGGTGGTTATTTTAAATCACTCGGTCGGTGGTAAGGCCGTACTTTCCAGACTTCAAGGAGTTTTGGTTACATTGGGTTTTATGATTCCGCCAATGAGCGGAATGGTGTATGGGGTTAATACCGATCTCGCTTTGAAAAAGGCGAGTAAGCAAAAATCATCGCATCAAGATGATTTTTGGTCTTTGGATGATTTACAGACTATTGTAAAAAACTTGTTATTGAGTTTGAAAATTGAAGTTTCTTGGGCCTCGTGGCCTGTAGATCGCAAAAATTTTAAAAAGCTTTGGCTGTAAACTGGTGCCAGGTCCTGAATCTTGTTACAGCAAGTCGTGCTCAGTTAATATCGGCCGATTACTCATTCGATCTTTTTTAGATTTGAAATACTGATGTTTTGTTCCATACCGAAATCCTTCAGCTTTGTTCGAATCCGGGGCTGTGTTGAGCCAAGCTAATGTTCCCACGGTATCAAAATTTAGAGTTGTATCTTCACAAACCGGAACGAGTAGATTCGATAAATTTAATTTTCCACGAAGCGTGCTGTATGTATAGTCTTGCACTTTTTCACACGTTCCGGCTGCTACAGGGTTTCTATAATTGTATTTGTAAGCGTTTAAAAAATAATTTGGATGTTGAAGAATGCATTTGTAATGTCGTCCGGCAAAGGTTTCATTAATTCTATTGCCTGCTCTTGTGAGTCTTTTGCTTGTTTTGTGCATGAATTGCTGCATGCATAGACTGACATTTGAATCCGGCGTTGAAGCTATTAAATGGTAGTGATTATTCATGAGCACGAAGCTATGAATTTGAAAATTATATTTTTTATTTACGGAGGTGAGTTCCTCACAAAATATATTCCAAACGGCCTCCATCGGAATTTGAAACCAATCTCGGTTGATGCATCTTGCACTAATATTGTAAGGATATTCGGATTGAAGAATCGTTTTTAATCTGGGCATAGCTTGGGTAAATGCAAATTAAGTGGCGAGTTAAAAATAAATATACTGGGTTCTTAAATGTGGTGCGTCCGTAATCAGGACCTGGCACCGAAAAATTGGCGGAGAGGGTGGGATTTGAACCCACGGTACCACTTTTGGTAGTACGAGTCTTTAGCAAAGACTTGGTTTCAGCCACTCACCCACCTCTCCGCTCGAAAAATGGTATATATCAGCTGAACAATTGCCTAAACGAATAGGCGAAGGTCTAAAGTGCCATAGCGTTTTTACCAAATCAAGGTGTGACTTAACACAGCCCTTGATTTTAGACCCTAATTTATGTAGAAAAGTCTTTCGCGATTAAAACACCATGTGCAACCGTAGTTCAGCTGGATAGAATACAACACTACGAATGTTGGGGTCCCAGGTTCGAATCCTGGCGGTTGCACCATTTTTAAGCTTCCAATCAAAAATCATCCTAAAAAACACCCAGTTCAGCTAAGCTTTTAGCATGCAAATTTTAATACCTGCGTTTTTGAGTCTTGTTTTAGTTATCTGTGTAGCTCGTTTTATGGGGATGCTGTTTAAAAAAATGAAGCAACCTCCGGTAATGGGTGAGGTAATCGGTGGTATTCTGTTAGGCCCTTCGGTATTTGGTTACTTTTTTCCGGAAGTTTCTGGAATAGTTTTTCATACAGACTCGATCAGTTTTTTAAAACACATCGCTGAAATTGGTATTCTACTTTATTTATTTTCGATGGGTCTTGAAATTGATTTGCCTCGCTTAAAACAATCGGCAAAATCAGCTCTTTTAATTTCGCATTTTAGTATTGTGTTGCCTTTTGCGCTCGGTGTGGCTTTGGCCTATCAAATTCACGCTGGCTATGCTCCGGCAGGTATTGGTGTTTTGGAGTTTTCATTATTCATTGGAGTATCGCTTTCAATTACAGCTTTTCCGGTGCTCGCGCGAATTTTGTCGGACTCGCCACTGCATAAAACCCGCTTAGGGGATTTGGCTTTAACGTGCGCGGCTATCGATGACATCACAGCTTGGTGTTTAGTGGCTCTAGTTTCAGGTGTTATGAAATCTTCAGTGAGTGGAGCTATGCTAACTTTGGTGTTCACAGTAGTTTATATCGTATTGATGGCGTTAGCCGTACGACCTTACGTTGAAAAAATTGTTGCTAAAATCCAAGCCAATACTGAACACATCAGCGAAGCCATGCTGGCATTTGTAATTTTAGGAGCCTTAGGTTCGGCAGCCATTACAGAAATGATCGGCATTCACGGATTATTTGGAGCCTTTATGTTTGGCGCTATAATCCCACATGATAGTATTGTGGCCCGCGACGTTACATCGCGCTTGCAGGATTTTGTGCGCATTCTATTTTTACCGGCCTTCTTTGCCATTACCGGATTAAAAACTCAATTGGGCTTGATAGCTGAAACTCAAGAATGGGCCCTTTGTGCTATAGTTATTGCTTTAGCAATTATAGGTAAATTTGGTGGAAGCTTTGTGGCCGCTAAAATTGCTGGGCATTCATCACGCGAGGCTTCTGTGTTGGGTATTTTAATGAATACCCGCGGCCTTGTAGAGCTTATTGTGTTAAATATTGGACTACAAATAGGTGTATTAACTCCAACTTTATTTGCAATCTTGGTGATTATGGCATTGGTTACAACTTTTATGACCGGCCCACTTTTAAGGTTAGTGCCACCCAAAACATAGGTGTGTTTTACGAATACGTCGATTGTTAATAACAGATGTTTTAAACTAACAGAATTTATTGTAGTTTATTTGCCAGAGGCATACATATGGACACTTCCAATACAGCAACACCCGGCACGCCCATTAAATTTGTTTTTACACCCTATCAAAAATTTGTAATTGGCATATTAGCTTTTTTGCAATTTACAATTATTTTAGATTTTATGATTATGTCGCCCTTAGGTGCCATCATGATGCCGGCTTTAAATATGACACCCGCGCAATTTGGATTAGTGGTTTCAGCCTATGCCTTTAGTGCCGGTATATCCGGAATTTTAGCAGCGGGTTTCGCAGATAGTTTTGATCGTAAAAAAATATTAATGTTTTTTTATGTGGGTTTTTTAGTTGGAACATTTCTCTGTGGTGCGGCTAATAGTTATGAGTTTTTATTGGGTGCACGGATTGTAACCGGTATTTTTGGCGGCGTTGTGGGTTCAGTCGTGTTGGCTATTACCACAGACTTATTTGCTTTTCAGCAGCGCGGGCGCGTAATGGGATTTATTCAAACTGCGTTTGCGGCCAGCCAAGTGTTAGGTATTCCCATCAGTTTGTATTTAGCCAATAAGTGGAACTGGCACATGCCTTTTATGATGATAGTGGCTATCGGCGCCTTAGCCGGCCTTTTAATTTTGTTAAAACTAAAGCCCATTGCGGAACATTTAAAAATTAAAAGTGATCGCAATCCCGTTCATCATTTGTGGTTAACGGTTAAGAGCGTGAGTTATTTAACGGCCTTTTCAACCTCAGCTTTAATGAGCTTGGGTGGGTTTATGTTAATGCCATTTATGAGTGCCTTCACGGTTAATAATGTGGGCATTGATATGGAGCATCTGCCAATGATTTATTTAATTACGGGCCTCTCCGCAATTTTTACTGGACCGCTGGTTGGTAAAGCTGCAGATAAATACGGTAAATTTAAAGTATTTTTATGGGGTGCTATTTTTACAATTATCACGGTTAATATTTTTACCCATTTAGGGGTAACACCGCTTTGGATTGTTATTACTATTAACGTTGTTATGTTTGCTTCAATTTTTTCAAGAATGATTCCATCGCAGGCGTTAATATCGAGTATTCCCGAGCCACAAAATCGTGGATCTTTTATGGCGGTGAACTCGTCGTTACAGCAAATATCCGGTGGAGTGGCTTCGATGATAGCGGGTCTTATTGTGGTTATTCACTCAAACGGTCGAGTGGAGCACTTTGAAATATTGGGCTACTTACTTGTGGCCACCACTCTTATTTCTGTTTATTTGATGTATGTGATCAGTCGACGTTACGAAAAATAAATTATTTTTTACGATTTTCTTTTCGCTTTTTTAATAAAGGCTGTTTAACTTGAGCTGGCAGTTTTTCACTAGCTGCCACCCATGCAATTGGGCTTAATTGGTGTAAATTGTTTTCTATATATTTAATAGTTTCACGTGGATACACGTTATACATTTCGCGAATTGTCCAGCCTACGCCCTTTTGAACGTAATATTCCGGAGCTTTAAAATGTGGGTTTACCAGAGTAGCTGCCGTGGCAAAGTCCAGCGGGTTAGAGCGCATACGCGAGTAGTAGTAAGTTCCCACCATTGAACAGCGTCTGTGCCATGAGTTTTTGTGTTTGTTCCATTTTTTATAGGTAGGTAAAAGCAAATGTGGGGAGTGGTCAAACATGCGGCCCAGAGTTGAACAGTAGGCATCTGAATGGGCCCAGTTATCGATTTGAGTAATCCAATTTAAAATCTTTTTATGGTTCTTAATTAAAAACTTTTCGTCCTGTTGATCGAGCCAATAAAGCGCCACAATTTTAGCGTCGAAAATATCAGACTCAAACCACAGCTTTTGCATATCTTCAAATAAATGCTCAGCGTGAGACTCTGCCTTGGTTTTAAAAAGTGTAGCTAAAAAATTTCGTACAGTGGGCATAGAGTGATTTAAAAATTTAAGTTTAGAAGTTTCCATGCCGTTACCCTTGATATAATCCTCGGGCTTAAAGGCGCCAAATTTTTTTGGAGCAATTTTAATTAATTTTTTTTCGATTTCTAATGTGAATTTAGATTTTTTCATGCGTGAGAGCTTAACTTTTAAAAATAAGTTTGTATACTGAAGCTATGAATACAAAATTAATTTTAAAAGTATTAACACTTACATTTGGTTTACTCTTGGTTATTATGGCCAGCCAATATTCAAGCTCGGGTGGCATGAAGGCCGCCATTAATAGCCTATTTGGTGTAGATACAGCCGGCCAGCAAAAGCTTAACTGGTGCGCCGATCACGTAGTTGACTTTACTTGGCTATCTACCGAAGTGCCTGAAAGGCTTAAAAAACTTGATATACCCACACTTCGTGAAGACTATTGCGAGCTTAAAACTGAGGCTATTCAAGGTGTTAACCTGGATAAAGTGCAATGGGTTTCATTGGCCGAAAGCAGTGGAGCCACTGGAATTAAGGCACTTTTAGAGTGGAACCAGTCTTTAGGGCTTTTTAGGTCCGGCGGATTGCCCTTTAAATCATCAAGCTTAAGTCGAGAGCTACAAAAATAAGCCCTCGCGCTTGACGAACCTGAGTGATTTCGTTAATTTGACTGCTCGTTCAGATGTAGCTCAGTTGGTAGAGCAAGCGACTGTTAATCGCTTGGTCGCAGGTTCGAGTCCTGCCATCTGAGCCATTTTTTATCGGACGCTACCGTTTCCTCAGGAGCGGTGAACAGGTCCGAAACTCTCCAGATAATAAGTACCTCCCCCGAGGGGGACATCTCAATCTTCTCGATAATTTGTCTTAAAAAATGCCGCTGATTGATAGGATCTGCTTTTTTCATCTTAAGAAAAATTTTTAGAGCGTTCGATTTAATAGATCGAAGGTCTGAAACTGAAGATTTCAAAAAGTCCTTTTTGTCTACCAATTCTTGAATCTGTTCACCGATATGTTTTCTCGATTTTCTAACTTCATTGATTTGATCCTCGAGCCATTGCGTTACCGTATCAGACGGAGCAGCTATGGTTGTTAGGTTCGTTAAAATCAATGTCTCTTTATTTTTAATCTCAAACAGTTCCTTATTATATTCCTCAATTCTTGCCTCAATGAGCCTGACCTGATGCTCCTTAGAATCTGAGAGGGCTTTGGATTTTGTCTCAATCTCAATTTCATCTTCAAATGTGTTCGACAAGCTTTTAAGAATTTTCTGTTCGATCTTATCAGCGTCAATACGCATCTTTGTCTTTGAATCGAAATAGTAACAAACCTTCTTACCGCTTCTGCTGGTGCCCGAATGACCCGAAAATGAACTGCCATTTTTGTGAAATAATAGGCCCGTCAGCAGATAGATTTTGTCACCTCGTCGATTCATGTTGGTACGTAGTGACTCATGCTGTGCAAGAGCCGCCTGAACCTTTTCAAAAAGGTGTCTATTGATAACTTCGCCGAAAGGCAGTTTGACGACAGTCTGCTGTTCGTCCTGAATGCCATGCCTTACCAGCAGTTCACCGACAAGTTTTCTACATTCAAAAAGTTTCTTCAGGCTTGAAAACGTAAAATAGTTTCCTGATTTATTTTTTATTCCAAGGGTCTTCGCCAGCTCCAAAGTCTCTGCAACACTCCCGCAAGCAACGAACTTTTCCATTAGAAGCTCTATATTTTTCAGTTCTTCTGGAACTGGAACCCATGAGCCTTTCTTCAAAGTATCTCGTTCAAATCCATAAATTATCGACCCACCGTTAATCTTGCCTTCTCTGAGAGCAGCAGCACGAAGAGTATTCTTAACCCGTTCAATAGTCAGAGATCTTTCAAACTGTGCCGCTGAGCCCAACATTCCGATCAGCATTTCACCAGCTGCAGAGTGAAGATTCACTCCAGGCAAGCTTCGGATATAAACGGCTACTCCAAACTCCTTACAAGTTTGAAGCGTTTCCAAAAGATGAGCCAATATTCTGCTGAGGCGGGAAATTTCTTCGATAATAAGAAACTTAATTTTCTTGGCCCTAATTAAGGACATCAGAACCTTAAGCTTTTTTCGATCACGATCAGCACCACTGGCAGCAGATTCCTCAATTAAGACATATTTTACTGTGTGTTTGATGCCTAGCTGATTCGATAGCTGTTCGGCGTACTTTAGGCCGTAATATTCTTGCTTCTTCAATGACTCGGCTTCTACTAGGGCATCAGTAGATGCTCTTCCATAAATCACTCCGACCAAGGCATCACACATCTGCGAAGTGTTTTCCGATTTAGTTTTTCGATTCTTCATTTAAATCCTTAAATTTTTCGCGCACCAAGTCCCAGTCAGGTGCGCCGCTGAAAATAATTTTACAGGATTTAACTTCGATGACGTTGCATGATTTGGTGCGAGTGTTTTTCTTCTTATTTTTTAACCATCGCTGTTTTTTTCTGGCAAGTTCACATGCGATGCAGGAGCTGCTCCATTGGCCAGGACCCTTGGTATAATACTGAATAAGGGGTAATTTCCTTTTACATGACGTACATAGTTTATAAGATGTAGTCGAAGCGCAACTCATTTGATTGAGATTGCATCAGATCAGAAGGATATTTAATGGGTGTCCTGCTACTACTAGGACATTACACTGGTAATAAATGCTTTCATGGACAAATCTTTTTCATCGAGCGCTATTCGCAGTTCTCTATTAATTTTAGATCGATCAATAATTCGGTCAAAGACAAAAGATTCGCGATCCCAGTCCCGATACTTACACATAACTAAAATTGAAATCAGCTCACCTGGTGAACGCCAAAGGCGATTTGAAATATAGTATATAAGTTCTCTAAACGGATCAAAACCATGTTTGCTGGTATCTTTCAATGTAATACGCTTTGTGATTCTTGAAGAAACATGGGCTGATGCTGCGGAGGTAGGGTTCTTAGACAGATAGGAAAAGCATAAAAAATCATTATCTAAACTCTCTTGTGAATGGTAGATGGGAGGACTTAGAAAACCATAAGGCTGCCACTTCTCAATAGAACCAATTTTATGAATCAATTTTTCTAAATCAGACGCCTGGTAATTCTTCGACTTAAAATCCAAATTATTTGCATTGAGAAATTCACTAAATACTTTCTCAATGAACTTTTGAAATGACCACTGAGCAGAAGTTTCGAAATAAATCAGAAATTTACTCATTAAAAATTTTGGGAGCGTTAATGTTAGCTCAAGAAAATCATCTTTTTTGAAAATACAGGGATTTCCATTTTCTGTGAATTCAAATTCCATTTTTCTGAACTTATAGATTTGATATAGGCCATTCAAAATGAAAACATCCTCTTCTCGATCTAGCCAATTATTGAGATATATCTCAGAAAGAATTTGGTTCGGATTCTTAGACTTATTCAAAGCCATTTCGATTACATGGTGTAAATATCGATTTAAAAGAGTATCCAAAGAAACACCCAAAAATGCCGCTCGTTCCTCAAGTCTGTGAGCCTGCATAGGATCATTTAATGATCGCAATTTTCTATTTCTTTCAAAAATGCGTACTACTTTTTCTGACCTTCTATTTTTAAGAAGGTATTCGAATACACTAGTCTCAAACTCGTCATTCAAGGGGAATCCAATTTCGTAAATCCTAGGGGCGTCTTTTTTCACCTTATTCACATTTCTAATTATAACAAAATGGTTGGGGAGTTCACTATTTATCGAAAGGTAGCAGGACCCACATGGCTGATTGGAATTCGATATGGCAAGTTGATTTAGGCAACAAAGCCAAGAAAGGAGGTAACAATGAACACAGATACAATATCACTATTCGATGAGATTTTGAGCTCTGCAATGCCAAGAATGCCAGTTTCTTTTAATCCATCTGAATCAGAAAGAGAATCCCTAAGACAGGATGTTGAACAGACCGTAAGAATTTCTGTTCGAAATCTTGAGAAAGGAGAAAGCAGATCTGCTTTTGAAGTTGATAAAACTTCGAAAGATGCAATTTACGCTAAGATTTCCATTCAAATGGAAGGCAATCCACTTAAGGCAAAAATTGCAAAAAGTTATGCAAAAAACTTGTTTAAGGACTGGGAACTACTCGTTCGAAGTTCTGAAGCATTCAGTTTACTAAAGCATGAAACAAAGAATTTAGTGAATGGGAAATAAAGAGTGGGGCCGCGACATATGTCGCGGCCTTATTTGGAGAATTAAAATGATTGATTTAGTACATCGCGATCTTGGACAAATTCCATTGAATAAAATTATCATTGATCCCGTACTTATACCTGAGAGTCTCAAAGTACCAAAAATTTTAAGCCCAAATAGAGCTAAAGAAGAAACTTGCGAGCACTATATACGTTTCGGTATAAATCCAGTTCTCTGGATTGGAAAACTTGGTTCAACCAATTATCTTCTTGCTGATTATGAAGACTACGAGGCACTGCAAAATTCGCATCATCAAGATCCATCAATCCCAGTAGATTCGATTATTCTGGAGACTAAACATAAAAAGGGGCTATATGAAATTGCCGCTGTCCTTAGCGCTGGCAGGACGGCTGAAGGCGATCACTTTAAGAGATTGTTACAGACACACACTCTTCTAGAAATTGGAAAAATAAAAACCGAAATCAAAGAAATTTTTGGTGTTAGAAAGTCATCAAGCCCATTGGGCAAGCAAGTGCAACGAGATTTGCGAATTGTGAAAACTAGTTCGATTTTAAAAATGGTACTTGGATCTCCAGATAGTAGCTCGATATCTAAAAATGGATTCGAATCTATAAATCCTGGGCAGGCGCAGTTAAGCTACTCTTTGGCAAGCGAAGTCATAGGCATTCTTGGCGGGGATCAAAATTTGGTCAATGAGTTTGTTGTACAATACCATAAGTATCAAAAGGAAATTGTAGACCATCATACCACCCCAGAAGAGCTTACGAAGCCAATCTTTCAGAGGCGAAACTACAGCAAAAGACACGTGCTACGTCTGGCTTCTGCAATAGCTGGTCACGACTTAAAACATATCGAAGCTATATCGAGCGAAAGGGGTTTCTACTACGGATATAGCTTCGATCAAGCTACAGGAAAGTTCAAAATGCCTGAAATTTCTTTGAATATTTATTCAGATGAAAAATTTGAAATAAAGAAATTTTATGAGCTTACGTATCTACTTAGCTCTTTATCAAAAAGCTTTTTAGCTCACATCGCACGCGTTAGGCCGACTTCTCATGGTGCGAATCTCAAAACAAAATCGAATCCAGGTGAAAGCTTGGTTCCCATCCCAACCAATCTTCCTAAGCTAGATGACCTGGCATATCTAGAAACGGTCCGCAAAGATAAAATGTTAAACTATGTTAATCGCGACCGAATTTTAAAAGCACTTGGTTTGCGGTGCGGTCATCTTGGTTACGAGCAAACAGACTTTGATTCGATTTCAACGTGGAATAAATCACACATTGAGTTCGAAAGTTGGTTTGAGTCAGAATTTAAAGATCAAATTTTCATTTATTTTAATAATACGCCCGAGAATCACCCTAAGTTCAATTATTATATAGCGATAAAAAAGTATCTGGTTAAAAAATCTAAAGAATCTCATTCCATATTCTTTTATGAGTTTTTTAATGAACTATTCTCAGCAGTTTTTACTGAAATTGATATTAACGATGAACATCGGTCCAATCGATTAAAGAATCTCGAGCGTATGGATTCGAAATTAACAATTAGTCTTTGGCAAGAAGTCGAAGAAAGCCTACAGAAAAAAGGTTATATTAAACTAACAAGAGAAGAGCTAGAGTCTGTAATAAGAGAACGGATCGCAATTAACCATCAAGGACAAGCTGAAACTGCTTCAAAGATACTTGCTGCTGTTAATCAGTTAACAAAAAATTCTTTTGTAGACTAGCGATGACAAAAATCCCATTTGATTTTCATAACTTGAGTGACATTTCAATTGATATTGAAACTAGCGGATTGAAGGACAATCAACACGAGATCGTTTCTATCGCGTTCGCCTGGTATGAAGGCACACAAATTAGATCTTGCTCATATTACCTGGATAGGTTTTTCGCTAATTCCCATTTGGTCGATCAGAATAGTAAGACAGTGTCTTTGATACTCGAACAGACTCTCTTTAATAATAAATTTTCAGGCACAGTCGTTTTCCATAATCACCTATTCGATATTGGCTTTTTGATAAGCCGTTTTAAATGTGGATACACAATGTTTCGTTCAGCAGACTTTTCAAGAATTGCCGATACCTTGCAATTTTCACGAGTTATTAGAAATAATAAGTTTCAAAGTCATATAAGCCCAGATCAGCTGTCCTGCCATTCATTAAAGTATTTAGCTAAGGAGTATCTGGGCTTTGATGCCAAGGATCTAGTTTCCTTTGAACAGGCAACTTCTGGAAAAAATATTCGCTTGCAAAGTCCAGAGGTAGTATTGAAGTACAACGAACAAGATGCCGTCTTGACCCTAAAATTATGGAGGCATTTCTCAGACAATGTTGAACTAGGAATTCAGAACTACTTTTTCAGTTTAGAAATGCCACACCTTCTTAACCTACTTGCACTATCTCTAGATGGAGTACCATTTGATTTGAAAATGGCTAAAAATCTATATGAAGAGATTGCTGAAGAACTCTTGAAACAAGAAGCCTCTATTTATTTGTTTTTAAGAAAAGAAATCAATCTTTACTCCAATGACGAGCTAAAAAAATCCATTTTCTACAATCCACGATTAAAGTACTTAAACTCAGTAACAAATAGATTAGAAGTGCTACGACCCCTCTTTGTATCAGCAGAGGGAAATGCGCAAGTAGACATTGAAACTCTTGAATCAATTAAGCGAAATATTGGCATACATATACAGAATAAATCCACTATTGATTTTCTAAGCCGCATAATACGCCATATCGAATTGCAAAAATCGTCCTCTAAAATCGAGTCCCTGATGGCAAATGCTGTATATACTAAGTTTGGTGTTAGAATTTATCCAAAAATTTCTGCATCCGCCATTTCGGGAAGAGTGACCTGTACGAGTCCTAATTTACTCGGTCTGCCTAAAAAGATTATCAAGAATGGTCAGATTAACCAAGAGTCGGATACAAGCGAACTTGACTCGAAATCTGTTCGCAGCCTGATCCGTGTAGTTTCCAACTATAATGTACTGTCTATCGATATAAGCGGCTTAGATCTTGGGGTTGTTACTGACGGTATCAATAGTATTCGAGGAGATTCTAAGTTCTATTGGAATCTATTTATGACCATGCAGCACAGTGAATTTATTGACCCGCACTTTGCATTGCTTAAAAAATTTCTACCGAATCTTTATAGTGAAGCTTTTAGGCCTTTTCTTCAGCTCGGTCTTCCAGATCTCAACAGCTATTGGGCTAAAAAAGTTTCGTCAGAAGAAGTTGGTGGGCAAATCAAAAAATCAATTACTTTTATTGAATGCACTTCAGGAGATAAAGTTAAAATATATCTATCCAGTGATGATCAAAATATTGAAAGGAAGCTGAAAGAAGTCAGAGAAGTATCTAAAAGACTGAATTTAGCTGTAACATACGTGATGGGTGCATCATCAGCAGCTGTTCAGATTTCAAAAGGACTTGGAAAGCAAGTACCTGCTATTGAGGCACAAAAACTCATTGATCAATTTTATTCTCCCAGCAAAGGCTTTCCTGAAATTCGAATTTTCCAAGATAGAATCGCAAATCAGATTTATAGAAATGGATTCAGCGAATCTCCATTTGGCAGAAAATTTTATGCCGAGACTTGGGATAATCTGTGCCACCAAAAACTGAATCTTGATTCTTATGAATTTATTTTGAAAATTCGAGATGAGTTTTACTATATCGAGTGCTCAAAATGGCTAAAAGAGAAAGATGATGTCATTTCAGACTTAAAACTAATAGATCGCAAATTTGGGCTTAGATTCAGAAATTTGAAAACAATTTTGAAAATTGATCCCTATTTTTTTAGACCTAAAAATGAATTTTCTAATAAAGCTCTTAAGCGCAAAACAGAAGATACTTTTCAGGAAGACTCTAATTATGAACTCAATCGAATTGCTCTGACTCATGAGATTGATAAATTTGTTGTTAGATCAAAGGGAATATCAATTGACGAAAGGGAGCTTCGACTTTTGCTTACGTCTGAAGGCGCGTTTCAAATTTCAGAGAAATTGATTTTGTTTTACAGAACTAAAAACAAAGCTCCGCACTCAAATTACTTTTCTAATTACAAGCCACTTATAAAAGTTGCAAAGAAGTTTTTTCCAGCTTTTTGCCAAGGTATCGCAACAACTGTGGCAAAGCGATGTCTAACCGAAATCAGAACACGACTCGAAAAGGAAACAAAGACGGCAAGACTTCTACTTTTTATTCACGACCAAGTAGATGTTATTTGCTCAAATGAAGAAGTGCTTATAGTTCAAAGGATTCTTCAGGAGAGCATTAGTATTCCGTTGCCCCCTTTAAGTGTTAGATTTTCTGGAGAGTATAAGAATAATGGCCAAGAATTTCGGTAGTTGTCCTTCGTATCGCCTTAAAACGCATAATTGTGTCAAAATATATTGGTGTGTTTTAATGGAAGAATGAAATCTCTTGTTCAGTCAAACATATTTTCGTCGTCAATTTCACCAGCTTCCTTGTCCGATACGCTTAGAGACTATTTTAAAAAGTATCTTGCTTCCCTAGACGCATCAGAACAGACAAAGATTCACTATCGAAGAAGGCTTAAACAATTTGCAATATGGGTAGAAGATGAAAACCTATCGACGATAGAAAATCAATCCATCTTGGATTATAAAAAATTTCTTCGGACAAAGGGTCATGAAGCAAGCACTATTGGTGCTTATCTGGTCGCTGTTAGACAATTTTTTCAGTGGGCAGAAGTCAAACGCATACACCCCGATGTCACAAGGGGTATTAAAGGGGTTAAGCGTCCACGCGGGTTTCGTCGTGACGCTTTAACCATTCCTCAGATTCATAAGCTTCTAGATTCAATTGAGAGGTCTACTTTGATTGGCAAGCGCGACTACGCCATGATCAATTTGATGATTCGTGTTGGACTGAGAAGCATCGAAGTTGTCAGATGCAGAGTCTCAGATATTAGGCCCGTAAGTTCAAGCTCAATAGGACTTTGGGTGCATGGCAAAGGCCGCGATGAAGCCGACGAGTATGTTGTGATTACGGAAGATTGTCTAAATCCAATCATGGAATACATTTCGTCTAGGCCTTCCTTGAAACAGGACGCCCCACTCTTTGCATCCCTTTCAGATAATAGCTATGGTAGTGGCATATCTACTTGCACCGTGCGCCGTGTGGTCAAGGAAAGGCTGCAAGCTGCAGGGCTTAAAACACCTCGAATCTGCTCGCATAGTTTAAGACACAGCTGTCTTTCGATTGCGGTGCAAAACGGTGCCAGCATCTTTGATGCCCAGCGATTGGGCCGACATCAAGATATCTCGACTACTCAACGTTACATCCATCTCAATCAACGCTCACAAGGTATAGGCGAAAATAGCGTAGCAAATGCACTAAAAAAATAATCCAGAACATTCAACGCGATGGCTACGTTTTCCACATAAGCTTGAGGAGTATCCACCCCTTAAATATGAACCGAAGAGGCCAGAGGAGTATCCAATGTTGAAAAATAAAAATGAGCCACTTCAAAAAAGAAACAAAAAGATTTATTACAAAGATCCAGAACTAAGTCACAAATGCAATCCTGAGTCCGATCTAGCGTTGGGTGATTTTATGATTTTTGTTCCAAACGGTTCTGGGCAAGAAACAGCGAAAGATTTTCTAAATTTTGTTAAAAATCTAAAAGTGGAATCACTTGTGAAAGCGACCTGCTAGCGATCTGCCATCAGAATAGCTGCAAAACTTCTTACAGGCACCGCCCTCATCGACAGATACTGCTTTTACTCCAGAGGAAAGTGTTGAAAATCTAAAAGATAGCTCACATTCGAGGTCATTAAGTTTTGTTTCAAGCCCATTCGCTCCGAGAATAGTTGGAAAGTTTAATTCTTTATCTTTGAATTCGCATTTTTGATTTTTATAGGAAGCGAACATTTTGCCTTCATCCATATAAAATGAAAATTCATCGCCAACTTCAGGCATGCTGTTTTTATATGTGCCAACAGCAGACTTAATAGCATCGCCAAGTTCTTTTGCCTTCGCCAATCTATCGGCATTAACTGCCTCCTGCTGTTGTAACTTTGAATCTGCTTTGGGGGTTGCCTTGGCTTTGTTTTTCGCAGATTTCTCTTTTTTAGCGGGAGATGCCGAACTGTCAGCGGGGCCAGAATTGTCATTGATAGTAGGAATTTCAGCGACCAGCAGTTTTTCGCGGCCCGTTTTACGATAAACTTCTTCTCCAATGGGTGTGATAAAACTAGGAATCATCCCAGTTCGCATTTCTTCACCATTGATATTTACGCGATTTACATTTGCAGTCGCAGCGTTACCGCTGAATAATATGTTAATCACAGTGGTGGTACTTGAAACTTTGTCATAGACGGATACTTTCATCAGCCAGTTTGTATTATCTTTTTCCCAATTTATTTTGGCGCCAGGTTTAATTCCATATCTTAAAAAGTCCTCTACTGAGAATGCTAAACACACATAATCGCACGAAATATTCTTTTTCAGGAAATCATTGGGCGGCTGATCTCCAGCCAGAGCTGAAATTGAAAACAAAAAGAATATAAGTATTGATACAACGCTCTTCATAAAGTCCTTTTATTTATTACCTGTGTACTTTTCGATTTTGACTCGAAAGATTCCATTGTGAATCTCGACAAAGCCATCGCCTGCTGATTCGAAGATTTGTTTCACAATATCTTCATCAGGTGCAGATCCTGTCAGTAGTGTTTCTACGCTGACATTTAAAACCTTAGAAAGACGTAAAATAGCGTCGTCGAACTTTGGTTGACGACCAGCAAGCCACTCAGAAATAGTGGATTTGGGAATCTTTGTCTGACGACTAAGATCTGCCGCAGAGAGGCCTCTTTCTTTCATGATCTTTTTAAGGTTGGTTTGAAAACTACTCACTGGTGTATTTTCAATGTTCTCATACACTTGAACAAGGCGAGTTCTGTATCTCGAATTGTTGGCTTAATCACGGAACTCTGCGGACGAAGCAAAGAACTTTTCAATCGTCACCAGCAAATTTTCCAAGAATTTTTATCTGATTCTCAACATTCGTTGGATAAGTATTTCGAATGTACTCTTCAGCGTGATCTTTAGTTTTTCTTTCAAGATATCTCGGCAGCTGGGTAAGGATCAGAAATTTCAAATTTCTTGTATTCTGTGATTCGCCAATCAGATGAAAAAGATCGTGCGGTTCGCAGTCAAAAAGTTCTAGGTAATCAATCACAACCAGTAGACCTTCTGCACTCTCCAATACGAAACTTCTATCCATCAATGCTCGAAGTTCATCAAGATCAAAATATAAGTCTGTTATTAAATTTATATTCTGCAATTGATCAGGATTTCTTGCACCATATGCTGATGGGCTAGCATCAATTGCTCCCTCCGCATGGTAGTATATGATCTTCCAGTTTTTACTTAGCAAGTTGCTGCACAATTCGATTGCTAAATTTGTCTTCCCAGTTGAAGGCCTGCCCGACAAAAAGGTCAATTTGCTTTTAAAATCTAGGGAGTTCATATTTACCTCATTATTTCTCCTAAAAAATCACGCAGGAAATAATGGCGGCAATTTGCATTGCGTTTGGACTTAGGTGGACCTATGGCTTTGTGAAACCAGTTAGCGCCCTTAAAAAAGGGCAGCCAAATAACTTACTATAAGTATTGGCACTTTAATCATATAGGTTCTGACTTTAAATTTCGGCATTATATCCTGTTGGTAGCACTAGTAGATATTTCCTAGTACGATCCTTGGGTCTAAAAATATATTCATGACACTCATTTGATCTTTGGCTGAAACGACTCCAGGCATATCACACTTGGTGGGTTCTGCTAGAGACAATTGAAAATGTAAATGAGGCGGCCAGCCGCCGTTTTCATCTGGTTTTCCAATCCATCCCAACAAATGACCGGCTTCAAATTGTTTCAGATTCAATGCATACCGCACAGATTCATGGCTGAGGTGCCCATGCAGCGCCCAAAGTCTTACTCCTGCTATCATATGCTCAGTAATAATTGTGCCACCATAATCTCCGGAGCTAGAATTCACTGCTGCACAAAACACTGAACCAGCAAAAAATGAAAATACCGGTGTCGCGGCAGGCGCTCCCATGTCGACACCCATATGAATATCTCGGTGTTCCTCTCCGTCTTTACCAAAAAGATCCGATGGGTACATACCTGGTCTGCGCTCGTTGTATTTCCCAATTGAAAATTTGCCAGAAGGTCGGGGAATAGAATTTCCGGTAAAATCCAATACTTCGTATTCCGTAGGCAGCTGAACGACAGGATGGAATTTGATTTGCGAGAAGACTTCATTCAAATTCAAAAATTCGCTCTCCATGAAAGGCGCCAGTAATTTTCGCGGGTAAATTTGCGCCGATGAAACAGCTATTCCTTGAAAGACTCGAAATTTCTTTCGCCAAAAAAGGACGCGCGGGGGCTCGGGCATCAACAATCACTGCATGAAATTCAGAACCGTTATTAAAATCGCCAAATCCTTTTGGAAGGGACAGAAACTCTGCTGGCCGTTTCGAAAATACTTCAACCAGCCTTTGCGGGCTCAAGACACCACCCAGCCAACGATCAAGAAGCACTCTAAGGGTCGTTTCGAGTCCCAGCGTCCCAAATGCCGCATCCTCAATAGATCCGGATTTTTTCGCAATCTCGTGTGGCGCATGATCAGTAGCTACAAAGTCGATTGTACCATCGTTCAGGGCCTGCCACAGAGCCTCTTGGTCTGATTTTGTCCGGATAGGTGGATTCATCTTAAACGAAAGATTTTCCGGATCAATCGTCTCAGTATTAAAAAATAAATGATGAGGACTGACCTCGGCAGTTACTCGCAAGCCTTCATTCTTGGCCGCTCGAACTAGCTCTATCGTTTTTGCGCTTGAAACATGAAGGACATGGTATCGAGCCATGGGAAATTTTCTTAAAATCCTGATATCTCGTTCTACCATTTTCCACTCAGGCTCATCGGGGTAAGGATTTGCATTTAGTTTTATTTGAATTGGTCCAGGAGCCATAGATCCACCATGGCCAAGAAATTCAGCGTGCTGAAGAAGTGGAACGGTTAATTCCTGCAATCGAGAAAATGCGATGGACATCGATTCGTCATCCTGAACGCCAAGACCGTCATTCGTGAATGCTGAGACTCCTGCATTTACCAGCGACTCAAGATCAGTCGATTGATTCGTATTGAGGTTTTTAGTAATTGCGGCAGACCATAAAACCTTTACGCCAAATTTTTCCTCGTAAGGCAGGACCTCACTTTGACCCTGGCGCAGCACTTCGACCGAGTCGATTGTGGGGTTCGTGTTTGGCATCGTCAAAATGGCGGAATAGCCACCCTTAAGCGCTGCTAACAAACCAGTTTCTGCAGTTTCCTTATGTGATTGACCTGGTACTCGTAAGTGAACTTGGACATCGACTCCGGACGGAATTAACACCATTCCGCGGAGGTCAATAACAGTTCCGGCGTCACTGATATTTTGTTTCATTTGCAAAAGACGACCGTCCTTGATGAGGAGGTCAGTCAAAATAGGCGCTCGATCAGCAGACCAAACTTGCGCATTTCTTAGTACATACAAGCAGCATTTTTTTATTTTAAAATTTTCAATACTTCACACTCCAGTTTAAGGGTTGCAAAATTCGCAATCGGAAGCTGGAATTGTGCGCATTCCGTCTGGTCTTTCTTTTTGCTCTGAATAACTGCACTTCACGCAGCTCCACAAAACATCTTTTGAAATTCGACTTGGTTCTCCGCAATCGGCGCAAGGAAGTCCTGGTATTCCTTTGCTTATTGCAAATCCTGGTGTTTTGCATTCAGGACAGAACGAATTCAGAGACTCCATCAACTTCAATCCGGCCTTTTCAATCACTTTCATTCGAGTAGGATTAAAGTTGGCTCGCATATCCGTACTCAAAATTACTTTTGGTTCGGTGGAAACCTGAAATGCATCTATGATCGCCTGTCCTACAGCTTGAAGCGTTTGCAGATTTTTAAATACAGTGTCCTTGTTGCCTTTCGGTTTTACAATAATTCCATGTTCTGGAAATCCAATTTGCTTGAGGAATGCATGAAGATCATCACGAGGTCCAAATTCAATTTCAGCATGATTGGTATCGGTACTGATCTCCTCGACATAAATTTCTGTGTTTAGTTCTCTATCAACGAATAAAAGTGCTTCGTGATCACTTTGAACAAAACCAATAAAAGGATGTGGGCCAAAGCTGCCTTCGCTGGCAATCAGGAATCTGGCATCTGGATTCACTTTTGCTGCAGCAAGGGTCTTGAGTCGCAAAGTTTCTCGAACTCCGGCAACCCTTTCGACTTCTCCACTAAAAGTTCCAAATTTATCCGTGTCCACATTGGCACGAATGCATTTCAACCCCAAGTCTTTAAGAAGTGGAGCCAAAACTTTCTCTTTAGAATGTTTAGTGGCGAAAAACACGCGTTCGCCACTAAATGGATGCTTATTGTCCTTGTCCAAGCGAGTAGCCTTTTTCGCCGTCAAAAAGATAAAGATTTTCTGTTTTGATAACGTCAATATTTGTCTGGCTTAACTCCCGCATGAGCATCCACAAAACTCCGTGATTGCTGATGCCGCCATCTTTTGTAAGCAATCGGCAGCGCCAATGATCAGTTTTGAAGGTTTCTTTCATTCCTTGCGGATAAACTTTCACACCGCGATTAGTGATCATTTGAAGAGTCAGTGGCAAATTTTTAATTGCAGAATTAAGTCTTTCTGCCAATAGATCAGGATTTCGGTTGTCTTCTTGAACAAAGACATCAACCCCGACAAGTTCTTTCTTAGCAATATGCGCGTTCTTTTTTTCATACTTGAGGTGCAGGGGTGCCTCATCGGAATACTTCACATTTTGGAGTTTTGTTGGTTCCTCGCCCAGACGTTTTGAAACTGCAATAGCAAATTCTTTCGTGCCGACTTTTTGTTTGCTGACTCCTTCACGGAAAAGGTCGTAAGTGTGAATGCCGTCTTCCATGGTTTTTAGCCAAGCATTATGAACTTTTTGAGCAACTGTGCCTTGGCCCATGTGAACAAGCATTTGGACAGACGCCAATATCAGGCCACTTGGGTTAGCAAGGTTTTGTCCGGCTCTTCTTGGTGCTGACCCGTGGATGGCTTCAAACATCGAGCAGTTTTCCCCGATATTCGAAGAACCCGCAAGACCAACTGATCCCGCAATCTGCGCCGCAACGTCGCTTAATATATCGCCGTAAAGGTTTGGCATGACAATGACGTCGAAAACTTCTGGAGTATCTGCCATTTTTGCAGCCCCGATATCAACGATCCAATGTTCCTTTTCAAGTGATGGATATTCGGCTCCAATTTCATCAAAGACTTTATGAAAAAGACCATCCGTCATTTTCATAATATTATCTTTAGTAAAGCAGGTCACTTTTTTGCGACCGGCGCGTTTTGCATATTCAAAAGCGTACCGGACGATTTTTTCACATCCAGGTCGTGTAATGAGCTTCAAGCACTGATAAACTTCATCCGTTTGTCGATGCTCGATCCCCGCATAAAGATCCTCTTCATTTTCACGGATAATGACTAAGTCCATGCTTGGATGTTTTGTTTTCACGAATGGAGCGTAAGAACGGCAAGGGCGAACATTGGCGTAGAGCCCAAGAGACTTTCTGACCGTGACATTCAAGCTCTTGAAGCCACCTCCTTGCGGAGTGGTAATTGGTGCCTTTAAGAAGATCTTGTTGTCCACCAGCTTATTCCAAGAAGAATCTTCGATCCCGGCATTAAGCCCACGGCTGTAAACCTTCTCACCGATTTCAACTGTGTCGATTGCAAAGTTTGCTCCGGCGGCTTCAAGTACATTCAAAGTTGCTGCCATTATTTCCGGTCCAATGCCGTCTCCGTGAGCAACAGTAATTCTTGGTGTTGTCATTTTGTGATCTCCTTATATTCACTCATTCTAGGTTATTTCCATAATTATTAAAAATAGATAATATAGTTGAATGACATCATAAAAACAGATAATGTCTGAGTATGCAGAGACTTAATCACCACCATCTCTACGTATTTTGGATGTTTGCAAGAACATCCAGTTTCACAAAAACCGCAGAATCGCTATCGATTGCACAGTCAGCCGTGACTTCGCAAGTTAAACTCCTCGAAGAAGTCTTGGGGCTAAGTTTGATTGATCGAACGAACCCAAGACGACCTCAAATTACTGATGAGGGACGCAGGGTCCTGGAATACGCCGATTCTATTTTTGAATCCAGCCGTGAACTCATCAACTGGGCGACGAAGGGATCACTTCCTAAAAAACGATCCATTCGCGTGGGAGCCATCTCGGGACTTTCGAGGAATTTTCAATTTGAATTTATCGAGCCCCTTCTCAAAGAGGTAGATGTCAAATTTGATATTACAACCGGAGACCAGGACAACCTGATCCAAATGCTGAGTGAACACCAGCTCGATGTCGTTTTAACATCGCGCAATGCAGACCCTGATCACAAAACACAATTGCATTCACACGTCATGAAGCGATCTCCATTGCTTTTTGTCATTGGCAAAAAATCGAAAGCAAAAAGAAGAATGGATTTGAATTCCATTTTGCAGACTCATTCATTGTTCATTCCAGGTCGACATTTTGAAGCGAAGCCGGAGCTAGACGCCTATCTTGAGAAGTTTAAGGGGACAAGGATTGCGGGGGAAGTAGATGACGTTGCGCTGCTTCGAATTTTAGCGATCCGTTCAGGGGAAGTCGTTGTCATGCCAGAGATGGGCATCCGAAATGACATTGAGTCTGGCGACGTCGAGGTTCTTTTAAAGATGGCGCCTGTCGAACAAAGATTTTATGCGATCACGCGACAAAAAAAGGAACCAAATGCGGATGTTCGATTTCTTATCGCTAAGATGAAGCAGGAGTATTGAACCACAGGATATAATTCAGGAATATCTTCTTACACTCATCTATGAAATAATGGCCATTGTTTCAATGCACAATACCAGGGAATATTGCTCATTGAAAAAAATTGTATTTCGGATGTTTGTCGAGATTGTCTAAAACTAATTTCAATTAAACTGACGCATTCTATAATAATAAGGTTTAATTAAAAGATGAAGACACTTAATTTCGAAGACAAATTTGGCCTTCTTGCAGCTTGTGAAAAGTTTGGTGGCGAAAACTATCTTACGGAAACTTGGGCCTGGATTTTAAAGAACAATCAAATATTGCTTACATCTTATATTCGAGAATTGTTTGATGTCCAAATCACTGACCGTTCTTTCAATATACTTACGCAAAAGTACGCTCGGACAGATTCGAATACTGGCTATATCGATTTAGTGATAACCACCTCAGAGTATTGTTTTATTTATGAGCACAAAATCAATCACTCTTTTGAAGAAGCTCAAATTCTTAAGTATATCGAATGGGCTAAGTCTAAGGGTTATCCTACAGAAAAAATTATGTCGGCAACAGTCTCAGGTTACTTCATCAATCATGAGGAGACCGTTAAAGATTCAAAAAATATAATTGTCAATTATCTGTGGCATGAAATTTTCAAATTTCTTGATAAAAAAATTGAAACTGAAAAGTTTACGGAGACTGAAAAGTTTGTTCTTAGATGTTTTCAAAATTTACTGATTAAAAATGAACTTACTTGGGAAGAGACAGAGGTCAGCATGGAAGGCTTAAAAAATTATTACGCCGCACTTGAGGTAAATCGAAGTTTACGCGATATGTTTACTCATATTAAAGAACAATATGATTGGAAGAATGTATATGAATTATTTCCTCGGTCAGGCGGTAAAAAACGTCCTCCCAAAACACCTATGGAGCGATGGGGAAGGATTGGCATTGATTTAGATAGAGAAATTGGATGGACACCATCAATTTTCATAGGAGTTTTAACCGACACTAAAGATCATAAGGTTCATCCAAGCAGCCCTGAACTTGGCCCTGATTTCTGTTTGATTATCGACATTGATAAAAACCGTTTCGGCGATTTTGACTTAAGTAATGAATATATAAATCTAAAGTCGGATATGCAAAAGTGGGTTAATGAAAATGGAGACGGTTGGAAATTTTATGATCATCTAAAGGAAGCTACTGGAAGTCCTAACCTCTGGCATCCGCTGTACATTCGAAAACCACTTTATAAAATACTTGAAGATTCAGTAACGCCAGAGGAACAACGAAAGAAAATTGAAGTTGCTATGACACTGCTTTTAAATGCAATACTAAATAAATCATCGTTTCTTAAAATGAAAAAATCTTTTTCAGAAAACTAAATATAAGGATGCTCATTGAAATTTTCCGTACAAGACAAAGAAGTATTCGAAAAATTAGACAAAGAGTTTGAACTTAATCAAAAAATTCAAAATTCATTTGAAGAATTCCATCTTGTAAAACAATGGCATCGACTGCAAAGCTATTTAAGACATAATTTAGATTTGATAAAAAATGAAATGAGCTCTATCAAATGTAATGATGATGGTGTTCTATCTCAAGATTCGGTTGTAATGTTTTATGATCGAATCAATTTTCATGTATTTAATTTTTTGAACACAGCTTATGCATTCAGACAGTCATTGTTTTTACCAAAAGAGCCCTCATTTAACTGGAAATCAAAAGAAAAATTTGATGTTAAGGCAACTGATTTTAAAAATATGTATTCTCAAAAAATCGTCATTGGAATTAGAAGCAGAATCAAATCAGGCCTACAGTTAGATAGCACACTAAACTATGAGGTGCGTACTATTCATCATCCAAGGGGGGATGGCTTTGAAATTGGCTTTGATTTAGCGACTTCAGATTGGGAAAAAATTAAATCGGAATTGAACGCATCCAATAAAATAATTTTTGATGCCAGTAAAAGTAAAAATCGCTTGTTAGATATATTTGAACTTTTTGTATCTGACGCAGAAAAGGTTCTAACAGATATGGAAAGCATTTTTAATGAAGTATTCAGTCAAAAGATCAAAGACAACACTGAGCTAAAAGCAGAACTGGCTGAAGTAGAGCGCTACTTTTCGGATAAAGGATTTCATAGACTGTAGAGTCTTTTGTTTTTTGGTCTTAACTAAACAGTAATCTAAAATAGACTTGTTGCGTTACGTCGTCAGATAATAAGTACTTGTAATTATTGACAATGCTTAAAATTCCTTCAGACTTTTATCTAGGAGGAATGGCAATGACTGCAATTCAAATCGAATACGCTCAATTAGAAGGATTTATCACCGCGCTCCAAAAGCACCGCAATGGGCGCACCCACTATCGACTTAAACACAAGAAAGGTGAAGCTTCGTTTGTAACCGCACAGGTTATTGATGGGATAGTTGGATTAAAAGGTCGAATAACGGGACCACATCAAAACCACGCGTCCTATTTGGTAAAGATAGGATCTGCGAAGCAAGTATTAATAAAAATTGATCTTGAAGATCCAACTGGGATCTACACTATCGATCAAGCTTACAACGATATTTTTTCCTCTGTAAAACAGATGATGAAAAGTGCTGATAAGAAAGCTGATTTTTCAGCGGGTCGTGATACCAGTCGACTCGAAGGCTTTTATATTAAAAGCACTGGTAAAAATAAAGTCGGTGTAGACGGAAAAGAAACTTTAGCATTGGCCTTAGAAACTGAAAATATTAGTAAGGATTTTCATGACCATTGCATAGAGGTCGGCTTCACAATGGAACATTATTAATTAGCTAAGAACACTTTTCCAGAAAGTATCTGTTTTTTGGTCTCGGGGCGTGAGTACCACGCCTACATATCCAGATCCGCATTCGTGAGTCTCACTTGCGATACCTGCACAATCTTTTGTTAAGATTGGGAGTTTAATTTCGAATTGACCCTTACATTTAGGGCAGTGATACACATCTTTTTCAAGTTTGTGTTTTAAAATCCATTCATCGGTTTCGGAATTAACGTATATCACGCTTAACCTTCCTTGTTTTCTAAGGCCCAAATAAAAATTCTTCGGACTAAGTCGTTCACGCTTCCTTCATTAGTTTCACTCTTAGACTCTTCGGCCCAATCATTCAGACTCTTTAATAGTTCCGCTGGCAGGCGAAAACTCGTTGTTTTGTAAACGATTTTTTCGTCAGGCTGATATGCCAACTTCTTTTTTGGTTTCTTAATATTCACCTTCACTTTTACAGTATAATATATATTATAATATATGCTAGGAGTTTTTATGGCTCGTTATAAACGGGGTACTACGCCAAAACTAAACGAAACAACTATTAAAGAAATTGCTGCCGCAATTCGAAATGGAGTTACAATCGAAAAAGCCTCCAGTGATTGCGGCATTTCAAAAGACACGCTTTACAGATGGCTTGATGCGCGTGATGGTAGGTACTCAACCCCTCTTATCATTGAATTCAAACGTGAAGTTGAATCTGCAATGGAAGAGGCGCGATTAAAGAATCTCGGACTTTTCAGAACTCCCGATTTAACTTTTTAGTGTTGATTGTTGAATGCAATTGTAAACCGTCTTTATGTGCCACTGAGCACCTACCTTGCGGCAAGGAATGTGTAACCTATTAAGCTCCTCAACGATTTGTCTAATTGAAAAGCCCTGGCCCTTTAACATTCGGATTTTATCTAGGGCCGCCTGCTCTGATTCATGTTTTAAGAGCTGACCCTCTATGCGTTGAAATCCAAACTTAACCTGTTCATTGATCAGTCGGTCTTTGGTTCTCAAAGGGATCTTCATAAACAATAAATGACGCCGAACCGTCTTCCAGGAGGAAACTGTTTCGGCGGCAATTTCCTGCAAACTAAGCCCCTCTTCAAGGTACTTCTGGCGGAGGAAATCCTCATTTTTTAGTGACTTTATGGGTGCTAGTTGCGTTATATTGGATATAGGCGTGTGAGGAAAACTGGTTCGCTTCCGATGGGCGGGACTGAGCCATTTTATTCTCAATACCAGAATCGGTCCGCCGATTACCAACACTGGTATGCTCGTCAGAGCTACTTATATTGAACTGCAAAATCCTTTTACCGTTAGCATCTAAATCGCTCACTTCAATACTTGTGAAAAGCGTGCGGTATGCATTTTTCAATGCAACGGGGTCTCGCTCCTGAATCAATTTTAAAATCTTTTCAGATCGGGCGACAAGCGAGGCGGCGGTGAGGTCGGCATCGTGTAACTCAGACCGTGATCTTTCAATGGTGGAGATTTGCTGATTGCAGGAGTCGATGTCAGATTTGATTTTTCCGATTGCTTCGACATACTCGGCCTTAAACATATTAGCCTCTTCACTGCTTGCTCCCGCAATCAAAAAGTCGAGCCGCTTGTCCCAGCTATTTCGCCCGTTTTGTAACTGGGTGATTTTACCTCTGATGAGTTCAGCCTGACCTTGCAACTCTTCGGCTGCTGTCTTTGCAGACTTGGCTCTTTCGACGAGAGCTGTTTGTAGTCGGGTAGAGTTTTTAATTATATCGAGCATAACTTTTTTAGCTTCAAGCTCGAGAACTTCTGCGCTCAGGCGAATGTGGTGCTTTGTGTTTTGATAGTAATCACTTCGCTGAGTTTTACCGTTCGCGCTGCTACCGCCGAAATTAGAACCGTCTTTTTTTAGTTTGAGTATCCCGCTTAAGGGATAAACTCTTTTTATACGAGTGACCTTGGCTTTATTGCCCTTGAGATCTCTCACCGTGGCCTGAACTTTTTCAAACAACTTGGAGTCAACTACGCAGCCATGAGGAAGATCGACCTCTTTATGCTGCTCAAATGACATCAGTTGGTGGTTATCCTTGCCCTTGTTCTTTTTATTGAGTTCCCACTTGCCGATGTATTTTATATTTGTGAGTAAACCAGTAAGTGAATTTTTCTTAAAATTGGTACCGTATTTATTTTTAACACCATGCTTTTCAATTTCTTCAAGCGTGGCTTGATAAGAGCCCAACCGAATAAATGTATTCATTACCCACGACACAGTTTTTAATTCTTCAATGTTGGCTTTGTATAGCCCGACCTTTCCTTCTATCGGGTCTAACCCGAGAACAGGGTGAGTGGCGTTGAACTTACCGCCGTTAATCATTGCGCTGTAAACATTTTCACGCACACGCTTTGAGGTGTTGCTGGCTTCGTACTGTCCAACTGCCGCCATCAAATTAAGTTGAAAAACACTCGTCGGGTCGTTCAAGTTGATTGGGAAATTAGGTATGACAAGCCTACAACCTGCGGCATGGCATTCGGTTGTAATCTCAATAACAAGAAGCGCATTACGAGAGGCACGAGCTAACTCTTTGAATCCTGCAAAGCCGTGCTTTTTCTTTTTAATGTTTTTTCTCATAAGTAAAAACTGCGGTCTATCCTCAATTTGACCTGAGATGCCCGCATCAATATAGAAATGTGTAATGCGGTAGTTGATCTGATCTAGCTTTGACAGTCGCCGCATTTCCTCAACCATTATGTGAGCTTGTTGAATTAGAGAACCGTCATCAACTAAGCACTGCTGCTCTGTGCTCAAGCGAATGTAAACGCAACCCTCAACCGTCGACCAACTTTTATTGATTGGCACCCACTCATCAATGTATTTTTGAGAAAGCGTTTTACATTTTTTTAAGGCTACATCGAGAAGTAGTTTCTCTTCCTGTCGGCTCGACGGCTTTGGGTTAACTAGTTTCTGAATCATTGATGATCTCCTTTATTGCAGCTCCCAAAATATCAGCAAAGGCATTAAGTTGCGTGGTGCTAAGCTCGCCGTGAACAGTAGAGCTGAATCCAGCGCCGCTCTTTTTGAGCTTGGCCTTTTGGGCTCGCTCCTTAGCTTTTCGGCGAAAATTTCTGGCGCTTACGCATGCCTTACAATGGCTCTCCAGCCCGCTACGCTTAGAGGGATTTTTATGAAAATCCAAAAGAGGCTTCTCCTGCTGACAGCATGTACAGGCCTTGCTCTCTGAGCTAATAGCTCCGAATGCATTTGGTTGGCACCGAAAATGTTCAGAAAATACCTGAAAATCTTTCTTATTTTGTTGGTTCAATCATAGAGCATCCTCCTTCCAATCTAATTCACTTTAACCGTGCCGATCCATTCTCTGAAACCTGTAATACCTGTACCGCTGCCTGAACCTCTTAGTTACATTCGATTTTGCGAAACAAACCTGATACAAAATTTGATACAAAACCCGGTACAAAAGACTTTAAAATTCTGTATTTCTGTATCAGCATAAATTTTTAATTCTGTACCGGCGTCAATGAACTGTATCTTCTGAATCTTGAATTCCCTCTGTATTTTCAAAACCTTGGAATGCTGGTTCATTTGGTTCAACTGGTACATCTTCATTTTGGTTAGATATGGTCCGACCAAGAATTGATGATTTAATTCGATAGACACGAACTTGTCCAAGCGAGGGAAGACGAACAGGGTAGGTTGAGCTACCTGTTGTGTCGGCTACCAAAAACCCCATTTGCTTCAATACCTTTGCTACGTGTTTTGGGTCAAATCCCTGGCAGACTTGCCGTTTAAAAACTTCTTTGAGAATGAGCCACTCCGAACCTCCATCATCCGATTGCCTCAGATATCCGGCACGGTTATGCAGACGACGCGATTCAGTGGGGGCATCAAGATCGGTGAACCGACTTTCGCCATGAGCCTCAAGAAATGCGCGAACTTGAGATACAGCCCTAATAGCTTCAGCATCTTTCGAACCGCCGCGTTCATTCAGCCAACTTTGAAAACATTTTTTGGCAGCATTAAAGGCCTCATCGGTGGCCCAAGGAACTATTCCAAATGCCGTCGCTATTTCGCCAGCTGATGCAATCAGTGCAAATCTTCCCGCAACCCTTTTAACCTGGCCACTTGCGCCAGCAGGGACAACTTCATTCAAAAATCTATTTCTATCTTGGGCTATATCGTTTTTTATAGCTTCAATTTGTCTGGTGACTTCCGTCATAAAACCACGAAGTGGAGTGCCATAAAACTTGGTAGTCAACTCTATCAAATGATTTGCAAATGCTGAAGGGTCACTGAATCCGTGAAGATTTTCAAATAGCCCATAGCCAGCGCCAGCATCGGCGGGAAGATCAGCCATTCGTGCTTCTTGGCCAGCACGAACACGCTTACCGACTTCACCCATATGTTCAGAAAGCCCAATTTCCCCGGCAGATAAAAATAACAGTCGCCATTCTCTGACCCTACGGGCAGAGCCAAGTTCATTGGCTCGTGCTTTACCACTTCCATTGGCAAGCATATATGCTGCTGAACCAGCTTCAGACGGGTCAACTTGAGCAAGCTCATCAAGTATCAGAAGGCAATCGCAGTGAGTCTCCGCTTGCGCTTCCAAACCGTTAATAGTTGCCCGCCATCGATTCACATAGCCATTTACTCCACCACCACCGCAGACACTTCCGGCTATCTTCAATGCTGTCGTTTTACCAAGTGATGATCCACTTCGAAGATGTATTCCTGCACTTTCATCGCCAGTGAGATTCAGAAGAGGAGCGGCGAATGCTGTTGAAATCGCAAAAAGAAGCCGAGAGTTGCCCCGACAAAGTTCTCCGATGTTTTCTTTCCATTCTTCGAGCGTTCCCTTTGTTTGAAATGATCGGTATGAATCAAGTGGCATCTGGAGAACGATCCGTTCTGGAATATCACCCGGAGCAAAAATTTCATCTGGCGGCAGTAGATATGCTTCTCCGTGCCAACCAATACGACTAACACAAAGGGCTTTTTCATTTGGCTCCGCAGTTTGAATATACATTGTTAGCCGTTCTCTTGCTTTTCTTGAAGTTGATATTGTTAGACCGAGACTTAATAGATGAGCGCGTAATTCAGCACCTTCAGTCGCCAGCAATTTCATTGGCATTGCCCACATTTTTTCATGACCGTCGCGATCTTTTATTTTAAGCAGACGGCCCCACTCTTCTTTATTTGAATTTCTTGTTAATGCCACTACTTCAATACGGGAGCTAATCCAAGACAACGAATCAGTGTCGCCATCGTTGAAGTAGAGTCCATCATCTTTAAGTACAAAGAGCGAATCGCCATCTTTTAAGAAGGGCTTAAATGCTTCGTTCTGATGCTGAGAAATGTGTCGATCAAAAAGTTGTCGTGCCTCAGCTAATTCAAAACTTGAGCGCTCACAGTAGGTCTCGACTATCGACCACACAAAATCCTCTGCATGCCCTTGCCCGAGCCCTTCTCGAACCAAACGAACAAGAGTAGAATTTCTTCCTCCATCGGGATTGTTAGCACCCTCTTCTGCCGACAACGAATTTGCCCAAAGTCTGAATTTGGCGACCTTTTTTTCGTTTTCCGTTCGAACAGTTTTTACGGGTGGCTTTTTGTTCTCAATGGGGAAAAGGTTTTCAATATCCTCGACAGAGTATTTTCTGCCAGATCGGTTTAGTATCGAAACTAAAAATGGAGCATCCGGATTTTTTTGATGAAGAAAGCCGGGAACTCTCATCACTGATGCGGGATTACTCACGGCTCTATCTGCACCTAAGAGCATTATCAGCTTCCGTTGGATGGCCTTCCATTTTTTTAAATCTACTATTTCTTGGTCCAGCAACCAATAGGCGTGCTGGCCTCGAGCGGTTTGCACTAGAATACTTGGCTCAAGCGGAAACTCTCCAAATGGTCCATCATCTTTATCGGCAAAAAATGCTCTTGCTGAAACAATGTTTTCTTCTTTACGGCCGTGGCCATCACAACTGTTGACTGAAACGAATACACCAGCGCCACGATTATTAAGCTCAACCAGCTCCTGCTTAAAACTGTCATCAAATGCACGATTAAGATGTACTTGAATCAAGGATGTATTTTTTCTGCCAATCTTTTTACCCTCTGGGCTCAGGGACTGCACATCATCAAATGTTTGGAAGGTGAAAGCCATTGTTGGATCAAGCAGTCTCAAAAACTCCTCGGCAATATTCATATTTACAATTGGTCGTTCATTTGCCATAAGAGTCCTCCTTTTTAGTTTCCAGATTTTGATTATTTGCATTGAGTACTTCTCTGCGCAGAAGATTTAACTGGTCTAGTAAGAAGTTGCGCAGGAATGGCCAGTTTTCTTGATGACCAAACGCCATTTCACAACCCTCTACAATCCGGCCAATCCTAAGTTTGAATCTTGATAATAAGCGTTCTTGGTGGGTCATTCTACACCTCGGATTGCATATTCATCTTTTGGATTAACTATTTTGACATCAGTTGCTGCGAGGCCTTTTGCGGTTTGTTCAATTCTGAATGAGATAAGATTGCCCCGGCAAAGGCTCTTTAGTCCGCCTGAGAGCTGCTTCGAATGTACGAAAACCTCGCGGGATCTATCATTTAAGTTGCTCCATACAAAGCCGTAACCCTTTTCTTCGTCAAAAAACTTTACTCTACCTATATTAGATTGCGGACTCATAACTCGTGCTCCTTTTTAATTTGAGCTTGCAACGAGAGATTCTGAGAGGCTGCAATAAATATAAATTTGAGTTCAGTAGATAGTCCCTGGTTGCCAAGAGCCGCCAGTACAGATCGACGGATCAGGTTGAAATCCTCATCTTCTCCGTAAATATTTTTGATCGTGCGAATGATGATTCCAGCACATCTGCTGGTGGCCTCATCAATTGATTTTTCTATTTGGGTATCGGTCATACCGCATCCTCCTTTGTGTTGTGAAGGATGCGACTTGAAGAAGAATTGAAATCAAATTAAATCAGCTCAAATCAAGTCACATCGCTTCGTGTGAGCGACCATCTATGAAGGAAGCTGACCTAAAATGAAACAAAACGGGCATACGGGGTCTTTGCCTCAACCTCGTATACGATTTTTTTATTGTAATTTATACTATTCTTTTTTTATACCGACCGACAGCTGATCTCATCGGCGCAACTAAGTCTTTACTATCTTTTCGCTTGTAAAAAATTTGTAAGGTTTCAGCGATCTCAGCATAAATCGGCTCTGCTTTACCATCAGGCCTAAGGTTTTTGGATAAGACAGAAAACATGTTGTAGATTGCTTTGTCTCGGCTCGACAGTGGGTTACCAGTTGATCCAAAATATTTACTTACTTCAATTAAGTTTTGCTCTGCCTCTTCTAATAATTCTTTCGAATCAGCTAGCAAGCCACTATAGAACTCTGTAACCCCATTCTGTCCTTTGGAGTGTGCAGAAAGAAATTTAGACGTTACCTCAGCAACCGTTGCGCGTATTTTGTCTAAATTTACTTCAGCGGCCTCTTTGTCTGAAAGTACAAAAACATCATGATATTTTTTTCTCAACTTTGAATATTTTTTCATTTTTTTATATTTCTTTTTCACATCTTTTGGAATGCAGACATGATTAACTCTGTGCTCAAGGTCATCGGTCCAACTGAGCGTGGCCAAAAGTAATTCATTAAAATATTCTTGTGGAGGTAGCCCGCAGTTTTTTAGGGCCTTTATAAGGCGTCTTCGAACTTTCAAATAGCTTGGTTCCATCTCAATTTTTTGATCGCTATCCAAATCTTCGTTACACTCGTTCACTTTTGCTAGTGTTTCTTTGTAGTTGATTGCGCCGATTGCATTCGGACTGTAGATCCGAACTTCGAGCCCATTTTTTTTAATAAACTTTGGCATAAACACAGAATATCAAAATGATTTGATATCGTCAGGTCGAGATTCTAAATGGACCTTGGTACTAATTTGATGTCGGTAGCCATGTGTCTTTTGCTAAAATTTTAAAAAATTAGTGAGAGCCCAGAGTGGTCTAAAAAAGCTGTCATCTCTCCAAAAAAAAGACACCCCCCTATGGAGCTATAAGGCAGAATCAATTCTGTCTTGAGTTTGCTTGCTAAAATGCAAGTAAATAGAAGTCGTACTGATTGAGCTGTGTCCCATAATTTTGCTGACTTCGTGAATCAGAAAACCCCGGTTAAGTAAGTACGTTGCGAACTGGTGGCGTAGGCCGTGGAAGCTCACCGCACGGCTAATGCCAGCTCGCTTGAGCCAGAAACGCAGTCGTGCGGCGACTGCATGTCGGCTGAACTGCTTTCGATTTTGGTTTATGAAAAGAAAATCAGTCGGGGTCATCGGATGACGAAGCAATTCTTTTTTAAGCCGAAGCAACTCATCAATTGCCGCTTTTGATCTGCGGCCTAACGGTATTGAGCGTAGTTTGCGGCCCTTGCCGACAACTGAAATTGAGTTGGCGGAGATGTCACTCAACCGAACTGAAATAATCTCAGAAACTCTCATGCCAGTCAGCGAGCCGATCAAAACGAGATAGTAGTCGTTTACAAAATGAGTTCGCTTGTTGGTTCGAGACGACTGCTCCATTGAGGGTAGAATTGTTTTAAGCAAGGCCTTCAGTTCGGCCTCGCTAATAATTTTGTCTTCGGTCAGGGCGTAGTTGTTGGCTTTCTGGCTCATTTTAGACCTCCTATTGGCTGTAATTACCTAAACTTAATAAATTATAGCTTTTGGTAATTGGTTCGGCACCGAAACCAAAAAGGGATTTTCAGGTCTTAGTAAAAGAGTTACTGGTTTTACGCAGTTAGAGAGTTAGTTACCAAAATAGCCCTTTTGGTAACTGGTTCATGGAGAACCAACTGATGCAGTCGCCGCCTACCGAATCATATAAATCTGGTATTATCTCTTGAGGAGAGGGCGTTTAAGAGTTTTAAATACGGAAAGAGGCTAGTCGCCAAGACCCTCAGACTTTTTTAGTTCGGGCAGTAACCCGAATGGAATTGGGTCGGCGGGTATTAAGTTCGCTGGTTCGCGCTGATGACCAAGAACGAACTTAATATATTCATCTCTTCCCCACGCTCGGGCGATTTCGCCGTCGAAAGCTCGAAACTGACTGGCTAAGAATCTCAAATAACCCATTTCAAGCTCTACTACGCAGTTAAATTTAAGTGGTAGGTTCGCCCGAAAGTGCCTTTGCAACTCCCAGTAAAACATTCTTTTAGCGTCGTTAGATGCGTTGGCAAGTGGCCTCGATTTGCGAGCTAGGATTTCTTTGAAAGGATTGTCAATTTCGTGAGACTTCACAGAGCCCTCCTTGATTATTTTTATATTAACAAAAAGGGAGTGCTGGGTCTATTACCTCGGCATAATAAAAATCGACTCAACTCCTCGAACTTTGAGGGCTCTGGCGATGCGGATTGCAATATCAAGTTTAGGAATAGTTTTGCCAGCTTCAATTAAAGTAATACTTTGTCGGCTTACTCCAACTCTACGAGCGAGTTCGGCTTTACTCATGCTTTCGTTTGGGTGTTTTTTCCCGTAATCTTCACGGGCTTCTTGTAAAAAGTTTTTCATCAATCCTCCTCCTAAAAGCGTAAACTAAAGTTGTCGAATTGGCAATTTCACTGACCGCAGTCACAAGTGCGAGTTCCCGAGGTTTCTATACTGAAAGGCCATACCACCGTAATTAAAAAATTGCAGATAAAATCTTTTGTAGTTTCAAACGCTTACAAGAGAATTGGTTCGGCAGCTATACCGAAAAAGCGCTAAGTTTCAAATAAAAATATGAATGTGGTAACAGTGGGATAGTCTGCGGTAACTTCCCCGGTTTAAGCCCTAAAACTCGAGAACAATTGCGGTGAGTATTTTATCCTAATAGCGATTTTCAAAAAGCTTACAAGCTGGTGTTAAATCTACCTGAGTGGTACCGACCCAATAATCGCCGTCACGAATCACTTCCACTTTGTTCGTATGGAGTATATCAACTGCCCATCTACTGGCATCAGGCCAAGCAAACCATGTCGGCGTTTCAAAGTTCTGGACGATAAGCTCACATTCTTCTTTAGGGCGGTGCTGTTCGCAGAACTGAACCCACTTGGGTTGATCTTTCAGCCATGCCCTTTTACTAACTGAGGCATACGCAAGCGGACTTTCATAGTCGTCGTTGGTTCGGGCGCATTCAATCCATGTCTCTTGATTGAGTGATATTGTTATCGGCCACAAATGGGGCTTGTTACGGGCATCCAAAACTTTTACTGCGCAGACATTTCGGTTGGTGCGGGGGCGCTCCTTTAAGCAGGCATCATCGTCTGGTTTACAAAAATATGGTGTGTGGGTTGAGCACCATAAGGCTACTTTTGAACAAATTGAGGCCCTAGTTTTTTCAGCCTCAACATATTGGGTATATTCGCTTTGAGTCTCTCCTGAGTTTGGCTTACGAATCTTAACCGCAAAACCAGCAGAGAGTCGGTTATTGCCGTCACAGATGCGCTCATTAGGCTCAACCTGCATAAAGCCGTGATCGGGGATGTTGCTGAGTCCATCAACTTGACCCTCATGTGTTGTGAACTGATGACCACCGTGAGTTTGCATTGACGAGCAAGACGTTATAAACATTGAGAAGATGAGTATCGCAGCTAAGGTTCTCACGGCTGGTTTTCTTTTGCTGGAACTCGTTTCTTATCGAATTCACACCAGTTGATTTTTTGTTTAGTGCCGCCGTTGTATGAATAAGCAAGGTGGGCATTCATTACGATTTGGCTTAAAGATTTACCGTCAGCGATTACATCGGCAAGCAGACGGAAGTATTTGTCTCTTTCAATGTTTATTAAATCAATCCGTTTGGCAGTTGACAGCACTTTTTGAACTAGCTCTTGCGCTGCTCTTGCTTGCTGGCGCTCACACGCTCCATGTCCTGAGATTTCAGGTGCGTCGATGCCTTTTACTCGAATCGAAATGTTGTGGCCGATGATTGGCGGCACATTTGGAATTTCAACTGTGATTGTGTCGCCATCGTGAGCTTTTATATACCGCACACATCTAAACATTTGAGCATCATGCTTACAATCGCTTTTAACTGATAGGGCTTCGTCCAGCTCGGCAAATGCTGGAAGGCCGACTGTCAGAGGCAAAAATAGCAAGAGTGCTTTCAAGCCATTATTGTACAATTGCATCACCGCCAAGTCCGAGTAGCGTGGATTGAGTTTTCAAGCGGCCTTTTACTTTATAAGCTGAGCCCTTAACCATTTGCATAACTAAGTTTTTTGCCTCTTTAGGATAGCTCAACTGAACGTCTTGAATAAAGGAACTCGAGCCGACACATTTGAATTGTACAGTGAAGCCAGAGAAGACTCCTACGCTGACTTCCACGACCTCGAGCGACCATTCAAAAATCTTGCTGTCGTACTCATCTTTCCACAGTTGATCTTTTTGAAGGTCAGAAAGTTTTGACTGCGCATCGAAGTACCTCGTTACTTTAATGCACGACTCTTTTAGTACAGGCTCAGGAGCATTGTTTTCGGCTGCGCTGACCGATGATGAGTCTGCCACTTTTTTTAAATCTATCGAACTACTGCTGGAGTCGGGCTTCTTACCGCCAAACATTATCGGCAACATTAAAACTGTAAGCCAAATAAAAGAGATAGCTTTTGCTTTGGTTGAGTACCCTTTGCGCAAAGTGAACCAAGAAAATATGTACGGCATAAAAAAAATGCCTAAACCTAGTAGGAATGAAACAGTTTTAGCTTGCTCGTTATTTTCAGGCTTTGAGTCGGTGGTTTTGTCTGCCATGCATTAGTCCTTCTTTATTCTTGTTAAAAGTCTAGCTTCAATTGAAAAAATACCGCTGAACGTTGGATCAGGTTCACTTTGGAAAAGCTCGGCCAATGAAATCTCTTTTGCATCAACGGGAGTTGTGGAGCCGCATAGGAGCCACTCCATGCTGCAATTCAACGCCCGACACAAGCGTTGCAACGCTATCGGGTCGCTAGGTGCGCCGCCACTCGTGGAATAAATCCAATCGTGAATTGTGGCGGGGCTAACTTCGGCAATTGCTGCCGCTGCGGTTTGCGATAAGCCACGCTCTGCTAATATAGCTTTAAGATTTTTAGAAAAAGGGCTATTCACCTTTTTTCTTGCAGGCTTTTTCTTGGTCAAATAAAAACTCCTAAGTTAATTATTCGACTTTCACCTCAACCTAAACAAGGCTGGTTTCGGTTAACCGAATAATTACGGATATTCTTATTTTATATGAAGATATGTCTTAGGACACCGAATGGGTCAGAATCGACCGATTATACTCTGCAATGGTTAAAAACTATCCAAAAACAGAGGCTAAGATTTTTTAGACTACAAAAACTTTAATTTTACTGACAGTTTGTGTGGCCACGAAACCACCAATTAAGCTACCGAGTAGCCATAACCCAGCCATACCTACCGCAAGCTCAGCACCAACAGCAGAAAATAGCCCTAAAGAAATCAAACCAAGTGTGAGATTCTGTAAAAATTCAGTACGCTTTAAGGCTTTAACCTCTTCAATAGTCAAAAAGTAACCTGCGGCAAATAAGCTGATACTCACAAAAGTTACTCCGCAGCCGATCATACAAACACTGTAGCCACCGACGTCCATAAACCAGTCTGCCAGTGAGTAATTTGTATTAAATGGATTCAGACCAAACTGATGACACACCGATAGCGATAAAAACCCAGTTACTAAATGAATCGCTAAGATTTTTATAAACACAACCAATGCGCTAGGGTTTATAAGCGAGTGCATCTTTAACATGAGGTCACTGTTTATATCTTTAGGCACTTGGGCATTTTCTGAATTTAAAAAATCTTGATAATCATTCAGCCATTCATTGTTTTTTTTACTCACGATTTACCTCCTTCACTAACTAGTTCTCTTAGTCGCTTAAGACTACGACTAATTATTTGTCTGGCGTTACTCGGTGATACCGCTAAAGATTCTGCAATTTGTTCAAATGTTTGATCGTTTAAATATCGCATTTCGATTGCAGCTTTTTGTTGCTCAGGTAATTGCCGTAAGTTATCGAGTGCTTGTTCAAATTGCGGCACTGTTTTTTCAAGTTCTTCAGGGATCTGATCTAAATCATAGTTATTAGCCACCTTGATTTTATTATCTTTTCTAATCTCATCAATCATCACTGTTCGGGTTACTGTAAAAATCCAAGCAAGTAATGGTAAGCTGTCATTATACAGATATTTTGATTTATGAATTTTAATAAAAACTTCTTGGTAAACCTCTGCCACTTTTTCACTACTATTAAGACGCTTTTTAAGAAAACCGTAAATTTTAGACGAATGACGGCCATAAAGAACTTTAAAAGCCTCTTCGTCGCCGTTCTGATACAGCTTCATAAGCTGTTCGTCTAATAGGTTATCTTTATTTACAAGCACCTTGCTCCTTAGTACGTATTACGCTAGCCGTAGGCTTTTTGTGACAGCAGTTACTATTTAAATTTATTTTATTAAAACTGTCACAAAGTTTTGGTTCAAAACGTATTAACAGGCAAAGGAAGTGCTTTATGCGTTTGATAGCTTCATTATTGCTCGTATTAACTAGCCTGACAGTGTCAGCTCACCCTGTGTCTTATAAAGATGCGTTGGGCATTATGTCTTATAACAGCACCCAAATGAATGAGATCTTACTGACTTATTCTTTAAATTATAACTATGCCATCGGACACACCTATATAAGAGAAAAAAACTCTGAGTTTTATATTCCGAGAGTTAATTGGCTTGCCAAACGCTGGAACAATGAGGACTCACAAGGAAATCTGTATTTAAGTGCTGGCTCTGGCTTTGAAAAATATAACAATGTAACATCAAATGTAAGACTAGGCGAAGTCGTGGCGGATTGGGAAAGTCGCAAGTATTACACCTACCTTGAGCACCTTTATATGCTTCGAGACAATAAAGACAACCCTCTCTGGCCACAACGAGACGACAACCACACAAAACTACGCTTGGGTTTTGCGCCCTTCTTGGCTGATTATAACGACCTTAACATCTGGTTTATCACGCAGTGGACTCAGCACAATACTGAAAATATAGAAGCTACTCAATTTATGAGGTTTTATATGAAAAATGTCTTATGGGAAGTCGGCGCAGACTTCAATGGCGGCTTTGCTTTTAACTTTATGATTCACATTTAATTTAACGGAGGATTTATGAAAAGAATAATTTTAATCATGATGCTTTCAGCGACAACAGCTTTTTCTAAAAGCGCAAACTCAGATGTAAAGGCACAAGTACCTGCTGTGGAGGCCAAAAGTGAAACTGTGTTGCCTCAAGAACTTAAAGTTGGCGTGAAAGGAATGGTTTGTGCTTTTTGTGCTCAAGGTATTGAAAAGAACTTTTTAAAGCAGCCTGAAGTTTCAAAAGTTGAAGTGAGCCTGGAAAATAAATATGTAAAACTTAAATTCAAAGAAGGTAAAACCTTAGCCAAAGAAAAAATAGTTTCGATCTTAAAAGAATCTGGCTATGAAAGTGTATTTGGTGAATAACATGACTCGGATAAGAGATGGCTTTATAAACTATTTTACACTGTTTGGCTCTATGAGTACTTTAATCTGCTGTGCTTTACCTGCACTGCTTGTCAGTCTTGGGTTAGGAGCTGTGCTTGCGGGTGTAGCCTCAAATGTGCCCGCACTTATTTGGGTGTCAGAACATAAAATAAAGGTGTTTGCTTTTTCGGCGGCGATGTTATCACTTAATGGTTTTATACTTTGGAGAAATAAAGATGCGCCTTGCCCGATAGACCCCAAACTTCGTGATGCGTGTATTACGGGTCGTAAAACTAGCCGCAATATCTATTTTGTCAGTTTAGGTATTTTTTTAATCGGATTCTTTTTTGCTTACGTTGCACCAATATTATAAAGGAGGACGTTAATGAGAGTTTTGAATATAACCGCAATCGTATTTTGTCTTAGTGTTTTTGCACACGCCCAAGAACCAACACCTACTGTTATTGATTTGGAAGTTACAGAAAAAGGTTTTGTGCCTAATAAAATTGATGTCGTAACCGATAAACCAGTAGAGCTAAAAATTACCCGAAAAACTGACAACACTTGCTCGACTTCAGTTCAAATTCCATCTTTAAAATTAAAAAAAGACCTGCCTCTTAACAAAACTGTAACCATTCCACTTGGGAAACTAACTAAGGGTGAAATTCGTTTCGGCTGTGGTATGAACATGATGGATAGCGGAATTATTTATGTTAAATAGTTTTAATCAATTATTTTAACTTGAGCTACTGAGCTGACCACCGAACGAACTCCAACTTTCTCGGAATTGTTTTCGTTAATTTTAAACTCACCCAGCCAGATACGCTTTACGGCAATCTTCCCATTGTCATTTGGAAGCTGGTTTAAGTATTGAGCGGGCACATTAAAGTCGCCGTCATCATTTGTTGAGACTGTTAAGCGACCAGTTAGTTGCCCAGTTGCCGAATAGGTTTCAAAAATTACTTTAACCATAGAGGACGAGGCATCTGCTTTCCATTGAAGTTTCAAATCTTTATTTTTTGGCACAATAACTTCATTTGAAAAATCTGGGAAAATTATTTCGATATTATTTCGTAACTCACCTGCATGATTAAAGCTAAAAGCCTTAAACGCTTCAGAACCTGCAACTTTTAAATTTAAAAACTTACTTTCGTCAGCCACTTGCTCAGTAGTTGTTTCTTTAAAATCACCACTATGCTGATAAACAATTTGATTCTTATCGGTTATTTTTCTTTTGAGTTTCTGATCTAACCATTCAACCTCAGTACCCGCATCGAAGTACGTCAAATTATCTTGAGATTTTAACTTACCATTTTGTATTGATGCTGGCGGCGGACTGTTGTGATCATGCCCGTCGTGAGCATGAGCCGACGATAAGACCCATAAAGCTGATAATACAACTAAGGTACGCATCCAACGACCTTATTAGCTAAAAATGCAGAACCATCTAACTTTGCATACACCTCAATATCCTTTTCGCAATTAGGTTGTGAAAATCTAAATCTAATTAAACGAATCTTACGCGTTAAATCTTGCAGAGTTGAAACTCCAACTAGATTGTTAAAATCAGCCTCTACATACCCCGCTGCATTGTGAGTAACGTAATCATATGCACTTTCAGTAGTTTTATTGTAGTTAGCCAAAACTGGATGCACACCATGGGCTACTGAGATCTGTGAAATTAACAAAACTGCTGCTGCTAAATAAATTGATTTCATTTTTTTCTCCTTTGAAATAATTAATTACTTATAATCTCTTGTTTAGTTGGACATTCTGGAAACCCAGGTATGCCACAAGGTTCATCTGGGCTTGTTGGCGGTGTTGGCGTGGGCACAGGGTTTGGATTGTTCGGGCAATCTGGAAACCCAGGTATTCCGCAGGGTTGATCTACAGGTTTAGGTTTGTACTCGTTTTTTGCTAAAGCATTAGTTCTCACCTTATCAAAAAGTACATTCTTGCTAATTGGCTCATGAAAAGAGGCCATTGCAAATAAGGTAGTTTTGCTATTTGAATAATCTTTTTGTATTTCGTAAGATAAATTGCCGACAATATTATGGTCTGGGGAATCAGAATTTTGCTTAACTAACTCAGGATCAACATAATCCATTTCAACTAGAGCCTTAGGTTGCAATTTTTCTTTTATAGGACTGCAAGAAGTTACAAGTAGCATTGTGAATAACACTGAGCTTAATTTCTTTAATCTAGAAGGTATATTGAAGTTGTGCATAACCCTCCCATATCGAAGTACTTTCTTCGCTAGTAAGTTATGTATTGCGAGCAAGTCCCAACACTGTCATTCTTGCGCTCAGTTCTTTTTGCAGGCCAATTTCAGTGCTATTTATTTTATCGGCTCTTTCTGAAAAGGTACGATTCTCAACTGCATACGACAACTGTGCATATATTCTAGCAAATAGCATTTTTTCCATAGCCAGCTTAATAGACTGGCCGCTGTAACGTCTTGTGCTGAGGTCAGAGTTGTTAATTGTATATTTACCTTGAAAAATCAAAGTTTGTTCTCCTAGTTCACCACCGTAGCTTAAAGTCATTTCATTCGGATTATCTGTAACTCCAGCAAGGGTAACCGCTGCATTTGAGCTCGGTTGCTCTGTTGGGGAAATTGGCTCGCCAATCCCTGTCGAAGAGCCAGAAGGCACTGTGTAGGTTCCATTTGGAAATTGGCGTACGCCATACAAGTAGCCTGCGGTTAAAGACCACTCATTTTCTAGTTGATATACAAGACTAGAGTTTAAGGCATAGTAATTGTAATCATTAATCATACGTGCGAGCCTAACCGCTTGGTTTAGCTCGTACTCACCAGTTAAATTAAAACTCATCTTTTCTGATATAGATTTTTTAACCTGAGCTAAAAAACGATTGTTATAATCTTGATCTTGGTAGTCAGACGTCTGGGTTGCTTGTGGCTCAGTGTTAAATTGTCTTAATTGAAATTCATAATTTAGATTTAAACTAAGCTCGTCCCCGCCAAAAAAAGAGTTTAAACTCGGCAAAGCACCAATGTAAGTACCGTATTCATACCCACTACGTAACTTAAAACCAACTGAAAATGGACTTTCGCTGTCACCAACTGAGCTAATCTTAGTTCGTGATGTGCTTGAAGGTGTCGACGAATGGCTATGTCCCCCATGGGCGAATACTTTTAAGCTAAAAATTGTAAATAAAACTATACTGAGTGTTTTCATGCTATTCCACGCAACAACTTTTTTTAGATTTCTTTCGATTAACTATTGAAGAAATAGCTAATTTGCTTCCGACGGCAAGACCAATTAATCCCAACAAGGCCAAAATTGATATAGCCACATTCATTGTTTAACCCTGTCCCTTAACTAATAAAATAATCTCTTCAATTTTTTCTTGAACGATAAATGGATCACGACTTGCAATTGCCTGCTTTACACAATGTCTCATGTGTCCTTCAATAATAGAAGCCTCTAAACTTTTAAGAGCCGATCTAGCGGCCTTAATTTGCTGAACGATCTCAGGACAATAGCGACGCTCTTGAATCATTCGCTCTACGCCTTCAACTTGTCCTTTTATTCTACTAAGTCTTTTTAGTTCGGCAGAGTGGTCGTGAGCACTGTGTTTATGTTCAGGATGTTTATTTGATTTTTTATTTGTTTCTCTATCTAACATTTAACACCTGCCTATGTGGGTTAGTGCTATTGCTATACCCGTGGATAGTATAGGTCAATAATGAATTATATTTTTATATAAGTTTTAAAATTCATATATAAAATCGCTACTATTTTACCTACGCAGCGCAATAAGCCTTTATTAACTATACTGGTGTAGGGTATCTGATCAATAACTTCATAAGGAGTAATTAAATGAATAAAGCTATTGTAATACTTACAACACTGTTTTTAGGCTTATTGAGTTTTGCCGACCAAGGGCATGGCTCGCGTGTTGAAATTAAAGCCGAGTCTCAAGCCTCTATTGTTGCGGGACAAGTTACTTATGCGTTCAAACTTTTCGATAATGAGCAAAATAAAGAAATCAACGATCAAGACTTAAATGAAAGCCATACTAAGAAGTTGCACTTTATTATATACGATGCCGCTCTAAAAGAGTTTAGCCACCTTCATCCATCCTTTGATAACTCAAATTGGCAGACAGATATTAATTTACCTAAAAACGGGCAGTATTTTATTTGGGCGCAAGGCGAGCTAATAGATGGCACTGAGTTTTCAGCTTCAACTAAAGCCCAAGTTATAAACGGACTGACTGAGAACCAAAAACTTCCTTTGGGCGATGTTCGACTAGGCCTCGACAAGCAAACGATCATAGACTTAGCAAAAACAAAAATTAAAGCTGGCAAAATGGTTATGCTTAATTTTAAAGTTTCTCGTAACGATGGCTTGGAGCCGATCATGACTCCGTACCTTGGAGCATTAGCTCATGTTATTGCAACGCCATTGGCTGGTAATGAGCTTATTCATGTACACCCTATGAATGGCAATACGCCAAATACAGGAATGATACACGCCACATTTCCCAGAGAAGGTGAATACAGGCTTTGGGTACAGTTTAATGATCGAGGTGAGTTAAAAACGATTCCCTTATCTGTAATTGTTTATAAATAGTGTCACAAAAACTGTTGTTGTTGCGTAATAGTCAGTAACAGTTACGAACAAGGTGTTTAAATGCTAGATCGAATTATTAAGTTTTCGCTTTCAAATAGAATTTTCGTGGTTTCACTTGCGGCTTTATTAATGGCTTATGGTGGGTGGATTGCTGCAAATCTACCAGTTGACGTTTTTCCTGATCTTAATAGGCCAACAGTTAACATCATGACAGAAGCACCAGGCCTAGCTCCTGAAGAAGTCGAAACGTTAGTGACTTTCCCGCTAGAGACAGCTTTAAACGGATTACCAGGTGTTGAGCGAGTTAGATCAAATTCTGGTGTAGGACTTAGTATAGTGTATGTTGAATTTTCATGGGGCACCGATATTTATCGGAACCGTCAACTAGTCCAAGAAAAGCTGACCCTAGCGCGTGAAAAATTACCAAAGAATATTTCTCCTGTAATGGGGCCTATAGCTTCAATTATGGGAGAAATTCAACTCGTGGGCTTAACTTCAAAAGACCCAGCTATTAATCCTATGGATTTACGAACTATTGCAGACTGGACGATTCGCCCCAGACTATTAAGTATTCCTGGAGTGGCGCAAGTTACATCCATCGGTGGAGGAGTTAGGCAGTATCAAATACTGCTTTCGGCAGAAAAAATCCAAAAACTACAAATGTCCATTGAAGACATTGAAACAAATTTATCTAAGATCAGCCTTAATTCAACAGGCGGATTTATCAATATTGAAAAAAATGAATCACTAATCAGGGTGCTAGGTGCAATTCGTGACAAAGAAGAAATTTTAAATTCAGTTGTCGGAATGCATTTAGGAAAACCTGTATTGGTTAAAAATATTGCCGAAGTAAAAGAGGCTCCACAAGTGATGCGTGGAGACGCCAGCGTGAATGCTAAATCAGGCGTGATCATGAGTATTCAAAAGCAACCTGGCGCAAGTACGATTGAGTTAACAGAGCAAATTAGCATAGCACTTAAAGAGTTAGAAAAAACTATGCCTAGTTATGTTGAACTTAATCCTGATTTATTTAAACAGGCCACATTTATCGAATCTTCTATCGGTAATGTTAAAATTGCACTAAGGGACGGGATTCTTTTAGTACTCATTGTGTTATTTCTATTTTTATTAAATTTTAGAACGACGATGATTACAATGACAGCTATTCCGTTATCGTTTGTTTTAACTGCTATCGTTTTTAAATTGTTTGGTCTGTCGGTCAATACAATGACACTAGGTGGTTTGGCAGTTGCTATTGGTGAATTAGTGGACGACGCCATCGTTGACGTAGAAAATGTATTTAGACGTTTGCGAGAAAATAAACAAAGTGCTCATCCTAAAAATACTTTGGTTGTAATATATGAGGCCTCAAGCGAAGTTAGGAATTCAATTGTAATTGCAACCGTTATTGTATGTTTAGTCTTTTTACCACTATTTAGCATGGGCGGAATTGAAGGAAAACTTTTTATTCCACTTGGCATTTCATACATAGTTTCACTATTGGCTTCAATGGTTATATCTCTAACAGTAACGCCTGCACTTTGTTCGTATCTTTTGACAAAAGGTAAGCTTTTAGAGCACAAGGATGGCGCACTTGTTAACTGGTTAAAAAAGATTGATACAAGGATTTTGCACAGATCTTTAAAGCATCCATACATAGTCATGGGGGTAACAGCATTTCTTTTTATAGGCGCTGTGGGTTTATCGTTTACCATGGGCCGAGACTTTTTACCAAAGTTTAACGAAGGCACGGCTACAATATCAATGATGGCTCAACCAGGAATATCTCTTGAAGAGTCAAATAAGTTAGGAAACTTAGCCGAGATACTAATATTAAAATCACCAGAAGTGAAATCAGTTTCTAGGAGAACTGGTCGTGCCGAACAAGATGAACACGCTGAGGGCGTTCACTCATCCGAGATTGATGTGGATTTTAAAGAAGTAGGAAGATCGCGAGAAGTTGTACTAAAAGAAATCAGAGAAAACCTTTCTACTGTTGAAGGGGTTTATGTAAATGTTGGTCAGCCTATATCACATAGGCTAGATCATTTATTATCTGGTGTAAGAGCGCAAATCGCGATTAAACTTTTTGGCAGTGATTTATCAACATTAAGAGCAAAAGCCGCTGAAATTAAAAAAGCTATTGAAGAGACAGAAGGATTGGTCGATCTTCAAGTAGAGCAACAAGTTTTAATTCCACAAGTAAAAGTTCAACTTATGCGAGAAGAGGCTGCAAAATACGGTATAGTCGTTGGAGACTTAGCTCAACTTATGGAAAAAGCACTTCAAGGCGAAGTTGTTGGGCAAATTCTCGAGGGTCAAAAAAGCATAGATGTATTCATGCGCTTTGATGAAAAATCAAGAACTGATTTAGAGCTTATTCAAAAAACACCAATTAAAACATTGCCCGATGGCACTAAAATTTTAGTCGAACAAGTTGCAGATGTTTATGAGTCTAATGGGCCAAACATTATTAATAGAGAAAATGCGCAAAGACGCATCGTGGTTTTAGCAAACTCATCTGGTCGCGACTTAAATGGTCTTGTGAGCGAAATACAGAATAAAATTAATAAAAATGTAGAGCTACCAGAAGGTTACTTTCTTTCTTACGGTGGGCAATTTGAAAGTCAGCAGCAGGCGGCACGCTTAATGGTTTTCTTAGCGATACTTGCTGTGTTAGGTATTTTTATTGTGCTGTACATGCATTTTAAATCTACTTTTGTATCTATTCAGGTCATGCTTAATATCCCAATGGCATTTATCGGTGGCATTATTGGTATTTATCTAACCGACAAAACTATTTCAGTAGCCAGCTTAGTTGCATTTGTAACTTTGTGTGGAATTGCATCTCGCAACGGTATTATGATGATCTCTCACTACCTTCATCTTATGAAACATGAAGGGGAAAAATTTACTGAGCACATGGTTATACGAGGCTCTCTTGAGCGGCTTGTGCCTGTGCTTATGACCGCGTTAACCGCCATACTAGGTCTGATCCCATTCGCCTTGGCTGGTGGAGAACCAGGCAAAGAAATCCTGCATCCCGTGGCTGTGGTTATTGTAGGCGGGCTCATTAGTTCGACCTTACTAGATATGTTCGTAACACCAGCTGTATTTTTTCACTTCGGTAAAAATTCAGCGGAGCAAAGTATTTTAAAAATGGAACAAAAATCTGCCTTTGAAGGAGCAAATAACCATGTCTAAAAAAATGATTCTTATCAGCTTGACCCTACTCATTACATCTTCGTGTGCTACCAACATTCATAGGGGTGTAGTGGCAATGAAGGTTAGCGAAACAACAGCGCATGTGGGTTTAAATAATAACGAAGTCTCTGTTGGAGATCATGTTGAGCTATTTTCAAACCAGTGTAATTCGGTCAAGGCAGAAGAAAGATCTTGCCGAAAGGTTTCTAAAGGTCACGGAAAAGTTACTGCTTTAATAAATGTAAACTATGTAGTCGTCGAATTTAATAAGGGCGTAGCCTTTCAAGAAGGTGATTTCATAGAAAAACATTCACATTAAAAACAAACAATAAGGAGATATTTATGTTTAAAATAATTTTAACAACGGTTTTTATGGTGGTTTCAATTAATACCTTTGCCCATGAAGGGCATGATGAAACACCTGGTGCCTTAAAAGCAAATCATGGTGGGGTTGTGAAGCCAGGAAAAGTGATCAATCTAGAATACGTCATTAAAGGTGATTCCGTTGAGCTTTATCCCGCTTCACACGAAGGAGCAGATTTGCCACTAACCGACGTTGTGCTTACAGGAACTGCTAAGCCTTCAAAAGGCAAAGCCACGCCACTCAAGTTTGAATCAAAGAATGGAGCTTATTTGGCTAAAGTTGATTTTAAAGGAGCTTACAGAGTTGAAGTGCAAGTTGTGGCCAACAACAAAGGAAAAAAAAGCACTTTTAAATTTCAGGTTGAAAGATAGTTGGAGTATATATGGTAAAGGGTTTCTTTATTTTCATGTTGCTTTATAGCGCGAGTGCAAATGCTTTGATTGGAGTTCAGAATTTAGAAACTAAGTTGTTTGAACAAAACTCAGAGTTATCGTCTTTACAAAAGCAAGTTGAGGCTAAGGAAGCTCTTTATTCTTCTAGTAAATCTAGTTTTTTACCAACTGTAAATGCCATAGGTGGTTGGCAGAATAATAAGACTGATGCTTCTGCTGTCGCAGAAAAAGGTATTGTTGGATATATTGAAGGTAGATATAATCTTTTTAACGGGTTTAAAGATAAAGCTTCGTTAAGCCAAAAAGAAGCTGATCTAAATTTATCAAAATATGAATACGAACTCAAACAGCGTGATTTAAAAATTTCGCTAACTGAGATTATAAGTGAAATGCTGTATTTACATCAGCTTCAAGACATATTAGTTGATGAATACAAAGCTGTGCAGACGCAAAAACTAATGGCGCAAAAGAAGGTGGCGGCTGGCCTTACAGGGCCCGTTGATAACCTTGAGTTCAGTTTACGAGAAAGTGAAATTGAAATTGAACAAAATCAGATCAATCAACTTCACGACGAGGCTCATCAAAAGCTAACAAAATTATTTGGTGTCGACCTGGCTGATTCTGAGTTCGCAGTCATTAAATATCAAAGTCATTCTGAACTAACAAAATTCAACAGTACTTTTGACCATTTAAAAAACCTTGAATATAAGATTGCTGAACAGAACCTTACTAAGGCAACTTTTGAAAAATCAGAAAGCCGTTCTGACTTTTTGCCCAAACTTGATTTAACGGCCAGTGTCGGAAGACTCACCCCAAGCGAAACTACCCCGACACAATATAATGAAAGTAAATATGGCGTAACGCTTACGATACCTTTGTTTTCGGGACTCGATACTTACTATAAAGTTAAGTCATCAAAATTTAATGTTTCCTCTGCAGAAAAATCACTTGTTCAAGTAGGTAGCAATATTAAATCTGAATACAATATTATTAAAAATAAAATTATAGAGTTGGGAAAACTTTCTCAGATAAATGAAAAAAAGTTAATTACATCACAAAGTTATTTTAATTTAACTCTTGGCGAGTACCGCCGAGGTATTAAAAACTCACCTGACCTTGTGGGCGCAACTGAAAGATTGTTTTCTGTGAGAAAAAAACAGGTAGAGATACTTAAGGATTTAGAAATTTTGAAAATTAAAATTGATACTTTATAAGGAGATATCATATATGAACGCATTTATATTTTTCACAGCGACTTTGCTCTCAGCACTTTTAGCTTTTGCGCACGGTGAAGATAAACCAGGGCCACACGGCGGACATATTAAGATGCCTGCTAATTTTCACACAGAAGTGATTGCAGACAAAGATGGCTCATTTCATATTTATTTATTGGATATGCAGTTTAAAAATCCGACAGTTAAGAGTTCTGAAATAAAAGCCTATGTTCTGAGTGGCAAAAAGAAAACTACGTTAAAGTGTAGTGTGATGGGTGAAAAACATTTTCATTGCAAAAGTAGCAAAGCCGTTAAGTCTGCCAGTAGTCTAGTTATTAAAGCTAAGCGTGAAGGCACTTGGGCTTCGATGGATGCCAAGTATAATTTGCCCTTGAAAGAGTTCCAGCAAGCCACTTCTGATCTGCCGACAGATAAAAAAGCTGACATCCATAGCTCTCATTAAAAGTATAGAGCGGTAAATTAAACCCCGAGGTTATTTTGTGGATAATAGATTAGTGGATTTTTCTAAAATTGAAAAAGGCAATACCCATAGAGGGGTAAATAAAAAAATTATTGAATTTCTATTTAAAAAAAAATTAGATGGCTTTAAAATTCAAAAAATATTTGATTGTCCGTGCGGTGAAGGTAACTTTTTAAGATCTGTAAAGTTCGTTTTTCCTGAAATAGAGTTTGAAGGTCAGGATTTATATGCAACACCTGTGCCTGAAATTGATCCATTTTTCTTTAAAGGAAATGCAACCTCCGATTTGAAGAGTATCGCCACAGATATTTATTGCGTGACTACATCAATTAGTGGCTTACCTGTATTCGATGAGGGCAGAGAACATATTAAACAGTTAGCTCGGGTTACAAGGCCTGGCGGATACGTTATTATAACTAACGATAATATAATGACCATTCGTGATAGATTACACTTTTTGTTTTTTGGACACACAAAAAGGTTTAAATTATTCTTTAGTAAAAATGAAGATATTTGGAATATTGTTTGCCCACAAGGTATCCGTATGATTTTAGAGCAGAATAATTTAGAGATAGAGGAAGTTTTTTATGTTAACACTCAGCTTGAAGATCTTTGCTTGTTGCCTATTGCTATAGTCATGTATCCAATAAATTTTATTTACATGCTAGTCTCGCAAACACATTTAACATTAAAACAAAAGTATCAAATGTTTCCTTTTTTAATGTTACTTTCTCGACATTATATTTTTGTAGCAAAAAAATAGCATAGGGCGGTAAATATGAGTAGAAATATCATTTACACAAAAAGCGAACAAAATAACGTGTATTCTATAGATGGCATGACCTGCCAGTCTTGTGTGAAGACGATAACCGAACGCATATCTGCTATAGATGGAGTATTATTTGTAAAAGTAACTTTAGAGAATAAAGAAGTTCAGCTTAGATCAAGCAGGAATATATCATTAGAGCAGGTGAGCGCTGCTTTAATTGATCTGCCTAAATATTCTGTTAAAAACGTAAAAACAAACATTAACCTAGTTAAACCTTCGACTCAATCCGAGGCCTCATTACTGAAAACATACAAGCCACTCATAACGATTTTTATCTTTATTCTGTTGGTGAGTGTGGCTTATCAAGTTAGTTTGGGCAGTTTTAATTCTCATCTTTTTATGAACCACATAATGGCAGGTTTTTTTATCGGCCTGTCGTTTTTTAAGTTTTTAGACTTAAAAGCCTTTGCTGAGTCATTTTCAAGCTACGACCCTATAGCGCAGCGTTGGCTGAGTTACGGATATATTTATCCATTTATCGAGCTTATACTGGGGTTACTTTTTATTGCTGGGAAGTTTTTGCTAATTGCAAATTCCGCTACCGTTATCGTTTTAACTCTAACCACCTACGGTGTTTACAAAAGACTTCAGTCTAAGAGTTCATTTCAGTGCGCTTGTCTCGGCACAACTTTTAATTTGCCGTTATCGAACGTAACAATTGCAGAAAATCTAATTATGATAGTTATGAGTCTTTATTCAATTAACTCTTTACTTAGAATTGTTTAATGGTTGGGCATTTTTGCACAAAATAGCCAAATTATTGACTTTCAAAGCAACATGGCAGATCAATGGTGCAAGGAATAAGCATGGCTAAGAAAATCATTTCAACATTTATACTCATAATTTTAATGATGAATATATTTTTTGAAATGTTTGTATCTCATCATATTCACGCCCAATCTCCCAACAATTCCAACGAACAAGTTTCACTCGACTTAGATCATTCGGCAGATAGTTCGCATCACGGTCAGTCGTCAGACGAACACTGCGCAAGTGGCGCATGTCATTCGGGTTTTTGTAAACTTTTAAATATGAACAAAGTTGTTCATGTGCCAGTTTACGAACATACAATCGCTTATGAAATTAAATCTCAGTTATTTCCAGAATCTCCATTTTTATTTGCTAATCGCAGACCTCCTAAGGCTCTCGTTTAATTCTAACGTTCTATTTTTTAAAAGATAAACCCACATATTAAGGATTATTTATGTCCAAAAAAGTATTCATGAGCATATTCGTGCTTTTGACTCAGCCGTTGGTTAGCAATGCCAAAGAGGCAAATACATGCCAGCCAACATCTTACGACGAACTCGTTAAATGTGTTGATTCGGGCTCACTAGAGTCGCAAATAATTAAACAGAAATTAGAGGCAGCTGCTGAGCTTGAAAATGCAGCCTCACAATTTGTAAACCCTGACCTAGATGCGGAGACCTTGCGTAAAGATGGTGATAAATCTGAAACCACAGCATCGCTATTATTTAACTTTTCAATCGGCGGGAAAAGATCGGCTTTAAAAGCCGAAGCTCGCGCAGAAAAAGACAAGGTTATAGCCGAAGCCGACTTAAGCAAAGCCAGTTTTAGATTGGGGCTAATTAAGCAGCTGTATAGACTTAGTCAGCTCCGCAGTGAAATTCAGATTGAAGAAGAATCAATATCAACCTTCAATAAGATAATTGGACAATTTTCAAGAAGAGCGGCTTTAACACCTGAGCAAGAAGTTTCAGTTAGCATTTTTAAGATGGCAATTTCAGATCATCAGCTAAGCCTAACTGAACTTAAAAACCTTGAGCAAGAGATTCTGTCAGGCTTAGTTCGACTCTCAAACTTAAGTGCCGAGCAGATTATAAAAAACCTGCCAGCAAAGAAAAACACTTGGCCGAAAATAGAAAGTCTTACGACTAGCTTAAAGCAATCACCACATTTACGCTTCGCTGAGGCAGAGCTGCAACTTGCAAAGAGCCAAAAAGAAAAAGCAGTGTCCGAGTCGTTCCCTGATTTAAAAATAGGTCCTGTAATTAAGAATCAAAAAGATGGCTCATTAAATGAAAACTTTGCAGGTATAGGCCTATCAATGCCGCTACCTATTTTTTCTTTAAATGGCTCAGCAAGAGCTTATCAAAGTAAAAAAGTTTTAGAGGCTGAATTAACTTTGCAAAACGAACAGAAAAAACTTGAAGTAATGAAAGCTCAACTTGTTTCAAAATATAATAATCTTGTGACCAGTTTAAAAAACTCGCCTGACAAAAAAGTGATGGATGACCGTCATGCGAAAATTGAAAGACTATTCTTTGGCGGACTGGTTTCAGGGTCTTTAGTTATTGAAGCTCATAGACAACTATTTGATCTTGAACAAAAGCGTAACCAAGCCGAGCTAGAAGCTATTGAAGCAATCGGACAGCTATACATTATTGATAATGCCTTTGATGGAGTTGTTTTATGAAATATGTTTTAATTATATTTTATATTTTATTCACGTTGATGCCGTTTAGCTTGGCCGAAGAGGGTCATGACCATAAACACGAAGAAGAAAAATCTAACACAGCCGACAAGACTACAAAAAAAAGTGAATCTAAGGCTACTAAAAAATCTGATGAGCACGAACATTCTGAAGATGAAAAGCACAGCAAAGAAGAGCACGAGCACAGCGAAAACGAAGGCGAGACCCATGCGAAAGAAGAAGGTCATGAAGAGCATGGCGACCATGATGATCATGGAGACGAGCATGGTGAGGAAAACTCTCAAGTTGGTCCTGACAAGGGAATACTAGAAGCTAGCGAAGAAAATGGTATTAAACTTTCGCCTGAGGCTGAGAAAAACTTTGATGTAGAAAAAACAGCTGTGAATAGCTCACAACCGATCACGATCAGTAAAAAAACCATTGTTACATCTGGCGTTGAAGTTAATGTCTATAGATACCGAGATGGATTTTATAAGCGCATCGACTTTGTACAAATTAGTAAAAATGAAAACACAATTACAATCAGCTCTAAAGATTTAGTTAGGGGTGATTCTATTGTAACAAAAGGTCTAGGGTTCATACTCATAGCTGAAATAGCTGCTTTCGGTGGTGCACCCGAAGGTCACTCACACTAACTTTTAAGGATTATATATGCTTAATAAAATTATTCATTTCTCAGTTTTTAATAGAGGAGTTGTGCTACTAGTCACCGTTGCATTAGTTATTGCAGGGGTCTATAGCTTTCAACATCTGCCTATTGATGCCGTACCTGATATTACAAATAATCAAGTGCAGATAAACACGATTATTGATGGGCTTGCGCCAGAAGAAATCGAGCGGACAATCACGTTCCCTATTGAATCCTCTATGCGAGGTATTGCAGGAGTTAAGCAGGTTCGCTCGATCACTCGTTTTGGTTTGTCGCAGGTGACAATTGTTTTCAAGGATGGCCTTGATATATATCGAGCCAGACAACTCGTAACGGAACGCCTGCAAGGTGTATCAGGAGATTTACCAAATAGCGCAAGACCTGAGCTTGGTCCAATCTCAACGGGTTTAGGTGAGATTTACCAATTCATTTTAGATTTTAAAGAAAAAAAGCAAGGCGAAGAACGCACAAAACAGCTTATGGAATTAAAAGCCACAATGAATTGGTTTTTAAAACCTCGTCTGTTGACTGTTGAAGGCGTTGCAGAAATAAATGTTTCAGGCGGATTTGAAAAACAATACCACATTCAACCTGACCCAAGAAAAATGTCAGGATTTGGAATACATTTTGACGAAATCAAAGAAGCACTTGAAAAAGTAAATAGAAATGTGGGTGGTGGGTATGTTGAACAAACTGCTGAACAGTTTTTAGTTCAAGGTATTGGTTTAATTAAATCACCAGAAGAAATTAAGCGAATCCCTGTTAAGACACTTGAATCATTTAAAATTGTAACTATTGGCGATATAGCTAGTGTTAATCTGGGCAAAGAGCTTCGCACTGGTTCGGCAACCCATGATGGAAATGAAGCTGTGCTGGGCACGATTATGATGTTACTCGGCGAAAACAGTAGAACAGTTTCAACCCGTGCGCATGATAAGATTCAAGAAATTCAAAAAACACTTCCCCCAGATATGGAACTGATTACGGTATACAACCGTTCAGATTTGGTAAACGCCACGTTAAGCACTGTTGAACATAATTTAATTATGGGTGCTGTGCTTGTTACAATTATTTTACTCATTTTACTTGGAAACATTCGTGCCGCCATTATTACAGCCTTAACAATTCCTTTGTCGCTTCTTGCAACGTTTATGGTCATGAAGCCTCTTGGTATTTCTGGAAACTTAATGAGTTTAGGTGCACTTGATTTCGGTATCATTGTTGATGGTACGGTGATCGTAATGGATAACATCGTCCGTTATATACAAAATAGAAAAAAAGAGTTCGGACGAAAGCTCACACCTGCTGAAATTAAAACAGCAGTTTATGAGGCAGCAGTAGAAATCAGAACAGCGGCTGGTTTTGGAGAGATTATTGTCGCAATGGTGTTTCTACCTATTTTTGCTTTATCGGGTGTTGAAGGAAAAATGTTCGGACCAATGGCCTATACATTTATTATCGCCGTGTTATCAGCATTAGTTTTGTCATTCACAACTGTTCCAGCTCTCGCAAGTCTTATTATGTCAGGCGATACCAAAGATGCTGAGCCTCGCTTAATGAACTTCATTCGCAAAGCCTATGTGCCTATCTTTGAATGGGCTTATGCTAGACAAGCCATTACGATGGGGCTTGCGGCGTTATCTGTTGTAGTTGGTATTGCGCTATTCGCAACACGAGGAGCTGAGTTTTTGCCGCAGTTAAGCGAAGGCTCATTTGCTTTTCACATGATTCGTCCTGTAAATGTTAGCCTTAGTCAGTCTGTTGAGTTTCAAAAAAAGGCAGATAAGGTAGCTGATAGTTTTCAAGAAGTAAGTCACGTGTTTTCAAGAATTGGAACAAGCGAAGTTGCCACTGATCCAATGGGCGTTAACGTTTCAGATACTTATATCATGTTAAAACCCAGATCAGACTGGGACGAAGTTGATGGCAAAAAACGCACATATCAAGAACTTGTAAATGCACTGGTAGCCAAGCTTCAACGTGAAGTTCCTGGACAAACTTACTTAGCTTCGCAGCCTATTCAAATGCGCTTTAATGAATTGCTTGAAGGTACAAGAGCTGATGTATCTGTTAAAATTTTTGGACCTGATCTTGATAAATTAGTTGAGTACGCTAAAAAAACTCAAGAGGTTATTTCAAAAGTTCAAGGCGCTGGTGACGTAGAAGTTGATTTAGCGGGCACTTCACCTGTTTTAAAAATTGAACCGATTGAAGCACAGCTATTAAAATTCAATGCCTCAGTGAATGATGTTTTGAATACTATTGCAACAGCAATGGGTGGCGAAGAAGTTGGTAGCATCTACGAAGGCGAAAGAAAGTTTCCAATCGTGATTCGCCTTGAAAATGATTTAAGGTCAGACTTAGATTCTATTAGAAACTTACCTGTGGGCATTGCTGCTAATACGACTACACCATTAAGTAATTTAGCAAAAATTGGATTTAAAGAAACCTATGGGTCTGTTAACCGTGAAAACTCAAATCGTCGAACTGCGGTTTTAATCAATCTGCGAGGGAGAGATACGGAGTCATTTGTTAATGAAGCCCAGCAAAAAGTTGAAGAGCAAATTAAGCTGCCAACGGGCTACTACTATGAATGGGGTGGTAATTTTAAAAACCTACAACAAGCTAGATCAAGATTACTCATCTTAGCACCTGTTGCTTTAATACTTGTTTTACTTATGGTCTATGCAGCTTTTGGTAGTGTGGCACAAACATTATTGATTTTTGGTTGTATCCCGATGGCTCTTGTGGGCGGGGTTATTGGCTTAATGGCCAATGGATTACCATTCAGTATCTCGGCAGGTATTGGTTTTATTGCCCTGTCAGGTATTGCAGTTCTAAACGGTGTCGTACTCGTAAACTTTTTCAATCAACTTAAAGCCGAAGGTAAATCAGGAAAAGACCTCGTTTTATCTGGAACACTCATTAGGTTAAGACCTGTTATGATGACAGCCCTTGTAGCCGTGTTTGGTTTTATTCCAATGATGCTCTCAACAGGAATTGGTTCAGAAGTTCAAAAACCTTTAGCTTCAGTTGTCATCGGTGGAATTATTTCATCAACATTATTAACACTTGTTGTTTTGCCAGTTATTTTTTCTAAATTTGAAAAATATATGACTGGCAAGGTAGCACACTAAATTTAAAAAAGGAGTTCAATATGAACAAAATTAAAAAGTTATTATTTGTTTTGGCAGCATTTACAATAATTCAGTCTCCCGCAATGGCTGGCGATGGTCATGCCCATGGAAAAAAAGGACATAAGCATTCAGAGAAAGAAATGTGTGTAGAGTGTAAAGATAAGAAAGACTGTAAGTGTGAAAAGGAAGAAATAAAGGACAACCATGACCACAAAGACGGAGACGGACACGATCATGGAAAAAAGAAAAGTAAAAAACCAACAACAGAAAAAAGTAACTAAGGAGCATATATGAAAGTTATAATTATCAGTGTTTTTATTTTATTAACCCAATATGCTTTGGCTAATGAAAAAACAACGGTAACAATTACCTCTTTAACAAATGGGGCAAGAAGTACAGTGTTAGAAGCTTGCGGTACCGCTACTCACATAGAGGGTAAAAAACCATTACTCGTCACCGCAAAACATGATGCATCTTTTTACACTACAATGACTAACGCCGACGGAAAATGGTGCGTATTGATTTTAAGATGGACGAATAAAGGTGAAGTTGATGCAACCGCTACAACTTTAACAGGAGAGTAATATGAACATTAAGCAAGCCGTATTTATTGGCGCAGTAGCTTTAATTATGAGTGGCTGTGCAACTCAAACAAAGCATGAGCACACCAGCGGAAGTATCGTAGCTTTAGATTCAAAAACGGAGGCGCATGTTTGTCTAACTTCTAACAGTTCAAATGTGGGTGAGTTAGTAGATGTCTACGAAGTTGTTTGTGTTAAAACCAAAGTTGAAAATGATTCATCTTTAAAGAGATCAGCCACTCAGTCGTATACGACTAATTGTAAGCGGCAAAAAAGAGGCCATGCGAGGGTTGTAGAAAACTCAGATAATCACTTTGCTAAGGTTCGTTCTGAGGAATCGTTAGAACTAAAAGAGGGGTATTTAATTGAAACCTCACAAAGTATATTAAAGTAGGATTTTTATGGGTACTCATTGTTGCGAAGTTAAGCATGAAAAAGTTAGTCAAGGTTTTAGAAAAGTGCTGTGGATTGCACTGATCGTAAATTTTACTATGTTCTTAGTGGAGCTAGCGTCTAGTTTTTCTGCCGACTCGGTGTCTTTGGTGGCAGATTCAATAGACTTTTTTGGTGATGCTGCAAATTATGCGGTAAGCCTTTTTGTTTTAAGTTCAGGGCTTGTTGTTCGTGCAAAGGCAAGCCTTCTTAAAGCCGCAACAATGGGTCTTTTTGGAGTATGGGTTATTGGTGCTTCAATTTACAATGCAGTTGTTATGTCTGCACCTCAAGCGGAAACTATGGGCTTTTTAGGCGTTATTGCTATGGTAGCTAACTTATTAGTAGCCCTTATGCTGTATAAATACCGTGATGGCGATAGCAATATGCAGTCGGTGTGGCTTTGTACTCGAAATGATGTCATTGGCAATATAGCTGTAATTGTAGCCGCTAGCGGTGTATTTTTAACAACCACGAGATGGCCTGATTTGATTGTAGCCTTCGGAATGGGTATTTTATCTTTATACTCAAGTCTGCAAGTAATTAAAGTCGCCAAGCTTGAGCTTAAAACGCAAAGTATGTAAATGATAAAAAAAGAAGACCAATATAATTTAAATTTACTTTTACAGTTAACCGTTGTTTTAGCTTCAGTCTTAGGAAGTCTGTTTTTTAGTGAGATCATGGGGTATGCGCCCTGTAACCTTTGTTGGTACCAAAGACTTTGTGTTTACCCAATGCTTTTTATTATTCTGACTGGCTTGTATTTAAAATCTAAAGATACAGTTTTGTTTTTGTTACCTTTTTCAATCGCTGGTTTATTTATTTCTGTTTATCACAATTTAATTTATTATAAATTGATAACGGTTATTGTCCCGTGCACTGAAAGTGCGCCGTGTACACAGCAGCAACTGAATTGGCTCGGATTTGTCACCATACCACTACTTTCACTGGCCACATTTATTGTATTGGTTGGTTTGAATATAATTTCTTTTTCTCTATCAAGAAAGACTAAGGATTAAAATGAAAAATAAAACATTTTTAATGTCACTCGTAATTATTGCTGTGTTCATCGGAGCTTTTTGGGGGCTCAGTAAAAATTATAAAAACACTGAATCAAATTTATCAAATTCCAATTTGTCAGTTGCCAACAATCAGGCTTCATTTCAAATTACCCCGATTGATTCTAACTTGCTGATAAAACAACATTCGATATCAAAAGGTAACAATGATGCCAAAGTAACTATCGTTGAGTTTTTAGACCCAGAGTGTGAGGCGTGTAGTGCAACTTATCCATTCGTAAAAAAAATAGCCCAAGAATTTTCTAACGATGTGAGATTTGTTGTTAGGTATATGCCTTTTCACCAAAACTCAAAATACGCCGCCAACATTCTTGAGGGCGCACGAGCGCAAGGAAAGTTTTGGGAGGCACTTGAGTTATTATTTGTAGAACAAGATCGTTGGGCTAACCATCACAATCCAAACCCTGACTTAATTCCTGAAATACTCGCTCCATTAAAATTGAACATGAACAAAATTATTACCGATGCCAAAAATGGAAAATATGACAACCTAATTTTAGAAGACCAATCTGACGGTAAGTTGTCTGGAGTTAAAGGGACACCTACGTTCTTTGTTAATGGTCATCAATTGCAAGAACTTGGATATGAACCTTTAAGAAGGGCAATTATGGAAGCCCTACAAAAGACTAATTAAAAGCAATAGGGAATTGGTTTTCTTGGGTGATTAAGTGTCAAGTTAATACCACTGCAAACCAAGTTCACTATTAGCTAAATAGATAGGAGAGTGTTATGAGCTTAATCCGAATAAAATACACAGATCAGTTGGTTGTTAAAGCAAAAGATGAATTTCAAAAAGGCCATTATCAGATTTCATGGCAATACTTAGAAGATGCCCATATATTTTCACAACCTTATCCAGTAATGCACACCTTTGTGCACTGGACGATGCTGAGCTTCGCATTTAAATCAAGAGACCTATCGGAGTTTTTTGGGCAGGTATTAAGGCTAATACTTGCGCCTCCAGCTTCTATTTTTAAAAGATATCCAGAGGGAAATAACGGACGTAGCCGTACAGGTCTTTTTACTCATTTTCCTATACCGAATCGCATAGAAAAGAAATTGATTAAGCTGGATAGGTTAGAAATTAAAAGAATAAAATCTGGTGGAGAATCAGTTAAGTATATGCGACAGCATCCAATGAGCCGTAAATGATTCACTGACCACTTAAAAATAAGTTTGAAGAGAGCTTAGCGACTTGAAGATAGTTTTATAATCTTATAAATAGTAGCGGCACTCCAACCTCTGGCTCGATTCTTGGTCGGGAAACCTTCAGAGTTTAGCCAATCTGCAATAGCCCCGTATGAGCTGCCTGCGGTTCTCATACCTATGATTTTGCGGGTGATCTTGGTTTCACTAGCGTTGGGAACTAACCGCCCATTCTTTAGTTTATACCCATATCCAACTTGACCTAAATTTAAGCGCGGAGTTTGATTTGCCCCAGACCTTTTAAGTGCCTGTTTAATAGTCTCTCTGGCGGAACCGCATTCGGCTGCAATTTGACGAATTGAGAGTCCTTTTTCGTGGTAAGCCTGTCGGAGGAACTCCTCGTTTTGGTAAAGGGGCGTTGACTGGATGGTTGAAATCATTGATATATTTAGGGCGGAACTTAATATGGTATTGAGTTCACTGGCGTGAGCCATTTTTTTCTAAAAATGGCTTTCAACGATCATAGTTATTGTTAAATTCTATTTGTTATCAATTCAAATCCAGTTAGTCTTAATAAGTGAAAAAATTCTTTTTATCGGCTTTAAAAATAGTTTCATTAACACTATTGGGTGCGCTGCTGACTTTAGTAATTGTCGAAGCCATATTTAGATTTGCTCCCGGAATATTTCAAAAAGAACAAAGTGCATCTGAAGCTGTCGCAATTACTCGTAAAGCTTTAACAAAAAAAGTTCAGGGCCGTATTTACAAAAACTGGAGCCGCAAAAGAAGCGAAGCTCCTAATCCGTTTTACTTACCGTGGGTTGCTTTTGAAAATATAGGTTTTAAATCTGATAAACGTTTAGAATTTATTGTGAAGCAAACTAAATTTCCACCTAATGGAAACTGGGAAGCATACAATGTTTTTAGAAGTTCAGAAGAAAAAGAATCGACTAAATACAATGTTAAAACCAACTCATTTGGTTTCCGCGATTTAGAACGTTCAGTTGAAAAACCTAAAAAAACATTCCGTATTATTGTATTGGGTAGCTATATCACATTTGGTTTTGCTTTGCAGGATGAAGAAACATACGTCAGAAAGCTTGAAACCAAGTTGAATAAAGCCAAAATCAAAAATTTAAAATTTGAAGTGTGGAATGCGGGCCGCCAAGGCAGCACGGCTATTCAAGGCTATGCTTTACTAAAAAAAGAAATGCTTCAGTACAAACCGGACTTAGTTTTATTTGATTTCGGCTGGGCTGACCCATTTACCAATAATGATTCTGTGGGTAAAAACCGCAACGGCGAAAAAGATTTTTTATTTAATGTAAAACAACAGCTTTATTACGGAGCAGTTAAAGTTTGCTACACCAATGAGGTTAGCAGCAAAATTTTTGGCACAACGGAAGTCTGTGCCCGCGTGACTGAAAAACTAAGCCAGCACCAAAGAGCATTAAGTATGCGTGGTTGGCGGGAAAGTCTCATTAAAACTGCTGAATTGGCTAAAGAAAACAAATTACCGATATTGTTTTTAAATCAGGCTCCGCATATGAAGCCCGATATATTTCAACAGGTAGTTGATCCGCAAAATAAAGTATTTTTCTTAGATACGGTATCCTACATCAATGCCCAAAAAATTACTGACGAAGTTAAAAATGAATTCTGGAGTAAAACCAATTGGCTTAACGAAGTTGGAATCAAGCGCGGAGACATAGGCGATGCTGATTACATTTATGTGCGAAACGATGCTATTCAGTACAACCAGCTAGCACATGATTTTATGTCAGACAGAATTTTGGTAGAATTAAAAGAACTAATTCCCCAATTATTAAAAAAATAATACAGGCTCAAATAGCGCCTGATCAATGTGAGGCTTTATGAAGTATTTAATTTTAATCTCTTTTATTTGTTTAAATGTATTTGCCGTAAATACTGAAAATAAAACTGTTAGCTTAAAAAGCTTTGATGGTTTTGAGCTGGGCGCAATAGTTGAAGTACCTGAAGCACTCAGTAAGAAAGATGTTAAATCAGTTGTCGTGTATGTACACGGCTCTGGCCCGCAAAATATGGATGAAGATTTGTCCTCTGTTACAGTTCCGGTTGGAACTAAAAACTACTTCTTCCGCGATATCGCACAAGCGTTGTTAAAAAAACAAATCGCATCGGTTCGTTATAATAAAAGAGCTTTTGAAGTTAGAAATAAAATTTTGGCAGATGCCAAATATAAAGAATCAGACGAATTTAAAAATTATGCAGCTCATCCGTTGGATTATTTAATTAAAGATGCATCAAGTATGGTGGATTTTGCTAAAAATGAGTTTCCTAATGCTAAAATTTATATTTTAGGACACAGCGAAGGAACCGGAATTGCTTTAAACGTAGCTCAACAAAATAAAAATGTAAGCGGCGTAGCTTTAATAGGTTTTTCTAACGAATCTATTACGTCATCTTTACTTGAACAGTTTGTATACCGCGCACAAGCTCATTTTAAAAAATTAGATATAAATAATAATGGAATTCTGTCTGCAAAAGAGCTTAAAGCTAACAATGATTTGGCTAAGTCTATATCTAAGCAAATGCCAGCTTTAGATTTAAATAAAGACAGCAGCTTGTCGTTAAGCGAGTACAATGCTGCCAATTACAGTAACTTAATTTTACAAGACGATTTTTATAATCAAAATTATCAAAGCGACTACGCAAAATTGCCTCGTCCATCGGCTATTATTAAAACAGCTGAATTTAAAGTTTTATTTTTACAAGGTCAGTACGACAACCAAACACCCGCGTATTACACAGAATCTATGGAGTTAGTTAACCGCCTATCGTGGCAAAAGAAAAATCTTAAGTTTGTGTACTTTGCAAAAGCCGGTCATGCATTAGACCCTCGCGATAGCCAAGAAGATATTAACTATCGTGTTATACCAGCGGCTAATCTTGAAAAAGTATCAAATGAAGTTTCAGGATTTCTAGTAACACCCACAGAAAAGTAAACTGATGGTAAAAAAAATTAACGTCATCGGCACGAGCGGCTCAGGTAAATCTACTTTCAGCATTAAGTTAGCTGAGGCTCTGGGCTATCCTTATATTGAAATGGACAAGCTTTTTTGGGAACCTAATTGGAAGTGGTCAACTGATGAAAAATTTTTTGATCAGCTTAAAACGGCTTTAAATCGCGATACGTGGGTGCTGGATGGCAACTACTCACGCTCTGTTCCTATTAAGTGGCAAAATGTTGAAATGATTATTTGGCTGGATTACTCGTTTGGTAGGACGTTGTTTCAAGCCGTTAAAAGAGCTGTGCGCCGCACCTTAACGCAGGAAGAGCTATGGGAAGGCACAAACAACCGTGAAAGCTTTAAAAAAAGTTTTTTCAGTAAAGATTCAATTATTTGGTGGACGATCACGACTCATAAGCAAAATAAAATTAAGTATGAAAATGTTATGAGCGATGCGCGCTTTGCGCATTTAAAGTTTGTGCGTTTGAAAAGTCATAAAGAAGCGGCTCAGTTTATAGAAAATTTAAAAAAGACTGTAACTCAAAGTTAGAACATTGCACCTAGTGCAGCCAGATTTCCCAGATAAAGTGAAAGTATATTGTAAGCTACGAAAATCATAACAATCGCATGTATGATAACCGGAATCATTTTTGCCAATATTCCGATATCGCGGTTGATGTCGTTTCTTAACATTTCGGCGCTTTTACGTAGCATGGCCGGAATTTCGCCGCTTTCGTGTCCTAAAGTTATGCTATTCACGATATCGTGAGGAAATATAGATTCCATTTCAAAGGCTAAAGGCAGTGGCTTTCCACCCTTGGCTTCGCCAACTATTCTACGGCAAGCCATATTGATATCGTCGTTTGGTGATGTTTGTCCAGCCAGCTTGAGCGCATCAAAAATCGGTATACCGGCTTCAAGCATGAGCTCTAAGCTTGAACAAAATTTTTCTATAGACATGGTGTAAGATAAATTTCGCAAAAATGGAACTTTTGCAAACAGAGCATGGCGGCGCTTGGCCATACTCAGGCTGTAATAAGATTTCATGAAAAGATGAAATACATACTTAGCTACGAAAATTACAAAACCTAATTTTAATCCGATAGTAATAAAATACCGATAAGGGCTGATTTCGCCGAGTAAAATCGCCGGAGCTGACGGCAACAGTAAAGCAAAACCTAAAAGTAAAAATGGGTAAAGTAAACCACCGCGTATCACGCTTTCTGTGGCGGCTGCTAAATCATATTCTTTAGAAAGGCTTTTAAAAATTTTAACTAATTCTCCGGATTTTTCGCCGGCTTCAATTACCGGTAAATCAAAAACCGGAATTAAATGGCTTTTGTGCAATGTTGAAGTTAGTGTCTCGCCTTTTTTTAGGTTTTCGATGATGAATTTGATTTTAACTTTTTGGCTATCGTTTTTTTCAGATTTCACGATTGTTTCAAAAAATGGAATAATGCCCACGCCAGCATGTAACATAACAGCTATATGATTATAAAAAAAAGCGATCTCGCGCAGATTCATCATTTAGTCTAAGGTACTATGCAAGCCTTAGCTTTAAAAGCACTAGTCGATAGCTTGTTAAATTTCGGATAAAATTCAAGACCTTAGATGTAAGCCTTTTTGAAACTCTTTGATTTTCGATAGGTGTAAAATAGAATTTGGTTATACAAAATCAGAGGTGTTTATGAAACAAGTTGTATTGGGTGTAGTATTGTTAGTTTTAGCGGGCTGTGCTGCTGAGCAGTTACGTCCAGGAGCTCAAAAGGTTAGATTTATGCAGGCTGAGCCTAAAGGTTGTAAATACTTAGGTGAAACAACAGGTAATCAAGGCAACTTCTTTACCGGCGGCTGGACAAGCAATGAAAATTTAGAAACCGGCGCTCGTAATACTTTAAAAAATAATGCTTACGACATGGGTGGAAACGTTGTGGTTCTATTAACTAATCGCGCAGGACAAACAGGCTCGTACAGCGGTGACTACGGCGGCAGATCTCAACAAACCAATGTGTCGTTATCAGCTACAGTTTATAATTGTCCTGCTAATGTTTTAAATCAGTAAATTTCAACATCGCTCATACGCGCGTTTTTGTTTGAAAATAAAGTCTTTTTATTATCTCATAAAGGCCTTAAGCGAGGTTTTTATGAGATTTTTATTTATTGCAGGAGCCGCTTTGTTTTTATGGGGTTGTTCCACGAAGCAGACACAACTAAATTCGCCTATTACTGTTGATATTAAAGTTAGCCATAAAAATGTTGATGATTGGGAAGCGGAGTACAGTTTTTCACAGCCGATCATTTCGTTTGAATTTAGTCGAAATACAAATAATTTTAGACGCGAGCACTGGAAGCTTTCTTCTGGCAATGGAAATATAGAGTTTATTAAAGACAGAGAGGTCGTTGTACTGAAAGAGCCTGCTCGTAGCTTTAAAATTTCACTGAAAACCTGGGTTGAAGTATTACCGAAAGATTACGAATTGTTCCGGAAATTCTCTGAAGGCAGTAAGCTTTTATATTCAGGCCATTTTGAGGGAACTCCAGTAACAGCCTATCCTATGGCTCCCACTTTTTCTAAATACACTTTTGTGCCGCTTTCTAGCGAGCGGGTTATTCAAAATGGTAAAATCGGAAACTTAGGAAAAGCTTCTTCATGGGATGATGAAGCTGGCAATGGAACCTATGTTTACTTTGGCAATATAAAACCACTTTCAACACCTCACTTAACAGCTATTTTAGATCCTGCTTTGCCTTCTTGGATTAAGAATAAAACTTTAAAAGATTTGCCTCAGCTATTTAATTTTTATAATCAGAAATTAAATACGCCGCTTAATTTTAAACCTTTTGTTATATTAAGTGTGAGCGATTTGACATCAGAAGGTATTAGTTATGGCGGAGGTACTTTACCAGGCTTGGTAGAGCTTTCAATTTGGGGCCGTGATTGGAAAAAAGACTCTTTTATTAATACAGAAAAATATTTTAAATTTTTAGCGCACGAATCTGCACATTTGTGGAATGGCCAGCTTTTCGATGATCCTAGTGAAACCATGTGGTTGAGTGAGGGTGGAGCGGATGCATTTGCCTATCGTGCAATGAAAGACGTTGGCCTTATTAGCCGTTCTAGGTATTTGGAGCTGTTAAGCGGTGCTTTAAATAGCTGTTTGATGCAACTAAATGGAAAACCTATTTTCAATAACTCAGGATCAAATGGGGAAGCTTTGCCAGCTTATACTTGTGGGTCCACAATGCATTTAATAATTGAGTCAGAAATTAAAAAAATAAATTTAAAAGAAGACTTGTTTAGTATTTGGAAATCTCTTTTTGCTAAAGCAAAAGCTAACAATAACAAATATAGTGAAGAGCTTTACTCAGCAACAATTGATAATATGACGGGGAACAGCCATTTTTCTAAAAACCTAGTGAGCTTTATTCATGAAGGATCTAAAAATCAGGAAGAGTCTTTAATTGCTTTGCTGAATGAGGCCGGTGTAAAAACTGAAATTTCTGAAAACTCAGAATACGGACCTAAATATTGGCAAAGGCTCTGGGGTAGAAAATTAATGCAATCGTTAGTTACAGGAGACTGTAATGGCATCAGCATGTGGGGGAAAGAAGATCACTATCTAGTTGAAAAAATGCCAAGCTGTAAAACTATAAAAGAAGATATTCCGGTTAAGAAGGTTGCAGGCTTAGAGATCATTAGCAATGGCATTGGTGCATACGATAAAGTTTTAGAAATCTGTAAAGATAAAACTAAAAGCGTGAGTATAGAAGGTGAAAGCAAAGCTTATTTGCTTAAGTGCGTAGTTTTATCGAAGCGACCATCAAACTATAAAATTACTTTTGCGCTTTGATCTGCTCAAGAGTTTCTTTTGAAATTAAATGAATTACTTGAGTTAGTAGTTCCGCTAGTTTTAATGCTTCTGTCGCATATTCAGCAGTTACAGGCTTCATGTCTTTCAAAAATCCAATGCCTACGTTTTCGTGCCCGCTAGCATCGTTAATTTCACGGTGCACTTCAATTCGTGAGGCTGCAGCTTCAGCACCACCACTTTTAAGAACAGAAGCAAACGGATCTTCTTCTAAGTAGGACGTTCTTTCGAAAATATCTACAACCATACTGAAGGCTAAAATATTTCTTTTAGCAATTAAATAGAATAACTCCATAAGTACGATTGTGCTTGGTAATGCAGGGGTTTGATCAGCGCTGGTATCTAAAGTTGTTAAAGCTTTAGCTAAAATTTTATCATGACCACTTTCGGCTTGGATAAATTCTGAAATTTCATCGTAAGCGCCTTTAGCTATAGGCAGAGCAGCTTTAAGCACTCTTTCGCAATTTTCAGTGATGTAGTGATTTTGGCGCATTGTTAAGGCCGCATGACTTTTAAACTCAGCGCTGTTTTTAGGAAATGTTTGTAATAAATTAAATAAATCAGCTGTTTGGTTGTTTTCCATGTCATTCAACAAATGAAAACGTCGCGCGATAGAAAATAATGATTCAGGATCATAACCGTCAGTAGTTTTACTGAACTCCAGAGCGGCTTCAGTGTCCCATGTCCAATCTTGAGTTAAAGAACCATCTTCTGAAATTTTATTAACAGAATTCAAAACTGAAGGATTTTGCACTAGGTCTTTTAAAGTCATGCGGGGAGAACTCAAGTTAGCTTTGTTGCCTACGCTATCATGTAAGTCAGAACCAAATACTGCATTACGTGGAAGAATGTAAGCAAATGGATAAGAAGAAAATGAAGATAAAAACCAGTTAACGTCGTTTAAATCTTCGGCTCCGATTTTTTTGTCAGAAATTTTTTTTGAAATCTGTTCAGCGCGCTGAACATCGTTGTTATCAACGCGGAACTGTCGTGTAAGCCAGGGAGCCGATAAAATAAATTTATTATCGGCTTCACTTTCCCTCGAAGCGCTCAATTCATCATAAGGCCAAAGGTTTCTTCGAGGGCTTTGATTCATAAATTATAACTGAACTACACCTGGAGGTAAGCAAGCGCGGATAGCTAAATTTTCGTATGTTCTAATAGAAGCTTGGCCTTCAGCACAGCCGTTTTCTTTGATTTCTAATTTTTTGATTGTGTTGTTACGAGCCGAATCGCAGTTAGAAAGAGATACCGAACCATCTTGATTAGTGTATTGAGCTAAGCAGATAGTTTTAAGTACAGGTTTTGGTGCATTTGGGTCTTGAGGGCGAGGCATAGCTGTAGCAATAGTTGCAGAAGTCATAATCGCCAGCGTAGCAATTGTTTTTTTCATAATAATCTCCTAATGGGTTTATGTTTTTAAATTTAGAGAAACATACCAGAGATAATTTTTTATTACTTAAAAATTATATTTTAGACTAGAAAATGGAAAAATACCTAGGAGTGTCTACAGTTTTTACACCCCAAAATGAGTTCGCGGTTCCAGTGTGGAATCATTTGTAAGGAGATTTAATACAATTTTCTCTTTTAGAGTACCATTTTAACAAATCTTTAAAGTATCCCTTGTACAAAGGTAGATTGAATTTTTCGTTATTGTAAAAACCGCTTGTAGCTTGAAACTTATTAGGATCAGTGAAGTAAAAACGTAACTTCGGATTTACACGATTACCATCCCACTTAGAAACTTTATTTATCCAGCTTTGTAAATCAAGTACTTCATCATTTAAACTATCAATCACCAGCCATGTGCCTAATTCGTCTTGCACGGCGGTGGCTACATGATAGTCCCACCCTACATTGTCGCGATATAATCCGCCCATTGCAAAAATCTTAACTATATTGATTGCGCTTACTCCAGACTTGATTAATTCAAAATGTACAAAGGCTGCGCGGCCAAAACAAAAACCTATTTCTTGCGATTTTAAATCGTATTTAGAAGCGAATTTTTTACCCACAATAGGATGAGTAAAAATTGAATTAAAAATCTTTTTGGCTTTGGCCATTGTTATACGTTCTGGTTTTTTAAGTATATCGATATTGACACGGTTTTTAAAAAATAAAGACAAGTCTTCTTGATTGCGACGCTGTAAGGCTTTAGACAGCTCGGCTTCGCTTTGCTTGGGCGTAAGTGCTTTAGAAAGGTTTAATTTTATTTCTTTAACTTCAGAATCATAAACTGCAAACAAATCTTTATCATGGACCGAATTTTTTGCTGAAACGCTGTATAAAGGCGAAACACATTTGCCTTTATTGGCCTGTGCAAAAAAGCCCGCTGAAATCAAAGTCAGAAAAAGAATTTTTTTAAAACTCATGATGTTCATTCAACCCGAACGATCTTAATTAAGCAATATGCAAACTGAACGCCATTTAAAATGTATTCTGCTGATTTTTTTTCTATCTCAAGTTGATACACCCGCATAATATTTTAACTCAAACCAAAGTCTTGCGATTAAGCGTAAAAATTTCACATTGAAGTTGTAAAAGTTTTTAAAAGGCATATAATTAACAATTAGAGCTCCGTGAAAAAATCTATAATTATTCCTATTTTAATACTGACCTCTGCAATTAGTATTGCTCAGGTTTTTATTCCTTTTTCATTTTGGAAGGGTCAGGATAGCGTTTTAACAATTAGCCCATCCACCACTCAATATATTAATCCGGGTGATCTTATTACTTTCACTGCTACGGGGGAAACCGGCATTTACAACTGGAGTATTAGCGGAGCTGGTACCGCTGATGGAGCTACTATTGATCCAACAGGTACTCCTTCTGATTATACAGGGCGCTTAACAAGCTATACGACTGACACAGTAACACTAACCTCCACAACTTCCCTTAATGTTGGTGTAACAACTTATGATCCCATGAGTATTAACCCAACAAGTTTAACATTAGCTACAAATGCTTCGCAGGATTTTTCGGTAGCGAATGGATTGTGCGTAACAACGCCGCCCACAGCCTGTACTGATGCTACGGCAACTTGGAGTGTGACCAGTGGTGGTGGTTCGGTGAGTGGTACAGGCGTTTTTACGGCGCCTGCAACAGCCGGCACCTCAGTTGTACAAGTGGCGGAGCTATTGGTAATACTTCTCAGGCCACCGTGACAGTTACAAACACACTTACAATAACACCAGCAACATTAAAGCTTCCGGTGTTATCAACTGCAAACTATTCAGCTATTTTAGGTACTACACCGTATACGTATTCTGTATTTTCCGGCGGAGGTTCAACAGGTTGCAACACCACTTTGAATGGTGCCATTACCAATGCAACTAACCCAATTACGGTGGCAAGTACGGCGGGTTGCCCAGATAGAGGCGTAATATATATTGAAAGCGAACAGGTTTGTTTTTCCGGAAAAACAGCAACGACATTTACCGGTACTGCATTTGCGGGTACTACCGTTATACGAGGCTGTAATGGAACTACTGCAGCGGCTCATGCGAATGGTGTGGCTGTTAATCTCGCACGATCTGTTTATACGGCACCCAGCACAACAGGCTCAGCAACAGTACGTGTTACAGATAATTTAGGAGCCACCTCTGATTCTGCCGTAACAATTATCAAACCGGTAAGCTTAACCATGGGCCACTCATTTGTGTGTGCACTTTATAACGAGGGTTCGGTTAAATGTTGGGGCGAAAATATTTATGGCCAGGCTGGCATTGGAACAGCAACTAACATAGGTGATTTAGGAACTGAGGTCGGCGGAGCCAATGCCTTTGTAAATTTGGGAACCGGCAGAACAGCAACAAAAATTGTATCGGGACAACAGCACGTCTGCGCATTTTTAGATAACACCACAGTTAAATGTTGGGGGTACAATGCCTATGGTCAGTTAGGACAGGGTAATACATCCAATGTTGGAAATGTGTCTGCAAACGATGTGGCTAACTTATCTCCTATTAATTTCGGTGCAAAAACACCAAGTGACATTTGGGCCTTTGGTTACCAAACCTGCGTTCGTTATACTGATAATACAGCAGTGTGCTGGGGGCTTAACACTCGCGGACAATCCGGGCAGGGAAGTTTAACTAATATAACTTCTCCACCTGCAACAGCATTAAATTTTGGTTCTTCTAGATATCCAACTAAAATGGTAGGAACAGCTAGTGCGACTTGTGCCTTGCTAAATGATAGCTCAGTCCAATGCTGGGGAGAAAATTCAACCAACGGACAACTAGGTAATGGAACTAACACCGATTTAACGGCGCCATCGGGCACATCTATAAATTTAGGAGTGGGCAGAACAGCTGTAGATTTGGCTGGTTCCGCTTCCAGCGGTACGAGTACCACTACAGAGGGGCATTTTTGCGCGGCTTTAGATGACGGGACCGTAAAATGTTGGGGCATTGGAAATCGTGGACAGGTTGGCGATAATTTAGCGAATACAAATAATAATACGCCGGTTGTTACGGGTACTATTGGATTTAATGTGAGCAAAATACATACCGGCCGCGAATACTCATGCGCGGAAACAAGCACTGGATATTTTAAATGTTGGGGACGCAATACGCGTGGACAGCACTTAATGGGTAATACTACGCAACGTGATACGCCCAATTATTGTAGAACCACGCTTACCGGTGCACACACAGCAGTTGTAACCACCATAACAGTTGGTGCAACTACTAGTTGTCCGAGTACAAATGGTAAAATTTTAATTGGTACAGAAATCATTTGTTATACAGGTTTAACAGGAACCACATTTACGGGAGCTACTCGTGGTTGTGACGGGACCACCGCTGCCGCCTACGGTGGAGGTAATGGGGTTGTTGGAGTAATGAATTTTGGTACTGGCGTGCTCAAGTCTGTATTTGATATTGCTGGCAGTCGTTCAGGTTGTATAATTTCAAGCTCAGATCGTATTAAGTGTTGGGGTAATAGTTTGAACGCAGCAGGTAATGCCATTTCAGGTTTATTTTTGTATTTTACTACATCAACAGCTACAAGTATTTACATTGGAGATTCAACGGCTGAGTTGGGTGATGGCTTGCCCTTCTTAAACCACTAATAAAATATGCATATAATTAAATTACATATATTTTCTAGTTTAATTTTTTTCGTACTTCAACCGGCCTTGCTAATTTTGTTATTAATAGCTCTTTTCAAAAAAAACGAACAGATGGCGAAAATCATTCTAGGAACAAATTTATTTTTGTACGCCGTACTTTTTTTAAGTTATTTTACCGGCGAGGCAACTAAGAATATGATTTCAAACTTTCCTGCAGTTACGGATGAAGTGTTAGATCCTCACGAAAATGCAGCCCGTATTTTGTTTTATTTAAGTATTGCGGCCACCCTGTTAACTGCCGCTGCATTTAAATTTTTTAACAAAAAGATTTTCATAAAAATATTTTGTGGTTTACTTGTGTGTTTAACTGTTTATCAAGTGCACGTGTCGATTTTGGGTTTAAAAATCCGCCACACAGAAATTCGCAATCAAGTGCAGCATTTTAACATGGACGAAGATTAATCTTGCACGTTCAAGTAATGATCTAAAGTTTTTGTACTCATTTTGATGCAATGACGTTAGTATCAAGCCATGGATTTTGAAAATACAGTTCGCAAAAGAAGAAGCATACGTAAATTTACCGATCAAATATTTCCCGAAGAACAATTGATGAAAGCTTTTGAGTTGGCAGTGTTAGCGCCTAATTCATCTAACATTCAAACTTGGGATTTTCATTGGGTTAAGTCCCCGGAAAAAAAGGCTAAGTTGGTGGAAGCTTGCTTAAGCCAGTCTGCAGCCCGCACGGCGTCTCACCTAATTGTAGCCACCGCAGATTCTAGTAATTGGAAACGTTCACAAAATCCTCTTATACAATGGGTGCGTTCCGTCAGTGCACCCAAGCAAGTCATAGCTTACTATGAAAAAGTAGTTCCATTTTCCTACCGCAGTGGATTTTTTAATTTATTGGCACCATTTAAGTGGATTATATTTAACTCAGTAGGTTTATTTAGGCCCATGATGCGTAAGCCGGTAACGGCCCGTGATATACAAGAAGTCGCCATTAAATCTTGTGCTCTCGCCTGCGAAAATTTTGTGTTGTCGATCACATCACTAGGCGGTGCTACCTGTATGATGGAAGGCTTTGACGAAGTCAGAGTTAAGCGTTTACTAAAATTAGGTAGATCATCAAGGGTCGTTATGGTGATAGCCGTGGGATACGAAGGCGAACGCGGAACATGGGGCCCACAATTCAGGCTCCCATTAAATGAAGTCGTACATCAACACTAAAAATTAATCTTGAACGCAGTAGTATAGAAACTCAGTGGTATTAACTTCCCGAGGTTCTCTTACCGGAGTTGGGTTGCGAAGCATAGGTGCAAATACTTTTCCTGAAGGTAAAGCCCAAATCTGATCGTTAAGGCTTACGCCGCCTGACCAATCGCCATAGGTATTTAAAATTTCAAGTTCAAACTCGTTAGGCAAACGTGCATCTAAAGTTTCGCAGGCTTGTTTTGCGATTATTGTTGAAGGTGCACGATCTACAGAGCCGTTCATGCCGCCAACAAGTTTTAACATTTTCTTTCCAACTTTGATTGTTGATGGAAATTGTGTACGTTGAAATTCTTCAAACATCTTAGAAGCGATTTGGCTCATGACCACACTGGGTTGACCTTGACCCATATATGATTTTTGAACACCATCACGGCCCACTAAGTGAATTGTAACCTGAATATCGCCGGCGCAGTTAGGTGCAAATGCATAAGTGCCGTAAGCTATGAAATCCAATTTACTAACCAGATTGGCATCGAGGTAACCATCGCGCTGCCCTTGGCTAGCTGCTCTTACAATACTTAAAACATCGTTAACCTGGTTGAAACTGATTTTTTGAACACGTGGACGTAAGTTGCGGTAGTAATCGCTGATGTAAGCTTTAAGAGTCGACTCTAAAGTAACATCCATGTACTGGTGTTGAGTTGCGAGAGCCAGATTCAGATCGTACATTTGGTTGAATGTGGTTAGTAATGACAGCGCCTCTTTGCCTTTAGCTCCGGCCTGCATAAGTTCGGAAGCGGACTTAACCATTTTTGCCATGTATTCGCTGCGGGTTTGTCCGTAGGCATCTTTGTAGCGGCATAAATCAGCGCCTCGTACAAAAGGAATGGTTGGCCAAATGTTAACGCGTTCTACGGCTGTTGCTGTTGCAGGTAAAGCAGCAGCAAACAATAAAATGATTTTTTGAATGGAGCGCATAGGAAATCCTTTTGTATTTTAGATGAGCCATAGCAAGGCCTATTCCTGTTTTAAAGCATTTAGTAGGAGTTAATAATTTTTTGCATGTAATAAAGTCGGGGTCGTTCAATAAATAGACACTTTTGATCACACCAACCCATGACGACATAGCTAAAATCTATAATTCGGTGAACATTGAAAAATTTGGGACTATTCTGAATACATACAACGGAGGTTGGTAATGAAAAAAATGGATATTGGTATTTCAGATGCAAACCGCAAAGAAGTGGCTCACGGCTTATCAAAACTTTTAGCTGATACGTACACGCTTTATTTAAAAACTCATAATTTTCATTGGAATGTGGAAGGTCCGATGTTTCAAACTTTACACGTTATGTTTATGGGTCAGTACACCGAAATGTGGAACGCTTTAGACATTATTGCGGAAAGAATACGTGCATTAGGTCACTACGCTCCGGGTACTTATTCGGAATTTATTAAACTGAGCTCAATTAAAGAATCTAAGGCCGTACCTAAAGCTAACAAAATGATTGAAGAACTAATTGAAGGCAATGAGGCCGTTATTAAAACAGCCCGCAGTATTTTTGATTCTGCTGAAAAAGCCAAAGACCAAACCACAATGGATGTATTAACTCAGCGTTTAGATATTCACGAAAAAACAGCTTGGATGTTAAGGAGTTTATTAAAATGATTAAGATCAGAAAATCTAGCGAGCGCGGTTATGCCAATCACGGTTGGCTTGAAGCGCGCCATACATTTTCATTTGCCGATTACCGTGACCCAGCCCATATGGGATTTTCGGTTTTGCGCGTAATTAATGAAGACCGTGTTGCTGGCGGAGCGGGATTTCCCACTCACGGCCACCAGAATATGGAAATTATCACCTACATTATTGAAGGTGCTTTAGAACATAAAGACAGCATGGGTAATACTGCAGTTATTAAGCCAGGCGAAGTGCAGCGCATGAGTGCCGGAACCGGTGTAAGACATTCTGAATTTAATAATTCAAAAGAAAACAAAACACACTTGTTACAAATTTGGATTATGCCGGATAAAAATGGTTATCCACCAAGTTATGAACAAAAAGATTTTAAAGAAAAACTTTCAAGTAACGAACTTTGCTTAGTAGCTTCTAATCATGGCCGCGATGGATCTGTGAGTTTAAGTCAAGATGTGGATATGTACGCTTTAAAATCGGCTACAGCGGGCGAAAGAATTCTTAACTCAGAGGCCGGTCGCTTTTATTGGTTGCAAGTTGTAAGCGGTGTGGTGAAGTTTAATGACGTAACAGTGGCCACCGGCGATGGTTTAAGTGCAAGCATGGAAACGCGTATTCACTTAAAGTGGCAGGCGGGTACGGAATTTATTTTATTTGATCTACCTAATTAAAGACCTCAGAAAATAAAAAACCCGCATCAGTTTCCCGATGCGGGTTTTGTTTTTTAATAACTGATCAAACTATTGAGTTTGTTGAGCGATCCAGTCAACCATTACGTTAACTTTAGAGTACACGCCGAATTTATTCGGACGAGCGCAACCTTCGCCCCAGCTCACAACACCTACTAATAAGTAGTCGCCGCTAGTTTGTTTTACGAATAAAGGACCGCCAGAGTCGCCTTGGCAAGAATCTTTACCACCTTGAGGTAAGCCGGCACACATCATACGATCTGTGATATCGCCATTGTAAGCTGTAGCCGCGTTACATTCTTTAGTAGAAACTAAAGGAACTTCAACTTTATTTAATAAGTTAGGTAAAGTGTAAGAACCCTCTGAAGTTGTACCCCAACCAGATGTCCAAACATTTACTGGATCGCGACCGATTTCTGGGATTACGATTTCAGTTGTATTTAATTCGATAGTTCTGAATTTAGAATCACCGTTCAACTGGATTACAGCGTAGTCGTAATCTAAAGTGCTTCTGTTATATAAAGGATGTGGAACAACTTTTACAGATGTAAATGTTTCAGTTCCAACTTTATTTTTTTGATCATGTAAACCAACAACGATCTTGTTTGCTTTATTCCAGCCGGCTACACAGTGAGCAGCTGTTAAAACCCAATTTTTCTTAATTAAAGAACCACCGCAAAAATGTGAACCAGAAGAACTCTGTAAAGAAATCTGGAAAGGAAACTCTCCCTTTTCAGCAACAACGCCACCTACGATAAGTGGTTTGAACTCAGAACCTTTAGTTGCGATTTGTGCTGCTTGAGCACCGATTGATAATGTTGCAGTGATAATTACTGCGAGTAGTTTTGAAGACATCCTTTTCCCCCTCTTGAAAAATTTGTTGTCCTCGAATATTACAGACCAGAAACTCGGACTTGTTGATCAATCATTAGGCTAGTATGTAAAATCTCGACTACAAGCGGGGTGAAATATAGACTATAGTCTGGTCCATATGATTATTCGTTATACAAACCAATACGAAGGTCGGGCGGATGAAATAACCGCGTTATTACATCAATCCTACGCGCCCTTAGCCGAAAAAGGAATGCGCTATCTAGCCTCTCACCAAAACTCCGAAAAAACTTTAGAGCGACTAAGGGAGGGTGAGTCCTATCTATACGTATTGGACGAAAAAATCGTCGGCACTATTACGTTACGCTCGCATGTATGAAAAAAGAAACTATCGATTTGTTCAAAATGCTGAGTGGAGTATAACTAATTACCTGAGCGTTGTGATGAGTAAAAGTCTAATCATCTAGAGTTAATATTCAAAACCAAATTGTCGTCACTTGTGTCTCACTATTAGACAGATACTCTGCTTTATAAGCAATATACGTGTTTTAAGCTTGGTTTGTTATTTGTAACATAGCCCCTCGTTAAGGAAGAAGGCTCACGATGTTGCACGTAGTTTCCTACAGAGCGTTGATTATATTTTCAGTGGCGCTAAGTTGTATAGCTCCCGAGCTTTCTTTTGCTGACACCTCAGCTTTTCCCCCACAGCAGCACGTGAGTACCGGGGTGCAAAGTTTCAGAGAGTGGAAAAGTGCAAAAGTTCAAGATGCACAACTTAGAGTAAAATTTCTTAAGCAAAAAATTAAGCCTGAAGCTTCAACAGCAATGGGCACACAAGATCCAAACTTAGCCATGAAATCTGTAACTTCTGAAGCCGGCCTAAGCCGTGAATTAAACGACCAACTTGAGCGCGAAATTCTAAATTTATCTCTGACTCAGGATCTGACGATGTCGGATTACTTTGTAGGTTACCTCACAAAGCAGGCATCCTTAGATCTGGCTATACGTGATTTATCGACCCGTCTTACTCCTGAAGAAGTCGCTGAATTGATGTCGGCTTATGCTCAGAATTTTTTCCAAACCAAGCCCTCTACCGTAAAAGTAGCTCCTAGAGCCGATTCCGGCCAATAATTTAAGCAAATTTAATGCATTTTAGAGGGAAAAGCGGGCTTTTTGCTATGCCTTTTTATTGCGCAAAACTATATCCGGAATAGGACCTTGACACCTTTCCTATGGGCCTCATATTACCTAAGCAACGAATTATTAATTAACCGGTGTTTCACTCTGAAATACCGCACTTTTATGGGGGTCATTTTATGGCAAAAACAGATTTAGGCGTTCGTCCTTTACACGATAGAATTTTAGTTCGTCAAATGGCAGAACAAGAAAAAACAGCTGGTGGATTATTTATTCCAGATACAGCTAAAGAAAAACCACAACGCGGTGAAGTTGTTGCTGTTGGTGGTGGTCGCGTAACTGAAGACGGTAAAGTTTTACCTCTTGAAGTTAAAGTTGGAGATAAAATTCTTTTCCGTAAATTTGCAGGCTCTGGTTCAGAAATCAAATTACAAGGCGAAGATTTCTTAATGATGACTGAGCACGACGTTTTAGCAATTATTCAATAGTTTTTTTAAATAATAAGTTCTTAAAGGAGAATTTCAATGAGTAAAATTTTAGTATTTTCAGAAGATGCAAGAACACACATCTTAAAAGGCGTAAACACTTTAGCAAACGCTGTTAAGGTTACCCTTGGACCTAAAGGTCGCAACGTAGTTATCGACAAATCTTTCGGTTCACCACTTATCACTAAAGACGGTGTGACTGTTGCAAAAGAAATCGAATTAGAAAACAAATTCGAAAACATGGGCGCGCAAATGGTTAAAGAAGTTGCTTCTAAAACTAATGACGAAGCCGGCGACGGAACAACAACTGCAACTGTGTTAGCGCAAGCTATCTACCGTGAAGGTGCTAAATTAGTTTCTGCAGGCCATAACCCAATGTCGATCAAACGTGGTATCGACAAAGCCGTTACATTAGTAATCGAAGAATTAAAAAACATGGCTAAACCAGTTAAAGGTTCTAACGAAGTTGCACAGGTTGGTGCGATCTCTGCTAACAACGATCCTGAAATCGGTAAAATGTTAGCTGATGCTATGGATAAAGTAGGCCGTGAAGGCGTTATCACTATCGAAGATTCAAAAACGGCTAAAACAGAAGTTACAACTGTTGAAGGTATGCAATTTGACCGTGGTTACTTATCTCCATACTTCGTAACAAACGCAGAAAAAATGGAAGCGGCTTTAGAAAACGCTTACGTTTTAATTTACGATAAAAAAATCTCTTCTATGAAAGACATGATCGGCGTTCTTGAAGCAGTAGCTAAACAAGGTCGTCCATTATTAATCATCGCTGAAGATGTTGACGGTGAAGCATTAGCTACACTTGTAGTAAATAAATTACGTGGCACTTTACACGTATGTGCAGTTAAAGCTCCGGGCTTTGGCGACAGACGTAAAGCTATGTTAGAAGACATTGCTATCTTAACTGGTGGTACTGTTATTTCTGAAGACTTGGGTATGAAATTAGAACAAGCTAACGCAACTCACTTAGGCGTTGCTAAACGTATCGTTGTAGATAAAGACAACACAACTGTAATTGATGGCGCTGGTAAAAAAGCCGACATCACTGCGCGTGTTAACCAAATCAAAGCTCAAGTTGAAGAAACAACTTCAGACTACGATAAAGAAAAACTAAAAGAGCGCTTAGCTAAATTAGCTGGCGGTGTTGCAGTTATTCACGTTGGTGGCGGTTCTGAAATCGAAATGAAAGAGAAAAAACACCGTGTTGAAGATGCTTTAAATGCAACTCGCGCTGCTGTTGAAGAAGGTATCGTTGCAGGTGGCGGTACAGCTTTATTAAGAGCTTCTCAAAAAATTGAAAAAGCTAAATTCTCTGAAGAAGAAATGTTCGGTGCTAAAATCATCAAACGTGCTTGCGAAGAACCAATCCGTCAGATCGCAACTAACGCTGGCTTAGATGGCGCTATCGTTGTTGATCGTATCCTTCAGGAAAAAGGCGCTAACTACGGTTTCAACGCTTACACTGACGAATACACAGACTTATTAAAAGACGGCGTTATCGATCCAGTTAAAGTTGTTCGTTGTGCATTAACTAATGCAGCATCAGTTTCATCATTGATGTTAACAACTGAAACTATGATCGCTGAAGCTCCTAAAAAAGAAGCTCCGGCTGGCGGCCCAGGAATGGGTGGCATGGGCGGTATGGGTGGTATGGACGGTATGATGTAATCGCGAGCAGAGCTCGCAGGATGTGAGCGCCATCGGCGCGACACTAGACTGCGAGAACTGTCGCCCATCGTGTTCATAAAGCTCAAAGCTTTCGAAAAGCCTCGGTTGTACCGGGGCTTTTTTTATTTTATTGATCTATAAATTGCTCAATTTTTTTCAAGAGATCCTGATAATAAGGATTAGTCCACTCTTTCGGTGAACCCGGCTCCACATCCAATTCAGAGCGTTGAATGTTGTCGTGCTGAATGCCACTTTTTTTAGGGTAGGTGATAAGTCTGAAAATGTGTGGATTTGATTTATACAAATTTAATACTTCGTCATGGCGAATAGTTGAATCGTTTTCAGTTGAAACCAGCATTACTGGCGTTTGTATGCGTGTGTATGTTAATATTCTTGAGTTGTCATCGGTACCAAATATATTTTCAATTAGCTTCTGCACATAAACTCCAGCTATGGCCGGGCGTACTTGTAAATCATATTCAGATTCTGCAGCGTCAGGTGGTACTGTGTTTTGGTTCAGTCTCAGTTTAGAACCTATTTTAGAAACCCAGATCACGCTATTCTGTAACTTAATCGCCGGCGAAAATAAAATAACATGGCTGATATTAAATGGAGTGGCTGAAACAATCTGGTTTAAAGCTAAAAGCGCACCTGTCGAATGCCCGATCAAAATCATTTTGTCGCCAAGCTCCTGTGCTAAATTTAAAATTTCTGTAACTTGGCTTTTCCAGATTTGATGAGAGGTTTTATAAAAAGCATTTTGATCTTTGCGCCAGTGCCCAGATAATAGTGGAGCTACCACATTACAGCCACGCGCGTAAAAAAAGTTAATTAAGCCCTGCATATCTTTAGGTGATTGAAATAAGCCATGTAATACAACAGCCACGCATTCTTGTTTTTCACTATAAAGCTTAAGCTGCATATTTCTGCTGGCTACTAGAAGCGAGGGTTCAATACTTTTTTGCATTGTCTCAAGTTGAGACTTGGCCGCCAAAAATTGTTGATCAGCTGAGGCCGAGCATAGGGTCAAAAGTGCGTATAAGCTTGTCAGTAGCGTTAAAACTCTCATGCTTTTATACAACAGCAAACAGGAAGCCAAACGTCGAGATTAGGCTTCAGAAATTTTAGTGTTTTTAGAACAAGTATTCGATGCCGATTTGTTCGTTCAGTGTTTGTATAGAAGTGGATTTTGCCGGATTAGCTCTGGTAGCAGTACCACTGAAACTTACATTAATATTAGTAACACCAATATCAGCGCGCACCCGCACTTTATCAGATACCGAATACTGACCGAAAATTCCTAACGAAGTGATGGAGGGTTTTGAGTTGCCGGAATTCACCGGCGACTCAGACAATTTTGGCGAAACATAAATGTCAAATTTAGCGCCGATATTAACTGGATACTCAGGGGTTAGAGGCATGGCCGCTTTTAACTGTAAAACCAGTGAATCTGTTTGTGTGCTAGTTAATGCAGTAGGAGTTGTATCCGATACTCCGGTTTTTATCGAAGCAAAGCCGATTGCTGCGGATAATTTAATTGGATCAGAAGATGGTTGTTCTTCATCAACTAAATCATAATCATAACCGATTGAGCCCGAATAACGGGTATAGGTGTAATTCAAATGAAACGGGGTAGAGCCAGAAAGCATATTATCGCCACCGAAAAAATTCATCTGCGTATTGAAGTCTACAAATATACTGGGCAGTACATTTAGTTGAACACCCAAATAAATTCCAGGCGCCATGTTGTTGGAAGAGCCAGCCGTTGTACCATTAGTAAGTTCAGAAGACTCTTTATATTGGGTAATAACCCCCTGAGCTGTAAATACACCAAAGGTATTTTGCTTATCGAGTAAAGCTTCTTTTTCAGCTTCTAATGAGCGGTCTAACTTAGGGGCTTCAGGATCAACTTCAGAAACGAGTGGTGGTCTTGATGTCTGTGGAGGAAAATCGCCAACCACCGCACCTTGGGTATTAATTTGAGGTACAGGATAAGCAACATATTCGGAAGGAAGCACTTTTGCACCTACAGCGACAACGCCAGTTTCTTTTTCAAAAGTAATTTGTGCAAAACTCAAATAGGGTTCAACTTGAGTCACTTTTACTTTAGCGATAATTTCTTTTTCAACGCCCACCATTGTTTTTAATTTCGGGTGGCGGTTCAGTTTTAAAATTTGTGCAAGAGTGAGCTCTTGACCCTGCTTAACACCGTTCATAGAGCCTAAGTTTAAAGTTACATCTACACCGCGACGACTCAATACGTAACCACGATAAGGAAGTTTATTTTTAATGTTATAATACATGGTTACAAAACTTTCGCGTAGCTTTGAAACTTCGAAAGTATTTAAATCCTGAAAAGCCTCTTCGGCCAGAATCAAACCCTGGTCCTGAGTAAATAATTTGAGTTTCGCATTTAACCCACGTGGGCCTTTTGTAATGAAAGCTGTTAACAAACCCTGACTTTTAGTTTTTGTCAGCGCTTCGATAACATCGTTAGGCTGATTATCAAATTTTTCGATGAATATTTTTTTATCAAAATCAGGAAATTCCGAATAGCCCCATACTTTGTCGCTTTGTAAAAGATCCACCAAAAGTTTTTGTATAGGATCGGCATAAATATTATTAACGTTGTCGTAGACCGGAGCTAGAGTGATTGTTTTTAAAATAATTTTTTCATCAACAAGGCTTGTATACTTAACGGGAAATGGACTTTTATTTTTAGCACCTTGTTGAGCCTGCAGGTTAAGTGCAAACAAGATGATTAGGGTAAGAAAAACTGAACTTATAAAACGCGGTTGCTGAGCTAAGGTGTTTATCATTCCCTATTTTTGCCTGTTTTGCAGAGTGGCGCAATACGACCAGCCTTTTGAACTGGACCAAGATCATCAGATCAAAGGCTAGCTTTCTTAAAACAGTTTCAGACATAGCCAAATAAGGCTAAAATAAAGCATGGCCCTTAAGTGTTTAATAGTCGAAGACTCACCCTTTATGTGCGAGATATACCGCTACTCTTTGAGCGGTGTCAGCGATTTCAGTATAGCGGCAGAGGCGCACGATGGTGAGGAAGCCACAAATTTGCTTAGACAAATCCAGCCAGACGTACTTATTCTCGATTTGGTTTTGCCCAAAAAAAATGGATTAGATATTTTGAAGGAGTTGCCTTCACTTTCTCCGTCTACAAAAGTAATAGTGATTTCATCTCTTGAGAATGAGGCCATTATTAATCAGGCCAAAGCTCTTGGAGCTATAGTTTATTTAACAAAGCCATTTACAAAAGCACAACTTGTTACAGCAATTGAAGACATCAGCAAGCATTATTCAGAGGTACAGAATGGATGAGTTTAAATTTGTTATAAAATGTTTCGGCTTCGCAGCTATATTTATGATCTTAACACAGGTTAAAACGGGCGAAACAACTTTGGAGCAACAGATTGAAGCTTCGTTAGTTAACTCAACAGTTTCAGATTTTGTAAATAAAGTTGCACATGGTGGCGTAAAGCTTATTAAAGACAGCGCTAATTCAGCAAAAGAATCTTATTATAACTGGAAACACTCTGACAGCGGAAAAGCCATTAAATCTGAATCTGTGACTAAAAAAGAAGAAACTGCAGCTCAGGAACCTATTGTAAAACCAGAAATTTCAAAAATTAAATTTGAAGAAGCCCAAGCCAAAATAGAAGAGCTCAGCGTCGAAGACGATGAGCCCGTTGAAGAATAGTTAAAATTAAATATTAGTTGCCAACAGGAACAGCGCCAGGAGCTGAAGCTTTGCTGCTTGCTACAGATGATGCTTTACCTGGAACAAATGCATGCTTTGCAGAACTACGTAGCATAGATTTTGTTTTATTCTTTAGCTCACATGAATGAGCGTTAGCTCCGATGAAAGAAGCCGCTACTACAAATAACATTACTACCTTTTTCATACTAATCTCCTTAGTTGAGTTCTATATCTGAATAGATGTATTGCGAAGACGATGCCAACGAAGAGCTAAAATAGAACATTAAAGATTATGCAATTTCAGGTACTTAGAAGAGTGTATTTTAATGAGACTGGTAAATTATTAGACAGGTGTTGTTCAAAACATCGAGCGTATCAGATTGATACACTCTTAATGTTATTGAGAATGATTAGTCGTCAGTACCAGCTGGAGCAGTTGGTGGAGTAGCAGAAGGTTTCTTTTTAGAACCACGTCTATCAGGTCTATACACGCCTTTGTTGTTTCCTAGGCTAGCTGTTCCAGGTGTTAACATCTTAGGACAGTCTTTACATTGTGGCGAAAACCAGTTGGCTTCAGTGTTTGTTGATTGCGCGAGTGCTACAACCCCAAAACTTACTATTGATAAAACTAATAACATTAATTTCATATAGACCTCTCTATAAATTATATAAATCTTGGGTGGCGGGTGAAATTACATCTAATAAGTTATTGAAAGTGCTGGCCACTTGAGAAGCTACTGTTGGGCCTTCTGCACTTTCTACTTTAGCAATTTCACCATTAACTTTATAGCTGACTTTAATTGTTCCTAAACCCGGGCGTGACACAATCGCCGGTTTGCCAAATCTTTCTTCGTAATCAATTTTAACAACTTTTTTGGCTTGATCTGTGATTGTCGCAATTCGGCCCTTTATATCGTAAGTCATATTAATTTTCTGACCGTCAGAGTTTTCAGCATAACTTAAATTACCTTTGGGATCGTATTTAAAACTTGTTGTAAGAACTGAAATCGGTTTGCCTTTTTCATTGAAGAAAGTACTTTTTACAGTAGCTACTTTTTTAGTAGTTGGGTCGTGAGTAAATTCAACTCGTGCATTTGATGCTTCTTTTGTTTTAATTAAACCATCTGGGTAATATTCAAAAGTCACTTTTTCATTATTCTTTTTAATTGAAACTGCTTTACCTAAAGTATCGTGGTAAGTTATGTCCTGAGTGCTGCCGTTAGTGTTAGTTAACACACGCGACAAAATAACCTGACCACTTGGTAATTGCTTGTGCCAGAACTCATAACGATTATTGGCTACAACTTCTTTACCACAAGTTTTAACTACCGAAGACCAGTAGTGAAATTTAGGCTGAGATGTAGAGTTTTCGTACTTATAATTTTCTACACACTTGTCGCGATCTGTGAAGCCAAGAACCCAGTCTTTAATATTATCGTATTTAATTGCAATCCATGTTTTATCCGGCCAAGTTGCTTTAGTTAAATTGTGGAACTCATTATATTCATAGGTATAAACATCTTTATCGGTTTTTGCCCAAGCATTTTTATTCCAGATTAAATCTTCCTGAGAATTATATTTATACTCCGTTATTAAGCTGTTGGGCCCAGTGATCATTTTAACTTTTTTGTTAGGCCAATATCTAAAAACAAGTTTACGTGCGTTGTTATCTTCTAATTGTACTAATAAATCTTTATCATATTCGAACTTAAGGAAGTTTCCGTTTTTATCGTACATATGAGTTAAACGGCCGGCGCTATCAAAACGCTGGCTGCTGCCATCTGGTAAGTTACGCGTGTAAAAGCCTTTGCTAACAACAACGCTTTCAACTTCTTTACCATTAGCGATTAGTTTTGAACCTTCTTTAAGCGGAACAACAATTTTATACTGGTAGGCTAATTCAGACCTCTGATCAGCATCTTCAACTAAGTCATCAGAAAGTTTTTTCCAATAATCAGCTGAAACTACTTTAACTTTCGGGTCTGTTTTCATTTTTCCAATAATTTGTGTAATAGTATTGTCTACATCTTTGCGGGTAATTTCACGTGCTGAGAAAATAATTTCCTGACCGTCTCCGCATTCAGAAATTTTTACAGATCCTTCAGCAATTGGCTCAAGTTTAGTTTCAAAAGGCGAACACCAGCCAAAACCGAACATACCATTATAAAGAGTACGGCTTTTATAGGCGCGCATAACTTTCATATCGTAACCATTGCTTGGAACTTCTAAGTCAGTCCATAAATTCGAATAACTAGCGCTATTCATATCTACAAGTGCATTAGCCTTCGGGTAAGTTAAGAATAAAGTCGCTAAAAGGACTAAACTATATTTCATATTCGGAATCTCCATTTACACCTTAATTGTAACAATTTTTTTAATCATCACTCCACCGATAATTTGCAAACCTAGCATAGCGGCGAGGAACAATAAGCCCAAGGTCGTGGTGAACATGGGCATAATGTGATCTGGGTCTAACGCATAAAATACGCCCATTAATAAAAACGGAATAGATGTTACGATAATTCCTTGCATAACCCCTTGCGCAGTCATTGCCGAAATCTTCTTTTCTAGCTTTTGTCTTTCACGGATTGTTAAAACAATTGTTTGGAAAGTTTCCGATAAATTACCACCGGTCTCTTTTAAAATATTAATGGCAACCACAAACATTTGTACGTCTGGACGTGGAATTCTAACAGAAAGATCTGTTAAGGCTTCCTCAAAGCTCTGACCAAATTGAGTTTGTGTAATTACTTGACCAAACTCCGCGCTGATAGGGTTACCCATAATTTCAACAACTCTTTGCATAGATTGCTGCGGATTGGAGCCGGATTTAATACCGTTGGCCATAATTGTTAAGCCATCCACCATTTGTTCAACAAACAAGTTACATCTTTTTTCATAGAGTGACTTGAAAATAATAGGAGGGAGTTGAAAACCTGCTATGCCGGCGGAAATTCCAAGAAAAAATCCCACAAGAACATTAGGCCAAGTTGCAATAAAAAATAAAAATCCAAGACCGAAACTTGAAAGTAAAAGCATGCGTGTAACTTTTTTTTCGTCAACATCCATGCCCAATAACTTCATGTGCATGATGATGCTGGTTTTTTTCCCCTGACTTTTTTCATAAAGTTTAACTAAAAGTTTATCGGCCCAAAAATACAGTGCAAAGAAAGTAGCAATACCGAAGATGGGTAAAGCAATCCAGTCGTGTCTTAAAATTGATTCCAGAAAAGGTATGTCTTTATAATCCATAATCTCCTCCTGATTATCCTACTTTTTTAACTGGTGGTGCCGGAGTGGCCGGTGCGCCTGGTTTAGGCGCGCCAGCTGTCGGAGCCGGTGCAGCCTTAGGAGCTTCATTCGAGAAGATCTCCATAGGAATATGTCCACCCTTGTCTTTAATTTCTTGCGCAAATGAAGGAACAGTACCGGTTGATTGGAACTGGCCGATAATTTTTCTGTTTTTATCGTAGCCCGTTTCTTTATATTTAAAGATTTCAGCTAAAGTTACAACGTCACCTTGCATACCGACAACTTCGGTAATACTGATAATTTTACGACTACCATCAGATAAACGTACGATCTGTACGATCAAATCTACGGCACCTGCAATTTGTTGACGAATGGCGCTAACAGGTAAATCTAAGCCTGACATCATCACAAGAGTTTCTAAACGCGCCAAACACTCACGAGGCGAGTTGGCATGTGTAGTTGTCATTGAACCATCATGACCTGTATTCATGGCCTGCAACATATCAAGTGCGGCGCCGTCACGCGTTTCCCCCACCACGATACGGTCGGGACGCATACGCAGAGCATTCTTAATTAAGTCACGAATGGTAACCGCATTTGTACCTTCCATAGAAGGTGGACGTGTTTCAAGTCGTACAACGTGCTCTTGCATCATCTGTAGCTCGGCCGCGTCTTCCACTGTGATAACACGTTCATGTGCGGGGATAAATTGCGAGATCATATTTAATAAAGATGTTTTACCGGAACCTGTACCACCACTGATAACCACGTTATAACCGTACTCAACGGCGATTTTCAAAAAGTCTAACATGTTTTTTGTGGCACTGCCGAATTCGATATACTTTTCGGGATTGATACCGCCTTTTTTAAACTTACGAATAGTAAGCGCGGGACCATCAAGAGCTAAAGGTTCAATTACGGCATTAACACGGGATCCGTCTTTTAAGCGGGCATCCACATAAGGTGTTGCGTTGTTAATCTGACGTCCAAGTGGAGTCACGATACGTTCGATAATACGTCGTAAGTGATCGTTAGAGGTAAATTTAATACCACTTAACTGAACCTTACCACCTTTCTCGACAAATATTTTATTAGCACCATTAACCATAATCTCGGAAATAGCCGGGTCGGCTAACATATCTTCTAAAGGACCTAATCCTAAAGCCTCTTCTAATACGTCTTTAACGAGCTTCTGACGCTCATCACGGGCTAAATCGGGAGCTTCTTTATCGACGATCAAACCGATATCTCGCTGAGTTTTAGCGCGCATTTCTTTTTCTTTATTTTCATTATCGCCGGCTTCAGCCAAGATCTTTTTAAGATCGATTGTACGGATAAGTTCGGAGTGTACACGTAATTTTAATAAAGTTTTTGCATCATATTGGCCGCTCGCTGTTGCTGCAGCAATGGCCGGATCAGTTCCGCCACCGCCACTTGCAGCTGCCGGGGCAGGAGCAGGTTTAGGACGTTGAACCGTTTTTAATTTTTGTAAAACACCGCCAGTTAATTTTCTTACAACATCAAAGTAAGCAGCCGAAAGCGGGGATTTCGGGTTTACCACCACAAACGGTTTTGAAGCTGCCAATGAAGCTGAGCTTGTAACTTCATCTGCAGGGATTAAAGCTAAAGGATTTAATCCTAAATGCTGTCCGATCACCTGTGGAGTTAAACCTGAATTAGAATATTTATTTAAAACCAACTGAAACATTTCCTTTGGATATGTCTGAGTTAATAAGTCGTTGATCAATCTCTGTGTTTGCTGAACAACTAAAATTTCAGGAGTTGAAACGATTGTGATTGCAGTAGCTTCTTGCAAGAAGGCATGTTGCATAGGTCCCATGTCGTTACCAAGATCCACAACAATAAATTTGAATGAGCGAGCAAAAAAATCTAAAAGTTTTCCTAAGTTTTCTGGAGATACATTTAAAATTTCTTCTGGTCCACGTACAGCACCTAAGTAAGAGAATCCGCCGGGGTGAGGTGTAACAATTGATTGTAACGGAGTTGAGTTAAGTGATTGTGTCGTGTTAGCTAATTCACGTAAAGTTTTTAAAGGTTTTAAACCAGTGATAATATTTTGATCGCCCACACTCTTAGTGTCGCAGTCGATCAGCAGAGTTGGTTGTCTTAATTCCATCGCGAGAGCTGCCGTGAAGTTAGCCGCAAACACGGATTTACCCACGCCGCCTTTACCACCGACAACAGCTATTAAATTACATTGAGGATTGATTGCCAAAAGAGACCTCCGCTATAGTATTCTTTTCGTCAGAAATCGTAAAAATCTTAATCAAAAAAATGCATCAGACCTTAGGCGCGCGACCTAAGTAATGATGGGCTAGTCGCGTAGTCTGAATTTTTTCTTTACCTGCTCTACGCCCGAGCTGGCAGAAGATTTAATGATCGGTGTAACAAACACTACGAACTGGGAGTTTACACGGTCATAGTTCTTAGACGCATTAAAGGTAATAAGTGCGCCATCATCAGTTGGCGCTCCGTAGCTGGTATCTGTAGCCTTTTTAATAATACCACCGAATGCCGCGCTCTGACGGTCTCGCACAGAAATAGTTGTTTGAACATCTGTTGAGTTTGAACTTTCAGTCTTACCACCAGTAGTTGTTACCGATACTGTCAAATTTTTAAGTTCAACTAATCCTGAACGTTCAGCTTTAATTGTAGGAGTTACCGATAAAGAAACATTCGCATTTGATTGCACTATATCAATTGCACCGTTTTGTCCTGCTTTTGTTGAGCTGGTTACAACGTTGCGGTTAATTCGGCCAGTGACTTTATCCTGAACTAAAATAGAAGCGGTATCTAAAACTTTTGCATATCCATGAACTTTTGCCCAATTTAATTTAGGTAAAAGATTTGATAATAAATTAATTGTAGAATCAATTGTCGAATTACTTCCGTTTGAAGCCTGTCCGCCGGCTTGGGCACTGAGTGCCGGTGAAAATTTAAAGCTAAAAGATTTACCATAGTTGTCACCGAATTTAACAAAATGGGCTACAATTTGAATCATCTTAGGCGGTGGTTCAACTTTTTCGTCATCTTTTTTGATGGTAATTAAGTCGATAATCAAATCTTCAATTTTACCGCTATTTTTACGTCCCATAATTCTGAGGTGAGCTGTATCTGGAGCAACTTCAATTACCAGATCCGGCAAATATAAACTAACGATTTGATTAATTCTTCTTTTTTCTTCAGCTGAATTCACTTGTCCTTCAAGTTTGATGTAATCTCCAACAGAAGTGATTTTAACTTCAGGGTTGTTAACATCATTAGAAATAAAATCTGCAATTTTTTTACGTGCGAGAGGGCTGAGTGTAGCCAGCGACTGTACTCTGTCCGGAGGCCAAGTTTTAATAACCTGTGCAATGCGCACCAGATCGCGCGGAATTAATACGTAACCATCAATGTAGATGGTATTATTGATGATTTTAAACTCGATGCCATCAATATCACTGAGCATGGCCTGAACTTCACGCAATGTTTTTTCAATGGAATCGTCGCGAATATCAAAGCGCAGTTCAACTAAAATTTGTCCAGTTTCTTCATCAATTAAAGTCGTGATACCATTACCGGCTTTTTTAGGATTGATTCTGAAAATATCAGTTCCTTTAATACGATTGATGGTAAAGAAGTCATCTCGCCCACCGATTTTTAATTTTTTATCTGGAATTAAAATTTCTTCGTCGTGATCAAGCCCCACTATTAAATTTAATTGGCGACGAATACGTTTTCCACTAGGTTTTTCCGGGCCAGTCGGCGTGCCGACTGCGGGCGCAGCTCCGGGAGCTGCGGGCATACCTGCGGGAACACCTTGAGCCCAGGTTTCTAATGCGAACACTAAAATAAATAGCGAACAAAACTGTTTAACCATAATACTTCAAATAAAAGTATACTGGTCTTCGTCTCGTAATACTATTACTTGGGAGGGGGCTGAGACGAAAATCCAGGTGCCAAGCCAGAGGTCCTGCTTTGGATAGATTCCGCGCTTGATGCCGGTACTCGAGGTTGAATCTTACGATCGTGAGGATTTCTTAATAAAAAGTATAAGCTACTTGAATTAGTTGCGGCTAAGTAAACTAAATCCTGAGCCTCTTCAGTTTTAGCTTCAATTGTAATAGTTGTATATTTGGTATCGCCCGTTAGTGTTGTTTGTATAAGTGCTTTACCACTAGGGTCTCTTTCAATCGTTCTTGGTAAGTTATTATGAACATTAACTCCCGTAGCTAAAATAACCACGTCTTGCATAAGTACACTTACTTCACGTTTTTGATTAATACCTTTTCCTGAGTCTACGATTGCCATAATATCCACGCGGTCACCAGGTCTGATCAGGCGGGCATTGGCGCGGTCGTCATTAATTGGAATAGTAACAGCACGTTTTCCTGGAGAAACCTGAATGGCCATGCCGGTTTCAGGACCTGGCTCTAAAATTTTATTTTTAGTAATAGTCTGACCTTTTCTAATAGGAATGGCCGCAACACCACCAACCACCGCAGGAATAGAGTCAAAATAATCGGGCTCCACATCTACACGGGCTTTCTCTACAACTTCAAGCACGTTATCGTAAATGCTATCCATATCGCGGATGTCTTCACGGGCAACAACAACACGCACTTTATCGCCGGCCGCTTTTTCGAGCTCAGCTTTTTTTTCTTGTGAATATGAATAGAGCATAAACGTAGCAAATACACCGGCTCCTATAGAGATCCATAAGTTTCTTGATTCGTTGGGTCCCATATTATTCTCCTATCCTATTCACCACAATCGGCAGTTACACAGATTCCATAAACAGTCTTGATCCAAACTCTAGACGTTTGTATAGCCCCAGGTCCTTCTTGAGGTACATAAGTCGAGTTCGCAAACCAAATATTACTCGCACTGTCCTTGCCGCCGTAAGTCCGGTCAGTGGTTTCTCCACCGCTGGCATCGAGCGCAGCCTGAAGATTTCGTTTGCTATCAGTTGGTACAAAGTTAAATGTAATGCCTCTAACAGCTGCCGGCCAGCGGCTTTTTTCATCGGCAGTGACAGCATTGTATTCACTGCCTTCTTTAGTGGTGCCATGAACACGGTTGTTTACATTACTATAGTTTGCATTATCTAAACCGGCAGGACGGAAATACATAAGGTTGGATCTAAACCTAAATGTTTCCATTGCATAGTTATAAGAACCGATTGAATTCAAAATTCCCGAATGAATTGCGCCGAAAAATCCAAGTGAAAAATTGAAAATTAAAACCATCATAAAAAGTACCGGAATGGTTTCCACCATAGCCATGCCTTTTTCGGTTTTTTTAAATTTTCTTTTTTTATTTTTTAAATTTAACATCCGTTATCCTCCGCGCGCGCAGCCACTGGGGCCGTTGCTGAAGAACGCTTGCCTAATTTGCTGTCTTCGAGCTGCTTAATACCTTGTTCATATCGGTCACGAAGAAAAAATGCTTCGCATTCTAGCATGCTCGGGTGACGTATTAAAAAAGCGCGCACCGGAAACTTAAAATCGTCGGCATTTTTTGCAACTTTTCCTAAAAATGGAATTTTAAATCCGGCAAATAATTTCAGATTAATTCGAGCACGCGCACCATGCCAGGGTTGGCGGAAACTATTTATTTTATCATCGCTATTGATGCGATTTTCAAAATCAGTGTCAACACCTGGAGCGGCTAAATCACCAATCTTTAAATCATCATCTGAATCGGTTAGCTCAAACCACGAGCTACCACCGGCACCATTACCAGTTAGTAGTGGAAATTTTGAAGTCAAATTCTGAAATTTCTTTTTTGCTTGAGCACGGGCTACGGCTTCATCTTTATTAGCAGCAGCATAGTTTCGGGCAGTCGACCACACAATGTATTGTGCAACTTCAATAGTGGCAAGAGAGAATGTAAGACCAAAAATAAATATACCAATTCCCAATACCATAACGAACGCAAATAAAAAATCTGCTATTATAAAACCCGATGAACTTTTAATTGGATTATACACTAGGCGATTTTTCATAATTTATTAGGATTTGAGCTCAACGAGCGCGATAAAGAGTTAGGGTGGCATTTACCGAGTGTAACCTTTGATTTGCCAGGAGCTTTGCAGCCCGTTCCATCACCGGACTTCCAAACACCGAAACCTGTCATAACAGCCACACTTTGCACAGGTTTTTCAACCAAGTTAGCCAATAAATTTTTTTGTTTTGCATAATTAGTAACGGCCAGGAATGCACCCAGCAGAACGGTCATCAGAAGAACCGATTCGATCGCAAATTGACCCTTATTATTCAGATTCAATCCAGGGAACTCTGTCAGCTTCACTTGAAGATCCTCCTCCAGAACTGCCTTTATAAGGTTTAAATCCGGTGCCGGTGGCTAATTGAACTTCCACGCGCGCAGCTAAACGTGCCCCACCTTGTTCGTAGGCCTTCTTAGGGGCTTTGATGAGAGTTCCCATAAAGAGAACTCCACCCATTACTAAGAGAAGCACGTATTCTATAGTCATATTTTATTCTATTTATTTAAGTACTATGGATCAGTTGTGATTTTGCTCATACCTTGATCTAACTCACCCATTTTTGTATTCATAGATGATTTGATCTTAGGACCGAACATCATTACAAGGCCCACGATAACTACTAGTAACAGAATGTACTCTGTTGCACCTTGACCCGATTGATTTTTTAATAAATTTTTACGTAGACGATTTCTTAAAGTTGTCATTAGCTTCATAGAGCCCCCTTTTGTCATAACAACTTATCGTCTGTTTTTGGGAAAACTTGAGTCTTGAGATGGGAATTATTAGAATACGACAAAAGTTCAGGATTTAAAACCGGGCCAGTATATGTGTGAGTTGTCAGATTAAATATGCTTAATTGTGGCTATGACTCGGTCTCATTTTTATACGTTTCTGTTCATTCTATTACCGACTTTTTACTATATAAGCTTACCCATCACTGTAGGTGACCTAGCCGGCTGGACCGCCTATGGCCAGTACGCCCTGCGAGAGTTTTCTATTTTACGTGAAGATATTTATTCGGTCTTATCTGCTAGGCCACTTGTTTACCCGGTGCTGATGCCCTTGGTGTATGGAGTAATAGATTTAATTGGCGGACTATCACTGATTAGTCTTTTTCATAAATTGATATTGGCATTAGTTCTGTGGATTATTTACAGCAACTCTCTAGGAAAACTTCGCAATCCTTTTAATTTAAAAAATCTATTTTTCGTTTTAGTTTTTTTTAGTGGGATTACCATTTATTTTATTGATAGGCCGGCATTAGCTGTGTTTATAAATTTAGTCCTAAGCTATTTAATTATAGAGCAGGATGAAGTTGTAGATTGGAAAGATTTTGCTAAGCTTTGGCTGATTCTTGTATTCTGGGTCAATATGCATGGTTCATGGCCTGTTATGATCGTTATGTTGGGCTGGAAATTTTTATTTATTACCAATAAATCCAATTTGCTCAAACATACAAGTCAGCTGGCCATTCTTTGCGCTTCATCCGTGCTGAATCCTTTTGGATATTTAGTTTGGCCTTACATGTTTGAAACCGCCGCTATCTCTAAAGAGCGCCACATAGATGAATGGAATGTTACTAACTTTACGGATTTTTATCCTCAGGGGTATATTTTTTGTATTAGCGTCTGTATTGTTATGTTTTTTGTATTCAGAAAAATCAAAACTACAAAAAACTACAAAATGTTCAGCTCACCAATTTTTATTCTTATACTGATGGGCTTTGCCGCTATCCGAAATGTGGGACTTTTTAATTTTGTATTACTGCCATTTTTATTTAAATACGGCTTTTTAAAAGATAGCGAAGTTACTCAAAAAAATTCAGGCTTCAGCAATGCTATAAATGCAGTTTTAGCCGTGTTATTGATTTTACTTTGTGTATCGCAGACTCCCTACTTTAAAGCCAACTTTGAAAAGCAGTACAGTCATCTGATGCCGGCCGGAAAACTTGAAGTTTTTGATGATGCGGCACCAGTTGAGTTTGCCGACTATATACAGGCTACAAACAGTACGGCACCAATATTAAATGATTGGGAGTACGGAAGTTATTTAATGTACCGTTTGAAAAATAAGATACTGATGGATGCACGAAACATTATTTATTATGAAAACGATTTTAATGAGTATCTTAAAATAATGGATGCTGATCCTTTATGGCCCACTTATGCAGATAAGTACAAATTTGACTTTATCTTGCTGAATAAACATATAAGACAAGCCTTAATAGCTCAGATTGAAACGAATTCTCTGTGGAAAAAAGTGGTGGAAAACCAGCACACGGTGCTTTTTCAAAGAAAATAATATTTGTTCTCATCAATGTACATAATCCCGACCTAGGACGCGTTTTTTTGCGAAAAATTGAGCTGGTCTTAATACTGGCGTAACATAATTTGTGGATCATTCATAAGTATATTGCAGCGGAGGAATTATATGATACCGAAACAGTTTGTTTTTTTATACGTAGCCTGTGTTATTACATTGTTTGTTGTTAATGCCTTTATGGGTTAACTAGTTTCTTAAAACGTAAATATCAGAATAGTTACGTCCTAACTCATCAGCGTCCATTCCGTAACCTACAACATAACGGTCTTCAATTGTTTTACCGATGTAATCAGCACGAATAGGTAATTCGCGGCGGGCTGGCTTATCTAGTAAAGTAACAATTTTAAGTGAAGCTGGGTGCGAAGCTAACAAGCGGCTTTTTAAGAAACTGAGAGTGCGTGCTGTATCGATAACTTCTTCAATGATGATTACATCTTTGCCTGTGATATTGATGGTGATGTCTTTCGTCATGCGGATAGCTCCGCCTTTTTCAGTTGATTGTACGTAAACGAAATCCACTTGCTGCATTAATCCAACTTTTCTCATTAAATCTGCCGCAAAGTGAATTGAACCACGTAACGGACATATAAAAATAATTTCTTTACCTTCGTAATCGTTTTCAATTTGTGTAGCTAATTTAGAAACTAATTTTGAGATATCTTCTTTTGATAAAAATGATGTCATTTCATCTTTAATTTGAGCCATAAAAATTCTTTCTTATATCGTGAGTGTTGTAACACCTGCAGCTTGGGCCATTTTTAAATAGCGTATGGCTTCAGTGTTTTTAGGTTCATAACGTAAAATATTCTCCCACTGATCAACCGCTTCGGCAATATGATGAGAGTTGTATAAAATTAATCCAAGCTTCAGTCTAGGCGAAGCGAGTCTTGGGTCGGCTTGTAAAAGAGATTTCAACTCTTTGATAGCTTTATCTTTTTGACCCGCCTGTACATAACATTCACTTAAACGCAGAATTAAATCTACTTTTTTGACTGATAAAGAAATCGCTTTTAAATACTGTTCAGCACTTTCTTCAAAGCGTTTAAACTGTAAATACATATCAGCTAGCTCAGCATGTTTAGACGCAAATTTTTCATTAACATTAGGCTCAACACTTTGTTTTTTTGCATCCAACTGAGCTTTGGCTTGGTCAAAAATTCTGCGAGCATCGTCATAACGGCCGATATCATTTAAAATAATTGAAAGCCCTACGGCAGCATCTGTATAGCTTGGCTCAATTTCTAAAGCTTTTTTAAAAGTTGAAATCGCTTTATTGAATTTTCCTTGATCGTAGTAAATAGTTGCCAGCATTTGCAAAACTTCAGGGTTTTTTGAATTCAACAAAGTTGGCTGATTTAACAAGGGTTCTGCGGTTGCGTAGTCGCCCTCGATAAATGCCGCTCTAGCTTCGTCAATTAGCTGCTGAGAAAATGATTTCATTCTAACCCCCGCTTAATTTCTTTTGCTTCATCTGATTCAGGAAATTTTGAAAGTAACATGTCTGTATAAGTTTTTTGACTTTCTCTATCATCCATTTTCATCGAGCTTTTTATGGCTCCTAGTAATGAGCGAGGTTGGTATCCAAAATCAGGATATTTTTTATAAGAACTTACATAGCGCAATAGCGCGGAGTCGTACTGTTCATGCTTAAAATAAAAATCAGCAATATAAAGTTCTTTTTCATTCAGCATAGTGAAAGCTTTGCGGCGGTTTTCTTGAGCTTCCATATAATATTCTGATTTAGGGTATTTTTTAATAAGTTCGTTGAAACTATAAATAGCGTCGTTAGCTAAAATTATATCACGATCAATAGTTTCCGGAAGCTGCATAAAGTAACTCATGCCGATACGGAAAATAACATAATCTATTTTAGGATGTTTTGGGTGAAGTTCGCGGAAGTTTTGATAGCTGATTTGAGCTTCAACATAATCTTCGCTTTTGTAATGAACGTTGGCGATCGAAAGCTCAGCCTCAGTTGCAAAAGCAATATAAGGAAATTTATTTTTAACGTCGTTGTATCTCTGAATAGCGACTTGGTAGCGATCTTTTTCTTCAAACTCTTTTGCGATATTAAAAGCTTCTTCGGCTGTTTCAGGTTTTTTATCAGAACTGGCACAAGAAAATACAGAAATTGAAAATAGAAAAATAAATAATAATTTCAAGATCTTAACTGTCATTAAATACACCTGTTTTTAGCTCTTAAAAAGATAAAACCCGAATGGAGAATCGAAGTCAAAGTGATTTACTTCAGACTGTGTTATTTACTCAGTTTTTTGCTCAAAAGATAAGCTTAAAATTTCGAGCTGAGTTTTGTTAATCCATCCGGCGAAAGCTCCGGGATAACGTATTTGAAAATAACCTTGATCAAACTTTAAAACTTCTAATTCTAACCCGGCTTGAGCTTCAAAAATAACCGGCTTATTTTCCCCTGGTGCTGTTTGTACTTGAGCTGTATCTGCAATCACAATTGCCCGTGGTGTGCTGCTATCTAAATAGCGAACGTAAGTAATTGAAATAATTAATAAACTTACAATTATCGCTATATAAATAGGCCATTTTGGAGCTTTTAAAAAATTTTCGGCTAGTTGATTTTTTTTATTGGTTAAAAACGCCTTTAAAGCCAACCAAACTGTAACAAAAATTAAGACCAAACTTAAAAGTATCCAAGCATCTAAAGGCAGCTTTGAAACTTCTTTTTTCAAATAGTCATAGGATGATATTTGGCGAGCAACTACTGGAACTTCAAATTTTTTGGAGAAAACTTCCAATGACTCACGGGCTAATTGGTTTCCCGGATTTAAAACCACAGCTTTTTTAGACCAAGCATAGGCTTTTAAGTAGTCCGTCTTCTCAAACGCTATAGTCGACATATTGTGATACACAACAGATGCCTGAGAACTGTTCATTTGAACAAGGCTTTGGTCGAGTAATTTTTGGTATGTGGTTAAAGACTCATCCCAATTTTTTTGCTGTTGCAGCGAAAGAGCCTGATCAAACAACTGTGTGTAGCTAGAGTTGCTGGCAGGTGTTGTATTTTCAGCGCTGTTTGCGGTGCTTTCGTTTTCTTGCGGCATATAGCCAAAGTCTACAAACAAGCGCTCTTCGTTGTCACGCACTAGTGCAGCGATGTAAGATAATTGCATTCAAAATTCAGTTCTAAACGAAAGGTGCTTTTATGTTATCAGTTTTTAAAAATGCATTAACCAAGGTAGCCAACTCTGACGAATCTTTAATTGGAAGAAAAATCGAAAACGATCCTGTTGTTGAAAGTTTGGTTTCAGATTTAGTTGATGAAGTTACGGCTCACAACAGTTCTTTAGATACTGTTCGTAAAGCGCAACTCCATTTAGTTGAAAGTGCAAAAAAGAAAATTGACCACATCGGCGTACTGCGTGGCCGTCCACTTTATCACAATTACATCGGCACAGGCGCAGGTCGCGGAGTTTTTGTTGAGCTTGAAGATGGAAGTGTAAAATTAGATTTAATTAATGGTATCGGTATTCACATTATGGGTCACAGTAATCCACGCGTGATGAAAGCAGCCGTTCGTGGTGCTTTGTCTGACGTAGTAATGCAGGGAAATATCCAACCCAATGTTGATTACGTCAGATTAACTGAAAAATTAGTTCAGATCGCAGGCCGTAAAAGTCGTTTGAAACATGCCTGGTTTTCAACTTGTGGAACTATGGCCAACGAAAACGCCCTAAAAATGGCACGCCAAAAAAATTCTCCAGCTAAATATGTTTTCGCAATGAAAAATGCATTTGCCGGTCGTTCAACAATGATGGCAGAAGTAACTGATAACCCAGCCTACAAGCAGGGTTTGCCTGAGTACAATGAAGTTTTAAGAATTCCGAACTACGATAAAAAAGATCCACAAAGTTCTGAAAAAGCTCTGCAAACAATGAAAGATCTTTATGCTAAACATCAAGGGCAGGTAGCGTGCTTTGTATTTGAACCGATGTTAGGTGAGGGCGGATTTGTTCCAACGCCTCGCGAATTTTATTTACCGATGCTTGAATTCTGTAAGCAAAATAAAATTGCGGTTTGGGCTGACGAAGTTCAAACTTTTGCGCGTACAGGCGAGTTTTTTGCTTTTGAAACAATGGGTTTAGGTCAGTACATCGACATCGTAACAATTGCAAAAACAGTTCAATTAGGCGCAACTCTATACACTGAAGAATACAATCCTAAGCCGGGCTTAATTGCCGGAACTTTCTCTGGCGGCAGTTCTTCAATGACTGCGGGCCTTGAAATTCTTGAAATGCTTGAAGAAGGCTATTTAGGTTCTAACGGACGCATCGTCCAAATTCATAATCGTTTTATTGATGGACTTAATGCCCTGAATGAAGGCGCTTGCAAAGGCTTGGTTAAAGACGCAGGCGGAATGGGATTGATGATTGCATTCACTCCATTTGAAGGAAAAAAAGAACAGGCTGAAGCGCTTGTTAAAAAACTTTTCAATAACGGATTAATTGCATTCACTTGCGGTAAAGATCCTGTTCGTATCCGATTTTTAGTTCCGGCTGTGATTGAAGATCTTGAAATTGATCTAGCTCTTCAGATTGTTGAAAAAACAATGTTGGAAGGAATTTAATTTTGAATTTTGTCGACACTTGTCGAAAATTAATTTCTTTAGATAGTAGTCCTACGAGTTCCAATGTGGAAGTTGTAAATTACTTGGCGGGTCTTGCTGAAGCTGCGGGGCTAGATGTTGAATTAATTCACGAAGTACAAAATGGAATAAATCAGGCTAATATTATTGTTCGTACCGAAAAATTCAAACCAGGTGATAACGAATTTTTACTGCAAACTCATCTCGACACAGTGGACCCTGGCAGCTTTTCTTTATGGAAAAAAAATGATTTTAACCCTTATGATGCAGTTATTGAGGATGGAAAGATATTCGGCTTAGGCGCTGCGGAAGTTAAGCTTGATTTTCTATGTAAACTTAATGCACTAGCCGCATCAAAAAACAAAAAATTCAACTCACTAAAACCTGTTCTTATAGGCACTTTCGGGGAAGAAACCGGAATGCAAGGCGCGCTGAAGTTAATTCGAAAAAATAAAATTAATGCGAAGTACGCTTTAATTGGCGAAGCAAGTGATTTAAAAATTATTCAGGCTGCAAAAGGTTATGCAGTAGTTGAAATCAGAATTCCTATCAGTGAGCATGAAAGAAAATATAAAATTTCACGTGATCAAGCTGAGTCAGCAACTACTCAGACAAAACTTTTTGCAGGAAAGTCGGCGCACTCTTCAACGCCGCACTTAGGTGATAATGCTATTCAAAAAATGCTCGAGTTTTTGCAGAAGATGCCCGAAAATATGGTGCTGGTTGAGGCTGATGGCGGTACACGTTTTAATATGATTCCGAGTCAGGCTATGGTGGAACTTGAAATGGTTTCACATGTGCAGGATTTATGTTTGGCCAAACTTAATAAAATTTATCGCGTTTTACAAGAAGTTGAAAGCGACATGAAACAATTTCAAGATGCGGAATTTGAGCCTAATTTTTCTACTTTAAGTGTAGGGTTAATCAGAACATTTGAAGATAGCTTAATGCTAGGCGGCTCGTGCCGTATATTGCCGAATATCACGCAGGAACAATACGAAGCATGGATGAATAAAATTCAGAAAGTATGTGAAGAGTGCGGAGCCGTTTTCAGAGTTACTGACTATAAAAGACCTTTCAGAACCAATGAAAATTCGGTCTTGATTAAAACTGCACAAAGCGTTTTAGAGAAGATGAATCTTGACTCAAAGTGCAAAACTCTTGCGTCAACAAACGAGGCAAGCCTTTTTACGCGACTTAATATTGAGTGTATCTGTATAGGGGCGGGTGTTCGTGAAGGAAATGTACATACACCCACCGAACATGTTAAAATTGAAGATCTCGAAAAAGCGACCCATTTTTATGAACAAATGGTCGAAAGGTTTTGTTTATGAGTTTTATTATAAGAGCTGTTACAAGAGACGATTTGCAGCAATTAACAGACTTAGCTAAGCAGTTTAATTTATTAAATTTGCCTGGTGACAAAAAAGTATTAGCCGAAAAAATTGCCCGCAGTGAGGCTTCATTTGCTGGTGAACTACCAAAAGATAAATCTGAATATATTTTTGTTGTTGAAGATACTGAAGAAAATATGGTTGTAGGAAGTTCGCTCATTATCGCGAAACACGGTAACGAAGAAGTTCCTCACTGTTATTTTAAAATTTTAAAGCGCGATCACTTTTCACAGGATTTAGGCTTGGGTTTTATTCATCAGGTATTGCGTTTTCAAACTGACGCTGACGGTCCTACTGAAATCGGTGGATTATTAGTTGATAAACTTTATCGCCGCCGCCCTGAAAGATTAGGAAAGCAAATTTCATTAAGCCGTTTTGTTTACATGGCTTTAAATCCTGAAAGATTCGAAGAACGTATTTTGTGCGAATTGACACCGCCTTTAACAGAAGAAGGACGCAGTGAATTCTGGGAAGCTTTAGGTCGCAGATTTACAGGTTTGCCTTATCAGGAAGCCGACATGCTTTCGCAAACCAACAAAGAATTTATCGAATCACTATTTCCGGAAGAAGATATTTACCTAAGCTTGCTGGATGCAAAAGCCCGCTTGGTTTTAGGCCGGGTTGGCGAAGCTACTAAACCTGCGCAGCACTTATTAGAAGGTATCGGTTTCGAATACTTAGATGAAGTAGATCCTTTCGACGGCGGTCCGCACTATGGCGCTAAAACCAAAGAAGTTTTACCAATTAAAATCGGAAAAAAATTAGCTTTAGGCGAATTTAAAGATGCTACTTACAAAAGTAACGGCTTGGTTGGTTTTGGTTCGAATGATTTCAGATGTATTTTAACAGCTTACGAAATTCGTGATGGAGTTGTTTCGATTCCGCCTAAATCTCGCGATCTGTTAAAAGCTGAGCTGGATCAAGAAGTATTTGTTACACCTTTTGATGGGAGAAAACACTCATGAGTTTAAAACAAGTTACTTTTGATGGAGATTTCATCTCAGGTAAATTTATTAAAAATGAAAAATCAGACGGACAGTTTAAAGATATTAGTCCTGCAGATTTAAACGATCATGTAATGACAGTAACTTACCAGTTAGATCATGTAGACAAAGCCTGTAAGGCCGCAAAAGACGCGTACTTACCTTGGGCCCGTCTTTCGATGAGCGACCGCAAAAACTATTTGCTTAAATTAAGAGACATTTTTGTAGCTCACGAATCACAAATGGCTGAACTTATCGCGCGCGATACTGGTAAAGCACTTTGGGACGCAACAACTGAAGCCAAAGCTTTAGCTGCTAAAATTGATATAACTTTAAATGAGTCTATTAAGTTAATTCAGGAAGAGCGTATTACAAATGCGCTTCCGCAAGTTGATGGAGTTATTCGTCATCGCTCACGTGGTGTTATGGCGGTTATTGGGCCATTTAATTTCCCTGCGCATCTGCCAAATGGCCACATTATTCCTGCATTGATTGCGGGAAATACAATAGTTTATAAACCTTCGGAGCAAACTCCGGCCGTCGCACAGTTGTATGCTCAAATGGTTGAAAAAGCTGATTTCCCTGCGGGTGTATTTAATATTGTACACGGAGAGGCTGAAACCGGTCGCAGACTTGTGTCGCACGAATTGATAGATGGAATTTTATTTACCGGCTCATATGAAGTGGGTCTTAAAATTAAACAGGAAACTTTAAACCATTACTGGAAAATTTTAGCGCTCGAAATGGGCGGTAAAAATGCAACTGTAGTTTGGGAAGATGCCGATATTGAAAAAGCTATCTACGAAACTTTAGTAGGTGCCTATATGTCGACCGGGCAAAGATGTTCAGGAACTTCAAGAGTGATTTTACACGATAAAATTGCTGATCAATTTACTGAGCGTTTTTATCAGGCCGCAAAAAAATTAACAATCGGTCATTGGTCAAAAAATCCATTTATGGGTCCGTTGATTAATGGAGCCGCTGTTGAAAAATACATTCGCTTTCAGGAAATGGCCAACCGTGAAAACTGTGAAAGCTTAATGCGTGGTAAATCTTTAGAGTTAGATTACAAAGGTCACTATGTTACCCCAAGCATTCACTTAGTAAAAAGCTTTGATCCTAATTCGCTTTACCAAAAGACCGAAATTTTCGGCCCAAATGTAGCCATTTACCGTTCAAGTGATTTTGAAAAAACTTTAGAAATGGTAAACTCTACAGGTTACGGGCTTGCAATGGCTTTGTTTAGTAAAAATAAAGAACTTTACGAGACAGCTTTATTAAAAGCGCGCGTAGGTTTGTTAAACTGGAACCGCACAACCAACGGGGCTAGCTCGCGCTTGCCTTTCGGTGGTATGGGTAAATCCGGTAACGACCGTCCGTCAGCACACTATGCAATCCAGTATTGTACGGTCCCTGTGGCCAGCCTTGAGGATCCAACAACACTTGATAAAACAAAACTATTACCCGGGGTAAGTCTTGACTAAAAAAACTAAAGTGGCCTCTTTTGGCTTTATCAGCATATCTATTGCAGTGGCTTCTGTTATTCTGTTTTTTGGATATCAATTATTAAAGGCTCCGGTGAGTTCAGATAAAACCGAAGTGGTTTTTGATGTGAGCCCGGGCACAAGTTTAGCTCAAATCGCTAATGATCTTCAAATTAGGGGCTTGATCCGCCACTCAAAAGCTTTTCAGGTTTATGCAAAAAGCAAAGGTTTAGCTGCTAAATTTAAAGTGGGCGAATACTCGTTAAATTCTGCAATGACTCCGGATGAAATTATGAATGTGTTGGTTTCAGGAAAAAGTATTGCCAGAAGTATTACGATTGCCGAAGGTCTAAATATTTTTGATATTGCCGATATTCTTGAAAAAAATCGCATTGGCACTCGAGATGAATTTTTAAAACTAGTTAATGACCGAATATTTATTAAATCTTTACTAAACGAAGATATAAAAAGCTTAGAGGGATATTTATTTCCTGAAACTTATAAAGTTACTAAATTCGAAGGTACTCGTTCAGTTGTTACACAAATGGTAAGCCGCTTTTTATCAGTATGGAAAGAGTTTGAACCCATTGCTAAGCAAAAAGGTTGGACGCGCAACCAAGTTGTTACTTTTGCCAGTATAGTTGAAAAAGAAACCGGTGCGAGCTTTGAGCGTCCGCTGGTTTCGTCGGTATTCCACAATCGCATCCAGAAAAAAATGCGTTTACAGACGGATCCAACAATAATGTACGGAATGGCTCTAAAATTAGGAAAAATGCCGACGAACATTACTAAAAACGATTTAATTACTCCCGCCCCATACAACAGCTACACGAATGCTGGTTTGCCACCTACGCCTATTTCTAATCCCGGAAAAGAGGCGATCAGAGCTACACTTGAGCCCGCACAAACCAACTACTTATTTTTTGTAAGCCAAAATAATGGAACTCATGTGTTTTCTGAAACTGTAGAGCAACACAATAGAGCAGTTCAGAATTTTCAGTTGAACTCAAAAGCCCGTGAAAACAAATCTTGGCGCGATCTTAAAGATTCAAATAAATAAATTTTAATATTACTGCGACAAAGGCTCGAAATGTTGTAGTTCTAAATCGTAGCGGAAAGTATTAAGACGTAAATTTCCGTTACGATCTACTGATGGGGCAATAATATCCAGTTGGCCGTCTTTATCCACATCAGAAAGAGCTAAATTTGTCGTATTTTTATCTAGAGTTATATATGCATCAGAGTCCTGCGAGAGTTCAAACTTTTGTTTGAATACGGGTTTACTTGTATCTTTGGCATCATAAATTTCAATTTGAATGCCAAATGGATCTTTAACTTTTAAAATTAAGTACTCATTTTGTTCTACACCGAAGAAGGCGTTGATTTTTGCCAATACCACGCGAGGATCATTGCTGAAATAAGGTTTTATTTTATTTTGAACAGAGGGAATCGCAGATAGCACCGCTATAATCAAAGCGAATGCCGCTAAAATTACGATGTAACGTGTTTTTTTTCCTTCAATGGTATTATCTGCTGTATTCATTTTCTTATATATTGTTATAATCAGATGCATGGGTCAAATAATGCGTGATGATTTTTACAATATAATCAAGTCTCGTAAATCTATCAGACAGTTTAAAAAGCAGGAAGTACCTCAAGAGGTCATTGAACGTCTTTTGGAAGCGGCTTCACATGCTCCGTCCGGCAAAAATTACCAGAACTGGAGATTTTTTGTTGTTCAAGGTGAAAAGCGCAATGAATACCTTAAATACTCGCAAAAAAGTTGGCTCGGCATTAAAGATATTCTGCAAAAAAAACTGAAGCCTTCGTTGTATGCGTTCACAGAAAGATTCTTTTTTACCATGGGCGATGCTCCGGTAATTATTTTTGCATACTCATGGAACTCTCCGGAAGAGCGTCATTACACCAGCATAGGCAGTGTTTATATGGCAGTACAAAATATTAATTTAGCCTGTGAAGTTGAAGGGCTTGGCTGTTGCACTATGGGAGCGCCACTGGAAATTTACAAAGAAGTGGATCGCTTTTTAGGTGCGGATCAGCTCGAAGAATATAGAAAAGGTGAAATGGAATTACTATGTGCCGTAGCAATAGGTTATCCAGATCACAATCCACCAAAGGCTGCTCGTCAAACTGAGGGACGCATAAAGTGGCTTAAATAGATTTGAGTCGGTAATTAGTTCATTGACCTAATACTGACTTGAGTTTCAGCCCGCATTTTGGCATAAATTCCCTCTATGTCGGCACAGTCTACTCCTATTCATATTCACCCTCTTGAGGCCCTGAAAAAAAATCCGTTTGTATTGGCGCCTATGGCTGGAATCACCGATCATGCTTTCCGTTCTTTCATGAAAAAATTAGATGCGAGCGTTGTTGTAACTGAATTGGTTTCTGCAACCGGCATTGAGTATAAATCACAAAGAACAATGGCTCTAATGAGCTTTGATGAAACCCAGCGTCCTATTGGCATTCAACTCTTTGGCGAAGACCCAGAAATTATGGCTCGCGGCGCTCAAGTTGCCGAAGCTCAAGGTGCAGATTTTGTCGATGTAAACTTTGGTTGTCCGGTTCCAAAAGTTGTTAAAAAAGGTGCAGGCTCTGCTATGATGAAAGATCTTCCGTTAATGGAAAAAGTTTTATCCAGCATGGTTAAATCCGTAAAAATTCCCGTAACAATTAAAATCAGAACAGGCTGGGAGCAAAATGCTCGCAATGCTGTAGATGTTTGTAAATTAGCTCATGATGTAGGAATTACATGGGTTGCAATTCACGGTAGAACCCGTGCAGCCGGTTATTCCGGGCATGCGGACTGGGACTTTATTTCGGAAGTAAAAGCTAAAAGTAAAATTCCAATTTTAGGTAATGGTGATATCTTAACTCCACAAAAAGCTGTTTCTAGATTGAAAGAGTCGGGCTGCGACGGCGTTTTAATTGGTCGCGGCGCTCTTAAAAATCCTCTTATTTTTGCTGATGCTTTAAGCTTGTGGAAGGGTGAGGAACTAAGAACCGACCTTAAGCGCAACTATGCGGGTATCTTCAAAGAGCTTAATGAGGCTATCAGAGCTCACAGTTCAGAGCATATTACCAATATTCAGCTTAAAAAATTCGCTTCATGGTTCTCAACAGGCTATGAGGGTTCATCAGCGTTCAGAAAATCCATTTTTCAGCTAAAGAATAATGACGAAGTGCTATCTTGTGCGCTAGATTTCTTCGGTTCAATCGGAGACATCGAGCAAGCGGACACAAGTGAGGATAACTTCCTTATGGGTGGCCACGGTTAGTTTTTATTTAAGTTATTAACGAAGGAAGACAAATGATACAGGATCCAAAGAAGATTAGAAATATCGCGATTATCGCGCACGTTGACCACGGCAAAACAACGCTGGTGGATCACTTAATCAAACAAGCGGGTACATTCCGTGAAAACCAAGCGGTTGAAGAACGTTTGATGGACTCAATGGATCTAGAAAAAGAACGCGGTATTACTATCGCGGCAAAAAATGCTTCGTTTGTTTATAACGACATTAAAATTAATATCGTCGATACACCGGGACATAGCGACTTCGGTGGAGAAGTTGAGCGCGTATTAAACATGGTTGATGGTGCGATCTTACTTTGCGATGCTTCAGAAGGCCCGCTTCCACAAACACGTTTCGTTTTGAAAAAAGCTTTAGAACAAAACATCAAAGTAATGGTTGTTATCAATAAGATCGACCGTTCAGATGCTCGTATTCAAGATGTTCACAATGAATTATTCGATTTATTCATCGACTTAGAAGCTAACGAAGAGCAATGTGATTTCCACACTATTTACGCTATCGCGCGTGAAGGTATGGCTACATTAGATCCAGCAGTAAATACGGGCAATTTAAAAGTTCTTTATGATGCTATCGTTAATTTAGTTCCACCACCAAAAGTTGAAGAGAACGAACCGCTTCAATTAATGGTTTCTAATATCGGTTACAACGATTACGTTGGTCGTTTAGCTATCGGCCGTATGCGTGCCGGTAAAGTTAAAGTTGGTGATGATATCGTTTGTATTCAGGAAAACGGTCAGAAAAAAGTTAAAGTATCTGCGTTATTCCAATATCATGTTAACTCTCAGGTTCCTGTTACTGAAATCGGAGCAGGCGACATGGCGATCATCGCCGGTATCGAAGATTTCACAATCGGTGATACTATTACTTCTGCAGCTGACCCGCGCCCTCTTCCACGTATTAAAGTGGATGAGCCTACAGTTGGTATGGTGTTCTCAGTAAACAACGGTCCTTACGCTGGCCAAGAAGGTAAGAACGTTACATCTCGTAAAATTTTAGAGCGTTTAGAGCGCGAATTACTTTACAACGTTTCTATCCGTGTAGAAAAAACAGATACGAACGACGCTTTCAAAGTTGTTGGTCGTGGTGAGTTACAATTAGGTGTATTAATCGAACAAATGCGCCGTGAAGGTTTTGAATTATTAGTTTCTAAACCTAGCGTTGTTATTAAAAACGAAGGCGGCCGTAAGCTTGAGCCGTTTGAATATGCTGTTATCGATATCGAAGATCCTTACGTAGGTGCTGTAACTGAAAAGTTAGGTTTACGTAAAGGTGTGATGACCAATATGGTACAAAAAGGTACGGGTCGTACACGTTTAGAATTCCGTATTCCAGCACGTGGCTTAATCGGTTACCGTTCTGAGTTTTTAACTGATACTCGTGGTACAGGTTTATTAAATACAAACTTCGACGGCTGGGATGACTACCGCGGAGATATCCAATCACGCATCAACGGTGCGATGATTTCAGACCGTATGGGTGAAGCCAACGCTTACTCTATCTGGATGAAGCAAGAGCGTGGATTAATGTACGTAAATCACGGTGATAAAGTTTACGAAGGTATGATCGTTGGTGAGCATGCTAAAGATAACGACCTTATCGTTAACATCATCGAAGCAAAAAGAATGTCAAACGTTCGTGCTTCGGGTTCTGATGAAGCTATCCGCGTAATTCCGGTTCGTCCTATGACTCTGGAAAAAGCGATGGAATGGATTAAAGATTCTGAGCTGATCGAAGTAACGCCTAAAACGATTCGTTTACGTACTCGTGAGCTGGATCCAAATAAGCGTCCTAAGCCGCAAAAAGACAAATAGTAAATACTGTAGTTACTTATAAATGCATAAAGCCTAACTTGGATCACCCAGTTAGGCTTTATTGACTTTCAGAGCTTCTTTTTAAATAGGATTCGCTTACACACAAATCTTAATCTTCGTTATCGGTATCAGGCTCGTCCATCTCATTGAGGTCATCTTTAGATAAACTCTCCTCGTGCTCAGGTGGTCGGGGAGGTGCGGCCTGACCGGATTTTAAAAAACTATCAACACTACCGGATGCGTTTGAATAGGATCCGGCATCAATACGACCAAATCTGTACATATTTTTAATAATTCTATTTACGCGCTTTCTTGCAAACCTAGTTAAATCTTTTCTGAAAAAAGATTGTGAATACTTTTCTGGGTTTGGCAAAACCATGGCTAAAAATGCAGATTCATTAACCGTGAGCTGTGAAGGATGTTTTTTAAAATAGAACTGTGCAGCTGCCTTTATGCCAAAAATATTTTTTCCGAATTGTACAACGTTGAGATATTTTTCAAGAATTTCTCGCTTTGTTAAAGTCTGTTCTAGTTTAAAGGTAATAAGGGCTTCAACACCTTTGCGAATAAAGTTTTTATTGCGTGATAAAAACATATTTTTTGCTAATTGCTGCGTAATCGTAGAACCTCCGCAAACAATGCGCATTTTTTCTTTTAATTTTTCAAAGCAGCGCTGAATACCTTCTTCATCAAAACCATTATGCTGATAAAAGCTTGAGTCTTCTGTTAGGATTAGCGCATTTTGCATATTGCGCGAAATTTGTGAAAGCGGAACATAGTTTTTTGATTTAGGGCACAGCTCTACGTCAAACATGGAAGTCGTCATGCAACCTTTAATTTCCTGTTCAGAAGGAAACCACATGAGAAATCCAACTATTAAAATTAAAACAAGACTGATCCACAGCTTAATAAACGTTGTCATTTTAAGTAGCCGTTGTCTTTCATCCAGCGAACGCTATTTTCAATAGCTCGGTCGGCAGAACTAGGGCTAAATCCAAGCTCATTGCGGGCTTTAGAAGAATCAAACCAGTGAAACATTGTAGCTGTGTAAGCATTTTCCTGGCTTACACCTATGTTCACACCAACTTTTTCAAGAAGATCTCCGCTGATGCCGATTGTTTGCAGGGCCCAGGTAGGCATATAGATTTTAGGCGCTTTAACTCCGGCAAAACCTGCGATTTTAATAAAAAGATCTTTAATTTTCATATTCTCGTTGGTTAAAAGATAGCGTTCGCCGTTTTTACCTTTTTTTACCGCCAGTAAGGTGCCTTCGATAATATCTTCAGCGGCTACTACATTAATTCCGCCCGCCGTATAAAATGGAAATTCTCCGCGCGCTACTTTTACCTGAGTTTTGCGGCTACCTTTTTTTGCATCACCAAAGCCGTAAATAGTTCCCGGATTTACACAAACGGCATTAATACGTTTTTCATTGGCCGCCTTAACAACAATTTCTTCTGCCAGTCTTTTGGTTTCAAAATAACCTAAGTTAAGATGCTTAATATTGTAAGCCGATGCCTCAGTCATGGCCTGCGGAGTAAATGAAGCCCCAACAGCCACAACAGAAGACATGTGTAAGAGTTGCGGAATTTTAAGTTCTTCGCAGATATCGACTACATAACGTGTACCTTCTACATTCACGCGGTCCATAAGTGGGCGATCCGACGCTCTGTAAGCCACAACTCCGGCTAAGTGAAATACGATATCCTGATTTTTAAAAGCTTCACGTAAAGAGTTTTTATCGGTTACATCACCGTAGACATATTTAGGTTTAGCATTTTCCAATTCAGATAAATCGCTATTTTTTCTTATCAAAGCAGAGACTTCATGTCCTTCAGCTAAGAGTCTGCGAGTAAGCCAAGCCCCTAAAAATCCATTTGCTCCGGTAACAACAACTTTCATTGCTTATTATTCTTTCTGTTTCTCAGATATTTCAGAAGTTTGCTGGCCCAGTTAGAAAACAACAAACCCCAAAGGTACCCAATAATACTGCCAGCAAAAATATCTGATGGGTAGTGGACCCCATTATAAACTCGGCTATAGGCGACCAAAGAAGCTATAGTATAAAGCGGAATTTTTAGAGGTGGAATAATGTGGCTGGTATAGGTAGCTAAGGCAAACATATTGGATGCGTGATTTGAATAAAAACTGTAACTGCCGGCACCCGAACGTTTGATAGTGCTGATCGACGTATTATCAAATGGACGCTGTCGCTCAGCCACGTATTTGAACTTTCCGCCAACGAAATCACTCGCCGATAAACACAAAATTAAAAATAGAAAAAGTGTAACCCCTTCTCTCTTAAATTTGCGAATAAACAAGAAAAGCACTAAAGGCACTATAGTGACTTTGAAATAAAGTGTTTTATGTAAATCAGTAATCCATAAAAAAAATGTGTCCAGTGTGGAATAGGTCCAAACACTGTTGATTTGATTGAAAATCCAATAGTCGATGTTTATTAAAAAATCCAACATACCTTTAGTCTAGCCTGTAATACTTGGGCGTGAAAGCTTTGTTTATATGTGGCAAGATTTTCTATATGGATAGAGCTACATTTTTTGGTTTAATTATAGGTATTGGCGGCATTTTACTGGGTAATTTTTTTGAAGGCGGGCATATTGCTTCGTTACTTCAGGGAACTGCCTTTGTTATTGTAACCATGGGGACTATTGGAGCCGTGATGGTATCCAATAAATCTAAGGATTTAAGATTGGGCTTCAAGTTGTTCAGACAAAGCTTTAAAGAGCAGTCGCTGGATTACGACAAGCCTATTAACGAAATCGTTGATTGTGCAAAACTTGCAAAAAAAGAATCGATTTTATCTTTAGAGGCAAAATTAAATCAAATGCAGTCGCCAATGCTTAAAGATGTACTGCGCAATGTAATTGACGGAGTTGATCCTAAACTTACAAAGCAGATTTTTGACAACATTATTCAAAAAGAAGAGCAACGTTTGTTATCTGCTGGAAAAATCTGGTTGGATGCAGGTGGATTTTCGCCGACTATTGGTATTATAGGTGCGGTTCTCGGCTTGATTCACGTTATGGGAAATTTATCAGATACTTCTAAATTAGGTCAGGGTATAGCGGTGGCGTTTGTTGCTACTGTTTACGGTGTTGGTTTTGCCAATCTAATTTTTATTCCTATCGGCAATAAAATTAAAAAGAATGTACATGAGCTTTCAAGACATAAACATATGATTTTAGATGGTGCTTTGTTGGTGGGTACTGGTTTAAACGCTCAATTAATTGAACAAAAACTAATATCCTATAAGAGTAAGTAATGAGCGACGATTCAAACGACGGACGTAGAGATCAGCATCAGGAAGAGCCAGAAAACCACGAAAGATGGTTAGTGTCTTATGCCGATTTTATAACGTTGTTGTTTGCTTTCTTTGTGGTTATGTATGCAACTTCAAGCAACAATCAGGAAAAACAAAAATCATTCGAAAAATCAGTACGTACCAATCTTAAATTAGTAGGTAATAATTCCGGTAACGGAAGTCCTAGCGCAAGTGATGGTAATGTGGGTGGCGAAACAGCTGGCGAAACTATTATACAGCTAGATGGTTTCCCTCCTCGGGGTGCTCCCGGTGAAACTGAGCAGTATATCGGTCGTGTATTCGATAAAAAACTCGATAGTGCGGATAAAGAAAAAATCCAACAATTAAGACATGATGCTATTGGAGTAAGAATTGCGTTGGCCTCGGCCCAGTTCTTTTTACCGGGCGGAGTTAAGATTAGAACCAGCGCTTTAAAATCTTTAGATAAAATAGCTGAAGTACTTAAAGAAACCGATAAAAGAATAGTCATTGAAGGCCACACCGATAATATACCCGTCGCCGAAAACCCGCTATATGAGTCTAATTGGGAACTGGCTTCACTCAGAGCTACAAGTATTGTTAGGTATTTAGTAAAGTACCATGGAATTGATCCCAAAAGAATTTCGGCAACATCGTATGCCGACACCAGGCCTTTAAAAAGTAACGATTCTGTCGAGGGTCGCTCGCAGAATCGTCGTATAGAAATCTATATAATTTTAGACGAAAAGTTACAAGAGTAACTAACCAGCTAAACTATTCACACTCACGTAATTCTTTTTCAGTAAATTTACCGTTTGAAGCAATTTTAATTGCGTCTTCTACAGACTTACCTTCAGTTAAAGCTTTCTCATATTTTTCAACGAAAGTTTTAGAAGACTGACCAAAATCTAAAGCTGAAATTTTGCCAGAAATTTCGATAATCTTAGCCACTTTTTCTTGTTGTTTCTGAGCTTCAGCACTGTTAACCGCTAAAGATTGAACATCGTGAGCTGCTTTAGAAATTAACTCTAAGCTTTTCTTAGCCATATCTTTTTCTTGGGCTGTAGAGCTGGCATCTTTAGCAATTGAAGATAATCGAGCTACTTCAGTTAAAATGTCTTTAGCGTTCACATTCATAAGTTTAATTAAACCGCTATTTTCAGCAGAAGATAGAGTAACGAGATCTTTTAAAGAAAGATCCAGCATTTTGTTTACTCTTTCCATCAACTTAGCATCCTGAGTGATATCACGACCGGCTTCGCGGGCTTTAACGATATCTTGGAAAGTTGTTGATCTTTCAACGCGTGCACGAGCTTGTTCAGTCGTCATACGTGTTACTTCGCGACCTGGAGTGGCAGCAAAAGCAATGTGGCTTAATACTAAAAGGGCGGCAACGATCATTTTTTTCATTTTATACCTCTTGTTTTTTTAACGTTTTATTCTTTTTCAATCTTTGTACCTAATTTTTTAACTTTTAAATCAATACATTCGTTATGGTTTCATGATTTTTCCTAAAAGTCTCAAAATTGGAAACCTTGTCTAATCCATACACAGTTTTAATTCTAGCGCTGGCCTCCAAATGGATTAGCCGTGCCGGTTCTACGCGGAGCTGTTGGGTTAGAGTTCTGCCAATCATTCATAAATTCTTTAACATCTAAATCTAAACTTTGTGAAAGAGTGATTTTCATGCGGATAAATCTACGGATTTCAGATTCAACCTGACGCAAGCCTTTAACAGCTGCTACTGTCATTCTTTGTTTATAAGTAGGGTTTTGAATCGGAATGTCTTCGTATGACTTCTGCGAAGTCTCAGTGCCAGATGCAGATGCAGGAGCGGATAAATCTTCCACTTCATCTTGAGCCGCTGCAGCCACAACCTTTTTAAGACCAGCCTTAACTAAGATATCATTAATTGCTGTATCAATTTTTTTAGAATGAGCTATGTACCAATCAAAGTTAGGTTCATTTTGTACAAATGTGTAGTAGACCTCTAATAGATCATTTAATTTTTTAACTTCTGGCGAGTTTTGTTTATAGATAGAGTTGTAGTTGATCTCTTCAGAGTTCTTTTTTGCATATTCAAGGTAGTTAAATTCTGTCAACTGTGTGTCCATTAGACGGTTTCTTAAAATTAAATATGAAGAACTATTTTCCATAATGGCTGTTGTAGCTCTTTCGTACCAGGACATATTTTTAGAGTCCGGAGTCTTTTGTGGAGTATTTAATTTGTCAGGGGTGCCCGGGTTTTCAAGCATCACTCGATTTAAAATCTGCATATACAGATTACTTTCAGCTTTAAGAGTAGCAGCTAAGCTTTTAGGTAAATAACGACTCTGATTTAAGCCATCAACAAAGAATTTAAAAAATGATCTGTGGTCAAAGAAGTTATTGTAAGCGGCCTCAAAAACTTTTTTGAATTTTTCGTCAAATCCTTTGAATTCTGCAGACAGTGGAGCCTTGGCATTTTTCAGCCACCATTTATCAAATGCACCAGCATTCTCTTTATTAGTGAAATCACCTACGGCTTCATAATTTAAGTTAGCCAATAAGTAATCTCTTAAATCTTTTCCACCGATTTTAGTGGAGTAAAGGTTGCCAGTAGTTCTCCAGCTTGTACAAAATTCTTCGCGGCTTTTATCTTTAACATTATTTAATAATGTAGGCGGATCAAATTGTGGACTCACAAAGTTAACTCCAGCCAATTGAACACGATATAAGCGTGCCTGTTGTAAACCGCAAATTACTTTCAGCATCATTAAGTCGGCTTCTTTGTTAAATTTATACTTTTGTTTAACTGACCACTTACTATAGTCTGCCGCTTGTGCGGATATCACATTAGTGCTGTTGGCTGCAAAGGCCTGAGTGTAGCCAGCAAACGGATACACAACAGGGCGCGGATCGCCTAAAGCTTTTCTTAAAATTTCCATTGCATCTACAAAGTGTGCAGATTGCGAAGTATAGCCGTAGCCTTCAGGATTCGATCTTTCTATATTATCCAGATCAATAATATTATTTAAATCATTTAAGCCTGAAGACATCTTTAAGTTGTCTCCACTTAATAATTTTTCAAGAATATTATTTAATTTTTCCAGCTCTTTGCCCTGCATTACCTGTTTAACTTGTCTAAACTGAGTAGCTACTGCCAAAACATGTTCTTTTTGACGTTTTTCCAATTCAATAGGATTTAATAAGTAGAAATCTTCAATCTGGCCACCTATAGGTTTGTATTGGCCCGTTGAAACTCCATAGAAAGGCAAAGTTCTGAATGGGTATTGTGAAATAATAGTGGCAGCAGATGGAGCCAGCTCACCGGTTTTAATTTGATGTCCTATATTTAGTGTTTCAAATAAACTGCTCGTGAATCCGCGGTAGTATTTATATGAATAGTCGATCTGATTCAGGATTTCTTTTGTCATTTCCATCCAGCCGGCTAAATCAGTTTCTGCATCCTGATTTAAATGGTCACGCCATTGCTGCATTTGAGCTGTATAATTTTCAATTTCTTTTTCAAACTTAGCTAGATTTTTCGTATTTTTGATTTTTGCAGAATCCCAATTTCCTTCGTCTGCCTCATGCCACAGCTTATTAATAGCTAAAGCATCAAAGTCAAAAAATATAGGTTTCAGAATATTATTAATAGGTCTGTATGTATAATTTGATAAAACATGGTCTACAGCTACAAACATCGAAAAGCGTGTAACTTTGCCGAGGATTTTAATACTTTTCAGAACCCAACCACCTCCGGTGAAAGTTAAAACAACATCTGCGCCTGTAATTTTATAAGCAGTTTTAACTAAAAAATCTTTTGATAAAACTTTTTGTGCAAATTTACTCATTGAAACTTTTGAAAAAGCTTTATGTCCCATAGATTCAATTGCATCAGTAGCTGCTTGTGCGGCCCACATGGAAATAATCTGTGGAAAATACTGTGTAAACTTACTGCGAACAGTCCATTGAGCCCAAGCTTGGTTACAAGACTGCAAAGAAGCATCATCACTTTTTCCTTTAATCCACTTATCAACACACATTTTAAAGCTTTGCCCTAAGTCTGCTACTATACTAGATGCTAAAGAACCAATGGCCATACCTTGATAAGTTAAACGTCTCATCATTTGTTGGCGAGTAGCCGGATCCATTGCGGCAAAGCTGGCTTTGCTAGTATGAAAATTCATGTAAAAACCCTGAGTTTGCATAAATGCATAGAACGACAAATGTGCAATAGGATCTTTTAATGAAAGAATATGTCTTTCCATTTGTAATGGATCGCCATGTGATTTAATCCACATTGAATTAAATGTTACTCCACCGATAGCAATAAAAAATGTTAAAGACTCAGGCGCAAATCTTTTAGTTGTACTTAAGAATACGCCGTCTTTGCTGGCGTGGGCCTGCTCATTCATGGCCTGTCTATTCAGTTCAGCACGTAAGATCTCAAGAGCATTAGGTTTTTGCGGCGTGTGTTCAGCAGTAAATAAACTGAACTGACCTTCATCATCACCTGTCTTGATAAGCACAGGAGCCGGAATATCCCTATCAGTGGCTTGTTCTAAAGGTAACTCTAATTGACGTGGAGGTTGTTGAGGTACATCTAAGGGTAATTCCAATTGCGGAGCACCTGCAAAAGCAGTCATATATAGAGTCGAAATCAGGGCAAATAGAATGTGTCTCATAATGATTCAACCTCGTTCTTAACTATTTAAGTGCAAGGACAGTGCGCGAAAATCACATCCATTAACAATTTAAATGCAATAGAGCGTCTTGATTTAAGACAAGGACCTGTTTTGTCATCAGCATTGTTTAAATATTTGCTAATCATTAGCAGAGGCATAGGTATGGCAGCAACTCGTCAGTCTGTGGCTGCCATCTTTTTATTTAGTATTTAAATTCAGTAATTATTTTTGGATCGTTACTTTTTTCATTACGATTGGCTCTAAAGGGCGATCGCCGGGAGCTGTTCTTGAATTTTCGATTGCGTGAACTACGTCCATGCCTTCAATAACTTCTCCAAAAATTGTATGGCCTTTGTCTAACCATGGAGTTGCTACTGTAGTAACGAAAAACTGGCTGCCATTTGTGTTTGGGCCTGCATTAGCCATTGATAACATTCCCGGTTTATCGTGCTTGTTTTGACCAGCAACGATTTCGTCAGCAAATCTGTAACCTGGGCCCCCAGCGCCTGTGCCAGTAGGGCATCCGCCTTGAATCATGAAATCACGGATTACACGGTGAAAAATTAAACCATCGTAAAAAGGACGTTTTGTTTTTTCATTTGTTTTTGCATCGATAAATTCTTTAGTGCCTTCAGCTAAGCTAACAAAATTTTCAACTGTGTTAGGTACGCGTTCGTTGAAAAGTTTAACTTTAAAGTTTCCTTTTGTAGTTTCAAACAGTGCAAACATTATTTTTTTCCTTTTGCTTTAGATTTTTTTTCAGCTTTGGCGCCTACTAATTTAACTGATTTGATCATAATAGGTTTAACTGGAACATCGCCGTATTCACCTTTAGTGGTCGTTTCAACATCTCTGATTTTATCAACAACATCCATACCAGCAGTTACATAACCAAACACTGCATAACCATAACGGTTGTTATCTTTGTGATCTAACTTTTGATTATCTACTACGTTAATAAAAAACTGCGATGTAGCGGAGTCTATTTCGTTAGTGCGTGCCATTGCGATAGTGCCGCGTAAATTTGATAAACCATTTTTAGCTTCATTTTTAATTGGAGCAAATTCAGTGGATTTTTCAGTCATATCAGGCAAGTGACCGCCACCTTGAATCATGAAAGTTTTAATTACACGGTGAAAAGTTGTACCTTCGTAATGTTTAGTGCCAACGTATTTTAAAAAATTTTCTGTAGAGATAGGTGCTTTTTCAGAATTCAGCTTAACTTTAATATCGCCTAAGCTAGTGCTGATGATCACTTCTGGATCGGCTTTTTTTACATCTTCAGCGCGCGCATGGAATGACCAGGTCATTAATGCGAAAGCTAATAAGTATATAAATAAAACTAGGGAGTTTTGGCTTTTAACTTGGGTCTTTTTAAGATTTGTTTTCATAGACTTAGGTCTATTAAACCCTGTCTATTTGGTCAAGTGTCACCGAAGGTGATTAAAAATTACTCTAAATTGACCGACCATTTGGGCCTATAATAGTTTTTAGTATCGTTGGTGACACGGCGTTCTTCAGAGCCATCAACTGTTGAAATATAGATCTGATTTTTGCCTGTGCGATTGCTGGTGTAAACAATATAGCGACTATCGGGAGAAAAGCTCGGATCTTCGTTGTGAGCGGGTTTTCCATCGACTTTTGATGCCGAAGTTATGCGACGGATATTTTCGCCGTTTTCATCCATTACAAACACATCAAAGTTAGATCCATCCTGTGCTGCAAATGCAATTTTTTTTCCGTCAGGCGACCATGATGGAGATGAGTTGTAAACGCCTTTGTAAGTTAAACGCTTTACATTGCTGCCATCTGCATTCATTACATAAATCATCGGACGGCCGCCGCGCTCAGATGAAAATGCTATCTTGCTTCCATCCGGACTTAGAGTTGGTTCAACATTAATAGCACCTGCAGGTCCTTTAGTTAAGCGCGCTTCAATTTCGCCTTTTAAATTAATTTTGTAAATATCAGCAGAGCCACTTCCCATCGACATGCTTAAGTAAATAGATTTGCCATCTTTAGAGAATACGGCTCCAGAATTCATGCCCGGACGGAAAGAAGTTAAAACTCTTTTGTTAGTAGCCAAATCAAGTACGTAAAGTGAAGCGTTAGATAATACATTTCCGGATTTTGTATAAATTTTTGTAAATACGGAGTAAGCTATTTTTTTTCCGTCAGGCGACCAGTTAGGGGAAAGTGTAATATTTTTATGTTGAGTTACTTGTTCGAATTCTGAACCGTCCCAGTTCATTTTAGCAATTTCTTTTGGTCCGCCACTACCGTTATCAAATGCAGTTACGATTTTAGCCATAAAAGGTGCGCGCACACCTGTAAGAGCCTCAATCACATCGTTTGATAAGGTGTGACCGATAGCTACAGCTTGATTAAGGCTCGCTTTGTAGCGTTTGCCTACAATTAATTTTTGTTCAGCCACGTGATAAAGATACATTTCAAGAGTGATATCTTTGCCTACTACTGAGTAACCAGCACGGACTACAAACTCTGCGCCGATAGTTTTTAATGGCTCAAATTTAAAACCGCTTACATCATCGGGAAAAGGTTTGAGAGATTTTTTACTGAAATCTTCCAAATAAGCTTCATTGGCCATCATTGTAAAATAAGTTGAAAGCTCCAGATTTTTCTTTGCAGTTGCATATATTTCGCTGGCAGCAGCAGTAACAGCTCCAGTGTTGTTGGAACCTAAATTATTAAAAAACGGAAAAGCCATATTGCTTCTTTTAACTTTAGCATCGCCGATTTTAATATAAGCTTGATCTGCAAATGCAAAATTAAACGTTAATAAAATTGTAATAGTTAGAAATTGTTTTAATAAATTCATACAAACCTCTTATTCAGGAAAACCGATTACTACACCATCCACGCTGAACTTTTCCGACAACTTATCGGGAACCGACGGGAAAGGAGCTGCTTTGTTTATTGCTTGCAAACAGTATTGGTCATAACTGGAATTTCCGCTAGATGAAATAATCATCGAAGAAATAATTTGGCCCTGCACATTAAACTTTACAAGAGCCCGTGCTTTAAGTGGCTTGTTCATTAACCACTGAGGCAATGTCCAAAACTCTTTAATATTCTTATCAATTTCTTGCAAATACGAATTGGCTTGCAACTTATCTAAGCCGCTCAGCGCAGAACCAGCTGCAATAATTCTTGGTTTAGCCGGCGTACTTGATGCGGATTTTCTTTCCTGATTTTTTATTTTATTAATCGAATCTTTTTTAAGATCCTGTTTAATTTTATCCAAAGCTGATAATTTTTTCAGCTTATCTAGGGCTTCTTTTTGTTTAGCTTTCGACTTATTTAAATTAACAGCATCTTCTTTTGGGGCCTTTGCAACTTCTTTGACTTTTTCCGCTATTGTTTTTTGAGGCTTTTCTGCAGGTTCAGGCGTACTTTCTTCTTCGGGGGCGGCCGCATCTTGAATTTTTGAAGGTAGCTTTTTGCTATCTGCCACTTCGCCCACACTAACACTGATAGCTTGCGAAAGATCAATCATGGGCTTATTAAAAAATACAAATTTAACCATGAACAAACCTAAAATAGCAGCATGCAATCCCAGCGATAGACCGAAACTTTTTTTAAAATCATCAGATTTTTGTTTCTTTATTGGTCTGATTTCCAGAAATGCTACTCCTTAGGTAAAGTGATAAGACTGATGTTGGTAATGCCGGCCATGCGGATTTCACCCATAACATAAGCTACGGTGCCGTAATCCACTTTTTTATCGGCTTGTATGTAAATCTGTTTGTTTTTGCGGTTGCTGAAGATAGCTTTAATTTTTAGCGATAACGTATCGGCTTTAATTTCTGTATCTGCAGTTTTAATTTTTCCTGAAGAATCAATACTTAAAACAAAAGGATCTTCATTGAGGGCCACACCTGTTGAAGCGGTTTTAGGTAAATTAACATCTAAACCCTGTTGCATCATGGGAGCCGTCACCATAAAAATAACCAAGAGCACGAGCATAACATCCACAAAAGGTGTTACGTTGATTTCACTCATCGCCATGCGCGAATTGGAATTTTTAGAAGAGCTCTGCATTCCCACTAAACTTATCCTTTAAAAAAATTACGTTTAACAATGTTTAAAAAATCTGTGCTGAAGTTATTTAAAGAAACTTCTTCTTTGCGAATGACTGAAACACAGTTGTTGTAAATAATTACTGCCGGAATGGCCGCTGCTAAGCCGATGGCCGTTGTAATAAGAGCCTCTGAAATACCAGGAGCAACTGCGGCCAAACTTGCAGATCCAGTAATACCTATTTGATGGAATGAATTCATAATTCCCCACACAGTACCAAATAAGCCGATAAAGGGGCCGGTAGAGCCGGTAGATGCTAAAATTGTTAAACGGTTTTCCATATCAGCGATTTCATTTTCAGAAGCTTTTCGGAGAGAGCGCTCTAAGTTGTCTACACCGGACAATTGCGGAAGCTCAGTTCCTGATGCGGGCTTCTGATTCAGCATCGGAGACTCTGCAATTTTTTTCATTTCAACATAAGCCGCCTTAAAAACCCTTGCGTGCGAGCTACCGGAAAAATTATCAACTTTTTCAAACAGAGTGTCCAATGAGCTTGTTGACCAGAATAAATTGTCAAAGTCGGTATTAGCTTTTTTCAGCAGTTGAAATTGTTTGTATTTAGCCCAGCCAATAGCCCAGCTCAATACTGATAAACTGAGTAAAATTAAAATAACAATCTGAACAACAATACTTGCGTGCAATAAGCTATCGAGGGCACCCATTTGAACACCGACGTTAGTAGAGGTCGGGGGAGGCGCAGCTAATGAAATTTGTGATACACTTAAAAAAGAAATGATCAGGAAATTTTTTATATTCATCATACATAAAAGCGTAAAGCTAAATGGCCAATTGGGCAAGGCGAAAACTACTGCAAGTCTATTTGCTGTACTTTCATTTTTTATTGTACATTGCGTTCACAAAACAACAGAGCAAGTGCGCGAACCTTCTTCTCAAAGTGCTGAAAAAAATCCGCCTCAACTCAATTCGTACAGGTTTGAATACTGTGAGCAGAACAGGCTATATCTTGAAGATGATATGGAAAAAATGCCAAGTGAGTATTTTGAGCCTCATATTCATGAAGGCATGGATGCGATCCCGGTAAAGTGTATTCAATTTGCTCAACGAAACTTTAACGGACACTACGGAGTTTGTGCAGAACAGGAAGATCGTCCGCGCATTTCAAAAGTTAAACCATGTTTGACCCGCAATTATACGATGCTGGCGTACAACGCTTATCATGATGTGATGGATTGCTTTAATTTGAATCCTCGCGATTTTTATTTACAGATTATGATCGAAAGCGGTTTTCACATAAATGCTATTAATAAAACCGGATTCGATTCGGGAATGTCGCAGTTTACAGCCAATGGCATTAAAAAAGTAACTGCTAATAACATGGTGGAGCGAACAAGGCGTATTCTACTTGAAAGCTCGCGCCCATCTTGCCAGCGGATTTCAAGCATTGTTGGAAGTTTCAATATTGATGCATTCTCGGTTGAAAAACGCTGTTCGATGATTTCGCTGCCGAAAAACCCTTACCGCGCAATGATGTTTAATTACCTGCACACGCTATTAGATCAAATTGCAATTGAAGAATTACTTTCGGATATTCCTGAAATTCAGGATGCATTAACCGATAAAATTAAAAGGCAGTTTGTTTACTTGGCGTATAACCGAGGCTTAACTGGGCTCAGAAACAGAGTTAAGGGTTACATTGCGACTCGTAACTATTTTTCGCAGACCATCACTGAAAATGATCTCGATCTAAATAAGAATCTGACTGCAGTGAAGAAAGTTCTGAACTTGGAGCCTGAGAAAAAGGCCATTCTTAAAAAAGCCAGAGTGCGGAATATGTCATTTGCTGAATATGCAGTCATTCACGACGCCACTTATGTATCGGATATGTCGGCCGCAGGCGATTACGTGCAGCGCAACCTCGGCAATTCATGTGGAGACTTGTAGTTAATATTGCTATATCTCGAGCATGAGAATTTTTGTTATCACACTCGGAACCCTATTTGTTGCTTTCATTAGTTTAATGACAGTTAAATACTGGGGTAAAACCCAAATGTATGTCGATTACAAACATCCAATGTTTGATACTCAAAGCGCGCCTTTAGAATTTTATAAACCTGATTTTACGCATTTGAATGAAGCACTTAAGAGCGATAAAAATTTGTATCTGGATGTGACGATCACATTCGATCAAAAATTAGTAATACCACGCAGGCAGTGGGTCAGTACCGAAAAACCTTTGCGCTTGTTCGCTTACGAAGATGTTAAATCAGATGTTATTTTAGTCACCGATGTTAAAAACTCTCTAATTAGTAAAAAAATTATTTTCAATTTAAGTGAAAATGCTCAGGCCATTCACGAAACATTTGCATTTACGATGAAACAACTCGGTCTTGAAAAAGGCGAAAACTTTATTGTAACAAGTCAGTATGAAGCTCCGATAAAAGCCTTGAAGGAGGCGGCTCCTGCGCTTTTATTCGGTTCTACTCAGCCAGAAATTCTTAAAATTGTTGCGATGCAATCTATGTATTTGATTGAAGCCGTAAATATTAGAGCTGATGTCATTGTGCATCCGTTAAAAATTAAAAAGCATGATTTTTTTAATGAAGAGCTAATGTCGGAATTAAATAAAAGGCATAAAAGAATTGTTGTAGGCCCTGTTAATTCTGAAGAACTAACCCAAGCCATGAAATTACAGCCTTATGCTGTTATCTTAAATTACTAAGTAGACCAGAGCTAGAATCCGGCACTTTGATGTTTCCAAGTCCGTCTAAATTATAGGTGTGAGTAACAGTTGATTTTTTCAAAACTGTTTCAATTGTCCAGTTGATGTTTAATATCATGCCAGCCAACGGATCTTTTGATGTACCCATGTTGTAAACCGCTTCAACACTAGCCTTGGCATTAAATGTGTACATGTAAGCCGTAGTCATTTCTAAAGGTTCAACGGCTGCGTAACCGATGTAGCGACCAACACCTTCAACTGTTCCGCCGTACAATAAAACTATACGGTAAGTGAAGCGCACCACTTCGATGCCGTATAAATTTTTATAAACCACACTGACTACTTTTGATCTTGGAGCTTGCCAGTTTGATAGCTGTTCCCATCTTAATACATTTTGTGGAAGAGCTGTGGCTTTAGAAGTAGTGTAGCTTGACGACGGTCGGCCTTTTTCAACAACGTTCCAGATTTTTTGACCTATATTAATGACTTTATCGACTATTAAATCGGCCATATTTAAGCCGCGGCCAATTGGTGTTGTGTTTAGCCAAGCATCGTCTACATTGCTTTTAGCTTGGTCGGCTATATCTTTAAGTATGTCGACCGCTGTATTTTCCATTTGCTGATTGAGGTAATAGTCAGGATAGTCTTCTGAAATGTCCTGTACTTCAATAGAACCTATGGTGAGATGTTTTTGGGCTTCGAGTGTTAAAGGGACTTTTGTTTTTGGTACAAAGGCAAAGGCGTTAAGGGACGTTAATAACAGCGTAAGTGAAATTAGGCTAGAAAAGCTCTTCATACAAAAGACCCCCGTGTTAGTTGTTAAACTTTTGTAACAAAGTCTAATAATGAGGTGAAGTTAAATTCGACAAGTATGTATTCATTACATAACGAAATGCACAAAATGCATTATAAAAGCATTTAAATCCAAGCTTTAGACAACTCGAGCAAAGGTGTAAACTGTTTGGATAGGGGGCTGGCTCAGCTCAATTTGTATTTTCATTTGCTTTTCATTTGAATTTCATATAATTTTCTCCCGTAAATACGTATTATTTTGTCGTATTTAGTTTTACTGATAACAATTATTTTGTTAAGTATACCTAAATATTTAATTTAAAAGAGTTTTTTATGAACAAAATGAATAAAAAAATGGAATACGCCTTAATGGCTTTAAAGCTTATTAAGCAAAGACCATTGGGCTCTTTAACGACTGCTAAAGAGGTTGCCGATCAAATGAATATATCCTTTGAAGTAACCGCCCGAGTGCTTCAAGCGCTTTCTTCGCGCGGTTTATTAAAAGCTGAATATGGTGTTGGTGGTGGCTATTCGTTAGCTCGTCCACTTTCAGAAACTTCATTACATGATTTATCGCAAATGTTGGAAGGCCACACATCTTTAACAAAATGTTTAGGTCCGGATGAGCCCTGTGAAATCCACGGTAGTTGTAACATCTCTACTCCCATCGCTAATTTAAATAAAAAAATTCAAGAATTTTATAAGTCAGTTAGCTTAGAAGAGGTCCTGCATGTCTGAGTCCTATGAGTACAAATATGGTTTTAGCACAGACATAGAAACTGAAGAGTTTCCAAAAGGTTTAAGTGAAGAAATCATCCGCATGATTTCGGCTAAAAAAAATGAACCCGAATGGATGTTGGAATATCGTTTAAAATCCTATCGTCATTGGCTCACCTTAACTGAGCCCACTTGGGCTGCGGTGTCTTACCCACAAATTGATTTTCAGGACTTAACTTATTACTCTGCTCCTAAAGCTAAACCTGCATCCGCAACATCAATGGATGAAATTGACCCAGAGCTTATTAAAACTTTTGAACGCTTAGGCATTCCTTTGCAAGAGCAAAAAAGAATTTCAGGCGTAGCGGTGGATGTGGTTTTTGACTCTGTCAGTATTGCAACAACCCGCTACGAAGAGCTAGACAAGCTCGGTGTTATTTTTTGTTCTATTTCGGAAGCCCTTAAAAACCATCCGGAACTTGTCAAAAAACATTTAGGAACAGTGGTTCCCGCAAGTGATAATTATTATGCGGCTTTGAACGGTGCTGTATTCTCAGACGGTTCGTTTGTGTACATTCCAAAAGGGGTGCGTTGCCCGATAGATCTTTCCACTTATTTCCGTATCAACGCTAAAGAAACCGGACAGTTTGAAAGAACCTTAATCATTGCAGAAGAAGGCAGTTACGTAAATTACCTTGAGGGCTGTACAGCTCCTCAGCGTGATGAAAACCAATTGCATGCGGCTGTTGTTGAGTTACTGGCTTTTGATAACGCCGAAATTAAATATTCCACTGTGCAAAACTGGTATACAGGCGATAAAGAAGGCCGTGGCGGCATTTACAACTTTGTAACTAAGCGTGGCATCTGCAAAGGCAAAAAATCTAAAATCTCATGGACTCAGGTAGAATCCGGCTCGGCCATTACCTGGAAATATCCTTCGGTTATTTTACAAGGCGATGGTTCTGAAGGTGCTTTCTATTCGGTGGCTTTAACTCATGATTATATGCAAGCCGATACCGGAACAAAAATGATCCATATTGGTAAAAACACGAAGAGCACGATCATCTCTAAAGGTATTTCGGCCGGGCATTCTTCAAATGCTTATCGCGGGCAAGTTAAAATTATGCCGTCGGCTGAAAATGCGCGTAATTATTCACAATGTGATTCCATGTTAGTGGGCGATAAAGCCAGCGCGCATACATTCCCGTATATTGAAGTTAAAAATAAAACTGCAACGCTTGAGCATGAGGCGACTACATCAAGAATTTCGGAAGACCAAATTTTTTATTTACAATCCCGCGGGTTAAATAACGAAAAAGCTATCTCGATGCTGGTGAATGGATTCTGTAAAGAAGTATTTAAAGAGCTGCCATTAGAGTTTTCGGTGGAAGCTGTTAAGTTAATTGAAATGAAATTAGAAAACTCGGTAGGGTAGGAATAAATGTTAGAAATTACAAATTTACATGCAAGAGTAGAAGAAAAAGAAATATTAAAAGGCCTTAATTTAAAAATTAAAGCCGGCGAAGTGCATGCGATTATGGGCCCTAATGGTTCGGGTAAAAGTACACTTTCAAAAGTATTAGCAGGTCATCCGTCTTACGAAGTCACATCAGGCGAAATCAAATACGAAGTAAATTTTAAAATGCAAAATTTATTAGAACTTGAGCCAGATGTGCGCGCTAAAGAAGGTATCTTCTTAGCATTCCAGTATCCAATTGAAGTTCCGGGCGTTTCCAATTTCAGTTTTTTACAAACTTCATTTAATTCTATTTTGCAACACCAAGGCTCTGAGCCTATGGGCGAAGGTGATTTCCGCGAGTTTTTATATCAAAAAATGAAAATCGTACAAATGCGCCCTGAGTATTTAGATCGTGCTGTAAACGTTGGTTTTTCCGGTGGCGAAAAAAAACGTAATGAAATTCTACAAATGGCCGTTTTATCGCCGCGCTTAGCGTTGTTGGATGAAACTGATTCTGGTTTGGATATCGACGCCTTAAGAATTGTAGCCGAAGGCGTAAACAAGTTAAGATCAAAACAAAATGCGATCGTTTTAGTAACCCACTATCAACGTTTATTGGATTACATCAAACCGGACTTCGTGCATGTATTAGCTGATGGTAAAATAATTCAATCAGGAGATGCAACGCTAGCTTTGGAACTCGAAAAAAAGGGTTACGACTGGTTGGTTAAATAAATATGAGTTGGGAAAATAACTATCTTCAATTTAAAAGCACTTCCGCACTTGATAGCATAAAAGCTAGCGAGAAGCGTCAGCAGTCTTTTGATAAGTTTGTAGTCGCCGGGTTACCTACTCGTCGTGATGAGGCTTGGAAATATACATCTTTAACTGACTTTAAAAATATTGAATGGAAGTCCTCTGAAGATTCAAATGAACACTTAACTCACGAGCAAATGCAGGAAGTTTCAAAAAATCTGCCTTCAGATTTTATTAATTTTGTATTTGTTAATGGCATATTAAACAAAACTCTTTCTGATGATTTTGATTCTTTAATCGAAGTGGGTGAGTTGGAAGAAAACGATTTTTTGAGGGACGAAGCTAGCGTAGAAAGCCGTTTATTGAATTTAGCACAGTCTTTTTTAAATAAAAAGATTACGCTGACAGTTTCTAAAGGCAAAGTTATTGAAAAACCGGTGCAAATTTTATTTGTACAGTCTTCAAAAAATTCAGTTTATCTCAGTGAAAAATTAAATATTAATTTGGCTGAAAATTCGGAAATCAAATTATTGATACATTCCATGAGTTTTGTGAATTCCACAGCAGATGCCATGAATTTAAATGTGAATATCAATGTGGAAAGCTCGGTTAGACTCACGTTTGTTCAGTTGCAAAACGAAGATAATTCATCTTTTCATTTTTCTCAGTGCAATTTAAATTTAGCCACTTCTGCTCAGGTTACAACTTTAGCACTTACGCTGGGTAATAAGCTTACACGCAATTATTATCAGTTAAATTTTAATAACGAACAGGCGTCGGCAGCAGTTTACGGCTTAGGCGTAATTGATTCTGAACAACATCTGGATAATTACACATTTATCCGTCATGCAATCGGTAACAATAATTCGGTTCAGCATTACAAATCTATTTTATCAGGCTCTTCACACTCTGTTTTCCGTGGTCGCGTGATGATTGAACCCAATGCGCAAAAAGCAAACTCTGAGCAGCTAAATAATAATTTACTGTTAACTCGCACAGCACAGGCGGATAGTATTCCTCAACTTGAAATTTTTGCCGATGACGTTAAAGCAGGCCATGGTTCAACCGTTGGTCAACTCAGTAAAGAGGAAATGTTTTATTTTTTAAGTCGTGGCATCAACCAATTTGAAGCTGTTAGAATGCTTTCTTACGGTTTTGCCAAAGAGTTGGTTTTAAAAATTGAAAACCCTTACTTGCAAAGCTTTTTAATTGCGGCTTTAAATCAAAAATTAGAGCGGATGGTCCAAAATGGATAACTCTATAGCGCAAATACGCGAACAGTTTCCAGCTCTTAAGCAAAAAATTCGTGAGCGTAATTTGGTTTATTTGGATAGCGCAGCTACCAGTTTAAAACCTCAGGTTGTAATAGACCGCATTTCTAAGTTTTATTCTTTAGAAACCGCCAACGTGCACCGAGGCGCTCATTTCTTAGCGGACGCCGCTACGGGTGAGTTTGAAAAAGCTCGCGAAACTGTACGTCAGTTTATTAATGCAGATTCTATTGAAGAAGTTATTTTTACCCGCGGAACCACAGATGGTATTAACTTAGTAGCCGCTAGTTACGGAAGCTTTTTAAATGAAGGTGATGAAATTGTTATTACAGAACTAGAACATCACTCGAATACAGTTGCTTGGCAGCTTTTAGCTGAACGTAAAAAATGTGTTTTAAAATATATTGAAGTTTTGCCTAGTGGCGAAATTGATTTGAATTCAGTTAATCAGCAAATTACAGCAAAAACAAAAATTGTTGCGTTTTCGGGGTGTTCAAATATTTTAGGAACACTTACTCCTATCGAAACTATTGTTAAAAAAGCTAAACAAGTAGGCGCGGTAACTTTATTAGATGCTGCTCAGTACGTAACTCAGAAAAAAGTAGACGTTAAAGCCCTAGGCGTAGACTTTTTAGTTTTTTCTTCACATAAATTATTCGGTCCTTTTGGCTTTGGAGTTTTATACGGTCGTAAAGATCTTTTAAATGCTATGCCAGTTTATCAATCCGGTGGGAGTATGATTTCTACTGTAGATTACCAACACACGACCTTTAATCACCTGCCTTTTAAATTCGAAGCCGGAACACCTCATATAGAAGGTGCTATCGGTACAGCCACAGCTATTGATTTTTTTAATCAGTATAAAATTGAAAATATCTTTGAACACGAACAGAAGTTAATGAATTTGGCGCTTACTGAGTTAAAGCAAATAGAAGATATTAAAATATTTGGCACCGCTCAGAATAAGGCAGCTATCATCAGTTTTGTGATGAAGGGTGTGCATCACTCTGATATCGGGCAGATTTTAGATCAGCAGGGAATAGCGGTACGGGTGGGTCACCATTGTACCCAGCCACTATTAAAGAAGTTTGATCTTACAGGAACAGTAAGAGCTTCTATTTCAATTTATAATAACGAAGATGATATTCACCAATTTGTGGAAGCTGTTAAAAAAGCTAAAAGGATGCTTTTATGAGTACTCAAGAAGTATTAATCCGTGTTCAAGAAACTCCTAACCCAAGCGCATGGAAATTTGTTTTAGACCGCGCTGTTTTAAACGATGGTAAAGCTACGTATTCAACTGTTCAGGAAGCTGAACATAATATTTTAGCCAATTCGTTATTTCAGATCGATGGCGTACGACAGGTGCATTTTTTTCAGAATGTAATTACCGTAACTCATCAGTTTGATTATGATAGCGATAAAATCCAAGAAGAGGTTTGTGCGGTTATTCAAACTCGTATGCCGGTTCATAATCCCAACCAAACAGTTGTGGACGAAAAAAAGATGGCTCGTCAGAATTTATCTCCGGAATTACAGGCTATTGAAGAAATTTTAGATCGAACAATTCGTCCAGGTCTGCAAGGCGACGGTGGCGATATCGAAGTTATTAAATTTGAAGACAACAAAGTTTATGTGTCCTACCAAGGCGCCTGTGGTACTTGCCCGAGCTCAACAACAGGTACACTTATGGCTATTGAAGGAATTTTAAAAGACGAATTCAATCCGGCAGTGGAAGTCATTCCGCTGTAGATTTATTTAACTACATTTTCAATATCAAATTTGCTTTTAGGTTTGCTGAGTTTGCCGGAAAGCTTTCTTTGATTTCTCACTTCATTCTGCTGAACCAAATACTCCATTGAGTCTTCATAGCGCGATGAAACTAAAACTTCGCGGCGAATAAGTTTTTGCTCATGTTCGCCCTGTATTTCAAAGCTTATATATTTTCTTAATTGTTTGGAAAACCCTTTTACCTTTAATGTGTAATGGCGGGTTTCACCGGCTACGAAATTACCTAGTACATCAGTGGCCTGTCCTTCGATTAATTCTACATCCTCAGGTAAATTCCAGGTATATGTAATGCCAACAGGTACATCTTTTAAAGCTTGCACATTAACCTGAATAGTCGAAACTTCATTTTCTGTCGCAGCAAAATCATTATTATCCAGCTTAATATCAAATAAATACCCAGCATTTTGTTCTCCACCTAGCTTGGAAATTGGCAAGGAAGCTAAATGACGATTAACTGATTCTGTTTGTTGAAAATATTGAATACTGGTGTACCCAAGAAAACCGCCAAGCGACATTACAGTCAAAGATTTTAAAAGGTTGGAGATGGACATAAGTATCCTCCGATATCAGTTGTTAATGTGTAGGTGTAGCGTGTGGTAGGTAATACTGTCACACCAGATGTGAAAGCACGGACATTGAGTAAATATGGAGTGCCAGAGGTTAAAGAAGAACTTGAAATACTACTTAAGTAAGTCGATGTGCTTGTTGGATAAATAAAATTTTCAGTATGAGTTTTCATTCCAAAACTGATGCCCGTGGTGCCTGCAGTATTAGTAACAGCAGATAGCGTAACAGTGGAAATTCCAGCTAGAGACGTGGCTTTATCAATGTGATAGTAGTGATTAGAGTAGCGCTGATCGCTTAACGAATTAGTTACGTTGTCGGTTTCACTTTTTGGCTGAATTTCAAATGTGCAAGCAGAAACACTTGGTACCAGTTTGATTCCATAGCTAGGCCAAGTTAAGTTTGTGCTTGTATAACCGGAATTACCATGACGTTGTTGAGCCTCATCTGTATTAAGAATGTTGTCAATATCGGTTGGCATAGTTCCGCCAAATGCAGCTGTCATGCGATCGTATAATCTGATTGAGCTACGAAATGGGTAAGTTGAATTTTTCATATCAACAAAACCTTGCCATAGCTTTGGAAAATAAGTAGCGCCACTGCCTGTGCAGGTACTGGCGGTGCAGGTATTTGTGATTTTAAATAAACTTCGCGCAATAGAAACTTCACGGAAATGTCCTTCACCTGGGTTTGCTGCGGCGTCAACTTTGTCAAAACAAAAATCTTCTGTTCCGCATGTTCCAGCAACAACAGGGGATCTGTTTTGAACAACTTCTGGATTACTGCCAGATTTTTTTAAATTAAACTTAATGAGTTCAGATGCGGAGCCACCACCATCAGAATATCCCTTAGTGTCGAGGTAATAGAGCCAGCCATCATAGGATGTAAGATCTGCACTGGCCTGTGGATTAATATCGGTAATTTTATTTCGTACTATGTGTGCGGCTAAGTAATTTCCCCATCCCTCAGACCACGCAAGACGGGGGTCAATTCTGAACAAACCATTATGCGAGCCCCCTGGTGATTCCATTTTACCACAGGCGTCTTCTATTCGATGGCCAGTTTCATGAATAATTACGGAATCATCAAAGTGATCGGTATCAACAGTGCTTACGTTTCCAAGTTTTCCACCATTAATATAGAGCTCACTGTAGCCACGTAAATAAAATGAGATGTGATCCAGAGTTGAAGGATCCTCACTCGGATAAATGTATTGCGCTGGATTAAACCCGGCCTGCCAGTAAACATGGAACTTCGGACTTAAACAGCTCAAATTATCCGTACCAGTGTTTGAGCCAATATATTCATATGTAGAAACAATATTATTTAAAATATTAAATGCTCCACCTTGAATTTTTCCGCTGGTTTCACTTTCACGTGCAAATGCAGTTAAATCACTAGAGGCTACACTTATTGGTGTAGAGCCGTCTGATGTAACAACTTTTGAGAGAGTGTGAATGCCATTTGTACATATATCTGTTTTGACGGAAGCATAAACTTTATAAGTGGGTTTACCTCCACCCAAAGCTATTGTGTGATTAGTACGTGATAAAACTTGAACCGTATAATTTCCCGCAGTATTTGGGATTTGTAGAGCAGACGTACCATCCAAAGCTTTTACAAGCCCTGTAGCATCTGTTTTCCCACATTGAATGACATTGCCGGATCCATCTAAAACACGAACTTCGGCAAACTTAATTGGCAGCGCAGAAGTAATTGGTGCCCCTAATGTAAGTGATGTGGTGTCGGGATTTCCGAGAACACGAATTTTTCTTTTAAAAAACTGTGCGGTTCCAGTAATGGTCACTGCTGGTGAATAAGATGTTGAAGTTGTGCACTCACTTATTTCTGCAACTGTAGTGGAACATAAAGGAGCTGCGCTAGCTGGAGCTGGATCTTCTTTTGCAACAGTGCAACCAGTAATAAAGATCAAAATTAAAATAAAGGCTATTTGTGGTGTTTTCAAAAATAATCCTATTGTGACGCCTTAATTTTTTCTACATTCTGAACTATGTCTTCAAATGTACTTTCTTTGTCTGATGCGATAATGCTATCGCCGTATATTTTGCGGCCATTTTTAAAACCGTAGATTTCAAATCCGACCTGATGATTTATTTGTTTACTGAAGCCTTTAACTTTTATTCTTAATTTTAAAGACTGGGTGTGTGAGATACCTGCAAGCTGGCCGCTTTGTGGGCCTTCAATTAATGTAACACCTTCACCGAGCTTCCATTTATAATAAACACTGCTGTCAAAACTGAAAGGCATGCTGATATCTACGCTCACTTCAGCTAACTCCTCATTTGTGTTAACTTCATCCGCATGCATTGCGAGATTAATAATGCGATCGCCGACACCCTTACTTGAAAACATCGAAGTCAGTCTTTGAGGTCGTTCACGGTTTGATTTTTTTTTATGATTAAATGCAATTATTCCGATAGCCACAACAATCGAAAGCGCTGAACTAATAATAATTTTGTTTTTTATGGGCATATATTGTCCCCGTTTTGATCACGAATCTGGTACGTATAATCAGTTGTAGACGCAATTGATTTATTAGCTGTGTATGCACGTATATTTAAAAGATAGCGTTTTTGCGGATTAAGAGCTGACAATGTGCGTATAACTTTTGTCGCAATACTGCCAGACCTGCGATCGCTTCTAACCATATATTCATCTGTTTTGCGGCTGGCTTGGTAAGACACACTACAGCTACCATTAGTATCAGCCCCTGTAGGACAACTGTAATCACCATAATACAAATAATCTTCACTGAATAAAATTAAATCAAATTCTATATCAGTGCCGGCATTTTTAGTGAAGGTTACGTGAATTTCATCAAGACCTGTAAGTGTTAAGAAATCAATAGCAAAAAAATGATTAGAATATCTTTGGTCTGAATTAGTTCCTGTTAACACTGGGTCATCGCTACGGGGAAGAATTTTCATCGTTCCTATTGTACAGGCCCCGCCGGTGCGAGTAATTAAAGGGGTTCCGTAAGGTATCCATGTATTAGCACCGCTAATTAGATAACGGCCGTCTGAATGTAAGTCTAATGCATCTGATGTAACAGGTTCAATAAAGTTTCGATAAGGAGTCCAAGATGCAGGTGTTACATTATTATTTGTGACAATTTTTTTGACCAGCTCAAAGAAAGTTGCAGAACTTTTAAATACATAAGCAGCATTAAGGCCCATACCAACTAATGAAGTTACAACAGGAGTTACTGGTAATGGCTGAAAACTCATGGCAGACCAAAATGTACTAAAACTAATAGGTGATGCAAGTATACAGCCGGCTCCGCACACATTAGACAGTTTAAACATACCTCGCGTGATAGAGGCTTCGCGGAAATGTCCTTCGCCGGGAAATTGTGTTCCGTCTGTTTTATCAAATGGCTGACCACTGAACGGTCCGATCTGCCATGAATCCGGATTATTTCCGGGTTTTTTCAGATCAAACATAAATCCGGCGCCGCTTCCGATATTTTGTACCGAGTCGCTAAAGCCTTCTGCTGCAAAAAAGTAAGTCCAATTTGTATTAGTTATACCTGCTGCAGTCATTTTAGTGGTGAACTCAGGATTGATGCTGTTGATGTTATTAAACATGATGTGTGCGGCTAAATAATTAGCCCATGCTTCGGACCACGCAAGGCGAGGGTCAATACGTGTAATAAGGCGATGCGTACCACCCGGAGTTAATAACGAACCGCATACGTTTTCGATATGATGCCCAACTTCATGAATGGCAACGTAGTCATTAAAATGATCAGCGCGTTCAAAACTGAAATTACCGAGTTTGCCGCCTGTAAGAAATAAACGTTTTTTTGAGTTGTCGTAATAAGAGTTGCTGTCGAGAGATTCCGGAGGTGAATCCGGAGAATCATACTGTACCGGATTAAATCCAAGCTTCCAGTAAACATCAAACTTATCGTTTAAGCAGGTTGTATCAACTAGGCCAGTATTGGCTTCGATGTACTGATAAGTTAAGAAAATATCGTTTAATATATTAAAGGCTCCGCCTTCAACTTCCATAGAATCTGTCTGTCTAGCATAAGCAAGTAAATTTATACTGGTGTCATCAATTCCGTTAGAACTTGCAATGGCAGAAATATAATAAATTTCATTTTTGTATATGTCTTGCTTAACTGCTACATTGACTTTTGTGCCGTTGACTCCGAGTTTGTGATTCATTCGTGAGAACACACGCACTGTGAAATTAGCTGCTTTAGCGGGAATTTCAAGATTAGAAGTTGTATCGAGTGCTTTAATATTTCCGAGCGCATCAGTTTTACCACACTGGATAATTTTGTTTTCATTATCGTAAACGGCAACCTCTGCAAACTTAATCGGAAGAGGATCAACTAAAGGATCACCTTGAGTCATATTTTTTAATTTAATAACACTTACGCCATTTTCCAATTCTGGAGCTGTAATTAAATTTACGCCGCGTTTGAAAAATTTTGCTGTTCCCGCAATAGAGGTGACGCTTGAGTATGTGTAGTGTTGATTGCATTCCGGCACTTCGTAACGAAGAGAAAGGTACTCCTGATATTGGGAATTCTTAAGCGGGGAACAACCCGCACCCAATATTAAAAATGCAAAAAATAAGGTATAAAAATAGTGAATTTTCACTCATATATTTATCGGCATTTTGAGAAAATTACTCGAGGCGTCCGGCTCTGTAGGAAGGTCTAGAAAAGAATCTCATATTGAGATTTTCAGGACTAAAAGGTTCGAAAAAGACAAAAAAAAAGATTCGATGACAACTCTGAAATATAAACCTCTTAATGCAAGGTGGGTGACCATGATAACAACTTTAGGCTTCTCACTACGAGGTGAGCTTGCACACCATTGTCAGGGACAGTCCCCAATAATATGCTTGTAAGGTTTATTTTCGATGAGTTTTACGCCCTCGAACCCTCATTTATAAGACTAACCAATTTATTTAAAAAAGTCTATTAATCAGGACTCTAGAAACACAGAAATATACCGAAATAATAGGCATGATTAATGCTTCAATGTCTTCAATTTCAACGTTAGATTTTTATTTTCCGTTTATTGTATTTTTTTATGGTCTAGTGATTAATTTCGTGCTTGAAGTCCCGCATCTAGTGGCCCTAGCGCAAAAGCGGATGCCGGCGCAATATGCGAACTTCGAAAAGCATCGTAAAATAGCCATTGTGTCGCTCTATGTTGGTGGCCTCTGGTCATTGCAGAATATCTGGCTTTCTTGATTGACTTGCTATGGTGGACTGATAAGTTTCCACCATGTCGCAAAACCTAAATCTTACAGACGAAACTTCTGCATTGGGAAGCAAGCCACGCGACTCCGTTGTTTATAATGTTGAGCAATTAAATTCACATATTCGTCAAACACTTGAAGGCCAATTGGGTGTGGTTTGGTTACAGGCTGAAATTTCAAATTTTAAACCCCATAGTTCAGGCCATTTTTACTTTTCTTTAAAAGATTCCAGAGCGCAGATTTCAGCGATCATGTTCCGCGGGCATAATTCTAAATTAAGATTTAAACCTCATGACGGTTTAGAGGTTATTGTACGCGGGCGCATTACAGTTTACGAACCTCGCGGAACTTATCAGATTGTTTGTGAAAGTATGGAGCCAGTAGGCGCCGGTGCTTTACAAAAACAATTTGAACAACTTAAAGAAAAATTAAAACTTGAAGGTTTATTTGAGGCTTCACGCAAAAAACCGATTCCTCATTATCCGCGTCATGTTGCTATTGTGACTTCGCCTACAGGCGCAGCTATTCAGGATATTTTAAATATCATGAGCCGTCGTGCACGTAATGTAGAGCTCACAATTGTTCCGGCTTTAGTTCAAGGAGCAGGTGCCGCCACTTCGTTGTGTGAGGCCTTCAGTAAAGCGTCTAAACTTCCCGTGGATGTTATCATCATCGGCCGCGGTGGCGGCTCTATGGAAGATTTGTGGAGTTTTAACGATGAAAAGCTTGCAAGACTTATTGCAGCCGCAGAGCTTCCGGTTATATCGGCCGTAGGGCACGAAGTGGATTTTACTATTTGCGACTTTGTTGCTGACTTGCGCGCACCTACGCCTTCAGCGGCCGCAGAACTTGTAGCAAAAAGCTCAACTGAAATTACACAAAGACTAACTCAGTTAGATCGTTTGCTGAACTTAGGCATTCAAAAGTTATTAAAACTGAAAATGCACAGCCTGATTTTAAATAATAAACGTTTAGTTGATCCTAAAAAGAAATTGCACGACTACGCCTTCAGAAATGATGAGTTACTTACTCGCTTAGAACAGGCCATTAAAGTGTACATAGCGCATTTAAGTAAAGACGTGCAGATTTTAGAAAAAAAACTGACTTCGCCAAAAGAAGTTATCCAGCGTTTACGTGAGCGTATTTCTCGTTCGCAATTGATTTTAAATAAATCAATGCAAAGCCGTTTGGATAAACTTCAGTATAAATTAAAAAACAATATGGGAATGCTGGACACTTTAAGCCCGTTAAATGTAGTGGAGCGCGGATTCTCTATTACAACTAAAAATAAAAAAGTTATTAAATCAGTTAAAGATGTAAAAAAATCGGATGTAATAGAAGTTAAAGTAACTGATGGAATAATCGAAGCTGAAATTATTAATATTAAGTAGGAGTGATTATGGATTTTGAAAAAAAATTATCACGTTTAGAAGAAATCGTGCAAAAAATGGAAAAAGGCGAATTAGCTCTTGAAGAGTCTTTAAAGCTTTTTGAAGAAGGCGTTAAGCTTTCGCGCGATTGCCATGGTCAATTAACTAAAGCAGAAGCTCAAGTTAAAAAATTAGTTGGCTTTGACGAAAAAGGAAAAGCCATCACAGAAGACTTCAATACGGAAGATTCTGAATAGTTTATGATACTGAGTGATGTACAAAACGAATTTATCTTTAAATTCGATACTTGGCTAAAAGAGCATCTTGAAAAATCTGCTAATAATGCAAACTACGCAGGTGTTCTTTTAAAAAGCCAAGAGTACAGCCTTCTTTCGGGCGGAAAACGTTTCCGTCCCTTTCTAGCATTTCTGATCTACGCTCTTTACTCAGATCAGTACTACAAAATTAAAAATCTTTGTTTGTCGTTAGAAATGGTACACACCTATTCGCTGATTCATGACGATCTTCCGTGTATGGATAATGATGATTTCCGTCGCGGCAAGCCTACCAATCACAAAGTTTTCTCTGAAGACATTTCTTTATTAGCCGGTGACGGTCTATTAACCGATGTATTTTATCTTTTATCCTCTGATGAAAATAATGAAGCTCAGGTAAAAAATTCTTTAGTCAGTTTATTAGCCGGTAAAATAGGTTCGTTCGGAATGGTCGCAGGTCAGGTATTTGATATGCAAGCCAACAGCAAAATCTCTCTTGAGCAGTTGGTGCAAATTCATACGCTTAAAACAGCTAATCTCATTCAGGCTTCAGCTGTAGGAGCTGCTCTGGTAGCCGGTGTTAATAAAACTGAGTTACATAATATTTCTGAGTTTTCACATCACCTAGGTATGGCCTTCCAAATCAAAGACGATTTGCTAGACCATAATGATAATGAACAGGATTTTAAAAGTTACCTCAGTGTTTTGGGTTTGGAAAAAACGAAGGCAGAGTTGCGGCGTCATTCTGATGAAGCTTTGAAAAATTTAAAAAAATTAAATAAATCTTCTGCACTATTAGAGCAACTGGTGGATTTTAATTTAAAAAGGAATTCTTAATTGAGACTGGATTTATTTTTAGTAGAAAATAAATTAGCAAGTTCACGCACTCAGGCACAGGATTTTATTGAGAACGGCTATGTTTACTTAAATCAAGGCGGGAAGCAAACAAAGTTGCAAAAGCCGAGCTTTAATGTTGACGATAATAATAAAGCTTTTATTGTTGTTGAAAGCAACGAGCTTCAAAAATACGTGTCGCGAGGCGGTCTCAAATTGGAATCCGCTCTTAAAAATCTTAATCTCAGTATTGATAATAAAAGTGTGCTCGACATGGGCCAATCTACTGGGGGCTTTACCGACTGCCTATTGCAACATGGGGCTTCTCACGTAGTGGGTGTAGATGTAGGCCATGCCCAGCTTCATGCGAGCTTAGTGGGCCATAAAAAAGTTAGCGTGGTTGAAAACCTTAATGTTAAAGAGTTGTCGTCGCATCAAGGCTTTCTGTCACTGGTTCCGGCGGGCAATTTTGATTTGATCGTGGCCGATGTTTCTTTTATTTCCTTAGGTAAAGTTGTAGATCACCTTAAGCCTTACTTAAGAACTGAGGGCGAGTATCTATTTCTCGTTAAACCTCAATTTGAATGTGGGCCTGAGTATCTTGATAAAAACGGTATTGTTAAAGACCCATCCGTTTATAAAAAAATTGAAGATGAAATTAGAAAAAAAATGTTACAGTGTTTTAATAATGTTGAAGCATATATTAAGTCCGACCTTATAGGTAAAGACGGAAATCAGGAGTTTTTTGTATATGGTAAAAATCGCAGCTAATTTAACAATTAAGTTTACAACAATATGCATTTTATTATTTATATTTGGTTGTGCCACTAAATCAAAAGACAAAAAACCTGAAACGCAGCAGAATAGTGGTGTTATTTCACCGAGCTCGCCTGTTAAAACTGAAGTTAATAGCGCAGACAATTCCATAGTAACTGCACCTAAAGAAAATGAAGTTCCTGTTGTTACTGAAACTGAAAAGCCGGTCGTAACAGCTCCTGTAAAAAAAGTTCCTCGTATCGGCATTATATTTTCCGGTGGTGGGGCCAAAGCTTGGGCCCATATCGGTATCATTAAAGAAATCGAAAAAGCCAAATGGCCAATTCAGTCTGTGGCCGGTTTTGAATGGGGGGCGGCTGTGGCAGCTCTTTATGCCCATAAATTTTCGTCAAATGAAGTTGAGTGGGAATTATCTAAAATTAAAGATTTTAAAAATGTTGAAGAAAACGGAAATACACTATTTGACAAACAAAGCGTGAGCGAGCTTAGAGCCCCTTTTGTCTGCTCGTCGCTCAATATTAATAAGCAGATTATTTACTTACTTAACCGTGGCCAATTAAATAAGTTGATGCCTTTTTGTTTAGCTCATCCACCTTTGAGTGAGCCCTATGGACAAAGCGTAGCTGAAATGGGTGATGTAGCCGGTTTAGCACAGCACTTACGGGCTACCGGAGCCAATAAAATCGTATTGATTAACGTTATGGCTCAGAATACTAAACGTTCTTTTGCTGCGGACTATGAGTCTTCTGATAACATCTTGTGGGTGCAGTCGGCGGCCTTAATGGCTAAAAAGATTCAGGGCGTAGATGATGTTGTTAATATCAATTTAGACGATTACGGCATAAAGGATATTGATAAAAAGCGTGAAATTATAGCCAAAGGAGCAGAGCTCGGTTATAATGAAATCAAGAAGTTAACAGCTAAGTACGGCCTTTAATTAGAGATAAAACCAAATCGAAAGATAAAAATGAGAAAACCTACAGAAAATCCTGAAATTTTTAAGCGTAGAAGAAAAAAAGTTATAGCTAAATTAAATGGGGCCGCTTTATTTGTGGCTGCACACCCTGAACAGATCCGCAACGACGACGTTCACCATTTTTACCGTCAAGATTCAAATATGTATTACTTAACTGGCTTTGAAGAGCCGGAAAGCTTTTTGCTTATTCGCCCTAATCAAACTCCTGAAACAGTTATGTTTGTGCGTGAAAAAAACGTAGAGCGCGAAACATGGGATGGATTCCGCTTTGGCCCAGAAGGAACAAAAAAAGAATTTATGATCGATGAAGTTTACACGATCGATAAACTGGAAGAAAAAGCGGTTGAGTTACTAAAAGGTTTTGAAGAAATTTACTACCGACTTTATAAAAATGAAGAAGCTGATAAACACGTACAGAATATTTTATTAAAATTAAAGCGTGCTCACGGCCGTTCTGGTTACGGTTTGTTATCTATTAAAGATGCGGATACTTTCTTAGGTGAGTTCCGTCTTAAGAAAGACGAAGACGATTTATCGAACCAACGTAAAGCTTCGCAAATCAGTGCGGATGCTCATGTTGCTGCTATGAAATTTACTAAGCCGGGTGTTACTGAACGTCAGGTTCAGGCGGTTATTTCACATGAATTTCATATGAACGGTGCAGCTCGTGTAGGGTACCCTTACATTATTGCTTCAGGTGCAAATGCAACAACATTGCATTACAACTTTAATGATCAAACTTGCAAAAACGGGGATTTATTATTAATTGATGCCGGCGCTGAATATAATTACTACTCAGGCGATATCACACGTACATTCCCTGTAAACGGCAAATTTTCTCCTGCGCAGAAAAAAGTTTATGAGGGCGTTCTGAAAATTCAGAAAGAAATCATTGCTTCAATCAAGCCGGGTATTTACTTCAAAGATTTACACAAAATGGGCGAGGATAAATTGACGGACTTAATGTTCGAATTAGGTTTGTTAAGCGGCAAAAAAGAAGATGTGATGAAAGCCAACGAACACCGTAAGTACTATCCACATGGTATCGGTCACTGGTTAGGTATGGATGTTCATGACTCGGGTCTTTATTTTATTAAAGGTGAAGCGCGCCCTATAGAAGTCGGTATGTGTTTTACAATCGAGCCGGGATTATATATTCCAGCCGATGATAAGAGTGCTCCTGAAGAGCTTAGAGGCATTGGTGTACGTATTGAAGATAACTTAGTTGTAACACCTAATGGTTGCGATAACTTGACTGCCGGAGTACCTAAAGAAATAGACGAAATCGAAAAATTAATGGCGCAACGCTAAGCTGTTTCGCCTATTTACTTGCGGGCTGTGCTTCTGGCTGTGGCTGCGCAGTGACTTGAGGCTGCTTAGGTGTTTCAGGCTGTTTAGCGTCCGCAGTATTTTCTTCAAGGTTAATGCTAACCTCTTTTTTAAGGTTATCAGTGGTAACATCTAGAAATCTAATCTGTGCTACTAAGGGCGCTTTTTCATCATTTTCGTCTGTAAAAAACTGGATTGTAATGTAAAATTCTGAAACCGGGTCTGTTGAAATTTTAGTATTTAGAATTTCATTTACATCTTGATCAAATTTTTTGGTGTAGTTGAAGATTTCTACTCTTTCGGGTTTTCCGTAATCTGCAAGAAATTTTTTAAGAACGCGTACTTTAGGATTTTTACTTTCTTGTTCAATGGCTTTTTTTTGTGTGGTTTTTTCTTCCCCGGTTTTAACGACTAAATACACACCGCCGACAAGGCAGGCCAATATAATAAGACGGATAATAGTTTGGATAATTGTATTCATATAAAGCGGTGCCTCCACCAGTTGTTTTCGCTGGCTATATTTAATAATTCATTTTCGGATTTAAATAATTTGTCGTCTCGCGAAGCGGCGCTTACCGCCAATTTAATGTGAGTAGAGCCATTTAGTAGTTCGTAGTCGCCTATGGTGTTGCCTGCGCATAAAAATGGTTTAACATTGGAGGTTTTTTTTAAAAGCGCCTCTAATTTCCCTTGGCGGTAGGTAATAGGTTCTATTTTTTTATCGCTTATAATTCCATTTTCAATTTCAGTTTCAATTCCAATAACATTATCAGCGCTTAAACCAAGTGCACGTGCACCCGGTACTACGGATAGTTTAGGCGATGCAGTAACAATAAAAACCTGAACTGAATTTTTAAGTAAAAGAGCAATTAATTTTTTTTGTTCAGCAAAAATAGGTTGGGGCTGAATTTCGTCGAAAGCCGCTTGCGCCCACTTCTGTACTTCTTGCTCAGCTAAACCTTTATTGATTTGTGCAAACCATACATAGGCATCGCGGGGGTCGTTATTTACTTTTTTTAGATTGAAGTAGTATTCCCAAGGGTCTGGAGGAAGTGGTACTTTTTTATGATCTATTTGATATTGAAAAAAGTTTTCACCCAGATCGATATCCCAAAGCGTTCCGTCTGCATCAAATGCGGCAACCATTGGCAGATTTTTGCTTTTTAGCTCTGCAATTGTCTTTTCAATTTCAACCCAATATTCATTGGGAAAATTTTTATAATTCATTACTATAGCCTCTATCAGAATAGGTTAAACTGCTACTGGATAATAGTCGAGAAGTAGCTTGGCTTAAGCGGCTATTTCGTGTGTTATAAATATATGAGTGAAATCACCTATAGAATTGCACAGCTCGATGATGTTGAAAAAGTGTTCAATTATGAATCTAAAAAGCACTATAAAGAAGAATTAGACGAAATTGAAAATCAGATCATTGTCTGGAGCTCTTTTTTCCGCAAAGAATCTTTAGAGCATTATTTTAAAACCGGATGGAGTTTTGTAGCTGTTGATAAAGATCAAAACATAGCAGGATTTTTTATGGGGCAGGCTTTGTTGTTTCTAGATAAGCAGACTCAGTCGCTTTGGGTAGAGTACATCAGCGCCTCTGACCCAGCTATTTACACGGAACTTCTTGATATTGCTTATCGCCTATCACGTGAAAAGCACTTTCAAAAGGTTCTGTATTCAGATGTTGTACAAAAGAGTAGTTTAACAAAAGAGTTTCCTTTTCAAAAATGGGAGCGCGACGTGACCTATTTAAAAACCACCAAGTAGGATCTATGAAAGAATTTTCATTTAATACACGAGCTAATAATTTAGAAAAACTTAAAAATCTGAAATTTGATTTGTTAATTATCGGCGGTGGTATTACCGGCGCAGGTGTGGCTCGGGATGCGGCTCTTCGTGGCTTGAAAGTGGCATTGGTTGAAGCTAGTGATTTTGCCGAAGGAACTTCATCACGCTCAAGTAAGCTCGTGCATGGAGGAATTCGATATTTAGAGAATTTTGAATTTCATTTAGTATTTGAGGCTTTGTCTGAAAGATCTAAATTATTTAAAATTGCTCCTCACTTGGTTCATCCGCTACGCTTTATGATTCCTTTATTTACAAACAGCCGTGTTGGGCCATTTTTAATGGGATTGGGTATGATGCTTTACGATGCATTAGCATTATTCCGCACACCTCAAATGCACGAAAAATTAAATAAACAAAAAACTCTAGAGCGTATGCCTATCGTTCGTGGCAGTGATCTCGTTGGCTCCTGTGTTTACTCAGATGCATACATGGATGACGACAGATTAGTACATGAAACCATGCGCTCAGCCAATGAAGCGAGTGCTTGTATTGTTAATTATACTAAAGTTTTATCTGCTAAATTCAAAGACAACAAAGTGCAAGCGGTGGAAGTGGTTGATTCTCTGAGTGGACAAAAATTTTATATTGAGTGCGAACACATCGTGAGCACTGTAGGCCCATGGACCGATATTGTGGGTGACAGTCTTTTAAACGACTGGAAGCAGATTTTAAGACCGACAAAAGGCATTCATTTAACTTTACCAAAAAGTAGATTAAATTTATCTTCAGCAGTAGTTATGGGAGCTCAGCAAGGCAATCGTATTGTTTTCGCTATTCCCCGACATGAAATGATAATCATAGGAACGACGGATACAGATTTTAGTGGCGACCCTTCTAAAGCGGAAGCCACTTTTGAAGATGTAGAATACTTATTGGAAATCACTAACGATTACTTTCCTGAAGCTAAAATTACCCACAAAGATATTATCAGCAGCTATGTGGGAGTACGACCTCTTGTAAAAGATGAATCGGGAAGCGAAGGAAAAACCAGTCGAGAACATACTATTTTATCAGATGACCGAGGTTTTACATTTGTTGCGGGTGGTAAATATACAACTTACAGATTAATGTCGGAACAAATTGTGGACCGCATTTTGAAAACAGGTTTACAGCACAAAAAATCATCTTTAAAAAAGTGTCAGACCACGGAGCCACTTAATAAGTACGTTAGTGCTGATGAAATTGATTTAGCTCAGGCTAAAGCACAAACCGACATCGAAAAAAAGCTTACGTTTAGATACGGTGCCGAGTCTTTTGAAATTATTCAAAAATACGGAAATGCTCATTCTTACTGGCAAATAGAAGCCTATCAGGCCATACACAAGACTATGTGTCTGAATTTAGTCGATTTTTACACCCGTCGTGTGCCGTTAATGTTGGCTTATGCAGACCACGGCTTGTCGCACTTAAACGAAATCACACAGGTGTTTAAAAAAGAATTAAAGTGGAGCGACGAAGAAGCCAGAATTCAGTGTGAAAAGCTCAATTTATATATTCAATCAGAGCTGCGTTGGCTGGAAAAATTTATCAAATCGTAGTAGGACTTTGCATTTTGCTTGATTCAACTTAGAGGCTTGAATACAAATAAGGCGTGAGCACTCTCCCTTTCAATCTAGATACCGAAATTTCAAAATTCCGCGCCTACGCTGGAAATATTTCAGCTTGCGGACAAATTACATTTGCAGGCCCTGATATACTTAAATTTACACCCAATAGACCTCTTAAAAAATTGAAGGCCGGATTTTTGGCTCTTGTTCATGGCAACGAAGTTATAGGTCTTCCGATTTTAAATACGTTAATTGATAATTTATTAAATGGAGTGCTGGCTGTAGATTTTGAAATTTTATTTGGTCTTGGAAATTTACCGGCAGCCTATGCCGATAAAAGATTTTTGAGCACTGATTTGAATCGCTGTTTTGGTCCTACACCAATTGATTCCACTGAAGAAAAAAGAGCACGCGAAATCGAACAGTACTTGCTTAACGAGGTCGATTATCTAATAGACCTACATCAAACGGTGCAAGCATCACAGAATCCATTTTTTATTTTTCAATATTCTTCACCAAACTGTTTTTCGCATTTAAATTTGATGAATACAAAATTTCCGGTGGTATTGCAGTTTGACAACATCGGCGACAGCCAGGGCTTATCTACAGATGAATATTTGCGTGGACGCGGGCGTTTTGGTGTAGCGCTGGAGCTCGGGCAAATCGGCGTTACAAAAGAAAAATTTAATGATGGGCTTTCGGTCTGCACTAATTTTATCAAAAATTTAAATCAGTACGAAAATTATGAACAGCTCAACGTTCCGTATACGGGTAAAATGAACTTTCCTTTGTTTGAAATAAGTGAAAGACTACTGGCTCCGGAAGATAATTCTACACTGGATCCCATTTGGAGCAACTTCACGAAATTTGAAAAAGGCGATACACTCGGCATGAGCCCTGCCGGCCCAGTGCGGGCACCGCGCTCAGGTTGTGTGCTATTCCCGAAAATAAATCAGACTTTATCAAAAGGTCAGAATATGTTTTTTATTTGTTCGGAGCTAATACAGAGGGATATGTTTGCGCAGGATAGGGCCGATATATTCCGGATGCATAATAGTTCTATTCATTCCGTCAAATAAGCTGTCCCATACCCAGTCGCCGCGATTTTCTTTTGTTGAGTAATGCCAGAACTGCTCGCGGTTTGTCAGAGCGCCTTCAACATAATCCATTTGTAGCAAATGCACCTCTTGCCCATGACCTGAAAGTCTACCGAAAACGCGGTCAAAGAAAGGTCCTCTTGCTGGTACTTGATAAAAACGCGGGAAATTTTGCGTTTTAGTCGTATTTGTAAAGCCAACCTGAGGAATAACGGCAATGCGATCTCCGCGACTGCGGATGCGATTAACAAGAACTTTAGCTAAAGAGTGATGGTCGATTATGCCGTTCAACAAAAATTCTTCTTTAGTTGTTTTTTCCGTTAACGGAGCTGAAGCCGAATTTTTAAAATCAGCTATTTTAGAAGTAGGCTGATCTTTATTTTTCATCATGTACACAGCCGCTTCTTTATATAAAACCGTCAGGTAGGTGGCAAAAGCCTGTTTGTCGGTCAGTTGGTTATGAGCGTCGATAATCTGTTTTTTAAGATCAGCATCCATATTCTGAATCCAATCAGGCTTATTGGTATCATTAACCGTGTATGATCTCAGAGTTCCTGACTGCTGAATTTCCTCTATGGTAGTTACCGGATTTTTAGCCATATTAATGCCGACGATATCATTATACATCTTGGAGATATTATCTTTTATTTTAGGATAAGCTTTATACAGAGCTTTAATCTCAGCACGGCTGGCTTTGTATAAATAGGGCTGGGTTATGCTGAACAAGCTGTAGCAGCGAACCTGCGCAGAAGCGTGAGGAACGGTAGCAAACGACAGGGAAATAGCAATAAGTATACGACCTAGGTTTTTCATTCAGCAGGTTACGTTGCACGCCTGATGCCGCCTCGGGAGCAATTAGCCTAGTGCCAATGTCTACTAGTTGTACAAAGAGACCAAATTGAGGACGCCGTATTATGGCAAAAGTCGCGTAAGTTTAGATCGATAAACTTAGCCTAGAAACTTTAAACCCAATATCAGTATTTATCCATTTTAAGATATGAATAGGATTTTGAATTAGTCCCAGTTGATCATGAATAGCTAAATCTGATTTTGACTTTCCGATCAAGTAAAATAAAGACGAGTACTTATAGTTTTCGGCTTTATTGCATATATTGGCTTCGACAGGGTTTCGATATATGTACTTGTAAGCATTAAGATATTGTGAGTAATTACTTATATATTCAATAGACTGTTCAACTTCTTCCCTTGAGTTGAGCTGTTTCTTTAATTCTGCTAAAAAAAAATTTTCATTTGTTTCAAAAGTGGCCACAAGCAAATGTATATGTGTGTCCATCATCACAAAGGCTTGAATTTCAATATGATACTTAAAACTTAATTTACTGATTTGATTTTGTAAAAATAGCCAGTCTAAATCTTTGAGAAATGGATTAACCTGAAAATCTGAGTATATATGAAAATGTCTTTTGTTTGATTTAAAAACGCTGTTTCTCACAAAGAAGACTGATGCAATTAAAAGGTGAGCTTGAAATTAAAATAGAGCTCCAATGAGCCCTATTTTAATTCGGAATTCGTATTTTTGACTAAACCATTGATTTAGTTAAATCCGCTACTTTTTTAGAAGCGAATGTATCAGAAACAAATTTCCAGTTAACATGTGACCAGAAAGTTTCTAAGTATTTTGCGCGTAAGTTGCGGTAATCAACGTAGTAAGCGTGCTCCCAAACGTCGGCAACTAAAATAGGTGCTGGCCCGTTGTTAGTGAAAGGCACAGCTGCATTTGAAGTTGATACTAACGAAAGCTTTCCGCCACCATCAACACATAACCAGATCCAGCCTGAACCGAAAGTTTTAACACCGCCGTCAATGAATTTAACTTTTAATTCGTCAAGACTACCGAAATCACGAGTGATCGCTGCCGATAACTCAGCTGAAGGTTGAGCACCTTGGCCAGCAGGAGCCATATTAAACCAGTAGAATGTATGGTTCCAGATTTGAGCTGCATTATTGAAAATACCGCCGGTTGATGAAAGCACGATTTCCTCTAAAGATTTACCTTTTAAAGACGCATCAGTTTCGATGAACTTGTTTAAGTTGTCGATGTAAGCTTTGTGATGTTTGTCGTAGTGAAAAGTCATTTGCTCTTCATTTAAAAATGGAGCAAGGCCTGTTTTAGCGTAAGGAAGTTGTGGTAATTTAAACATAAAATCTCCTCTGTTTTACTTGTTAGCTATTTAACATCTTTTGCACGAAAGTAGGTAGTGCAAATGCAGCACTGTGCAGCTCTTCGTTGTAGTACTTCAGGTCTTTTGTCTTAGCAAATTGTCCTGCTGCATCTTTTTTGAAGTCTTTTACGGGGTGGTACTGGCCTTTAATAGCCATTTGTAAACTCCACATTCCCGACGGGTAAGTTGTGGCATGAAATAGCATGGTGTGAACTTGCGAAGCTGAGAAAACATTTTTTAGGCATTTGTTTAATTCAACAAATGTTTCTGAATGGAACATTGGCGACTCACCCTGAGTTACTAGTACGCCATTAGTTTTTAACGCACGTTTACAGTTGTTGTAGAAGTCTTTAGTAAATAAGCCTTCTGCTGGGCCTGCAGGATCAGAACCATCTACGATAATTAAGTCGTAAGCATCGGCAGGAGCTTCTTTAACAAACTTAATACCGTCACCGATAATCAAATTAACTTTAGGGTTATTGAACTGGCTCGCAATGGCCGGTAAGTGTTGTTTACAGGCACGAACGACGGCCTCATCAATTTCAACCATAGTTACTTTTTCAAGTCCGGCATATTTGCAAACTTCACGTATAGTTCCGCCGTCGCCGCCACCGATAACTAAAACATTTTTAGCTGTAACTCCGCTAGCAGATTCGTAAGCCTGCATGGCCGGATGAGTGATCATTTCGTGATAGTGGTATTCATCGCGTTCTGTACACATAACCATGTCGTCAATAGCTAACATTTTACCATAAGAGATTGAATCTAAAATACGTACGCGTTGAAATTCATTTCTTTCGTCAAACAGTACATCACCAGTGTAACGTAAAGAAAGAGCTTGGTTTTCGTCTTTATCAGTAAACCAAACATTGCGATTAATTTTGTAACCTTGTTTTGGATCATAGTTTTCGGCGTTATTAGGTTTAACCTGAACGTTGTTGCCTTTTTTCAGAATGTGAGTTGATCCACGATTCATTTCTAAAGCAGAGTAACGAGAAGATTGGAAAGCTTTTTTCAGATGTTCAAATGAAACCCATGGATCAACTGAATCGCCGCAAGTGAATAAGTCTACCGCTGCATATCCGTATTCGGGCCAAGTATGAATTGCTAAATGGCTTTCCTGAATTACAACTACACCTGATACGCCGTAAGGCGAGAAGTGGTGAAATGTAGAATTAATAACTGTTGCTCCGGCAATTTGTGCAGCCTCAACCATTGAGCTTTCAATAACTGTAACATCATTCATGATGTCATGGTTGCAGTTTAAGAATTCCACCAAAATATGACGACCAAGTGCTTTCATTTCACGACCTTTTTTTAAGTTGTTTTTTGCAGCGGTCAAAATAGGGCCTTGAGCCCCCGGGGGCAACATTTTTCTGTAAAAAAGTCGTTAAATTTTATGATTTTTCTGGTGCTGATAAAATAAACATTTTAGAGGATATTAACGAATGTATTTGATTTCAAAACAGTGATGAATTTTTTGATCATGAAAATCTACGGGAATGGTGTCTTTGGTGATATTTTTTACCCTGAAATTTTTAGAAATCTCCTCTGAAAGTTTAAAATCCCGCTTATTATTGGAAAAATAGAGTATCCCATCTGGTTTTAAAAACTTCATAACCTGGCTGATTAAGTGATTTTGGTCAGTTTCCACCTCAAAATCTTCTTTCATGCTTTTTGAATTTGAAAATGTCGGAGGGTCTAAAAAGATGGTATCAAAACTGGCCGCAAAGTCAGGCCAGTTAACGGCTTCGTCAATCAGCTGCAAAACATCTTCTTCAATAAAATGGTGATCTTTGATCGGAATTTGATTCAGTTTAAAGTTTTCTTGAGCCCATTCGAGATAATTTTTCGACATATCAATACTATATGTAGTGGCTCCACATTTTGCGGCCATGACTGATGCGGTTGCTGTGTAACAAAATAAATTTAAAAATCTCTGACCTTTGGTTTTTTTTAAAAATTGATAGCGCATCGGGCGGTGATCGAGAAATAGTCCGGTATCCAGATAGTCCCAAAGGTTAACATAAAGATCGACACCATTTTCTTTAATGATGATTTTTTCATTTTTGGTATCGAGCTTTTGATATTGTTCGGTACCTTTTTGTCTTTGGCGCCTTTTAACAATAATTTTTGTATCATCACAATTAAATATATTTTTAATAGCCGTCAGCAAATGCGGTAAATGATTTTTTTCTTCATCAATTTTTTGGGATTTGTCGTATACCACAAAATGATCTTTGTAGCGGTCTAAAATAAAAGGAAATTCCGGAATATCACGGTCGTAAATGCGGTAGGCTTCAATTTGGTTTTTTTCAGCCCAAGGTTGAAGCTTCTTTAAATTTTTCTCGAGACGGTTCTGAATCATAAACTTACTATATCAACAAAAAAAAAGTAATTCTAAGATTTTCTTAATAATTTCAAGTATTAATAGAACTAGACTCAAAATTATTTTAGAAAACTTTAATAAACGTCGAAAAGCTCTATGGTTGGTAGAGAAATTCGTCATTCCGAACCTCGATTCAAAGCGAGGCCAAGATGTCGTCTAAACGAAGCTGGGTAAGCCCACTTCGCTTTATGCATTTTTAGGGCTTAAATTAAAGTTAATATCAAAATGAGCCGATAGGTCCAGTATGAAAAATATAGTATTCTCCTTTATTCTAGTTGTTTCATTCAGTACTCTTGCGGCCGAAAATTCTCTACTGATAGGTGGAGAAGAAAATTCAGGCTACGAAAACCTCACATGTTCGCAGATGATTACGGCTAACCTCAGGTATCAAGCAAGTTCAAAACTCAATGAAAACGCAATTGCAGCAGAGTTTGTGAAATGTCGTGACCATTTTTGGAAATCAGACCGTGAACAATGTGTAAAAGAAATCGAAGTGCGCGAAAAAAAATATAAAGACATGATGAACGCTTTTGTTAATGCACTTGGCATTCGAGTTCAAATCTACGATTCGCTTAGTATTGCCGATAAATCTAAATTGAGTCCGGAATGTAAAAATATAAGTGCAAAATCATACAAGCGTGATTCAAAGATGAATGATATAGATTTTTTCCGAAAGCTCTATCTGCAATGTAAAATTAAAACAGATGTTGAGATGGATGCCAGAACTCGCGTCGGTGATTTATACGGTAAAAACAAAGAGGCTTATAAAGACCGTGAAGTTTGTAAGACCTATATGTATGAATATTCTAAAAAAATGTACGGCGATCCAATTAAGCCTATGCCAGCTGAAAGTAAAATTAAAGTTGCTGAGGATATACGTGAAGCCCGAGTGGCCTGTCAGAAGTTGAGTTGCGATACTTTACTTAAAAATCCAACCAATAATCCGAGCCCATGTTATAGAAACCAATTGCTGGATTGTATGGTGAGCGGATCTGCCGGTGGTGGGTCGGGTGGTAGTGGTACTTCGGGTACTGGTCGCTAACCTAAGACAATTTTTTTATGATAGCCTGAAAGTATTCAGGCTTTTCAGATCTCGGGTACCAAGCCAAAGCTATTTTAAAATCATAAAAATAATCCGCGCCTAGCTTTACTAAGTGGCCACTTTTAATTAATGGAGTGGCGCACTCTTCGGTTAATACCGAGTATCCCAAACCTGCCTGTATCATTGAAATTAAAGCGTCTGTGTTGTTAGCGTAGTGGCGTTCTTTGCTGACTGTTGATTTCAATTTGTATTTGTCCAGAAAATTAAAGGTCATTATATCGCTTTGATTAAAATCGATGATGGTTTCAGTTTTAAGGATTTCTGGAAGTAAGCGCCTCTTCCATGAGGCTGGGCCATAGAGGCAGTATCTCTCGGCTTTAAGAATTTTAGAGTCCATTTCGCGCGTTACATGGTGGTGTTCGAGAATCGCGAAATCGCAGTAGCCGGTTTTGAGTTTGTCGACATTACTTTCGGTATCCGACAAATCAAAACGAAAACGTAAAAGCGGAAACTGGTTTTTTAAACTGATTAAATTAGGAATGACCCTAGAACGCAATATGCTGGATGGACCTGAGATGCTAACTTCGGTGATGCTGTCTTTTGCTGCCCTTTGTATCCTTGAAAGGGCCATTCCCTCAATTTCTAAAGAACCTTTAACAAACTGAAGCAAAGCTTCGCCTTCAGTGGTGAGCTTCATACCTTTCCTTGATCTGATGAAAAGCGTTGTTTTCAACTGCTTCTCCAAAGATCTGATTCTTTGGGTCACTCCGGTTTGAGTGATTCCTAAAACATACGAGGCATCTTGGACTGTTCCCTTACGAACAACAGCCCAAAATGCTTCAAGGGGGGGGCTGAGTAAACTCATTTAAATTCATAGATAAATGAAAACTATGAATTATACAAATACTATTTTTAATCATAACTTGCACAGCATCAGAGTTATCAACAAGATCTCTGTGGAAAACAAAAAGAAAGAGAAAGAAAATGAAAACAAAAATAATTTTTTTAACAACTACACTAGTGTGTATAAGCTTGAAAGCACAAATGTCTGTGGATAATCATGGGTTGTCTGTGGATAAAGGGTATCATCAGCAGCTAACTTGTTTAGCCAGTACAGAAACTGAAAAGTTTTCAGTTTTGGTTCAGTGGAAAAGTTTGCACGAACATCATTCTGATGGGCGCGCTCCATATTTGAAACAAAGTTTCGCTTATGAAATTAAAAATCTTAATACTCAAGAAACTTGGAAAGACAGCTACGCACATTTTTTTTCTGAAAATGCAAAAATAACTAATGGCGATTCAATCTTGAAATTTAGCGGCAATTTTTTTATGTATAAACGTTTCGGTGTAATTTCAAGATCAGCTAATATTGATTTTGAAAAACAAAACGCTCAGTTTTCAATAAAAAATATTAAATTAACGGCTGCTGATACATACGGAATTCCTAAAAATTACTGTAATCCGCCGACGCGCCTTTGTGGATCAGAACCAATTTACATTGCACCGACAATACTAGATATAGTGTTTGAAAACTCGAGCTGTGAATACTCTGAAGCAACAAAGTGAACAATCTCAACTCGGCTTCCGTGAGTTAAAAATCTCTGGATTTTAAGTCCATCCTAAACTTGTACACGTTGATGGGAACTAAAGTTCAGAGACTACTTAATCAGATCTAAAAATGATTTTATCAGTTTTAAAATTAATAAAACTAGACTTAAAACCACTTTAGAATAGTTCAAAAAGCGTCGAAAGTGTCTATACTTGCGAAGTATATTTAAATCCGGCATTCGGAACCTCCTTTTAAATCGGAGATTTTGAAGCTCTAAAGCGAAGTTGAGATGTTCAATTTCGCTTTATGCATTTTAACGGCCTGTTAATAATTTTTAATGAGGTCTAATCCCTTATAAAGTGAAGCCACTTCTTTTTCATACCCATTAAACATTAAGCTCGGAATGCGCTTAGGAAAAATGCTTCCATTAATCACTCGCTCAGTTTCTTGAGTCCAGCGCGGATGCGAACGCTTGGGATTTACGTTGGCATAAAAGCCGTACTCATCTGATGCTAGCGACTCCCAAAGAGTTGTTGGCTGTTTTTCTACAAATGAAATTTTTTGAATAGATTTAATGCTTTTGTATCCGTATTTCCACGGCACGATCAAGCGAATTGGCGCGCCATTTTGTTTAGGTAAATCTTTTCCGTACATGCCGGTAACAAGCATTGCCAAAGGATGCATAGCTTCTTCCATAGTTAAAGCCTCTGTATAAGGCCATGGATACTGCGGTAAATTCCCCATATTGGTTCCGATTTTTTTATCAGAAAAAGTCTGGAACTGAATATATTTAGCTTTTGGGTCCACATTAAATTTTTTAATCAGATTTGCCAGCGGAAATCCAACCCACGGAATCACCATGGACCAAGCTTCAACACAGCGGAAGCGGTAGATGCGTTCTTCAAGGCCGCCACTCATTTTAATCAGCTCATCCACATCAAAAGTTTTTGTTTTATCTTTAAGTCCAGAAACTTCAATTTTCCATGGAGCAGTTAGGTTCCATTTTTCTACTTTGTCTTTTACGGCATCTTTATCTAAAGAAAATTCGTAAAAATTATTATAGCTTGTAGCTAATTTTTCTTTGGTTAGCTCACGGTCTTTGTCTTCAACTTTAAAAGAGGAATTAGTAGTGTATTGCAGTGACTTAGCCCAGCTCCAGTCGTTGAATAAAGTCGACATAATTACAGAGGTGCCACCTAGTTGCAGTAACTGCCTGCGGTTAAGATAAACCCATTCTTCAGTGACCTGTTGTTCAGACACTTCCCAGCTTTTTTTTGTTTTGATCAACATAAAAATTACCTCTAGAATTAATGTTACGGGGAGTGACATTAAATGACACTAACAAAATCACTGAGCTGGACATTGAGATTAGCCGCAACGCTACCTTTTTTTTACTGGTTGGTTGGTTTGTTTTTGGAATGGCATGGTGTAGAACCTCTGGTTAAAATAAATACTCAGTCGGGTTATGTGGTTTTAATACTCCTTTCAATAAATTTACTGATCGGCGCTGTTCACGCCTTAAAGTGGCTCGATATTAAGTACTACCGCTTTTTGTACCTTGAAAGAAGATGGCTTGGAATTACCTGCGGGTTTTATGCAATTTTACATTTTGTAACCTACTTGGCTAAAGAAAGTTTTTTACCCAAAGGTTGGGAGCAGATACTTACAAAAAATTATTTAACAGCAGGATCTGTTGCAGCCTTTATTTTATTAATTTTGATGATAACTTCTAATGATTTTTCAATGCGCCTTTTAAAAAAGAATTGGAAAAAATTGCATCGCTTGGTTTATTTGGCCGGTTTTGTGATGTTGTTTCATATTTTTCAGATAGAAAAAGCTAATCTGGTATTATTGCTGTTATTAATCACGCCGGTTGCACTTATAGAATTAATCAGAATTGTTAAAAATCTTGTAGCTTTAAGAAATAAAAATTAAAAAATAAAATTTTTAACAAAATTAAACTGGTAATCGCGTAAGTCATTAGCCTGCAATTGTAAATCTAAGTTGCGGTAAATCTGATAATTAAATTTAGAATTAAATCTTAAATAAGGAATTTGTTTGTCCTGTGCAAAATAAGTTAAATCCAGCGAAAAACCAAAATTATTAAAAGGTTTAGAAACAAATAAAATTTCAGGGCCAGCCTGGTACGTGTGATCTAGACCTTTAAAGTAGCGAGCTGTTAGGTAGTAAGCTATACGACTATTGCCAAGTGATATGTCAAAACTCATGCCTCCGCCAGCTTCAGTATCCGGACGCCATTGATCCATCATATCTAAACGTATTTTCCACGAAATATTTTTTTCAAGAGGTGTAACAGGATTTGTATTGATTAGATTTAAAAACGTAAAACGCTCAATACTGGTTTTTTTTATTTCTGAATAATGACGAACTTCAAAAGCGGCTATTGTATTTTGACTGAAGGGCACCGCGCCGCCATCGGTTTGTTCTAAGTCGTGATAGGCTGAGCGGAATTTAAAGCTTGAGTAATCAGAAATCGAAGTCTGTCCAAAACCAAAATAGAGAGCCGATGAGTCGTGGCTTTCATCGGGCGAAACTAGTTGTTTAGCAGCTGCATCCTGCGTGATTTGCCCCAATGCGGATCTTTCTGTCGACAACTTGTATTTGTCTTCGTCTAAGTCTGTTTGGGTGCGGTAAGCTTTTACGGCTAAATACTTGGTGGCGGTTTCGTATACTTCGGCTTTTTCTTTGTTTGTTAATTCATAGTCATCGGATATTTTTAATTTTACGATGGCTTCGTCGAGAGCTTTTTTTTGTAAAATCCCTAACTTAGCGTAACTTTCGATGTAATCCGTTTTTAATGATTTTTTATATTTTTTAGATTTAATTAAATTTGTGTGTCGATCTACTATTTTTACCGTATCAATGGGGATAACCCAGTAAGTTAGTTTTTTTCTTAAGTCTAGATTGGGTCTTATGACATCAAAAGCAGATAAAATTTGATAGGAACAGTTATCCGAAAAAAAATAATAGGGCGAAACCGAGTTGTCCATTTCCAGTAAGTGATTGATCAACTCATCCACTTCTACTTCAGAAAGATCGAGTGGGTACTCCCAAATATCGCGGCCTTCTAGGTTGATGTATTCTCGTATTTTTTGATGATAGGGCAACATCGTAAAACGTCCGCCATACATACCAAATAATCCTTTGATGGCGTAGAAAAGCCCTTCGCTTTGGTCGGCATCCGCAGCATAGTTTACACCGTAGTCGATAAGGTCTTTATTTTTGGCATTGGCTGGGTTTACTAATTTAATAAAGGTATGTCCAAAGCTCGAAGCCGGGTTACCAAAATCAGACGAGGCAAATATTAATGAAGCTGAAGTGGCGCTCAGTTGTTTTTTCCAACGTACACGTTCTTCACAGGGTAAAATATCGTCTTGATGAATATCTAATTTTTGAATCAACCAGTTACGTCTTGCTAAAAACTGACACTGTGGATGGCGAGTCATGGTTTTAGTTAGTTCGGGTGAATCCGAAAACATGGCCTCAATGCTTGAAATCAATTCTTTTTCCGGTGAGGTGTAACCTTCAGGATTTATATATAAAGGGCCGCGAAATGTAGATGAGTAACCAAATAGAGTTTTTTCGTAGTGGCCGAGCCTGAGCCACTTAGGGTCGTGAGCTAGATTTTGCTTTTTGGCGTTTTCTAAATACGATGCAGTTCTAGAAATAGAAAAGCCCCAAGATGTTGGGGCTTTTGCTATTATTAGTAATAAAACTAAAAATAAATAATTAAGAACCTTGGCAAACATCAGCTACAGCAGAAGACTTCATGTTAGTAACGAAGTCAACAGCAGTTGTTTTAGCAGCTGGAACGATAGTTTTGAAAGCAGATTGAGCTTTTGCGTTGAAAGCAGTGATTTGCTCTTGAGTTGCGCAACCGTGTAAAGCAGCTAAAGTAGAGATTTTTTCGCCACGGCCAGCAGCCATTTCACGAGTTAATTCTTCTTGGTTAACTTCTACGAAATATTGAATTTGTTTTTCGTTTTGAACTAAACCGTTAGCAGAACAGTTAGAAGTACCGAAAGTGATACCGAAAGTTTGTGAACCGAAAGAACCATTTGTAGTAGCAGCTAATACCTGCATAACTTTAGTGTTTTGTTTGATGATTAAGCTACCAAGACCGCAACCTGCGTCGTTAGCCATAGCTACTGTACCGAATAATAATGTGAATAATGCTGCTTTTAACATGTTGAACTCCTTGTTCGTGGTTTTAGTCTGCGTTTGCAGATTTGTTTCCAACTATTCTTAATTGTTTAAGAAAAGAGTTCAACGAGACTTATATCTGACTATGGTCTAGATTTATTTGTAAATAACGACGTCGTTGATATCAAAGCGAACTTTTTTAGCATGTTGGTATTTGTCATCGGCTGATCTGTAACCGCAAGCGATAGCTGCTACTGTTTTGTACCCACTGCCTTCGAGCCCTAAAACCTTATCGTAACCGGCAGGATCTAAACCTTCCATTGGAAGAGTGTCGATCTCCATCAGCGCTGCAGTTGTTAAGAATGAGCCCATCGCGATGTATGTTTGGCGTTGCGCCCACCAGTTAATAACTTCCGCACGGGGACCTTTTACGAGATCACCGATCATCATATTTTTATAACCGTCTAGTGTGGTTGCATCCACGCCGCGTGTTTTTGCATTTTGGTCAATAAATTTTGCGATGTGAGCTTCATCCATTTTTTCTTTGTAAGTTAAAACTACGAAGTGTGAAGCATCCGTAACCGGAGTTTGGCCCCAAGATAACGGCAATAATTGTTTACGTAATTCAGTATCTTGTACAACGATGAATTTCCAAGGTTGTAAGCCGTAAGAAGAAGCCGATAAACGAAGCGTTTCGGCTAAGATATTCCAATCTTCAGTGCGAATTTTTTTTGTACTATCAAATTTTTTACAAGCATAACGCCAGTTCATTTGACTGAATAAAACTTCATTATCAACACGAGGCATATGGACTCCCTTTTTGGATATTGATTAATGTAACTCATACTATTACATTAATCAATAACTTTGTTGGCGGCTTATTTAGAGATAAAAACAGAACTAGTGAAGTTAGATTTAGTAAAGCTAGAATCGTTGTCTGTATTATATGCAGCAACTCTCCAGAAATATTTGCGGCCGGCTTCAGCTTTATCAAAGGCAAAAGAATTAGTTTTTACTAAATGATCTTCAGCTACGAGCCATTTGAAATTAGGATCTGTAGCAACTTGAACGTGATAAGTGTTCGCGCCACGGGCTTCTTTCCATTCTAATTTTGTAGGGCCGGTTACTTTAGATAAAAACTTAGGAGCTGTGATTTCAACTACGTTAGGGCGCACAGAAAGTTTCGGGTTTTGTTGTTTTTCGGGAAATAAAGAATTCATTTCGGCAGAGTGATCTTTGTGGCCTGTTTTAGCATGGGTGCCATGTGCGGCATTCGTATCGGCACATTTTTCAGTAGTTTCAGGGGTGCAAGTAGCGGCTTCAGGCTCGCTAGCGATAGTTTTAGTTGTTAAACCTAAAGTTAAAAAAAATACAAAAGCTGCTATTAAAAATTTCATTTATCTCTCCTAAAGTGAGTATGCATTACTTTTAAATCTGTAAAAGTGTTTTAGCAAGTCTTCAGTTGTATTAGGCTGGGCGCTTTGCTACAAGATTCGGCAGGGGTCCGACAGATAATCGCTGCTTATACGGTTAATTCCGTTTAGGGAGAGGAAAGTCCGAGCTTCATTGAGCAACACAGGGGGTAACGCCCCTCCGCCGCAAGGTGAGGAACAGTGGAACAGAAAGAATATCCGAGGCATTGATCTTAAAATCGGGAACGGGAGATTTTAAGGGAGCTGGCGGAGTGAAAACAGCCAAACTCTGTGTGAAGCAAGATCAAATAGGGAAGCACAAGACCTAGCAATAGGGACTTGAAAGAGTGGCTCGCTCGAGGCTTCCGGGTAAGATCGCTTGAGCGTTTAAGCAATTAAACGCCTAGAGGAATGATTGTCGAAGGACAAAAAGAGATCGTGGTAATCTTTGTCCGGAACAGAACTCGGCTTAACGTTGGACCCCGCCACCTTTTACAAAAGTGGTAAGCCCTTTTTAATTTCACGTATCTGTTTCAAGTGTAAAGCGTGATGCGTAGTCAGTAACCAAAACCATTGTTGAGCTTTAAACATCCCGAACCAAGGATGATACAACTTAAGATTTGAATTTTTATTTTTCAGCGAAGGTAAAAGTCTCGGATAGTCTACTAAACAGAATTTTTTAAATTTTTCAACGGCCTCTTGGGTGCTCATACTGCCAATGGGTTTAACTGCGGCGGTATCCACTTTGTAATCGGGCACTCGCCCATCGGCTAACTCATAAGTAGCAACTGCTACAGCGTTGCCAACAATAAGAATGTGCTCAAGAACCATTGCTACAGACCAATATCTTGAACTGTCTTCAAGCCCCGTCTGAGGTGGTACTAAAATTCGAGTTGATAGCTGAGCCTCAGTAAGTCCTTCAATTTCTTTTAGAATTTTAGCGCTTACTTTATTAAAACGTTCAGCTGAAATGGGCCAATCCGTTTTGGCGGCAACAAATGGTGATATCACCAAGCGAAGCATAATTTTTTGGTACCAAGGTATACCGGCTCCGGGAGCTGCTAATTTTGGTTCTTTATTTTGTGGAAGTCTTGTTTTTGTTTCTAACATATATTACGATCGCAATATATTATCTTAAAAACTTCAAGGAAGGCTTGGTTAAAACTGGATGGAAACTAAAAAAATTGATATTTCTGTAGATATTCCAATGACTTATGAGCATACTAATTTGGGAGAAAGCAAGCCTGTTTTGATGTTTTTTCATGGGTTTGCTGATTCAGCGGAAGCTCTTTTAAGAAGGGCTTATCCTCAAGTTTCCGAAAAATACGAGATTTTGGCTATTAACGGGCCTTTCCCGGTTCCTCAGAAAAAGGCTAACGAGTGGCGACCGGCTTTTGCGTGGTATTTTTTCGATTTTAAAAAAAACAAAGCCTTTATTCCTCCGCAACAGGCCGCTGAAGCGGTTCAGCTATTGGTTAAAAAATTAAATCTGGAAAATCGTGAAAAATTCTTGGTGGGTTTTTCTCAAGGTGGATTTTTTATTCCCTTTTTGCTGCCTTATTTACAAAGCGTTAAGCACATTGTAACAATTGGCGCCGCTTATCGGCCCGACGACTACCATGAAAAGTTAAACTTTGCTGTTGATGCCATTCACGGAAGTGAAGATGAAGTTATCGGCTTACAAAGAGCGAAAGAAACTTTTGCTTTATTAAAAGATAAAAACCCGTTCGGTGAGTTTGTAGAATTTAAAGGTTTGGGCCACACCATGAATGATGAATCACGTCAGTGGCTGGCCTCTAAAATAGATCAGGTGTTTAAGAAATAATGAAAGAAAATCTTAAAAAACTTCAGAAGATTGAATCTAAAGAGCGCATTCTGAATGTGGCCTCAAGACTTTTTAAAAAAAATGGCTTTACGGCAACAGGCATTGATCAAATCATGGAAGAAGCGGGTTTAACCGCCGGTGCTTTTTATGCGCATTTTAAATCTAAAACAGATTTGCTCGAGCAATCAATAGAGCACTCGTTTAAGTTTTCTCGCCATCTATTGTTGAAAGATACTGAGCATTTGCAGGGTGAAGAAAAAATAAGAACAATCATGAGTCGTTACATTAGCACGACCCATAGAGACCTGCCTGAAAAAGGTTGTATGATACCGGCCCTCGCCTCTGAAATTTATAGAGGATCAAATAAATCCAGTGAATTGATTGGAAAGTATGTCAATAAATGGGCGGAATTAATGATTGAACATATTACCCGCGACGTAACTTATGAGGAAAAAAAAGAGATTGCTCTGAATTTGATTTCACAGGCAGTGGGTACAATATTATTATCGCGCATGGTTAATAATTCGAAATTATCTGATGAAATTTTAGTGTCTTCAAAAAACTATCATTTTTTTCAGGACTTAAATCCTAAAATATAAAATCTATATTGTTATTAATTTATATAGAATAGATCATAAATCCTTAATCGTTTATGGGGGATTTTAATGAAGAAAATAATTATATTTTTAGGATTTGCAGCGGCTATCGGTTTAGCATTTGCGAGCTGCGGTAAATCGAGTTCTACCGGCGGAGGCTCGGTTAGTGTTGTGAATGGTTCTGCAGGTGCCTATCAGGGTGCAGGTTCTCGCTGGGAAGCTACATTTACCACAACAGCGTTTGAAATTAAAAAATTTGCTGACGCCGTTACGAGCACAGCTTCTCTGACCGTGAGTGGTAATTACATTGAGTTTAGTTCGGGATTCAGAAAATTAACTGTTACTGCAGCTTCAGGCGTGGGAGCACCAGCTTTAGGTTCTCAGGCTTACGGCTTTGATGTTCCAGGCTTTGCATTTTTCTTAAAACCAATTGGCTCAGACTCTGAACCAATTGTGATGTTAAGCAAGGGAAGTTGTCCTTCTTCTGGATTTAATGGAAACTGGATTATTGCAAAATTCGAAAATGGAAAAGTGTTAAATGATACTGTAGACAATTTCGGAACAGCTAGTTTTAATATGTCTACACCGGCTTCGAGTGTGGCGACCATCAACAAACTGAGCGCACTGACGGCTAGCAGTTTAGGATCTAATGTTGTTAATTTTAACTACACGACTTGTGCAAATTCGGTTTTAACTTTTAATATTCCAGCCACAACTCCAACAGAAGTTGTAGATATGTTCTTCACTTCTAACGGCGGAGCACTGGTTCACTCTTACAATGGAACAACTCACGACAGTATTATATTTGCTGCGCCTAAGCACACTGCAGATGTCACACAAGCTGACTTAGCTGGCACCTATTCTGTTTTAGTGTTTGACCATTCGGCCACTTCAAATAAATTATTTCCTGCTAAGTTAGTTATTCCTACTACTGGTAATGGTACCGCAACACGTATTGCTGATGTGGAAACGGATACAGCCACAGCAGATCCAGTAATTCCAATCGGAAACTTTACAGCGAAGGCTGGTACAAACGGACTGTTTACTGCGTCTATAGACCCATTAGCGCAAAATGGCCGTATTAGTTGTGCTCACTTTACAATGTCGTCTAAAAAAGTTATTGCTTGTAACGGATATGGCAGCGCGGCCGGTGGTCACGAGCCTTTCTTTTTCCTAGCTCGTGAAAGATAATTTACTTCTTTTTAGCTAAAACAAACAATTCTCTGCCTTGTCTTTGGGGCAGAGAATTTCTGAGCCTTCCCCAGAATAAATAATGAAAACCTTGTTCAGTGCGTTTGCGGATTTCCCACTCTGTGGCTCCGAACGGAGGGCCTGATCTTTTATCCATTGTGAAAAACACGGCGAGAAGTTGTCCTTCTTCGTGCAGCATGCGGCGATAAAGTCTTACAAGCTCATTGCGTTTATCGGGCTCAATGGCGCAGAAGCATGTGTGTTCAACCACAACATCAAAACTGTGATTCCACTCTTGAGGTAAATGAAAAATATCGGACTCGTGAAAAATAAGTTTTTCGCTCAGATCGGCGTATTTTTTTTTGCCGCGTGCGATGGCTTCTTTTGAAAAATCCACAGCTGTTACAACATGGCCAGCTTGAGCAAAGAGTGCAGCATCGTGACCTTCTCCGCAGCCTAAAACCAAAATTCTGGATTTAGGTAATTTTAAACGAGGAAGCATGTCTTTAAAAGCTTCGGCAGGTTGATCTAAATTCCAGCCTGGATTAATTTCGTTGTTGTAAATATCAGTCCAGTACTGGGGAGTGTCGATTAACGGGGAGTCGATAAAGTAAGGTGGTGTGGGAATGTAAACTTTGTTGGCGACAAAACCTTCGTCATCAAAAGATTCCACCGTATTGAATAACTGTTCCTGAGCTTTTTTGGTTAATACAAAAGGAGCGCCGGAAGTGGTTAACCCGTTAAAGCGGTCCCATTCATCAACTGACCATTTTTCATTGTTGGATTCAAATAATGTATTCTGTTTAGTCTGCAAAAATATTTTTTTGTCTTTAAATTCCAAGGCAATAATCTGCAATGGGTGATCAAACGATTCGACTAAATAAGTTTCTTCCTGAAATTCGGTAATCAGAGCAAACTTTTCGGTTAAGCGTAAATTTCGGTGAATTTCTTCTATGTGGTTCGGATTGGTGACAGCTGCGCCTTCAGCATCGAAAAAAATATCACCATTTTCGTTAATCGAAATATAGAGCTCAGGCATCTAGTGGTTCGATTTCTCTTCTGTTTTGGCAGGTTCGGTTGCATCCCCAGAGGCGCCAGCAGCAGCGGTTTCGGAGTTTATGATCATTCCGTGCTGGAATTCGATGATAGACTTGTCGGTTTTAATGGATTTAACGATCCAGTTATCAACTTTAGGGTCTTCTGATAGGCCGCGGTATAATACTGCATCGCCAGACAGGGTCTGTTCAGCGCTTTCTTTATCGGTCATTTCGTCAGTGTATTTGTACGAAAAGTGAGCGCTGATCTGGTTATCATCGATTTTTTCGGTGGAAATATTCAAAATTTCGAAATTAGTTGAATTTGGCTTTGCTTTTTTAACGGTTTCTTCGATGAGGATAATGAATTTGCTTTGAATGCCAGCATGTGTGGCTAAGCTGATTTTGCTTTGGGAATTAAACAAAAACCATGTCCATACAAACGCTGCGATAAATACGACAAAACTGATTAATTTAGTCATTGTTGCCTCCTGACATTACTCATGAAATGTGACAAGCCTAGTTCATCATGTTAGCGTCTTCTGAGGCAAGGATTATAGAGTATGAACTTCTACAAAATGACCACTGAAAAGTTAAAAGAGCTAAAAACTTGGGCGCAGGTAAAAAGTCCTAAACCCTTACAGCCGGCCTTAAGCTACGCGTTAGATTGGTTAGCTCCTGAGTTATTGGGTACTGGCTTCCGCATGATGGAAGTATCTGACTTTTCTTTGAAGGCCACAGTACCTGCTAGAGCCACTAATTTTGATTTTCAACAGGAAATTCATCAGGGTTTAGTTTTAAATGCCAGCTTAGAACTTTGCAGAGCCTTTTTGCAAAAACAAATGTCTGAAAGTTTTTTCCAGATTACAACAAGCGAAGTTTCTATTTCAAAAAAACAAAAATGGTCTCAGGATATGGAACTACTGTTAGAAACTGAACAATCTGCTATTGATGATTTCTTTATGGATTTTCAGCGTCACAAAAAAAACAGTATTGATTTTGATATTAAAATTAAATTTGAAAAATCTAAAAAAACAGATGTTGTAAAACTAAAACTGAATATCGAAAAAACCGAACTTATCGCTTAAGGGATTTTGAATATGATACTTGAGAGCCAAATTGATATTAACTCATCTGACTTTGCCAAAAACAAATCAGCTTTGCTTGAGCATGTAAATAACTGGCGTAAGCAGGTTGAAATTGCAAAACTCGGTGGCGGTGAAGAAGCCATGAAAAAACATAAATCACGCGGTAAGCTGACAGCGCGTGAACGCATCGACGCTCTAGTTGATGGCGGAACAGCCTTTTTAGAATTTTCGACTTTAGCTGCCTTCGATATGTATGAAGGCCAAGCTCCTGGCGGCGGCGTTGTTACCGGTATCGGAGTTATTGAAGGTACTGAATGTATTATTGTAGCTAATGATGCCACTGTAAAAGGTGGAACTTATTTTCCCATGACAGCCAAAAAACATTTACGAGCTCAAGAAGTCGCGATGGAAAATGGTCTGCCATGTATTTACTTAGTGGATAGCGGCGGTGCTTATTTGCCGATGCAATCTGAAGTTTTCCCGGATCGCGATCACTTCGGAAGAATTTTTTATAATCAAGCGCGTATGAGTGCGCAGGGTATTTCGCAAATTGCAGTGGTAATGGGCTCATGCACTGCGGGCGGAGCTTATGTGCCTTCTATGAGTGATGAGAATGTTATTGTAAAAGATAACGGAACTATTTTCTTAGGTGGTCCTCCGTTAGTTCGCGCTGCTACAGGTGAAATTGTAGATGCGCAAGAGCTTGGTGGAGCCAGTACGCACTGTGAAATTTCAGGAGTAACTGATCACTTTGCTGAAAACGATCAGCATGCAATTGAAATTACACGCTCTATTGTTAAACATTTAAATAAACGCCGCGCAATTCAATTAAAAACTCAACCATCTGAGGAGCCACTGTATTCTCCTGAAGAAATTTACGGCGTACTTCCGTCAGATTCTAGAATTCCATTTGATATCCGCGAAGTGATTGCTCGCATTGTAGATGGTTCTAAGTTTCATGAGTTCAAGCCGTTATTTGGTAAAACTTTGGTAACTGGTTTTGCTCATATCTGGGGAATGCCAGTAGGTATTATTGCCAACAATGGTGTATTATTTAGCGAGAGCGCACAAAAAGCCGCGCACTTTATCGAGCTTTGCGAACAGCGTGAAGTTCCTTTAATCTTCTTGCAAAATATCACTGGCTTTATGGTCGGAAAAAAATATGAACAGGAAGGCATCGCTAAGCACGGCGCCAAAATGGTAATGGCGGTTTCAAATGCGCGTGTTCCGAAATTTACTGTGGTTATAGGCGGATCTTATGGAGCTGGTAATTACGGAATGTGCGGTAGAGCTTATTCTCCGCGCCAATTGTGGATGTGGCCTAATGCACGTATCAGCGTAATGGGCGGCGAACAAGCGGCTAATGTTTTATTAACAGTAAAAATGGATCAGTTGGCCGCAAAAGGCCAAAGCATGTCGCAGGAAGAACAGGCTGCATTTAAAAAGCCAACTCTCGAAAAATATGAACACGAAAGTTCAGCTTATTTTTCCACGGCTCGCATTTGGGATGATGGGATAATTGATCCCAAAGACACACGCCGTGTACTGGCTCTAGGAATTTCCGCCAGCCTAAATAAAGATTGGGGCCCTAAACAACAGGGCGTGTTTAGGATGTAATGATGAAATTTATCAAAGTTGAAAACTTTAATTCTAATAAGTCGGTTCAGATTTTAAATCTGAACCGACCCGAAGTAAAAAATGCATTTCATCCTGAAATGATTTTGGAAATAACTGAGTTTTTTAAAAATCTGGATTCGTCAGTAGTAACGCTGGTTATCTTGCGCGGAGAAGGAACGGCTTTCTGTTCTGGTGCTGATCTCAACTGGATGAAATCTATGGTTAATTATAATCTAGAAGAAAACATGGCCGATTCAGAAAAGCTCTGGGACATGTTTGAAGCTATATACCGCTGTCGGGTACCAGTTGTATGCATAGCTCATGGTGGAGTTTTTGGCGGGGCTTTAGGTTTACTGGCCTGCGCAGATTACGTTATTGTGGAAAATGCGACACAATTTTGTTTCAGTGAAGTGAAGCTGGGATTAGCTCCAGCCGTTATTTCCGGATTTATATCGCGCAAAATACAGGACAGCTTTTACCGTCCGTTGATGATTAGTGGCGAGGTGTTTACGGCTGAAGAAGCAAAACGTATTGGCCTAGCTCATCAGATCTACAGCGGAAATATTGAAATGGATGAAGTTGTAAAAAAATTCAGAAGTAATGGATTAGAGGCCATGAAGGAAACTAAAAAACTTTTAAACGCATTAATAGAATCGGAAAAGTTTGAAAAACAAAAAGCACTATGCACACGTTCTATATCGGAGCGCAGAACCAGCGCTGAAGGACAGGAACGTCTCAAGAAATTTTTAAGTAAATAGGTTTAAATTATGAAAAGAATCAATCGTGTAGCCATTGCAAATCGCGGAGAAGTCGCAGTACGCATTATCCGTGCATGTGAAGAGCTCGGAATAGAAACTGTACTATTGCATTCAGATGTAGACGTGCAGTCACGCGCTTACCGCTTAGCCACCAAAAAAATCTGTATAGGTCCCGCACCTACATCACAAAGTTATTTAAATATCGAAGCTAATATTAATGCTGCTTTGGCTGCCGGTGCTGATGCGGTTCACCCAGGTTTTGGCTTTTTATCTGAAAATGCAGATTTTGCAGAACAATGTGAAAAAAACGGATTAATTTTTATAGGTCCTTCATCGGGCTCTATTCGTACTTTGGGCGATAAAGTTTCTTTTAAAAATTTAGCTAAACAGGCGGGGCTTCCTCTTATTCCGGGTTACGAAGGCGAAGATCAGTCCACTATTAAATTATTAGCGGAAGTAGAAAAAATCGGATTACCGGTTATAGTTAAAGCAGCAGCCGGTGGTGGCGGACGTGGGATGAAGCTCATCCAGAATATAGCGGACGCAAAGGACCTTATTGAATCTGCTCAGCGTGAAGCACTTTCAGCATTCGGTTCTTCAAAAGTATTTCTCGAAAAATATTTAGGCAAAGCCAAACATATTGAATTTCAAGTGTTCGGTGATTGCACTGGTAAAGTGGTGCATCTGTTTGACCGCGAATGTTCAGTTCAACGCCGTCATCAAAAAATTATCGAAGAAGCCACGTCTCCATCTTTAACAGATGAATTGAGAAAAAAAATGGGCGAGGTGGCCTGTTCTATTGCAACTCTTGGTAAATATAAAAATGCCGGAACTGTTGAGTTTTTGTTACAGGACAATCAGTTTTATCTTTTAGAAGTAAATACCCGTTTACAGGTAGAGCATCCGGTTACTGAAGAAGTTCTGGGTGTTGATTTAGTTAAAATGCAAATTTTAACGGCTCAGGATAATTTTATTTTTAATACTCAGGACATACGCATTCCAAAAGGTCACTCCATTGAGTGCCGCGTGTACGCTGAAAATTCTTATCAGGGCGGTATGCCCTCTACCGGAAAATTAGGAAGTGTTCATTGGCCTGAAGGCCCGCGCAGACGTTATGAATTTGGATTTGAATCAGGCGACACGATTACTTCGCACTATGATCCTATGATTGCTAAGGTCATTGTTTGGGATGAAACCCGCCCAAGAGCTATTGATAAAATGATACGCACACTTAAAGATTCTACGGTATTCGGGGTGCATACCAACATTCCTTACTTAATTGAAATTTTAAACCATGAAGAGTTCCGCTCGGGAAAAATGACCACTCGGTTTATCGAAACCTATTTTGCTGAGGGCATTAAATCACCCACATCGGATGATCAGGTTAAAAAATGGGCCATAGACATTAATAAAAAATTAAAAACTCTGGGTAATGGTGGCTCTACTAATACTCACTCCGGAACTGCTACAATGGTTTCGCCTTGGTCTTCTTACTGGAGGGGTGTGTAATGAAAAACAACTTCACGGTACTGATCAATGGTCAGGAAAAAACTGTAAGTGCAGAAATTATTGATAAAAAAATCTGGTTTAAGCTGGATGAGCAAACTTACAGCTATGATTTAATCGATTTAGTTGAAGGTTCGCGTAAATCAAAAGCGGCTACTAAATCACCGGATAAAATTTTAGCTCCTATGCCGGGTAAGGTAACAAAAGTATTTGTTAGTGAAAAGCAAATAGTGAATAAAGGCGATGCGCTCTTGGTAATGGAAGCCATGAAAATGGAATACACGCTTAAAGCCGATATCAGTGCTAGTGTAGAAAAACTTTTTGCCAAAGTGGGAGATCAAGTCACTTTAGGGTATTTATTAATTCAACTTAAAGAAAATAAATAAGGAACATCAGCAGTGAAAAACGTAAAAATTGTTGAAGTGGGACTCAGAGACGGTTTACAGAATGAAACAACACAATTAAGTGTTGAACAAAGATATGATCTTTACGATAAATTAGTGCGCGCTGGTGTTAAAAATATTGAAATTGGTGCATTTGTATCACCTAAGTGGGTTCCGCAAATGGCATTAACTGCGGAATTATGTGCTATGGTTTTGCCTGAAGGTGAAAAAGTAAAATCTAAAGTACAAGCTACAGTGCTGGTGCCCAACGAGCAGGGTATGCTTCAGGCCATAGAGGCCGGAGTTAAAGAAGTGGCTATATTTGCCGCTTGTTCCGAGAGCTTTTCACAAAAGAATATTAATTGCAGTATCGATGAGAGCTTTGAGAGATTTGTTCCGGTCATGAAGCTGGCTAAAGAATTTAAAATTAAAGTTCGTGGATATTTATCGACATGTTTTGGCTGTCCATTTGAAGGAAAAGTTTCTGAAGCCAAAGTTGTAAGTCTTGTTAAAAAGATGCACAAGTTAGGCTGCTATGAAATTTCTGTTGGCGACACAATCGGAGTTGCGAATGCGGCTCAAGTTGAATCTCTATTTAAAAAATTGAAAAAAGTTGTTCCCGTAAATAAACTGGCAGGCCATTTTCATGATACTCGCGGGCAGGCTTTGGCAAATATTTTGGCGGCTTATAATGTAGGTATCAGAACTTTTGACTCTAGTATCGGTGGCTTAGGTGGATGTCCTTACGCACCCGGTGCGGCTGGAAACGTGGCAACTGAAGATGTTATTTATATGTTTGATGGAATGAAAGTTAAAACCGGTTTAAAACTGGATCAGTTGATTGATACACACCGCTGGCTACAGCCTTTAATGGACCATCAACTTTCGTCAAAAGTTGGACGAGTAGGTCGTTTAAAGCCTATAGGTAAAGTTCAGTAATTAGCTTTAAGAAATTTTACAACTTCGGCCGATTCATTAATAACTCGCTGAGCGGCAATTGGCTGATCTTCAAAATAGCCAAAAACACGCATGACATTTGTTTGTTGAAGTGGGCTAGTGTTGGTTATGTTTTTATCTGATTGATAAATAAATTCACGGCTTACTTCCATTAATTTTAACTCAGGAAATTTGTAAAGTGCCCAGTCTTTTACAGATTGGGCTGCGTGGCAGCTTACACAATCCAATGTGCCTGGGTTATGTAAGTGGGGGTTTTCAAATTTAAAAGCTGATTTTGTAGCATTGATAATTTCCTGTTCATTCGCTTCGGCTGTTAGTATTTCAGAATCAGTGATAACTAAATTAAAATTATCACTTTGTCGTGGTTGTGGTGCAATTCCGCCTTTAAAGAAAACTATCTGAGTGTTAGCAAACTGTTGAATAGTATGATTGATTCTAGGAATGGTAATGCGTGTAACTTCGTTGTTTTTAATATCGATGCCGCCGAAAAACCAGACAGTTTCGCCACCGAACAGTTGCATAAACGTAATGCGGCTCAAGTTTTCTTCGCCGATATATTTATAAATAATCGACATGAGTTGGGTGTAGTAAGGTCCGCGTAAACCTTCTTTTTTTAAAACCGGATTGATTGAAAGCGCAGTGCCATCTGTTGTAACTGAAGCGTGAAGTTTTAGTTGCTTTACTTCATTGATCAATTTTTTGAAATCTAATTCAGTCAGTTCATAAAATGTATGGAGGGTTACATCCGTAGTAAATGTCTGTTCGCCGCGCTTAATTAAAGGCTGCCAGATCATGCGAATCTGAGTTTTGCATTTTACCGGCGTCAAACCTTCATGAAAACAAGGGTCAATTCTAAAACCTACAGAATAGATAAGTGGGTAAAGGCTTTCGTTATGAACCATCTGTAAAAGTGTCGGAATTTTTTCGACCACCAAATTTTTAGGTAGAAGAACTCCGCGAGCGGCTTGGGTGTCGGCCTTGGGAAGTAAGCCCCATTCATTTGCAGGTGGAAGTGGCAAAAGTACCGAAATATCATTTAAATCAAGATCAATAGTTTGGGCATTTAAACTCGAATATATAAGCGATAACAGAATAATTTTTTTTAGCATTTTCCCCTCGAGAACAAATCTGATTTAACCAAGCTGCATTCGCGGGTCAAATATAAAGCATCAGGCCTCGTAATTGCTGTAGAGTGCTATATGGGTTATGCTCACAGGCCATTTGGTCTTATTTTTCTTATTTTAATGCTTATATTGGGTATACAAGCCGGGATGAAAAAACCTCTTTGTATTGATTCCAATATTGTCTACAAAATCGACAGAATATCATTAGAAAAAAGTGAATCCATTTATAGTTGCAGTCAGTTTAAGAAGGTTTCATTTTCAGCATTTTTTTATGAAAAGCTTAACGATTTCGAGTTGCGCCTGGGTCGTATTGAATTGGCTTTGGCAGGTCTAGTGAGCAGTAAATCAGTTGTAATTAAAATAGATGAAAAAAATATCGACCAGATACATTTAACTCAGAACGAGATCAGTATAGGTAGTCAGTTGCTGGAAACAGATAAGCTTGAAAAAGCGGTAATACAACTAGTGCTAAAGAGTAAGCTTAATATTCACGACTCAGTTTATCTGGAAAGTCTAGCTGATTACTTTACGGCTACGACTACCTATCAAAACTTAATTTCTGAAGCATTTAATAAAAGTATTAAAAGTGCTGGTTTTGTTGAGCAAAGAAAAATCCGTAAAAATATACTTTCCAAGTTGAAATTAAGTGGAGAGCTTAGCGCCGTTAACGCCGAAATGCTTGCTATAGAAAAATTGAAATTAACTTTGAGTGAACCTGGCCAGATAACAGATTTTGATAAAAATTTGCTACAATTGGGCTATGTGCAAGATTCACTAATAGAAAAATTGAAGATGGATATTATTATCGACAATAAAAACCTCTCAACGAATGAGTCGGATTTTGCTGATCTTGCCAGAAATAACCCGCAACTTAAGGTGGCTGTGCAAACTTCGAAAGGTTTATTTATTCTTCCTTCGTATCAGAAAGTTCCTAATCAATCTGAGAAAAAAATTTTCACAAGATACCGCCTTATTTTCGGTTTGCATGAAGTAGCTGAGGGCCATATTGCGCAGTATTTAGATAACTCAGAGAGTCTTATTCAGATTAAACAATCTTTAAAGTCTGAAGTTTTAGATTTTAAAGTTTTATTTCAATATGGCGTTAAAGCTTTTCTGGCAAAAAACAAACAGCTTGATTTTGTTCAAATTCATTTGCCATCATATAAACTGAAGTCCAAATCTCTAGGACATGTTTTGGATTATTTTAAATTTGTAGGCAGTAAGAACCGCATGCAGGCGGAATATATAGCTCTCGGATGGAGTCAGACAAAGTGGTCAGCAGATTTGAACGCATTCAAGCCAGTAGCCAATTACGATGTAATTCAGTATTTCCGTATCAATTAATTTTATTATTTTTTGTTACTTTGGTAACTGCTCAGTTAAAAGCCCAAACTCCTATCGGGCTTTACGAAGGTTTACTCGGAAACTCCGGAGCAGCCCTAACGGATTCATCGGCACCTTCATACTACAACCCCAGCCTGTTGAAGTTAAAAAAAAGCGAGTCCTACTCCATAGGTGGAAACACCTTTGGTAGTTTAAACAGCAAAAGAGACGGGCAAAGCACTACATCTGTGAACATTTACCCATCTTATTTGAGTTCAATTTTTATAGGTGAATCTCTTGTTCATGAAATATTTCTGATCAATTTGGCGCCGACGAAGTTACAGACCATTACTAATCTAAGTAATTCAACAACGACTTCGATTGATGAAATGAACGTTGATATTAACCGAATTATTTTAGGCTATTCTATGGCATTTCGAAATATTCCTTTTGCGCTCAGTTATTTTGTCCAATATTCGCAGGTTCAGGAATTCGGATATACACAGTTTGCTGATTTGACATCTTCTTTGCGTTCGAATTCTGTTACAAAAGGAAAGTACAATAGTCTATCGTCGGGCATTTCTATTTCAGGTCATAACCGATTTGATGGTTACACGCTCGGTTATAATTTAAAACTGAGACCCGTGATGGTTTATAAAAAAAATGAGGCTGAAATCAAAAGCTTTATAAGAGGGGCCACGGCGCCTACGGATTATTCAGAGCAAACAAACTCTTCGCAGGTTAGAACTTCTGAGGCGCTCAATACCGTATTTAGCATAGGTCATGCTTTTCAGAGTGGAGAGCACGAGTTTATTACAGACTCACAATTTGTTGAGAAAACTAACGAAAGTTATGTCTTTAATTTATTTCAGAGCTTTGGTTACAGATTTAGTTCTGGGTCGGGTCACCAGTATTTGGTTGGAGTTAGCCATAGTATAGACTCGGCTACAAAATATTTGGGTCAGAATTTATATATTTCCACGGGATACTCGTGGATTAATAAGATCAATAGGTCGACATTTGGTCTATATTATTATCAATCTAAAATTGCCAGTGAAGTTATTGCGGCGGGTCTCACATTTGGTAGTGAATTTTCATATTAATTGTGTATCCTTAAAGCAATATGATTAATACTATTTTTGTAAAAACAATATTGCCTGTTTTGTTCACATTAACGTTCTTTTTAACTGCGCAGGCTCACGCCGCTGGAAATTCTGGTGATGCAACTCTCGGAAACCCCGCATCGGCTGATGCACAACCTGCAGTTATTAAATCAATGGATTCAACAACTGTAACCAACGCGGGAGTAAATCGAGCGGTACTCAAACCGACTTCACAAGATATAACTATTGCGCCAGGTTCGCGTGATTTAACTCCTGCCGGAGTCACAGCGCCGCCTCAGTTTACTCCTTCGCCAGAAGGACGGTCTCAGGCAGCAGCCATAGCCCGTATGAGTAGCATAGACATACGTAAGACTAAAATTATTAACTGGCCACCTGTAGATCTGTTAAAAGATCAAGCGAATAAGTATAAAGACCTTCCTAACCTTAAAGATGTTAAGAAGCTTAGAGAGCGACTGTATGAGAAGTGTAAAGACTATGTAAAGGCTTATTCAGATCATATTCGTAAAGAACTTAACGATGTCAGTATCGGTCTGCAGTTTGAGTTTCAATGCGATCTTTATTCTCTTTCAATTGAAGATGTGCCGGATCCTTTATCTGACCAAATTTATGCAATTCCGAGTGATTTTCTATTAAAAAGATTGGACGCTATCACTGTTAGTTTGTATTTGACCAACTCCAGCCGAGCGGCTACTACAGCTGCAGCGAATAATCTCAGCGCAAAAGTGCTTTATGATAGTACTTTATTTGCTTTAATGGGAATGCCACAGACTGTTGCTTTATGGCTTATGCAAGTACTGCTGATTATAACAACTTTAATTTCAATTTATTTACTATACTCAAAGTTTCGCGACTGATTCTGAGTAGGGAGTTTATCATGAAACTTATTAGTATTTTTACATTTCTATCTTTAATATGTTTTTCTGCTTATTCCGCAAATCTGCCGGAGTTTTCGGGCACTTATAATTTTTCAGAGCAAAATCTGTCTCTACAACAGATTCAGCATGTCATTAAATTTGCTGCAGCTTCTCAGTCGGGTCGAGATCTACTCCAAAGCTACCGTTCACAGAATTATGAATGTGTATATGAAGGCAGCAACATCTACAAGTGTAAATCATTTCTGAAAAATCTTCTGGAAAACCCTGAAGTCCGTGCAGAAATTACGGCTCGATTCAGTAGCTCAGATTTTGTTTTTGCACTTTCTCAAGATGATTATTCATTAGTCAACGAAGGTGATATGATTCAGGAATTTGAAAAAAACCAGAAGTCTTCTTTTTTAGGTCAAGATTTTGATAAGATTCATATGTATATAACTTCTAATTTAAAAAAGTTTAAAGTGTTTAGTTATGCAGGACGTACAGAATATTTTTATTTGAACTCAGATGGAGATATTGCTAAACAGGTCCAGTTATCAAAACTAAATAAAAAATCTTCACCTGTAGTGGTAGAAGACAAATATACTTACTTATACGAAGGTGTTTGGAAGTAAAAATTTATAAATTAAGGTATTTATGGCACTACAATTTAAAAAAATCTGTTGGTCTGTTACTCTGTTTTTAATTTTAAATCCCATTATTTCAGTTTTGATGTTGGTATTGTATTTAGTGTTTTCCGACTCTTATACGTTAACTCAAATAATAAGCGTAAGTGCATTTGGATTATTCTTTGCTGTGCTCACTAATCTGAGCATCACGATGGGCTATCATAGATTGTTTGCTCATAAATCTTTTGAAGCGCATCCTGTATTAGAGTGGATTTTGTTATTCATTAGCTCTGGTGCATTTCAGGGCTCAGCTTTAAAATGGTCTAGTGACCATCGGATTCATCACAAGTATGAAGATACTGAAAAAGATCCATACTCTATTAAAAAAGGCTTTTGGTATGCTCATATCGGTTGGATGATGACTCATAAAGCTGTCAGCTTACCGATTTCAGCTCCTGATCTTGAAAAAAATAAATTAATTAAATTCCAGCACGATTATTACCTCTATTGCGCAATTGCGGTGGGCTACGCAATGCCATTACTGATAGGTTGGATCTTAGGCAATGCTTTTCTCGGTATTGTTATTGCTGGCGGTTTAAGAATTTTCTTAACTCAGCAATCTACTTTTTTTGTTAATTCTTTAAGTCATACACTTGGTAAAACACCTTACTGTCTTGATAAAACAGCCAAAGACAGCCTTATAGTAGCCTTTCTTACTCATGGTGAGGGTTATCATAATTTTCATCACAAATTCCAATTCGACTATCGTAACGGAATTAGATGGTACCACTGGGATCCAACCAAATGGACTATTCAATTAGCGGCCTTAGCGGGTTTAGCAAAAAAACTTAAAACAGTTCAGTTCTCAGAAATTTTAAAAGCTCGCCTTGAAGTAGAAGCGATTAAATTGAAAAAATCAAATTTACGCACGTCTGCTATGTACAATGAGAAGCTAGAAGTTCTTTCTGCTAAAATTGTTGAGGCACAGGCTAAGTTTGAAAAACTTAAGAAAGAATACTCTGCAGCTAAAGATCAAAAAGTTATTGAGCTGAGAGCTGAAATTGAGCTGATGAACGTTGAAATTGATTCCATGATGAGAAAATGGAAAATTTTAATCAGATCAGCCCAGGCAATGGGTTAGTGCTTTTTTTCTTTACGAATTTCTTTAAATTTATTGTTATCGTCAACAAATACAACCGTAGGCTCATGATCTGCGGCTTTGTTCAGTTCAATTGAAGCATAAGCAATAATAATTACTTTATCACCTCTATGAACCAGTCTAGCTGCCGCGCCATTTAGGCAAATTTCTCCTTTTTTACCTTCGATAATATAAGTTGAAAACCTGGCCCCATTGTTACAGTTCACGATATCTACTTTTTGATTAATAAACATTTTTGCTTTTTTAATAAGAGCAGGATCAATTGATACTGAGCCCTCATAATTAAGATCTGCATCGGTTACAGTGGCTCTGTGTATTTTTGAGTAAAGCATATCAATTTTCATTTTTCCACTCCTGTAAAATTAGATTTAACATTTTGCGTATTCATTTGTAGTGCTATTAAATTTCCCTTAAGTACTAGATCCGGAATAATAGCATCAAATATTTTTTCTTTTTCAAATAAACTCGAAAACCCACCGGTACCTATAACAAAAGGTTTTTCGCCTTTAAATGACTCCTGCGTTATTCTATTTATGATCTCTCTCATGGCACCTAAATGTCCATAATAAAGCCCAGATTGTAGACTTTCTACCGTAGAAAGGCCGAGTACTTCATTTTTAGAAATGATTTCAACTGAGGGCAATTTAGCAGTTTTAGCCTCTAGGGATTCCATATTGAGTTTTAATCCGGCAATGATTGAGCCACCTAAGTAGTCGCGTTCTTTAGATACTGCGCAGAAGGTTGTGGCTGTGCCTAAATCAACGAGTATCAGATGCTGATTTGGATAAAGGTTAGTTGCTGCAATTGAGTTGGCAATACGATCGGCACCCACTTCAAGAGGGTTGCGGTATTTAATTCTTAAACCGGTTTTTACACCGGCTTGTAAAATAAATGGCGTTGTATTGAAGTATTTTTGGCAAGCACCCTTTAAAGAATAAATAACTTCAGGCACCACAGAGCACAAAACGATTTGTTTAATTTGTTTAGGATCAATTCCATTTTCTCGGATGACCATTCTCAAAAACACACCCACTTCATCCGAAGAAGATCCTTGTTTAGAATTTCTTCTGAACGAAATCAGCATTTTTTCCTGTCCGGCCAGACCATCAAAAACACCACCGTAAATTTGTGTGTTACCTACATCTAAAGATAAAATCATACAAGCCCCTTAGTTTTCATAATATGTTTAAAAATAGTTCCGCATAAAGCCTGCAGCCCTTCGATTTCACTAAAATCCGAAGCATTTCCGTAAATACGGTACGTATAGTTATTATTTTTAATATTTTGCCAGTCATTTTGTATAACTAGATCGCAGTTAGCCACCTCAAATAAACTACGCACTTTTTTAGCAATTAAGCTTTCGTCCTGAGTAGATGTTAACTTAAAACCTATTAGTTTGGATTGAGGACTTAATTTTTTAATTTCATTTATAAGTTTAGGATTGCGTTTCAGAGTCAGTTGCAGCTCAGGTAAGTCACTGTTGATTTTTCCGGTTTGTGTTTCAACTGTATAATCGCTCACGGCTGCAGCATGCACAACATAATCATAAGAATTATTTTTAAGTTCACCTTGTAGCGCTGTTTGTAAATCTTTAAAAGTTTCAAAAGATAAATCCGCGGCCGCATTATTTGATTTCACAGCAGTTTTGCTGTGAAGGTAAGTTACCGTCATACCTGATTCGGCCAACGAGTCTGCAATGAGGGCTGCTGTTTTTCCGGAACTTTTGTTTGTAATAGAGCGTATATCGTCAATAGGTTCTGAGGTGCCCCCAGACGTAACTAAAACTTTAATACTATTGGACTTAACCGATTCTGGAGATTTACCGCTCGAATAGGTTAAAGAGCCTAATTGCTTTTCAACTTCCTCAATAATAAGTTCGGGCTCTAATAGTCGCCCCGAACCGATTTCGCCACAGGCTAAAACACCTGATGCAGTTTCAAGTATTTCAACTTTCATTTGTTTGAGTTTGGCTATAGAGGCTTGAGTAGTTGGATGCATATACATTTTAGTATTCATGGCAGGAGCAATTAAAAATGGTTTCTCAAAATCATGCGCTAAGAATAAAGTTGTAAGCAAATCGTCACCCAAACCATAAGCAATTTTATTAATATAATTAGCTGTGGCCGGAGCCACTAAAATTAAATGAGCCCAGCGCGCCAAGTTAATGTGATCCATAACATTACCACTGGCATACATATCTGTAATGGGAGCTTCGCCAGTTAATCCCTCAATCGTAGACTTTCCGATAAATTCTAAGCTGCTTGGAGACATCACAACTTTTACATGGTGACCTTGCTGTTTCAATTTTGAAATAACTGAGCAGGCTTTGTAGCAAGCAATGGAGCCGGTTAAAATTATTAGTATATTTTTATTAGCATTCGACATTGTCTATTAACCTTAATCCGTCAATATAGACGGCTATGAAACGGCGGTTAAAGTGCTCTTCCAAATACTCTACCTCGATGCCGTTGGATGTTAAAAACTCCCTGGCTTTACTTAAATCTGTAAAATCAGTAAGTGCTTTATATATGAGAGCCGCCTTTTTGCGGCCCGCTTCGTTTAATCTCATATTGCGTGAGCTCATTGCTAAACCATCTATTTCGCGGATTGTTTCACAACCAACAATTGAAGTTCTTAGAAAAAAGGCGCTGGCCATATCTTCAATAAGCTTAAACTGTTGAAAATCTTTTTTCCCAAAGTAAGCTTTCTGTGCATTTACAATTTGCAAGAGCTTCATAACGATAGTGAGTACTCCGTTAAAATGGCCATCGCGGTAGGCTCCACAGAGTTTTTTTGAAAAATTATTTTCACTCAATTGATAACGGTATCCATCATTATAAATTTCAGCGTAATCTGGGGAAATAACAACTTGCGCGCCGGATTCTTCTGCAATTTTTAAGTCAGTATCCCAAGTGCGTGGATATTTTTGTAAATCATCTGTGTTATTAAATTGAGTAGGATTAACAAAAATACTTAATACAGTAATTGTGTTTTCAGCTGCAGATTTTTTTAACAGCGACGCATGGCCTGTATGCAATGCTCCCATCGTAGGAACAAAGCCAATGCTGACGGCCGAAGGCAAAGCATCTCGGTATTTAATGAAATCTTTTAAAGAATTAAATACTTTTAATTTACTCATAACTCTGTTCTTTACTCGGAAACTCAGCATTTTTAACTTCTGTAACATAAGAGTTTAAAGCTTCAGATATTAAGTCGAAGCCATTTAAATATTTTTTTAGAAACTTAGGTTTAAAGTCTTTATTCATTCCCAACATGTCCTGTAATACCAAAACCTGTCCATCAGTTGAAGAACCGGCACCAATTCCGATGGTAGGAATTTTCAAAGCGGCTGTAATTTTTTTTGCCAGATCATTGGGGACGCATTCTAAAACCAAACTGAAGCATCCGGCTTTTTCAAGCGCAACTGAATCGGCTAAAATTTTGTCGGCAGCTTCTTGCGCTTTGCCTTGAACTTTGGGGCCCCCTATTTGGTGTATAGATTGCGGTGTTAATCCTAAGTGGCCCATAACCGGTACGCCGGATTCTACTATATGTTTGATGAGTTCAAGATGTCCTTCAGCGCCTTCAATTTTTACGGCTTGCGCGCCGGCTTTCATCAGCTTTTCAACCTGGTCCATTGAATTTTTTAAACCTTTACGTGTACTTAAGAAGGGCATATCTGCAATTAAAAATTTATTGGGAGAGCCTTTGGCTACAGCGGCAGTATGTAATGCAATAACAGCAGTCGAAGAATTTAAAGTTGTGTTGTGTCCATGCATTACTTGCGCAGAGGAGTCTCCAACCAAGATGCAATCGATTTTAGTTTCAGCTATAATTCTGGCAAAGCTGTAGTCGTAGCAGGTTATCATCGAAATTTTTTCTTTGATTAGTTTTTTTTTCTGAAAATCTAAAATTGATTTCATTTATTAAATTCCTTATTAAAAGCACTGTAGATATTCCTTAATTTAGAATTCTCAGTAAGTGATTGTAAGTTATCGGATATAGTTTTTTGGTCATTTCTAATAATCGGACCAGTGAGGGCATTTTTTTTGTATTTAAGGTAACTCTGTGCGATTTGTTCGATATAAAGATCGAATGCTTTTTCGGGAATATCCAGTTTATGCATTTGCTCTGAAACATCATTCCATAGTAGCTGTGGAAAGTTTCCTGATAAAACACAAAGGGCATGATACAGAGCTTTATTATTTGAACTTACGCTACTAAAAGCATTATTAAACTGAGGTAAAGCCCTATGGAGCAGATCAAAGCCACTAATAACAAAATGAATCTGCGAATAAACCTCACTTGGTAAAAAATCTTTAGGAAAACTCATTAGAGGATGTGCTGATAAAATTCTTGCATCGTTTAAAGCGCCACTGAAGTGAACAACTGTTTTGCCACTATTTAAAAGATAGCTTTCATAAAACTCAACTATGGCTGAATCTGAAATCGCTAACCAAACGATATTACATTTGTTTAATGCTGCATTTAATTTTTCAGTAGATTGAGAACGATCCCAAGTTAAAATACTATTGGGTTTTTCCAGCAAACTGTTCCAGTGCTGAAGATGGCGCGCAAGACGACCAGAGCCGATAAGCAAAACAGATGAATTTATGTGCATATTTCCTCCGGTACCTGTCTCAAATCAAACTTGATGATCAGGTCCTAAAACACATTAGAGCATAGGCTCTAGCCACAGAAATTATCACTTTTTAAATAAAAAGCAAGGTGGTAATAGGTATATCTATGACTTCAAATAGTTCCAAAACGTCTTATGCGGCAATATTATGGGTTTTACTAGTGGCGGCAGCGGCAATAGGCGTTTTTGTTTACCTTGTTATAGGTGATGCTCCCAGAACTCTACCTAAAATCAAGCTCAGCTATTTTGTCGACGAACAAGAAGTGGCCGAGTCGGTTGGAAAAAGACTTTTTCAGGAAATTAATCAAAATAAATTTTATTGGTTTGGCACAGAACCAGGCAAACCTGAATACTTAGATATTATTACAGAAATTAAAAAAGAACTTTCAAAAAAATATCAGTTTACAAGAGTGATTCTGGATTCAGAGCTAGGCCTTACTAAAGCAGATTCAGTTAAATTAGGCGTAACAGATGAAGTTAACTTTAAAGAAAATATTTCTATAGTTGGCCAAAAATTTTCTGAATTAGAACAAAAAGGTACTCCGTACATATTTATTACGGCTTCAATTTATACAACATCGCTGTTGATTAACAATCCACTTCATACTTTGAGACAAAAGTTTTCAATTAAGCCGATGACATTTTCATTAGCGTATTTTCCGACAGATATTGACGATGAAAAAAATATGTTATTTGGATGTAGAACTGAAGATCATTCCGGCACATCTGAATGGGGCTGTGTGGTTGTTAGCAAAGCCCGCGTAAACCGTCGAAAAATCGAACCGGAAAATCAAAAGCCTTGGCTTGGTATTATGGATTTATCAGGCGAGCAGGATTATATTTTGGTACTCAAGAAAAAATGAGTCCAATAGATACCGAGAAACAATCTGAAATTGAAATTAAAAAAGCAGCCCAGCTTTCAATAACTGAAATCACTCTAGGTTCTCTCGGTCATGGTCTCAAAATTCCTTTAACGGGCCAGCTACTTTCGTTAAATCAATTGGCTTTTATGCTAAACGTGGTTAACAAAGAAAAACTTCCAAAATCCTCTGCATTTGAAATTTCTGGAATTGCTGCCATATTAAAATCTTTTTCACCAGCAGGGCAAAAGTTAGGACCTATGCTTTCAATTGCCATGCAGGGTTTTTTGTTTTGGCTAGGTACGGCTATTTTCGGATTAAATATTGTCGGACAAATTATCGGTGCCGTGGCTCTTTCGTTGTGGGCCTTTATTCAGCCGTTTGTAACTTTATTTATGATTTACGGATTTGATTTGGCAAAATTGATCGAGTTTTATTCTAAACGTATTAGCGATGATTATTCATTTTTTGCACTATCACTTGTGTATGCTGTTGTAGCTTTTATGATACTTAAAATCTCTGTTGCAGTAGGCTTTGTTATTTTCAGTGTGAGTTCTAAAAAAGAAATTAACGTAATTAATCAGGATAAAATAGGCTCGGCTTTGCTGAGGCAAATGCCATCAGGCAAAAGCTCTAATGCACTTAAATCTGCAGTCAAAGATTTATTTAAGCCTTTATTTCTTTTGAGTTTTATACTGATGCTTGTATTTATCTGGCAATTAAACGGCACATTGGGGGAAAAAATCTGGTTGTCGTTAAGACCATTAGCCATTGCGTTTGTTATTTTTTATTTATTAAGAAGTCCGTGGGTCGCAAAAAAATTATTGGAATGGTCGAACAAATCACCCAAATTCGAAAAAATTTATTCAAAATCAAAATCAGCGTGGAAACTCGTGACCGAAAAGATCACGAGCTCTGATCAAAATAATTAGTCGCCAGACTTACGGATTTCTTTGTCTTTTTCAACTTCGATAAATTTGTATTTAATTTTCGAGTCAGTTGTTAATAAAAGTTCATTAGGAAGTTTAACATTGGTTGCGAACATTGATATTTTTTCATTGGGATTTGATAATTTTGCCACTATCAATTGAAGTGCTTTTTCTAATTGTAAATCTTTTGCTTGCACACGTTCGTCAACCGTGGGTTCAATTATTACATCGGGTTGAGTGCCTGCGCCTTCAATAAGTGTATTAGATACAGCTGTAAATCCTTGTACTACTGAGTATCTAAAAGCATGCTCAGATACTGGCAATTCAAATGCAAGAGGATTTCCCGAGCCCCCACCAGTGGCTTCGCCCACTATTAATGCGAGCTTATTCTCTTTCATTGCAGAAACAAAAGTGTCACAAGCACTGAAACAATATGACGAAGTAAGTACAATGACTGGTTTAGAATATCTTTTTGATTCTGCTGCCGGAGCAATATTACGATCTAATATTTCCGAAAAGCGATCACCTTGATTAAAGTTATATTCAAAAACTACACTCGGTCTGGCTGCAGTTAAATAATCTGCAGCTACTGCCTTTTGTTTGAAGCGAAGCATAGGCTGATTTGCTAATCTTGATAGAATAGCATTTCCTGAAAGATCGCCGCCACCATTTTTTCGTAAATCGAGTATGAGTCCATCAGTAGTAGAAAGTCTATCCATAGCTTGATTCAGTAACTGAGTCATTTTAGTTCCTTGGAACCCATCAATTTTTAAATAGCCTATATTGCTAGGTAAAATTACTGTTTTAAGGAGATTAAGTCCTGTTTCAGGCGCGCCTCTAGCTTCAATTGCACCATCGTATAATTCGATGTTGCGCGGAATATTTTCACTAATTTTTTTACCGTTATAAATGCCTTCAATTAATATTGGCTTTGGGCCTTCTATTTCTGCTAACACCTGGAAGATATTGTTGCCAACGCTTCTTCTGCGCATAGCTTTTGTAGAGCCTGATGATAACTTTTCAGCTTCATCTGCATATTCTTTCCAATTTTTTCCCTGAATTTTATTTACCACAGTGCCAGGCTTTAACGATTGAACCGAGGAGCCTGTTCTAGAAACTATAAGTGTTTCATGGTCTGTGCCCGGAGCTAATACTTCAAAGCGAACAGGCACTTCATAAAATTCAAGTTTTGATAAGTCATCTCTCAGCATGGCGTTTACATGTCCGTCTCTGAATGATGCAGCCCATTTTGTTAAAAGTTGGAAGTATTGAGTTTCAGTTGTGCTATTTGTAATTTGATTTTCAAGACCTGCGGCAATTTCTTTAAAATTAATGGAGTACTCTTTTTGTTTTTCATCCCAGTAACAATAAATTTTTTCTGAAACATAGACGAGATATTTAAATTCTCTTTTTAAGTCAGTGCAGTCTTCATTGCAATTTTCAGTTTGTTCCAGTTTAAGGTTTTGACTGAAAGATTCGAAACTATCTATACCTTGAGATTTGGGGGCACAGCTCGAAAAACTAAGCAAAACAGAAGTTAGGCTGATTAATAGACTGAACTTCGTTAAACTATTACGTACTGATATCGAATACTTCATGAGAGCCTCCAAAAAGGTGTTGAGGCCTGAATTGCATAAATAAGTCCAACTTTAAATGCGATCGGAGCCAATTGGGCGTCTAACTAGTAGACACTCAACAAATTTGGCTCATCATGTTTTCATAAGTAGTTGATTAAACTTCGTGGCTTAAAGGGCGTCTCGGCGCACGGAAATACGTACGAGGCGAAAGATCAAATAAGTCACTGATTTTACTCATGTAAACGCAGGCATATCTTTCCATTTGGTAGGCAAAGTAGCTTTCCTCGTTACCGGCTCTCATGAGCTGACCCCAGTTTGGATTATAGAGTGCTTGCTGTTTTTTAATAAGCTGGCTGATTGAGGTGTCGATTTCAGTAATTGAATCCTGTAATTCAGAAATTCTTTTTTCATCAACCTGAGTCGCTTTTTCAATTTTCTTAGTCATGAGATCAGTTAACTCATCTTCAAATGGCTCTTTACGCCGCATAAGCGAGTCGATTTCTGTCATGATGGGTTCAGCTTTGCGGTTGTTGCTGATTTCGTCTTCGAGCTCTTCAGTGATCATAGCTGTTCTCCAGTTACAATCTTTTTTGAGTCTTAGGATATCACCGTAAATATGATCACCGATGTAAAGGATATCGTCTCCGTCTAAGCCGAAATCTTCTGTAAATTTACGTGCGCCGCCGCCTTGGTAAACTCCTGGCTCTAATTTATCATCTAAGTTGGTCATAGTTCCGTCTTCAGGATTTACTTTTAAGTATTTGCCGTCGTCATAGAAAAATTTAGGTTTTGAAGCCAGAGTAATAACCACTTCAAATAAATCCACCCAGGATTTATGTTCTTTTAAAAACGGATTGATGGCGTAATCTAAAAGTAATTTTGAGTATGAAAAATCAGAATTAGTTAAAACAAATATCTTTTTACCGTGCTTTTTAAATTTTTCGAGGCCACGTACAACTTCTTCATCTTTAATAATGTAGTGAGAAAGGTTTTTTCTAACTTCATTTTTTAAAGAGCCATCGCGATGAGCTTCATCTAACGCATCTAAAACGTCATCAGCTAATTGAGCATAGTCAGGAAGTTTTAAATCGGGTTGAGTGTCTTTAAGTTCTACTAACTGTGAATAAGCATGCGCTAAAGAGTAAGAAAAACTGGTATCGATTGCTAAGTAGTCATTTTTACTTAAATCAATGTAAGTCGATTTATAAACTTTTTGGTGGGTTTTAAAATCAAGAGGTTTTAAACCATGGAAACTGTTACGGATGGCTGTGTAACGGTTCAGTTTCAGCAAATTTCCTTTTTTACGATCTACAACCAAACCTCTTAAGGCAAAGTGAAAATCAAATGTGAGTTTTTTTACAGCATCAGGATAATTTTTTCGACTAACTAATTTGTTAATTATTGTAGTGTGTGAAAGACGCTCAAAGTTTTCGGTGTTGTAACGGATCAATGTGTGATCCATATCTAGCCCGATGTATTTGATTCTTTTTAAATTAAGGGTGCGGTTTACATATACTTTATTTTGAGGCATTGTGCCCTCCGGTCCTGTGATTGAGAATTAATTTTCTGTAGGCAGTTGAAGTTGGTTCCACAAAAGCATTCCGCCTATCATGTTGTGGACCTGTGTATAGCCTTGCGACTTAGCATAGGCAGCAGCTTGAGCGGAGCGGCCACCGGATCTGCAGATAAACACAATAGTTTTATCTTTAGGCAGAGTGTTCAGTTTTTCAGGCAATGTGGATAAAACCATTAATTCTGTTTGTGGAGCATGCCCTAATTCGCCCGTGTATTCAGACACTTCACGAACATCAACAAGTTTCAGATGGCTGGAATTGTCTAAAACTTCCTGAGGAGTCACATCTTCGATATCAGGAAAATAAGGGTTCAGAGATTTGGTTTTAAATTCATACGACATAGATTTACCAGTGTAATGGGATGCTCAGTGTCACAGCAAGCAATAAACCAGTCCAGCTATGCTTTTGTCCTCGCTCAGGCTAAACTGATTAGCTCATGAGCGAAGTAGAACATCAGAGTATAACTCATTTATCAAAAGAACAAGCCTATGCTTTAGATATGTGCGAGTCGGGAGAAAATATTTTCTTAACCGGCGGCGCAGGCTCGGGCAAAAGCTATGTAATCCGCGAGTTCATGAAAGATAAAGACGATAAGCAAATGCCTATATTAGCCAGTACAGGAGCCGCAGCAGTTTTGTTGGGCGGCCGCACTTTTCACAGCTTTTTCGGTCTGGGTATTCTAGAGGGCGGCGTTCACGCCACTTTTAAAAGGATGCAGGAAAATAAAAATCTTTTAAAGCGCCTTAAAAAAGTTGAGGGCGTCGTAATTGATGAAATTTCAATGATTCCCGGCGATGCATTAATGTTAGCTGAGGCTATTTCGCAACACGCAAGAGAGTCGACTTTGCCATGGGGTGGGTTGAGAGTTATAGCCGTGGGCGACTTCGGACAACTTCCGCCTGTAACAAAAAACGGGCAAAAACGTGACTGGTGCTTTTTAAATGAAGTTTGGCAAAAATCAGGATTTCAAATGTGCGAGCTTCATCTTAATCAGCGCATTAAAAACAACGAATTCTTAAATGTTCTCGACGATATTCGCAATGGTCAGATGACTGCAAGAGTGCATGATTTTTTAAATGATCGCACGAAGCAACACGACGAAGATCATCCCGGAACAAGACTTTTTCCTCGACGTGAGCAATCAGAAGGCTATAACCAAAAAAAATTAGCTGAAATAAATGAAACCGAGTTAATTGTTGATTCTATTTATTTAGGTGAACAAAAATATATCGATATTTTGGGTAAATCAGCTCCAGTACCTGCACAATTAAAATTAAAAGTTGGATGTCGTGTTTTATTTTTAAAAAACGATTTACAAAAGCGCTGGGTTAACGGAACCCGCGGCACTTTAGTGCATTTCGAAGCCGATCATCTGGTCGTTCGCAAAGACGGCGGACGCGAAGTGAAAGTAGAAAAAATTTCTTTTTCACTATTGGATGCAGATGCCAACGTTAAAGCCAGTGTTATTCAATTTCCGGTGAATTTGGCCTATGCGACCACCATTCATAAATCCCAAGGTGCCACACTCGATGAATTATGGTGTGATTTAGGTTCTTTATGGGAGCCTGGGCATGCTTATGTTGCGCTTTCCAGATTGCGTGATCCTTCTGGCTTGCACATTGTACGCTGGCACCCGCGCTCCTTTATTATCGATCCAGCCGTTCAAAAATTTTATAAACGCTAAGTTGTACGCCGTACCTTTTCCCCCTGCTGGCCCAAAACTCTTCAGGAGGGCTAAATAGTTTGGCTACAAGCACAATTTACCCATTTTTTTGACCCCAAGACTCTCGATTGGTAGATTCTAAGCCTATTCTACAGGAGTGCAGTTATGTCGTTAGCTATTGATTGGTCAAAAGCCAAAATTTCTGAACAAAACCCGATCGGTTTATACGGAGTAGATTTTCTCGAATATTCGGGGACTGACGCTTTATATTTTGAAAATTTATTTAAAAAATTAGGCTTTACTGAAATTGCAAAAATTCCAAATCGTGATATTAAATTATTCCGCCAAGGCGATATTAATTTTATTTTAAATACTGAGCCGGATACTTTTGCGGGAGCTTTTGCCAAATCTCATGGGCCCAGCGTATGTGCAACAGGTTTCCGCGTAGCCAATGCAACACGGGCTTTTGATGCGGCTGTTAAAAGAGGTGCACGTCCCTATGATGGAAGCCGTGAGTCTCGCGGAGCCAGCCCATATTTAGCTATTTACGGAATAGGTGATTCATTAATTTATTTCATCGATAAAGCTAATCACGACGATCTTTATGAAAATCAGTTTGGACTTAAAGATAATAAAACTTATCCGACAGGATTGGGTCTTACAATTGTAGATCACTTTACGAATAACGTACCTAAAGGCGAAATGCAAAAATGGTGCGACTTCTACACGAATGTATTAAATTTCCGCGAAGCCCGCTACTTTGATATCAAAGGTAAATCAACAGGTTTAATTTCTAAAGTGATGCGCTCTCCGTGCTCTTTATTTTCAGTACCTATTAATGAGCCTAGCGATGGTAAATCGCAAATTCAGGAATATTTAGATGAATATAAAGGTTCGGGTATTCAACATATTGCCATGATTACAGATGAAATTATTCCGACTTTGGAAAAATTAAAAAATAACAAAGTTGAATTTTTAAATCCTCCGCCTGAAACTTATTACAATATGTTAAAAGAGCGCTTACCTCAGGTAAGTGAAGATATTGATCGTCTTCAGCGCAATGCAATTTTAGTAGATGGCGATGCTCATGGGTATCTGTTGCAGATTTTTTCTAAAAACGTAATCGGTCCGGTTTTTTACGAAGTTATTCAGCGCAAAGGTCATGATGGTTTCGGCGAAGGTAACTTTCAAGCGTTATTTGATGCTATTGAAGCCGATCAAAGAGAACGTGGTTATATTTCTTAAGGAAGGTTTTTTAAATGTATCAATACTCGCAAGGTAAAAATCATACGCAAGGCCATAAGGCCATTCCTGATGGATGTTATGAAGAAGAACAGGGTCGCAAAGGTTTTTTTGGTCCCGTTTCTCATTTAATTAAACCTGAGGCATCAACCAAGTGGACCAATATTCAAGGTCCGCTACGCCCGCATCTTTTTGATTTGGTGCCAATGAAGTTTGAAGCCGGTAAATGGCATCGTCTGTTTTACAATTCAGATGTATGTATTTATTCATCTTGGAATGAAGCCACTAAGCTTGATATCAATGGAAACAATCATTTAAATTCTTTCCGCAACGCTGATGGTGATACTTTGTTATTCTGTCACACGGGTTCGGGTTCAGTGTTAACTGAGTACGGTATTCTGAAATTTAAATCAGGTTCTTATATTAATATTCCAAAAGCTTTGCATCACACATTTATATTTAATGATAAAACCCAATTTATTATAATTGAATCTATGACGGGTTTGTATCGCGAACCTGAGCGAGGGATGGTAGGACGCAATGCATTTTACGATCCGGCGAGTTTTGGAAAACCTAACTTAGAAGAAATGCATCACTTTATTAAAACCAAAAAAATTAATTCAAAAGAAATTTTTGTTAAACGTGATGCCCAGATGACGCAATTTTCTTACGACAGCTGCGTATATGATACGGTTTCATGGAAAGGCGATTACTTTCCGTTTACTCTTCATATTGATGACTTAATGCCAATGATTTCGCATAGAGTTCATTTGCCGCCTTCAGCTCATACGACATTTGCTGCCAATGGTTTTGTTGTTTGCACATTCTTGCCAAGACCAATTGAAAGTGATGAAGATGCTTTAAAGGTTCCGTTTTTTCATCAGAATATCGATTATGATGAAGTTTTATTTTATCACGCCGGTAACTTTTTCAGCCGCGACAATTTGCATGCGAATATGATGACTTTGCATCCCGCAGGTTTCCCTCACGGCCCTCACCCAAAAGCTTTTGCTAATCAGCATAAGAAAACTTTTACTGACGAAGTGGCTGTAATGATTGACACACAAAAGACACTGTTAATTGACCCTGAGTTTGAAAAGGTCGAGCTTCATAATTATTGGCAATCTTGGATGAAAAAATAGGCTTTTAAGGCAGGTATAAGACACACAAGTTTCACAGACTTATGTACTGTCAAGCTGGTCAATGGTCTAGCGGTGTAAAAAACAGCAATTTTAGATCAATAAATTCATAGGCTTGCGGCGTTGCGAAAAAACAACTGGGTCCAGTTAGGAAGACTTTTTTAAACCCATGATATACTGAGTTCACGTATGAATGATGGTATTAGTAGCCCGAAAGGGCTCCGCGATGAATGGTCTTTATTATTACATAGTTTCTTAGAAGAAAGTTCCGAACAACAGGAGCTGCTCAATAAGATGAAGTCTTCAGAGTTAACTCACGACCAAATCAAAGTAATCAAGAAAGAGTTGAGTTCGAAGCGCAAGAAGATGAATCAATCTATTGAGAAGATCAAAATCAAAATTGAGCAGGTTTCTAACGTCATTGAAAATCTTGAACTTGTGGGTTCGGATACTTCGGGTCTTATTAAAGAAATTGATTTTTTGAATAATGAAGGCGAGAAGATTTCTGAAGAAGTTTTTGGATTAGATAAAAAAATCAAAAAACTTCATGAGTTGCAGGATCTTATTACTGTGTAGCCGCATTTGAGAAATTTTTTTTAAAAACAATATTAAGTTTGTTAGCTTTTTTGCTGCCACTTTTTCTGGTTGAGCTTGTTTTTCAAATAAATTCTAAAACACATTTTATAGGCACTGGTAAAAAACAAAATCCTTTTGCTGTTATTAACCCAGAAGGCGCGCTTGAACCGCCCAAAGAAGTAATTGAGCTGATCAGGGAAAAATATCAAAAACCACAACCTAATCTTGATATAGCTAGAGAGCTCGATACATTCAGGGAATTTAATGATCGCAGTGGCGCTCCAATTCCAGCTTATAAATATATTTCTGAAAATAGTATTAAAGGTGAAAATAATTTTACAATTCGCGATACGATCTTCAATAAAAAATTCAATCGGAGTATTTTTGATGAAAAATATGTTTTTGATGAAAATAAATTTAGAAAAATTCCTGATCAGAAAATAAATAGCAGCAAGAAAAATTTATTGCTGCTGGGGTGCTCGGTTGCATTCGGGATAGGTGTGGCTCAGGGGCAAGATATGGGAAGTAAACTTAAAGCAGAATTTCCTGATTATAATGTATATAACATGGGAAGACCGGCTGGTGGTATGGGAGATTTTCTCGGTGAAATTACAAGTGCAGACCGAGTTAAAAGCATTAGCAATAACGGTGGTTTCGTTGTTTACGTTATGATTTATCCGCATATAGCACGTACATTTTGCGATATGGATTGCCACGTCGAACCAACCAGTTGGATGCGGTATGGAAACGTTTATGATTTTGATGATCAAGGCAGTTTAGTTAGCCTAGGTTCTTATCAAAAGGCTCATCCTTTTTTATTCAGCATTCGTGAAGTCCTGGGAAAAAGTGAATTCTTAAAATATGTGGGCTATGGCTTAAGTGGGTATAGAGATACAGATCAGACCGACAAATACATTGAATACATGAAGTATCTTAAAAAATTTTATTCTGCTAAAAATTTAAATTTTTATGTTTATTTGCCAACAATAGATAGAAATTTTAATCAAGAATTTTTTAAAAAGTTGCACGAGGAAAACTTTGAAGTCTTTTATTACAAGCGTCCTGTCGAGCTGTTAGACAAAAATATATTAGAAATTATCGGTGACGGTCATTACACAGAGGCTGGCAACGAATATCATGCTAAGCTGATGGCAGATCATCTTAAAAGTCTGAGTGTTAAGTAGACTTAATACATTAGGCCAGATTATTTTTAAACAACTCCAACTTTTATAAAACTTAGTTAAACTAAGTTCATGAAAAAAATCACAATATTATTTATTTGTTTGATCACAATAACATTTAACTTTGTACATGCTTTTGAAAGTAATGTATTCGGCAAAGGTCTTGATGGCCAGAACATCACAATTGAAGGCTATATTCATGATGAACCGAGACTGCATAACTTGAGCGGTGGTAGTTATCAGAGTTACAGTTTCAGAGTTAATGCTGCTGCGACTGCTAAAAAAGATGATGAGTTTATATCGGTAAGCTTTCAGACAGTAAAATTGGGTAAAGTTGTTGGCACGTTTAATTATAAAAAAGGTGATAAAGTTACATTAACCGGTAAGTATAATGAATTTAAGGGGCAAAGAAAAACCGGCATAGTGGGATCTCTTAAAGTTAACTGAGTATTTCAATTCGCCAGCTCTTTTACCTGTCCGAACATATTAATAATTCCTTCAAGTGAAGGATCTTTTTCTTCAACTACGCCGTGGCAATGCATAATAACCACGGCTTTTTTATTTTTAAGTCCCGGCATTTTTTCTTCGATTGTTGAAGTATTCGAAAGCTCTTGGTGTAGTGTTTTATACTTTTCAAACCAAGCCAGGTAGCTTTCACGTTTTAATGTGTAAACACCTAAATTGGTGTGATTGCCTTTATCGTGCTCAGGGTTTTTTCGTGAATCCATATTCTCTTGAAGCCGTTTAAAAAAGTATATTCCGGATTCTAGAACATTTTTATATTGATAGCGGATGAGATTTCCATAAGGTATAGGAGAAGGTACATCACGAGAAACTGGGCGATACTGGCCTGAAACTTTTTTTATAAGTTCGTGCTTTTCTAGCCTTAGTAAATACAAATTCATACTTTTTTCACTGATGTTGAATTTCTTGCGGACTTTTTCGGGATCGTCTTCAACATACATATTAAAAAGGAAAGAGAGATATTCTGGGTTCTTAACCAGAAACTGTTCTTGCTTTTCAGTAAAGCGCACTTTTTGATTGGTTTGTCCGTAGTTAGCAAGCTTTTCAATTTCAGATAACGAAACTTCCAGCCAATTGCAGATTTCCATAAAGCGCGAAAAACTCAAATCTTCTTTGGACATGATTCTTTTTACTGAAACCTCCGAAAGATTTAAGTGTTCGGCGAGATCTTTGTAGGTTTTACTCTTCTGTTTCATGAGAAGTTTTAAAACTTGTTTGCATTGTTCCGAGCTTAAATTGGCCATATTTAGACACCTTTAGGCTTAAATAGTATCATTATTCGATACTATTTCAATTGATATTTAAATTAGTATCGGATCGATATAAAACTGTATTCAACAAGGAGATACAAAATGAAATCAAACATAGAACTTAACTTATTAGACTCGGAACTAAATGTATTAAGAAACTCTTCACAAATGAGAAATGCTTTATTACCAAATCTTAAAGGAATAAAATACTGGCTTTACTTATTAGGTTTATGATTTTTGGCTTCACGCATACGACGTGTGCTTTGCTGAAGCACAATTTCTAATATACGGAACTCTTTATTGGAAGGTGAGTTCTGAAGTAACATTCTTCTTAATACCGTAAACGCATTCATTTTTTTATTACTGATATTAATATTCATTTCTTCAAGCCATTGTTTCAGAGAATTTTCCGGAAAAATATTAGCTTCTTTTTTTTGCGCCGCACGAGCTTTCTGCTGTCCATCAAGTTTAGTTCTTTCGCCACCGAACACAGATCTAAAAATATACAGAGCCAGTAATGTAGCCTGAGCCAGATTTAAGCTGGAATTATCGCCGTATGTGGGAATACAGCAGCAATGATTAGCATATTGAATATCATCACTGCTTAAACCCCAGTCTTCAGGCCCAAACACTAAATGAAATACAAAAGGTTCAGCATCTGTTTTTGTAAACGCAGGATGAGTTGTTTTAATTCCGTTTAGAGTTGTGGCTAAATCTTCAGTTAAACGACCGCGGCCGTCTCGCGCAGTTGTGGCGATTTGAATGCCACGAGGTTCATTTTTGTAAAACTCTTCCCAGCTTGAGTACACGGTTCTGTTTTGTAGAGCCTCCTGGCCTGTTGCTGCAGCTTTTTGCGCTTCAATGGTAAGTTCACATTTAGGATCAATTAAAATGAGCTTAGAAATACCCATATTAGCCATGGCACGCGATGTGGCTCCAACATTGCGCTCGTAAATAGAGCGCACTAATACAACTCTTAAATCAATGGTACGCACATTAGCATTTGTCATAGGCTAAGCGCAGTCCTTCACTAATGAGAGAGCGGTAATCTTTATTTTTTTGTGAGATGTGAGCCAGGTGGTTTTCAATTTTAAAAATCAGGCTTTTACTATGACTTGATTTAATAGCTATTTCGATGAGTTCAATAAATAAAAGCCATTGTTCCGGTGCATTTTCTACGAACTGTTCAAAAAGTTTTGCAATATCTTCTTCTGTTAGTTTACCTGAATTACGTAAATTTCGGATTTCCTGATAGTACACAAAAATATTTTTTTGTTCGTCGGTATAATGAGGCTGCGAAACGCGTTGAGCGACAAAATCTTCCATTTCGCCGTAAGCCATACGATCTGCAGGTCCGCCAAATACAGAAGTTACTTGTTGTGCCAAGATAATATCGTAGGTGCCCCAATCAGGTAAAAAGAATTTGTCATTTTTGTATTCGCAAGTTGCATTATCAAACGATAAAACAATTGCGTCAGAAGATAATTTAAGAACTTTTGAAAGAGTTCCTGTAACTTTAACGCCAGATTCGTAATTTAATGAGGTTTGCTCACCAACATTTAATTGATCTAGTTTAAAATTTAATATTTTTCCTATCGGAGTGCCGTAGCCCTGAGCATGATATTTGTTACTGTGACCGGAAATTTCTTTATCATCAAAACAAAGTTGAGTGGGTCCACTAAACTGAAGGTATGAAATTTTTCCGTCAGGAGTTGTGTGATATTTTTTTAAAACTCCAGATATCTGGAGTTTGTTTTCGAATTCAATAGTATTAACGCTTTCGGCCTTTTGGGCTTGTTCAAGTCCGTGCAGCCCGCCTATTTTGTACGACATCGTGTTAGAGAGCTCTTCTAATACCTCTAACAAATGTTTAAAGTCATGCGCTACAAATAACTGAGGTTGAGGTTCTGTAATATCATAAGCCTGTTTAACGCACTCAATGCTCAAAGGTATTTTTTTAACTTTATCTGAAAGACACCACTTGGATTCACCAACGGATGACAATAATCCGGCGCCGAAAATTTTAGGGGATTTAATATTTCCTATAAGTCCATACTCTGCGGTCCACCAATTCATACGCGATAATTGTGAGGCCTCTGAAACAAAAGAGATAGAATTAGATACTCGGTTAAGCTGAGCTTCAGCTTCTTTAATTTCCTGCTCAGTAGAATTGGGATTTTCTTTAATGTCGGAAAGCTCTCTTATGGCTTTATACATTTCGAGATCCTCTTTGCTGATAATGGCTTTTTTGGCTACCTGAGCATACTGCTTCAAGTAATCAGAATACTCCATATTGGCAATAATAGGCGCGTGCCCAGCAGCTTCATGAACAATATCAGGAGCTGGTGTATAAAGTAAGTGATCGATAGAGCGCATATCGGATGCGATTGGTAAAATACTTAACGACTGGAGCTCCATAAATGCTGCTGGTGGGATAAAGCCACTTACAGGAATTGCTCTCCAGCCGAAATTTGCCAAAGCCGTACTAACGCTTTCTATTTTAGGTATGTACTCGATCTCAATTCCAGTTTTGATTAACCCATCTAAATAACTTTCGTGAGCATTCTGAGTCAAAAAATTTTTAAGCTGGCGTAGGATGTATCTCCATACAGCGTGATCTAAGGCTGTATACTTTTGGTAATCTTGCTCAACAATATATTTCTGAAGATGATTTGGAATAGACTGCATTTAAACTACAACCAAGGGTCTTTCTGACTCAGGTGATTGCTTACATAATCGTGGATAGCTTTTTCCAGAGACCACTCAGGCTGCGACATTCCTGCTTGAGACCACTTGTTCATATCTGCTTCTGTAAAATATTGGTATTGATTACGGATGTTTTCCGGCATTTCGAGCCACTTGATTTTAGTTTCTTTATTCATGGCTTTAAAGAGTGGAAGTGCCATGTCAAGCCAAGTGCGTGCTTTGCCGAAGCCCATATTGTAAATGCCGCTTTCAGGTTTTTTATCCATCAACTCCTGCATCCAGCGAACGACATCTTTTACATAAACAAAATCACGCAGTTGTTTACCGTCTTCGTAGTGGGAATTGTAAGATTTAAATAAGCCGAGTTCTGAAGTGTTTAAAATTTGGTGGTAGGCCTTAAAGGCCACACTGGCCATAGACTCTTTTTCATATTCATTGGGTCCGAAAACATTAAAGAATTTTAAAGCATACCAATTTGGAGGGGTTGCTTTTTGTTTAACAGCCCAACGGTCCATAATAACTTTAGATTCACCGTAAAGATTGAGAGGTTTTAATTTTTCTGAGTCAAAAGTATCGGTGAATCCGTTTTCACCGGCACCATAAGTAGCGGCACTGCTGGCATAAATTAAATTCTTTTGGTTTTGTGCACACCACTCAAATAAACGCTGGGAATACTGAAAATTATTTGCATAAAGAAAATCCCAGTTTGTTTCGGTAGTAGAAGAGCAAGCTCCCATATGGATGATCCACGAAACATTTTTTTTAGCTTCGTCGGTCATTAAATAGCTCCAGAGTTCGCTGGCTTCAAAGAACTGCTGATAGCTGCGTTTTTTCAAAAGATTTCGTGTATTTAAATTAACGCTATCAACAGCGATAATGTCAGTAATGCCTGCTTGGTTCAGTTGCCAAACCATAGCGCTTCCTATAAATCCGTTAGCTCCGGTTACAATAATCATGCGGTCAGTATCTTGCATGACTCACAATGTCCGCAAGAATATTCGATGTGATCTATTAGTCAGTTTTGAAAATAATACTTACTGGCTTTAAAATAAGCGCTCTAGAGCTTCTAAATTACAGATAATTCAAAAAAATTAGGCATATCAGTTGCTTTAAAATGTCACTGTTGAACTCGGTCAATCACGGGGATGGCCGAGAGTGGAACGTAGGAGCGCAGTTGAAAGCATTGTTGGCCATTATAGTTACTGCCATGGGGTTTGTTCTAGGGGCGGTTTTAGCGGGAGTCGGGGGACTCTCCGCTAAAACTTTGCTTTCGCTTCAGTCCAAAGTAGAAAGTACCAAAAAAATAGAAAATTATTGGCAAGATACTGGTTTAAGTATGCAAGATATTAAGCCTCTTATTTCAAATGATAAATGCTATAGTTCTGAAAAATATTTTGAATCCTGCCTTAATGTAGTTGTAGAAAATGCTTTAAATTTTAAATTAAAACTCTCGATTGAAACTGGTCAGTTGCTAGCGATCGGTAAGCATGATCATTTAGATGAAAAAACCGAAAAACAATTGATGGAATTTTACAACGGCAAAGTCAGTTTAATTGATTTTGAGGGACTCTTGCAGCAACTGGCTGAGCTTGAGCAGCCGGCTAAAAAATCTATGTTGGCCGCAAAACTGATTAATTCATTTTTGTCGATATACTTTGACCCTCACACTTATGTTCTGCCCGCTAATTATTACGATGAAGTAAGTGGTAAAATAGCCCGATCAAAATTTTTTGTAGGTTTGTCTTATGAAAAAATAAATGGCGAATTCTATATTAAAAAAATAGCTAAAAACTCGGATGCTGAGCTGGCAGGCCTTAAGTTGAACGACAAAATCATTTCGATTAACTCTGAAAAGTTGAGCGATAAAGGTTATGCAGAAGTTAGCAACATTTTAAAAAATGAACAAACTTCAAAGTTAGCTTTTGAAGTTGAGCGAAAGCAGCAGATTGTTAATATTGAGCTTAATAGAACTTACCGTGAGTTGAGCCACGTCCAGTATAATACTACCGGAACAGATAAAAAATATGCAGTGATTACTTTAACAAAATTCAACTCTGGTGCTTGCGGTGAGATATCTACAAGGCTTAAGCAAGCGAATAAGGAAAATGTTAAGGGTTTAATTCTGGATTTACGTGATAATCCCGGCGGTCAGTTAAATGAAGCTGCTTGTATAGCAGGTTTATTTTTAGGTAAAGACAAAAAAGCCTATTACGTAGAATACTTTGACGAAGATAAATCCAATGAAGTGGTGTTAACTTCTGACGAAAAAATTTATCATGGCCCGATGGTTGTATTGGTGAATTCGTTCTCGGCCAGTGCTTCTGAACTATTAGCTGGCGGTCTTCAGGATTACAAGCGAGCGTTAGTTGTTGGTGAAAGAACCTTCGGTAAAGGCACTTTCCAGGAGCCAGAACAGTGGACTGTTAAGTCGACAGTAAGCCTATTTAAAACTCAGGGAGTTTATTTATTGCCTAGCCGCACCTCAACTCAGTTGCGCGGGGTGATACCTGATGTGGTTTTAAATGCTGAAGCAGATACCCGTCGTGAAGATGTAGTGTATTTTCGTCCGGTAAAATTAAAAAATAATAAAACGAACAAGCTCAGAAACTCTGAAATAGAAAAAGATTTTTCTTTCAGCTCGTGCAAAGTACAAAAAAATAGATCCGCGGAAGATATTTACCTGAGCCAGGGCATCGACTATCTAGGTTGTGTGCAAAAAACTGATATTAATCTGGCGCAAACAGAATTTAAATCAATTATTCAATAACAACACAGGCAAAGCCACCACCAGTAGTTTTTAAATTGGTGGTTTGCCCTTGGTACAGGCGTGCCACAATCAGCTGGGGTTTGTTTTGATAAGCATAACAGCGTAGATCATATTTAAATTGCAATGTTTCGCTGTTTAACTCGACGCTGACCTCGTCAGGTACTGATAATTGCTGCGCAATAAAGTTTTCATTTGATACTTCGTCAAATACTTTGCGGCTTATTGAAGAGCCTTTGTAGGCCTGTTTGCCGCCATAGGATGTTTTAGGTTTAAAGAAAAGATTTTTTCTATCGGCCCAAATTTGATTGCGGTCGGATTTACCTAAATCATGTATTTTAAGTAAGCTTGTTGGCTTAGCACATTCGCTTTGCGCATTCCAGTCAAGTAGGCGTTCTTTATCAGCTAGTAAATAATAATCATAGGGCTGAGGTGACAGTTGCAGTTGATTATTATTGTATAAATCACGAATAGCCCGGGATTTATTTTCTTCAAGATAAAAATCTGTATAACGATTGTATATGAGTGAGAATTTTTTAAATTCATCAATTTGCGAAATATCAAATATTTCAGCTTCAAAATTGTTATTTAATAACATTTGTTTAAAAACTAAAAACTCCACATACAAACGCTGCTGAGTCGGGGCCTCATCAACAATGGCCACAGAGTTGTGCGATTGGCCACTGAGTTTAATTTCGTCCACGAACATTTGTACGAGATCTTGAGTTGAAAAATCAGAAATAGGATTTTTAAGTTTAAGAAATTCGTAAAGCTCAACACCCATACCAAGAAAAGCGGCATTGGTATTGATTTCGATAAGTTCGGGTTGGCCTTGGGGATTAATATGAAAATCGTAGCTCATGCAAACCGAATAGTTTGTAGGCCTGCGAAGCGACTTAGATTCAAAACCTGAGCTCAGGTTTTTTTGTCCCCATTCGCGCAAAGCCCAGTAAGACTGAACCTCTTGTTTTATTTTAGAGATCTGGCCCTGTGACAATTTAATCTGAAAAGGCGATAAAAGCTGATCTGAAACAAGAGGCGACAATTGCTCGGTGCTGAGAGCGGGATATTTTTGATTTAAATAAGAAACGAAACTTGCTTTCAAACTCATGCTCAATTATTGTTGCCACATTCGGGGATTATAAACAATGAAAACTCTTAAATTAGTAACTTGGAATGTAAACGGAATACGCGCCAGCTATGATAAAGGGCTGAATCAATTTGTGCAGGAATATTCACCTGATATTTTGTGTATTCAGGAAACAAAAGCTCACAAAGATCAAGTAGAACCGCATAAACAGAGTTTGGGCTATGAGCACAATTACTGGTCGTCTGCAGAACGTAAAGGCTATTCAGGTGTTGCAACGTTCTTAAAGAAAAAACCGAAAAAAGTTTTAACTGGAATTGATAATCCCGATTATGAAAAAGAAGGCCGCATAGTTTGGACTCAGCATGAAGAGTTTGATTTATACAATATTTATTTTCCTAACGGCGGCTCTGGCGAAGAACGGCATAATTTCAAACAAAAATTTTTAAAAGAGTTAACCGATCATCTTAAATTTGAAATGAAAAAAGGTAAGCAGATAATTGTGGTGGGTGATTACAATGTAGCTTACTTGGAGTTTGACGTGCACGATCCTAAACGTCTTTCAAAAGAATCAGGTTTTTTACCTGAGGAGCGCGAATGGTTTAATGGATTTTTAAAAGCCGGCTTTACGGATGTATTTCGTCAACTTCATCCTGATAAGAAAGAAATGTACTCTTGGTGGTCCTATCGAGAACTGGCCCGTTCAAGAAACAAAGGCTGGAGAATTGACCATATCTGTGTAACTGAGGGTTTACTTAAGCACATCAAGAGCTGCGACATACTGATGCAGCAGGTAGGTTCGGATCACTGCCCGGTTATTGCTGAATTTGAGTTTTAAAAATGTACGCCGTACTTTTTTCCTAAGTGCGGATAGATCTACGTTTTTTTGATTTGGTCGATTTACGTGTAGGTCTTTCAACTTTTTCGACTTCGGTTTTTTCTGAGTCTGCATCATTGATGGAGTCATCACTCAGAGCCGTTTCGCGCTCTTCGATTTTATCTTTAAAGTATTTTCTGAACATCATTTCCCCTAAAGCTGAGGATTTAACGGTCCACTGTTTGACGTTAACCGTAATGGCTGCGATGGCAATTTTGCTTTCGCCATCAGATGCATAACCCACAAACCAGTCGTTGCGTCCTTTAGGGCTGGTACCGCTAAAGTGGCCTGTTTTTCCACCCATTTCAACTTCGCGGAATTTGCGGTCGCGCACAATATGTTTAAAGGTTTTACGTGATGTTCCGGCTAATACGGTTTGTTCCATCATCTGCTGAACTTTAGCAGCTGATTTAGCACTGATCACTTGGCTTTGAATCAGAGTTGAGCCTGTGTAGATATTTTCATTTTTTTCGTTTTCGATATTTTTAACGATGTAGGGAGAAGGCATTTGGCCATCGTTGATAATAGCTGAAGCAATCATGGCTCCGTGAACGGGACTTAATGTATTAAAGCGGTTATAGCCTGATGCTACTTGAGTTAATGCATAACCTTTTTCCGTAGGTACAGTTGCCGAGCTTATTTCCACATTGAAATCTGCCGGAATTTCCTGATTAAAATTAAAGCGATTTGCGTATTCAGACAAATCATGTGGTTCGATAGATTCTAAACTTAAACGGCCAAAGGCTGTATTGATCGAACGCGCAAAAGCGTCTTTTAATGTAATAAAACGTGTCCAGCGGTTGATTCGATCAGATAACACATTCTTTTTGTAAAGAGTGTAGTTGCCGCCGTTAAAAGCGATGCGGTGCTCAGGGCTCACTCCGGCTTTATCAACAGCTGTTGCAGCGGTAATTACTTTAAAAATACTGGCAGCAGGGTAAGTGGCTCTCAGGGCTAAGTTAGCGCCGTCAGGATTGGCTTTTTCAAAGCTCGACATAGCAAGGATTTCGCCGGTTTTTGCATCCATCATAACAATTGCGCCATAATCAGGTTTGTATCTTTTTAATAGTGAGTCTGCATGTTCTTGTAGGTCAGATAAAAGAGTGTAGTTAACTTTGTACTTAGATGTTTTTTCACTGTCTGCGCCATTAAATACGATTTCAGAAGGATATGTGCTGTTGGTGATATTTTCAGAAATAGCTTTAGCAATGGTTTTGCGTGATTCGATTGGATTTTGACTTGATAAACCACTTTCCAATTTTACAGAATTTTGGTGATTGAACACGAAAAATGCGCTGGCTAACAGCCCGAAAGGAATTAACATCCATGTTGCTAACTTGTAGCGTCTTTGCTGTGGTATTTGAAACATTGTTACACTTCCTGTTTAACGTTGTTGCTGATACTCAGTATAGCACTAAAAAAAATATGTTCTCAAGCCCCCTCATATAGTTTTATTATAATCACATGAAAACTAAAGAGAGAATTTTACTAGGCGCCCTTGAACTGTTTAATGCTAATGCTGCGAGTGAAGTTACCACTAACGACATCGCAAGAGCGCTGAATATGAGCCCCGGAAATCTGTATTTTCATTACAAAAATAAAGAGCAGATCATTCGAGAACTATTCAAAAGGCTAGCTTCTGAGACTAGTTTAATATGGAAACCTCAAACCAAGTTAGCGAAAAAAAATGAAAAAATTCAGCTTGTCGACTTTATCGACAAAAACTTACAACTTTACTGGAAATATCGCTTTTTTCACCGTGAACTTTACACACTCAGAAAAAAGGATCCGGAACTGTCGAAGTTATGGAGAGCTCATCTTAAAAAATTGAGTCGCTTGATGATCATTTTATACAAGCATTGGGTGAGATCAGGTTACATGCAGCCCATTCAATCCCGCGATGAGATGGAGTTTGTGGGCGAATTGTTGTTTGTAGCTTCAAATAGTTTTATGCAGTTTTTTGAAACTGTGGACCGTGCCCCTAATCAGCGAACAATCGAAAAAGCCAAACGCCACATTATGCGTATGCTGACTCCGTATTTAAGCGGCGAGGTAAAAGCTAGTTTTGAAAAAGGAATTCTATAGATCTACGGAACTCCACCGGTCTTCGTAAAGGTGTTGAACCGTCGTATTCGGAGCTTGGCTGTCCGTAATATAATTTATTTTCCTCAACGGAATAGATGCCATATTTTTTATCGCCACCTTTAGGAATCTGAGTTTCCTTTGTGTAATTGAATATGGCGCACTTGAGTCCTGTAATATTTTGAGCTTCTCCATTTTTCCAGTTAGTAAAACCACACACCTTACGAGTATTAAAGTCATCAATCACACGTTGCTTGAAAACCGTGAGGTTTATTTGCTCGTACATAAAATCTATAAATGTCGGATTTGCATCATTATAAAAGACGCTTCCGATAGTTTCAAAACGAAAGGATTCATCACTGCAGTGGGCGTCTTGGTGAAAGAATTCAGTGGTGCTGACTCGGCCCGAGACTTCATAGATCTGCTCTTTTTTTAGACCTTGCTGGCATTTGAGGACCCATAAACCTGAATTTATGTAAGCAAAGAGAGGTATTGATAAAAAAAAGCTAAAAATGAATATATTGGCTTTAGAAAGCATCCAATTCTTATATATGAATTCTAAAAAAAGTGCCAGCTACCTTATGAAAAGGGGTTTAGCTTAGTCTTATTAGCTAGATAAAAAGCTCAATTTATTTAAGTAAAAGTCATTTTTTAGACTTTTTCAGATTTTTAATGCACACAGACATGACTTTAGTTCTAAAAATATCTAAGTAAATTCAATAACTTAAAACATTTAATATTTTGTAAGATTTTTTATTGCAATAAATACAATAATACATTTAGATAAGGCGGTTCCAAAGTGGAACTTAAGTTTTGGGCAGTAAGTGCCGATATTTAAAAACTTAAAAAGATCTCAATGGAGGGGTATATGGCAAAAGGAATGCAAGCTAAACCGGTTAAAGAAAAATTAACTGATAAGCTCGTTAAGGATTGCAAAGAAAAGCTATTGAAAACAAAGATGGATCTTTTAAATAGAGTTAAAGAAGCCCGTGAAAAACTCGATTTAGGCGAAAAAGGTGGCGATGAAGCCGATCAAACTATGCGCCTTTTAGCTGAACAAGAAATGTTAAATTTAAATGACCGCTTAAGATCTCAGTTATTTGAGATTGAAAGTGCTTTAGGTCGTATTGAAAGCGGTGCTTTCGGTTTTTGCGAAGAAACTGAAGAGCCGATCGAAGTTGAAAGACTTAAAGCCATTCCTTGGACGCGTTTAAGCATTGAAGGTGCTGAAATCCGTGAATCAATGGATCGTCGTTACGCTCGCTAATTAGTATTTGAAATTTTAGTTACCTTTAATTGGTACAATCACAGGAGAAGAAACCGAAGCTGGTTTCTTCTTTTTTTTCTTCTTCTGCTTTTTCTTTAAAACTACTTTTAAACCATCGTTATCATCGGTATCTACTTGAGCTTGTGTGGAAGCGTTTTGTTTTTTTTGAACATTTAAATAGACATCTTCTTGTTGCGAGTATTCTTCCAGATCAGCGGCGGCTTGAAGTTGTTGCGCAGAGCTTTGCTTGATCAGCTCATTAAATTGAATATCGGAGGCAAATACGCTGATGCCGATTAAAAAAAATAAAATAGTGAGTAATGTATTGATACCCAAAAAACCTCCGTGTTTTTTGTGTTAATACAGAATATCAGAACGTGTTTAGTTTTCGCTAGAGCGAATGCTGAGCCATTATTTATTTGTGACGATAGTCCAGTTGCAGAGCTTATAAAGCATGCGGGCACCCACATTTCCGTCCCATTCAGACTCTTCGGCGTCGCCGGAAGAGACTTCGTTTAAATCGAACCCTACGATCGTACGCCCAGATTGAGCCACCAGATTGAATAAGAAGAAAACTTCGTCTGCCGACAGGCCACCGATGACCGGCGTTCCCGTAGACGGGCAGTAGCGAGGATCAAGGCCATCGATGTCAAAAGAGATGTAAACCTTTTGTGGTAATTCGCTGATGATGTCGGTTGCAATGGAAGCCCAAGATTCGCCTTTAAGCTGGCGTTGCTTAATGCCGATATCAAAAAAAGTTTTAATATCAGGGCGTGATTGAACAAAATTATATTCTTCTTCGCAGAAATCACGGATGCCGACTTGAACCAATTTTTTAGGCTTTAGAGCTAAATTCATTACGTTGTACATAATAGAGGCATGAGACTGCTCAAAGCCTTGGTAAGCTTGGCGAGTGTCGGAGTGGGCATCGATATGAAGAATGCCGACTTCGCTTTGATCATTGGCTGAGTGCTGCTCGCAGATGGCTTTTATAGCGCCAAGTGGGGTGGAGTGGTCGCCGCCCACTAAGCCGAAGAGCTTTCCGGCTTTTAAAATGGATTTAGTTTGTTGATAAACCCATTCGGTCAGTTCTTTTGAGGCCGCATTTACAACTTCTGTGAGTTTTTGGATTTGAGCCGTATCGTCTGATTGTTCGGTTTTGAGTTCGATTACTTTTTGGGCAAGTTCTTTATACTTTTTACTCTTAGTCATGACATCTTCAGAGATTTCGCGCATGAAATAGCCTGCTTCATAAGCGTTTTTAGTTTCGAAGTCGAATAAGTCGATTTGCTCCGAAGCTTCGCGGATGATGCGAGGGCCATTAGAGGCTCCTTTGCCGTAAGACGTTGTTACTTCCCAAGGAACCGGTAATAAAACCAGCTTGCATTCTTCTTCGGTCAACGGAATGCCGAAAATACCAAATTCAGATGAAATAGTTGTAGTAGGATCAAATTTTTTAGGTTGAGAATTGCTATCAGACATACAAAAAAGCCCTTCATGTTTTATTGAACAAAAATGATATCAATGAGTTAGTGCATAAATCAGAAAAAATAAATGATTTCAGTTTTTTAACCTATTGCGCCATAGCGTCAAAAGTTGAATAAAAGGCCAACTGCCCTCATTGTCTCTCCAAGAGAAATTAATACGGAAATTCATTTATACGAAATGATTTCTGAATGGGGGATATATTATGTTTTCAAAAGCTTTAATCGCGGTTTTCGTCGGTTTAAACTTAGTAGCTGCTGCAGCTTCTGCAACAACTCCTAATGTAAATGCACCTAAAGGTGGAGTTTTGATTTTCCACTTAGATAATGAGCCAGAAGGTCTTCACCCAATTATGGCTGGTGACACTTACTCAACAGAAGTAAATAACTACATTCACGACTCTATGTGTGCTCGTGACATCAATACATGGGACTTAGTTCCAAGACTTGCTGAAAAGTGGGAAACTTCTGCCAATGGTTTAGAGTTTACATTTACGTTAAGAAAAGACGCTGTTTTCCAAAACGGTGATCCGGTAACGGCTGAAGACGTTAAGTTCTCATTAGAGCACGTACGCGAACCAAAGCTTCAGGCTTTGAACTTAGTTCCTTACTACGAAGGATTAGTTAAAGTTGAAGTTCTTGATAAGCATAAAATCAAATTTACGGCTAAAGAAAAGTACTTCAAAAATTTAAGCGTTATCTGCGGTATTACGGTACTTCCGAAATCAGTTTACGGAAATGTTGATAAATCAGTAAAAATGCAAAAAGAAGGTATCGGCGCGGGCCCTTACAAATTAGAAAAATACGATAAAGGCCAACAGATCGTTCTTAAAAAATTTGATAAATGGTTCGGCGATAAAATGCCAATCTACAAAGGTTATTATAACTTTGATCAAATCACTTTCAAATTTACTAAAGAGATCAACGTAACAACTGAAAAATTGAAAAAAGGTGATTTAGATTATGTTGAATTATTAAGAGCTGACGATTACTTAGCCGTAACAGGTAAGCCATTCAAACCTTTATACAATCAGCCTAAGTTCCAAGGTAAAGCTGTTAAAAACAAAATGCCTAAATCATACGGCTACATCGGATTTAACTTCTTAGATCCAATCCTTAAAGATAAAAATGTTCGTTTAGCTATCGCTCACCTAGTTAATCGCGAAGAAATGAACAAAAAATTCTTTGAAGGTTTAAATGACTTAGCGACAGGTCCTGTATCTGTTAACTCTACACAGGCTGCAGCGGTTCAACCAATTCAGTTTAACCCAGCGAAAGCTCAAGAGTTACTGGCTAAATCGGGTTGGGCTGATACTGATAAAAATGGTGTTTTAGATAAAGTTATCAACGGTAAAAAGACCGAATTGAATTTATCTTATATCTACGCACGTAAAGAATCTGAAAAACAATGGACTATTATTAAAGAAGACGCGAAAAAAGCCGGTATTAATATCGACTTAAAATTCTTAGAATGGAACAGCTTCTTAAAAACTATCGACGATAACAAAATGCAACTTTATGCTATGGGCTGGGGTGGCGGTGACGTTGAAATGGATCCAAAACAAATTTGGCATTCATCTTCTAGCAAAAAAGGTGGCTCTAACCGTGGTAGCTACTCAAACCCTGAAGTTGATAAATTAATCGATCAGGGCCGAGCTGAGTTAAACGATGCTAAGCGTGGTGCTATTTTCAAAAAGGCTTATACTTTGATTGCTGAAGACGTTCCATACGTATTCTTATTCAATGTTAAGTACGATTTCTATGCTATGTCTAAAAAAGTAGCTCAACCTGGTGATACCTTTAATTATAATTTTGGTGTAACTTCTTGGTGGAGTGCTCAACCTTAATTATTTTAGGTAACTTTAGAAGATGGCATTATATATTATTAGACGTTTATTATTGGCGATCCCTACGTTCATAGGGATCACTTTGATTACGTTCTTAATTATTAATGCCGCTCCCGGTGGACCGATTGAGCAAAAGCTTCAGCAGCTGCAGTTCGGCGCTAAAGGTGGCGGTAAAGGCGAGATTTCTCAGGAAATCTTGGATGCCATGGTTAAGCAATACGGTTTTGATAAACCGGTTCATGAAAGATATATTATTTGGGTTAAAAACATCGCCAAACTTGATTTTGGCGAAAGTTACTCTTATCAAGAACCTGCAATTGACGTTATTACTTCTAAATTCCCAGTCTCACTTTCTTTTGGTATAGCGTCTTTATTTTTAACTTATTTAATCTGTATTCCTTTGGGAGTTAAAAAAGCCATTAAAGCCGGAGGAGTCTTCGACCAGATCAGTGGTGTAGTGCTTTATTTTCTGTATGCAATTCCGCCCTTGGTTTCGGGTATTTTATTAATAGTATGGTTTGCTGGGGGATCGCATTTTGATTGGTTCCCCATTGGAAATTTATACTCAGATAATTACGATAGTTTAACGACTATGGGTAAACTATGGGACCGCACATATCATTTTATATTACCGCTTACTTGTTATATGTTAGGTAACTTTACTGAGCTGACAATGTTAGTACGTAACTCAATGTTAGATGTTATCAGTTCTGACTACGTCAGAACTGCGCGCTCAAAAGGCTTAACGGATAAATTTGTTTATTATAAACATGCTTTACGTAATGCTTTAATTCCTGTGGCAACAGGATTAGGCGGGTTTTTAAGAGTATTCTTGGCGGGTTCATTAGTTATTGAACGTATTTTCAATTTAGATGGCATAGGTTTATTGAGCTATAACTCAATTTTAGCCCGTGATTACAATGTGATTATGGGTATTACATTTATTTCTGCATTATTATTGTTAATAGGAAATATCATCAGCGATATTGTTTATGTACTTATTGACCCGAGAATTGATTTTAAATAGGACTTGCAGTGAGAATTATTGAAGGCAGACTTATAACTAATGAATTAACACTAAAGCGCTATCGCCGCTTTAAACGCAATAAGCTTGCGGTTTTTTCGTCGTTAATGATTATGTTTTTAGTGTTTTTAAGTTTAACGGCTGAATTCTGGGCTAATAGTAAACCTATCATTATGAAATATCAGGGTAGTATGTATGTTCCTATGATCGTTGACTACCATCCAACTGTATTTGGTCGTGAAGATATTTTTGTAATGGATTATCGCTCTTTAGAATTTAATAAAGAAGCCGGCGACTGGGTGGCTTGGCCATTGATCCAATGGGATCCTTTAGAAAGTAATAGTAATGTAGATACGTATCCATCTCCTCCATCAAAATACAATTTAATGGGAACAGATGACCGTGGGCGCGATGTTTTAACACGTTTATTGTACGGCTTAAGATATTCTTTAGTGTTTGCAGTGGGCGCATGGTTTGCGTCTTACTTGCTCGGTGTGATTATTGGGTCTGTAACCGGCTTCTTCGGTGGTAAAGTGGATTTGATCGGTATGCGTACAGTTGAAATTATTCAAACTATGCCGACCACTTTAATTTTAATTACAATAATTTCTATATTTACACCTAATTTATTTGTTTTAATTATATTCTTAGCTTTATTTGATTGGACCAAACTTGCAATTTATATGCGTTCACAGTTTTTACAATTACGTAAGCGCGAATTCGTAGAAGCAGCCCATGCATTGGGCGCTTCAAACAGTAAAATTATCTTTGGTCATATTTTACCTAATGCGCTTACTCCAATTGTAACATTCTCTCCATTTGATATTGCCGCTAATATTTCAGTATTAGCTTTCTTAGATTACCTAGGTTTGGGCTTGCCGGCTCCAACTCCAAGTTGGGGTGAATTACTGGATCAGGCGCAAAAATATATTACTCAAGCTGAATGGCTTGTGTGGTATCCATCTGCTGCTCTGGTTATTACATTAACTCTTTTAATCAATATCGGCCTTGCTGTACGTGATGCTTTCGATTCTAAGTCGTCTGTAGGCTAAAAATAATGAAACAAATAAGTGAACAGCCTCAACTAAGTTCCGTGAGCAGGAAAATCTCTGGATTTTAAGTCCATCCTAAACTTGTACACGTTGGCAGAACCAAAAGTTTAGAGTTTACTTAACAAGATCTAATAATGATTTCAGAAGTTTTAAAATTAATAAAACTAGACTTAAAACCACTTTAGAATAGTTCAAAAAACGACGAAAATGTTTATACTGGTTAGGTATATTTAAATTCGGCATTCGGAACCTCCTTTTAAATCGGAGATTTTGAAGCTCTTAAAGCGAAGTTGAGGTGTTCAGCTTCGCTTTATGCATTTTAAGGGCAAATTTTTATGAAGATTAAAAGAAAAGTGCCAGCTACCTATTAAGTGCCAGCTACTTATTCCATCTCTTCAAGATAAGTATAACCAGATAAGCCTTCTTCGTAGTGCTTGATAAGAGCTTTAGCTTCCTGCTTCGTGATATTGCCATTTGCAATACTTTCTTCAGTAAACTGACGAACATTATCAACCATTTCGGCACGGCCGTACTGAACATAAGTTAATACTTCAGTTACAGTATCGCCTGGAACATAATGGTCTACGGTGTAACCTGATTCATGGATAGAAATGTGAACCGCATCGGTATCGCCGAATAAGTTGTGTAAGTCGCCTAAGATCTCTTGGTAAGCGCCAGTTAAGAAAACGCCTAAGTAGTAAGGAGCATCACCTTCTTTGAACGGGTGAACTCTTAAAGTCTTTTTAACTTCGCCAGTTTCTGTGTCGATGAATTTTTCGATTTTACCGTCAGAGTCACAAGTTAAGTCAGCTAATGTAGCTTCATGGCAAGGTTCGTTCTTGTGATTATGAATTGGCATAACCGGGAACAGCTGGCCAACAGCCCAAGAATCTGGAACTGATTGGAATACGGAGAAGTTACAGAAGTAAGTATCGCAAAGTGTTTCGCGAAGTTCAGAAACGATATCGTCGCAGTCAGGAGTGCTTTGAGCTAATGCCAACATTTTTGTAGCGATAGCAAAGAACATACTTTCACACCAAGCACGTTGAGTTAAATTCAATACGCCGTATGTAAAAAGATTTAATGTTTCTTGTTTAGATTGCATCAAGTCGTTGAAACATTCATTAATGTTTTCGTTGTTTAGTTTTTCGTAGATGTATTGCAAATCCTGCATAATAGCTGGATCTGTTTTAGCTGCAGAAGCTGGCGGCTCCTGACGGAATAAGTTATTAACACCCATGACGTCAAAAATTAAAACTGAGTGATGCGCTACTAATGCGCGGCCAGATTCAGTAATAATGTTTGGATGCGGAACATTTTTTTCATCGCAAAGAGCCTGAAGAGTTGAAACAACATCATTGGCGTATTCTTGCTCTGAATAATTGATTGAGGAATCTGTCCAGCCTGTTCCGTCGTAGTCTACGCCTAAACCACCACCGACATCGATGTACTTAAGCTTAGCGCCTAAAGAGTGTAACTCTGTGTAGAAGCGAGCCGCTTCTTTTAATGAAGATTTAATACTTTGAATAGATGGAACCTGGGAACCGATATGGTAGTGAAGGAGCTCTAGGCAATCCAGCATATTTTGTTTTTTAAGGAACTCAACACCTTCAACTATTTCAATTGCAGTTAGACCAAATTTAGATCTAGCGCCTGCAGAATCAACCCATTTGCCAGCACCTTGCGTATTTAATTTAGCGCGGAAACCGATTTTAGGTTTTATATTTAATTTTTTAGCGGCATCAGTTATTAATTTTAATTCGTCTTTGCGGTCTACAACGATAATTATTTCGCGACCGATTTTTTGAGCTAAGAGCGCTGTTTCAATGTACTCAGCATCTTTGAAACCGTTACAGATAATCACACCATTTGGATTATTCATTAAAGAAAGAACAACAAGAAGTTCTGGCTTTGAACCGCACTCAAGGCCTAAATTAACATCGCGGCCGAATTTAACTAGTTCCTGCACTAAGTGACGTTGTTGATTTACTTTGATTGGATAAACACCACGGTACTGGCCACGGTAGTTGTGATCCGCAAAAGCTTTTTGGAAACATGAATGTAATAGGTGAACGCGTTCGCGGATGATGTCAGGAAAACGTATCATGATAGGAATGCGAATACCGCGGTCTTGCAGTTCTTGTGTTAACTCATAAAGATCAACTGAAGGACCATTGGTGTTTTTTGGCGTTACTTGTACGTTACCTTGTTCATTGATTCTGAAATATCCGTTACCCCAGTTATTGATACCATAAACTTTGGCACTGTTTTCAACACTCCACTCGCTGGCTTTACCCTTAGTAAAAGCGTGAGTAGGTGATTTTGGTGAATTAGTCACAGGACTAGCTTCTAAACTCATGGGGCCTCCCAAAATAAAACTGCATTAAAAATGCAGGAAAACTATATTTTTATATTATTCGTATAAGGTCTTTTGGGGGTGCTTGCAACAATAATCAGGCGCTTTTTACAGCGCCTGATTTCGGGATTTACTGAGGAACGATCAGATTCAGAATTTTGCCGGCTTTGTAAATGATCTTACTCGGAGTTTTTCCGGCTGTAGCCGCAGCCACAGTGGCAACTTCTAGAGCCAGTTTTACGGCTTCGGCCTCGCTGGCTGCAATAGCGACTTCAATGGTTCCGCGCATTTTGCCATTAACTTGAACACCTAAAGTAACAGAGTCATCTACGCAAAGCTCAGGCTTGAAGCTCGGCCACGTGGCATGAACCACTAAACCTTCGCCGCCAAGTTTTTGCCAGATTTCTTCAGCTGTGTGAGGTGCAAATGGCTGTAATAATTGAGCTAATGGAAGCAAAACTTTTTTAGATTTGCAGTCATGCTTATACAGCTCGTTAACCAAAATCATCATTTGGCTGATGCAGGTATTAAAGCTTAAAGCTTCAATATCTTCCGAAACTTTCTTAATTGTTTTATGTAAGACCTTTTCAACTTCCGCCGGTAAGGTGTCATCATTGGCATGACTGTCGCCAGTTGCCTCATTGATGGCCAATCTTGTAAAGCGATCCAAGAAGCGCTTTACTCCGTCGATGCCGCTTGAATTCCAGGGTTTGTCTTTATCCATAGGGCCTAAGAAGCAAACAAAACATCTTAGAGCATCTACTCCAGAATCTTTGGCCACTTCGTCGGCTGGAATTACGTTGCCGCGGGATTTTGACATTTTTTCACCGTCAGGGCCTAAGATCATTCCTTGATGGGCTAATTTTTTAAAAGGTTCATCAACTGGAGATAAGCCTACGTCAAAAAGAACCTTGGTCCAAAATCTTGAATAAAGTAAATGTCCAACAGTGTGCTCGGCTCCACCTACATATAGATCAACTGGCATCCAGTACTTGGCTGCTCTTTCTGAAAATGGAGCTTCAGAATTTTGAGGATCGGCATACCGCAAGAAATACCACGAAGAGCCGGCAGCTCCGGGCATAGTGTCGGTTTCGCGTTTGATATTGTCGGCGTAATTAACCCAAGCTTTGTTGTTGGCTAAGGGTGCCTCGCCTGAATCCGATGGCTCGTAGTTAGCCACTTCAGGTAAAATTACCGGAAGCTCATTGTAAGGAACAGCTTTTGATCCATGAGCTGTTTGCAAAATCGGAAACGGCTCGCCCCAATAGCGTTGGCGGCTAAAAAGCCAGTCGCGCAGTTTATACTGAACTAATTTTTTTCCTAAGTTTGATTTTTCTAAATGATCACACATTTTCTTGATGGCATCGGTTTTAGTTAAACCATTTAAAATATCTGAATTACAAAGTTTGCCTTCGCCAGTAAATGGTAAATCGCTTTCAGATTCTAAAACTCTTAAAATGGGTAATTCAAATTTTTGCGCGAATTCAAAATCACGCTCGTCGTGCCCTGGAACAGCCATGATAGCACCTGTGCCGTAATCCATCATCACGTAATCGGCAATCCAAATTGGAATTTCTTTTTGATTTAATGGGTTAATCGCGAAGCCACCAGTAAACACACCGGTTTTTTCTGTAGCGGCTTTGCGGTCCACTTCAGATTTTTTTGCAGTGCCTTCGATATATTCAGCAACTTTAACGGCTTGTCCTTGAGTAGTAATTTTTTTAACAAGCGGATGCTCAGGTGCTAAAACCATAAAGCTTACGCCGTAAATTGTGTCGGGACGAGTGGTGAAAATTTCTAATTGGTCTGCAACACCTTTAACGTTGAATTTAACAGTGGCGCCTTCAGATTTACCGATCCAGTTACGTTGAGCTTCTTTAGTTCTTTCGGGCCAATCGATTTTGTCTAAATCGTTTAATAATCTTTCAGCATAGTCGGTAATTTTTAACATCCACTGTTTCATTGGAACGCGGATAACAGGGTGACCACCGCGTTCTGATTTGCCATCAATAACTTCATCGTTAGCTAAAACAGTTTTTAAAGCGGGACACCAGTTAACCGGAACTTCTTTTTGATAAGCTAAACCTTTTTCATAAAGCTTTAAGAAAATAAATTGTGTCCATTTGTAATACTCGGGTTCACAAGTAGAAATTTCGCGAGACCAATCAAAACTGAAACCGTATCTTTGTAAGGTGGCTTTAAAACTTTCGATAGCTTTTTTAGTTGTAATAGTGGGATGAACACCAGTTTGAATAGCGTATTGTTCTGCCGGTAAACCGAAAGCATCAAATCCCATTGGGTGAAGAACATTGAAACCTTTAGTTCTTTTGTAGCGTGAAATAATGTCAGTTGGGGTGTAAGAGGCAATATGGCCCATATGTAATCCTGATCCTGAAGGATATGGAAACATATCAAGTGCATAATATTTTGGTTTTGTAGAATTATTGTCGGCTTTGTAAGCCTGTTTTTCTTGCCAGATTTTTTGCCATTTAGATTCGATTTCGGTGTGTTTCATAAGATTAAATCTTAATGCTTTGCACGACCGAAATCAAACCTAGAATGTTAATTAAGACTATGCAGCGTAAGTGCTTTTAAATTTTTTGTACTGAGCAAAATCTTTTTTATAGCTCTTATTAGAGAATGTGTAGTTTTTAGAGATTACACCTTTTAAGAAGTTGTAATAATGAGTGTATAAGTAGTTACCCATGAATTTACCGAAGAAAGCTTTGTTCATATTAGGGTAGTATTCAGTTTTGCAGAATGTAGTCATCCATTTTTGTGACTGGCCCCACCATTTAGTAGCTTCAGTGTGATCGATAAAGTTAGACACGAAATAGCTAGTGTTATTGAATTTATAACCGATTTCCCAGCCCGTGCCGGCTTTGATAAAGTAACCTTTAAAAGTGAAATCTCCGCAATAAAATGTTTTAGTCATGATGACTCCTTTGTGTTTTGGCTTTTCAGCTTTTAAAGTATGGCAAAGCCACATTGATTACTAAAGTCCGGATTGCTTGAGTTAGGACCAATGGCTCAACAGACTTTTGTAGAGCGAATCTCACTTTGATACACAAAATTTGAACGTGTTTTTAAGGCGCTTGATACTTCATAATTTTTGGAGAAAAACCGATAAGTATTCTAATGAAAAAGGACCCGAAACACAGGCCTATATTAGTCTTAGATGAAGACCCGCAAACATTGGAATTACTGATGGAACCCTTGCGTTGGGAAGGTTATGACGTGCGCGGTTTAACATCGCCCAGTGAAGCCAGTGAATTTCTTAATTATTGGAAGCCACAGATGATTATTGTGGATCCTGATTTTGCAAGCTCTGATGGACTGGAATATTTAAACTCATTACAGGGGCACCTAGAAACAACTTCATTAATTGTCATTTCATCAAACTCAGCCACAGATCGTATTACACAATGTTTAGATTTGGGTGCCAGTGATTATATAATTTCGCCATTTGTTCCTCTGGAATTCTTAGCTCGTGTTCGTGCCCAATTGAGATACAGAGATGCCCGTGAAGAATTAATTTCTGCTAATCAAAAATTGCTTGAGCTAGTTGAAATTGATGACCTGACCGGTTTATTTAATATGCGTTCAATTTATCAAAAATTAGAATTTGAAATGGAACGTGGAAAAAGATTTAATCGCCCAGTAACGGTAGTGATGATCGATATGGACAAATTTAAATTAGTAAATGATGGTCATGATCATTTGTTTGGTAGTTATATTTTATCTGAAGTGGGTAAAATCATTAAGATGTCTACGCGTACAGTGGATATACCCGCCCGTTATGGCGGAGATGAGTTTTTAATTCTGCTGTCAGAAACTCCTTTAGCAGGAGTGGAGATGTTCTGCGAACGCTTGCGTAAAAGAGTAGAGCAAATGACATTTGTGCAAGGTGAAGACAGTATCAATTTAACCTTGTCTATAGGTTTTGCTACAACTCAGCCGGGCGAGAATTTGGTTCCTAAAGAGCTTGTAAGGCGTGCAGATATGGCGCTTTACGAAGCTAAGCGTTTAGGACGTAACCGTGTGGTGAGCTTTGATATCAATACTCAGTCGGATAGACGTATTGAAAAGTCTGCAGTGATCAGCATTTTCGAGAAAAAAAGAAAGACAGCTTAGTAAATTAATGGCATATCCTCTGTTGCCATGGAAAACTCCGAACAACGACGTCCGCGTATCAATTTAACACGTACATTACCCAAGCAAAACGCTTATACATTGGCTCTGGACAACGAATACCGTGAATACGCATTCAATGAGGAGCGCGCCCCTTTAAACAAAGGGAAGTGGCGTTCTGAGGTGTTTAAATGTGATGATTCAAAGCCAGTGGATGTGGAAGTGGGGACGGGTGCTGGAATGCACTTTGCCCATTACGCCAATAAACATCCGAATCGCAATGTGGTGGGCTTAGAACTCAAGTACAAACCTCTGATTCAGTCTATACGTCGTGCCCAGGCATTAGGCGCAAGAAACTCAGCTATTTGTCGCTATCATGCTTTCAACATAGATCTGCTGTTTGAAAAAAATGAGATCAATAATATCTTTATACATTTCCCGGACCCTTGGGTCACTCCGCGCAAGCCTAAAAATCGTGTCGTAAACCGCAACATTCTCGATGCCTTGTACGATATGCAAAGAGAAGGTAGTTTTCTAGAGTTTAAAACCGATTCCCGTGAATATTTTTTGTGGGCTTTGGATGAAATTAAAGAGAGCAAGTACAAAGTAGAATTTCAAACTTTGAATCTTTACCAAGAGGGTGGAAAGTACTTTGAGCAGAACTTTCAAACCACATTTGAAAAAATCTTTACCCGTCAGGGTATTGAAATCAATTATATTAAATTACTAAAATAATTTTTAAGCACAAAAAAACAAGGGCAGAGAGTGACTCTGCCCTTCGGTGAATTGTCGAAAACTCCGCCCCTACAACAGAGAGAACTTTTTACCAAGCACCACTACGCTGATAGTGAGACCCACGGAGATAACATACTCAAACGTACAAATTTATTGAGTGTTATTTCCATGGATCCGCGTTAGTTAACTAACGGCAAAAACATAAAAAAAGTTAAGCGTAAGTTTGAAAAAAAATATGTTTAAATCTGACTGTTAGTCAATATGAGAAGTTGTTAAGGATCACCAAAATTAGAATAAAATTTGGGTTAAAAGCTTGTAAAGAAGTTGTTAAAATTACTTCGAGTCACTCAACAATTTTGAGATTACCGTTTTAAGCTTTTCAATATCGAAAGGTTTTTTTATGTAATCTGCAGCACCCACTGCGCGCGCTTTATCGAAGTCTTCCTGCTCTGCTTGTGCAGACAGAAATACCAGAGGTAATTTTTTAAGATCTTGATGCTGTTTCATCATTTCGGCTAACTCGAAACCGTTAATCCAAGGTAGTCCGATGTCCATTAGGATTAAGTGAAGATCTTTTTCTTCATCCAAAACAGCAGTGAGCTCAGCTGAGTCTGCTGCTAAAAGAGTAGAGTAGCCCTCGGCTTCTAAAATTCTTTTTAAAGACAATCTTTGTGTTTCATCGTCTTCGATTACCAGAATGTTTTTAGGATTCATTTTTTTATGAGCCCCGCGAAACTCATCTAAGCTCACAACAGGCTGTTCAGACATGCGCTGCTTAGTTAGTTTTTCGATTTTATTGATTAGATCGCTGGTAATAAATTTTTTAGCCATTAGTGTGCCTCATTTGCTTCAAGCCAGCGTTCAGAATCAATTGCCGCCATACAGCCGGTGCCAGCAGCTGTGATCGCTTGACGATAAATAGGATCTTGTACGTCGCCGGCGGCGAATACGCCTTCAATGTTTGTGTATGTAGTGCCTGGCTTGGTTTTAAGATAACCGGCTTCGTTCATATCGAGCATGCCGTTAAATAATTTTGTGTTAGGTTGATGCCCGATAGCGATGAATAAACCTTGAATAGGTTTTTCAAACACTTCGTTAGTTTTTGTATTTTTAAGTTTAAGTGCATTTACAGATTTGCCGTCGCCAAGAACTTCTTCAACCGTTGTATTCATTACGAATTCGATTTTTGGATTTTTACGAGCGCGATCTAGCATAATTTTAGAAGCGCGAAAATTTTCTGATCTGTGCATCAAGTAAACTTTGCTTGCAAAGCGAGTTAGGAAGTTAGCTTCTTCCATTGCCGTATCACCTCCGCCTACAACAGCTACTTCTACATTTCTGAAGAAAGCTCCGTCGCAAGTAGCGCAGGCTGAAACTCCACGGCTCATATATTGTTTTTCGCTAGGTAAGCCTAAAAGCTTAGCGCTGGCTCCAGTGGAGATAATAACTGTTTTAGCTTGGTGCAAATCATTTCCTATCCATACTTTGAATGGACGGCTGCTGAAATCAACTTTTGTTACATTACGGGTAATAAAACGTGTACCGAATCTTTCAGCTTGTTTTCTCATGATGGCTATGAGTTCAGGGCCGGTAATGCCGTGATCAAAACCTGGATAGTTTTCAACTTCAGTTGTAATCATCAGCTGACCGCCGGCCTCTTCGCCTTCAATCATCAGCGGTTCTAAGCGCGCGCGTGAAGAATAAATTGCTGAAGTTAATCCAGCAGGACCTGAGCCAATAATGATTACATTTTCAATTTTTTGATCTGACATAATGTTCACCCTGTAATTTGCAGATTTTTTCAAATTTATATAAATATAGGGGATCAGTGCTCAGCGCACAACTAAAGGATTTTTGGCTCTATTGGTTAATCGAGTTTAATTATTTAGCGCAGCCCTAACAGAGCTAATTTGCATATAACCTAAGCGGAAATGTGGGCTGGACTAGCCTAAACAGCCATGAGCTTTTAAATTTGCGCCAGTTATAATAATCTTTAACCAATGCCTAAAATAAACATTCCACAAAGACAATTGACTATTGAGGTTAAGGCCGGAAGTAATCTGATGAATAGCTTGCTGGAAGCAGGTTTGCCAGTGGCCTCGTCGTGCCATGGAGACGGGGTTTGTAGTATGTGTCGGGTTAAAGTTACCGGCGAAGTAGTGGCACCTGCCAATTATGAAGCCGAAGCACTTAAAAGAAATAAATGTGAACCTGATGAGCGACTTAGTTGTCAGATAGAAGTTCATTCAGATGTGAGTGTAGCTACTAAATATTGGTAGCCTTGCAAAATAAAAAAGGCCCTGTTAAGGCCTTTTTTATTTGTATTGCAACTGAAATGTTTATCAATCGCCGACAGTCATCGAGCTAATACATTTAGTAAATGAGCTTCTCTCAAGAAAAGGTTTATTACTTTGTCGAACCAGAGTTAACTTAGGTGTGCCCGATGCAGTTAAATCAAGAGTGAATTTTTCAACTTTGTAACCATAAGATTGCGTAAGCTGATTTGTTACACCTGGTTGGCTGGCAGTAGCAACATACAATGAATTGTCTGATGAGTCGTAAGCCATTGCGGAAATACCGAATGCAATTGAAGAATCTCTGTAAAGAATTGTTCCGCCGGCAGAGGTGTCGAGAGAGGCTGCTGTAGCTGTTTGGTTTACCGTGTACATAATAATACCATGATTGAATTCGGTACTGTTAGACATATCTGCAGATGTAGGGCCAGAGTACGCAACAAGTAATTTACCTGTAGTTTGAGGTGAAGAAGCATCTGGGATATACACCATTGCAGTAGGGTTAGCTGATGTTGTATTGTCCATACTTGCTGGACCCGTTAAAGTGGCGTCGTTTGAAATAGCTATTGAGTTTACCGGGTAGCCGTTATGACAATCGGCCACAACGTTATAACCATCTTTATTAACAATACCAATTCTGTTTGTTGCCGCTGTAGTACCGCTGTGAGCAAAAATAATTTTACCTGCGCTAGCACCTGTTGTAGGTGTTGTTGTTGCGAGCGCACTCATGAAGGTTGTTGAGGTACCACAAGTACCACCAGGACCATTTACGTAGGCATTGGCACCGCTCTGAATACGTACACCTGAAGTATTAAGTTTTTCGATAGCTCGCGTTTTTGAAAAGAGCACGGTACCATCTGGATTTAAAACCATGCTGCGCGTAATGTCCGCAGATACTTGCGTTAATGCATTAGAGTCAGATGCATAAATTACAGTATTAAATGGATTAGTTTTTGGGATAGAGAAGATTTTACGATCACCCATATTTGTTGCATTTTCAGCCAACATTAATAAAGTTTGGCCATTGTCGACTATACTTTGCGCTCCAGTTTCTGGTGCAAAGAAACCACCTTGATATTCGGCTGCTAAGTCGAATACAACACTATTTGCTTTTGTACTCAAATTAACTTTTGAAATCATTTTTGATGAGGCTAATGTGCCGAATGTAGTTACGCCCAGACCTGAGTTACATTGTCCAGAAGCGATGTATAGATTTTTTCCTGAAGTAGCCGTTGTATCTTCTGATTTCTTAGCACAACTAAACACCATTGTTGTTGCGGCTAAAATTGCAATTCTCGAAAAAAGTTTACGTCCCATATAGTGATTCTCCTAATATTGTTAAATCTCTTAAAACAAATTTCTCCATATGATTTATCGGCTTTTTATCTAACTTTCTTGATGAATATTTACTTTTCTTCATTCGAGGAATCTCAAAACTGGACTTGTGTACTAATATAAAACGTTTCCATGTAACATAAAAATCACACTCATGTTAAAATATAAGACAGGAGAGAAATAATTGGACTCACCAAAGGGTGATAACTAATTTAGTATAAAGAAGTTAAGAGGAATTTGTTGAGTAAATTGATTTTTATTTTTATTTTTTTTCAGATTTCTTTCGCTTTTGCACTTAGCAAAAAAGGTGCTTTTCAATCTACAAAAATTGGCTTTATCCAGCAAAATTATACAGGCACAGACAAGCAGTCTTTTTCAAGTGGAAGCCCGGGCTATGGAGCTGAGCTATCTATTGATAGCGGCGGTCAATACTTCAGATATTTTTTTAAGACCCGCATAATGAATTCAATTGGAAGTCAGAATTTCATTAAAAGCGGAACAACTTATTTTTCAAAGTATGATTATACTTCTATTGAGCCTGAGCTTGGTGCCGCATTTTTTCCGGTAGCCCGTAAGGATAAGGGCGTAAATATCTATCTATGGGGATTGGGTAATGTAAGTTACAATAATCTTTCAATTGCGTCACCTCCAGCCGGTTCAGGAGTTAACACTAAAGCGCAGGAGTTTGGTACTGGCTACGGCGCAGGACTAGGTGTAGAGTTAATTGCATTTACAACCCGCGGTGGTAAAAGATTATTGATCTATAGTGAGGTGGGCTTCAGAGACTCTCGTGCTCCTTTAGCGGGATTAAATAATTTTGAAATCAGCGGTATGACCGCTTCATTTGGCTTTGGTTTTTAATTTAAAACAATTTTAGCCAGTTTTCTTGGATTTATTTTGAAGAGCAATGTAGTCTTCGAGTAAAATCTGCAATGCTTTTTTTTGCAAATCAGTTGGATTGTGATAGTGAATACGTTGAGTTAAACCATTTCCGCCAACAGTCGTAGCTTGCAGTTTAACTCGCGATTTTTGTGGATCTTTTGTGTGATTATTAATAACGACAACATCAAATGGAGTGTCGTAATAATCAAATGGAATGGTGTCTTCCAATAACGAACCTGACAAAGAAATATTTTTTGAACGGCTTCGGAAAGATTTGCCTTTCGGTGAAATTAACAAAATTTCAATTTTTAGCTCATGACGTGTTTCGCGTCGGTGCATGGCTTGGCTGATTTTAGAGAAATCCAAATTAGGTTTTTCAATACCTGACCAAGTGATATCATCTCCGTCAAAAGATTTTCCTTCTGGCTGTTTATCCTGTTTAACAATTCGACTAACAGTTTCTTCAGTTAATTTAATGCTGGAGTAAGATTTGGTATCTTCTTTAGTGCGATACTGAGTTTGGGTATTTTCAAGAACTTCTTTGATCGTGGCTTTTACAGTTTGTTCTCCGGTCATTGGAATGGGAACAGTAAAAGTAGAAACAAAGTTTTTTTGATCGCTTTCAAGATAGGTTTTAAGCGGTTGCCAGCTAGCCCAACCTGCGCTCCAAATCAGAAATCTGGCCACATCTTGAGGTCGCATTTTTAAAATAGCAGTCTGCGCATCCTCTTGTGAAAAAGGATTGGACTGTGTTTTGGCAAATGTATCATAAAATATCCAAGTAACTTTATTCGACATACTAAGAATATTTCGGCTGGATTCCGAGTTTTTTAAAGCCTGATTCAGGTTTTAAATGGAATTTTTGGAGATCTAGACCTAGAGGTCTAGACCTTTAGACAGCTAACGAAGTGTTGGGCTGAGGTTTCTTTAAGCTGAGGCACGTTGGTGCGACATGTTTCAGAAGCAATAGGGCACCTTGGATTAAAATGACATCCTGGCGGTGGGTTCAAAGGTGAAGGAACGTCTCCTGTTAGGATAATTCGTTCAGCTCGAGGTTTTGGATCCGGCACTGGAATGGCAGACAGTAAGGCTTTTGTGTACGGATGCTGAGGATTTTTATAAAGCTCATCGGCATCAGCCATTTCTACGATTTGCCCAAGATACATAACTGCTACGCGGTGAGAAACGTGTTCAACCACTTTTAAGTCGTGGGCAATAAATACGTAAGTTAAACCCAGTTTTTGCTGAAGTTCCATTAACAGATTAATAACCTGAGCTTGGATTGAAACATCTAGTGCTGAAACGGGTTCGTCACAAATAATGAGTTCGGGATTTACGGCTAAGGCGCGGGCAATACCAACACGTTGACGTTGTCCACCTGAGAATTCGTGTGGGTAGCGTGTTAGGTGTTCTTTGCGTAAACCAACAAGGCTAATTAATTCTTGAACTCGATCGGCGCGATCTTTTTCTGATTCGTATAAATTATGAATGATCAGCGGCTCTTCTAAAATTGAACCAATGGTCATGCGTGGATTTAAAGAAGCGTAAGGGTCCTGAAATATAATTTGCATTTTTTTTCGGAGTTCACGTAACTCAGCTCCTGAAGCTTTTGTGATTTCCTGATCTTTAAAAAAAACTTTTCCGCTGGTAGGTTCAATTAAGCGTATGAGGCAACGGCCTAAAGTAGATTTTCCGCAGCCGGATTCGCCCACCAGACCAAGAGTTTCGCCTTTTTTAATATCAAAAGAAATATTTTGAACAGCCTTAACTGCGGCGATTTCTTTTGAAAAAAGACCGCCATGAATTGGAAAGCGTTTAACAACATTTTCAGCACGTAAAAGTGATTGGCTCATACAGACCCCGTATCTACAGATTTTGCCGATGCAGTTGCATCGGAATTGAAGCAGGCTACTCGGTGCGAGCCTCTTAGGTTTTCAAGATTTGGTTCTTTTTGGCGGCAGACATCAGTAACGTAGCTGCAGCGATCCTGAAAGCGGCAACCCGTAGGTAGTTTAAGTAAATTAGGTACCATTCCCGGAATTGTTTGTAGAGATTTCAGACGTGAGCCGGTTTCAAAATGTGGAATGGAATTAAGTAATCCTTTTGTGTAGGGATGGCGCGGACGATAGAAAATATCTTCTACGGTTCCGTACTCAATAACTTTTCCGGCATACATAACTAAAACATCTTGGCACATTTCGGCCACAACGCCTAAATCGTGTGTAATTAAAATCATACCGGCGCCGAATTCTTTCTGAACTTTTCTCATCAGATCAAGAATTTGGGCTTGAATAGTAACATCAAGTGCAGTTGTTGGTTCATCAGCAATTAAAAGTTGCGGATTACAACTCATAGCCATGGCAATCATTACGCGTTGGCGCATACCGCCCGAAAGTTGATGCGGGAATTCAGAATATCTTTTTTCTGCAGCGGGTATACCAACCAGTTTTAACATTTCGATGGCACGTTGCTTAACTTGGGCTTTAGATAAATCTTTTTTGTGAAGACGTATGCTTTCTTCAACTTGGTCACCGATTGTGAAAACCGGATTTAAAGAAGTCATTGGCTCCTGAAAAATCATCGCCATTTGATTACCTAAAATGTCGCGCATTTCAGAAGGGGTTTTGGCAAGCAAGCTTTCACCCTTAAAAGTTACCTCGCCTGACTCAATAACGCCGGGTTTTTGGATTAATTGCATAATAGATAAAGCTGTTTGAGATTTTCCGCAGCCGGATTCGCCCACGATTCCCAGGGTTTGGCCTTTTTTAACTCTGAAGCTGACGTCATCTACAGGGTAGAGGGTGCCATCATCAGTTTTGTACTTAGTACGTAAATTTTTAACCTCAAGTAAAGTATCGGTGTTTGTATCTGCCATAGTCGGGACATCATAACTGAAATGACTGGTTTTCAGCAACTTAAACCTACTTAAAAACCTATAAATATTGAGTATATAAATTACAGATTAAGTAAGTTTTTTAAGTCTGAAAAATTTTTAAGAATCAAATCCGGTTTAAATGGGTCCAGTTCTTCAGGTTTAGAATAACCGTAGTGCACGGCCGCTTTTTTACAGCCAGCGGCTAAGGCTGATTTCATATCGGGACGGCCATCGCCTATCATCCATGTATTATCCGGCGAATAATTTATTTTTTTCATGACAGTGTGTAACCCCAGAGGAGAAGGCTTCTTTTCTGCTAATGAGTCTCCACCGATGATATCGACCCATTCCAATTGATTCAGTTTATAATAATCAAAAATTTGTAATGTTGGTTTAATATTTTTATTAGTGATTAAGGCCTTGGGGCCATTGTAATAACTTAAGAATTCGTAAACACCCGGATACAGAGTTGTTAAATCTGTCAGGTGTTCATCGCTATACAGAGAGAGGAACTCCTCCACTTTTTCGGAGTTTTCCTGAGATTCAATGTGATATTCGGGAAAAAAATCATTCACCAACTTAGTAAGGCCGTCGCCGATGTGGCTGACCAGGGTTGCCATATCGACTTCGCGGCGTTTATATTTTTTAAGCATTTTGTTCAGCGCAAAATGAATGTCTGCGGCTGAATCAATAAGGGTTCCATCGAGGTCAAAAATCAAAAGTGGTAAATTATGAGAGTTCGTCATAAGCTCAGTTATTATGAGAAAACTTAAGCCAAAAAGCTATGAATATATTGAGAACTTGTCTTCAAATGAAAATCAAAATCAACTAAAGGCTCGCGAAAACTCTGAAAAACTCGGACTTGGTGCAATATCACTTTCTAAGGCAGAAGCTCAGATCCTGCAGTTTCAGCTTCTTAACACAAATGCTAAAAAAGTTGTGGAAATCGGCACTCTGACCGGTTTATCGGCCCTCTATATGCTCGAAGTGCTGCCGCAAGATGCGTGCCTGTGGACATTAGAAAAATCACCTGAACACGCGCAAATGGCAGAAAAAGTGTTGGCAGAAGATATTAAAAATGGTCGTTGTAAAATTGTAGTTGGTGATGCTCAGGAAAAATTAAAAGAATTATCAGCACAAGGGCCATTTGACGCGGTTTTTATCGATGGCAATAAAGCAGCGTACTTAGATTATTTTAAATGGGCTCTGGAAAATACTTCTGCTGGCGCATTAATTGTGGCTGACAATGTTTTTTTAGCAGGTGCAGTGTGGGGAGATCAATCCTTACAGAGATTTAACGACAAACAAGTGCGCGTAGTAAACGAAATGAATGAATTAGCATTCAAAAGTAAAAATTTAAAATCTGTTATACTTCCAACGGAAGAAGGTTTGCTTATATGCAAAAAGTTGTCTTAGTAACAGGAGCCAGTACAGGTATAGGTGCAGATACTGTAAGAATTTTAATTGAAAAATCTATTACAGTAGTAGCAAGCGTCCGTAAAAATGAAGATGAAGAAAATTTAAAAAAACTTTATGGCGATAAAGTTAAAGTTGTGCAACTCGATGTAAGTGATTTCTCAGCTGTTGAAAAACTACCTGAAATTTTAAAAGATAAATTTCAGATTTCAAAATTGGACGGCTTGGTTAACAACGCAGGCGTAGCTTTAGCCGGGCCTTTTGCTTTACAGAGCTTTTCTGAAATTCAAAATATAATCAGTATTAATGTTTTATCGGTTATGAAAGTCACACAGGTATTGCTCCCTTTATTGGGTGCTTATAAAGGCTCTGATAACCCGGGGCGTATTGTTAATATCAGTTCCGTTGCCGGAAAAACAGCGGCACCGTTTTTATCAGTATATGCAGCCAGTAAGCATGCCATTGAAGGTTATTCTGAAGCTCTACGTAAAGAGATGATGCTTTTTGGAATTAAAGTTGTTGTTGTTGCTCCCGGGTCGATTAAAACGCCAATTTGGCAAAAAGGTTTTGGTTTAATAAAAGACCGCTATGCAAACACAGTATTTGCGGAAAGCTTTTCAAGGTTTGTTAAGTTTGCTGCTAGTGAAGAAAAAAATGCACTCGAAGTATCTTCAGTTAGTTCTATAATTTATGAAGCATTAACTGCTTCAGACCCCTGTGTTCGCTATGCACCTATTCCGCGAAAATTTGTTAATTGGTATTTGCCGAAATTTATTCCCACTAAAATTTACGATAAGTTAACGGCAAAAGCGCTGGGATTAATTCCTAAATAGGCCCTTAAAATGGCCTGTGTAAAATTTTGAGACACTCTAAATAGCTCCAAATTGGTTTAAAGGTTGGAACGCAATCTGCTAAGTAAGTTCCGGATTAAAAAAATCAAGGTGGTGTTGCGTGATCAAGCTGAATAAAACTCGTATGATTTTATTTATATTGGCGATGATAGCTGTAAAGGCTTATGGCGAGACTTCTTTTGTTGAGTTATTAAAAGCGGCAACACCTTCTAAAAGTAATATTGTAAGTGAAATCCCTGGAATTGAAGCTTTGAATAGAGCCACTACGATGGATCAAGCTGCTCTAATCATGGCTGGAAAGTCTTACGCTCATTTACAATCTAGCGAAAAAACGAATTTGAATATAAACAATGTAATTGGTTTGGCCTCTAAACGACAAATTACATTTGTAATTGTTCCCGGTGTATTAGGCGAGTTTATTGATACACGTGCCTTTGAAGAGCTTTTTAGCCGTGATTCGCTTTATAAAAGAAGATGGCAGGCTTTAGGTGACCGTGTTGTAGATCAACGTTTTGATCTGGAAAAAAACAGTCTAAGAAATGAAAGACTTTCTAACTTAATCAGCGCAGCCAGTATTGATAATGGTAATGAAATGATAAAAGTTATTATCTTAAAAACCTTCTTAGGTTCTATGGAGTCTGTGGGAAGTAATGTGGAAAAAGCAAAAGTCTTTAACCGCCGTTTACAGAAATATGTGGATTTGACAGGAGACAGAGACATAGTTCTTTTAGGTTATTCAAGAGGAACACCTCTGGCTTTAGAAATGATCACTCAAGCTCAGAAAAATGGATTAGGTTATTTAAGAAATGTTAAAGCTGTTGTGTCTTATGCAGGTGTGGTTATGGGTTCAGCTTTGGCTGACGTAACTGGTGATATGAATACAGAAAGCGGAAAGCTTCTGGCTGCAGCTAAAAAATACCGTGATAGTCTTGTATTAAGTGATGGATTCTTGGATCGTCCTGTTAAGGCCAGTCAAAATGCTGCTGCATTGGCGGCGTTTGTAGCAACTCTTGCTGAAAATTCTAAATTTGATGCGAACGCTTTTTTAAATAATACAAGATCTGGTGATTTTAAAACCGTGGCGGCATTAATCGTAAAAATGACCTCTGAATTAGGCCTAGGTTCTCTATATGACTTTAACGGTCACGTATTAAGAGTTAAAACATTTATCAATGAAGTTATTCAAGCGGTGGAAGGTCTGAAAAGTACTAATTTGCTGGCGTGGTGGAAAACCCACACGTTGCCTCGTCACATTCAGTATTTATCTTTAGCGGCCGCGATGGTGGATCCGGCCCGTAATGCTCAGGAAAAAAATATTTACGATACGCGTGAAGGTTATAGTGATTCATTAGATGACATGAGCTTGCTTGAAAATATGCGCACTTACGAAAAATTAACAGGAGTGGCTTTAAATGACTCGCAAGTAGCCGTGTATCAAAGTTTATTTCTACCGAATGTAATTGCGGGTTTAAATAAGCAGAACTCAGGTTTAAATATTAAATCATTAGGTTTATTACAAACCCATCACTGGGGTGTCTCATTACAAGTCGTTAATAAAATGAAAGATGGCAGAACTAATCCGTTTCCGCGCGAAAAAGTTTTAATCTCTTTAGCTGCTTATTTGAACCAATAGTTGGCTTAATAGCTGCAATAACTCTCTATTATAGTTAATAACCACAATAGAGAGGTTGCATTATGAAAGTAGTGTTAACAATTTTGAGCGCGCTGGCGATTTCATTGACAGGTCCCGGCTTTGTCAATTCGGCACAGGCTGCAGGTGAAACAGGACATAGCGATTTAATGCGACTTTTGTCTGCTGTTTACGGTTTAAATATAGAAGTTTCAAATTATTTGGCAACAGTGAATCAGGCTGTAGATAATGTTCCGCTTTCCGCTGCCACTCAATCAGGCCGTGCTTCAGCTAAGTTACATTTTGGAACAACAGTAACGCCATCTGATTTAGATGAAAAAAGTTTAATTGAGATTGCTAAGAACGATGGACAAAGAGGTCTGCTTTTTACATTAAAAGAATTCTTTAAAAATAGCACAATGGGCGGCGGAGTAGCTTCTTTATCTAATGCTGAAGCTGCAGAGATGCTTGGTAGAGCCATGAGAAACGGTGATGGAACGGCTTTCGGCATGGGACTTCACTATTTATTAGATGTGGGCGCGCCTTTCCATGATGGTTATAAAGGTGCTTTATCAAATCCGATTCCATTAGTAAATAAGTTACCATTCTTAAAAGAATTTGCATTTGGTCACTTAACAGATGGTACGTCGCCAGACCGTTTAAGCATTGGTAAAATTATTTTAGCAATGGAAGCTATGGGACCGTTTCTAATTACTTTACGTGAAACTCAAAAAGAAGCGGTTGGTGTAAATACTAAATGGTTAGATTATCTTAAATCACAAGGCGTTGATATACATGACAATACTTCAATCCGCGATTGGTTCTTAAAACAGGACATTGTGGCTGAAACATTAAAAAAAGAAATTCCGGCTAATAAAACAGATAATTACATTCAGGTTATTATTTTTGAATTAAAAGATCAGTTAAGAGATCTTAAATTCTTTAACGACATTGCGTATTTGGATAATAAGCTGACTGAAATGATAGCAAGGGCAGAAGAGTACAGAAAATCCGGCAATATGGAGTGGACTGTAAATAAATTAATAGGTGAACTTATAGATACAGCTTGGAAAGACGGCAAACTCAACGAGCGCGAAGTAATCAAACAAACGACAAGTGATTATATTGGTGTATTTGAAGAAACGCAGAAATTATCAGACTTATTGATTTCTTCAAGCTACGACAATATGCCTGAATATGCGAAGCAAGCTCTTAACGAACAATTGGCTTCCAAACATTCGAATGCTCCTCATACAAGAGAATGGTTAATTGACCAAATCGTGGCTAAAATCACACGCGGCATGATCAGCCAAGGCTGGGAAAAATTCAATACAGCTTATTTTAATGATAATGTGGAAAGCGCGCAGAAAAAAATAGAAGCTGATGCTTTATCTAAAATTGAAAAGCACTTCTTTAACAGAACGGGAAAGTACTCTTACAATCCGGGTACTGAGTACTGGTCAAAAATTTTCCAAACATGGCGCCAGAACCGAGCTGAACTTAAAAACATGTCTATTCTGAATAAAGTTATGTTTTTCTGTGATTTGATTGTGAGAACAAAAATTTACGAAGGTTATGAGGTTCATTCTTTGAATGGCCGGATGAAACTCTCGATCTTTGTTAAAACAATGTCGTATATCTTTAATGAAGAGTTCAGAAATCCGATAACAACAAAAGGTAACTTTGCTGTTAAAGTAAAAGCTTTACGTTTGCGAATGATTGCTCAGATCAGATCTCAGTTTCCGGGTGGTTTGATCACAGAAGAAATGATTGCTAAATCTAAAGCCTACAATGATTATGTGAATGCAAAATTTAACAGTGATAAAGCTGTAGGTGTCATTCAAAAAACGGCGGCAGCTGTTCGTAGCGGTGCTGAGTATATTCAGAAATTAACAAATCGCCCTCGTAGTGGTGCTGTGCTTCGTTGTGTGGAACTGTTAGCTAGATAGTTTTTAAAAAATCTTCTAATCCCGAGCGGTACTCGCTCGGGAAATCTCTCAGCCCATTTAAATGACCGCCCTCAGGTAACCCCAACTTAATCCAATGAATATTTTTAGCGGGTTCAAAAATCTGATCGATATGCGCCGGAGCGATTAATTTATCTTTCCAGCCACGGATGCTTAATACAGGAAATCCGTTTGACAGTTTTTGTAAATGTTTAGAAATGTCGGTGTGGAATTCTTTGCTCCAGCCCAACATCACTAGAGGTGTTCCAATAATTTTTAGTGGCAATGATTTTACGCCCATTTGCTGCTCGATCAGCTTGTAAGACGAATACATGAAGCTGGCGCCGGGACCACTATCGCAGATGAGTGCTACAACATCATTAGTTTTACGTCTGGCCATGGCCTCAATAGCGCAACCTGCTACATTTGAGAAAGCAAAAATAATTTTAGTTTTATATTGTGAGAGAAAATCCAGATGCTCTTCAATTTGGTCAGCTAAGGCATGCTTCATACCGAACTTTTTAGATACATAGGAATAAGGCATGTACTGGTGTTCTTTAAGAGAATCTTTTAGGTTAAAAACATAGGCGTCGTAACCCAGCTCGTTAGCCAGTTCTACATGGCGTTTCAGCGCCTTTTTGTGTCCCTGAAAAAAATGGGCAAAAAAGATCAGATGTTCTGATTTTTTTTCACCCGCTTTAAAAAGTTCGCCATCATCAGGGTATTGCATAAACTCAATTAGTGTTTATGATTCTGGTTTTTTGCTGGCCATAACTCAGTCCAGTGCGGAGTATTTTGCGCCTGAGCTGAATCGGATTGAACAACTTCATCCAGAGAGTTTTTAGTTACGATTACTTTTTCTAGAGCCGTTTCTGAAAGCGCTTTACCTGTGGCTTCCATAATGGCTTCTGCATCAATTTGGTGGAAGTGATAGATTTCATTAGGGCGTCCGCATTTAGAATGTTTACGTACGGCACATGATTCCTGACGTACACCTACAATAGAACCCAAATTATCAAGAAGACCAGCTTCGCCGTCATGAACACTCACGATTGGAACGCGGCGACCCGATACCGTTACTAAATCGGCCGAAGCAACATCGCCGGTTTTGTTTAAGTAAAGATCTGCATTGATGCCAAGTTCATTACGTAAATAGTGGTAATCATTTTCATGAGCCAGTATACCGCACAATAAATCAGGAGAAGTTACGGCAATTACGTTTGCATAAATTCCACGTGATAATAAATCTTCAGAAGCCTTAAGAGCTTCAATAACCATAGCGCCCATTGCAAAAATATTAACTACGTTATCGCCCGGCTCGTAGCCTGCGTAGCCACGGTAGTCGATTAAGTGGTAAGCGCCCTTTAAAACTTCTTCACGAATTTGAGTTAAAATTTCCTGATCCGATTTAGGGGCTACTTCTTCTTCATTAACTGCATTTTGAATAGGGAATTCAGCACGACAAAGTTTAGCTGTAACATCTTGTTTAAAGCGAGCTTGCTTAGTTAAGTATTTCATCATGTCTTTTTGCTCAATACCGCGAGTAACTAAACGCAACAATGTACCTTGGCGACCTGAGTTGTTGTTCATGATGTGACGTTTGAATGTGTCTGATAGGATCCAGTCTACTTCAATACAGAAATAAGGTTCCCAGGTAATTTGATTAGGAATCTGGAAGTCAGATTTCCAACCATGCTGAGCGCCTTCCGGAGATAGCGTTACACCTGATGGAGTACCGACGCAGATGAAGCTCGATTTCCAGTATAAGTTGTAGAAGTACTGATCCAGCGCACGTTTAATAAAGAAGTCGTATACCGTCATTAACGGCATAATAGGTACGCCGATGATGTCGCGCATTTTTCCGAATGAACCTACGCAGGTCATAACGTTACCTTCTGCAATTTCAAACCTTAAGAAGCGGTCTGAAACATCTTCTCCGGGAACTAAGTCAGGAAGTTTTGTATCTTTAACGCCTAAATCAGTTTCAACGTCGTGAACAACGGGAGCACCAAAAATTTTACCGTCCATTGCCGGATTTAAATTGGTAGATGTTCCTACATCAGGCGCCATGGTCATAAATAATTCGCCCGGTACTTTCCATTTTTTTTCAGTATCGGTTAATTTATCTGCAGGTGCATTCGCAATACGTGTTAATTTAGCTGTTAACTGACCTAGCATCCATTGTGTGTGCGGGTAGCTGGCCATTTTAGTATTGATGTCGAGTTTTTCAGGGATTTCGCCCATTTTTTCGATAGCATCAATAAAGAATTTTTCATTTTTTTCTTTTAAAGCATGTTGAGCTTTGATTTCAGAATAAATTTTTTCGCTGCGTGTTTTTAGGAATTGTCCTTCAGTTGACTTAGGATCAAAACCTGCAAACAGAGCATCACCTTTAAGGCCTTGCTTTTGGCGCAGTTCTTCTACTTCTTCCGGTTGCGGTAACGAAGAGTGATTGCCCGGAGCTGCTGCCATTTTTAAGCCCCAACCTTTAAGAGTGTGGGCGATAATGATGGTAGGTCTGCGAGTTGATTTTTTAGATTGAAGCATAGCTTCTGCTAATAAAAGCATATCGTGACCGCCGAAGTCGCGGAAAGCATCGTAAAGCTCTTGATCCGAAACATTGTCGATAAACTTTTTCATGTTCGGATGTTCTTTAACAATACCTTTTTTAAGAGCTGCGATATCTTGTACTAGTAAAAGCGCTTGTAATTCGTAATCTGTTAATTCGTTTTCTAAGAAATTTTTAAATACTTCGCCACCAGGTTTTTTAAACAAGTTTTGGCGTTTAGCTCCGTGACGAACCTGAATAACTTCCCAGCCGTTGGCAGCCATCGTTTTTTCTATACGATCCGCATCAGTGCTCTTCATTTGTTTTTCATTCACAATACGGTGACCATCAAGTGATTGACGGTTGTAATCTACGATCCAAGTTAAGTTACCGATTTCACGGTCTGCAAAATCCGGAACCGCTTCGTACATAGAGCCTTCGCGGAATTCAGAGTCGCCAGTTAAAGCCCAGAAGTGAGCATCAGGAACTTCGTAGTTATGTTCCTTAGCAAAGCGGTAAGCCAACGCTAAGTAACCAGCTTGAACCGGTGGAATTCCCACAGTACCTGATGGGAAAAAATTGTGGTGATCGGAATCGTAAGCAGAGTGGTAAGATTGAAAAACGGGTTCGCCGTTTTTAGAATACTTACGTAAACCCATCATCGCTGTATCTTTTTGTTCCTGAGTGAGTTTTGTGAAGTCAGCGTTTAATAATAAATCCAATAAATAATTGTAAGAGTGATCCGTAGGCGAAGCGTGAGGCTTGTTGGCTATGTGGTCAAAACCTGATTTTACGATCAAGTGTAATGCACCCATAATGTGAAGAGCGCTGGCGCTACCGCCTGGATGTCCACCAACTTTTGGATCACCTTTTTCTTTATCGCTGCGGTGATTGGCCTGAAAAATCATTTGAGTTGCTAAGTAGTGAGCGCGTCTTGCGATAGATTCTACAGTTTCACGGGAAATATCTTTAAGATTAACAGAATTCGCAGGTGTGGTTTTAGAAGACACGTAATGCTCCTTTTGTGGTCAAAAGCTTTGGTTTTAAAGAGTAAAAACTCTAGTCCCAACAGATTGAAAATTCAACTTTTAACTCTTGTTTTTAGCTCTCTACGACGCAGTCCCATCTAATTTTTACAGTCCCGTCGCTCTCAACCATTCCTTTAGGAGGATTTGGGAAGGGCGCTGCTGAGCGAAATGCCTCAATTGCGGCGTCGTCAAGGTCCCTAACGCCGGACTCGGCTAGAACCTGAACATTAACCAGATTACCTACATCATTAAGAGTGATAACCAGTTTTGTAATTTTATTATCTTCAGAAGCGATAGTACGGCCTTGTCTCAGCATTTTTGTGAATTTTTGCTGAACTTTAGGAACCCACCATTGGTTTAATTGGGTTTTAATACGGCTGTAGTAACCGAAGTATTTATATTCTTTTGTGTTTAAACGCGTGATCAGATCATCTTTAACATTTGCAAGGCTATCATTAGTTGTAGATGCATCGTTGGAACCTTTTTGTTGGGCCACTTCACGTTGTTGTTGGGCTTCTTGTTTTTTATTCAAAGCTGCATAGGCATCAAAACCTTTAGCAAAGAAATCAGGTTTATTGGCTTTGGTTTCGGCTTTTGCAACAACTGCTTTTTGCGCCTGCTTAGCGGGTGCTTTTGCATTATGAAATTTTTCACCTGATTTGGCTTTTGTTTCCTGTTTTACTGTATTGCTTTTCTCACTGAGATATTTTGCATTTTCTGAAAGTTCGTTGTTGGCATTTGCACTGTCGGAATCAACTACATTAACGGGCTCTGGTTTATTTAATTTCTTAACCTCATTCGGATCAAGAAAAGCAATTTCAATGTTTTCTGTTTTGTTCTGACTTTGAAAACTTGAAGTGAATAAAAGCAATCCAACAATGGAAATATGAACTAAAATTGAGGCAATTATAAAATTTCTGAAAGAATTTTGTTTGTTCATGAACCCTCATAACAAGTAACTTTTTTCGAAGTACTAACTCGACTATCGGTTGTTCTGAAGTGTGAATGAAGATCGCGGCTGAGAGTTTATTTTGTCAGAGCAAGATTTAGACAGAGGTCCAGTGCGTCTATGATTTGACTATCGGGCTGTGTCCAGTAACAATGTATCTTAATGAGAATACAGTCGTGGGGATTATCAGATAAAGGTTTAAAGCGTGAAGGCAATCAGGATTCTTTTTTGATTGATGACCGCTTAGGCGTTTTTGCAGTTGCCGATGGTGTTGGTGGACATTTTGGTGGAGAAGTGGCTTCAGCACTTGCTGTTGAAACTGTGCGCGAAGTAGTTAGTCATCCAAAAGCAGCTGAATTCAGACCAAAAGAAGTTTTAGCACAGGCCTATGAAGAAGCCAGTCACCGTATTTTCGACCGCGCCACTCAAGAACCTAAATTAAATGGCATGGGAACCACAATGGTGATGTCCTATGTGCGTGATAACAAAATTTATATTGCGAATGTAGGTGATAGCCGTTGCTACCTTTATCGTAAACCTTTTTTGTGGCAATTAACCGAAGATCATTCTTTGATTAATGAGCAAATTCGTTTAGGTATGATGACTGAAGAACAAGCACGCAAAGTTATCGGAAAAAACGTAATTACACGTAGTGTGGGTTTTGAACGAGATGTGTTTCCTGATTTAATCGAGCGTGAAATTTCAAGCGGCGACGTTTATTTATTCTGCTCTGATGGATTAAGCGGAATGGTTCCAGATAACGAAATGTGCAGTATATTTAATTTGAATCCGGTGGAAAAAATTGCGCCAATTATGATTCAGAAAGCCTTAGATCACGGCGGAGACGATAACGTAACAGTTTTGGTTCTTCACTGTCAGGATTAGGTAAAAAATGAGCCAACCTAAAAAAACGCTCACGCTCTATTTTGTTACCAATGATGAAAAACAAACCCGAAAAATAACGATTCCTATTAGCTATTTTAAAGTAGCGGTTTTTATGATTGCGTTTGCAATAATTTCTCTATTTGCAGGTTTTATTGATTATTTTGGTTTGCTAGCTCAGTCGGTCGAAAATAAAAAATTAAAAATTGAAAACATAAATCTGCAAAAACAATTTCAGGTGGTTGAAGGTAAGTTGGATTCATTGCAATCGGCTTTGGACCGCGTTGGTGTTATTACAAATAAATTAAAATTAATTACAGATACTCATATGAAAGACCGCTCTGAGCGTTTAAGTTTTCCGGCAACGGTTAACAATGCCGACGAAGCGGCGCGCCTGAAAAATGCAGATCGTATGAGTAATGAAGATTTTTATGAGCAGGATCCTTCTATCAATACCGAAAATCCGGTTAATACTTTAAAAGGCGAATTGGCGAGCGAAAAATCCAGCACAAACTATTCAACTCTGGTTATTAAAATTGATGAGGCGGTTAAGGATTCAATGCTAAAAGAGCAAACTGTAATCCAGCTGTGGGAATCCTTATCTGACAGCCAGAGCTTGTTAGCATCAACTCCGAGCATTCGTCCGGCGCGTGGGCCGATTGGCTCTCGTTTTGGTTACCGCGTAGATCCAATCAACGGTAAAATGAAAATGCATGCGGGGCTTGATATAGTCGTATCACCCGGAACTCCTGTGCGCGCTCCTGCCGATGGAGTGGTGAGTTTTGCCGGATGGGATGACTTCTACGGTAAGCTTGTTTCCGTTGATCATGGCTACGGCGTTCTTACTCGCTATGCGCACAACTCACAGATTTATGTGCAAGTGGGGCAGAAAGTTTCTAAGTACGATGTGATTTCTGCCACCGGAAGTACCGGTCGATCTACAGGTCCGCACTTACATTATGAAGTGCGCGTGAATGGTGTTCCGGTCAATCCTCTCAATTACATTTTAGATGAATAGTAATTTAACTAATTAAGTTTAATACCCTTTCTTAAAGCCCATTAGGGAAAAATCTTCCTAGCCGTTAGCAATAACTGTACAGCTGTCAAAGTGTAGACTATGGGCTAATTTTTTGTCTCAGTTTGAACCAATTAAAGCCTATTAAATCGCTGTAGAATTGGCCTCTGTGGCCTGACTCTTGAATATTACAATTATAAGAGTTGGGAACAAATATGTTAAAGATTTTAAGCTTTATCACATGTTTAGTATTTATAGGTTCATTGGCGAACGCCCGTGTTGAACAGGCCATCTCTAAACCTGTTTTGGTTATGCCTCATTCAGATACGGATACTTCTGCAGCAGAATTTTCAGAAAAAGTTTTACCTAAATCTCTAACAACTGCAGACTCATCGCGCTCTGTAGTTACTAAAATTATTGATAACTCACTTGCTTACTGGTGGAATAATTCAGAAATGAAAAACACGTCGGTAGGGCAAGCGGCAGAAGCTGTGCAAAATAAAATGAAAGCCGAAATGGATTTAGGAAGCTCTGGCCAAAACAAAGTGGATCATAAACTCAGTTTAAAAGTTTTAGCTATGCAGGCGTTGGCCAAGCTTGAGTATAAAGGCTGGTTCAAAGGCGCTCTTAATTACGACGCCAAATCTAAAACCGCTGAAGCTGAAATTCTGGAAAATTTATCAAACAATAAGGACCTTGTTATTTCACACTCGGTTACTTCTAACGAAAATAAATCTCAGTTATCCCTGCGTTGGAACTGGTAAGGTTCTGTAAGTCTGCAAAGTCTTAGGATTAATCAAAGTTGTCGAATTCTTATATATACGAGCACTACTGTAAAGTAATTTAAGTGCTTCAGATTTTTTCATGTACTGATAAGTATCGGGAAATTGTTTTTTCAATTCTTCATGAACTTTTTTAGTATAAGCCCCGCTCATTCTCGGGAAAATATGATGTTCAACATGGTAGCCAAAGTTCATATGGAAAAAATCACACAAGCTATTAGTTGTTACCGTTAGTGAGTTTAACAGCGGGTCATTAACTTTAGTTAAAGGTGAAATATTGTGATTAGTCGAAATATAACTCATTACTGTATAGTTCTGAATAGCGAATGGAATAAGTATCAAGTAAGCAAAATTAGAAACGCCAGCAAAGTAAATTAAACTTCCCATCATGAGAAGCTGTAATCCAAATTCAATAGAAACTTGTGTGTGCTTCATTTCAGCCCACATTTTATTACCGAAGCGCATGTAGATCTGATTTAAAAAAGACTGGAATGAAAACCAGAAGAAAAAATAGAAGTAACTGCGGATAGTATTAGCTCCAGGAGTCCAATCATAAAGACGTTGCATAAATTTTGATTGGCGGTAAACGCTTAATGTTGGGAATGCATCAGGATCTTTTAAGATGTACTGGGTATTTCCATGATGTAATCGGTTGTGCCAAAACCTCCAGTAAGTTGGCGACATTAAAAACGGCGCAAATGCAAAAAATCCGATAATATCCTGAGCGTATTTATTTTTAACAATAGATCCGTGCAATGTCTCGTGGGTAACAAATGCAAGGCCGGCGTTGAACTGACCAATTAAAAAACCAGCTAGAATTTTTAAACTCCAGTGCAGGTTCAGATTTAGAACTGCTAAAATAAGAATAGCGTTTAAACCTAAAAACATAAATCCGTAAAAAAGACGTGCTGGATTACGCTCGAAATATTTTGCAGGGAGTGCTGAAGCAATTTTTTTGTTGTAGTAAGCCAGATTTTTTATCGGTTCAGATTCTGGGGAATTAACGGGCGTAACAGTATCAGTTACAATTGTATTGTAGTGCTCTAAGTTCAAAACTTCCTCCAAAAATCAGGTTTTGAAGCTAGCATTGTGAAAAAATCAGGTCATCATTAAAGTTAAAACTCTAAAAAATAAAAATAAGGTGCTTTTGAACTAAGTGTATTCGCCGATATCGTTGCGAAACTGGCGGCCATTGAATGTTATTTTTGAGTTGAGCTCATAGGCCTGTGCGCGCGCGTCCAAATAATTTTCAGCAACAGCTACAATATTAAGCACTCTGCCGCCATTTGAGATAAGTTGATTTTGTTTATTGAGAGCTGTGCCTGCATGTAAAATATAATTATTTTTTTGATCAGCTGGTAAATCAATTGGTGTATTTTTAACGGAATTGTCTGGGTAACCTTCAGCCGCATTCACAATACAGAAGGCCGTTTTGTTATGGAGCTCAACTTTTTGTAAATTTCCGTGGCTCAGATCTAAAAATAATTGCGAGATATCATTTTTAATTAAAGGCAGTATCACTTGGGTTTCTGGGTCGCCGAAGCGAACGTTGTATTCCAGTACATAGGGTTGGTTATTTACAATCATCAAACCGATAAATAAAACACCACGAAACAGGTAATCACGATTTTTTAAATTTTTAATTGAAGGCTCAACCACTTGATGAATTATTTTTTGATAAAGATCAGCGTCAATAGCCATAGGAGCCACGGTGCCCATGCCACCGGTGTTGGGTCCTTTGTTGTGATCCATCAGTCTTTTATGATCTTGTGCTAATGGCAAAGCCTGAAATTCAGTTCCATTTGTTAAAACTAAAAAACTGATTTCTTTTCCGGGAAGATTTTGTTCAAGGAGGGCTCTGCGTCCTGCATCACCCAGTATTTTTTTATTAAATAAATTTTCAGCGGCGGTTTGCAGCTCGGTGAGATCGTGGCAGATAAAAACACCTTTTCCTGCGGCCAAACCATCTGCTTTTAGAATATACGGAGCCGAATATTTTTTTGCAAGTCCCATGGTTTCATCAACCGAGCTAACAATGTCGGCTTTTGCGGTGGGAACTTTGGCTTCGGACATAAATTCCTTAGCGAAAATTTTTGAGCCTTCAAGTTGAGCGGCCTCTCGCGAAGGCCCGAATACAAAAACGCCTTCATTGCGTAAAGAATCCGATAAACCATCTACCAGTGGATCTTCAGGACCAATAAAAACCAGATCAATTTTATGTTGTTTGCAGGCTTCGATGACTAGTTGGTGATTTTTGACGTCTAGCTTCAGGGTTTCAGCTAGTTTTGTAATGCCTGCATTAGATGGAGCGCAGAAAATTTTTTTAACAAATGAAGACTCAGCCAGACTTTTTGTAACGGCGTGTTCACGACCACCAGAACCTATGACAAGTACATGCATGTGTGCTCCTGAAATCTCTTGCTATCTCGTACACTTATTTCTAACCTACTACCTATGGAAAAAATAGTATTTATATCAGGCAAAAGAACAGCATTTGGCGCTTTCGGTGGCTCACTGAAAGATATTTCAGCAACTGATTTAACAGTGGCAGCAGGATTGGGAACAATTCAGGCTTCTGGTGTGAAGCCAGAGGACATAGCGCAAGTCATTATAGGCAACGTGGTACAGGCGGGAGCCGATGCAGCCTATTTAGCACGTCATGCCGGTTTAAAATTAAATATACCGGTTAATGTTGGGGCTTACATTGTAAACCGTCTTTGTGGTTCAGGTTTTCAGTCTTGGATTAATGCGGCGGATATGATTATGGCCGGCGATGCGGGTTGTGTATTAGCTGGTGGTGTAGAACAAATGTCGCAAATTCCATTTGTGGCTCGCAAAGTACGCTTTGATGGTTTAAGAATGGGAAATTTTGAATTAGAAGATGCCATGACTTCAGCTTTAACTGACGTTTATGCTGGAATTCCTATGGCCATCACGGCAGAAAATTTAGGCGCGCAGTACGATATCACGCGCGCAGCCTGCGATGAGTATGCGATTAAAACTCAAAGTAGATATAAAGCAGCCTTAGATAAAAATTATTTTGCAGCTGAAATTTCGCCAGTTAAAGTTGTAACTAAAAAAGGTGAAACAATTGTTGAAAAAGACGAGCATCCAAAACCGGACTCTACCTTAGAAAAAATTTCCACATTAAAATCTTTATTTAAAAAAGACGGATTAGTCACAGCGGCCACAGCTTCAGGAATTGTAGATGGTGCAGCCTGTTCATTATTAGCAAGCGAAAGCTTTGCAAAAGCTAAAGGTTTAAAGCCAATGGCTCGTATAGTTTCATGGGCTTATGTAGGTTGTGATCCAAAAATTATGGGTATAGGACCTGCACCAGCAGCTCGTAAAGCTTTAGAAAAAGCCGGTTTAAAATTAGAGCAAATGGATTTAGTAGAAGTTAACGAAGCTTTTGCAGCTCAATATCTTTCTGTGGAAAAAGAACTAAAATTAGATCCATCGCGCACCAACGTTAATGGCGGAGCTATTGCTGTTGGCCACCCACTGGGCGCATCTGGCACCAGAATAATGAACCACTTGGTGTATGAATTACACCGTCGTGGTGGTCGTTATGCGCTGGGAACCGCTTGTATTGGTGGTGGTCAAGGTATCGCTATTATTATTGAGAAAATGTAAAGTTTCTACAGGCCAAAACGCACTTTTGGCTTTAATTTTAAGTTGCGCTATGTTCCCCCATATCGAAATGGGAGAACATTATGAAAGTATTATTAGTTATTTTAAGTTTAGTTTTTTCGACAGCGGCTTACTCACAGGAAGCAACTGAAATTCTCCGTCAGATTCACCAACAGTATACACAAAGATTCGATGCAAGCGGCAGATTTATAAATGATGCTAACTTAACTGCAAAATTTTCTGCAAACCAAATTGCGGCTATTCAGAAATTAAGAGCTAACGGGAATTTACAAAAATCGATCAGCATTAATAACGATGTAATGGCTAACTTAGTTATTACAGTAAGTATCGTGCAGGAGAAAAACGGCCAATTGGCAGGCTTACTTGTTGAGCGAAGTCAGTATGATAACAAAGCTGAAGAAGCTTTTTTAAGACTTTACAATATCCCGATTTTATTAGGTGGTATGGATGTGTTTACTTTAAACGGATCTAGTCTTGTTAATTTAAAGTCAGCACAGCTAACTGCTGATCAGGGTGGAGTAATCTCTATTAAATATCCGACAAATTTAAAAAGTAATTCGTTCGACCAAGTTACATTTAATGTGTTAAAAAGCACGACTGGAGAATTTAACTTTTTCACGGCACAACGCACGTGGTTCAGTCAGGTTATGCTGACGATATGGGTTAATATCTTTTCGCAGAATTTCGGCGTAGAAAAAGTTACCTTTAAGTAACTACATCACCATATAAATGGCAGGCAACAGAGCTCCGTTGCCTGATAAAAATAAAACTAATGCAATAACAGCCAACAAAACCCAAAAAGGTATCAGCCACCACTTTTTGGTTTGTTTAATTTGTCCAAATGTCCATTTTAAAAAGGCTCCCGTAGTGCGGGGAACTTTGTTATCCGTATTATTTTTTTGATCTGTTTCTGACATATCAATATCTCAACACGATAATTTTTAAAGCGCGAGCTATTTTTACATTGCAATGGTCATTTTTAATAGATTGCAATGAGTGTCCCAATTTAACCTATTAATCAACCCACTGAACCTTATCAATTACATTTTTTATGTTTGATGGGCGGTATTTATTACTGCTGTTGTCCATGCGCTCTTTTACGCTTTTATGAATTTTGGCGTTAGCTGGAATTTTTCTCTTCTTTTGAGTGATTAGTACTAATAAAGCAAATCCTGCCACGGTACATAGCCATGACCACGCCCAGCTTTCTTTGGCCAGTTCCCAGGCATAAGTAAGAGGTTCGTACACAGACAGCCACTGAATAATTGCAAACGTAGCTAATGCTAAAACTAAGTATAAATAGCTGGGAATAAACCACCAAAGCCCAGACCAAGATTCATGTAGTTTATCATGTGGGTTTGGATTCAAATTTGTTTTGTAATCAGACTTCAGGTGTAAACCTGCTTTAATGGCATTATCAATCATCCATTTAAGTGAAATATCGGAAAGTCCCGCTTCTTTATAAAAACCGCCTACATCGGAATGCACGCCTGCAAACCAAACCTGTTCTACAACTTGGTCTTTCCCTAAATTTTGTTCGTTCCATAAATTTGGAGGAAAGCGCAAGCGTCTTTCATCTATGGATATGGCATGAAATGCATGTTTTAAACCAGGTCTGAGTACTCCATCTATTTTTGGACGTGGTAATAAACTTGAAACAGCAGAGACGGTATCCCACACACCTACAAAATGAATTGGGCATTCCCGAGTATAGGTTTTTTTGAATCCTTGTAGAATGGGATCTGATTCGATATTTTTGCTTTTATTGGCCAGGTACATGCGGGAAACGTAAGGAATCATGTTTTCACTGCCTCGGTGAAGAAGTCCACACATTTCAATTAGGCTTGCTAAGCGTCTAACGGTGTGTGCGCCACGGCTGAATCCAAAAAGAAAAATGCGGTCTCCCGGCTGGTAAACATTCATCAGATAATAGTAGGCATCTTCCACATTGCGCTGTAGATCGAGCCCCAGAGCTTGTGTAAATACATTAGATAACAACTGAAACGGTATCAGGAGTGCATTCGAAGAAGTGCCAACTCCTGGATCGTAAAATATTTTTTGAGATTCGTTTGAAACGAGTCTTTCAAATAGTTTGACTACGTTTGTATTATTCTCGCCGTATTGGTTTCCAGTGCCATCACAACAAACAACAATATTTTTAGGCTTTAGCTGGTTACTTAAGTTTGTGTTTTCTGACATTTTAACAACTAAGCAACTTTTGATTTTGGAGATTTTAAATCTGCAGCTTCAACACTACGGATACCGAAGTCGGTCTCTAGGTTGAGATTTTTTCCGTGTATTTTTCCGAATCCCTTAGCAATTGTTTCTTTTCTGGCTAAAACATCTTTTTGCCATTCAGGTTTTGAATCGGCTGAGCGTCTACGTGCTACAATAACTAATTTTTCAGTTTCATTTTTTGCAGAAACAAAGTCTTGTAAAATGGCTGTGCGGGTAGCGCTTTTAATAGAGCCGTTTTGTACAACAATATCAAACATCAGGGCAACAGCATTTTCCGTATACAGGCCGTAGTCTGCACACATATTGAGTGCTGTTTGATATTTGGCATTAGCTTCTTTAAGCTGGGCATCTACACATTCTTTTGTATAACCGAGATTTTTAAATTGTTCTTTCCATACAAGCCATAAATTTTTATTTTCAACCTGAATAGAAGAAAAATACTTCATAAGTTCATCGTGTGGCTCTTTTAACAGTTTTGTTAAAACTTCGTAGTGGTCTCCGAATACTTTTTTAACAACCTGAGGTTTTTTGGTAATGAGCTCATTCAAAATCGGTTGCAGTGACTTCATTCCAAAATTCCATTGGAGAGCGCCGAAGCTCACGGCCATTTTATCAAAGTTACCCGATACGCCGGCAAAACAATGAGGTGGCAGTTCACCGGTTTCAATAGTTGCAGTCAGTTCAAGACATCTCAGTGCCAGCGGTTTTTTATTTGCTGATATGTTAGTTGTGGTTTTTGAAGAATTACGGGATTTCCAGTTTTGTAATTGTGAAAGAGTAGTAGGTCCTGCGATGCCATCGGCTTTAATTTTTGCGGCTTTCTGAAATTGCTTAACAGAAGTTTCTGTCTGAGGTCCAAAATCACCATCTATTTCGAATCTAAAAAAACCTGCGCTTTTTAAATTTTGTTGCAGAGATTCTACTTCGCGACCTTTGGAACCGATTTTTAATGCTGACATGATAGTTTCCTTTGTTTCACTATTTTACTTCGGCATTTGGCGAGCTGATCTTAATGTAGTTTTAGTTTATTTAAGATGGGTATTAGCTTCAGATTGTTGAATAAATTTGTATAAGTGCATGAAATTACTTAATTATTTTACAAGTCTAGTATCTTGTAATTAGTACCTTGCAATACACAGTACTGTGCGATATATACTATAAGCATGAATACACAGTTTAACAAAGGCGTTATCGAAATGTGCGTGCTGGCTCTTGTAAGCCAGAGAGATTTTTACGGCTATGAGCTCGTAGAAACCATTTCTAAAAAAATTGAAATATCGGAAGGCACTATATATCCGATTCTCCGAAGGCTCACTTCTGAAAAATATTTTGAAACCTATTTAAAAGAGTCTACCGAAGGACCTCCGCGTAAGTACTACCGGATGACGAGTTTAGGAAAGCAAGAAACACAAAAATTATTATCGTCGTGGAGCAAGTTCACTGAGGACGTTCAATTTATTATTAAAGGCGGGAGCTAGTTAAATGAAGAAACAGGATTTTATTAACCAATTAAAAACAGAACTACAGGGTTTGCCTGAAAGTGAAATCAGCGACATCATCCGCGATCAGGAAGAAATGATCAGCGATGCAATAGCTGCAGGTCGTACAGAAGAACAAATTGTAATCTCATTCGGTGATCCAAAAGAATTAGCTCGCAGTCTTAAAGCAGAAATTAAAATTGATAAAGCAACTGGGGAAAAAAATCTTCCTCAGCAGGTTAAGGGGGCGTTCGGCGCTCTAGGTGCATTGTTGGTGCTGGCGCCCTTTAACCTGATATTTGTTCTTGGGCCATTTTGCGCGGTGCTAGGAACATTAGTAGCGGGTTGGTCTGTTACGGTGGCCATGGGTGTGGTGTCGCTGGTTTTAATGGGAGCTTTCTTTGTTAAGTTTATTTTTGTATCGGCTGGATTAGCGGCGCATCTATCAACATTTTTCGGATTTCTCGGTTTTATAGGTTTGTCGGTGCTGTTTGGCTTTGCCATGTACTACGTAACAAAATTTGTTTTCAAAATGGTGCTCTCTTATTTTAAATGGAATCTTAACTTTATTAAATCACAGGCGTAGGAATTTATATGGCTAAAAAAATAGTATTAATTACGTTATTAATTACAGTGGTCAGCTACGGGTTATCCGTTTCACTAGCGAAACATTACGGAGATGAAAATATGGTGCAATATCTGCAAGATGTTGCCAATCATACATTCAATCATAAAAGCTACAAAGGCACGCTTACTGAAGAAGCTATATCAGCTGAAAAAATTAACGAACTAGAAATAAGCGGCACCGGTGTGGATATCAAGGTGGAAAAGTCCTCAAACGATAAAGTTAAGCTTTTATACAGTAAAACTCCTCAAGATCAGATATCCGAGCTCATTCACATTAACGGTCTTGTGATGAAATTAAATCTGGATAATCTTGAGAATCACGGTTCTTACGTACAGTTTAATTTTACCAAAGGAAAAAATTATTACGGAGCGCTGATTAAAGAGCCTTCGGTTGTTATACAGGTGCCGGAAAATATTAAAAGAGTAGTGATTAAAACTGTTTCCGGTGATCTTGATGTGGTGGATTTAAGTTTAGACGATCTTAAAATTAAATCCGTTAGCGGAGATGTTCATGTTACGTTAGAAAATCTGAAAAATTTCGAGCAGGAGTCTGTAAGCGGCGACATTGAGTTGTTCGGTAACACAAAAGACATTAAAGCCAAAACGATTTCTGGAAATATGTTTGTTGATTCTAAAATAGATAATCCCAATTTAAAATTTGTCAGTACATCGGGGGATTTAAAAGTTGCATTTGAAAAAGAACCGAATTTTAGTTTAAAATTTGAAACAGTAAGCGGGGAGATGATCTATCCGAGCAAATTTACTCAAGGTATGATTGATAGTTCGGTTAAAAACTTTACCTTTGGTAAAGGTGAAGGTCTTTTTGATGTTCAAACAACTTCGGGAAATATTAAGATCGTTCCCATACTGGAGTAGGGTCTTTATACTGAAAAAATAAATTGATCTGATTCTACAATATTTGTCAGTCTCAAATTGAGACGTACTCAAATCTATAAGTGTATTGCAAAATCTGGCATCAACAGAAAATTCTTTATTGCTACTCATTACACGGCATATGAGCTGGTATAGCGATTGCTTTATATCCTATTCAAGCCCTTTAACGAGCAAAGGATATTTATGAAATTCTCTTTAATTAAAAAGTTATCTTTATCAACTTCTGCATGTTTTATGACTGCGGGCTTGATCTTAAATTCAAATTTAGCTCTGGCTTTCGGTATTGCGGCTAAAGGGACTTTTAAAACTTATGGCCAACCGGTTCACGAAACGATCACTCAAAAGGCAGCGCTAGACTCAGGCTTACTAACGTCAGCTCAGGAGCTTGAAATGAAGCATTTAATTGAAGGCGTTAGGTTTAATGATGACCCTGAGGCGTATCTTTTAGAGGGTGCTAGACAAGATGGTGGTGGCGTAATCAGTTTTGCGCTGGAGTTTCTAGGTAGTAAAAAAGATAAAACAGATCCTACGAAAGCTTCGCACTTTGGGGACTATCAATTTTTACATGCGATGGGTAATTCCGACATGGGAGCTGAAGAAATCAAAGAAAAAATTATTCTTTATGTATACCACTGTTGGAAAATGGCTACCGAAAAAGATTCTTTAGCTAATTTTACAAAAGACTACGAGTTGGTATTACAACAGGAAAAATCACCTTCGCCGGATGTGAAGTATACGCGCGACCAAATTATTGTAAGAAGAGCCGTAAACCTTTTCCCAAAAGAGGTCTTATTTTTTCATTCGGTAACTCAGGCGCAATTTCAGTACAGAGCTTTAGGCTCTTTATTGCACGTTATTCAGGACTCGTATGCAAAAGGGCATGTTGTACGCGTTGGCTGGGAGAGCGGTGCTAATGACGGAAAAGTTCTATACTTCCAGAACTACACTGAGCAGGATTCAAATGAGCACAACCATTTAGACAACCACGACCACGGTAAAGTTAATCACCAGAATGTAAATGATATTCCGGGTGCGAAAATAGCTTACGAACGCTCAAAACAAATGCTATCCATGATTGTTAACCAATGTCCTTGGACAAGCGGTACTTTGGGTAATAGCCCAACTTGTGCACAGAGTGTATATAACTTTTTAGATAAAGAAATTTTTGCCTTTGATGAAAGTACTGATTGGAAATCAAGAGGAACACGTTCGCATCCTGATTTAATTCCTAAGCCTGTACAGCCGGATCCTTATGGAGCTAGCGGTGGATAGTTTACAGACGCAGCTTTTATAATATGTAAAAACTGTTTTTAAATTAGTATTTTTCTTCGTTGAAAATCTTTTTAGCCTGTTCGTATTTTTCAGGTGCAACGTAAAAGCGATCGATCACACGAGCGCCTTCGTATTTTTGGAATATTTGTGTAGCTTGATCCACTGGAGACGGTACGTCCCACTTGTCATACTGATCGACCACAAAAATATTCATACGGTCGTCAGGGTTTCCGGAATGGTATTTAGATAAACGAACTTTAGAACTCGCATAAATGATGTCGATATCATATTTTTCAAAAAGGGCTTTAACTTTTTCAATACGGCTTGAGTCCTGATTGTGTAACTCAAGAGCTACGCGATAAGGACGGCGTTGTGCAATACGCTGAGCCCATTGGTTATCAACAGTATCTAAATGTTCGTACAATTTATAATCTGTGTAACCGATATATTCTTTTGCATCTGCTGGTAAAACAAAACTGCAGTCTTTTGAAGTTAAATAGCGGTTGAGCATTTCTTCGTACACAATACTTTTGTGATGGAAGTAAACCATCAAATGCATATGGTGTCGTGAAATTAAAAAATCGTCGAAAGCATATAAAGCACGACGGTTTAAGGCTAGGAACGCTTTATTCTTTTGAACATGCAAAGTTAAGTTCTGTTGTAACCAGTCTTTATCAATTTTGCCGTAATTAATTCCGCAGAAATAAGAGTCGCGCTCTAGGTAATCCATACGGTCTGCATCTAATTCAGAACTTACGATTTGGCTCAAGATCGGGCGGAAATTAATTGCGCCGTCAGTAAAATAACTTTCATCACATTTTAAATTTTTATCGATCAGGCAGGCTACATATTCCGGACTGATATCAATGAAATGACTTTCAATTAATTTTGCAATTGTGGAATCGGTTACAAATTTAATAGTGTAATCTTCGTGATTAGCCTGACGTTTTTGATCTACACCTTGATCGTTATAAATTTTTACGTTTAGTTTGCTGAGCTCAGGCATGACCTGTTCGGTGGTGTGGCTGAGCGGTCCATGGCCGATATCATGTAATAAAGCGGCTAACTTCACAGTTTGTCTTAAGCGGTTTTTAACGCTGATTTTTGAAAACGGGTAGGCGCGGAAAATACTATCGAAAATCTGGCCCGCTACATAACTAACTCCGATTGAATGCAAGAAGCGATTATGTGTAGCGCCGGGAAAACTGAACTCAGAAAAGCCCAATTGTTTAATTTCGCGTAAACGCTGAAATTCAACAGATTCAATAATGGCCACTTCGCCATCGTTTAGCTGTATAGAACCGTGTATTGGGTCTCTTATTTCCACATAGTTTTCTACCCATTAGTCCAGTAAAAGTCAAAATTTATACGCCTAAGGACCAGAAATCAAAATAAACACCAAATAAGCCCGATCTGGACCTTAGGTTTTCTCACTTTGAGCCGATCAGTTGTATGAGATTGATACAAAACCCAACTCGGATCAGGCAAGGATGCTTGAGCAAGAGCGGTCTTCAAGGAGGAAGGCAATGGGACTGAGAATTAACACAAATACAGCTGGATTGAATGCTCAATACCAACTTCGCAATAACCAAAAAGGTGTTGCGTCGGCAATGGAGAGATTATCTTCCGGTTCTAAAGTTAACAGATCTGCAGATGATGCTGCTGGTTTGTCGATCTCAGAAAATATGCGTGCAAATATCCGTGCTTTGAAGCAAGCGGACAGAAATGCTCAAGACGGAGTTTCATTAACTCAGGTTGCAGAAGGTAGCCTTAGTCAGATCGCCGATATTTTAGTAAGACTTCGTGAATTAAGTTTACAAGCGGCTTCAGATACAGTTGCAGATCCACAAAGAGTTTTAATCAGCCGTGAATACAATCAGATGCTTGAAGAGATCGATCGCATTGCGAGCGCAACTGAATACAACGGAACAAAATTATTGTTAGGCGTTGGCGATAAGATTGATTTTCAGATTAATACAAAAAATTCAGATGCAGTAGACCGTATTTCTTTTGATCCGGCTCAAGCTGACATGACCACAACATCATTAGGTATTGAGCACAGTGTAGTGACTGATAAGGTTGGAGCGCAACAATCGCTCGCTATGTTGGATGGAGCGATTAACAGTGTAAGTGAGTTAAGAGCAACATTCGGTTCGATACAGGCTCGTTTAAATACGACCACAGAAAATATTATTAATAGTTTAGAAAGCCTTTCTGCAGCTAACTCTCGTATCAGAGACGCTGATATAGCAGAGGAAAGCTCGGAATTAGCTAAGAAGAATATGATGCTTCAGGCAGGGACTTCAATCCTTGCTCAAGCAAATCAGCAACCCGGACAAGCCTTGTCCCTTTTACAAAAGGGGTAATGAAAGTTGGGAGACTCTTGCCTGTGCAAGTGACGACGCTGATGTGAAGCAAATTCCTGCGAGGAATTAGAAAAGCGGGGTCCGGTCCCCTAAAGACCGGGCCCACAAATTGGTTCTTTTAAATTTATTTTAAATTGCTGAAAAACGGATTTTCAGCATTAACAAAAACAAGCTACGGATAGCTTGTTTCAAGGAAGGTAAACAAGGAGGATTTTATGGGGTTACGTATAGCCACAAACGTGCAGGCGATTAATGCACAAAAGAATTTGTACGGTCTGAGCAATCAGATATCGACAACGATGGCCAGATTATCATCTGGGTACAGAATCAATAGATCAGCAGATGATGCTGCGGGTTTAGCGATTTCAGAGAACTTAAAAGCACAGATTCGTGGTTTTAAGCAAGCCAACAGAAATGCGAATGACGGTATATCGTTAGTGCAAGTTGCTGAGGGTGGATTGAACGAAATTTCAGGTATGTTAGTACGTCTTCGTGAGTTAGCGATCCAAACATCATCTGATACAGTAGGTGACCGTGAAAGAGCGTTAGTGGATGTTGAGTATCAACAATTAAAAGAAGAGATCGAGCGCGTAGCACAGACGACACAGTTTAACGGTGCGCCATTATTGAATGGTATGGGTGGAGTTTTAGACTTCCAAGTGGGTGTTTATAATGATCCGATCAATGACCGTATCAGTTTTGATGCCGGTGCAGGTAATGCTACTTTAGAATCTTTGATGTTAACGGAATTAAACGTTGCCTCTAAAGAAGCTTCACAAGAAAGTTTGGCATTCGTAGATGAAGCTATGAGCTTTATCGGTTCAGCACGCGCTAATTTAGGTGCTTTACAGAATCGTTTACAAACAACTTCAGAGGTTTTAGGTACAGCGGAAGAAAACTTTGCAGCAGCCAACTCACGTATTCGTGATACTGATATCGCGGCGGAATCGACAGCATTAGCTAAGAATAATATTTTAATGAATGCGGCGACTTCGGTACTGAGCCAGGCTAATACGCAGCAACAGTTAGCTCTGAAGTTATTACAATCATAGGCTTAATTGAAGTTTAAACCTTCAATGAGCCTTGGTCTGAGACTGATGCCACTGGTGTGTTTAAAATAGGTTGAGTTTTTGATCCAGATTTGCGAACTTATGTTTCCTTATAAGGGAAACGGGGATTCGTGAACATATCCAAGCTTGTTCGTACAGTTAAAGTCATTTGCCAAATAGGTAAATGCTTAAAGAGTCAGATAAGTATTTTAACAATACTTGTAGCGGGACTCGTGTGTTCAAAATCAACTTATGCTCTTGAGATGAGTGTTGTAGGTCCATGTGATCAACAGCCGAAGCTCGAAGTGTATGTAGATATAAAAGATAAAGAAGAAGTCACATTAGGTGACCTGACAGTAAAAGTGCTGAACTCTAGAGGTGTACCTTTTAAAGGGGATGCGTCGGGTATTGCACAAATATATGATTCACCATTAGGTGACGAAGCAATCGAGGTTTTAAGCCCTTCGATTCTACGCGCTTATGGATGGTGTGTACATGTAGACAACGATGAACCGGCAGAGATGCCAGACAAAGTTGTGATCACATCGCAGGTATCAAAAATTACCTGGTTCTATGCCTATTCCCTTTACGATAAAGGTGAATGGAAAGACTACTGCACTCCGTCTTGGAAAGTGCGATCGCTAAACTATTGCCAAAAACCACAATCAAATAAATAATCATTTAAATGTATAAGCTTATTGAAAAATACAAAAGTATGACGGCCAGCAAAAGGTTCAGTTATAAAATATTGCTGATTATACTATTTATCATTGTAATGGTAGCCCTATTTACTCAACAAATACGTCAGTCCGATAATAAGGGAATAAATATGGAACAAAAATATATTCCTGGTATTCGTCGTTTTTAATTGAAAGGATTTTATTATGCAAAATATGCCGTTCCGTAAACTGGGTGACTCAGGTATTTCAGTTAGTTTATTTTCGTTTGGTTCGTGGATTACATTTAGTAAACAGATGGATCTGGACGCCTCACGTGAGTGTATCAAATACGCATTCGATAATGGTGTAAATTTTTTTGATAATGCCGAAGTATATGCGCATGGTAAATCAGAAGAGTTGATGGGGGAGTCGTTTCGCAAAATAGGATTGACCCGCAATGAATATGTTTTAACCACCAAATTTTTTTGGGGCATTGAAAATCGCGTTAATTTTCAGAATACTTTAAACCGTAAATATTTAATGCAAGCTATTGATGGTTCGCTGGCGCGTTTAAAAACAGATTTTATCGATGTGGCGTATTGTCACCGCTATGATCCTGAAACTCCGATTCATGAAATTTGTTTTGCTATGGATCAGATGATTCGGGATGGTAAAGCACTTTATTGGGGAACCAGTGAGTGGCCAGCTTTGGCTATAGATATGGCTTATGATTTTTGTGTGCAGCATGGATTACACAGACCAATAGTAGAACAGCCGCAATACAATTTAATTCACAAAGATAAAGTTGAAAAAGAATTTGCGCCTTTATATAAAAAAATGAAGCTGGGTTTAACTACTTGGAGCCCACTTGCATCGGGAAGTCTAACTGGAAAATATATGAATGGTATTCCTAATGAGTCACGTGCCGCAATGCCATCGTTAGGGTATGTTAAAGATGAAGTACTCAACACATCAAATCAGAAACTGGTAAAAAAATTAAGTGAAATTTCTGTCAAGTCAGGCATTTCAATGACTCATTTGGCTCTTAATTGGTGCGCTTTAAATCCAAACGTAAGCACGGTTATTTTGGGTGCAAGCCGCTTAGAGCAGCTGAAAGATAATCTGTCAGCTCTTAAGCATATTAAGCAGGTTCAAGAACTAAAAAAAGAATTGGATTCGTTAGCTTAAATTTGTTTATAAAATACTGGCTTATTTTAAATAGACTAGTATTTTCTGCAATTTTTCATCTGTTTGTTTTAAAACAGCCTCGCGCCAAGAGGTATCTGATGGGTAAAACATTTCACGGTACAGAGCTTTAATTTTTTCGCTTTCAGCTTGTTCAGCAGAGTTATGGAAGTTTTGATTTTCAAGAACAACTCTGCGTAAAGATTCAATTGAGCCCAGTGTTTTTTGGCTGTCCATTGTGCCGTATTCAAAAGTAATACCTGATACCTCTGTATCAACATTTAGTTTTATTTTATCCATAAAGTAGTTAAGCATTTCTCCTTCTACAGCGTAAAAATTTTTTTTATCTGCAAAATCAATTTCATCTTTATTGTAAACTTTTAAAAGATTTTGCGAGTTTTGATCAGTTGATTTACCCGCAAGTAAGTGTAATTTAGCTTTTTCACCATATCCGGTATGAAGGTCTACCAGCATTACTTTTTTAAAACTTCCGGGCTTAATAAATTCTATAATTAAATCCTGAATGAGCAAAGACTGTATTTGAGTTTTATCGCCGCCGTAAAATACACCTTTGGGATAAGTGTACTGGCCCTTTAAAATTGAACTGCGCAAAGTATCCATAGAGTAGAGAACAGTATTTTTAATTGAATTTAAAATAAACCCTGTATGGCTGAAAAAACCTGTAGATGGAGGATTTGAAGGGTTTAAAAAAGAATTTATTAATGCATATTTTTGATCATCAGGTTTAAACATTTCGCGTGTTAGTACAAAGTTACGGTTTAAATCAATATTAGCCTCGTTAACTCGACGGTCATTCTTGAAGCCGTATAGATTAAATCCATGAATCATCAGAATTGCGGTGTTTCCGTTGTTCAAGTTTTGGTCGAGCAAGTACCTTTGGACCGCAGATCCTGCAAAAGCTTCGATTCCGTGTGTTCCCGAAATCAGTATAAGTAAGTTTTTTTTCTTAGATTTTTCGTTTTTGGCAGGAAAGAAATATGATTTTAGAGTTCCTTCAGCGTACTGAAATTCATGAATCTCAGCATTTTTGTTACTGGCTTTTGCCTTGGAAAATTTTGCATCAAAATCGGCTTCGCACTCTGGATACGTATTTTTGAAGTAATCTGTAGTAGCTGATTGAGTTTGATAAGTAAAAAGAACAATTGTGGAAATTAGGAAATATTTCATCAAAACAGTATGAACCTTTATTTAAATTATGGCATTTGGTTTGTGCCGCATCGACGACAGCTATCTATGCGTGGTTTCGCTATAAACTCCTTGTTCGTCACAGAAGCCAGATTAAGGTCTAGTCGAGTTAAGATCTCAGTAAGAAAACCGATAAGTTAAATGTGAAACAGAGTTTATTTTATATTCTATCTTTATTGCTGGCGGTGGGTTGCGCAACCCATAAGCCTATTCAGAACAATGAAGTTTTCACTATGAAAACCGATATGTTTCCGCAGAATATTTCCAGAGCCGAGTACTATGAGCAAATGGCCATCAGTTACTCGCTTGAAAATGACTCAGATAAAGCTATCGAGTATTTTAGACTGTCTTTGTTACATAATCCTAAAAGAGTATCTCCTTATTTAAGTTTATCTGACGAATACAGAAAAGTTAAACGTAACCACTTAGCAATTGTTGAGTTGAGCGAAGCGCTTAAGTTAGAGCCTGACAATCTATCCATTCTTAAAAAAATTGGTGACTTGTACCTTGAAACTAAAATTTATTCAAAAGCACGCGAAGTTTATAAAACAATGTTACAAAAAGATCATAAATTTGAAGAAGCAGAATGGGCTTTGTTTTATATTTTTAAAATCGAGAAAAAATACAATGAAGCATTAAGCACATTGGTGAAAATCAGTCCGAATGATTCAAATAATTTCAGAATTGCCTATGAAAAAGCTATGATTTATAAAATTACTAGAGAATCAGAGCTTTATAATGAGTGGCTGGCTCAGGCTTATGCACTTAATCCACGTGATCGTCAGGTAGTTCTTGAGTACGTAACAAATTCCTTTGCGCAAAAACAGTTTAAAGAGTCAACTTTTGCTCTTATGAATTTTTCTGATACTCATGAATTTGATATGGAAATTTCACAAAACTTATCCTATTCAGCCGTTCAGTCTGAGCATTATGAAGTTGCTTTGCGTGAATACAATAAACAACGTCCTTTAACATACGATATCGGAATGATAGATCTGAAAAAGGCCCATGTTTATTATTTAATGAACGATTTAAAGAATGCAGAAAAGCTATATTTATCACTTTTAAGGTATCAGGAAAGCGACGAAGCTCGCTTTTACCTGGCTCAAATTTATATTACACAGGAAAAACCTGATGATGCCGCCTTTATCTTAAGTAAAATTCCTACTTCATCTGATTACTACGGCGAAGCACAGGTTCGTTTAGCTTTATATCACAAACTTGAAGGCAAATACGATGACGCTATCAATACAATTCGTTCGGCCTTTATTGCAAGACCTGATCAGCTAGTAATCTACAAGACTTATGCAGATTTCATGATCGAGGGTAAAAGATACGTTGAAACAGTTGCCTTACTTGAAAAGGGCATTCAATTATTTCCTCGCGATGAAGATTTGCGTCTGAAAATGGCTTTTCTGCACTATAGACTGAGCAATCAAAAAGCATTCAAAAAACAAATTTTTGCAGCTTTAAAAATTAACCCGCGAAGTGCCAATGTTTATTCGATGCTAGCTGAGCTTTGGTACCTGAAAAATAAAAGCCCTGATGATATCGTGTTCTTCGTAAATAAGGCTGTTGAGTTGAAATCGACAAATAAAAACATAAAGCCACTCTTGGCATGGGCCCTTATGCAACAAAACAACTCGACTGAGGCCGTGGCCATCTTTGAAGAGTTTTACGAGGAAAATCCGAAAGAATCTTTCTTTGCGAGATCACTTTCGCAAGTCTATAGTCGTGCGGATGTTAAACAAAAAGCCAAAGACTTGGCGGATGCAGCCACTGTATTGGAATCCAACGACAGCCTAAAGTCGAGATTCCTTTTCAGACCTGAAACTCAGCAAGTGGATGCCGAACAATTTAAACAAAACCCGACGCGACTTCCTGCCAGTCTAGAAAATAACTAATATTCGCAGATCGCTTTCTTTTATTCTAAGTCATTGAAATAATTGAAAATGATGACAGAAGTACGACTTAAATTTATTAACAGCATTTTGATATTAATATTTTTACAGCTCATTTTTTTACAGAAAATTGATGCGGCAGAAATTTGTACGCCTTTATCAAAACAAACACGCTACTCTGTTCAAAACGGTGAAGACTTTTATTCCATATTAAAAAACTTTCGTCTGGAGCCTGTAATTGGCGATGGTGGCTCGTTAGAGGCACTTCAGAAAATGAATAATGTGCCAAATCAAACAGCCACAGAGCCTGGCAATGAAATTATTATGCCGTTTAAATGCGAAGAGCAATTGGTCGGATGGCGTGTAATTGATAAAGGAACTTACCGACTTATTACTTCTGAAAAAATCGGAAAAATTACAGGAACAGACGGAAAAGTTAAAACTGAAAACCTCGGTGCAGATCAACAAACTACAGATATTTTAAATAAAGATATTCCAGGTGGTGCTCAGGTAGATCTTGATTCTGTTGGCCCTACGGAGGAAGTATCGGAAGCTCTCCGTTACCGCATGATTTGTGACGGCGAGTGGACCGGTACAGAATGTATCACGCGTTATTCTACAATTTTTGTAACAGGCGCAGCTTGGTACAACCGCTACGATGGTACCGATAGAACAACCGGCGGACAAGGTGTTCTGCTGAGTAAGCTGAATCCGGAAGTTGGCTTTGGTTGGAATAATTATTGGACAGAAAACTTCAGAACTGATTTGTATTTCTCAGTCATTAACAATGACATTCATCCTGAGATTCGTGAGAGACCTATTGAGCAAAGTAAAAAAACCTTAAACACATTCAGTGCATCTGCGCGCTACGACATTGGCAAATGGGGGTTTAGCGCCGGCATTCAGCAACGTGAAAGATTGTTCTACCGATTCTTAGTACAGAATATCGTTTTGTTTGACGACGGAGGAGTTGTTGTGAATGCGGTTCCGCTTGTTGATGTGCACGTAGGTGCAAGTTACATGTTCCATCAATCCGGAAAATTCCGTTTTGACGGGGAAGTTAATATGACATCAATTCAGGGTGGCGGCACCAGCGGTTACAATGTTAATGCCGGAACTGCTTTTGATATTGGGTTTACTGTTCAGCAAGATCGCGTGAAAGAATATCTTTTTGGTACGGTAAAATATGAGGTGTCTCAACAAGATACGGATATTCTGTTACAGAAAGCATCTAAACTAGGATTTAAATTTGGGTACGCATGGAAGCTGAAAGATTGGTAATGATGACATATACTTATAGGAAGTTAACAAAAGAAGGTTTGGCATAAGAACGTTTATCCGTCATATACTTTCGAATACGTTACTGCTTGTTGCGACATTATTTGTCGTAGGTTGTGACTTTAATCCACTAGGCGGAAGTAAATCTAATTTAGATCCAACTTTCGAGCCGGGTAAGCACACACCATCACTGCCTCCTGTTATTAGTTCTATATCTGATTTTATCATCGACGAAAATGACGTGCAAACAATTCCCTTCACGATTAACGATCCTGATACATTCATGGTTTGTTCTCTTGTATTCGTAAAAGCAACTTCATCAAATAATACAATAATAGATAGTACTGGCTTAACTGTTGGTGGTACGTATCCTAACTGTACATTAAGAATTGCACCTAAAGCTTTCCAATTTGGCGTTGTTAATATTACTGTTACTCTTTATGACTTCTGGACATATGCAAGCTCTAACTTCCAGTTAACAGTTGTTCATATTTTAGCTCCAGGTGCCTTTGCAATTACAGATGCAACAGGCGGCAATCAAACAGTCGATATCACATGGCAGAATGCTGCGTATATGTTAACGAGTGGTGCATTTACTTCTCCATATTATAATCTTTACTACCGCGTAACTGGTTCCGGTTCAGCGTTTACTGAAATTCAGAGAGTGACTTCTCCTTACACCGTAACCGGGTTAACGAATGGTACGGAATATGACTTTTATGTATTAGCACGTAACTCTTTAGGGCAGCGTCAAAGTAATACTGTAACGGCTCAGCCCACGCGCTTTCAATTCCGTGGTGCCGCTTTTGTTCCTGGCAGTAATCAAGGCGAAACAGCAGCTATGTCTGGAGCTAGTAGCAATCCAAACGCTGTTAATACTCAGCACACAAATTTTTCTTTGATGCATGAGGTGCCTCTAGAAGATGCGACTTACCCTTCATTTGCATACGATTTGGCTGCGCCAACAGGAATTATTGAAGATCCTACGCCAGCGTCGGGATCTAATCCACCTTCATCTCTTACTACTACCTCAGGTAACTATAAAGGTTACGTGAACTCTCAAGGCAACATTTTATCAGGAGTCGGACAGTGAAAAATACTATAAGGTACGTTTGCTCAGTATTTTTGTTCATGATGTTTGCGGCACTCACCGCGAACTCTCAACAGCTCAGTTATCACGGTCGTATTATCGACAGCGTGACTAACTTGGGTTTAACAGGAACTGTAGAGTTTAGAGTTCAAGTTCGAACTCCTTCCACTTCTCCTGCCAACTGTTTAATGTACGAAGAAATCGTATCACGAAACGTAACAAACGGCGTTTTCGTGCTCGGTATTAATAGTGGTGCTGGTGTAGTAAGTCCACTTAATGGTTATACGGTTCAACAGGTTTTCAGTAATAAAAATACTTTCGGTGCTTTCAACTTAGCTGGTAATTGTACTGCAGGTGGCCCAACGTACTCTCCTGCTGCAACTGACGCCAGACGTGTAAGCATTTCTTTCAGAGCAAATCCAGGTGATCCTTGGGAACCACTGCCAACTCAAACAGTAGCCTATGTTCCTTCGGCAATTGAATCTTTAAATGTTGGTGGTTTCTCAGTTGATGCTTTAATGAGAGTAGTAGATGGTTCAGGTAACCCGCTTAACGTAACTCCTTTAAATAATACTCAATATACTGAGCTGATTAATACATTATCTAATGCCAGTAGTTTTTACTTAAGAACCGGTGATCCAGCAGTGGGCTTTACTGGAGCTTTAGCTGGTGACGTAACAGGTACTCAAGGTGCCACTTCAGTGGATAGAATTCGCGGCATCAACGTAAATATTGGCGGTATCGTAGCCGGTCAAACTTTACAATATAACGGTACAAACTTTATTCCTGTAACAGATGGTGGCGGTACGGTAACCAATGTTACTTCGTCTAATGCATATTTAACAGTTGCAACCGGAACAACAACTCCTTCTTTAACTGTTAATGTTGGCACAGTAGCTAATACAGTTGCGGCAGGTAATGATGTTCGTATCGTAAATGCGATTCAATCAGGTGGTGCGGCTGGTGGTGATTTGGGTGGTACATTCCCTAACCCATCTGTAGCAACTGTGGGTGGTCGTACTGCAGCTCAGATCAATACTTCTGTAACAGATACTTTGGCTGCAACAAATGCCAACACTGCAAGTACGATTGTAAAACGTGATGCTTCAGGAAATATCGCAGTAGGAACAGTTTCAGCAACGAATGCATCCATTAATAATTTAAGAATTTACAATGCCGGTAACGTTAATAATGCATTAATTCAGCTGCCGGGCACTGTGAGTGGTGACTATACTTTAACCTTACCTTCGACATTACCTGTAGCGGGAACTCTTTTAGGTACAAATAGTTCGGGTGATTTATCGTGGGTAAATCCGTCAGCTATCGGTGTTACCAATGTTACAGCATCGCCTCCATTAGCTTCTTCTGGCGGTTCTACGCCTAATATTACAATTACTCAATCGAGCGGTGCTGCAAACGGTTATTTAAGTAGTAATGACTGGACAACATTTAACAATAAATTATCTACAACTTTGGCTAACGGTCGTGTGTGGGTTGGTAATGCCAGTGGTGATGCTACCGCTCAATATATGACATCCACAGAAATTCACTCATCGGTTGCAACAGGTTCCGCGGCTTGGTTTAACGTATCCGGTGCGTGTCCGACAGGTCAGTCTTTAAATTATTCAGCTATTACAGACCAAATTACTTGTACAGCTTACTCTTTATCGGGAAGCCAAGTAACAACTGCTTTAGCAGCAGTTATGAGCGGCGATGTGTCGATGAATGCTTCAGGTGATGTAACAATACGTAATAATGCGATCACCAATGCAAAAATTTTAAGTGGCGATATCAGTTGGACAAAAATTAATCCGGCTACTACGCCTACAACTTTCGGTGGTTACGGTATTACAGACGTAACTTTAGCTAATGCCGGTGGTTTAGATTCAGTTCAAGGCGGTACTTTAGCAGCAAGGCCTGCAGCGGCTCCAGCCAATGCAAATCGTATGTATGTTGCTAGCGATACAGGTGAAATTTATTACTCTAACGGTGCGGCTTGGTTAAAAGTGGGTTCTGCTACTGGTTTGGGTGGTACAGTTACCAGCGTAACAAGCGGTGGCGCCCCTATCGTTATTGGTGGTACTTCAGCAGATCCTACAGTTTCAATCACTCAGGCTTCTGTTGCAACTAACGGTTATTTATCGAGTACGGACTTTACAACTTTCAATAATAAATTAGGCACAACAACAAGCTTTAGCGGTGATGTAACAGGAACTTACAATGCTACGGTGTTATCGAATTCTGGAGTTACTGCTGGTTCGTTTGGTGGAGTAAATGGCGTGCCAACATTTACAGTAGATGCAAAAGGTCGCTTAACAGCTGCGGGTGCAGCATCATTAGATATTACAAATGGAACAACAGGTACGTTGGGTGTGGCTCGCGGCGGTACCGGAGTAACTACCTTCACTGCGGGTAACTTATTAGTAGGTAATGGAGCAGGTGCTTTGAACACATTAGCTCCAGGAGCTAACGGAAATATATTATATGTATCTGGTGGCGCTTGGACTAGTGGCACACCGGCTTCTAATAATATTTTGACTACAGCAAGTACATTTAGTGGAGATGTAACCGGCACTAGTTCTACAATTGCGTTAACCAATACTGGCGTAGTGGCATCATCCGATTACACAAAAGTAACAGTGGATGCAAAAGGCCGAGTAACTTCAGCAGGAAGATTAGTTTCAGCTGATATTTCGACATTATATGGATATGTTCCAGCAAACAGTTCAACAAGCGTGGCTTCCGTAAATGGTATGACTGGCGCGATCACGATAAATACGGGATCAGCGAGTAATGATTTAACAGTTGCCAATGGTGGATCGACAGTAACGATTAATATCCCGAATGCAAGTAACAGTGTTATAAGAGGTTTATTAACATCGACTGATTGGACAACGTTTAATAATAAGCTTGGAACAACAACCAACTTCAGTGGTGATGTAACGGGAACATATAATACCATTACATTAAATAACACAGGTGTAGTGGCAAGTACGGATTACACGAAGGTAACAGTAGATGCTAAGGGTCGTGTAACAAGTGCGGGTCGATTAACATCAGGCGATTTATCATCGATTATAGGTTACACTCCTGTATCTCTAGTAACGGGCGTAGCTCCGATAGATGTCAACAACTCCTCACCAACATCATCAACGCCAATAATTAGTTTTAACTACGCTGGAGAGTTTAACGTATCAGGTGGTAATTTAATTTTAGCAAACACTGGGGTAACAGCAGGAACATATAACCGAGTAACTGTAAATGCTAAAGGTCAGGTAACAGCAGGCTTTGCTTCATCAGACTTATCAGCAGTAACAGGAACATTAGGCATAGCAAATGGTGGTACTGGTGCAACAAGTGCAAATGCAGCGTTGAATAACTTATTACCATCGCAGGGTGGTAATGCAGGAAGATTATTAAGAACAGATGGAGCGAACACATCATGGTATGCGTTAGCGTCGTCGGATATAACAACAGCATTAGGCTTTACTCCTGTAACGAATGTATTAACAACAGGAAATATAATAGTAGGTGTGGGTAACGTAGCTACATCAGTAACTCCAAGTGGTGATATTTCATCAATAACTGGTGGTAATATTCAGTTAGCCAATACAGGAGTAGTAGCAAGTACGGATTACACAAAGGTAACGGTAGATGCTAAGGGTCGCGTAACGAATGCAGGAAGATTAGTATCTTCAGATATCAGTGCATTATACGGTTATACTCCAGCGAATAGTTCTTCGAGTGTAGCATCAGTAAACGGGATGAACGGTGCAATTACAATAGCAACAGGTACAG